>JBBRTG010000006.1:0-212910 GCA_038244655.1 Chitinophagales bacterium
CCATTACCATTATCCGTTACCGTTAGTTCAATAGCATTATTTATTTTTTTTGTGCTGACAGTAACTGTAGGTTCATAATTATTATCCGCTATTTTCTTCTTTTCACTCACTGCATAAAAAGCATTGTTGTATAAATTCAATAACACTCTTCCAATATCCTGAGGAATAATGTTTATTTTTCCAATGCTGTTATCAAAATTTGTTTTAAAATCTGAATTAAAACTTTTATCCTTTGCTCTTATACCGTGATAGGATAGACGCAGATATTCATCTGCTAAAGCATTGATATCTGTCAATTCCTTTTGCCCGGTTGATGTTCTTGAATGTTGCAACATTCCTTTTACAATGCCCTCAGCGCGCTTGCCATGATGATTTATTTTTTCTTCATTGTCTTTTATATCATTTGAAATTGCAATTGCATCATCTATGTTCCCCGCTCTCAATTCACTTTGCAATTCATCAACTAGTTCTTTATTTACCTCTGAAAAATTATTTACAAAGTTTAAAGGGTTTTGAATTTCATGTGCAATGCCTGCCGTTAGTTCACCAAGGCTGGCCATTTTCTCTGACTGTATAAGTTGGGCTTGCGTTGATTTTAATTGAGTCAGTGTGTTACTTAGTGTTTGATTTGCTTTCTGCTTCTGCCTGTTATTTCTGAAAAGTATAGATGCAATTATTATTATTACCAGCAAGCCGCCTAACAAAACATACATTTTTATCCTGGTTTCTAATTCAGCTTTCTCTTTTTCTACCTGTTGTTTTCTTGTTACTTCACGTTGTGTTATTGCTTTTATCTGACTTGCTTTCTGAGTGGAGTAAAGTTCATCTTTGGTTTCTACGGCCAGCTTATAATATTTAAAGGCGCTATCTGTACTGCCCTTCAGTTCGTAATACCCCGATAAACATTCATACCCAAACTGCAACTGGTCTTTGAAAGCATTTGTGAGGCTCATTGAAATAACGATACCCGCATAATATTTAACACTATCTGAAATATGTTTCCACAGGAATGCCTGGGCAATATTAGTATAGAGACTGGTTTTTGTGCTGATATCTTTTACTGTCTGTAAGCCTTCTTTGGATACAACCAGCGCAGAGTCAAAATCTTTTTTAGCAAGATAGTTTTCGCCAAGCGTTCCATAAGCTGTTGAAAGAAGTTCCGTATTGACCTTACGGGCATACTCCAGTGCTTTATAACCATAAAATATTCCTGAATCGGGCTTATTTAAATAAGGCCCATCGGTAGCTATGGCATTATAGCAAAGCATCAGTTCACGATCATTGCCCACTTTTAATGCTAACGGAAGCTGCTCTAAGGAACTTACATGCGATTGCATTATATCGCCCCCATACCAATAAGCCTGGCTAACCCTGTACAGCGCCAGTACTTCTCCATAATCATCTTTTCGGTCATGAAATTTTTTTACCAGAGCCAGTGCTTTATCCAAAGCGTTCACATAATTGCCTGTCTTTGACATATTGCCTGTCTCGGTTACTTCAATATAACTTATTGAGGATTCATCGCTCTTGTTTTTGAAATAGTTCCTTAACTGTTGTGCTACCGCCGGAAATGATTTATCACTTCTGATGGACTGCAGGTAACCGTTCAGACAATTATGTTTTGCATAGTCAGTTGCAGCTTTGTTGTAAGCAGCTTTAACACTGTCTGGTAATGGTTGTGCGCTCATGCAATAAGGAATGATGCAAACGGAAAACAGGTAAAGTATTTTTTTTATCTTATGCATTTTGAGCCGGTATGTTGATGATAAAATTTGTTCCTTCCCCTTCTTTCGTCTCCACTTTTATTTCACCACCATGTGCTTTAATAATATCATAGCTTAAACTCAAACCTAATCCTGTTCCCTGTCCTGTTGGCTTCGTTGTAAAGAATGGTTGAAATATTTTATCAACTATGTTTTGAGGAATGCCATTGCCGTTGTCACTAACGGTTATGGTTACACTATTACGTATTTTCTTTGTACTCACTGAAACTGTTGGTTCATATCTTTCAACATTCAATTTCTTTCTTTCTGCAACAGCGTAAAAAGCATTCGTTAGTAAATTCAAAATCACTCTTCCAATATCCTGGGGAATGATGTTTATTTTTCCAATGCTGTTATCAAAATTTGTTTTAAAATTTGCATTAAATGATTTGTCTTTTGCCCGCATACCGTGAAAGGTTAGACGCAGATATTCATCAGCTAATACATTGATATCAGTTGGTTCTTTTTGTCCCGTACTGCTTCGTGAATGCTGCAACATGCCTTTTACTATTGCATCTGCACGTTTGCCATGATGGTTTATTTTTTCTAAGTTTTGTTTTATATCATGTGCAATAGCTTTCGCTTCTTCATTATTTCCTTTTTCGATTTCTTCATTCATTTCATCAATTAATTCATTGCTTACTTCGGAAAAATTATTCACGAAGTTTAAAGGGTTTTGAATTTCGTGAGCAATGCCTGCGGTGAGTTCTCCAAGGCTCGCCATCTTTTCTGATTGTATGAGCTGGGTTTGTGTTGCCCGCAATTCAGTTAATGCATCTTCGGCTCTTTTCTTTTCTGTTTGCAGTTTTATTAAATCCTGTTCAGCCTGCTCTGCATGGGCTTCTGCAACTTTTAAATCATTGAAACGGGTAAAGGTAAGATTGAATACACCGGCAAAACGTTCCAGTAAAAATGTTGTTTCTGCAGGTTGTTCATCCGGTGAAGCAATACCAATAAAGCCTTTTGAAAAATAAGCGATCGTTTGTATTCTTCGTTTTTGTGAAAGACCTTGTTTAAAAGGTACATGCAATTCATCACTGAGGTAATGAAAATAATTTTCCAGTTCCTTGCCATGCATATCCATAGTGAGAGATTTCTTTTGTGCTTTCCATCCATCATACATTTTCTGCATTGATAAATTCCTCTTTACATTTCCTGAAAATTGTGTACTTACTTTAGTTCCATCTTCATCTGTTATCCAAAATTCAATATTGCCACTTTCATCTTTAATAACGCCAATGTATAGACGATTTGGTTCAATACCCAAATTGATCAGTTGCCTGAAAACAACTGCAGCAGTTTCAGCAAGCTCGTCAGATTTTTGCATGGCCAGTGTTCTGCTACGTACCCGTTCGAGTGCTGTTTCAATGGTTGCTTCTCTTGTTTGTGCTTCGGCAAGTTGCAAATCATTATAACGGGTGTAGGTAAGGTTAAAAACATCTGCAAAACGTTTCATCACAATTTTTGCTTCTTCCGTAAAAGCTGTTTCCCGAAACGCGAATAAGCCGCCCGCCTGGAATGTAGCCAAAAAATAATATTGGCGAACGTCCTGGTTCTCTGTTACCAATGAATGCGAATCGGGTAATTTAAAATTAGCAGATACCTGTTTTTCATAGTAATCCGTTAAGTCCTCTCCCTGTAACAGATAAGAATATTCTTCCTGTTTCAACCATGCATTAAATGCGCCCTGTAACAAAGGATGAATATCCATTGATTCATCGCCGGATACTTGTACCGGCATATTTTTATCTGACTTCGCAGATGCCCAAACATTTACGCTCCGATTCCCTTTATTAATAATTCCAATGCCACATCGCAACATACCAAGGTTAAGTTTATCCAGTTCTTCAAAAACAATAGCAACAGCATTGGCAAGGTCTTCGCTTTTTTGCATAGCCATTGCTTTTGACCTCACCCGTTCCAAAGCCGCTTCAATCCTTGCTTCCCTTGCCTGTGCTTCTGCCTTCTGCAGATCAAGAAACCTGGAATAGGCAAGATTAAATACTCTGGCAGCCCGCATTAATAGATGCTTTGAATGATCAGAGGCTTCATTGTTGGTGATAAGCAGGAGAGCTCCGCCGGAAATTTTTGAATAATTATAATATAAAACGCCTGGTACCAGTATCTCACCCTTATCATTAAGCTCTACTACCTCAGGAACTAATTTAAATAAATATTCATACCATTCTTTTAGCATTTTATGATCTGCAACAATGGTATAATCTGTTTCTTTTTCGTAGTATTTTTCTTTATCTTTTCTTGCTCTTGCAGTTTTGCTCCAATTCAAAGTTTGCTTACCATTTACGATCTGCCCGTCAGAGTATTCAGGATGGCGATAGGAATACCAGGCTTCAAACTGATCTGTATCTTCATGATAAATGTGAACAAGGATAGACTCTAATTCCTTTTCCCCCAATAAAGCAATTTGTTCACGCAATACATGTGTAACTTCCAAAATGCCTTCGGATGAATGCATAGCCATGGCAGATGACCTTATCCGTTCCAATGCTGCTTCAATCTTTGCTTCTCTTGCCTGTGCTTCTGCTTTTTGAAGATCATTAAAACGGGTATAGGTGAGATCAAATACTTTTCCGAAGCGTCCGAGAATATCGAGATTCTCTTCTGATAATGGTTCTTCACCGACAGTTTGCAAACCTCCAAAATTGCTGAACGTGAAAGATGCGACATACTGTTTTGTGGCACGCATCACTTTCTGTACCGGTTCAGGAACTCTTCTGAATTCTGTCTGGTTAAATAAATATTCGTCATAGATTTCTTTCTCAGTCCCTTTCAATACAAAAACCCATTTAGTATTTCTTTCTTTCCATTCCTGCATCATTTCATGATGGAAACGATAATCTTCGAACAACATGTGGTAAGATTCAGGTGCCTTGCCTATCTCCGGATTTGCTCCCCAGACAGTGTTTGACATAGAGGGCTCATCAATAATATTGATCATACACCATGATAGTGCAAAATCAAGTTTTGTCAGTTCCTTAAAAACTGTATCTACTAATTCAGATAATTCATCTGATTTTTGCATGGCCATTGCACTGGCTCTAACTCTTTCCAATCCTAATTCTATCTCCGCTTCTCTTGCCTGCGCTTCTGCTTTTTGAAGATCGAGAAAACGGGTATAGGTCTGTTGGAATACTTTTCCAAAACGCATCAACGTATTATTCTCTTCATCTGTATAAGGAATGCCTTTAAAATTCTCGATGTACAGGCCAACATTGTCTAACAATACAGTAGATCCCGCAAGGCCGGGGCAACTAAAATAATATTCCAATGTTTCCTCCGGCACGCCTGGAATCAGCGCAAAAAGATCCTGGTAAAATTTATTCTTTTCTTCAAAATCCAGAAGGGTGGCAAAGAAATCGGTTCCTTTTTCTTTTGCTTTCCTAAAACTATTCCAATGCGCAGAATCAAAATAAGGAATGAATACCTCAGATGGAACCTCATGCTGGTCAGCCAGCCAGATATGCATATCATCCCTTGCTTTATAATCTATAATAAACCCGGCATGTTCAACAAAGATTTTTAAATGAACGAATTGTTCATATACAACCTGGATTACCTCTTTAAGCTCTTCGCTTTTTTGCATGCCCATTGTTCTGCTTCTCACCTTTTCTAATGCAGCTTCAATCTGTGCTTCCCTTGCTTGTGCTTCTGCTTTTTGTAAATCGAGGAAGCGGGTATAGGATTGTTCAAAAACTTTTCCAAATCGCTTCAGAATTTCATTGTCATCATCAGAGAATTTCTTTCCATTATGATTAGTAATGGCAATGCTAGTATGCTGAGAAACTGCAACCGATCTTGAAAGACCTCCTTCTCTTGACAATAATTCCTTTTTCCTTCCCGGTGGGAGATCATTCCATGGAGCATGTTTGAAGAGATGTTTAAAAAGTTGAATCTTTTCTTCTCTACTTGATTGCTCGATATAAAAATTATTTCGCCTTTTTATTGCTTCCCTAAGTTGTATAAAAAAAGGCTTGTTCAAAAATGGAACAACCACTTTTTGCACATAATCCGCAGCACCCTGAGATGCCCAAAGCGGAAGGTCTTCAACTACTTCATCGTTGATGCTTATAAAAACTCCGCCGTTTATATCAATATTTATGTTATGCAATTGCTGCGCAGCGATATTGACCACTTCCTGCAATTCGAATGTATTATGCATTGCCAGGCTTTTTGCTCTTACTCTTTCTAAGGCAAGCTGTATTTCCGCTTCTCTTGCCTGTGCTTCTGCTTTTTGAAGATCAAGAAAGCGGGTATAGGTTTGATCAAAAACGACTGCAAATCTTTCTAACAATAGGATAGTTTCTTTTGGCTGTGGTTGTGTGGTGGAAAATGTAAGCACCCCTTTTGAAAAGAGAGCAATATGGATTACCCAGCGCTTTTCTTTATAATCAAGATTGGATAATTTATTTCTGAATACATTATACTTCTTTAGATCATTTCCGGAGAGATCAATTACCAGCGAACTCTTTTGTTTCTTCCAGGCAGCATGAATTTTTTTCATTACAACCGGTTCTTCCAGATCAACTTTTGCTGCTTCTTTCCATTGCGAACCATGCAGCGTTGAATATAACTCCATGATGTTCTCTCCTTCATTAAAAATACCAATGGAAATTTGTTCACTTGTTTTTCCTAAATTCTTAAACTGCTGAAAAAGCACAAAAGAAGTTTCTGCGAGCTCCTCACTTTTTTGCATGGCCATGGTTCTTGCACGCACTTTTTCCAAAGCAGCTTCAATTTCGAGTTCACGGTTTTTTTCTTCCAGCTCAATGGTGCGGCGCTTTACGGCATTTTTTAGTTTTATGTTTTCTGCTTTTATTTTATCGGTATTTACCTGTTCGCCTTCTTCTGCCCTGGAATCGGGAAGTGAACCATGTTGCTGAATTATTTTCCATTTACCTGATGTATTATGAAAGAGCGTTGAAAGCCTTGCAGCGCCATAAAAAGTCCAGATGGTACCTATCAACACAAAAAAATCTGATTCCTCTGTAACCATGATACTTTTTTCCACCGGCTGCAAACTTATTTTTCTATTCCTGATATCTGCTTTGTCTTTTACCTGCCCGGCAGTATCTGTGTAATGTTTAACAGCAGAACGTTTATCGCTGAATACTTCTCCGGGTGCAGAGCCAATGATTTGGCATTTTGCATCAAGCAATGAGGCAAAGGTTTTCATATCGCCTTTTAAATAGCTTTCCCAATAAGTATGGTATGCTCCCAATATTTCGGCTTCGGTTTTTTTAGTTAGTTTCATGTGTATTGTTAACCGGTAATGAAATAAGCAGGCTATGATTTATAGGATAATTGATTACATGATTTTTTTGTAATTGATGTTCTTTTTTATCAGTGTAATCTTTTAATCTTTATAGTAAGTTATTTCAGACAAAAGGTAATTCAATTATCAATTCGCTTCCTTCACCTTCCTTTGTTTGCACTTGTATGTCGCCACCATGTGCTTTTATAATATCGTATATTGTCTGAATCACGGATTTAAGAAGATTTAAGGATTTCACAGATTTCATTTAAAGTACAAGTCGTTTAAAGGCTAGGCTTTTACTTCCAAAATTGATTAGCAATGCAACCTCAAGCCTATAGGCTTTAAGGTAATTCAATACTTGAGCAAGGTGTACATCCTCTAATTGTATAATGGCTTTCAGCTCTACCAACACTTTTCCTTCTACAATAAAATCAGCCCTTCTCGTTCCAATAGGTTCAGAAAGTTCTTATAATAAATGTCCTGTTCAATTTCTCTTGCATACGTGATGCCTGCCTTCGAAAGTTCCCAAGCCAATGCCCGTTGATAGATCAACTCCTGAAATCCATTACCTAAAAACTTATGAACTTCAAAAGAAGCTCCGATAATTTTTTCAGTTATGTCTTTATGTTTTAGTTCATTATTCATAATTCTGTCCATGCAATCTATTAATCCCATTAATCCGTGATTCGGACAATAGGTAATTGAATAATAAACTCACTCCGTTCGCCTTCCTTCGTTTCCACTTTTATTTCACCACCATGTGCTTTTACAATATCATAACTTAAGCTTAAACCTAATCCTGTTCCTTCGCCTGTTGGTTTTGTTGTGAAGAATGGCTGAAAGATTTTATCAACTACTTTTGGTGGAATACCATTGCCATTATCCGTTACCGTTAGTTCAATAGTATTATTTATTTTTTTTGTGCTGACTGAAACTGTAGGTTCATAGTTTTCAGGTTGCAATTTGCTCTTTTCGGCTACAGCATAAAAAGCATTGTTATATAAATTCAATAATACTCTTCCTATATCCTGCGGAACGATATTTATTTTTCCCTCGACACAGGAGAGGTCTCTATCAAAATCAGTTTTTATTGTTGCATTAAATGATTTGTCTTTTGCTCTTAAACCGTGATAGCAAAGACGTATGTATTCATCAGCTAACACATTTATATCAGCAGGTTCTTTTTTTCCGCTGCTGCTGCGACTATGCTGCAGCATACCTTTTACAATACCATCAGCCCTTTTACCGTGGTGCAGGATTTTTTCTTCGTTCTCTATTACATCATTTGCAATAGCTTTTACGTCCTCCATATTTCCCATTGCAATTGCATCTTTCATTTCTGCCAGTAATTCTTTATTCACTTCCGAAAAATTATTCACGAAGTTTAACGGGTTTTGTATTTCATGTGCAATGCCTGCAGTAAGTTCACCAAGACTTGCCATTTTCTCGGATTGCACCAGTTGCTCCTGTGTTAACTTAAGATTGTTCAATGCGGTTTGAAGTGATTCAAATGATCCTGCATTGTACAAAGCTGCCGATGTATAAGAAGCAAGAGTTTTAAGAATATCCAGGTGTTGCTGTGTGTATGCTTTCTTTTTATACGATTGTATGGAAATAAGACCAATAATTTTATCTTTCACCTGGAGCGGAAGATAAATAAGTGAATTGGGTGACTTGGGAATACTTCCATCCTCCAATCTACTCATGATCGTCAGGTTTACATCCGAAATATATTTAGAATGATCTTTTTCAATATCATTGATGAAAACTTCTTTATTATTTTCTATACACCAAACGGCCAACTGGCTTTTATCATTCATTTTTCGCTGGTAAGGTTTGTACCGTTTCCCCTCCTCTATAGCCAACCGATATTCAATCGCTTCCTCCTCCTCTTTATAGATACCAATTCCAAAAACCGTCGCATCCATGAGTTGATTTACATTTTCATAAACAGTATTTAAAATAGTTTCAAGGTCCAGAGTGGAGGTAATATCCTGCCCTATCTTACTTAATACTGAAATACTGTTATAAGATCTTTCCAGTTCTTCATTCTTTTCCTTCATCACTACATTTGTCAGTCGGTTGATCTCGGCCTCCTGTTGTAATTTTTCCATTTCATGCTGTATGCTCAGGTATTTCTGTTTGCTCTCCTGCTCATCTTTAAAAACCTCAGATTTATATCTATGAAAAAGCTTATAGTGTTTTGCAAAAGACTGCATGTCCTCTTTCTTTTCATATAATTCCGCCAGCGCTTCGTGCACTTCATAAATCACGGCCTTTGCCTTTATTTCTTCGGCTACTTTCAGCGATTCCTGTAAATACTCATTTGCCCTGACAGAATCGTTTTGTTTCAGAGATAATTTTCCCAAATGGAGTAAAGAAGTCGCCTCGCCAACTTTATACCCGATTTCTCTGCGGATGGAAAGACTTTTCAGAAAATAATCTTTCGCCTCATCCATGCGATTTTGTTTTTCCATGAGGTCGCCGATCCCAAAAAGGGCATAGCCCATATTTACTTTTTGAGAAGATTTTTCAGCGATGTTCAGGCATTCAAGATAAGCTTCATGAGCTTTATCCAATTGCCCATCGCTCATATAAGCAACGGCCATACTATCAAGAATAGAAGATTGAAGATCATAGGATCTTTCCATCTCTTTGCTGATGCTTAAAGCCTGTTGAAGAAATTCAAGTCCTTTTTTATGATCGCCCAGCACACCATAAATATATCCTGCCCCATTATATCCGTATGCAAGGGCCTGTTTATTTCCTGTTCCTTCATTATACCGGATACCTTTTAAAAAATAATCAAGGCTTCTTTCAAAATCTCCCATATAATAATAAATGGCACCGATGGAAACATAGGCCTGTGCTTCTCCTGTTTTTTCGTCAATTTGTATAAACATTTCAAGAGCCTGGAAAGAAAACGATAATGCCGCTTCAAGATTAGAAAGATAACGATGGCTCACTCCCATATTACGTATAGCATAAGCCAACCCTTTCTGATAAGCATATTCTTCAGAAAGTTTTTTTGCTTCGCTACTTAATTCCAACCCAAGATTCGGTTCTGTAATATGTACTTCCCAAGCCTGGTTATTTAAATCATCAATTTTCCTGATCATTTCAGCCGGGATAGATTTAGAAATTGTAAGTAGTTCGTCCATAATTATTTTTTTAGATTATCGGCAACTGAATAATAAATTCAGTCCCCTCGTTTTCCTTTGTGTTTACTTTAATTTCCCCTCCATGCGCTTTAATAATATCATAGCTTAGGCTTAAACCCAATCCTGTTCCTTCACCTGTAGGTTTAGTAGTAAAAAATGGTTGAAATATTTTATCAACAATATTCTGCGGAATGCCATTACCATTATCCCTTACCGTTAGTTCAATAGTATTATTTATTTTTTTTGTCTTTACCAAAACACGTGGTTCATATCCCTGAACATCCGTTTTTTTCTTCTCATTAATCGCATAGAAGGCGTTGTTGTATAAATTCAATAATACTCTTCCAATATCCTGCGGAACGATATTTATTTTTCCCTCGACACAGGAGAGGTCTCTATCAAAATCAGTTTTTATTGTTGCATTGAAAGAATTGTCTTTTGCTCTTAATCCGTGATAGCTTAACCTTAAATATTCATCACACAGAGCATTGATATCTGTTGGCTCTTTTACACCTGTGCTTGACCGTGAGTGTTGCAACATACCTTTTACAATTGCATCGGCACGCTTGCCATGGTGGTTTATTTTTTCTTCATTTTCTATTACATCATTTGCAATTGCCTTTGCGTCATCTAAATTTCCTTTACTCATTTCATCTTTCATTTCAACCAGCAATTCTTTATTTACTTCACTAAAATTATTCACGAAGTTTAATGGGTTTTGTATTTCATGTGCAATGCCGGCTGTAAGCTCTCCAAGGCTCGCCATCTTTTCACTTTGTACCAATTGCTTTTGTGTTGCCCTGAGTTCGGTTAACGTAAGCTCTATGCTTTCTTTTGCTTTTTCTAATTTATTAAAATCTTCATAACGGGCATAGGCAATCGAAAATGCTTCGGCCAATGATTTGACTAAAGCAATTTCATCTTCATGTAATGAAATTATATTTCCAACATACAACATTCCCTGCGTGAAAGGAATAAAATGTAAATCCAGCGTTTGGGGCGGAGCAGCTGCGCCCTGGTACGTTTCTTTGCTTTGAACCTGTCCTTGTTCCATCATGAATTTTGTCCAGTTGATAAAATCTTCTTTGCTCCAATGCTGGTGATACACCATTCCTTTTCGCCAATATTCCACGGCGTTTGCAGGGAGTTCATTTGAATCAAACTTCAAATTCAATACAGCGAGTGAATGGCCATCGGGTGCGGATAAATACACGTGTACCATATTTTCCGTTTCATTAATAATAAACACACCGCACCGGATAAAAGGAACACCCAATGTGGTAAGTTCATTAAAAATCAATGGTGTTATTTTTTGTAAATCGTTCGTTGAGCGCATGCTGGCAATTTCTCCCCGCACCCTGTCTAAGGATGCTTGTTTGGTGGCTTCTCTTGCCTGCGCTTCGGCTTTTTGCAGGTCGAGGAAACGGGTGTATGCCTGGTCGAAGACCCGTGAAAACCTTATAATTATTTCTTTCTCCCTTTCTGAAAATAATTTATCCGTGTACCTGGTAATGTGAATCCCTATATTCTTTGTCAGCGCTATATACATCGTAGCAAATTCTTTTCCTAAAAGAAGTTGTTTTTGTTCTTCAGGTATATGTCTAAAATCGGTATGCTCTATAAGATGGTCGTAAAACGCTTTTTTATCTTCTCCTGAATAACATGCCGATAAAAATACCTTTCCGTTTTCCTTTGCTTCAAAGAGATCGCGTAAATATGGCACGTCTGCATATTTAATCAGGATACTGGGCTGCTTGCTTATTTTGCTTACAAGCCACCATACACAATCCCTTGAGCCCTCTGTAAAAATGACAATGATGGCCGTATAGAATTCAATGTTCAGATCATCCAGCTTTTCAAAAACGGTTTGAACTACTTCTATCAGTTCATCACTTTTATGCATTGCCAAAGAACGTGAGCGAACTTTTTCCAACGCAGCTTCAATCTGTGCTTCTCTTGCCTGTGCTTCTGCTTTTTGTAAATCAAGAAATCGTGTATAGGTTTGTTCAAATACTTTTGCAAAGCGTTTAAATATATCGTGGGCTTCAGGTACAGGTTCATAAGTAATAAATAAAAGAAAACCCTGTGAAAAATAGGCACAATGATTAATTTGAAAAGTCGGAAGCGGATGACCGGCTTCAATAATTGAATCTAAAATTTTTCCTACAACAGGAAGTGTGCGCATGTACTTGTAATGTGTTATCAATTCTTCGCCGCCCACTTCTTCTATATGAAGTGCTTCACCACGTTCATGTGCCTCACGCATATGCATAAACGAAGGATCCTCTGTAAGCGGCGCTCTGAATGGCGGCTGCAATACTCCTTCACTGCTCATCCATAATGTAACTGCGTTTTTACCTGCCTGGCCGGCAGGCAGGTCCTCATCCCAAACGCAATAACCGGCACTCCAGGCAGGCATACCCAATGATTGCACCTGCTGAAACAATAAGCTGGCTGCCTGCGGCAATTCGTCACTTTTTTGCATGGCCATGGTTCTTGCCCTAACCCTTTCCATTGCCAATTGAATTTCAGCCTCTCTTGTTTGTGCTTCTGCTTGCGCAACATCAATATATCTTGTATAAGAAAGTTCAAATACATTTTTGAAACGTTTTAATATCTTAACCTGCTCGCTATTAATTGGATTAAATGTTGAAATACCTAAATGCCCTGTGCCTATTGAATAAAGATAGAAACACATTGAAGTTGCTTCCTTTTCCCGCTGATCTGATAATACAGATAAACCTTCTCTCCATTTACGCCAGTCATTAAATTTCTTTCCCTTAAATTCTTTTTGCATGAAGGCATCACTTGATTTTCCAAGCTCATCGTATAATTCCTTTACAATTGGTGAGCTGTTATAAGGCGCTTCATGCATAACCAACACATCGGTATCTGAGTAAACAGAAATTTGGTAAGATTGCTTAACGTCATTCTTAAGTGCAATTTGTGCATTGCGGATATTAGTAAAACCTAAGGCCAACAATTCTTTATACATCACTTCACACACATTGATCACTTCTTCAGATTTTTTCATTGCCATGGCAACAGCCCTTACTCTTTCCAGTGCAGTTTCAATTCTTGCTTCTTTGGCTTGTTTAATTGCCAGCTCAATATCCAAAAACCTGCGATAAGCCAGCTCAAATACATTGCGAAAGCGTTTGAACAAATTGATATCATCTTCGGTTAACGGAATATAAGTTGAAATGCCGAGTGCAACGGGGCCTAATGAATACCAGTAATAGCTTAATGAAGATGCCTCTTCCAAATAAGTATCAATAAAAACATTGGTGGTTTTTTGATACGTAATCCAATCAGGTAATTCAGATTTGCTTATGTGTGTTGAGAAAAATTCGCCCTTTCCTTTGAGCATTTGCTCGGCAAACGCCCGATGCATTTTATGATTAGTATAGCTTGTTTCAGTGATTATAGGTTTATTGTGTTTAAAATAATATTCATAATTCATGTAAGTGCCCTTGTCTTCATAAAAGATGGCTGTCTGCACATTGCGTATTTCTTTTACACCAAGCTTGTCCAGCTCTATGGTAATAATGCTGCACACTTCCAGCATATCAGCAGTATCTTTCATTGACAATGCAATGGCTCGAACTTTTTCTAATGAAGTTTCAATTTCGAGATCATGGTTTTGTGCTTCTACTGCTTTTCTTTTTTGCTCAAGCTCTTCAATAGTTTCTTCTAAAAGAATAGCGGTGGTGCGTTTTACTTTTTCTGTTCTTTCTAATTTGAATGCTGTAATCTCTAGTTCTTTTTCAGCTTCTTTTAATGATTTTGAGATAGCATTTTTTTCTTCAGCAGTTAAGCCTTCGTCTTGCTGAATAAAATCTAATATGCTTTGAAGATGTTGGTTCATTTATTTTTCTTTTAGTGCTACCCAACAGCAGGTGTTATTATGAAATTCATTTTTCCCATTGGTAGCCCTTCCAAATTCGCCATAGGAAAAATAGCCAGCCATCGGAACATTAAAACTATTTTTTACCCCTTCAATTTCTATACTTACCATGGGGCCTAATTCATCAAGACGGCCTATACAGGAAAAAATAACCAATGCGTCTGCGTCAGGGAATTCCTTTTCTTTTACATGCTGAGCGTCTTTAGTTACTTGTTCCACTATATCAAAATCGGGTGGCAGTGCAAAACGGAATTTATTCCCCTGCTGAATATCTCCAAGAACAGAAATACATTTTTCATCCCAGTTAAAATAGCCGGATGTTCGCGTCACCGGCTCACCTTCTTCCCGCATAATGCAAAAAACCACATTGCCGGGTTTAAATTTTTCGGAATCTTCTTTTGTTAGTTGAAGTCCGAGGAATTTAAACACTACATCCAGTGCCGGCTGCCCGTCGATGGTGTAAATCATATTATTCTCACACCGGGTGATGGTTCTTTCTGTTCCTGCAGGTTTCCAGCCATATGCAGCCAGGCCTTTCATTAAAATTTTATCAGCATTCAATACTAACAGGAGAACACCAGCATCAAAGGTTTCTCGATTAGTAAAAACAATCGTGTGATCATATAATCTGTCATCGCCTGCATTTCCACCCCAAATGGTAAGATGGTTGCCCACAGCGCTTTCAAGACCGTTGATAATGGCTCTTCCGTCAATAAAGTTGTTTCGTATTACCATGCTATTGCAAATAAGAAACGATGGATTTTCGAAACGCTTCAATGCTTCCACACCCATGTTTTTTGCAACTTCTTCCATTTCTCTTCCTTCATAACTTTCTATCAAAATGCTGAAGTCCGTTTTTTTCATATTCATCAACAATATGACAATGTTTCCTTCACTGATTTCTCCGTCAATAAACTCACCGCTGGAGGAGGCGCCAAATATGCTGATACCCTCTTTGTCTAAAATATCGCAAATAGATTTTATATCCTGTTGGATGGAGATAAACACAATGGCAAGTGTGGGCTTGAAACCGTCTGCTACGCTTGTTTCCAGTGCATCTTTAATTTCTTTCGCTGTTTTTCCTTTGATTGATTTTGCTTTCATAATAAATTTATTAAGTTAACCTTGTTTTATTTCAAAGTGAAACCTTTCTTACGATCTACTTGGGGTTAATTAGACCACACATGTAGAAAGGGGCTAATACAAAAGCTTGTTTAAAGAACATTTTATGTGCTGCATTTTTGATTAAAGAAATAAATGTTCAATAAACTTTCGCCAGCATTACTGCTGCCCAATGTTGTTTATTTCTATCCAATAACCATCGGGGTCTTGAAAATAAATCTGCTTCACACCGTCTGCACGTTTGTTGACTGTATGCGGAGTCCCGGGCCAGTCAGAATATGCAATGTTCATTTCTTCGAGCTGCTTAATAAACGCATCAAAATTTTGCGTTGTTAATGCAAGATGCACCGCTTTATTTATGGCAACATTTTCTTTTACCAAAGAGATAAGGTGCAGCTCTTTATTTTCACCCAAAGAAAGCCATCGAATGCCCTCCATCTTAGTTCGGTTTGTAATTTCCTGAAGCTGTAGCACTTTTTTGTAAAATTCAGCAGAGCGGTTCACGTCTTTTACAGAAAGAGCCAAATGATTAAAGTTGAAATTAAATGTGGTAGTACCTTGTGCCCAAAGACACCCCGTACATATAAGAGCAATAATAAGTAAGGTAATTTTTCGCATTGCTTTATTAATTTAATGTAATGCTTACTCTGTGCGGTTTTCAGCTTCCCCGTTTTTATTTTTTCCCCAGTTTTTATGCGTCTATTTTTTATAAATGAATTTTGCTTTATTTACTTAAAGGGAAAACAGTCCCAATTGCCGGGAGAACTAACGTTATAGATTATACGAAGTAAGCAGTATTTATCATCAAGGTTATTAATTACACTTATTTTCTTTTTAAAGTTAGGGCTAATGATTTACAGTTTAAAGTTCGATAAACTATTTTACTCAAAAGATAAGAAATGCAATTTGAAATTGCTTTTGAATGATGATAACCTTAAGGTTTACAAACAGGAATCTCTCAACATTTTCATATAAGCCTCGCCCTTTTCTCTTGCAAACTTTATATTATTTTCAGGAATTTTCTCTGGGTTAGCATAACGCAATAAAGCTTGCTCAATGCGCTCCTCACGCAATAAATGCAACATGGAAATATAGAACGATTGGTATAATTTGCTGCATCATCTATATCAGCATTTGCAAAATAATATAAGGGATGAAAACTTGCTACCTGGTAAATTCCTTCATAGCCTTCCTGCTTCAATAATTTCTCAGCGAGGAAAACTATATCAAGATAATTATCAAATTGTTTAAACGCATTTGGAAAAATCAATAATGTTGTTTCAATATTTTTGTCACCATCAAGCCGCTTGCATTCCTGTAAAAAAGCCTGAAGGCAAATTTCTGTTTCTGTACTTTCTTCCACCTGGTAATGAATGGTATTTTGTTTAATTTCTTTTGCTGCAAAAGGACAAAAATTACAACCTACTACTACTTCTGTAATCCATTTTTTTGTTTGATTAATTATGTGTTCGGCTGTAATCATTTAAGTTGAATAAGAATACAAATCATCTAAAATTTTTCTTAGAGACTGTCTAAAAACAATTAGTAGAAAAAATATTGGCTAGTAATAACACGAATAACCACGAATGTAAGTACAGTTTATTGGTGTCTGCTTATTTTCTTCACTCACCTTTCTTTTTTGTTTTGCCTTTTAAAAAAATAATAAAACGGCAGGCCACTTAGTATTAAGACCAAGCCAGTTGTTGCTAATTTTGGCTGGGCAATGAAGGTATTGATTGATAAGATAAGCATAAACAAAATAAAAATTACAGGAGCCCACGGATAACCAGGAATTTTTTCTATTATCCTTTTTTTTATTTTCATTTTAATAAGGCCCATAGCAATGAACGCAAAAAAGAGAAAGCTCGCAAAAACAACCATGTCAGTAAGTATATCAAAAGTGCCGGAAATAACCAGCACAATACTCCATGCAATGGAATAAAACAATGCCATGTATGGCGTTCTGTAAACAGGATGCACTTTTGCCGCATTCTTAAAAAATACATTTTCCTGCGCCATTCTGTAATACAGGCGTGAATAAAAAATGATCATAACATTTAATGCACCGAAAGCGCTTAGCATAATAAGAAGGGATACTAAAATAATTCCCGGTTTGCCCATAATACTGCCTGCCATTGAAGTAGCCGCAATATTATTTTGCCCTATTGTAGCCAATTGTTGTAATGACAATGTTTTCATATAAGCATAGTTAACCAGCACATATAAAATCATTACCATAATTACCCCGGTTATTATAGCAATAGGAACATTGCGTCTTGGATTTTTTATTTCCCCCGTAACATACCCAACATTTGCAAAACCACTATACGCCCAAAAAGCGCTGAGGATAGCGCCAAAGAAAATGCTGAACATACTAACGCTTGCCGGGTTATTAGTAATTGGCTGAACAACTATGTTATCAATATGCGAACCGGAAAAAAATAATCCTAAAAAAATTAATAACAATATTCCTAAAATTTTTGCACCGGTAACAACATTATTCAATGTAGTCCCTTTTTTTATACCTCTGGAATTAAACCAGGTTAAAACAGCAATGGTGGCTATTGCAAAAATTTTTATACCGGAATTTGCAAACGGATAAATAAAATTTCCAATGGAAATATTTCTAAAATTATTTAATGGATCATGCAATGTTACGAGAGAATTTACCGATTGAGCGAATATGAAACCAACTGCTGCAACAGAACCGCTGCCTATAATAATAAAATAAGTCCATCCAAATAAAAAGCTTATTAAATTTCCAAAACAAAGGCGAAAATATTCATACATTCCCCCTGATGCTGTTGTCATCTTTGCCAGGCCTGCTATGGTAAAAGCGCCAAGTATAGTGATGAGGCCCGCAGTAATCCATGCACTTAAAATCCATTTACTATCAAGTCCGGTTTGTGCCATAGGCACAATTTTTTTAAATACCCCTGTGCCTATCATATTTCCTGCCACCAGCAATATAGCTGTAGTTAAACCAAGAACCCGCTTAAGAGGAATTTTGGTTTTATCAATTACTTCTGCTTCGTAAGTTTCAGTCTCAATCATGCGCAGAGTTTTTATGATTCCTGATTTTGTGTATTGAAAAAAGTAATAACCCTCGTTTTAAAGAGGGTTATTACTTTTGAATTAATAGGTGGTTTATTTAAACTCCAGTTCCTGGGTTAATTTGCCTCCTTGTAAAACACGTAAATCGTTCCTGGAAACTGCATCTTTATGTTGCGAGTCTTCATCTGCGCCAAAAACTTTTTTAGTAATAACATCCATCTTTTCTCTCATTCCATCGAGAGCAGCATGATTTTTAATTTCATAAAGTAGCATGAGGTCCCAGTCGTTTTCAGAACCTTGCTGTGCTGAAAGCACTTTGAAATCCATAACCAGCCCGGCATCTTTTGCTGCTCTCATTTCTTTAATCCATCCTTCACTTAAATTCTTTAAATAAAGTTCCCCCATTCCTGATTTTGTGTGAACAAATTGCACCTGCCAGAGCGGCCCATCAGTGTAAGGCCTGTTAGATTGGGCAGAAGAGGTGTTGATCCCTGTCAGTATTAAAATGATACTGAGGACGAAATTTGAAATTGTTCTTTTCATATTGCTTAATTTTAATTTGGTGACTGGTTTGAAATTTTCATCTGCAATGCTTCACCAATTTTCTTAAAACAGAAAACCTTCATTTTAGTTTATTTCTTTCTGTAATCCTCGATGGGATGGTAATGCATTTTTTTTGAAGTTTATAGTCTT
This sequence comes from Chitinophagales bacterium, assembly GCA_038244655.1. Taxonomy (GTDB): domain Bacteria; phylum Bacteroidota; class Bacteroidia; order Chitinophagales; family Chitinophagaceae; genus Ginsengibacter. Next base: position 18,976 of record JBBRTG010000006.1, read on the forward strand.
CAGTTGCTGGTTGAGATTCGTCAGTTTCTTTAATAGGTTGTGGCGGTGTATTATTTAAGCAGTTTTAAATAGCATAACGTTAACCACTAAACGAAGAAAGCAATATTATTGAGTAATGTAATTATGCGTCTCCGGTTTTTTAAAGTTAGTATTAATGATTCAAAACAGTTTAAATATTTAGAAAAAATATTTAAAAAAAAGAAATACAAATTTTAAACTGTTTAAGCTTTTAACCCTAAACAACACTTTCTGCTGCTATCATATCCTTAACATTTTTAATTAAGTGTATTAACATTCCATTGTTATACTTAGCAATTAAATACTATCTCATACAATGAAACAATTTTTTAAAACAATTAAAATACAATTATGAAAAAGATTATTAAACTTTTATTTTCTGTTGGTGCTTTTGCAACATCATTTGCTCAAAGTAATCACCGGCAAAATAATGATGACTGCAACAAAAGAAATGATCAGTATGCCACTGCAAATGGCCAATATAATAAACATGACAGGGATGATCGAGACCTTTCAGATAAAGAAAATTCTTCTTACGCAAGAGAAAGAAGCTTTCAAATTGATAAGATAAACCATGACTTTGATTACAGGATAAATGCCATACAAAATGATCGTTATATGAGGCGTCATGAAAAAAAGATGGCCATTCGTAATGCTGAAATTGAAAGAGCAAGACAAATTCAAATACTGAATGCAACAACTCACGATCGCTCTCATGATGATTATGGAAAACATGACAATAACACATGGTAAATATAGTTACTCGTATCCTCCTGGTTGTTGTCCCGCTTTACCGGGGCTTTTTTGTGTATTTTTCCTGCAGGATTTTTTAAAAATTATTTTTTAAAGTTTGGAGCTAATTATATAAGAATATTTAAGTTGAAATAAATTGGAGCTAATTTTGATTGTAATGCAGAAATTATGAACGTTAAAAAATCAAGGACATATTTTATTACAAAAAAAATTGACGGTTTTTTTTTCAATCTTTATTCAGCATTTCAATTTGTTCTTCGTTTTTTCAAAGAAGTTTTCAAGCCTCCTTATGAATTCAAAGAGATTATAAGACAATGTTATGAGGTAGGTTATAAATCTCTTCCGCTGATTACTTTAACCGGTTTCGTTACGGGTCTTGTTTTTACAAAGCAATCCCGTCCTTCTTTATCAGAATTCGGTGCAAGTTCCTGGTTGCCCTCTCTTGTGGCCATTGCCATTATAAGAGCTTTGGCCCCGTTAGTAACGGCTTTAATTGCTGCAGGCAAAGTTGGTTCTAATATTGGCGCCGAATTAGGCTCTATGAAAGTGAGCGAGCAAATAGATGCAATGGAAGTTTCTGCAGTAAATCCATTTAAGTTTTTAGTGGTGAGCCGCGTGATTGCTACCACGCTCATGATACCAATGCTCATGTGCTACACCGGTGCAGTTGCTATGCTGGGCGCTTACCTTAATGTGCATCAAAACGAAGCGACAAGTTTTATATCTTTCTTTCAGCAGGCATTTGATAAAATTTCTTTCCTCGATATTTTTTCGTCATTAATAAAAAGCATTGCGTATGGTTTTACTATCGGTATTGTTGGCTGCTACCAGGGATACAATGCAACCCAGGGAACAGAAGGCGTAGGAAAAGCAGCGAATGCTTCAGTGGTTATTTCTATGTTCCTGATTTTTATAGAAGAAATTCTTATTGTTCAAATTACAAACAGCATCAGGACTTAGAGATGGAAAATGAATTAGAAGATATTGATAAAAATGAATTGATGATTTCTATAAGAGATCTGTATAAATCTTTTGGAGACAATCATGTGCTGCGTGGCGTGAATCTTGATGTATATAAAAGAGAAAATGTGGTAGTGCTTGGTCCCTCAGGTACAGGTAAATCTGTTTTAATAAAAATAATATGCGGCTTGCTAAAGCCAGATAGTGGCATAGTAAATGTTTTGGGTAAAGAAGTTGATACATTAAATAACGATGAACTTCGTGAACTCCGCTTGAAAGTAGGTTTCTCTTTCCAGAGCAGCGCTTTGTATGATAGCATGACTGTAAGAGAAAATCTTGCTTTCCCGTTAGTAAGAAATTCAAGAAACATGAATCAACAACAAGTTACAGAGGCTATTGAAAGCATCCTCGATGATGTAGGTCTTTTGCAAACGGTTGATCAAGTGCCTTCTGAACTTTCCGGCGGACAAAGAAAACGAATTGGTATTGCACGAACCCTTATTTTGCAACCCGAAATAATGTTGTATGATGAACCCACTGCAGGTCTTGATCCTATAACCAGCACCGAAATTAATAAGCTCATAAATTTAGTGCGTGAAAAATTTCATACAACATCTATCATTATTACACATGATCTTACCTGTGCAAAATCAACCGGCGACAGAATCGCTATGATGTTTGATGGAAAATTTTTAAAGCAGGGTGATTTTGAAGAAGTCTTTAATACGGAAGATGAAAGAATACAAAATTTTTATAATTATAACTTTATCAAATAGATGAAATCTACCAACAACAAAAGAGCCGTAATAGTAGGAATATTTATATTTCTTGGCGTCGCCATTTTTATTATAACCATTCTTACACTTGGCTCACAGCACAAAACATTTGAAAAATCAATAAGGATAGAAGCGATTTTTGATGATGTAAATGGTTTGCAAAAAGGGAATAATGTATGGTTCTCCGGTGTGAAAATCGGAACCGTAAAAAATGTTTCACTTGCCGGCAATGCAAAGGTGAAAGTTACTATGAACATTGAACAACATTCTCACCAGTTTATTCGTAAAGATGCCAAAGCAAAAATAAGTTCTGATGGATTGATAGGAAATAAAATTATTGTTATTTATGGCGGAACACTCCAGGTGCCGGAAGTTGAAAACGGTGATGTTTTGGGAATAGAAAAATTATTGAGCACTGATGAAATGATGGCTACGCTTGCAAAAAATAATGATAACCTTCTTGACATAACTAACGGTTTTAAAGTGATAAGCAAAAGGCTTGTTGATGGCCAGGGATCTATTGGTAAATTATTAACAGATGAAACACTTTCTAATGAATTGAACGCAACTATGCTTACATTAAAAAAGGCCTCATCTAACATGGCTAGCCTTTCAGCAAATGTTGCTGACTACACATCCAAGCTACATGCAAAAGGCACACTGGCAAATGATTTGGTAACAGATACCGTTATCTTCACTAAATTAAGATCAACAGTACAACAATTGCAACAGGTTGCAGAAACTTCGCAAGGAGTTATTGATAATTTAAAGACAACAAGCAACAATCTTAATGAGGGATTAAATAATAAAAACGCACCAATAGGAATGTTGCTTCATGATGAACAGGCAGCATCCAATATAAAAATTACTTTAAAAAATTTACAGTCCGGCACTAAAAAATTAGATGATGATCTTGAAGCGCTTCAGCATAATTTTTTATTGAGAGGATTTTTTAGAAAGAAGGCAAGAAATGAAAAAGGGGATAGTACTAATAATTAAAAGCGATACGTTTTGGTGGGCGCGGGGCAGGAATGGATTGTGATGCAAACTTTCCCATTTCTTATTCTTGTTTTTTAGGCGGCAAATCAAAAGCTATTGCTTCATGCTCAAAATGGCCTTTATGAGAACCATCACAAAATGGTTTGTTCTGAGACCGGCCACAACGGCAAATGGAAACTAATTCTCTTCCGTCCAATCCATAAATATTGCCATCTTTATCTACAATTTCAAAATCACCTTCTACCTTTAAAGAACCATTGCTTTTTACCGTAATTTTTGTGGTGCCCATTTTAATTTTTTTAATGGGGCAAAAATAGTAAATTAAATATGGTACAATTTTAGAGTTCAATTATTAATTATAATTATCAAACAGGATTTCATTCATAAATAAACTTTTGCTTGACCAGATTTATAAAATACTCGCTAAAGAGCGTTGCAATATTATTGGGTATCCTTGTACTTTTATACATCGTGGTATTCATCTATGTTTCCGTTAATAAAACATCCATCATTAAGCAAGTCACGAAAGAGATAGGAAAAAAATTAAATGGCAACGTATCCATCGGTGATGTTGAACTAAGTTTTTTAAGAAACTTCCCAAAGGTTTCTGTACTGCTGCATAAAGTTTCTGTTACAGATACAATGTATGCAAAACACCATCATCCTTTTTTCCAGGGCGATGAAGTTTTTGCACAGTTAAGCATTATGAAACTTATAAAAAAAGAAGACGCTGTTAATGGCTTTCGTATTGAAAGAGCAGCCATTTATTTATATACAGATACCAGCGGATATACCAACGCTTATTTATTTAAGCCAAAAAAAGATTCTTCTTCTTCTGTAAATAAAGCTTCACATCAAAAAAATGAATTGCATTCAATTGTTCTTAAAGATGTAAGGATAACCATTGATGACCGCAAAAAAGAAAAATTGCATGATATTGTCGTCAACGATTTAAAGGTAAAAATGGATGATGAAGATACCGCAACGCTGTTTTCAGCAAAAGCAAATATGCTTGTTCACAGTCTTGCATTTAATGTATCCAATGGAAGTTTTTTAAAAGAAAAAACTTTTGAAGGAAATTTTGATTTCAGACTTGAAAAAAAATTACAGCAATTACAGTTTGACAGCATTGATATAAAATTATCAGGTCAGCCCTTTAATATCAGCGGCAGGTTTGATCTTACGAAACCTAATCCTCAGTTCAGCCTTAAAGTGCATACCCGCCAAATTCTTTATTCATTCGCAAAAAAATTATTAACTGCTAAAATTGATACTGCATTATCTATTGTAGATCTCAATAAAAAATTAGATGCAGATGCAGATATAACTGGGCCATTAAATGGCGGCGACCCTTTAATATATGTAACATGGAAAGTTAAAAACACACATTTGATTACGCCGTTTGTTGATTTTGACGATGCATCCTTCACAGGGTTTTATACTGATGAAGTTGTTGCAGGTTTACCCAGGCGTGATCCGAATTCTAAAATAGTAATTAATAATTTCTCCGCCTCTTGGAATAATCTTTCGGTATCATCTAACAATATTGAAATCCTGAATTTATACCAGCCAATATTGACCTGTGATCTTAAATCTAATTTTTCGTTAACAACATTAAATGATATTATAGGAAGTAATTCTTTGCAATTAGAATCAGGCGATGGTTCTATAAACATAATCTACAATGGCCCTCTTGAAAAAAACAACAATACCAATTCTTTTATTAATGGCGTGCTCTCATTTAAAAACGGATCTGTATTATATGCACCACGAAATGTTGAAATGAAAAATGTAAATGGCCTGCTGTTATTTAAAAATTCTGATGTGCTTATTGAAAATCTGCAATGCCTGGTTCTCAATAATAAGTTTGTTATGAATGGGCAGGCAAAAAACCTTTTAACGCTTATTAATACTGAACCTAATAAGGTGAATATTGACTGGAATATTTATTCACCTTCATTAAACTTATCTTCCTTCACTTATTTATTAAAATCAAGAAAAAAAGTTTCTAAAAGTCATTCTGGTAAAAGTAAGCTTAGTAAGCTGGCAGCCAGTATTGATGCAGCCTTAGACGAGGGAAGCCTGAATGTAAGCCTGAAAGCTGATAAGCTATTATACAAAAAGTTTGATGCATATAATGCCATTGCTAATGTTTCGCTTTTACAAGACAGGTATATAATTAATAAAGTAAGCATGAGTCATGCCGGTGGCAACGTTACTCTAAGTGGATCGCTTATTTCATTAAAAGAAAATTATCACCAGGCTAAAGTAAATGCCTCTTTGGATAATGTAGATGTGGCTAACATTTTTTCAGCATTCAATAATTTTGGTCAGGATGGCATTAAAGCACAAAACTTAGAAGGAAAACTTAACGCAAAAGTTAATGCAACTCTCGGCCTTAATGATGATGGGAAAGCTTATCCTAACAGCATAGAAAGCGTTGTAGATTTTTCTTTGAAGAATGGCGCACTCAATAATTTTGAACCAATAAAAAAAATACAATCGTTTATATTTAAGAAAAGGGATTTTGATAACATACATTTTGCTGAACTAAAAGATCGGTTGGAAATTGCTAATCAACAAATCAAGATCAACCGTATGGAAATTGAATCTACTGTAATGTCAATGTATGTAGAGGGGGTTTACAGCATGAAAGGTAATACGGATATGAGCATTCAAATTCCTTTAAGCAACCTTAAAAAAAGAGGTACTGATTATAAGCCTGAAAATACCGGCACTGATAAGAAAGTGGGCGCCAGTTTGTTCATCAGGGGACGCCCGGGCCCTGATGGCAACATACAGTTCAAAGCAGATTTGTTTAATAAATATAAAAAAGCAAAAGAAAAAAAAGAAGGACAAGTTGAGTGATGAATCAAGAAAATTATTTTCTGATAGGAGATTAGATTAAAAGAAATCTTTGTTTTAGTATAGGGTTCTGTAAAAAAAAATTAATTTTATAGTCTTGATTGCTCTTTATATTTCCTCTGAATAAGCATCTACCTTGAAAATTTCCTGAATGATTTGCATAAGCATAAATCATAATCAAGCTCATATCCTTTTCAAATTCTAAAAGTAATTTTATGAGATCAGTAATCCCTTTTACAAAATTATCTGCTTTAGTTTTCTTTGTTTTTATGCTTACTTCCTGCAAGGTAATGTTGGTGCCGGAATATAATGCTCAATTAGAAGATCAAATTACTAATGCAGCAAAAGCTACCGATAAGCTATATATTGATATGTTGGATGTGCCGCAATCAAAGAGAACATATGATAATTATAGTGAAAGGTATAATGGAATTGAAGCAGAAATAAATTCTATACAATTGAAAAATGAAGGAAGGCCTAAGAATGGAGACTTCCTTGCTATTATAAAAAATCTTAAAGATGCATTTGCTGAAGCCAAAAAATACCACAAGGATAAATCAACGCTTTCAGATGGAGAAGCTATGGTTTACAGGGGAACATTATCCGGTTTTTGGAAACCATTGTATATAGCAGAAAGAGCATTAAAATAATTTTCTTCCATAATATTTTTTACTATAAAAACAAAAATCATGGCATTTGATATTAATGAAGTTCTTGCACAAATGCTGGGTGCAATTAAAACAACCACAAAAGATAACTGGAATAATGTAAAAAATACAGCAAATAGTTTTTTACAAGATAGAACGCTAAGACTTGAATTACTCGCGAGCTTAAGATTGCAAAATCAAATAAGCCAGGAATTTTTTCTTATGCGCCTGGAAGATGAAAAAAAAATCCTTGAATCAGAATTGCATGCTGTTGCCATCATTACAAAAGCTATTGCCCAAAAAGCCGCTAATGCTGCGATTGACGTCCTTCAAAATGCGGTAATGAAAGCCATACATTTATAAAATGCTTTTTGTTGTTAAGGTTGCCAACTTTTTAAAAAGTTGGCAACCTTTTTTAATACACTTCTAATTGATTAGCTTTATCATTTTTATGAAAAAAATTATTTCTGCGATTTGCTTCTTCCAGTTTTTTTGCCTTTTTGTTTCCTGCCAAAACAAATCAATTTCTTATGGTAACAATCACGCTGCAGGAAAATATTATAATATTCGCGGCATTAAAATGTATTGCGAAATATATGGAAGCGGGCAACCATTATTAATGATACATGGAAACGGCGGAAGCATTAAAGCTTTTGAAAACAACATTCCTTATTTCTCCAAAAAATATAAAGTGATTGCTCTTGACAGCCGTGCCCATGGCAAATCTAAAGACGATAGAGATTCTCTTAGTTTTGAAATGATGGCTGATGATGAGGCGGCTTTGCTGGATGTGTTGCATATTGATTGTGCATACATAATTGGCTGGAGTGATGGCGGTATTAATGCGCTGTTACTGGCAATGCGACATCCGCAAAAAGTAATTAAGCTGGTTTCTACCGGCGCTAATCTATGGCCTGATTCTACTGCAATAATTCCTTCATTGTGGAAAGAAGAATATACTACATACAATTCATCAAAAGATAAACATCTTGTAACCGCAGCTGAAAAAAATGATTGGAAAATATTTTTGCTTGATTGGTTTCAACCCAATATTCCACTCTCTGATTTGCAGAAAATTAAATGCCCTTCATTAATAATTGGCGGCGACCATGATGTTATAACCATTGAGCACACTACATTAATTTATCAAAATATTCCCCGGGCATATTTATGGATTGTTCCTAATTCAGGGCATGGAACTTTGGTAGAACATAAAGATGAATTCAACAATATAGTAGATCAGTTTTTTTCTACACCTTTTCATAACAGATAATATATTAAAAAACAAGATTTTAAAAAATCAACATGAGAAAATTTATAATTTCTATTTTCCTGTTTTGTAATATTTCAATATTATGGGCTCAAAAAAATGAAACGAGCTTCGCTGATAGCGGCACATTTCTACTGCATAAGTTTGAGCAAAATATCGGTAAAGAAAAATATACCATCTCACGAAGTGATACAGGTATTGTTTATAATATCAATTTTAAATTTGTTGATCGCGGCTCTGCCGTTCCTTTAAAAACAATATTTAAATTAAGCCGCGCAAATGAACCAATGGGCTTATACATTAAAGGAAATACCTCCAGGTTTTCTACCATTAATGATTCAATTGTAATCCATCAAAAAACAGTGCACATAAAAGTTAATGATTCCGCATATACCACGTCTTTAAAAGATTTCAGTTTTCCTATTGCAGGTTATTCGCCGGGCACTGTACAAATGATGTTGATTAAGTATTGGAAAAAAAATCATCAGCCAAAAAACATTCATACCCTTCCTTCCGGAAATGTGCAAATAAAAAAAGATGGAAAGGATAGCTTGCAATTTAATAACAAAACCATAGTTCTTGAGCGGTATGTTATCAATGGTCTGGTTTGGGGAAATGAATTATTATGGACCGACAGCAATTGCCAGCTTTATTGCCTTATCACCAACGACGCAGAAGGAGATAAGCTTGAAATGATGCTGGAACCTTATGAATCCCTTTTGCCTGAACTGATAAACAGGGCGGCTGTTTATGGAATGCGCTTATTCACTTCAGAGGCTAACCCTGCACAACAACATAAAATTATTGCGATAACCGGCGGCACTTTAATAGATGTTGTAAATAATACAACAATTCCCAATGCTGTTGTATTAATTGAAAATGGAATCATTAAACAAACAGGAACAAAAAATAATATTACCATTCCCACTAATGCCTTTATAATTCATGCTGATAGAAAAACAATTCTTCCGGGATTATGGGATATGCACTCGCATTTTGAGCAGGCAGAGTGGGGGCCGGCTTACCTCGCTGCAGGCGTTACAACTGTACGTGATTGCGGAAATGAATTTGGATATATTAATGCGATTCAAAAAGCAATTGATGATGGTAAAGGCGTAGGACCGCATATTTTAAAAGCAGGTATTATTGACGGAAAAGGACCGATGGCGCTTGGCATTATACAGGCAGATAATGCTGAAGAAGCAATACAGGCGGTGGATCGTTATAAAAATAATGGCTTTGTACAAATAAAAATATACAGTTCTGTAAAGCCTGCAATTGTAAAAGTAATTTGCACCGAAGCACATCGTTTAGGCCTAACCGTTACAGGCCATATTCCTAATGGTATGACTTTGCAACAAGGCGTCGATTCAGGCATGGACCAGGTGAATCATGTGCAATATGTGTATTCGGCTATGAAAAGAAATAAAGAAACCCGTGCAGTTAATTTTTCTGATTCAATGAGCATAGCAGCTCTTGATTTTATAAAGGATCATAACATTGTAATCGATCCCACACTTGGAGTTTTTGAATTAGCATTACGCTCTTTGAAAGATAGCATTACTATTATAGAGCCGGCATTTGCTTCTATACCGCAACCTTTACAAGCTTTATTTATTAATACAGGAGAGCCTCCGGAAGTTGCTGAAAAATTAAAAATTTTAAATACCGATTTTCTTGAGATTGTAAAAAAAATGTATGATAAAGGTATTACGATTGTTGCCGGAACCGACATGGGATTTCCCGGTTATAGTCTTGATCGTGAGCTGGAACTGTATGTGAAAGCGGGATTGAGCCCAATGCAGGCAATTCAAACTGCTACAATAGTTCCTGCAAAAGTTATGGGAATAGAAAAATTTTCAGGTTCTATAGAAGAAGGTAAGCGGGCCGATATTATAATAGTTGATGGCGATCCTTTGCAAAACATTCGCAACATCAGGAATGTAAAAACAGTAATAAAAGACGGTAACATTTATGACCCAGTTACATTACATCATTTAGTTGGGTTCAAATAAAATTTATAAAATATTTTTCTACTGGTTTTGTTTTTCTGATGGCCTTATGTCTTCGTCAGATTCTTTTTCATACACCAGTATTTTAACGCTCCATTCTGGCATGTAATAATTGAGCGCAACTTCTATTTTAAGTTTTCGTAAATATTTTTCATTTACGTCAGGCTCAAGAATGCTTGAAGCAAATGAGCGTTCTTCATCAGGTGTATCATAATCGCCCATAAATTTCCATGCTTTACCATCATGCATAATAAAGCTTGCACCATTTAGCTGCTGGTAAATTTGCTTGTACTTATCTACGGCTTTATCATAATCTTCTGTATTCAACATAAGCGCCTGCCAGGTATAAACATTTTGAATGCTTTTTATTTGTGTAATGGTGCTCTCCAAAGAACCTTGCGGTTTTACTTTACTGTTGTATTCAATAGTACTTTCTGTTTCTGAAATTTTTTTACCTTTTATATTGAAGAAATGATCATAATAATCTCTGGCTACTGTTTCAATGTAAGGTTTAAGTACGGGTGAAATTTTTAAAACTCCAAGCTTATTTTGTGCAGTAAGATTAAGGGTTACAACAAGAAGAAGAAGCGGGCATAATTTTTTCATAGGGTTGTTTTGATTTTCTACAGATAGATTTTAGTGCGATAATAAAACAAATATTTCATTCTATGCCAAACCAATTATATCCTGAAGTGTTAATATAGTAAGAACCTGTTTTATTACTTATCAAGCTCGATGAGTTAAAAAAGAAAATTGTATGTACCAGTATTTTTTTTTATATTGAATAAAACTTATAATCATGAAAAATCTAATTTTGTGCTTTATAGTGTTAGCAGCTATAAGCTGTAACAACTCAACCAAAGAAAGGCCTGATATGCCCGGCGCATACCTTATGCTGTCACAAACAGTTAATGATGGCAAAAAAGATACGAAATACACAACCCTTCAGCAATTAAAAATTTATACAGATAGTTTCATGATGTATGCACAGGTAAACCCTCCTGATTCTGTTTCAGCATTTGGAGTTGCTGCTTACACTGCAACAGATAGTGGTACCGTTATTGAAAATGTTATTTATTCGGCAAGTGATTCTTCTTTGGGTTCAACACCTGCAAGTTATAACCTGGACATTAAAAAAAACCCTGACGGATATACACAGGTAATTCCGGAAATTCCTATGCAGGGCCAGAAAATGAAACTTACAGAAGAATATAAATTTGTGGGCACCAAAACAAAAACGCCTTTAGATGGTGTATGGAGAGAAGTTAAATTTATCAGCGTAAAAGGAAAAGATACGACGGTAAATGAACGAACTCAATACAAAGCATTTTATTCAGGCTACTTTATGTTTGGCAATACTACAAAAGATTCTGCCAATAAAACCTATACAGGTATTGGATTTGGCACTTTTGAAATGGTATCAAATAATAAAATAAAAGAAACCGACCTCAATTCTACATTTGCTATAATCGCTGGTAATACTTTCGATATTGATATTGAAATGAGCGGCTCTGATAATTATAAGCAAACAATTACGGATAATACAGGAGCAAAAAGTGTCGAGTTTTACGAACGGTTGAAGAAATAAATTCCATAGAATTTTAGTGACTGGCTCAAACAGCTAAAAGAACTATGCAATCTTGTTATTTTTTTATCATAAATTTTTTTGCATAATCATAAATTCCAAAGGGGTTGTTGAAATTTCAAATTTTAGAAATTCAGCAGGAAACCGTTTTCTTTTACCTGTATCCTTATAGCCATGCCGTTCGTACCATGCAATCAGTTCATGTCTCACCGATATAACAGTCATTTCAATTTTATTACATCTTAATTGCTTTGCATAAGCTTCTGCAGTTTTCAACAGCTCTTTACCCACACCCCTTCCCTGCAATTCTGGAGAAACAGTCAGCATGCCTATATACAATGCTTCATCGCGTTTTTCTAATAATACAGAAGCTGTTATTTTTTTGTCTTCTGAATATTTTAAAATGATTGTTGATTCACGGTTAATAATATTTTTTAATCCTTCCTCATCTATTCTAATTCCTGATAAAAGATCCGCTTCGCTTGTCCATCCTTTTTTAGATGTTTCACCCCGATATGCAGAATTGATCAGCTTATTTAATTCGCCTATGTCAGCTATTGTTGCTTTTGAAATGTGAGCCATAAAAATTATAGATAATAAAAGTAAAAGTAAAATCTTCTATGTACAATCCTGATGCTCTTCATTGCTTTTTCTTTATTAAGGCAGATTTATAAAAATGTCTTTCACAATTTTTATTTTTATTAACCTCATTTCTTTTATTTTTAAGCAAATGAAAATAAATAAATGAAAACTATTTTTCTTTCCATAGCATTTCTTTTCTGCTTTTACTGCAATGCACAGCGCTTTTACGACTACCAGGATACACGTAAAAAAAATGAATCTTTTAAAAAAATACCATTGGGAAATATTCGTAATGACCTTGCCACTTTTACTTTATCTGGCATTGATGAAGCTGTGGGAAAAGATGGATTAAAAAAAATTTCTTATAATAAGGTTGGCTTCGATTCTATGACTTTTGAAGGCAATGGAATCAAAGCTAAAATTAAACTGGCACCATTTAATGCAACAAAACATAAACTGGATTATGACGAAAAATATTTAATACGCATTGACAGGAAAACCTATTATGGAGCGTATGGCGCTGTTCCCAAAACATACATAAGCAATATAACAATGATGATTGATGGTGACAGCGTTGCTACACCAGCAATTGCATACGCCGACCTTTATAACCTGAACCTAACGTACACGGATAAAGGCTCTTTGAAAACACGAAATGGTATTTATAAATCCAAAGACGGCCACTGGGTATATCTTTATATTTTTTGTAAAGATGCTACAGGCAGCTATGAAGTAACCTGGATAATACAGGATAAAAAATATATTCGTCGTGTGCTGGATTATGGTTTTATGTAAACACTTTCTTCTATTTTATTTTGATTGAATGCGATGGTTTATTCTGTCATAGTTTTGCATCATCTATAATTAATCATTTAATGTTTAACTAATTGCTTCTTTCCGTCATCATAGTAAATTATAATGTAAAATATTTTCTTGAGCTATGCCTTGCTTCTGTAATAAAAGCAATGAAAAATATTGAAGGAGAAATTTTCGTTGTTGATAACAACTCTACAGACGGCAGTAAAGATTTTTTGTATAATAAATTTCCATCGGTAAATTTTATATGGAATACCCAAAATGAAGGCTTTGCCAGGGCCAGCAACAAAGGCTTGAAACAGGCAAATAGCCAGTATATTCTTTTTCTAAATCCTGATACAATTGTTCCCGAAGATTGCTTTGAAAAATGCATCTCATTTTTAATTTCAAAAAATGATGAAGCTGCATTAGGTATAAAAATGATTGACGGTTCCGGGAAATTTTTAAAAGAAAGCAAAAGAGCATTTCCTTCTCCAGTAACTTCCATGTATAAGATCTCAGGATTAAGCAGGTTATTTCCTGGATCACCGGTTTTTTCAAAATATCATCTTGGGCATCTTGATGAAAATATAAATCACGAAGCAGATGTGCTTGCCGGCGCATTTATGATGATACCAAAAAAAATTATTGATGTTGTTGGGGGCTTTGATGAAAGTTTTTTTATGTATGGAGAAGATATTGATCTTAGCTATCGTATTCAAAAGGCCGGTTATACAAATTATTATTTTGCAGAAAGTACTATTATTCATTTCAAAGGAGAAAGTACAAAAAAAGGAAGCCTCAATTATGTAAAAATGTTTTATAAAGCCATGAGTGTTTTTGTAAAAAAACATTATGGTGGAACAAAAGCGGGAGTATTTAATTTTTTTATACAAGTTGCCATATTTTTACGTGCAGTAATGGCTGCCATAGCCCGATTTTTAAAATGGATAGGGCCACCTGTGATTGATGCCGGAATCATTCTAATGAGCTTCTGGTTGGTGAAAATTTTTTGGAGCAATTATGTAAAACAGGAAGTCAATTATTCACCCAATATGCTCATCATTGCATTTCCGGTATTTACTGCAATTTTTTTAGCGGCCTCTTATTTTGCAGGATTGTATGACAATGGATATAAGCAATCAAGATTAAATAAATCTGCTGCAACAGCCATCCTGGTATTGCTTTCAGCATACTCGCTATTGCCGGAAAGCCTTAGGTTTTCAAGAGGCATTTTGTTATTTGGTTCGTTATTGGCATTTATACTTATAACCATTGTGCGGTGGTTATTGATTAGCTGGGACATAATAGAAAATGCAAAGGATGAGGATGAAATTAATCAAACGATAGTGGTTGGAACAGAAAAAGATTTTGATGAGGTAAGCTCCATGTTACAAAAAGCCGGAATGCATGAAAGAATTTTAGGCAGAATATACCCTGGTAAAGAAGAAAATGCAAAAGCAATAGGAGCATTCGATAATCTCGAAAACTTGTTACATATTTCTCCGGTAAAAGAAATTATTTTTTGCGAAGGCAATCTTTCTTTTAAGGAAATTATTAGAACAATGCCTCTGATGCCACGGTATTTCAGAATAAAAATATATAGTGCATGCACAAACGCTTTAATAGGAAGCGAGGGTAAGGATGAAGCAGGAAATATTTTAAAAGATTCCAATTTTCGTTTAGCCCAAGCCGTTAGCCGAAGAAATAAAATTTTGGCAGATATAATGATAGCGATTGTTTTTCTTTTATCTTTCCCATTGCATTTTATAATAAAGAAAAGACCTTTGAGGTTTTTTGAGAATGTTTTTAATGTGCTGCTGCTTAAAAAAACATGGGTTGGGTATGCTTTATACGAAAAAGAATTACCTTCTTTAAAGCCCGGAGTGATTACTACTACAGGATTGCCTGCAACGTTAAATACCCTTCCTCAAAAAAGTCTTTATGCAAGTGATAACCTGTATGCTAAAAGCTTTCATATTTTTAATGATATAAAAATTATATGGCTTAATTATAAATTTTTATCATGATTAAATTATGATTTTTAGAAGTCAATTTTTTTTATTCGCCTGAAAAATGGAAACTGTTAATTAGAAACTATAAATAATTTTTTTCCGGCAAGTATTCCCGAAATTTGCGAACTAAATAATAAAATGAATGGCATATAATAATTACCGACCATCACAGAAAACCACACCTGTTGTTTTAAATCTTATCATAATAAATGCTATTGTTTTTGTAGCACAGCTCGTATTCGATAGTACATGGGGACTTACTAACCGGTTAGCTTTATATTCTTACGATAGTGGTTTGTTTGAGCCTTACCAGTTGGTTACACACATGTTTGCCCATTCGCCGGAAAACTATTTTCATATCATTTTTAATATGTATGCTCTTTGGATGTTTGGCAGTGTGCTTGAAAGACTTTGGGGTCCAAAAAAGTTTTTAATTTTTTATCTTGTATGCGGCCTTGCTGCTGGAGTTGCACAAATGTTTTTAGTAAGTAAGGGCGCTGCTATTGGTGCATCCGGTGCAATAATGGGTTTGCTGGCGGGGTTTGCTTATACATTTCCCAATACTCAGTTTTATATTTTGCCCATCCCTTTCCCTATCAAAGCCAAATACCTTGCGGCCATTTATGCTGCTATTGATTTGTTTGGTGGTTTTTCTGGCGGTGGCGATAATGTTGCCCACTTTGCCCACCTGGGTGGATTGGCGATGGGTTTTATACTGGTTATTATTTGGAACAAGACAGATAAAAAAACGTTTTATTAAATTTTAATCAGCTCTGTATAACTCGAAGGAATTTGGTAATTTTATATGCCCTTCATATAAAAGGGGAATTAATGGGAGAATCAGAAAGATATATTGACCGGCGATTTAAAAAGATAACCCTTGGTCAAGACAACAATGCACTTGTCGCGCTTGTCAGTATTAATGGAATAGGCTTTCTTATACTCGGTCTTATACAAGTTATATACTCTTTAACAGGAACTCTCGGCACTTCTTTTGCAAGTGAAATTTTACCATGGTTTATTCTCCCTGCAAAGTTTGCCACACTGGCTAAAGTTCCCTGGACAATTTTGAGTTATATGTTTGTTCATACCAGCATCATTGCTGTATTTACTAACATGCTTTGGCTGTGGGCTTTTGGTTCAATTTTGCAGAGCATGGCCGGTAATAAAAAACTCATTCCTATATATTTATATGGAGGGTTGGCAGGTGCCGTGGTATTTATTGCTGCCAATTATGCTATTCCTCAATTAAGACCTTTAATTTATTTCTCTGCATTGCAAGGTGCCAATGCATCTATAATGGCCGTGGCTATCGCTACTACTGCCTTGGCTCCTGATTACCGTTTTTTTAGAATGTTGAATGGAGGAATACCTATTTGGGTACTTACTATTTTATATGTTATAATAGATTTTGCAGGTATTGGCAACGGTGGCGCTGCTTTTCATTTGGCGCATTTGGCGGGTGGCCTTGCGGGCTTTATGTTTATTTTAAGCCTTCGCAGGGGTCATGATGGATCTGTGTGGATGAATCGTTTTTATAATTGGTTCATGGATCTTTTCAACCCTGATAAAAAAATACTAACGCCACAAAAAACAAAAGAAAAAATGTTTTACAAAACAGGCAATCAAAAACCTTTTGAAAAACGATCTATTGTAACCCAACAAAGAATAGACGAGATACTGGATAAAATAAATCAAAAAGGGTATCATTTATTATCGGAAGAAGAAAAGCTTATTTTAAAAAAAGCCAGTGAAACTGAGTTTTGATAATTTGATTTCTACTTTTCACAACCAACACTAAATTGTTTTACTGTAAATGGAGAAACCTTTCTTGCGCAGGTTCACCAAAAAAATTTTAATTTTTACAAATAGCCTCATTGCAATTTTTTTTCTTGCAGGCGCTTATGTCAAATATTTTAGTCCTGCTAATTGGTGGTTCCTGGGGCTGTTTACATTATTTCTTCCCTACCTGATTCTCGTTCTCGTTATTTTCTTTGTGGTTTGGTTATTTGCAAAGCCGCTTTGGAGCAGTATTTCAGTGGTTGCCATTTTATTAGGGTGGCATGCAGTCACCAATGTCTTTCCTCCAAATTTTTTTTCTTCTTTTTCTGTACAAAAATCACCGGGCAATATTCGTGTAATGAGTTGGAATGTTGAGCAATTTAATATTCAGCATCATAAAGACCATCCTGAAATGAAACAACAAATGCTGGATCTTATCAACAAGTACGATCCGGATATTGCCTGTTTCCAGGAAGCGGTTACGGGTGATAAAAAAAAGGGGATTAATTATTTTCCTGATATTCAAAAAGCACTTCACTTCAATGATTTTTTTTATTCTTATAATGTAAAAGATGACTTTGATAGTTATCATCACTTTGGGATAATGATTTTTTCAAAATTGCCTATCATCACTAAACAAACCATTGTCAATTATCCTAACGATTACAATTCTGCTTTTCAATATATTGATGTCCTATCAGGCAATGATACTTTTCGCATTTTTAATGTGCATTTGCAATCATTAAAATTTACCAAAGAAAACCTGAGCTATCTTGAAAAAGCCGGTGTAAAAAGTGATAGCAACATCACTGAATCTAAAAGTATTATTTCAAAAATAAAAACCGGTTTTCTTAAACGTGCTACCCAGGCAGATTTTATTAAAGACGAAGTTGATCTCAGCCCCTACCCGGTAATTGTTTGCGGCGACTTTAATGATGTTCCTAACTCTTACGCTTATGAAACAATAGGCGCCGGCCTGCAAAATGCTTTTGTTGAAAAGGGATCTGGCATAGCAAGAACTTTTAGTTCCATATCTCCTACGCTCAGAATTGATAATATTTTTGCTGACAAAAAATTTAAAGTCGCCCAATTCCTCCGGGTTAAAAAATTACTTAGCGATCACTTTCCTATACTTGCAGATTTGATCCCAACGCAAAACAATAAATAATTTTTATCTTTGAATAAAATGAACTATCAATCAACTTCTTCTTTTTTCTGCTGCAGCTGTTGCCCGCAGTTTACAATAATACCTTTGTTATAATAACAAATTCAAATAATTATTTTTCGGTTTTTTATATCATTTTTTCTTATGCCACTCAAAGTATATAATTCGCTTACTAAACAAAAAGAAGAATTTATTCCCCTGCATCCACCTTATGTAGGCATGTATGTTTGCGGCCCCACAGTAAGCGGGGAAAGCCATCTTGGGCATGCAAGAGGTTTTATTACTTTTGATATCGTCTATCGCTACCTGTTATACTTAGGTTACAATGTACGTTATGTTAGAAATATTACAGATGCAGGCCATTTTGAAGAAGAAGGCCGGGAAGCAGAAGATAAAATTTCTAAAAAAGCTTTGCTTGAAAAAGTAGAGCCAATGGAACTTGTTCAGAAATACACCAATCTTTTTCATTGGGCGATGAAAGAGTTCAATAATCTTGATCCTAATATTGAACCCACAGCAACCGGGCATATTGTTGAACAGATAAATATGATTCAAAAAATTATTGATGCAGGTTATGCTTACGAGGTAAACGGTTCAGTATATTTTGATGTAAAGAAATATGCAGCCTCTCACAACTATGGTGAATTGAGCGGCCGCATTGTTGATGATCTGCTGGAAACTACCCGTGTGCTTGAAGGGCAGGATGAGAAAAGAAATAAGGCTGATTTTGCTTTATGGAAATCGGCCCCACCCCAGCATATTATGCGCTGGAAAAGCCCGTGGGGCGAGGGTTTCCCTGGGTGGCATATTGAATGTTCTGCTATGGCAACAAAATATTTGGGATCTCAATTTGATATTCATGGAGGCGGTATGGATCTTTTGTTTCCACACCATGAAAGTGAAATAGCGCAAAGCACTATTTGTAATCATATTGAGCCGGCAAGGTATTGGCTTCACAATAATATGATTACCGTGGGTGGAAAAAAAATGGGGAAGAGCTATAATAATCAAATTAAGCTTACCGAAATGTTTACAGGTAATCATCCTTTGCTTACCCAGGCTTTTAGCCCAATGATTATTCGTTTTTTTATTTTACAAACGCAATACCATAGTACGCTTGATTTCAGCAGTGAAGCTCTCGTGGCTTCAGAAAAGGGTTTAAAGAGATTGTGGGAAGCTTATGAGGTGCTGAAGAAGTTAGGGGTGAGTGGTGAGCAGTTAGCAAAAGACAAAGAGCTGGATAAAAAGATCAACAAGCTTATTGATGAATTTGATGATTTTATGAATGATGATTTTAATACAGCAAAAGTGCTTGCTAATATGTTTGAAATAGTTCCTGTTATCAATTCATTAAAAGATGGGTTAGTTGCACCCGGAGCTCTTTCTTCGTCTACGCTTAACCGTATGAAAAAAATGTTTACAGTTTATCTTGAAAATATTTTTGGTTTTAAATCTGCTTCTGAAAATAATGAAACCATGGAAGGTGTGATGCAATTACTGATTGATATTAGAAAAGAAGCGAAGGCTAAAAAAGATTTCTCCACTTCAGACAAAATAAGGAAACAGCTTTTGGGACTTGGTATTAAAATGAAAGATGAAAAAGACGGCTCTATAAGCTGGAACAGCAAGTAAATTTTTTTTATGAAATTAGGATGTTATGCATAGAGAGCATTTATCAAAAGACAAAAAACTTAAAACGCTTGTTGACGCACAGGAGCCACATATTATTTCTACAAGAAAAAAAGTTTATCTGCATTTATGTGCTTCTATATTAAGCCAGCAGTTAAGTACAAAAGTGGCAAAGATTTTATATAAAAGATTCCTGGATCTTTATAACGGTAAAGAACCTTCTGCAAAACAAATTTTAGAAACCCCTGCAACAGTCTTTCGCAGCATTGGTTTCTCAAATGCAAAAGCATCTTATGTTCATAATGTTTGTCGCTTTTTTATGGAAAATAATATAACAGATGCACGTTTATATAAAATGACCAATGAAGAAATTCTTGACTTGCTTACTCAAATAAAAGGGGTAGGAAAATGGACCACTGAAATGATTTTAATGTTTACGCTGGGAAGAGAAGATATTTTTGCAATAGATGATTTGGGTTTAAAGCAAAGTGTTATTAAACTGTATAATATTAAAGAAACCGATAAGAAAAAACTGAAAGAAAAAATTGAAAAAATTTCTCTAAAGTGGTCTCCTTACAGAACTTATGCCTGCAGATATTTATGGGGTTGGAAAGATGAAGGTTAAGGCCTCTCTGCCCTCCAAAGGAGTTCTAACAAGTTTATTAGATTTTGAAACTCTCTTGTTGTAATCACAAAATGCTATTTCTTTTTAACCAAAGGATTATTAAGACCATTTACCAAATTATCAACAACGACAAAATCGCGAAGTTTTGAAAAAAGCTGCGTAAGGGTTTTACATCCGTAAGTACGAACATCAAAACTGGGATCCAGCTTTCTTAAATTTATCCCCAGTGTAGAAATATAGGCTTCATTACTTTCATTAATGCTCATGTCATAAGCCTTATTTACGAGCCTCATATTTACAAGGGCTTTTTCGTGTTGTTTTTTTATCGCTTCTTTCTTCTCTGGTTTTTCTGCTTTGGGTTCAAGGTTTTCAACATAAGTAAAAATTTCGCAGGATTTTACAAATGCGCCGGGGGTTTTTTCTTCTCCTATTCCCATTACAAAAATCCCATCTTCTCTTATTCTTTTGGCAAGACCTGTATAATCACTGTCGCTTGAAACAATACAAAATCCATCTACGACAGCATCGTGTAAAATATCCATTGCATCTATAATTAATGCGCTGTCAGTTGAATTTTTGCCGGTAGTATATGAAAATTTCTGAATGGGGTTAAACGCCATTTCATTGAGCAGGCTTTTCCAATGGTTCATGTGTTGTGTAGTCCAGTCTCCATAAACCCTGCGTATGGTTACCTTCCCGTATTTGGATGCCTCTTCAAGAATAAGGTCCATAATTTTTGATTGTGCATTATCACCATCCACAAGCAAAGCAATCTTTTGATTTTTAATATCCATAATTCTTTATTAATACATTAATACAAAATTATGATTAAACATTTATAAAAGGTTTGATGGGGTGCATTTCAAATTGTCGCATGACTAAACTGATAGTGGGCGGTGAGGACACCGCCCACGGCGAGCCGCCCCGGTTGGTGTCACCACCAACCGGCGACAATTTGAAATACACCCGTTTGATGTTTGAGAGGAATCCTTGATGCAGGATATTGTATTTTTAACAAATGAAAAATATTTTAAAAAAAATGAATCCCATATTATTTGTTTTGCTTGGTATTTTTTTTTATTTTTTTACAATATCTGCTTTGATAGATGCGTATAAAGAAAATAATAACTCTAGAATAATTACCGGGGCGCTTTCTATTCTTTTTGGAACAATTTTTATAATATTAAGAACCATTCGTTATAAAAAAGAAATTAGAAAAGCAAAAACTGATCAAACGTAGCATCTTACTTTTTTATGCCCCATTCTCTTTTCGGATATATTTGTTGTTAATAATCCTGATTTTTTTTATCAGGTTAAACTTTTATTTATTTGGATTGTTATTTGATCTCTACTTTCATAATAATAAAATATCTATATGGCAAAAAGTAAATCTCCAAAAACAGCAGGTACTGATAAAAAAATCGCCAACCTCGCACCTCATACAGAAGATGGAACTAATGAGTTTCTCACCACTAACCAGGGTTTAAAAATAAATGATAATCAAAATTCCTTAAAAGCAGGAGAGCGGGGCGGAACACTTCTAGAAGATTTTATTCTTAGGGAAAAAATTACCCACTTTGATCATGAACGCATACCGGAACGTATTGTGCATGCACGGGGTTCAGCAGCTCATGGATATTTCCAGGTATATAAATCATTGGCACAATATACCAAAGCAGGGTTTCTGCAAGATCCTTCAGCAAAGACTCCGGTGTTCGTACGATTCTCTACTGTCGCTGGTTTCCGCGGTTCAGGCGATCTTGCAAGAGATGTAAGAGGGTTTGCCGTTAAGTTTTATACAGAAGAAGGAAATTATGATTTAGTCGGAAATAATATTCCCGTTTTTTTTATACAGGACGCCATAAAATTTCCAGATCTCATTCATGCCGTAAAGCCCGAGCCGCATAATGAAATTCCACAGGCTGCTTCTGCTCATGATACCTTTTGGGATTTTGTTTCTGTTATGCCAGAATCTATGCACATGATTATGTGGGCAATGAGCGACAGGGCTATACCCCGCAGCCTTCGTATGATGGAAGGTTTCGGCATTCATACTTTTCGTTTTATTAATGCACAAGGCAAAGGATGCTTTGTAAAATTTCATTGGAAACCCTTGTTAGGCGTACACTCTGTATCATGGGATGAAGCGCTAAAAATAAATGGTAAGAATCCTGATTTTCACCGGCAGGATTTGTATGAAGCTATAGAAAACGGAGACTATCCTGAATGGGAATTCGGCGTTCAGATTGTTGCTGAAAAAGATGAGCACAAATTTCCTTTCGACTTGCTAGATCCTACAAAAATTATTCCTGAAGAATTGGTTCCTGTGCAACGAATTGGTAAAATGACCTTGAATAGAAATCCTGATAATTTCTTTGCAGAAACAGAGCAGGTAGCCTTTCATCCCGGGCATCTTGTACCCGGTATAGATTTTAGCAATGACCCATTACTACAAGGTCGTTTATTTTCATATACTGATACACAATTATCAAGATTGGGCAGTCCTAATTTTCATGAAATCCCTATAAACCGGTCTCTTAATACTGTTCGTAATAATCAGCGTGACGGCCACATGCGGCAAATGATTAATAAAGGAAAGATTAGCTATGATCCTAATACATTAGCCGGTGGTTGCCCATTCCAGGCAAAAGTGTCGGAGGGAGGTTTTACTTCTTATACTGAAAGAATTGATGCAAAAAAAGTAAGGGCAAGAAGTAAAAGTTTTTTTGATCATTTTAGCCAGGCAAGATTATTTTATGTAAGCCAATCGGAGGCTGAACAAAATCATATTGTTGATGCAATAAGTTTTGAATTGGGCCATTTGGAAACTGAAACAATTCGGGTAAGAGTGGTAGGCTTGCTTACGCAAATTGATAAACAACTGGCTGCAAGGGTAGCCGATCAATTAGGAATTGAAGTGCCAAAGCAATTGCAGCAACCTATAAACGGCAGCATACCTGCGGATGGAAATCCAAAAGATTTTCAACCAAAATTTGTAAATCAGGGTATTGAAAAATCATCTGCTTTAAGCATGGCGAATACAATAAAAAATACTATTCAAACAAGGCAGGTAGCCATACTTGCAGCAAATGGAGTTGATGATGATGCCCTTAATAAAATGAAAACTGCATTAAAAGCTAAAGGTGCACAAACAAAAATAATTTCTCTTAAACTCGGTAGCATCAAGGGTTCTAGCGGAGCGGTACTAAAAGTTGATCAGGCTTTTCTTGGAGCGGCATCAGTATTGTTTGATGCCTTATATATACCCGGCGGCTCAGCGAGTATTGATGCCCTAACAAATGAACCGGGCGCTACTCTTTTTATTAATGAAGCATACCGGCATTGTAAAGCGATTGCCGCTACAGGCGAAGGTGTTGATTTATTGCAATCCACTTTTGCAGGTAAAAAAATAAACGACTCCGGTAAAAAAGAAAATAAATCGCTGGCTAACCTGGGCATTATTACCAGCAACGAGGTATCTAAAACAATAACCGATTTTATTAAAGCAATTGCACAACATCGCTTTTGGGAAAGAGAAGTAATAAGCAAAGTGCCTGCATAATATTTGTTGGAATGTATTTTTAAAAAGTGACTAAAAATAGCACCTTTTTTATTTAGACTGAGAAGATGAAATTAATTTTCTTATCTGCTGCAAATGTTTTTGCTTTTGAGGCTCGCGGTTTATAATACCATATTGAGTATAGTAACGATGCTTTTCAAGAAAATTTTTCTGGATTATATTCCATTGCTTTTCATCATGCACATGCACATATATTTTCATTTCCTCAAATAAATTATTACTTATACGGTGAAAGTCTTTGCGGCCAAGGTAATCCAGGTCTGCATCGCAAATTATCTTTTCCAATTGTGTTTTTGGGGTTTGAGGAATTTTTGTTGCCATTATCATTCCGCAGATAATAACTATTTCTTCATTAGAATAGCCAAATGTTGGCAAAATTTCTTTTACCAGTTCACAACCTTTTTCTTCGTGATTTTTATAGATGCCTGTAAATCCTGCATCATGAAAAAGCACTGCAATCCGTAATAATTTTATTTCAGCTTCGCTTACATTTTCTTCCTTAGCAATTTTCAAAGCTGCATTAAGCACATCAAGTGTATGGTGAATGCCATGATAGGTAAGGTTTCCCGGCAATTCAGTTTCCAGTTTTTGAAGAATGAATTTTTCTTCGGGAGAATAATTATTCAATATTTAGGATTTTTAATTAACAGCTTCCCTCTTATAAAGATAAAATGTTTTTGAACTGGATATAACGAAAAATCTTTAAAAAAATTTCAATAAAAAGAAAAAATTATTCTCTTTCGCTTAATTCAAGCCAGCGCATTTCTTTTTTATCAAGCAATGCAATTATATTACTAACACGTTGTGCAGATTCCTGCAATTTTTCAAAGTCCATAGAACCGTTATTCATTCTTATTTCTAATAATTCTTTTTCTTTTTCTAAAGAAGAAATTTCTTTTTCAAGGTTTTCAAATTCATGTTTTTCTTTAAAAGAAAATTTTTGCTTGGATGAATTTTCAGTTTTATTATTCTCTTCAATTTTACCTGCGAACTCTTCAGGATTGATTTGCTTTTTATTTGTCAATTGCTCGTTGCCTGTTGCCTGCTTCTCTTTCCACATTCTGTATTGTGTATAATTACCGGGAAAATCTTTTATTTCTCCATTGCCTTCAAAAGCAAATAAATGATCAACGAGCCGATCCATAAAATACCTGTCGTGGCTTACAATTAAAATGCAACCGGGAAAATCCTGCAAAAATTCTTCAAGCGTTCGTAAGGTTGGTAAATCTAAATCGTTTGTTGGCTCATCAAGCACTAAAAAATTTGGATTGCGAAACAAAATGCTTAACAAATGCAGCCTTCTTTTTTCTCCGCCACTTAATTTACTTAATGGCGTAAACTGCTGTTGCGTTGTAAAGCCAAATTTCTCCATAAACTGTGTTGCGCTTATTTTGCTGCCATCTGCCAATGGAAAAAAATCAGCAAAATCTTTTACATATTCAATCGCTCTTTTATCTTCTTTATATTGCAAACCTTCCTGCGCAAAATTTCCAAATACTATTGTATCACCATGATTTATTTTGCCGCTATCGGGTGGTACTAAATCTAACGCTACTTTTAAAAATGTTGATTTTCCTGTTCCATTTTTTCCAACAATTCCAATACGTTCGCCTTTTTTAAAAGTATAATCAAATCCCTTTAAAATAACTTTATCTCCATACGACTTATAAACTTTTTTCATTTCAAGCACTTTGCCACCCATGCGTGTCATTTTTACCTGTAAAGAAACTTCGGCCACATCTTTTCGCTGTGTTACTCTTTCTTCAATTTCTATAAATGCGTCCTGCCTGCTTTTTGATTTTGTTGTTCTTGCCTTCGGCTGCTTACGCATCCATTCAAGTTCTTTACGAAAAATATTTTTATCTTTCTGCAGTTCACTTTGCTGCACTTCCTGCCTTAATGATTTTTGCTCCAGGAAATAATCGTAGTCACCGCTATATACATACAGTTTCTCATCTTCGAGTTCAATAATTTCATTACATACAGTATCTAAAAAATAACGATCATGTGTTACAAGAAGCAAAGTGCTTTTGTTAGTTGTTAAAAAATTTTCGAGCCATTCTATCATGTCCACATCAAGATGGTTGGTAGGTTCATCTAAGATTAATAAGCATTTACCTTCATGCAATTGTGATTCAATTAAAGCCTGTGCCAGCGCCACTCTTTTTCGTTGGCCGCCACTCAGGTTTTGCACCGGCTCTTTTAAATGATGCAAGTTAAGCTTTCCTAAAATTTGTTTGAGATCGCTTTCAAAGCTCCATGCATTGGCTTCAGTCAATTCACTAACGAGCTCGCTTATACGCTTTTCATCATGGGTGTCTTCTTCCAGCAGCATTTCATATTCTTTCACAATGCGAACTACCGGGTTATCGAGGTTTAAAACATTATCCCAAATGGATTTTGAATTATCAAAAGCAGTGTCCTGTTGCAGCATGATCACTTTTACATCTTTATGTACCCACACAGTTCCTTCGTCAGCAGTATCAAGACCGGCAATTATTTTAAGCAAAGTTGATTTGCCACTGCCATTACGGGCAACAAAAGCAATCTTATCGCCTTCTTCCACGTAAAAGCTGATGTTTTGAAAAAGATTCCTGATTCCAAATGATTTACTTAAGTTTTCAACTGAGGCATAATGCATGGGGCAAAGGTAATTAGCAATAGAGCTACTTATTTCTTATTTAAAAAAATATATAAAAGCATTGTTCGTTTAGCAGGGGTTGATTTATGAAAAAAAAAAGATAATATTTGCTACCTTCCGCCCTCGTTTGAAAAAAATGGAAACAAATTATTTTATTCATCCTTCTGCCATCGTTGATGGTGGTTGTGATATTGGCCCCGGCGTTAAGATCTGGCATTTTAGTCATATTATGACTGGTTGTGTTATTGGTGAAAATTGTAACATCGGGCAAAATGTTGTTGTATCTCCTAAAGTAATTCTTGGCAAAAATGTAAGGGTTCAAAATAATGTGTCTATTTATGAAGGCGTTATTTGCGAAAATGATGTTTTCCTTGGCCCATCTATGGTTTTTACGAATGTAATTAATCCGAGAAGTGCCGTAAGCCGTAAAGAAGAATTTAAAAAAACGATTGTAAAAAAAGGAGCGTCTATTGGTGCTAATGCTACCATAGTCTGCGGCCATAATATTGGCGAGTATGCTTTCATAGGCGCCGGCGCTGTTGTTACAAAAGAAGTAGCTCCGTATTCACTCGTAGTTGGAAACCCTGCAAAGCATATAGGCTGGATGAGCGAGTATGGAATAAAATTAATTTTTGATAAAAATAATAAAGCCATTTGTGAAGAAAGCAGGCAGGAATATTTATTAGAAAACAACCAGGTAAAGAGAATAAAATAAAGATGAAAAATTTTGCATTAATAGGAGCGGGTGGTTACATTGCGCCGCGGCATATGAAGGCGATAAAAGACACAGGAAATAATTTAATAGCTGCTTTGGATAAAAATGATTCAGTAGGAATATTAGACAGCTACTTTCCTAATGCAGATTTCTTTACAGAGTTTGAACGTTTTGATCGGCATCTTGAAAAACTAAAGCGACAGGGAACTAAAATTGATTTTGTAAGTGTGTGCAGTCCTAATTATTTACATGATGCACATATACGTTTTGGATTGCGTATAGGCGCCGACGTTATATGTGAAAAACCGCTGGTTTTAAATCCATGGAATATAGATGCACTTGAAGAAATTGAAAAAGAAACAGGAAACCAGGTCTTCACTATTTTACAATTAAGATTGCACCCCGCTATTATTGCATTAAAAGAAAAAATTGATGCAGCGCCATCTGATAAAAAGCACCAGGTAGAATTACAATATATAACTTCACGCGGGCATTGGTATCATACAAGCTGGAAAGGAGATGTAACAAAAAGTGGCGGAATAGCTACAAATATAGGCGTACATTTTTTTGATATGCTGATTTGGATTTTTGGAGATGTAAAAGAAAATATCGTAACACAGCATACTAAAACAACAGCAGCAGGAAAATTGGAACTTGAAAAAGCAACTGTGAACTGGATGCTAAGTATTGACGCGAATACATTGCCTGCAGAAGTAAAAGCAGCAGGGAAAAGAACATTCAGGACATTAGAGATAGATGGCGAAGCTTTTGAATTTAGTGATGGCTTTACAGAATTGCATACGCAATCTTACGCAAACATAATTGCGGGTAATGGCTTCCCTTTAAACGCAACAAAAAAATCAATTGACTTGGTACATAAAATAAGAACATTTTGAATTTAAAAGAAATGGCAGAGAGAAAGAGGAACATTTTAATTACAGGCGGCGCGGGCTTTATAGGGTCACATCTTACAAGATTATTTGTAAATAAATATTCGGATTATTTAATCGTTAATCTTGATAAGCTTACTTATGCAGGCAATCTTGAAAACCTTACGGATATTGAATACAGCCCCAATTATATTTTTATAAAAGGAGATATTGAAGATATGAATCTTGTAAAATCTCTTTTTGAAAAATACAAGTTTACAGGAGTTTTGCATTGTGCAGCAGAAAGCCATGTTGATAGATCTATTACCGATCCGTTAGCATTTGTAAAAACAAATGTATTAGGAACCGTTTCATTATTACAGGTCGCAAAAGATTTTTGGAAAGATAATAATGAAGGAAAATTATTTTATCATATTTCAACCGATGAAGTTTATGGAAGCCTGGGCGAAGAAGGTTTTTTTACTGAAGAAACTGCTTATGATCCACGCAGCCCTTATTCTGCTTCAAAGGCTTCTTCAGATCATTTTGTAAAAGCATTTTATCATACCTATCATTTGCCGGTAATTATTTCTAACTGTTCTAATAATTACGGAACTTTTCATTTTCCTGAAAAGCTTATTCCGCTTTGCATACATAATATTATACACAATAAGCCATTGCCAATTTATGGCAAAGGATTAAATGTACGTGACTGGCTTTTTGTTGAAGATCATGTAAACGCCATTGACACTATATTTCATAACGGCAAGCCGGGAGAAACTTATAACATTGGCGGACATAACGAATGGAAAAATATTGACATTATAAAAGAATTGTGCAGGCAAATGGATGAAAAGCTTGGCCGCGAAAAAGGGGCATCTGAAAAACTAATAACCTTTGTAAAAGATCGCCAGGGCCACGACTTACGGTATGCCATAGACGCAACAAAATTAAAGAATGAATTAGGCTGGCAGCCATCGCTTCAATTTGAAGAAGGATTGTCAAAAACAATAGATTGGTATTTGAATAACAGTGAATGGTTAAATGATGTAACGAGCGGCGCTTACAGAAGTTATTATGAAAAACAATATGGAGGGAAAGTTTAGATAGTTGAGTGGGTTTAGAACGTTTAGGAGTTCATTTCAATACTAAAATCAATTTATGAAAGTTTATTCATTTGAGAAATTAGAAGGCTGGCAACATGCTAAGAGATTAGCCGTATGGATTTATACTATAACTAATAAATTTCCTAAAGAAGAAAAGTTTGGATTGACCTTGCAAATGCGCCGTGCAGTTATTTCAATAGCCTCTAATCTTGCAGAAGGCACTTCCCGGAAAACATCAAAGAATCAATCGCACTTTAGTACCATTGCCTACAGCAGTACAATTGAATTACTCAATGATTTAATTATTTCAAGCGATTTATTATTTATGTCAGAAACTCTTTATCATGAAGGAAGAGATTTAATAGAACGACAAACTTTTTTGATTGCGGGACTTCGCAAATCACAGCAAAATATCAAGTCCACATACACAGCCTAAACCATCTAAACCAGTTCTAAACTCAACTACATGAAAGGAATAATATTAGCAGGTGGCAGCGGAACAAGATTATATCCAATAACCATGGGAATCAGCAAACAGCTAATGCCTATTTATGATAAGCCTATGATTTATTACCCGCTCTCGACTTTGATGCTGGCTGGAATTAAAGATATACTTATCATTACCACTCCGGAAGATCAACAACAGTTTAAACGTTTATTAGGTGATGGAAAACAATGGGGTTGTAATCTTCAATATGAAGTGCAGGAAAAGCCTAATGGTCTTGCGCAGGCATTTGTAATTGGTGAAAATTTTATTGGCAAAGATGCTGTTGCTTTGGTATTGGGAGATAATATTTTTTATGGTAGTGGCTTTTCAAATCTGTTACGAAAATCTGCAGATCCTGATGGAGCTGTAATTTTTGCTTATCCTGTAAGCGACCCTGAAAGATACGGCGTGGTTGAGTTTGATAAAGATTTAATAGCTATAAGCATCGAAGAAAAACCATCTAAGCCCAAGTCAAATTATGCGGTTCCCGGTTTATATTTTTATGATAACTCTGTAGTAGATATTGCAAAAAACATTGCACCCTCTCCTCGCGGTGAATATGAAATAACTGATGTAAACCGTAAATATCTTTTAAATAAAAAATTAAAAGTTGCCGTGCTTGATCGCGGTTTTGCATGGCTTGATACCGGCACATTCGAATCATTGCACGATGCTACAGAATTTGTAAGGGTTATCGAAAAACGCCAGGGATTTAAAATTGGTTGCCCCGAAGAAATTGCTTACCGAATGCATTTTATTGATAAAGAACAATTAAATCTTCTTGCAAAAAAATTTGAAAAAAGCGGCTATGGCGAATACCTGAGAATGGTTTCAATATAAAAAGATTGATGATCATTTACTCAGCATTTCTTTTTTGTTTTTTTTCAATAACTAAATATCTCGGGCAAAAAAGTAAATATACAGGCATTACTCAATTCTACATGTTTAGCCTGATTTTTCAAAGCTGTAATCAAAATTTTCGAGCATGTTTATAGAGCCGGATAATTTCTTATACCAGAAACAGCAGTTCAATCTTCATAAATAAAAAGTAATTTCGCCCCTGATTTTTTTAACTCTTTAAAGGATAAAATTTTTTATTTTTTATCCATTAATAATGAAAAATGAGTAGTAAAAATTATCATTAAAAATTTATTTAAAATAGAATTCAAATAATGGATCTCAAAAATTCAAATTGCCTGGTTATAGGCGGAGCAGGATTTATAGGAAGCTTTGTAGTTAAAGAATTGTTGAAAGAAGACGTTGCTCAAGTTATCATTTATGACAATTTTGCCCGTGGAAAAATGCAAAATATTGAAGAAGCTTTATCAGATAAGCGTTGCATAATTTTCCCTTTGGGTGGCGATATAAGGGAAACCGACGTTTTGAATGAAGCGATGAAAGGTGCGGATTATGTTTTTTGTCTTGCAGCCATGTGGTTGCTGCATTGTAAAGACTTTCCGCGAACAGCTTTTGAAGTAAATATTGCAGGAACATTTAATGTGCTGGAAGCTTGTGTGAAAAATAATATCAAAAAATTAATCTGGTCTTCTTCGGCTTCAGTTTATGGAGATGCAGCAGAATTACCCATGACAGAAAACCATCCTTTTAATAATAAAAATTTTTATGGAGCCACAAAAATTGCAGGTGAGGCTATGGCAACGGCATATAATGATCGCTACGGCTTACAGGTAATAGGCTTAAGGTATATGAATGTATATGGACCAAGACAGGATCAAACAGCAGCTTACTCCGGCGTAGTTCCTATTATGCTCAATAAAATAGATGCTAATGAAGCGCCTGTAATAAATGGTGATGGCAGCCAGGCGTATGATTTTATTTATGTGGAAGATACGGCAAGATGCAATGTAGATGCCTTGAAAAGCGATGTGCCATTTGGTTTTTATAATGTGGCCACTGAAGTGCAAACTTCAATAAAAGAGTTGTGTGATACCATTTTACAGTTAAAAAATTCTGATTTGAAAGTTACCTATAAACCTTATAGTGAAGATGATGCAAGAGCGTTGGTTCAAAACCGTATCGGCTCAGCCGCTAAAGCAAAAAATGATTTAGGATTTACATATAAATTTTCGCTGAAAGAAGGCTTATTAAAGTTAATAGAATGGAGAGATAGCAAAAAAGAAAATTAAAAGAATGGAAAAAAGAAATATTCCCATATCCTTACCCAGCATGGGTCAGGAAGAATGGGAGGCATTAAAAGGGCCCATAGAAAGCGGGTGGATAACACAAGGCCCAAAGGTGAAAGAGTTTGAAACAATGTTTGCAAAACGCCATAATGTAAAGCATGCATTGGCAGTTTCTAATTGTACTACTGCTTTGCATCTTGCATTAATTGCTTGTGGAGTAAAACAAGGTGACGAAGTAATAGTTCCTGCATTTACCTGGGTAGCCACAGCCAATGCCGTTATGTATTGTAAGGCTACTCCTGTTTTTATTGATATAGATCCGGAAACATTTAATATAGATGTAACACAAATAAAAAATAAGGTTACATCAAAAACAAAGGCCATTATACCCGTTCATTTATTTGGGCTTTGTGCAGATATAAATTATATAAAGGAAAATTTTCCTGCACTTAAAATTATTGAAGATGGAGCTTGCGCTGCAGGTGCAGCTTTGAATGGTAAACCTGCCGGTAGCTTAGGCGACATCGGATGCTTTTCTTTTCATCCGCGTAAATCAATTACAACTGGTGAAGGTGGAATGCTTACTACCAATGATGATGCCGTTGCACAACATTTGGATAAATTAAGAAACCATGGCGCCTCCATTTCTGAAGAACAAAGGCATCATGGACCAAAGCCATATATTCTTTCAGCTTTTGATATTGTAGGTTATAATTACCGCATGACCGATCTGCAAGGTGCATTGGGAACAGTGCAACTAAAAAAACTCGATCAGTTTATTGATGAAAGACAAAAGTGGGCAGATTATTATTCAGAGCGTTTAAAAGATCTTGACTGGCTTCGCACACCAAAGGTTCCTGAAGGATGCAAGCATGGATGGCAATCTTATGTTGTTTTTATTGATGAAGAAAAATCTCCTATGAAAAGAAATGATATG
This sequence comes from Chitinophagales bacterium, assembly GCA_038244655.1. GTDB lineage: Bacteria > Bacteroidota > Bacteroidia > Chitinophagales > Chitinophagaceae > Ginsengibacter. Next base: position 51,933 of record JBBRTG010000006.1, read on the forward strand.
ATGGAAAATCTTCAGCAAAAAGGAATAAGCACCCGGCCCGGAACTCATGCTGTACACATGTTAGGCGCTTATGCAAATGCTTTCAATATTAAACCTTCTGATTTCCCCGATGCCTATGCTGCAGATCAATTTAGCATGAGCATTCCTTTACATAATAAAATGGTAAAAGAAGATTTTGATTATATCATCAATGCTTTACATTCATTCCAACAATAATTATGGATTTACAATCAATATTTGAATTACCATTTATTACTGAAAATAATTTTATACGCATCTCCGGTAATAGCAATGAAATTAACCAGCAACAAACTAATGATGTTTTTAGTGATAAATGGGAAAAAGTTGAAAGAGAAGATAATGTAGAAGAATTAGAAAAATTTCAAAAAGAATGGTATTTAAAATTATATGGTTTTTCAAATGAAAATGAGTTACAATCTTTTTTGCAGAATAAAGAATTTATAATTGATGCAGGTTGCGGGCTTGGCTACAAAGCTGCATGGTTTGCCGGACTATCACCATCATCCACAGTAGTAGGTATTGATTTTTCCGAGGCAGCTAATATTGCAGCTAAAAAGTATACCCGGTTAAAAAATTTATATTTTATACAAGGGGATATTGCCAATACGGGACTAAAAGAAGCATCAATAGATTATGTTAGTTGCGACCAGGTAATTATGCATACAGAAAAACCGGAAGATACTTTTAAACATTTAGCATCTTTATTAAAATCAGAGGGAGAGTTTGCATGTTATGTTTATACAAAAAAAGCTTTGCCCAGGGAACTGCTTGATGATTATTTTCGCAAAGCCACGCATAATATTTCATCAGAAGATTTATGGAAAATGAGCAGGGAACTTACTCAACTTGGGAAAACATTAAGCGATCTGAAAGTTACTTTTACAGCTCCTGATATTCCTTTATTGGGAATTAAAGGAGGGCAATATGATGTTCAAAGATTTATTTACTGGAATTTTATTAAATGCTTTTGGAAAGAAGATTGGGGAACAGCTCTGTGCGATTCTACAAATTATGACTGGTATTCTCCAAGCAATGCAAAAAGATATAGCCGTGAAGAATTTGATAAGATGGGAGAAGATAATGGGTTGAAAATTATTTACAAACATTCTGAAGAAGCCTGCCATACAGCACGCTTTAAAAAATAGATTATGTGCGGTATAGCAGGAATTTTTAAAATAAATCAACAAGCTGTTTCCACACAGGAAATAAAGTTAATGACCGATGCCATCGCTCACCGCGGGCCTGATGGTGAAGGAGTTTTTATAGATGGTAATATAGGTTTGGGACACAGGCGGCTGGCTATCTTAGATGTATCTTCAAAAGGTGATCAACCCATGCCATCACGCAATAGTGAATGGGTAATTATTTTTAATGGCTGCATCTATAATTATATTTCTCTTAAACAGGAACTTCAATCTAAAGGCCACAATTTTATTTCTACATCTGATACAGAAGTTATTGCCGAAGGGCTCGCAGAATATGGATCATCATTTTTTGAACGGCTCGATGGAATGTTTGCTATTGCAGCATGGAATACAAATCAAAGAAAATTATACCTTACCCGTGACCGTTATGGAATAAAACCTTTATACTATTGGTTTAATAGGAGCGTAATAATTTTCGCTTCAGAAATAAAAGCGATACAACAATATGGTGAATTTAAAACAGAATTAAACTTCGATGCACTGAACGAATATTTTACATTTCAGAATCTATTTACTTATCAAACTTTATTTAAAGGTGTGTATATGCTGCCTCCTGCAAATACTGTTACAATTGATAAAGCCACTACTGAAATAAAATATAATTCCTGGTGGGATTATAATTTTACCGAGCCAGACAATACTATGAATTTTGAAGATGCTGTAAGTGAAACGGCACGCTTATTTAAGCAGGCTGTTGGCCGACAAATGATTTCAGATGTTCCTGTAGGTTCTTATCTATCCGGCGGAATGGATAGTGGATCTATTACTGCTATTGCTTCTCAGCATGTAAGCCGCCTTAGTACTTTTACTTGCGGCTTTGACATGAGCGAAGTAACCGGTGTAGAAGCCAATTATGATGAAAGAAGAGATGCTGAATTGATGGCGAATCATTTTAAAACAGAACATTACGAACAGGTAATGAATGCCGGGGATTTAAAATGGTCTTTGCCAAGAGTAGTATATCATTTAGAAGATTTGAAAGTGGGCATGAGTTATCCTAATTATTATATCTCACGACTCGCATCAAAATTTGTAAAAGTTTGCCTGCAGGGAACCGGCGGTGATGAATTATATGGAGGATACCCATGGCGTTATTACAGAGTTTTTCACTCACTTGATCAGAAAGATTATTTTGATCAATATTATAACTTCTGGCAAAGGCTGGTGCCCGATAAAAGTAAGCATGAATTATTTACACCTGTTGTAACTTCTGCCATAAAAGATATGGAACAGCCCCGTAAAATTTTTGAAAGGGTATTTACATTTAATCCTTCCCTAAAATATGATACTCCGGAAGAACATATTAATAACTCATTGTATTTTGAAATAAAAACTTTTTTACCAGGATTATTTCTTGTCGGTGATAAACTTTCTATGGCCAATGGATTGGAAGAAAGATTTCCTTTTATGGATAACGATCTGGTAGCATTTGCCCAAAAAATCCCTGTTAAACATAAGTTGGGTAATTTTGAGAAAATGTCAAGGATTGATGAAAATGAATTCAGAGATAAAAGAAAATTATATACTCATTATGATGATGGTAAAAATGTTTTGCGTAAAGCAATGATGGATTTTGTTCCCGAAAAAATCGTTAACCGAAAAAAGCAAGGTTTTTCAGCTCCTGATGAAAGCTGGTACCGCGGCGAGAATGCAGAATATGTAAAAGAATTATTATTAGGAAAAGATATTGCTTCATCAGAGTTTATAAATCCTGAATATGTAAAAAAAATTATCAAAGAGCACATGGAACATAAAATAAATCACAGGTTAATCTTATGGTCATTAATGTGCTTCGAGTGGTGGTGCAGAATATTTTTAAAAGGAGAAAAATATTAAGATTTTGGATAGAGTAAAAGAAATAGAAAATTCACCGGAAGATGTAAAGGAATTATTTTATCTGCTTCAAAAGCTTAAAACAAAGTTTGATAAAAGTTTTTTATCTGAATTAAACCGTTCATTACCCTTTGCAGATCAAATTTTTGACAGGTGGGAACGAGCAAAACTTTTAGGCTTTGGTGAAGGTACATCGGTGTATGACTCCTGCCATATTTTTGGTGATGTAAAAGTAGGCCGCAATACATGGATAGGGCCATTTACTATTTTAGATGGTTCAGGCGGTTTGCAAATTGGCGATAACTGCAGTATTGGCGCCGGAGTGCAAATTTATTCACATGATACCGTGGCGTGGGCTATTAGCGGCGGTAAAGAAAAATATGAATACGCATCTACACAGGTAGGCGATAACTGCTTTATACCTCCAAATGTTGTAATTTCCAAAGGCGTGGTTTTAGGAGACAGGTGTATAGTGGGCGCTAACAGTTTTGTAAATAAGTCTTTTCCGGAAGGAAGTAAAATTGCAGGCTCACCAGCAAAATTGATTACATAAATTAAGACATCTTTCAAAATATTATGAATACACCTGTCGAAATAATTAAAGATAAAACAGCCAATCATTTTTACACGGCTGAAAAAATATGCACTCGCTGTATTTACGATGAAAGAACACCTTCTATTTTATTTGATGAAAATGGTGTCTGCAATTATTGCCACATGGTTGATGCATTAATTGACGAATATCAAACAGGCAAACCAGAAGGAGAAAAAAAAATACTGGAAATTGTAGAAAGAATAAAAAAGGATGGCAGGGGCAAAAAATATGATTGTGTTGTAGGGGTAAGCGGGGGAACCGATTCTTCTTATATGGTGTATTGGGCAATAAAAAATAATTTACGCCCGCTTGCAGTTCACTATGATAATACGTGGAACACCGCTATTGCTACAGAAAATATAAGAAAAGTATTAACACATTTAAAAGTTGATTTATATACGCATGTGGTTAACAACAAGGAAATGGATGATATCTACCGTTCCTTTTTCTTAGCCGGCGTTCCTGAAATTGATTCTCCTACTGATATTGCTTTAGCTGAAATTATGTATCGTGCGGCTGATAAATATGGCATAAAGTATGTTTTGGAAGGTCACTCATTTATTGCTGAGGGTATAACACCTTTGGGAAAAAATTATTTTGATGGAAAATATATAGCGTCTATACATAAAAAATTCGGGAAAATAAGGATGAAAACTTACCCCAATATGCCCTTCTGGACATTTGTAAAATGGATTGCACTAAAACGCATCAAAAAAATCCGCCCTTATTGGTATATGCAATATTCTAAAGAGAATGCCAAAGCATTTCTTGCAAAGGAATTTGGATGGCAATACTACAAAGGGCATCACCTGGAAAATAGAATGACCGCATTTAATCATAGCTATTATTTCCCCGCCAAATTCCACATTGATTACAGGAATAATACTTTAAGCGCAGCCGTAAGAGCAGGAGAAATTTCAAGAGAAAAAGCATTAGATGAATACTATAATAACCACCCTTACTTAGAGCCGGAATTATTAGAGTATTTTAAAAAAAGATTAGAATTTACAGAAGAAGAATTTAAAAAAATTATGAATCAGCCGCCAAAATATTGGACAGATTATCCAACATACAAAAAAACATTTGAAATATTACAGCCGTTCTTTTACATACTGATGAAATCAAGTCTGGTTCCAAAAAGCTTTTATATGAAATACTGTTTTCCTGTAAAATAAGATTATGATAACCATTATAAATTATGGAATGGGAAATTTAGGATCAGTGCAAAATATGTTTAAACGTATTGGAGTACCTACTGAAATTACAAACGATATAAATGAAATAAAAAAAGCTCAGAAGTTATTATTGCCGGGGGTTGGAGCATTTGGTGCAGCTATGCAAAAAATTGAGGAAAGTGGTTTGAGAGAAATTTTAGACCAAAAAGTTCTTGAAGAAAAAATTCCGGTTCTGGGTATTTGCCTCGGCATGCAATTGCTTTCACAATCCAGTGAAGAAGGCATTTCACCGGGATTAGGCTGGATTTCTGCCCGAACTTTAAAATTTAATTTTACCAACTCAGCATTAAAAATTCCACACATGGGATGGAACACGGTTCATCCTGTAAAAGAAAGCCGCCTTATAGAAAACTTTGATAATGAAACACGATTTTATTTTGTTCATTCTTATTATGTAAAGGCAGATAATGCCGAAGATGTTTTAACTACAACTCATTATGGTTTAGATTTCGATTCTATAATTCAACATGAAAATATATATGGCGCCCAGTTTCATCCTGAAAAAAGCCATAAGTTTGGAATGAGATTATTGGAAAATTTTGCAAGAATTTAATTATGCTCAAAACCCGCATCATTCCTTGTTTACAGCTCATTAATGAGAGCCTGGTAAAAACAATTAAGTTTGATAAATACGGCTATATAGGAGATTATATAAATACCGTACGGATTTTTAATGAGCTTGAAGTTGATGAATTGTGTTTTTTAGATATAAGAGCAACCAAAGAGAATCGAAAACCTAATATTAAAATATTACACGAAATAGCAGATGAATGTTTTATGCCTTTGTCTTATGGCGGCGGAATAAATAATTTTGACATTGCAAAACAAATTCTATCCATTGGTTTTGAAAAAGTAGTTATCAATACCGCGGCAGCAAAAAATCCTGAATTGATTACTGAAATTTCAACACATTTTGGTGCACAGGCTGTCGTTGCTTCCATTGATGTAAAAAAAAATGTATGGGGAAAATATCATGTTTATATTAATGATGGATCAGAAAAATTTAATATGGATGTAACGGAGTGGGCTAAACGATTAGAACAATTGGGCGCCGGTGAAATATTATTAACTTCAATGGACAGAGAAGGCACATGGCTTGGCTTCGATGTTGAGATTACAAAGAAAGTAGCCGCTGCAGTTGGTATTCCTGTTATTGCAAATGGAGGTGCAGGAAATATTGAACATATTGCCGATGTTGTAAAAAACGGTATGGCATCTGCTGTAGGCTTGGGAAGTATGCTTGTGTATCAGAAAAAAGGAATGGGCGTATTAGTAAACTTTCCTGATAAAGATGAAATTGAAAAACAGTTATTATAAAAATTTAGCTGAGATTAATATGAAAGAAAAGAAAATAGCGATCCTGGGGAATATGAATAATAGTTATTTCGCTCTCACGCGGTATTTAAGAGATGCAGGTTATGATACCACGTTGTATATATTTAATGGTGAATTCAAACATTTTTTACCGGACTCTGATTCTTATAACGACGATTATAAAAATTATACTGTGTTTTTAAAATGGGGGAAGTTCTACCAGTTAAGGCAAACTTCTTCACATACAATCAGGGAAGAATTTGAAAAGTATGATTTTCTCATTGGTAGTGGGCTTGCTCCGGCTTATGTAAATAAAGCAGGATTAACCCTCGATCTGTTTTTAGCTTACGGATGGGATTTGTATAAAGCGCCATTTTTAAGAATATTTAATCCTTTTTTACCATTGCAATATTTTCATTGCATCTTTCACCAAAGAGAAGGAATCAGGAAAGCAAAACACATGGCAGTGGCAGATTCTTCTCCATTTTTTGATAAGCTTTTGGCACGTTTGAAGTTCACAGGCAAAAGACATCTTTTCGGCTCTCCGGGAATATATGAGCCCGATTATAACCAGTTAGCCATTAAAAAAAATTATCAACTTTCTTCTTCATACCCATCTTATAAAAAAATTCGTGATAAATATGAATTTGTTATTTTTCATAACCCCCGGCAAATCTGGAAAACAAAATCGAACCCGATTGCTTTAAAAGATAATGATGTTTTTTTCAGGGCATTTAAAAGATTTAAAGAATTTACAAATGCTAATGCTGCAATCATTGCTTTTGAATATGGGGTCGATTATGAAGCTTCAAAGCTGCTTTGCAGAGAATTAAAAATTGATAATGATGTATTTTGGATGCCGCTTTCGCCGCGTAAAGAATTAATGATAGGCATGAGCATGAGCGACCTGGTAGCAGGCGAATTTAAAAATAGCTGGTTTACGTATGGAGTTATCTTTGAGTCTATGGCAGTTGAAAAACCTGTAATGCACAATAGAACAGACAGTTTATATCCTGATGAAGAATTGTACCCAATGCTGAATGCAACTAACGAAGAGGAAATATTTCAACAATTATGTTTTGCCATTAAAAATAAAGAGCGCTTAAAACAAATTGGTATGGAAGCAAATGCATGGTTTAAAAAAAATGTTGAAAAAACTATTAAAGAAATTGGTGTATTGATAAACGAAAAATCCACAATAGAAAATAGGCTTAACTTGAAAACAGATTTTGCTGGCACATTGAAATAATTTTTTTTCTAATTCTTCAATCAATTTAACGTATAGGATTAGGTAGAATAAAAACAAAACAAATCAAAATGGCCGATAAGAAAGACCAAAATGATGAATCGAAATGATGAATCGAAAGAAGGTACGTCATTGCGAGAAGTTTTCGGGGATTTTTGCCGAAACTTCGTGGCAATCTCAGGCGAATGTCTCCTAACGGGATTGCTTAGTCGCCGGAAGATTTTAATACGAAGAAAATTTGTTCGGCTCCTCGCAAAGACGAGCGTTTAGTATTAATGAAAGATTGTGCTTATTCTACCTAATCCTATAACTGTAAAAATATCTAAGCAAATCCATCTTCAGTAAATGCTAAAAAGCACCCTAAAATTTTTAATAAAAGATTCTGCTTTTTATGGCATGGGTAATGCTGTTTCAAAATCTTTGCAATTGATAACATTACCTTTAGTTGTAAAAAGTGTTACAGATGCTGATTTTGCTAACTGGAATTTGATACAGGCTTCCGCAGCCATCATTGCAGGCATTGTACTCTTTGGAATGGACTCGGCTGCTGCACGTTTTTATTATGATGTGAAAACTTTTCATGAGAAAAAACAAATTTTTACGAACTCGCTTTTTGTTCAAATTATTTTATCAGTTTTTCTTTTACCGGTATTAATTTTTTCAATTCATACGCTGGAAAAGTATGCCGGTACAGCCAGCGTGTATCGCCATGATTTTATTTTAACGCTGCTCTGGATGCCGGCTTCTGCAATCACCGGTTTTTTAACAGGCTGGTTTAAATGGACTTTTCAAAAATGGAATTTTTTCATACTCACATTCGGCCTCGCTTCTCTTAACCTTTTATTACTTCTTTATTTTAAATTTTTTGGCACGCTTAATATTGATCTCATAGTAGAAATTAACCTGTTTTGCCAATGGATTATGGTATTGTATGGTCTTTTTATTTCAAGAAAATATATTGGCAACAAAATATCTTCTCAGCTCATAAAAAAATTATCTGCTTATGGAAGTCCTTTAATGGTTGTTTCAGTGCTGGGCGTTGTGCGCATTTCATTGGATAGGTTTTTATTAAGGCATTATATAAATGATAATGATTTTGCAATGTACAGTTTTGCACAAAAATTTTCCACTATTATAATATTGGCTGTTACCGCTTTTGATTTTGCATTTAACCCGATGGTATTTTCGATGTGGAATAAGCCGGAGGCAAAATCGGTTTTCAGCAAGATTCAATCTCTATACGTTATATGCATGGTAGGCATAAGCTTAGTAATAATGTCGTGCAGTGTTCCTTTAATTATTGCCATGGGAAAAGAAACTTATATATATGCAGCGTATTTTTTACCCTTCATGCTCTTTGCCAATTTTGGCTATGGTTTAATAAACTTTTCACTGATAGGAATTAATTATTCAAAAAAAACCTACCTGCTGGTTATATTAATTGTTATTGCTCTTGTATCCATGATTATTTTTAATGTGGTCTTTATAAAAACGTTTACAGTATACGCCGGCGCTGCATCACAGCTTGTTGCTAACCTTGTTCTTGTTGGCCTTGGATATTTTTTTTCTGCGAAATATTATAAAATAAAATTCAATTTTTTAAAAGATATTTCCATTTTCTTATTGGGCTTATTGTTCAGCTTTCCTTTTGGTTTTATAAAAATAAATTCCAACATTTATCTTGATGCAATATTAAAATTAGGTATCAGCAGCATTTTATTTATGATTCTTCTCCGATTGTTTTTTTATAATGAATTGCAATTTGGAATAAATAGGTTTTTCAGAAAAGGGAAATTAGTTGAGCATTAATAATAAAATCAATATTCACTAACCTATCTATTTAAGATACTTTTATCTGCACATGCTTTTTAACTCTTTACAATTTGTCGCTTTTTTTATAATTGTAACTTCTGTTTACTTTACCATACCACACCGTTTCAGATGGCTTTGGCTGTTACTGAGTAGCTGCTATTTTTATATGGCATTTCTGCCGATATACATACTAATACTTGGCTTTACAATTGTTGTAGATTATTTTGCGGGTATATTTTTAGAGACATCCAAGGGCCAAACAAAAAAAATCTTTTTACTATGCAGCATAGCAGCCAATATTGGAGTTCTTTCTTTTTTTAAATACTATAATTTTTTAGGCGAGAGCTTTAGTAACATTCTTGACAAGTTTGGATTTCATACTCATATTCCCTATTTAAAAATATTATTACCAATAGGATTATCCTTTCACACTTTTCAGGCATTGAGTTACACCATTGAAGTTTACAGAGGCAATCAAAAAGCGGAAAAGCATTTTGGTATTTATGCACTATATGTAATGTTTTATCCGCAATTGGTTGCAGGACCAATTGAAAGGCCGCAAAATTTGCTGCATCAGTTTCGTGAAAGGCATTACTTTGAATATAACCGTGTAGTTGAGGGACTTAAATTAATGTTGTGGGGATTTTTTAAAAAAATTGTAATTGCTGATAGGCTGGCATTATATGTTAATCCGGTATTTAATAATGTTGAGCAGCATAACAGTTTAACTTTATTAACTGCAACTTTCTTTTTTGCTTTTCAAATTTATTGCGATTTTTCGGGGTATACTGATATTGCCAGAGGATCTGCAAAGGTTATGGGCTTTAACCTTATGCTTAATTTCAACAGGCCATATTTTTCAAAAAATATAAGAGAATTCTGGTCGAGATGGCATATTTCTCTATCAACATGGTTTCGTGATTATGTATATATTCCTTTGGGAGGAAGCAGGGTTAGTACCATAAAACATTTCCGTAATTTATTAATCGTTTTTATGCTAAGTGGATTGTGGCATGGTGCAAACTGGACATTTGTGATATGGGGAACTATGCATGGAATTTTTTTAATAATTGGCACTTTTATAAAACTATCAGAAAAGAAATTTAGGTTAATGAGTAATATTATAGCACAACTTTTTACTTTCCTTTTAGTTTGTATGAGTTGGATATTTTTTAGAGCTAACAATTTAAAAGATGCTTCAATAGTTTATAAAAGGATTTTTACAATGTCACCAGGCCAGTTTTTCTTAGCAACCCCAAGCACTTTCGTATATTCAATTTTTGGAATTTTTTGTCTTCTTTTAGTTGAGTTTAAACAGGAGTATTTTGCAGATTCATTTTCAATTTTAAATAATACTTACAAGCCAATAAGATATTTTGGTTATACAATGCTAATACTTATTATATTATTTATCGGTGTATTTAATGGTGGTCAATTTATTTACTTCCAATTTTAGAACATGAAAAATGGATTAAAAAATTTTTTTATAAACCTTTGCATTTTTTGCTCAATTATTTTTTTACTTGACAGGAGCTTGGGATACCTGATGCAGCATTTGTATGAAAAACAACCGCAAGGAGAGTCTGCTATAACAACTTATGCAATAGAAAAAGCGAAGGAAGATATAATTATTTTTGGTAGTTCACGGGCTTCGCATCATTATGATTGCAGAGTGTTTCAGGATTCTTTAGGCTTATCATGTTTTAATGCAGGCAAGGATGGTATGACGATTATTTATGCTTCTGCTATTTTTCCTTTGATGCTTGAACGACACAAACCAAAATTTATCTTTTTAGATGTAAATCCTGAAGAGCTATCTTTTAAAGCAGGAAAAGAAGGAGAAGAATTTTTGATAAGTACTTTACTTCCTTATGCATCAAAATACCCAGTAATAAAAAACGCAATTTCAGAACTCAATAAAAGTGAAATTGTAAAGTCTGAAATTTCAAAATTGTATCCTTACAATTCATTTATTTTCCCAATTCTTCAACATTACATACACATAGGTCTTACAGGGTTTAATGGATATATTCCATTAACCGGTTCACATTTATCAACCTCAAACATCCAGAAAATTCCCCAAATAATCGATTCGTTTATTCTAAAGAAATTTGAAGATTTTCTTATACAAGTAAATTCGGCACACATTAATATGAAAATAATTATATCTCCTACTTTGATGAATTACCCGTCGGAACAGATGAATATAATGCAATCATTGGCTATAAGATATGGCTTCGACTTTTGGAATTATTCTAATGCAATTAGTGACGAAAATTTGTTTTATGATAATGTACATCTCAATGCACAAGGCGCAACAGAGTTTAGTAAATTAATTAGTGACAGACTAAAATTATTAAATTAAATAAACTTTATCCGCGTTGCAAAAAAGCTTGTCCAGACATTTTTATTTTTTTTCAATTCAATTTTACTGGATGCTTATTTTTTATTTGGAGATATATCATCAGAAGCATTTGATATCTTTTTCTCAAACAATATTATTGCCAAAAAAGAAAAGAAAAAAGGTTCAAAGGGAACCTTGTATCGAATGAGTGTGCCAAAGTTAAAAGATATGAAACCTACAATGGGAGCGAGTATTAAAGTATATACAATACAAAAAGCAAGAACCGGACTTTTTGCAAAATACATAAATATTTTTCCTACCCTTGCTTTAAAAAGAACTATTAAAACTAAAATTATTGTGGCAAAGCTTTCTAAAAAATTCATAACCATTAATACATTGGTACATTCCCAGGCGTAAGGCCTGAAAAGAGAAACATTCAATGATAAAAAATAGCTTTTTAATAACCCTCCTGCACTCGTATTATTAATACCCGGTAAAGTATAACCTGACCCGCCATAAGTTTCATTTATTGAAGTCATTGCGTTCTGTAAATTTTCCCCTTTAACAATATACTCTGTCATATTTTCAAGTATTGCATTTGAACTGTCAGTAAAAAGATAAATCAAAAAAACAATGATGCAGGTGTAGATAAATCCTTTAACTACTATCTTAGAAAGCAAGCTTCTTAAATGAACAATAAAAAAACGATAAGACCATACCAATGCGGCAACTAAAAAAGTGTAAAAGAGATAATCTTTAAGTGAAAGCAATAATATAGCCGCCAGTATAAAATACATCGTATTCCTGAAAAAGTTTTTTTTGTGCAGCAGGTTATCAAAAGAATAAAAACATACACCCAGCCCAAACATGCAAAGCGGCTCTTTTGAAATACCATTTGCCCAAACGATAACAGATGGTATAAACAGGCAGGTAATAGCAGTAATTTTATAAAGATGCGGGAAAGATTTATTAATAGTTATGTAGATTAACCATGTGCCCCAAAATGAAAGCAGGCAAAAGATTAATGCAATAGGCAAGTAAGTGCCAAAGCAAAATAAGCCTACTATCCCTGCAATTTTAAATATAGCATAAATGGAATTGGAGAAAAACTGGTATCCGCTATACTCAGTAAATTCCAATGATTCGGAAGAAAAATTCTCAGGACGATGGGTTATAATTTCCCAACCAAGCTTTGGATTATGAATAAATGCTTTCCAGGTTTCATTGGCTGCAGTAAAATATTTGTAAGTGTCACCATAGCCGTAAAAATATTGATAGATCAATGCTAAAAAAATGCAACCCAAAACCCGCAATGCAAATGCAGGTAAAATAAATTTACCTAATGGAGAGTCAGCATAATGTTTTTTTTTCCACCTTGCAATGATTATAAAAACCAGCAACAGGTAAATAGGTGTAAGGAAAAGATCGTTTTGATTTAAGATGTATGGTAAATAGGGATTTAAATTCATACCCTCATTAATATTTTTAAAATGATTGCTGCACAATATAAGGCTATAATTTTATGTACTTCATAAAGCAAATACTTAAAGATAATTTTGAAAGCCCGTTAAAAAATAGAGGTAATGCCAGGTTATGAGATTCAATCCTTTTCTTTGCATTTTTAAAATTAATACCCGCAATTGCATTAATGAAAAAAAAATTTTCCATTCTTATAAATACACTTGGAGCCGGCGGAGCAGAACGGGTAGCTTCCTTATTACTGCAAAACCTTGAAAGCAGTTATGACATTACATTAATATTATTTACCAATAAAATTGAATATACTCTGCCCGAAGATTTAAAAATTATATGCCTTAACCTGCCTATGTACGAAAATGGATTACTTACCATTCTTAAACTTCCTCTCCTCGCCTGGCAATATAAAAAAATTTGTAAAAAAAATAATATTGAAACAAGCTTCTCATTCCTTAAAAGACCCAATTATGTTAATTGCCTGAGCAAGTTATTCGGTAACAAAACAAGAATAATTATAAGCGAGCGGGCTTACTTATCAGAGTACCTTAAAATTATGTCGCCTGCAAAAAAATTTATTGCAATACATCTTACAAAAAATATTTATCCTCTTGCAGACTTGATTGTTCCCAATGCTCAATTAATAAAGATAGATCTTGAAAACAATTTTAATATCCATACAAACTATAAGGTTATAAACAACCCCATTAATTTAAAGATGATACATGAATTAAGTAGAATGGAAACGACTCTACCTGATGATGCTTTTACTTTTATAAATGTGGGCGGTTTTAGAATTGAAAAAAATCATGAACTCCTTATTGAAGCATTTGATAAAATAAAACATTTGAATGTAAAGCTTCTTTTTCTTGGCAAAGGAGAACTCGAAGAAAAAATGAAAGAGAAAGTACGGTTGCTCAACCTGGGTTCAAAAATATTTTTTTTAGGCTTTGATACTAATCCCTTTAAATATCTCTCCAAATCAGATTGCTTTGTTTTATCATCACATTTTGAAGGATTTCCAAATTGCTTACTGGAAGCAATGGCTTGCGGCCTTGCAGTTATTTCAACAGATTGCCTTTCCGGCCCAAGAGAAATACTTGCACCGGAAACCAATCCATTACATATTGTAACAGATTCTATTGATGTTGTTGAATATGGTATTTTAACTCCGGTTAATAATGCCATACAACTGGCAAATGCAATGAAAATGCTTGTTACAAACAAAAAACTTTGTGATGAAATGAAAGCTAAATCTATTGAAAGAGCAAGTGATTATTCAATAGATAACATTATCAAACAATTTAAAGAGGTAATTTCTAATTAAAAATAAATAGTATTTACCCTACAATCTCAATAGAAAAAATACGTTTGTTATTAGAATAAATATATGATATACACATGAAGGACCAACCTTACCATCTACGGATTTCGCCTAAAACAAAGTTTTTCAATTTTTTCAGGGGGTTTTTTATTTTTTCAGGATTCGACAAAATGCTTGCTGAATATACGCGACACAAAAAGATGAATTCTTTTGCAGCTAAACTTATTCCTCCTAATTATTTATATCCTGCGGGCTCTTTGCAAAACTGCAAAGTTGATGGAATAAATTTTCAGTTAGATATTAGCGATACAGTAGATCATACAAATTATTTTAATGTGGATGAGCCTTCTCAGCAGCTTTTGTATCAATATGTACAAAGGGGAATGGTTGTTATAGACATAGGAGCCAATATAGGCGTTACCGCTCTCAACTTTGCCAAAAGAGTTTCTCCTTTGGGCAAAGTTTTTTCATTTGAGCCCAGCGCTTATAATTATCAGAAGGCTGCCATGAATATTTCTCTGAATAACTTTTTAAATATTACTCTTATCAATCAGGGATTAGGTAATGAGAAAACCACAGCTTTTTTGTATAATGTAAATCCCAATAACCGTGGCATGCAGCGCTTGCTGAATGTGGAAGACAGCAATAGTGTTTATGAAAAAACAGCAGTAGAAATAGATACCCTTGATTGCAGCATGCAAAAATTTTCTATTGCAAAACCTTCGCTTATAAAAATAGATGTTGAGGGATATGAATATAAAGTTATCCAGGGAGGCAAAGAAACAATTAGGAAATATAAACCTGCATTATTTATTGAACTTGATGATGATAACTTGCGTGAACAAGGAAGTAATGCGGCTGAATTAGTTCAGTTATTACATCAGCTTCAATATAAAATTATAAATGCAGCCACAGGAAATGCTGTTAATGAAAACAAAGATTTTACCAACTGTCACTTCGATATCCTGTGCACTGCTTTATAAAAATCAGATTTTATTTTTTTGAGAAAATAGTTAATGGAAGCAATCCAATATTTAAAAAAACAATATACCAACCCCGCCGTAAAAACGATGGGCATATATACGGTTACCAATTTTTTTGGAAAAGGTCTTTCATTTCTTTTGCTTCCTCTATTTACCAATCCAAAATATTTAACAGCCGCCGATAATGGCTTGCTCAGCCTATTTGGCCAGGCAATTTTATTTCTTCTTCCTTTTATTAACCTCGGTGTGCTGCAGAGTGCAGGAGTAGATTATTTTAAGCTGGATAAAAAAAGCTTTAAAGATTTCTGCACTACTGGTTTTGCCATGTCGGTTGTTATGGCAATTATTTCGTTGTTGTTGTTTTTTCTTTTTCGTTCATTTTTATTTCAGCGCTTTTCATTTCCTCCTGTTTTTATATGGGCTATTCCTGTAGTTGCCTTTATGACCTTTTGTTACGAGCTGGTAATACTTATTATACGCAACCGTAATGATGCAACAAAATATATGCAGGTAAATGTTACTAAAATTATGATGGAGCTTGGGTTGGCCGTATTCTTAATAGTTGCCCTGGCGTGGGGCTGGTGGGGAAGAGTAGCAGCCATGCTCGTAGCTTCTTCAAGTATAGCAGTGTACACTATTTATTTTCTCATTAAAAATAATTACCTCTTTGGTTCAATTAAAAAAGAAATTATTTATGCCGAATTAAAATATAGCATTCCTATAGTTACCATGCAGGTAAGTATGTTTTGTCTTTTTTCGTCGGATAGCTTTTTACTTTCCGGCATTTCAGGAAACAACGCAGAAGTTGGCATTTACGGATTGGCTTGTGTTTTTGGATCAATCATACTTACGCTTTGCGGGGCACTTATTCAATACATGGTTCCAAAAATAAATAAGGCTTTATCTGCTCCGAAAATTGACTATGCTGATATAAAAAAACAATTTGTTATTTATATAAGTATTATGGCTTTTACTTTTGTTCTGCTGGCGATATGCGTACCGTTAGTCTATCATCTTTTTATCAATGAAAATTACTGGCCCGGCATCAGGTATTATTATTTTTTATCTGCAGGATATTTTTTCTGGTCAATTACTTTTTTTCTTTACACATTCCTTTTTTATTATAAGGAAAAGAAAAAGCTTTTAATCCTTGCGATCATTTCAATAATTATTAGCATCGCAGGTAATTATTTTTTTATAAAAAATATGGGAACAAAGGGAGCTGCAATTTCAGTTTGTTGCAGTTATTTTCTGGTACTTGTATTAGCAATTCTGTTTACAAAATCATTTTGGAAAAATATGTTTACGGTTTTAGAAAAATGAGGAAAACAATTTTATATATCATCGATTCGCTTAACGGAATAGGAGGTGCTGAAATAATGCTGGTGTCGCCTCTTGCTGAAATATATCAATCTTATAATATAATAATAGTAACTCTTGAGCCAGGGAATGTTTTTGAAAAAAGCGGGTATGCTTTCTGTAAGCAATATTGCCTGAACCTGAAGAGCAGGACAAATGTTTTTGCTGCTGCAAAAAAATTAAAAAAGATCATCAATGAAAACAATGTGAGTATAGTTCACTCATTTCTTTACTGGAGCGTTATTGTAGCACGTCTTGCGTGTGGTAACAAAACTAAACATGTGTTTAGCCTTGCTACTTTAATGTCAACCGGTATTTACAAAGACAAATGGTATAGCCGTTATACGCAATTAATTGATCGTGTTACCTACAAAAAAAATCAATTTATTATTTCTCCAACGCAAGAAGTACTTAAAGATTTTGATAAGTCAATTGGCATTAAAGGAAAGCATAAAGTTTTATACAACTTCGTTGATGGCAATTTTTTTAAAAATGAAATGACTTATATACCTCCGTGTAATAAATTACAACTGGTTGCTGTTGGAAATCTTAAAAAAGTAAAAAATTACCAGTTGCTTATGGATGCTTTTAAATTACTTCGCAATGATCCCGTTACTTTAGATATCTATGGAGAAGGATCTCTAAGGCAATTTCTTCAAAATCAAATTACAGAATATGGGCTGCCAATAAAACTAATGGGGAGTTGTGAAAAGATCCATGAAGTGCTGCATAAATACGATGCGTTTGTTATGTCTTCTTTTCTTGAGGGATTTGGCATATCAGCCGCAGAAGCAATGGCAGCAGGGCTTCCGCTTATTCTGTCGGACATAAATACTTTCCGCGAAGTTTCCCAGGGCAATGCTTTATTCTTTAACCCAAAGAAATTAGAAAGCTTTCAAAGCATTATTCATTCAATTTTAAATGGAGAAGTAAATATGAAACAACTTTCAGACAATGGAAAGGGAATAGCAAGAGATAACTATAAAAAAGAAAAATATATTACCGGGCTTTTGAAATTATATAATGAAGTTTTGAATGAAGATATTCTTAAATAAAATTCACTTTTTAAATTTCTTAATAAAATATTTTAAGGCAAAATAAAAAATTATGTGCGGCATTGCAGGATATATTTCTTTAAATAATTCTATCAAACCTATTCAGCTAAAAAAAGCGACAGGTTTACTGCAACACCGCGGGCCCGATGCAGAAGGATTTTATTTTTCTGATGATGAAACAGTTGGGCTTGGGCATAGACGCTTATCAATTCTTGATTTGTCAGCATCAGCAAACCAGCCTATGTTTTCTGCTGATGGTAGATATGTGATCATCTACAATGGAGAGGTTTATAATTTTATAGAACTTAAACAAAAGTTAAAAGATAAAGGAGCTTCTCTTAGTACTACTTCTGATACCGAAGTAATATTACAGTTGTTTGCAGAACTAGGTGTGCAATGTTTTAAAGATTTTAATGGCATGTTCTCTTTAGCCATTTATGATATAAAAACAAAACTTCTTACCCTGTGCAGAGACCATGCAGGAATAAAACCATTGTTTATTTATTATGATGAAACTTCTTTAGTTTTTGCATCGGAGTTAAAATCAATTCAATCAATAAAAGAAGGTCAATTAACTATTAATAAAAAAGCGGTACCCTATTTTTTACATTTGGGTTACATTCCTCACCCGCTTACTATTTTTAAAAATGCAGAAAAATTTCCCGCGGCACATTACTTACAGATTGATACAACACAAACTTTTTTTAAAACAATTTCTACAGGCATTACTTCTTTCTGGAGCCTGGAATTAACGATTGAAAAAACATCTCTAAAGAATGAAACTGTTGCAAAAAAAATACTAACTGATTTATTGTTTGATTCTGTAGAAAAACAATTAGTAAGTGATGTTTCTATTGGCACTTTTTTAAGCGGAGGAATTGATAGCAGCCTCGTAACAGCAATAGCATCGAAGGTTAGCAGTCAAAAAATTAATACATTCAGCATAGCTATTGATGATGGAAAATTCAATGAATCAAAATATGCAAAACAGGTTTCAGATCATTTACAAACTGAGCATCATGAGTTTAGGGTTAAAGAAAAAGAAGTATTAAATCTTATTGATAATCTCTTGCCCGCTTATGATGAACCATTTGCAGATTCGTCGGCTTTCCCAACAATGATGGTAAGCCAACTGGCCAGTAAAAATGTAACGGTTGCACTTAGTGGCGATGGAGGAGATGAATTATTTATGGGGTATGGCATGTATGCCTGGGCAAAAAGATTATCTAAAAAATGGGTTCCCTTTTCCAGGCATTCAATATTTAACGCATCGAAATTGATGAATGATAAATACCAGCGTGCAGGCAATTTATTTGCATATCCTGGCAAACAAAATATTAAAAGTCATATTTTTTCACAGGAACAATATTTTTTTAGCGAACAGGAAATAAAAGAGATTTTAATTGAAGAAAAATTTGATTTTAAAAAAATAAATACCAGTTCTTTAGCAAAAAGAAATTTAAGCCATGAAGAAGAACAATCTATTTGGGATTTTAATTATTACCTACCAGATGATCTTCTTGTAAAAGTTGACAGGGCCAGCATGTTGTATTCTTTGGAAACGAGAGTTCCTCTGCTTGATTACAGAATAATCGAATTTGCGTTTAACCTTAACAGTGAGCTTAAGATGAAAAGCAAAAACATGAAATATATTTTAAAAGAACTATTGTATGATTATGTCCCAAAATATATTTTTGACAGGCCAAAACAAGGCTTCAGCATTCCATTAAACAAATGGTTAAAAACAGATCTCAAATACTTGCTGGAAAAATATACTTCCCGTGAAATTATAGAAAGGCACAATTTATTAAGCTATTCAAAAGTTGACAATATTAAGAAGCAATATATTGCAGGGCGTGTTTATTTATTCAACAGGCTTTGGGCAATAATTGTTTTGCATTGGTGGCTCGAAGAAAATAATATGCCATCATGAAATCAAAAAAAATACTTTTCATTTCCTACGATGGGATGACCGATCCTCTTGGTCAAAGCCAGGTAATTCCATACCTGGCAGGCCTTACAAAGTATGGATATAAATTTACAATTCTTAGCTGCGATAAGCCCGATAAGTATAAAGCCTATAAAGATTATGTACAGGCATTGCTGCAACCATATCCCATAAAATGGGTTTCCATTCCATACCATAAAAAGCCCCCTGTATTATCTTCTTATTATGATTTTTTAATGTTGAAAAAAAAAGCAGAGGAATTGCACAGCAATGAAAAGTTTGATATGGTGCATACAAGGCCGGGAGTACCGGCATTAGTCGCCTTATGGCTGAAGAAAAAATATGAGATTAAATTTTTAAATGATATCCGTGGGTTCTGGGCAGATGAAAGAGCGGATGGTGGAATATGGAATATGAAAAATCCTCTTTTCAGAATTATTTATAAATGGTTTAAAAAAAAGGAATATGAATGCCTTGAAGTTGCAGATTATAATACCTGTCTTACACACAAGGCAAAAGATGAAATTCTAACATGGAAAAATATTTATAACCAGCCGTTACGTATAGACATAATTCCCTGCAGTGTAGATATGAATCTTTTTAACCCTGAAAATATTAATGAAGAACTAAAGAATGAATTAAGCAATGAATTAAAGATTAATAAAAATGATTTTATTATTAGCTATCTCGGCTCTATCGGCGGCTGGTATCTTACCACAGAGATGTTGCAATTCTGCAAAAAAATAATTGATGCAATTGCTCATGCAAAAATTTTGTTTATCTCACCTCAAAATCATTCAGCGATTAAATCGGAAGCTGAAAAGTTTGGAATCCCAGCAGAAAAAATAATAGTAAAGCATGGAAAAAGACATGAGGTGCCAGCATTATTATCGTTCAGTAAATATTCTGTATTTTTTATAAAACCCTGTTATTCAAAAATGGCTTCCTCACCAACAAAGCAGGGAGAAATTATGGCTATGGGAATCCCTGTAATAAGTAATGCAGGCGTTGGAGATGTAAAAGAGATTATTGAAAAATACAATGCAGGTTTCGTTTTAAATGAGTTGAATGAGAAAGAATATGAAAAATGTATCAGCCTGGTGACAACAAGTAAATTTGAAATTTCAAAGATTAGATCCGGGGCTGCAGAGTATTATTCTTTGGATAATGCAGTTCAACAATATCGTACTGTTTATAAAAAAATACTGAACTGATATTTTATATTTTTTCTCCTATAGCATGATAGTAGGGCACTTCGGGGCTTATTGTAATTTTAGAAAGACCAGCATTTTCCATCATTTCAATTATTTCTTTTTTTGAAAATCGTTGCTCAAGCCTGGTCCCAAAACGATCAAGAGCATCGTTCCTCATAATAAAAAAAGATTTGTTTTTATAACTGCTCAGTGGCATCCGGTTGGCAAGCTTTGGAAAGCCTGCCAACCATAAAAGCTTAACACCATATACTAACGGTACGTACACTACTACGGCTATTACATCGCATACAATCTTTTTTAACCTTCCCGGAAATTTACTCACTACGCTTCTTACTACATCGCTTAACTTAAACAAAGACGTAAACAACCATCCCCGTTTATCTAAATTATAATATAGGTACACATAAAAATAGCCTCCCTTTTTTATTTTTTTTACACAATCTTTCAATGCCTGTTGCGTATCCGGAATATGATGAAGAACTCCTATGCTCATAGCAAAATCAAAACTTTCATCTGCAAAAGGAAGTGTATCTACAGAGGCTTTGGTAAGCCTTACATTTTGCACACCTCTCAATAATTTATCTGCTGCAAAAATGGCATCGCTCGGGTCAACCGATTCAATAAATCCTGCTTTTGATGAAAGATATTTTGTCCACCTTCCGGAACCACATCCAATATCAAGCGCATACGTTTGCTTGTTGACTATAGTTTCATTAATAATATCAAAATATTCTTCTGCGGCAAGCCCGATAGTTTTTTCATTAAAATCATTAAACTTCAGCCATTCTTCACCAAATTCATTCACTACTTTTTTATTAATATTTTTTCCATCAATATTAAAAATATTTATCATTCTGTCCTTCGATTCTATCATTACATCTGGCTGCCGAATATAGGGACGCATTATATTCATCAATAACTTTAGTTTATTAAGCCGGCAAAAATAAGTGTATTTAATCTTCTTTTTAATCATTTAGCGGATTGCACAATTTATAGTTGAGATGAAGATCATACATTGTCGGCAATTGACATACTTCACGTGATTGTGAGACGGTATAATGGCTCATCATTAATGGCCGCATATTTTAATACTAATAAAAAAGCAACTTGGAATTTTGCAAACTATAGTTTGCAGAATGTCACTCTTGTATGTACAGATAAAGCAATGTATAACGGTGAGGTGTACTTGCTAAAAATTGTATAAGAATTTACTCCGTTTAATTGATGAATGAAATTCAATTTTGAATAAAAAGTATTCTTAACAAAACGGTGTTTATCCTGCCAGTCTGCCATGCTTTCCTAAAAAGCCATTTAAAGAGAATATTGGCCTCAATACTTCTACAGTACTTGGTCTGTAAACATGTAAATTCTCAAATAAGTTTATCCAGAAAGCATCATGCGCTTCGTTAGAATAAAGCGCTCGTGCAAAATTAAAATTCTTTCTTGCAAGGTACTCTCTTTCCTCTGTTTTCATTTCCCGGAGTTCATGAATTTTTGCAACCCATTCATCATTAGTTGAACAAAGTAAATTGTACTCGGTTTGATTGACCACATCAGTATAGGCAGGGGTATTTGAAGTAAGCGTGGGCAATCCAGAAAACCAAAATGAAATTAATTTATTGGCAGGTTTGTGCCAGCCATAAATATTTTTTTTATTAAGAGGAATTACACCGCAGTCGAATTTGCTGAAGAGGGTGCAATTTTTATTCAAATCCCATTTATGAAAATACGTTTCTATAGGTAATTTTTTTAAAAACACTTCAACATTTTGCTTAACAAACTGGCCAACTAAAGGATACGTTTCAGAAGTAACTACATGCAGCTCGCAAAAAGAACTCACCTGCTTAAACACTTCTTTAAAATGAAGAAAATGGGGAAGTATCACACCCTGGCCTTCCCATAATAACTTCATTTTTCCTTTAATGGAGTAATCTGTTTTTAAAAATTTATATTCATGTTCCAGGTAATCAAGACTTACCGTTACATTAGGATTCCATTTTTCTATTTCCGTTTTTATTTTCTGGCTGGAGCATATTACCACATCTGCAATTTTCAACCATTTTATTAAAAGGCTTTTGTGATCCAGGTAGGGCAAACTTTCTTTTCCAATTAAAAACCTGCCTGCTCCTTTAAATAAGGTATTGAAAGTATCTGACTGGTAAATGAGACTATCTACCATTTCGAAAATAAACCTGGTTCGGGGATTTCTATTTTTATATAACAACCACTGGCTAAGATTGGCCGGTGCAGGAAGCAAAATAATATCATAAAATTTCTTGTAATCTGCAATCTCAAAATCAACATTGTTTCTTTCTGCAAAAAAAGGAAATCTTCTGCGATCGTCAGGATGCGACAGATCGGAGTTGTATGGAACATACCCTATTTTTAAGTTCTTAAACATGGTTTTTATATAGAGGATTAAAAAGACTATACAACTTTATAGCATGATATATAACGGTATAAGGATTGAGATTATTGTAGGATAGAAGAGTTAGTTATAAGTTTTACATGTGCAATAATCATGTAATAAGAGCGTTACTTATAATGAAAGTAATTCCGAAACGTAAGAGATTATTTTAATTCAACATTCCCTAAATATGTCTTGAATTAAAATCGTTTTAGAAAGAACCCTTTAACATGAATTCTATAAATCCTCAACTAAATGGGCTACGGTGATTTAATATTATTCCCTGTATTCCTAATCATATTCAGCCTTATATTCAGGGCCTTAAGAAATACTTATGAAGATCCGCTACTGCGAAAATATCACCGGCAGGGCTTTTGGATAAAAATGATAGGGTGCATTGCTTTCTTTACTTATAGTGTGTACCTCTCTCCCGGTGATTCTATTGGCTTGTATCAAAAAGAAGGGAACAATATTTATCATCTTATTTTAAATGATTTCAGTCGTGTAAAATGGCTTTTCCACAAAGGAGAATCTTTTGATGAATCCTATTTGAAAGATGTTTATAATGGGGGCTACTTTAAATCAGAAAGTAATTTCATGGTAACAAGGATCGTTACCATTTTTTCATTTGTAACTGCAGGCAGGTATGCAGCTACAAGCGTGATTTTTGCATGTATAGCTTATACAGGAGTATGGAAACTTTTTTTATTTTTTTATGAGCAATGCCCGCATTTACATAAAAAATTTGCAATAGCTATTTTGTATTTTCCAACATTTGTTTTCTGGAGTTCCGGAATTTTAAAAGATACATTGTGCATTGCAGCTTTGGGATGGGTGACGTATGCATTATATGAATTGCTATACAGGAAAAAAGGATTAATAAAAAATTCAATCATTTTATTCATTTTTGGTTATCTCCTTTGTATTCTGAAAGTTTATATTCTTATTTCCTACGTACCGTTTTTTATCCTGTTTATTATTCTTAAAAACATGGAAATTATTAAGAATAAGTTTTTAAGATACTTGCTGGCTCCTGCAATAATAATTGGATGTATGTTTGGCTTTACAAGAGTGCTTAATTCATTTGATGAAGAGTTAGGAGCTTATGCAGTAAAGGATTTAACCAAAAGTATTCAGCACCTTAATGGGGCCTTTATAGCAATGAATGGAAATGAAACTGCAGAATCAAATTTTGATCTCGGAGCTGAATTTGATGGTTCATTCAAAGGGCTTATAAAATTAGCGCCTGTAGCAATAGCCACTACATTTTTCAGGCCATTTCTTTGGGAATCACATAAAGCTTCACAACTATTAGCTTCTGTTGAAAGTCTTATTCTTATGTTTTTTACTTTATACATCATTTTTAAATGTGGATTAAGGCCTTTAATAAAATTAGTATTGACCGATCCGCTCATTATGTATTGTTTCTTATTTTCTTTTGTATTTGCATTATTTGTAGGAGCAAGCACATTGAATTTCGGTACTCTTGTGCGTTATAAAATTCCTTGTCTTCCATTTTATACCATTTCACTTTTTCTTATTTATGAAAAAGTAAAAGAAAAATCTATCAAAAAATCTGTACAAAAATTAACCCTGCAACCGGATCCGAAACTATCATTATACCAAATTGCATCCTGATATTTTTCAAAAGCCAATGTTTTTGAATTTTCAATTTCAAAAATATTAAAGTTATTTTGCGGGATATAAAAATTCAGGAAACCAATGTGCGGAATTGCGGGTACGGTTAACTTCGGTTTTTCTTATGAAGGTGTAATAAAATCTATGGGTCACCGGGGACCCGATGAGCAAAATGGTTATCAACACGGAAACGTAAACTTTTTTCATTTAAGGCTTTCAATACTTGATATTGCCGGGGGCAAACAACCCATGCACCTTGGAGATAAATACACCATCATCTTTAATGGCGAGATTTATAATCATGCAGAAATACGAAAGCGCTTTAACTTAATTGGCAACACTTCTTCTGATACAGAAACGTTACTGCTTTTATACCAACAATTTGGATCGCAATTTCTTCAATACCTGGATGGGATGTTCGTTTTTGTTATTCACGATAAAATAAAAAACGAATTGTTTATTGCCCGTGACCGTGCCGGAAAAAAACCGTTATATTATTATCATGACGATAAAAAAATTGCATTTGCCAGCGAACTCAATTGCCTTAAAAGCATGGTTCTTCTTGAAATAAACAATCTAAATTTTTATCAGTACTTACGGCTCGGAAGTTTTTACAGGCAATTAACCCCATACAAAAATGTTGCAGAATTAAGAGCGGGAACATTTTTGGTTATTAACTGCAATACACTTTCCATTGCAGAAACCAGGTGGTGGAACATACATGGTTTTTATCAAAAGCAAAATAATGATTCGCTTGAAGAAAGCTTGCAAAAAACTGATGAATATCTTCACCAGGCAGTAAAGAGAAGAATTGAATCCAGTGATCTTGAAGTAGGAAGTTTTTTAAGCGGAGGTATTGATAGTGGCATTGTTACTGCCATTGCGAGCGAATACAATCACAACATTAAAACTTTTACGGTTTCTTTTGAGGGAGAATATGATGAAGCGCCTTTGGCAAAATTAGTGGCTGAAAAATATAAAACACATCATACAGAAATAAAAATTTCATTTCAAAATTTAAAAAACGATCTCGAAAAAATTTTATCAAATTATGGAGAACCTTTTTTTGACAGCTCGGCCATACCCAGTTATTATGTAAGCAGGGAAGCAAAAAAATTTGTAACGGTTGTTCTCAATGGAGATGGTGCCGATGAATTATTTGGTGGTTATCGCCGTTATGTTCCTTTTGCCCATTATGATTTTTTTAAGAAAAATTATCTTGTAAAAAAAGGGGCTTCATTTTTTAAAAAAGCTTTGCCCGCTGCACATAACAAAAAATCTCTGTACAATTATTTATACCGCCTTGCTTCACTATCTTCTAAATCAAATTTAGAAATTTATCTTTCTGCAGGGGTAGATATATTTGAAGACTACGAACAATTTATAATTGATCCGGGATTTGATTATTTAAAAGTTGTGAAAGAAGATTTTGATACAATTGCTAATTCTAATTTATCGGGTTTAAAAAAAGTTATGAATCTTGATTTTGATACCAATCTTTTTGATGACCTTCTTGTAAAAATGGATATTGCAACGATGTCAAATTCTTTGGAAGGCAGAAGCGCTTTTTTGTCAAAAGAATTACTGGAATATATTCCATCTATTAATGATACTTATAAAATAAAAGGAAGAACAACTAAATATTTGCTTAGAAAGCTTGCTGCAAAATATCTTCCTGAAATATTAGTCGGCCAACCCAAGCGCGGATTTGAAATCCCTTTGAAAAGTTGGATAGATAATGAGCTTAAAGAAATCGTTTTTGATTACCTTACTTCTTCGCAATGCTTTTACAAAAATTTTGTGCAGGAGAGTTTTGTGCAAAATTTGCTTTCAAAAAAAATTAATATCGCAGCAGAAAAAAGAGCTAAAATTTTATGGACCTTATTATCAATGGAAATATGGTATAAAAAAGTTTACAATGGAAGGGTATGAATTAAAAGGGAAAAAAATTGCAGTTATAGAAAACGGACTTCTTTCGACTTATACAATGAGGGAAGCCCTTATGCTTCGCCTTGTTCAGGAAGGTTGCGATGTGTACATACTTACACATACAAACAGGTTTGTATCACAGGTTGAAAAAATGGGACTTAAAATAGTTAACATTGGATCAGGCAATCTTAATCCGCTTAAAGTTTCCAGGTATATTTATAATCTGAGAAAAGCGCTTAAAAAAATCAAGCCTGATGTTTGTCTTACATTTAGCATAAGGCCGGCAATATGGGGAAACCTTATTACAAGAGATTTGAACATACCTACTATTACTAACATAACCGGCGTGGGACCGTTATTTATAAGCAAAAGTTTTGTATATCGAACTGCACGAAGAATGTATAGAAATGCTTTGAGTAAAACTAAAAAAGTATTTTTTCAGAATTACGATGATATGAATCTTTTCCTGGAAAAAAAATTTGTAGATAGTTCTGTTGCAGAAAGAGTTCCGGGTTCAGGAGTTGATTACAATAAATTTAAACCAATTCATTTAAAAGAAAGAGATGATGATGTGTTTATCTTTTTATTTATAGGAAGACTTATAAAGGATAAAGGTATTTTTGAATATATAAATGCAGCAAGACGCATAAGGAAAAAATATCCTAATTCTGTTTTCAATGTAATAGGCCCCTTCTGGACACAAAATTTAAAAAGAAATACTATCACGCAATCACAATTACAAAACTGGATAGAAGAAGGTGTTATAGATTATTTGGGAGAAAAGAAAGATGTAAGAAAATTTATTGCTGAAGCGGATTGCATTGTTTTACCATCATACAGGGAAGGAACTTCTAATACTTTATTGGAAGCGGCCAGTATGGAAAAACCAGCAATCACTACCAATACTACCGGCTGTAAAGAAATAGTAAGCGATAATGTAACCGGTTTTCTCTGCCGCGTAAAAGATGAAAGAGATCTTGCAGACAAAATGGAAAAAATGATACAGCTAAGCATTGACGAACGTAATGAAATGGGTAAAAATGCAAGGCAAAAAATTATTAAAGAATATGATAAGCAAATAGTAATAGACGCTTATTTACACGCAATTAAAGAAGCAATTAAATAAAAAATTTTACCTCTAATTTTCATATTTTGTTTTAAGTAAAACTGTAAAACTCCATTACAATTTATTTTTGAAACGTAATCTCCCGAAACTTTTGGCACCTGCTTTGTTAGCATCTTATTACATAAACATTAAGAGAAGTTAACCAGCTATCATGTAAACAGTAGAGTTCAACCAACTCTATTAGGTAATTCCGGCTTTCTAAAACTTTTTGCGATAAACCTTAACGAGAGACAATGAAAACGCTAAAGACCTGGTTCAGGAAACAATGTACAGGGCAATCGCCAATCGTGAAAAATATAACAACGGAACTAATATTAAAGCGTGGCTTTATATTATTATGCGAAACGCCTTTATAAATAATTATCGTAAAAAATCAAAGCAAAATATAATTTTTGATGCATCAGCCAATGATTTTCTAATAAATTATAATCAATATTCCATTTCAAATCTTGCTGAAAGGAGATTAAAACAAAAGAAATTCTGGAAGTAACTTATCATTTACCCACTATTTTTAAAAACTCATTTTTTTTATTTTTTGATGGCTATAAATATCATGAGATTGCAGCAATACTTCACGAGCCATTAGGCACCATAAAAAGCCGCATTCATTTTGCCAGCAAACTTCTTAAAAAAAAAGATAAGCAGGTTTTGAATTAGAAATTCAAAAAGATGATTGTATAAAATCATATCTTTTAGTTTGATTTATACAAATTTGAAAAAGGCATTAGTTATAGGCAGTGGATTTTCCGGTTTAGCAGCAGGAACATTTTTAGCAAAGGATGGCTGGGATGTAACATTAATCGAAAAGCATAACATTCCCGGAGGCAGGGCAAGGCAATTTAAAAGTGATGGATTTACTTTTGATATGGGGCCAAGCTGGTATTGGATGCCAGATGTTTTTGAAAAATATTTTGAATGCTTCGGCAAAAAAAGATCCGATTATTATAAACTGCAAAGGCTTGATCCTTCTTACAGAATTTATTGGGAAGATGATATAATGGATGTGCCAGCAGATTATAATCAATTAAAAAAATTGTTTGAAAAAACAGAAACTGGCAGCAGCACAAAACTTGACAAATACTTAAAGCAGGCTGATTACAAATACCGTATAGGTATTAATAAATTGGTTCAAAAACCCGGACAATCATGGAGCGAATTTTTGGATTGGGATCTTATCAAAGGAATATTCAGGCTTGAAGTTTTTTCTTCAATTCAGCATCACATTAAAAAGTATTTCAAAAATCATAAGCTACAGCAGTTGCTGGAGTTCCCCGTTTTGTTTTTAGGCGCTTTGCCAAAAGATACACCTGCATTGTACAGCCTGATGAATTTTGCAGATATTAAAGGCGGTACATGGTATCCTGAAAATGGAATGTTTAGCATTGTAGATGCAATGTATAAACTGGCAATAGAATTAGATGTAAAATTTCATTTCAATGAAAATGTAACTGCCATTACAACCAAAGGGAATAATGCAACAGGTCTTAGTTGTGCATGTTCAGAAAATAGTCGGGAAATTGTAAAAGATTATAAGGCCGATGTAGTTATAGCAACTGCCGATTATCATTTTGTAGAAATGGAATTGCTTCCGCAAAAGCTGAGAACATATAGCGAAGATTATTGGAATAAAAGAGTTTTAGCGCCTTCCTGTTTATTATATTATGTTGGCCTTAATAAGAAATTAAAAAATGTAATTCATCATTCTTTATTTTTTGATGTGGATTTCAACGCACATGCAAATGAAATTTATGTAACACGGGAATGGCCTCAAGATCCTTTATTTTATGTAAGCACCACTTCCGTAACTGATGAAAAAGCTGCTCCATCGGGTTGTGAGAATTTATTTTTTTTAATTCCCATAGCGGCGGGTTTAATGGACGACACTAAAGAAATAAGAGATAAATATTTTAATAAAATTATTGATAGATTTGAATTAAGAATTGGTGAGCCTGTTAAAAATAATATTATTTATAAAAAATCTTTCGGACCTCATGATTTCGTAAATGAGTATAATGCATTTAAAGGAAATGCTTATGGATTAGCAAATACACTTTTGCAAACTGCCGTGCTTAAACCATCATGCAGAAGCAAAAAAGTAAATAATCTTTTTTATGCAGGGCAATTTACCGTGCCGGGGCCGGGCGTTCCCCCATCTCTTATAAGTGGAGAAGTGGTAGCAAAAGAAGTGATTAAACATTATGGTGCTTAAAATTATTTTATAAATTCATTCTAATAAACCAAAGCTTATGATGCAATTATTTCACGAGGTAAGTATGCAGTGCAGTAAACTTACTACACTTAAATACAGCACTTCGTTCAACACTGCCATAAAGTTGCTGCATAAAGATCTGCGTGCTCCTATTCATAACATTTATGGATTTGTTCGCTTCGCAGATGAAATTGTAGATACTTTTCATGACCATAATAAAGCTGAACTTCTTGCTGAGTTTAAAACTGAAACCTATAAAGCTTTAGAAAGAAAAATAAGCCTTAACCCAATCTTACACAGCTTTCAGTTTACGGTAAATAAATATGAAATTAACACAAAACTTATTGACGATTTTTTTTCAAGTATGGAATGCGATTTAAATAAAACGAGCTATGATGCAGAAGGCTATAAAAATTATATATACGGCAGTGCAGAAGCGGTTGGGTTAATGTGCCTTCATATCTTTTGCGAGAAAGATTTTGAAAAGTATGAAAGCCTTAAACCTTATGCTCAATCGCTTGGCGCAGCGTTTCAAAAAGTAAATTTTTTGAGAGATGTAAATGCAGATTACCAGCAACTGGAACGAACTTATTTTCCTGAAGTTGATTTTAGAAATTTTACAACTGATGTAAAAAATAATATAGAGAATGATATTATGAAAGATTTTGCACATGCTTACAAAGGAATAACATCATTACCTTTGAAAGCAAGGTTTGGAGTCTACGTTGCTTACAAATATTATTTTTCACTTTTCAAAAAAATAAAGCATACACAGGCAGCAAGAATATTAGAACAAAGAATAAGAATTCCAAATTATTCCAAAGCGTTTATTTTGGTAAGAGCAAGTGTAAAAAACCAGCTTCATTTAATTTAATAAATCTAAAATATTTATTTTGACAGAAGTGATATTAGTGAATAATAATGATGAGCAAATAGGAACAATTGAAAAAATGGAAGCACATCTAAAGGGATTGCTACACCGGGCTTTCAGCATTTTTATATTCAACACAAAAGGTGAAATGCTTTTACAACAACGGGCTTTGGAGAAATACCATAACGGTGGATTATGGACTAATGCGTGCTGCAGCCATCCATTGCCCGGCGAGCCTTTATTAACTGCTGCAAACAGGAGGTTATTTGAAGAAATGGGATTTACCACACCACTCTTTCCCGTTTTTAGTTTTACTTATAATGTAACTTTTGCCAATGGATTAACAGAACATGAATATGATCATGTTTTCACCGGCATATATGATGGTAAAATAAATACCAATAAAAATGAAGTAGGTGATTATTGCTATAAAACTATTAATGATATTGAAGCTTCTCTTAGAACACATCCACAGAAATATACTGAATGGTTTAAAATCGCATTACCGCAAATAAAATTATTTTATGAACGCCATTTTAAAAATATGATAAAATGAAATGCTGATAAATGTCGTTAAAACAAACTTTTTGAATATCTTATTTTTGTAACCAATATGCAGTTTTTAATATTTATAGGAATTGTGCTTGCCACGTTTTTCATAATGGAAGGCATTACCTGGCTCACGCACAAATATGTGATGCATGGTTTATTATGGTACCTGCATGAAGATCATCATAAAAAAGGGCCGGGCTTTTTTGAAAAAAATGACGCCTTCTTTCTTATTTTTTCCATCCCAAGCATACTCTGTATTTTCTTAGGCACTTTTGACAATAAATTTTGGCTGGCTGCAATTGGCACTGGTATTGCCTTGTATGGATTTGCTTATTTTCTTGTGCATGATGTTATTATTCACCAGCGCATAAAACTTTTTACAAGAAGTGATAATGTATATGTACGAAGTATAAGGTGGGCTCATAAAATGCATCATAAACATTTGAACAAAGAAGATGGAGAAAGTTTTGGAATGCTGTTAGTTGCTAAAAAATATTGGGACAAAGTAAAAGCAGATAGAAAAAGAACCGTTGAAAATAAAATTACTGTTAATACATCGCCTTCAACATTGCGTCTTGATTCATGATACTTGATTCATGATACTTGTTTCTTGCTCCTAAATACTTATGCAGGCAAAACAATACGATCATATTTTCCTGGGTGCAGGATGCGCTTCTCTTAGCATTATTATGCGCATGATTGAATCTGAAAAATTCAATGAAAGAAAAATTCTTTTAATTGATAAAGAAACTAAAACAAAAAACGATCGTACCTGGTGCTTTTGGGAAAAAGAAAAAGGTTTTTTTGAAAATATAGTTTATCGCAAATGGAATAATCTTTTGTTTAATACCGGTGATGTTACAATCCCTCTTCAAACAGGCGATTATCAATATAAAATGATAAGAGGAATTGATTTTTACAATCACTGCTTTTCAGCCATAAAACTCCAAAATAATATTGACGTCATTTATAGAGAAATTTCATTTGATGAAATAAATGGCCAAATAAAAATTGATGATGAGTTATTGTTGTTTAATAAAAACGCAACAATCTTTAATTCTCTTTATCTTTCTTTAAAAAAACAAAAAGATAAATTTTACTTACTGCAGCATTTTAAAGGCTGGATTGTAGAAACACCGCAGGCTTTTTTTAATCCTGAACAGGCAACCCTGATGGACTTTAGAGTAAATCAAAACAATGGAACCACTTTCATTTATGTATTGCCGTTATCTTCTACAAGATGTTTAATAGAATATACTTTGTTTTCAGAAAAACTGCTACCAAAAGAAGAATATGATAATGCTCTTAAAAGTTATTTGCAAGAAATTATTAAGCTTGACAATTACAAAATTACGGCGGAAGAATTTGGAATTATTCCCATGACAAATGAATTATTTTCTTCTTATGCAAATGGGATGTATTATATAGGAACAGCAGGCGGACAAACAAAAGCTTCAACAGGATACACTTTTCAATTCATACAAAAGCAAGCCGATAAGATTGTAGAAGAATTAATTACAAAAGGAGTTCCTTCAAAAAAAAATAATTCAAACAAGCGTTGTTATTTTTATGATAGCACTCTTTTGCATATTCTTTCAAAAAATTTATTAGAAGGAAAATTAATTTTTTCTATTCTTTTTAAAAAAAATAATGCTGAAACGGTGTTAAAATTTTTAGATAATGAAACAAGCATTCCAGAAGAAATTAAATTGCTAAATACACTTCCTAAAAAAGTTTTTATTAAAGCGGGATTTTCTGAATTTATAAAAATGTTTATTCCCAAAAAAAAATAAAAATTCAATTGATAGTTAAACCTTTCCTTTAAATTATTATCATATAAGAGGTTTCTATATTTTTGCCTCTGACATAAATATTATGATTCTGCAAACAGACGACCAGGAGTTGTTACAAAGCTTCAAAGAGCCTTCTACCAAGGAGGATGCTTTTACAGGTATTATAAAAAAATATCAGGAAAAGTTATATTGGCATATTAGAAGAATGATAGTTGACCATGATGATACAAATGATGTATTGCAAAATATGTTTATTAAAGTATGGAAGGGCCTCGAAAATTTCAGGGAAGACAGCCAGCTGTATACATGGCTCTACCGCATAGCTACCAACGAATCGCTTACTTTTTTGAGTCTGCAGAAAAAAAGAAATACTTTGTCGCTCAGTGATGTTGAAAACGGACTTAGTAATAAACTGAAAAGCGATTCACATTTTGATGCTAATAAGCTGGAATGGAAACTACAGCTTGGAATACAAAACTTACCAGAAAAACAAAGGCTTGTATTCAACCTGCGGTATTACGATGAAATGCCTTATGAACAAATGAGCAAAGTGCTTGATACCAGTGAAGGTGCGCTAAAAGCAAGCTACCATCATGCTGCAAAAAAAATAGAAGAATTTATATTGAATAATTAAACTTTATACTTATAAAATAGTCTTACAAACCGAAATGAATCATTCACTCGAAATATTAAATGAACTTAAAGGAATAAGCCCTTTACTGGCGGGCATGGAGAAAACCAATGTTTTTCATGTTCCGGAAAAATATTTTGATGAATTGCATCTTAGAATTGCTAATTATGTAATGCTTAACAATACAACTGGATCTGAAATAAAAAAAGAAAACATACAACAAGTTCCTATTGGATATTTTGATTCATTAAGCGACCAAATTCTTTCAAAAGTAAAGAGCATTTATTTTGAAAGTGCAGAAGAAGAATTGCGTAATCTTTCTCCCATGCTTTACGCATTAAAAGGAGAAAATGTTTTTATAGTACCAAAAAATTATTTTGATTCGCTTGCAGAAGAAGTAGTAGAAAAGGTGAAGCCGCAGCCTGCAAAAATTGTGTCAATGAAATCTGGAAACAGGTGGTGGAAATATGCTGCTGCAGCGATTGTAACAGGCGCGATTGTAATAACTTCTCTTCAAATATTTAACGTGTCACCTGGTGGAAAAAACAGTTCAGCTAATACTCAATATGCTTCTTTGCCTGATTATGTGCAAGCTTCATTTGAATACAAAACTGAAGAACAGTTAGATGCAGGCATAGCTAAGCTAAGTGATGATGAAATAATTAAATACCTGGAAAAGAATGGCAACGTTATGGACAATGAATTGCTGACAAATAATACTGATGTTAGTGAAATGCCCAGTCAGAGTGATTATTTGACTGATGAAAACACATTGAATAAATATCTTGATCAAATAGATGCAAAAGCTGCTGTTAAATTAAATCCTTAAGATGAAAAAATTTATACTCATATTAATTGTTATCGCCGGTAGTTTTTCAAACCTTAAAGCCCAGGATGAAAACGACACGAGGGCAGAAAAAATTCAGGCTTTAAAAATTGCTTTCATAACTCAAAAGCTTCAGCTTACAACAGATGAGGCACAAAAATTTTGGCCCGTTTATAATCAGTACGATAATGAAATAAAAGGCTTACAACTTGGCAATAGAAATGCACCGGCATTAGAAAATGAAGAAAGATTACTAAACATAAGGAAAAAATATAAGGCTTCATTTGAAAAAGTAATAGGCCCCGATAAACTTAATAAGCTTTTTAATGCAGAAAGAGATTTCCGGGCTGTATTAATTCGGCGCCTTCAAAATCATAACCAGCAACGATTGAACCACTTGGGCAAGTAGTCTATTGCCTATTATATATATTATTAATTTTAAAATGATACTTGGAGAAACTAAAATTTCTCCTATTTTTGTAACTAGGTGTTTTTCATAGGTTAGCAACGGCCAGCCCTTTTTAGGGCAGGCCTTTTTTATATAACACATTTTAAAATTTGTAAGTTGGATACTTTATATCATGGTAAAAAAGAAATATCCATTTTTCTTTTTCTCCTAATTGCCACCATTGCTGACGCAGCTCCATCGCTTTTGCACCGTCATAATCATATTTGGCTTTAAACTTATTTTTCATTTGCTGAAGTTGCGGCGCTACATCACCGCCAAAAAATATTTTTTCACCATTTTCTTCTATCATAAATACCTGGTGAAATGGGCTATGAGCGCCGGTCATTTCATAATGAATATAATCGTCTATCATTCCGTTATCATCAGTAAATTGTAACTGCTTACTTTCTTTAAGCGCAATAAAATCTTCAATAACGTAAGAAGCGGATTTCTTTTGTAAAGCAAAATCCCATTCATTTTTATTGATATAATAACCAGCATTTTCAAAACTCAATTTGCTTTTGTTCTCGCAGGCAATTCCTCCTGAATGATCCTTGTGCAAATGAGAAAGAAGAACCTTTGTAACATGTGAAGAATTGATATTATGTGAAGCAAGATTTTTATGTATTTGCAATTGATGTTTGTCATCAGTAAAGCCAAGTCCTGTATCAAGCAATAAAATATCTTTTGATGTTATAACAATGAAAGGCTGAATTTCAACAAGCAGGCTTCCCTTTGCTCTTTGTTGCAAATCATCTTTATCTAATTGAAAAGGAACAAATTTTTTTGATTGATCAACCGTAAAAGATCCTTCACTAAGTGGAATTATTTTCATATACCCCAAACCCCTAAAGGGGGAATTTGTACTCTTATTTTATCAGAGTTTTTTATAAAGAATTTGAAAAACAAAATTAATTGAAACAAGTTAAACTATTAAGTGGATTATTAAAGCCCACAGGGGTTGGGGTGTTTATCTCAACACCATGTGCCTGTCGGCATCAAGCCTTACTAATATAAAAATCAATATGGTGAAAGTTAATAATGAGGAACCTCCGTAGCTCATTAATGGTAATGTGATTCCTATTACAGGCGCCAGCCCCACCGTCATGCAGATGTTGATAGAAACATGGAAAAATAAAATTGCGGCAACACTATAGGCATACACTCTGCTGAAAGTACTTCTTTGTCTTTCAGCCAGGAAAATAATCCGAAGAAGGAATAACATATATAAAAGTATAATAAAGCTGCTACCCATAAAACCAAAATTTTCTCCTACAGTAGTAAAAATAAAATCGGTGTGTTGCTCAGGAACAAAATCACCCTGGGTTTGCGTTCCTTTTAAGAATCCTTTTCCGAAAAATCCTCCGGAGCCAATCGCTATTTTAGATTGCTTGACATTGTAATTTTCTTTTGCCTTTTTTATTTTTTTTGTTTTAAGCTCTTCATTTATTTTTTGTTCATCAAGCTTTTTGAGAGCACCGTTATCGTCGGGTACATAGTCCACGCCAAATGTGTTTAAAATTCTTTCTACCTGGTATGGCTGTAATACATGCTTGAAGATATAAGGCACCGCAAATCTTTGAATGCTTACACATAAAATCCAAATACCTACTATTACAATTAATATGCTTTTATCTCGTTTTACATTTCGCCTTAAAATATAAATGGTTAGTGCTGCAATGGCAGTAAGAATAATGGCCAATGTATTTTTTTCAACCAAGATGGTTGCTACAACCAGCACTGCAAATGAAAAACCGATAATGAGATAAACAGGTGGCAACCCTTCACGATACATTGGAATGAGAAATGCGAAATAAACCAATGCCAATCCTGTTTCATTTTGTAATATTGAAAATACAGCCGGTGTTAAAACAATGGCAGCGGCAATAATCTGCGATCGTGTTTTTTCAAAATCAGTTTCGGGGCGAGACAAATATTTTGATAAGGCAAGTGCAGCAAATATTTTACAGGTTTCTACCGGCTGAAGATTAAAGAATCCCAAAGGTATCCAAGATCTTGAACCATTAATATTTTTACCAACAACAAATGTAGCCATCATTAGTACAATGCCCAGAACATAACCTATGTTGGCTGTGGCGGTAAAAAACTTACTGTCAGTAAGCAAAACGAAAATAGCAGCTACTGCTGAAATTCCCATAAATAATAACTGCCTTGAATAATTCTTTTTTAAGCCTGTTATATTTTGGATGATGTTTTCATTGTTATGATATTCAACCGAAAAAATACAAAGCAGACCAATGCACACAAAAATTATATATAGCCATACAGTTACCCAGTCAATTCCTTTTGATATTACAGTTTCGTTTCGCATTAAAAAATATAGTTAACAAACTCATTTTATAGTAGCAGCAGTATCAGATTTTCTTTGTTTTTCAGGCAACAAAGCTTCTGCATTATGTTTTAGAACTTCATCATTTTTTTTTGAAGGTTTTGTGTCGGAAAGAATATTTTCTTTCTGCTTTGCTTTTTTTAATTTATCTAAACCCTCAGAGTCATCTTCTTCATCAATACCCATTGTATCTTTCATGGCTTTTATGTAACCTTTTTCAATAAGATACGAAGTGTCTTTTGAATGTAATAAAGAATCGCGTGTGCGAATTTCCTGGTAAATACGTGCAGGCATAAGATTGAGCTTGGCAAGCGTTTCTATTTTTGCCTTTCGGTCAGGTTCCGGTATGGAATCCTTAAGGTACTGTTCAATCATAAGGCTGGCAATAGGTGCTGCAGAATTAGCTCCCATGCCTGCATTTTCGCAAATAACGGCAATGGCTATACGCGGATTTTCACGAGGTGCAAAAGCAGCAAAAAAGGCATGATCTTTTTGTTTAACTCCTTTATAAGAGTTTTGGACAGTCCCGGTTTTTCCGCATACAACTATACCGGGTACTTTTGCAGCAGCGCCTGTTCCTGTTTCCATTACACCCTGCATTCCATCATGCACTGCTTCAAATATTGTATCGGGAATGGAGAGAGGCCTGTGCTTCACCTTAAAAGAATCAAGCATTCCATAAGTATCTCCTCCTTCAATAGAATCAACAAGATGAGGAGTTATATACCATCCTTTATTTGCAAGGTAAGCCATTTCATTAGCCACTTGCAATGGCGTAACATTTACTTCGCCCTGGCCAATGCTAACGGAGCGGAAAGTGCAATAGTTCCAATGGCCCTCTCCATAAATTTTGTTGTAAGTTCTGGGTGTTGGAATCAGGCCGCTTTTTTCTGTGGGCATATCAATTCCTAATTTATGTCCAAGCCCGAATGAATACATATATTGATCCCATACTTTAAGGCTGCTATCAACAGAACCATATATGGGGTTATTAATGGTGCGCTGCATTACGTTAGCAAAATAAGTGTTACAGGAAACGGTGATAGCTCCTTTTAAATTAAAATAACCAGGATCAAGACATCCCATTGGTTTGCCACATCCATAATAGGCGCCGGTGCATAAAAATCGTGTCGATGTTGATATTACGCCTTCCTGCAAACCTATCAATGCCTGCAATGTTTTAAATGTAGATCCCGGCGAGTAATATGCATTCACGGTGCGGTTAATCATTGGATAACGGGGGTCCAAAAACAATTCCGCAAAATGTTTTTTTCTTTCAGCCCCTGTTAAAAGACTAGGCTTGTAGGTAGGACTGCTTATCATAGCAAGCACACCTCCTGTTTTTGGATCAAGGGCAACAATTGCCCCAATTTTATTTTCCATTAAATGTTCCCCGAGTTTTTGCAAATCAATATCCAACGACAGATGCATATTTCCTCCCGGTATGGCGGCTGTATCATATATTCCTTTTTCCAACCTGTCTGTAAGCCGGTTTTTATTATCTCTCTTCCAGAATTCTATTCCCCTTTGGCCCATCAGTACTTTTTCATAACTGCGTTCAAGCCCTGTCCGTCCGGCATAATCTCCAATCTGATAACCTTCGTCCTCATGTTTTTTTAAAAATGAAGAATCTACCTCTGACAAATATCCAAGAATATTACCGGCAGCATCAAAAGGATAATCTCTTACAGGCCGTTCCTGCAGGTAAAACGCCGGAACAAATTTGTACATGCTTTCATTAAGCTTTGCAATTTTTTCACGCGGGAGTAAAGGATCAAAAACAGATGCTCGATAACTCCTGTTTTTTATAATTGCTGCAATAATTCTTTTTTTAAATTCTGCTGTATCAATATCAAGAATATGGCACAAAGCTACAGTATCAAGGTTCATTCCTTTTATCTTGGAGGGAGTTACCATGAGATCGTAAATAATGGTATTGCGTAAAATGGCTTTGCCATTCCGGTCATATAAGATCCCTCTGTCGGGATAAACCACTTTACGAAACTTGCCCTGTTCATCGGCTATTACAGAATATTTGGTATTAAAAATCTGCAGGTTTAAAAGACGCAAAATGATAACCATTCCCATTAAAAGGAATATGACAATAATAATATTTTTGCGAGACTGATTAAATGCAGACACAGAATACAAGTAGTTTAGAGAGATTGAGAAGTTCTTAACGGATTACATTGCAAAAATAATATGTCTACACTGTATTTGTTCTAAATCTTTGCTTTCTTACAAATAATAATTCTGTTAAAAGGATTAATAAAAGGCTTACTGCTGCAGAAAGGAAAGTTTTTAAAATAAAATAAAAGTAACCGCCTGTTTGTAAAGCCTGCAAAAAGAAAAGCAATGAATGATGAACGAGCGTTAAAATGGCAATGTAAGTAAAGTAAGGAGCAAAGCCCATACTTTTAATAGAAGGTTCGTTATAATTACTTTCTGCCCCTTCCTGTGAAATAAGAAGATTAATTAAAAAAGGTCGCAGGTAGGCAATTAGAACACATGAGGCAGTATGTAACCCATACGTTTTTGTGAAACAATCAAGAGAAAAGCCAAGAGCAAAAGCCAGGATCATTACCTGCCGGCGACCCATTTTAAAAGGAAGCCAAAGTATAAATAAAAAATAAAGATATGGAGTTACCAGGTGATGCAATGGCGGCACCTGGTTGAGCACAAAAACCTGTACCAATATAAAAAGTAAAAAACGAATTATATTTTTTAGCAGGTTACTCATTTATTTTTTTCGCTTTCTTTAATAATTGTTCCGGTTCTTCTTTTTGCAGGTTATTGATAATATAAACATATTGCAGGTTATAAAAATCAGCGGCAGTTTTCACTCTGATTATATAAGTGCTGCCCGATTTATCATTCTCAATTTCTTTTATAGTGCCAATGATTAATCCATAAGGAAATTTATCAGAGAAACCACTTGTAATTATTGTATCCCCTTTTGAAACTTTTACTTCTTTGGAAATGTCTTTAAGCAACACAACATTAGTTTGTAAACCATCCCATATAATACTTCCTGTTTCACCGGTCTTTTTAAGTTTTGCGCTAATATTGCTTTGGCGATGAAGCAAGCTCATTACCACCGAATAATTATTGCTTACATCTACAACCGTTCCTACCACTGAATTATTGACATCTATTACGCCAAAATCGGCTGCTACACCTTGTTGCAAGCCCCTATGCAGCTGAAGATAATTATTCGGCTGGCTTACTGAATTGCCCACAACTTTTGCGGGGAGATATATAAATTTTCTTTGATGAAAAAGAGTGTCAATTTTTATAGTATCTATAGCAAGCTTAGAAACTGTATCAGGTAATTCAAAATCCTGTTTTAGTTTATTGTATAAATTTTGGTTTGCTTTTATCAGTGAATCATTTGTTCTTTTTAGCTGAAAATAATATCCAACATCATTAAATTGTTTGCTGACCTTTCCCGTAATCTCCCCGGCAGTTGCAGAATAAATAGCATGATGATACTTGTTGTAGCTGAAGAGCATGAATAATGAAATACCCATCAGAAATAAAAAGAAAAGAAAATTAAAATAGATGCGGATAAAGAGAAAAATATTTCGCATGTTTCATCAGAGTTATTTCATCATGAAAGAGCCATTTTATGAAATTGAAAATAACTGTTACTCAAATTTTATATGTCTTGAATAAACATTTATAGAAGAAAAGTATTTATCGCTTTAGCGCATCACAAACGGATAGCGGTCATAATGTTTTAATGCAAGGCCTGTACCTCTTACAACACTTTTTAATGGATCATCGGCTATGTGAACAGGCAATTTAATTTTTGCTGCCAATCTTTTATCAAGTCCTCTTAGCAAAGCCCCGCCACCGGTTAAATACATTCCACGGCGATAAATATCTGATGCAAGTTCCGGCGGCGTTGTTTCCAATGCTTTTAGAATTCCTTCTTCTATTTTAAAAATTGATTTATCAAGTGCTTCCGCAATTTCCTGATAGCTTACAATAATTTGCTTGGGAATACCGGTTACAAGATCTCTTCCATTTACCGGCATATCTTCAGGCGGGTTATCTATGTCTTTCATAGCAGCCCCAATCTGAATTTTTATTTGCTCAGCAGTACGTTCTCCGATAAGAAGACTATGATAGCGACGAAGCGCTTCCATTATATCGGCTGTAAATTCGTCCCCTGCAATACGAATAGATTGATCGCAAACAATGCCTGCCAATGCTATAACTGAAATACCGGTTGTACCACCACCAATGTCAATAATCATATTTCCTACTGGTTCTTCTACATCAATACCAATGCCCAATGCTGCTGCCATAGGTTCATGAAGAAGATATACTTCTTTTGCCCCGGCCTGTTCAGCACTATCCCTTACCGCACGCTTCTCTACTTCTGTGATGCTGCTGGGTATGCATATCATCATGCGCCAACTTGGGGGAAACAAAGGCTTTTTGGGATAAATCTTTTTGATCATTTCCCTAATCATAAGCTCCGCGGCATTGAAATCTGCAATAACCCCATCCTTTAAAGGCCGCACTGTGCGAATACTCTCGTGCGTTTTCTCATGCATCATCAATGCTTTTTTACCTACCGCTAATATATTTTTAGGATTATTTCTATCTAATGCAACAATAGAAGGTTCATTTACCACTACAACATCATTATGAATTATAAGGGTATTTGCAGTACCAAGATCAATGGCTATTTCCTGCGTAAAAAAATTA
Source organism: Chitinophagales bacterium (assembly GCA_038244655.1). GTDB lineage: Bacteria > Bacteroidota > Bacteroidia > Chitinophagales > Chitinophagaceae > Ginsengibacter. The sequence continues at coordinate 94,393 of JBBRTG010000006.1, forward strand.
AAAAGGCCCATGTTTTAACGAGATATTGAAAAATTACTAATGGATGCAAAGTTGTAGGAAATAATTTGAATTAACAACCTAAATACGTTTGTAATGTTTGGTTTTAAATTTTTGAAAATATGGCAGGGTTTGAGTTTCAGGATTTCAGTTTCTTGATTTTGATCTTATAAATTGAAATCAGGTTAAAAAACAAATAACCTTCCTTATTCGTAAAAACGTTAATAAATTCAATTTATTTTAATGCTTCAAACAGAAACATGAGAATATTTCTTGTTTGTAAGTCAATTGGAACTTTTTAATCAATAAAATTCATAACCTATATCCCGCCTGTAATACATTCCTTCAAAATGTATTTGACTCAAAATTTCTTTTGAAAGTTCAATGGCTTCGGTAAGTGAATCTGCCAATGAAGAAACTGCGAGTACCCTACCACCGTTAGTAAGTATGTGCTCTCCATCCTGCCGGGTGCCTGCATGAAAAACAATAACGCCACCATCTGCATCAATATGCTTTATTGCCTCCGGATTTTCGAGATAACCAAAATCTATTGCATATCCTTTTTGATAACTTAGCGGATACCCCTCACTAACGGCAACCACGGTTGCAGCAGATCTTTCGTCAACAAGTATTTTTTCTGAATGTAACTTTTGCTCGCTTGCGGCAATGAGCAATTTAACCAGATCATTTTTAAGACGAAGAAGTACCACCTCTGTTTCAGGATCGCCCATGCGGCAATTGTATTCAATAACCATAGGCTCATCATCTACTTTTATTAACCCGAAAAATATAAATCCTTCGTAATTTATTTTTTCTTTTTGCAATCCTCTAATGGTAGGTTCAATAATTTTTTCTATAACTTTTTGAATAAAGCTATCAGTGGCAAAAGGCACCGGGCTTATAGCGCCCATTCCCCCGGTGTTAAGGCCTGTATCGCCTTCCATTATTTTTTTATAGTCTTTTGCTTCAGGAAAAAGCAGGTAGCCGTTACCGTCAGTAAGAATAAAAACACTAAGCTCAATACCATCTAAGAATTCTTCTACTACTACTTTTTTACCCGCATCTCCAAATTTTGATTTTTGAATGATCAGTTCATATTCTCCCATTGCTTCAACATGATGATTACAAATTAAAACTCCCTTGCCTCCGGCAAGCCCATCTGCTTTTAATACAACGGGAAGCCGATGATTTTTAATATAGTCAAGTCCTTCTTCGTAAGAACCGGAATCAAATTCTTTATAATCGGCCGTGGGAATATTATGCCTTTTCATAAACGCTTTGGCAAAGGCTTTACTCCCTTCAAGCCTGGCTCCTTCTGAAGAGGGACCTGTAACAATTATATGATTGAGCTTTTTGTCATTTTTGAAAAAATCATAAATGCCTTTTACTAACGGTTCTTCGGGACCAACAATCACAAGCTCGATTTTTTTTGAAATACAAAACTTCTTTATGGATTCAAAATCGGTTTCTTTTATATTGATGTTTTCACCAAACTGGGCAGTACCGGCATTTCCGGGGGCTATAAATAATTCAGTACATAATTCACTTTGACTGATCTTCCAGCAAAATGCATGCGCCCTTCCATCAGCGCCTAAAATGAGAATTTTCAACAGAATAGATTTTTGAGTTAAAGCAATTAGCGTGTGCAAGTTAGGAATTAAGGATTTTAATTCCTTCTCATTCATAAAGAAATAGGTTTTATTTAATTATCTCCCCTCAAAAATTGAATTTTGCTATTTAAAATTTATCTGTATTTTACAAGGCGATAAAATGCTTTTAATTTTTTAAGATGAAATTATGCAAGACAAAATAATTCCTGTAAATACTGCCGATTTAAATATAGGCAAACATCCGCGTGGCTTATACATTTTATTCTTTACTGAAATGTGGGAGCGCTTTGGTTATTATTTAATGATAGGGATTTTTTTGCTGTATCTCACAGATACAACAGGACATGGAGGACGTGGCCTTGATAATGTAGCTGCTGTAAGTATTGTAGGAACCTACGTGGCGCTTATTTATTTAACACCATTTATTGGCGGCTTAATAGCAGACCGTTATTTAGGCTATACAAAATCAATTTTTTTAGGAGGTGGATTACTTGCTCTCGGCTATTTTTTAGTTGCACTAAATGGCAGCGATCTGGTGATGTACTCAGGATTATTTTGTGCAATAATTGGTAATGGTTTTTTTAAGCCCAACATCAGCACGTTATTAGGTAACATTTATAACAGGCCCGATTTAAGACCAAAGAAAGATGTTGCTTATAATATTTTTTACATGGGAATAAATATTGGTGCGTTTATCTGCAATTTTGTAGCAGCATTTTTACGCAATAATTATACATGGGGTTGGGCTTTTTCTGCTGCAGGATTTGGAATGGTATTAGGATTAATCTGGTTTGCATTTGGTTTAAAACATGTAAAGTATGCAGATGTTATTAAGCCTGTTCAAAAAGAAGACATGCCTCTTTCAAAAATAGGGTTATATGTTTTTTTGCCAGCAATGATTGCAGGTGCAATAGGATGGTTTGTTCCGGGAAATATTATGGGTTCTGATTCCAACGATGCTTTTGTATTTGCCTGCATACCCATAATAATTTTTTATTTCGGCTTATGGTATCGCGCAACAGGCTTTGATAAAAAGCGCATCAGTACCTTGTTAATATTATTTGGAGTTTCAATAATTTTCTGGAATATCTATAATCAAAACTCAACAGCATTAACCCTCTGGGCTCAAACCTATACTAACCGCGAAGCGCCGAAAGTAATTCAGCCAGCATTAAAACCATTTAATTTTTTGGAAACAGTAAACACAAACCCAACAGAAGTACCTGTAGTAGATAACCAGTTTCGTGCAGTGGCAGATGCAAATGGTAAAGTACAAACGAAACAAGGAACTGATTTATATTTTCAGAATTTGCCAAAAGATAAATACCCTCCACCGGGGAAAGATTTAAAACTTATATCAACAGAAATATATCAGTCTATAAATCCATTTTGGATAATTGTTTTAACGCCATTGATCGTCGGTTTCTTCGGGTTTTTAAAAGCAAGAGGCAAAGAAATGTCAACACCAAGTAAGTTTGCTTGGGGAACCATCATTGCGGGCTTGTCATCTTTGGTAATGGTATTTGCCTGCTTATCAACAGACATTTATCAGGACAAAGTTTCAAGCTGGTGGATATTTTCGAGTTATGGTATTTTTACCATAAGCGAATTATTTGTAAGCCCGGTTGGGTTATCACTTACATCGAAAGTTGCTCCGAGAAGATTAACAGCATTAATGATGGGCGGCTGGTTTATTACAACATCCTTAGGCGGAAAAATATCAGGGATACTTGCTGGCTTCTGGGATAAGTTTGATAATAAAGCTGTGTTCTTTGCAATAAGTGTTATTGCTGCTTTAATAGCAGGTCTTTTACTTTTCCCATTAGCAAAAAAATTAAATAAAATAGTGGTTGAAGCTACCAATATGGATACATGATACATAAAATATTTGAATAAAAAAATCCTGAAGTTGTAAAAATTCTTCAGGATTTTTGTTTATAAAAAGATATGTTTCACTATACGTATAAATTTAAATTTATACGTATCTTTATGAAAACATTTTTATGAAAGCAAAACTCACCTTAAGCATTGATGAAAATAAAGTAAAAAAGATAAAACAGTATTCAAAAAAAGAAGGTATTAGCATTTCAAAAATTATGGAAGATACTATAGATAAAATAATTGCAAAACCATCAGCCGAAAAATTAGATGCTTCAAGGTTGATTGGTATTTTAGGTAAAGCCCCAAAAGATTTTGATTGGAAAAAAGAACGTACTGAATATTTAATGAAGAAATATGGATTATAAATTATTTCTTGACTCTGATGTTATATTAGATGTTGTATTGCAAAGAGAAGGATTTTACCAAAATAGTTATCCTCTATTTGAAATGATGGCAGATGAGACTGTTGTATTATATACTTCATCTTCAGTTATCATGAATGTACAATATTTAAGTACTAAGTTTATTGGAAAGGTTAAGGCTATTGAAGGGATTAAATATTTATTAGATTTTCTTGAGATATTTGATTCCAATAAAAAAATTTTACAAAAAGCTTATAATACAAGATGCAAAGACATTGAAGATGCAGTTCAATATTTTACTGCCATTAATGCCGAAGTCATTAACTATTTTATTTCAAGAAACACCAAAGATTATAAAGAAATCGAAGAAAAATTTCTGCCAGTTCTTACACCTTCTCAATTTTTAAAAAACTTTAAACAAAATTCATAAGCTCATATTGCTTACCAAGAATTTGTTTATCATCTGCGTCTAACCATTGCCGTAATACAGTTGCGTAAATACTTTTAAAATCAACTGTATGTTTTAAATCGCCTTCATTTAAATCATTAAGGTCAGGCATTGCATTAATCAAACCTTTCTGCTTTAATCCGCCGCCAATGAAAAACATATTATTTGCAGTCCCATGATCGGTGCCGCCGCTTGCATTTTGCGAAACCCTGCGGCCGAATTCACTAAAAGTCATCACCATTATATCCTCAAAACGATTGTTCTGTTTTAAATCTTTTACAAAAACATTTATTGCATCATTCAATTCTGTAAATAATCTCTTTTGCTGGTTCTCCTGGTTTACATGCGTATCAAAACTTCCGAGACTGAGGTAATAAACTTTTGTATTGATGTCGCTCATAATAAGCGATGAAATAGTTTTTAAATCTTTCCCTGTTTGTGTAGAAGGATACATTTGCGAAGATGGGCGCAGCTTACTTTGTTCAAAAATATAATCTGCACTGCTTAATGTTTCACTCAAAGTTTTATAAAGATAATCAACGGTTTCTTCTCCTTTTTCATGAGCAGCATTTATATCTTTAAAATATTTTTCATGGCTGGTATTATAAAGGCGTTTCGGATCTTTTACAGCAAGCCCTTTATTATTTTCTCCTTTTAAAGCAAGACTCAGCACATCATCTACTTCAAGCGTCTGTGTTGGCTTTCCGCATCCATTGCATTGCGCATCTAAATAACGACCTAACCATCCAGTATAAACGTACTTATCACTATCGCTTCCGCTTTGCCATATATCCATGCTCCTGAAATGTGAGCGATCAGGATTTGGATAACCTACATTATTCATAATGGCAAGACTGCCATCATCAAACAATTCTTTAAATGCAGGCAATGCAGGATTGATGCCCGCATCATCTGTAAGCGCTAATGCTTTATCCTTTTCAATTCCAAGATTTGGGCGTGACTTATAATAAATATCATTTCGAATAGGAATAATTGTATTAAGCCCGTCATTACCACCACTGAATTGCAAAACTACGAGCACTTTATTTCCCGACGGAACTATAGTTTTTCCGTCAAAGGCTTTAAGAAATTTTGGCATCATTAAAGATGCCGTTGCCAGCGATCCTATTTGTAAAAATTCTTTTCGTTTGAATAACATAATTTAAAAACCCCATCCCAACCCTTCCCCGAAGGGGAAGGACATTATCTGGGGGTTGATTTAGAGTTTGAAATAATTTTATATTTTTTGAAGTAAAACTTCATAATTTTTTAAAGATTTATAAACAAAAACTGTTGCCTTCTCCCCTTCGGGGCCGGGGGCTTTTTAACACAATTGATATTCCGGTGTGCTCATGAGTTCAATCATCGTTGTTTTAATATATCCATCTCTCGCTTGCTTATCTATATATTTATCCAAAATAACCGGACTGATCTTACTTTTTGTCTGCAACATGGCATCACTTATTTTTTTCATCAGGTTTTCTTTAGATGTCTTGTCAAATACTTTTGTTACTGAATTCCAGTCAACACTAACGTTTACCTGGCGTGTCCTTGCTTTTGTATCAACACCTTCCATTCCCATCATGGTATCATCATCATCTTTTGGCTTTATGGAAAAATCATCTGCATTGGTAAGTATTTGCGGAATGCGCATCCGCAACATTAATGCGCTGCTGTCAATCCAGTTTTTACCACCGGGCCAGCCTGCAACATTAGGCGGATAAAATAAAATTTGTCCCAAAGCACGTTCAAATAATAATTGAACTTCTGGCTTATCAAGCTCCATTGGAATGAGCCTTCTTATTCCAACCAATAATTCAACCGGCGATTTGATTCTTGTTCCAATATTTTTTTCTTCATAAAACCATTCGCTTGTATAAATATTTTCTAACAATTTTTTTATATCATAATTACTTTGATAAAAACTTGCAGATAATGTTTCTACTTTTCCTTTATCAACATTATCATTTACAAAATATTTATAAATTTTTTGTGTAATGAATTTTGCGGTTTGCTTTTGTTCTAATAAAATATTGATAATATCATCTCCATTAAAATTTCCTGTTTTACTAAGGAAAGTTTTTTTACCTGTATCATGCAAAAAAGGCCGATCAACAAATTCTCCTTTCAGGTTGAACCCCCAGCCTGTAAAAGCTCTTGCACCTTCCTTTACATCATCCTCACTATAATTGCCACGGCCCATTGTAAAGAGTTCCATAACTTCTCTTGCAAAATTTTCGTTGGGATGTTGTTTCTTATTTTGTTGATTATTGAGGAAAGAAAGCATTGCAGGGCTTTTGCTTACTTCACTTAAAAGGTCACCAAAATTTCCTAATGCATTTTCACGAACAGTATTTAAAAGCTGCTGTTGAAAAAAAATATTTATTACCCTGCAGGCAAAATGTCCATGCCAGAAGAGGCTCATCTTTTCACGCAACTGCGCTTCACTGTTTATCATTTGCCCAAGCCAGGTGAGGTTTAAATTTTTAAGGTCTTCTACAGATTGTTTTCGCAGTGCTTTCTTTTGATCTTTATCCAGCTTCTGCATCTGTCCTAAGTCCTGCACTCCTTTCACCAACCCGTCAAAAAGATTGCTGGCAACATTAAGTGCATCCGGATTTTTTGCAGAAGTTTTTACGAGTAATTTGTATAAATCTTTTTGTGAAATATCTTCAAGCTCATTCACATTTTCTGCCATAGGGCCAAATGCTGCCCGCCAAAGAAGATGCTGATTTTTAAATTGATTAGAGAAGTACATAATTTTTTATTAAACCATAAATGATGAGTTGATTATTTCATTACGGTAAGGTAATAGACTAAACGCAAAATAGATGGTTTAATGATGTATAGTTTTCTTAAAAATTAAACACTCTGATATTTAATTCTAATGCAAGAAACTAAGAAAAGTATTTTTTAAAATATTGAACAACAATTACTAGAGGATTTCTTTTCTATTAACGACCTCGGCTTTGGCAGGTGGGCATTGTTGTTTAATATCCATTTTTGGTTGGTTTTTAGCCAACCTATTTCAGGACGAGACAAATATTGATGAAGATATGAACAAAAGCTAAATTACTAACGTCTGGTTGGAACTATTGCTGATACTGAATTACAGACGAGGACTTGCACATCGCCCCCCGCTATTGCAAATACTGCTGTTAGGTATTCTCTAGTAATCGTCATACAAGTCTAAAAAGCTAAGTTTATTAAGGTCTTTACCATGCTGGTGAGCTCTTTCAAGCCATCCATTCGCTTCGCCATCATCTTTATTAGTCCCAACGCCAAATAAATACATTTGCGATAACAGATACTGCGCTTTATAATAATTTTGGTGAGCCGCTTCGTTAATAAATTGGAATGCTTTATTTAAATCTTTAAAAGTTCCTCGTCCTTTCAGACACATATATCCACATTCAAATTGAGCTTTGACAAGTCCATTTTGGGCTGCCCTTTCAAATAACCAATATGCTTTTTTATAATTCCCATTCATATCTTCTCTAAGAGCATATTGATAATCCACTTCTGGATCCAATTTAAATATCTTTTTTAAAAAATTCATTTCAATTTCTTTTTGCTGTCCAATGAAAGTAAGAGTTAAAAGCATTCGTTGTTTCACAAGTCATTATAGAATCTTGCAAATCCCATTGTTTAATTTCATTTCCAATTAAATTTGGTTCTCCAAAGTTTTCAGTAACTAGTGTTGAAAAATAGCGAGCAAGGGATTTAGAGTATTTTTTATTCCCAATAATTTGGAAAAACACTTTTGATAAATGATTGTCAAAATAAAACAAATATCCTGAAGTGCCGTACATCTCGGCACTACTACCTTCTAAAGGACATAATCCAAACTTATCTAAACACATTATTAAAGGGTTCTTCAACCAATAAATTTCTTCATCCTTATGATGTTTCATTAAAAGTTTTCCGATAAACCCCAATTTTTTGAAGTTAAATTCTTTAAGAGTTTCTTTGTCTAACATCATTCCCAAATACGGTTTGTAACCGTTGATGTTAAGCTTAATATCTGTCATTAGGATTCCGTTTTAAAATTGCCACCAACGCAAATATTTATGTTTTATAATTTTTCACCATTGATTTTCAAACTCTTGCTGTTACGCTTTTTAAATTGTCGTTAGGACAATCCAATCCGTTAGCTATCGATCTACCAATTATTTATTCCATTTATATCATCTCATCTTTTTATATCACCTCATCTTTATCTAATTCTATCATAACCAAAATAATCATGCAGCACTTCCGGTAAAGCTATCTCATCTTCTGTTTGATTATTTTCCAGCAACGCAGCAACTATTCTCGGCAATGCAAGCGAAGAACCATTTAATGTATGCACCAGTTGTGATTTGCCTTCAGCATTTTTAAAACGGATTTTCATTCTATTACTTTGAAAAGTTTCAAAGTTGCTTACAGAGCTTACCTCTAGCCATTTTTGCTGTGCAGCACTATATACTTCAAAATCATAAGTGAGCGCAGAAGCAAAGCTCATATCGCCGCCGCATAGACGCAGAATGCGATATTGAAGATTTAAACTTTGCAATAGCTTTTCAACATGACTTACCATCTCTTCCAACACTTCATAACTTTTACCGGGATACACCAATTGTACAATTTCAACTTTATCAAACTGGTGAACACGATTAAGCCCGCGTACATCTTTTCCATAACTTCCTGCCTCACGCCTGAAGCAGGGAGTATAAGCCGTCATCTTTATGGGAAGCTCATTTTCTTTTACAATTTCATCGCGATAAATATTGGTAATGGGCACTTCTGCTGTTGGTATAAGATATAAATTATCAGCAGTTGCAACATACATTTGCCCTTCTTTATCAGGCAATTGCCCGGTGCCAAAAGCGCTTGCTTCATTCACCATTAACGGCGGCTCGTATTCTATGTAACCCGCAGCAGTATTATAATCTAAAAAATATTGAATGAGCGATCGCTGAAGCTTTGCTCCTATATTTTTATAAAATGGAAATCCGCTGCCGGTAACTTTATTACCCATTTCAAAATTGATAAGATCATATTTTTTAGCAAGCTCCCAATGTGGCATTGCACCTTCGTGCAATGCAACTTTGCTGCCGCCTTCTCTTACAACTTCATTTTCTTCAGGTGTTTTTCCTTTTGGAACGCTTGCGTGTGGAAGGTTTGGAAGCTTTACTAAATTCTCCTGCAATTCTTTTTCTGTGGTTGCGAGTTTTTCATTTATAGGAATTAATAATGATTTTAATTTCGCAACTTGTTCTTTTTTTTCTTTAGCTAATTTTTTTTCATCCTTAGCCATCAACTGCCCAATCTCTTTTGATGCAGCATTTAATTTTGACTGGGTTTCTTCATATTCAAATTGTAATTTTTTTCTTTCATCATCAAGCTTAATAATAGTATCAATGATTAAAGTGTCAGTAAAATTTTTTACGTCTAATCTTTCTTTTACGAGATCAATATTCTGCCTTATGAATGCAATCTGTAACATCTAAAAAAATTTTTTCAAAAATAGTCCTATTTGATTTTATACGCGGTGGGATTATAAACCATATATCTTTCAGGATTGTTAATAGAAGTAAAGCCGCATTGTTCATACAACTTATGAGCGTCTTTTGTAGCAAGCAATATTCTTCGTAAACCTTGTAGTTGAGGATGAGCCAATATCATTTCAATCAGCCATTTTCCCAAGCCTTTGCCGCGGTAATTTTCATTAATAAAAACATCTGCGAGGTAAGCAAAAGTGGCTTTGTCTGTAATCATTCTTGCATAGCCAGCCTGCCTGCCGCAGGCAAGGCCTGTTTATTACTATCATATATTCCAAAACATAACGAGCCTTTCATTGCTTTTTTTACAATCTTGATATCTACACCCTGAGACCAATAAGATTGTGATAAAAATCTATGCACATACTCAATATCAATTTTACTTTTATCAGTAGAAATAAGATAATTATTTTTTGCAAAAGAATAATTCATGCTTATGATTTTAAAACAAAGATGGTAAATACAATTAAATTTGCAACCGTATGAATGTAAAAGATGATATCCAATTACGGTGGTGGAAGCTTGAAGAAAAATTCATAAAAAAGTTTGGGAAAAAGCCTGATGTGGAAGCCATTCTTTTTTTGATAGGAATACAGGAAATTGGCAACTTCAAAAAGAAATTTTCTAAAGAACAAAAGCAGGATTTGATGCATGTAGCTGTTTGTTCATTACTTTCTCAAAGTGGTTATTATAAAATTGAAGGCAATGATAATGATGGCTGGCCTCACTTTCAGCAATTAAAGCCTTTGCCGGAATACAATATGATAGAGCAGGAAAATTTTTTAAAAGACCATATTTTACTTTATTTTGAAAATATTGGTGATCCATTCAGTGAATTTTAAAATATATTAATGAGAAAAGTTTTCTATTTAGTTATCCTGATTTTTATTTTTTCATGTACGGCAACTAAGAAAGTTGTAAAACCACAAGCTTTGCAAAGAGTAAAAATTGAAACAGATTTTGGAACTATGGTTATAAAATTGTATAACAAAACCCCTTTGCATCGGGATAATTTTATTAAGCTCGTTAAGCAGCATTTTTATGACAGCCTTTTATTTCACCGCGTTGTCAATGGCTTTATGATACAGGGCGGCGACCCTGACAGTAAACATGCAAAACCAGGAGTTCAGCTTGGCGAAGGAGGATTAAAATATACCATACCTGCAGAGTTTGATACTGCTTTGTTTCATAAAAAAGGTGCGTTGGCTGCTGCAAGAGAAGGGGATGATGTAAATCCAAAAAAGAAGAGCAGCTCCACTCAATTTTATATTGTAGAAGGAAAAACTTTTACTGATGAGCAGATGGATGCCATGGAAAAAAAGCTTTCGATAAAAATACCGGAAAACCATCGTAAAATTTACCGTACAGTTGGCGGCGCTCCCTTTCTTGATATGAACTATACAGTTTTTGGTGAAGTAGAAAGCGGGTTGAATGTAATTGATAAAATTGCCAACGTTCCAAAAGATGAAAATAACAGGCCTTTGCAAAATATACGGATGAAAATAACATTGCTTAAATGATTCATAAGTAAGAAAATATTAATTTGCAAAACAATTCAATAAAATAATTAAAACATTTATGAACTTTCCTGAAAATCTTCGTTACACAAAAGACCATGAATGGGTTTCTATTGAAGGCGATATTGCAACAATAGGCATTACAGATTTTGCCCAACATGAACTCGGCGATATTGTCTATGTTGACATTGAAACCAAAGGGAAAACGCTTGCTGTAGAAACTGTATTTGGAACAGTAGAAGCGGTGAAAACAGTAAGTGATCTTTTTTTGCCGGTATCCGGAACAATTACCGAAGTGAATCCCATGTTAGAATCTGAACCCGAAAAAGTAAATACCGATCCTTACGGTGATGGCTGGATGATAAAAATGAAAGTAGATAATCCTGATGATGTTAATAAACTTATGGATGCGGAAGCCTACCAAAAAGTTGTAGCTTAATTTTTTTAAAAAGAATGCAGAAGATTTCTATAAAAAAATTTTTACCAGGCATTGCCTGGTTTTTTATTGTGCTGGTGCTTACGTGCCTGCCTGGTAATGATATCCCGGAAATAGACTGGCCATTGCTTGATAAAATTTATTTTGATAAATGGGTTCATGCAGGCTTATTTGGCGGACTAACGTTTTTATTTTGCTGGCCATTTTATACATCTGATTTTTCTGCAAGACAGCGGTTAAAATATTTTATTAAGATAGCCATTGCGGCAAGTATATGGGGATTAACTATAGAATTTATTCAAAAATTTTACATCCCGGGCAGAAGCTATGATCTGCTCGATTGGGCTGCTGACAGTCTTGGAGCCTTGATTGCTTTGTGGTTTTGCAGGAAGTTATTTTTAGTTTCACCTGCCGAAAAGCAACCATTACGGAAAACAAAAAATAAATAAAAGAATATTTTCCTCTTAATTTCTTTACTTATTGTCCATTATCAATTGCCTTTTGCTTATTGTTATTTGCTCCTAAATTTTAAATTAATACATTTGCCTTATGGAAAACGTTGAGAACATGGAATACAATACCACCCGTAATCATCTTGAAATACGGGAATACGGCCGTCATATTCAAAAGATGGTGGAATATGTTTTAACCCTTGAAGACAGGGAAAAACGCCAAAAAAATGCGTATGCACTTATCGAGCTTATGGGTTTTTTAAATCCTCACTTAAAAAATGTAGAAGATTTCCGTCACAAGCTTTGGGATCATCTTTTTTTAATAAGCGATTTCAAATTGGATGTTGACAGCCCTTATCCCATTCCCACACGGGAAACTTTAAAAGCAAAGCCAGAGCAGCTTTCATATCCAAAAAGATATCCAAGATATAATCATCTTGGAAAAAATATTGAAATAGTTATTGATAAAGCGCTGCAGGAAGAAGATGGTGATAAGCGCCAGGGATTTGCTAATGCCATTGCATATTATATGAAGCTTACATACAGTAACTGGCATAAAGAGCTGGTGCATGATGATAATATACAAACAGAGCTTGCTTCTATTACAAAAGGCGAGCTGGAATTCAACAATCGCCCATTTGTTAAACATAGGGTTGATAACAATCGTGAAGAATTTGGGGGCGGCGGTAAATACCGTAAAAACTTTGGAGCACGTAATAATAATAACCGCAATAACCAGGGTAGGGATAACCGCAATAATAATAACAATAACCGAAATAAATTTGCTAAAAAAAGATATTAATTTAATTATTGAATTATTCAATTATAGTCTATAGAACTCTTTGTAGAATTATTAAATATTGTGTCCTCATTCTTCTTTATGAAAAGAAACTTTACGATGACTTATGAAGAAAAGTTGTAAGAAGAAATAATAAAATAAATTGCACCCTGCATCATTTCAATTGCAGGGTTTTTTATTTTCATTTATTGATAAAGAAATATTTTTCAATGGGTTCATTTGAAGTTATAGGAGGAAAAAAATTATTGGGTGAAATAACGCCTCAGGGCGCCAAGAACGAAGCATTGCAGGTAATTTCAGCCGTATTGCTAACAGGAGAAAAAGTAGCCATTCATAACATTCCGGATATTATTGATGTCAATTTGCAAATTGAATTACTTGAAGGCCTGGGAGTAAATGTAGAAAGGATTGATCGGCATACCTGCACTTTCCAGGCAGAGAAAATAAATATAGATTATCTCACCTCTCCTGTTTTTAAAACTAAAACGGGGCGTTTACGGGGCAGCGTTATGCTGGCAGGTCCTATGCTGGCAAGGTTTAAAAAAGCTTATGTGCCAAAACCGGGAGGCGATAAAATCGGGCGCCGCAGGCTCGATACCCATATAATCGGTTTTCAAAAACTGGGCGCTGAATTTGACTATGATGACGATGATTCTTTTTTTCTTTTGCATACTTCACAACTTAAAGCAGCAACGCTTTTGCTGGATGAACCCAGTGTAACCGGAACAGCTAATATTATTATGGCGGCAGTAATGGCAACGGGCACCACCACTATTTACAACGCTGCCTGCGAGCCTTACATACAGCAACTCTGCAAAATGCTTAACAGCATGGGGGCCAAAATATCAGGTATAGCAAGTAACATGCTGGTAATTGATGGTGTAAAAGAATTGCATGAAACAACGCATACTATTCTTCCTGATATGATTGAAGTAGGCTCTTTTATAGGGTTGGCTGCAATGACGCAAAGTGATATTGTAATAAAAAATGCAGGCGTTAATCATTTGGGAATTATTCCCGAAAAATTTCAGCAGCTTGGCATTAAAATGAGTTTTGAAGGTGATGATATTCATATTCCTGAACAGGAAATTTATGAAATACAAACTTTCTTAGATGGTTCTGTGCTTACCATCTCCGATCATCCATGGCCTGGCCTTACGCCTGATTTATTAAGCATTATTTTGGTGGTGGCCACACAAGCAAAAGGAAGTGTGCTGGTGCACCAAAAGATGTTTGAAAGCCGATTGTTTTTTGTTGATAAAATTATTGAGATGGGCGCGCATATTGTATTGTGTGATCCACACAGGGCTGTTGTTATAGGCCTTGAACGAAAAACTGCTTTAAGAGGAATTGCCATGAGCAGCCCGGATATAAGAGCCGGTGTGGCTTTATTAATTGCTGCATTAAGTGCCGAAGGAAAAAGTATTATTCAGAATATTGAACAAATTGACAGGGGATATCAAAATATAGATATAAGATTAAGGAAGCTGGGCGCGGATATTTTAAGGATATAATATTTTTCGTTTATGCCTTACCGTTAATTTTCTGATTTGATAAAATTAATTTGATTTATTATTTCTTCTCCCCTTCGGGGTCGGGGGCTGTTTTATAAATATGGAAAAACAATACAATAAACTCATTCTTATTACTGCACCTTCCGGCGCAGGTAAAACTTCCATAATACGCTATCTTATGAAAAAGTTTCCGCAACTGGCCTTTTCAGTTTCGGCAACTACAAGAAGGCCCCGTGGCAATGAAAAAGAAGGGACGGATTATTATTTTATTTCTGAAAAAGAATTCAAAGAAAAAATTCATCGCAAAGAATTTTTAGAATGGGAAATGGTATATGAAGGAAAATATTATGGCACGTTAAAAGAAGAAATCGAGCGCCTCTGGAGCGAAAAAAAAATTCCGGTTCTTGACATAGATGTACAAGGCGCCATTCATGTACAGCAACAATATCCTGTAAATACTATATCTGTTTTTATACAACCCCCTTCAGTGGAAGAATTAAAAAACAGGTTGCAAAGCCGTGGCTCAGAAACAGAAGAATCATTATTGGCAAGGGTAAGCAAATCTTCTTTTGAAATGACATTTAAAAAGCATTTTGAAAATGTAGTTATTAATAATGATTTTGAAACTGCCTGCCACGAAACAGAAAAAATAGTATCTGACTTTTTAAATAAAAAATAATTTAAAATGGGGTTCGTTTTCTATTTTATATTTTTGTAACATGGACTGGACAACGCTTATAGCCATCATCGCCTCATTATTTCTTATCGGGTTTTTTTCCGGGATAGAAATTGCTTTTGTTTCAGCCAGTAAATTATCAATTGAATTAAAAAGGAAACAAGGCAGCTACAGCGGAAAAATTTGGTCAGAGTTTATGGAAAAGCCTGCCCGTTTTATAGGCACCACTCTCATTGCTTTAAATATTTTGTTGGTAACCTACGGGCTTTTATGGAGCGACATACTCGATAGCTTCTGGAATTACTGGAACATTGTAAATCCTTTTGTTAAGCTTGCTGCCGAAACACTTATATCTACGGTTTTACTTTTATTTTTTGAGTCTATTTTTAAAGCAGTTTTCCGGGCAAAAGGAAATGTAATTATAGGAAGCAGCATTATAACTTTTATTGTTATGTTTTTTTATTCCATGTTTGCATGGGTGGCTTCTTTTTTTGTAAACATGGCAGAGTGGATGCTCAAATATATTTTCAATGTAAAACTTCAGAATAAAAATGAACCATTTACAAAAATTGATTTGGAACATTTTATTCAGCAAAGTAAGATGAATGATACCGAAGACAGTGAAGAAATGAACAACGAGTTGTTTGAAAATGTTTTGTCGTTATCTGATGTAAAAGTAAGAGAATGCCTTATACCACGAAAAGAAATTGAATCAATTAACATCAATTTTTCGATTGCTGAAGTAAAAAATCGTTTTATAGAAACGAAGCTCAGCAAGCTCGTAGTGTATGAAGGAAATATAGACAATATACAAGGATACATACACCAGCTCGACATGTTTAGAAACCCACAAAGCCTGCGATCAATTTTGCTCCCCATTCCTACCATTCCGGAAAGTATGAGCGCTACAGATTTAATAGACAAATTCAGCAAAGAGAGAAAAAGTATTGCGTGGGTGATTGATGAATTTGGAGGCACCGCAGGAATTGTAACAATGGAAGATTTGCTTGAAGAAATTTTTGGTGATATAAACGATGAATACGATCTTAAAGAAGAGTTTGTCGATAAGCAGCTTTCGGCTAATGAATATATATTAAGCGGAAGGCTTGAGCTGGATTACCTTACTGATAAATATAAACTTGAATTCAGGGAAAATGAAGAAACAGGAACTTTATCCGGTTATATTATAAGCCAGCATGAATCAATTCCCCGGCAAAAAGATCGCATTATTATTGATGATTACCAGTTTGATATTTTAAGTGTAAGTGAAACCCGTATTGAAACCGTAAAATTAAAAGTGCTTAGGTAAAGCCCCAAACTCCAAAGGGGAATAAGAAAAATCTTTTTAATGATAATTGCTTTTAATTTTTTTTCAATTGATGAACGAGGCGAAAAAGAAAATTTCATTTTTAAAATATTCCATAGAAATTCTACATCGCACTTAGAAAATACATTTATTTTAATTTCCAATAAACCATATCCTGATACATTAGTTTTTTCAAAAAATGTAATTCCGGTTGTAAAAGGTCCGTTGGCAAAACATCCTGCGCAATGGCTGATATGGTACAACATTAAAATTCCATCAGTTCTTAAAAAATATAAAGCCGATGTATTTATAAGTTTTGATTTTTGTTCGCTTACAACCAAAGTGCCACAGTGTATAATAATAAATGATTTATCGTTTTTGGCTTACCCTTCTAAAAATCATTTATTTTTTTATAAAAAATTTACGCCCCGCTCTTTAAAAAAAACAAAAGCTATTGTAACTGTTTCAGAATTTTCTAAAGCAGATATTATTAAACAATACAAAATAGACGCTGATAAAATAAAAGTTGTATATAATGGAATTGATGAAACCTTTGAACCAATTAATTTTGAAGAAAGAAAAAATATAAAAGAAAAATATGCTGATGGGAATGAATATTTTATTTACACAGGAGAACTGCAAGAAAAAAATAATTTATTGAATTTATTAAAGGCTTTTTCAGCATTTAAAAAAAGACAAAAGAGCAACATGCAATTATTAATTGCAGGAAATGCAGGTTCGCAATATGAAGAACTTTTAGAAAATCTCCGGCTTTTCAGATTTAAAGAAGAAGTAAAATTATTAATAGACATATCGCATGATGAACTTGTGAAAGTAACAGCCGCTACTTATGCAATGGTGTATCCTTCTTTTTATGAAGGATTTCCAAAACCAATTATTGAAGCAATGAAATGTGGTGTACCGGTTCTCACATCTTCAACAAGTGCAATGCCTGAAATATGTGGCGATGCTGCATTATATTTTGATCCAAAAGATTTTAAAGAAATAGCAGTAAAGATGATGCTGATTTTCAAAGATGAAAATTTAAGAAAAAAATTAATTGAAAAAGGTAATATACAAGTTGAAAAATATAGCTGGAATATAACATCGCAATTACTCTGGGAATCCATTGAAAAAATCATGCAGCTCTATAAATAATTATTTAAGCCTTCAATTTTTAAAGTACCCGTCAATAGTATTAATTTGCACAAATATGACCGAATCAAATATTACCATAAACGTTCAGCTTGATGATGATAAAGTTCCTCAGCAAATAAACTGGAGCGCTTCGGGCAGCAGTGCAGATTCTCTGCAAAAAACAAAAGCTATCTGTATTGCTTTCTGGGACGCGGCAGATAAATCTGCACTCCGGATTGATCTTTGGACAAAAGACATGATGGTAGATGAAATGGCCAGTTTCTACTATCAGATATTCACTACAATGGCTGATACTTTTCAGAGGGCAACAAAGCACGATGAATTAACCAACGACATTAAATCTTTTGCACAGGAATTTCATAAAAAATTTGTAGAGAAAGAAAACGAAAAATCAAAGTAAAGGTCGTCGACTTGCTTATTGTTAAATTGTTTTATTGATAAATTATTTATTAACTATTCACCATTCATTAAATGAACCTCGAACAAAAAGTAATGACTGATTTAAAAACAGCAATGCTTGCAAAAGACGAAAAATCTTTACGCTCCTTGCGTGCCATTAAAGCCGCTATCATTAATGTAAAAACTGCACCAGGTTTTAGCGGTGAAATAAAAGAAGATGATGAAATAAAGCTTCTTCAAAAATTAGTGAAGCAACGCAAAGAATCCCTGGAGATTTATGAAAAGCAAAACCGTAATGACCTTGCGGAAAAAGAAAAAGAAGAAATTGAGATAATAGAAAAATTTCTTCCTGAACAAATGAGCGAAGAAGAGCTAAGAAAAATTGTTGCCATTATTGTAAAAGAAACCGGAGCCACCTCTGCTGCAGACATGGGGAAAGTAATGGGCGAAGCTAATAAACAACTTACAGGCAAAGCAGATGGGAAAGCCATTGCAGCGATTGTAAAAGAAATACTTTCCGGGGGGCAATAACAGTTGCGCAGTTCACAATTTTTCGTCTATGGCAGCCCGTTAGCTGCACATTTAAAATCCCAAATCCTAAATCCTTAATCTAAATGGTAATTGATATTGCATTCATCATTGTAATGATCCTGGCTGTTTTTAAAGGGCTGAGGAAAGGATTTATACTGGGTATTTTTTCTTTACTGGTATTTATTATTGGCCTTGCTGCTGCTCTTAAATTGTCGGCAGTAGTAGCGGCTCATTTACAAAACAGCAAAATAGCTTCAACCAAATGGCTGCCTGTTCTTTCTTTTCTACTTGTTTTTATTGTGGTGGCGTTATTGGTAAGTTTAGGAGCGAGGCTTATTAAAAAAACTATTGACTTTGCAATGCTTGGCTGGCTTGACAGAATCGGCGGACTGGTACTTTATATTATTATTTACGTGATAATATTCAGCGTTATTTTATTTTTTGCTGAAAAAATGCTTGTAGTAAAACCAGAAGAAATTGCAACCTCTGTTGTATATAAATATGTAGTGCCCTGGGGGCCAAAAGTGATTAACAATCTTGGAAATATTATACCTTTTTTTAGAGACATGTTTATGCAGTTGGAAAGTTTTTTTGAAAACCTTGCAAAAAAATCTGCATTGTAATATTGCTTCAAATATTATTTCCTCAATTTTTTTGCATAGAAACATTTATTTTAGCATTAAATAGTACAGCCAAAAAACTAAACAGGCCAAAAAGCATCAATGGAATATCAAGTACAACAACAAGGCAAATTCAAATTTATAGAAACAGGCGAAGGTGAACCGCTGGTGTTGTTGCATGGCCTTTTTGGTGCATTGAGCAATTTTGAACACCTTATTGAATATTTTAAAAATACCAATAAAGTTATAGTGCCAATGCTTCCGCTTTTTGAGCTGGACCTTTTGCATACTACAGTTGGCGGATTGCAAAAGTTTGTTTATAAATTTATTGAAGCACGCGATTATAAAAATATTCACCTACTGGGTAATTCGCTTGGAGGACATGTAGCGCTCATTTATATTTTAAAACATCCTGAAAGAATAAAATCCCTTATACTCACAGGTAGTTCTGGCTTGTTTGAAAATGGCATGGGCGATAGTTATCCCAAACGCGGCGACAAAGAATACATTCGTAAAAAAACGCAGCTTACTTTTTATGACCCTGCAATGGCTACTGAAGAATTGGTAAATGAATGCTTTGAAATAACCAACAACAGGATTAAAGTAATCAAAATAATTTCATTGGCCAAGTCTGCCATTCGAAATAATTTGGGCGAAGAATTAAGCCAGATAAAACAACCAACTTGCCTGATTTGGGGGAACAATGATACCATTACACCACCATTTGTTGCTAAAGAATTTCATAAGCTTATTCCAAACAGCGAACTTCATTTTGTGGATAAATGCGGCCACGCTCCAATGATGGAGGTTCCCGAAGAGTTTAATAAAATTCTCAATGGATTTATTTCAAAATTACAAGTGCCTGCTGCAACAGTTCATTAGTTTTTTCTGTCTGTATAATAATGTCTATGTTTTTTAACATATAATTTGAATTCCCATCATGTTAGCATACGAACTTTCTAATAATATTTTACCGCAATTACAACTGTCTGATACACTATCAAAAGCTTTGCAGTTGATGACCGATTTTAAGATAACACACCTGCCTGTTGTATCTGAAGAAAAATATTTAGGATTAATAAGCGAAGATGATTTACTGGATACAGATAATAAAACAGGTACCATTGAATTTTTTCAAAAAAATTTTATTGCTGCATCTGTTAATGCCGACACACATTTTTTAAATGCAGTTACCGTTAGTAATCATTATCAAATTAATGTTATTCCTGTGGTGAATGAGGCAAATGAATTTCTTGGTACCATTGCAGGCCAAACGTTGCTTGATGCTTTAGGAAATTTTTCAGGTGCTAATGAAACTGGCTCTGTGATTGTGCTTGAAATGGAACGCAATCGTTTTGCCATTTCAGAAATAAGCAGGATAGTGGAAAGCGATGGCGCTGTTATACATCATTTGAATATGACGATTAAAAAAGATTTCCCGCTTTTACAAGTTACCATTCATTTAAATAAAAGAGAAATCTCAACCATCATTGCTGCCTTTGAAAGATATGAATATACCGTTAGTTATTACTCAGGTGAAGAATTATTTGAAAATGAAATTGACAGCAACTACAGGCATTTAATGAATTATCTTGATATATAAAATCTGCCTTCGTTTCAATTCTGCTATAAACTTCTTTGCTTAAACTACCTGTTTATTGCCATTACAAAAACTTCGTCTAATGCATATCGTTATTACTGAATAATAAAACAAAATTTATAGTTTTAACCCGTTAGGACAAAAGGGATTATTTTTACATAATCAGGGTTATTTTTTTTGTTCAGTTAAAAGATTCTATTAATTATAACGCCATTATGCGCATTGCTATTTACAGCCGCGGTTTAGAAGCAGATCAGCAGGAAGGTTTAAAATTATTACTTGCTGAATTAAATCGTTATAAAATTGAACCTGTTATTTATCAGAATTTTTTTAATCAATTCTATTCTTCAATTGATATTCGTAATAAATATTCCACCTTTAATTGTTCTGAGGATCTTAAAGATATTGATTGCTTAATAAGTCTTGGAGGAGACGGAACATTGCTTGATGCAGTAACTTTTGTGGGCGATAAAGGCATTCCTGTTTTAGGTATAAATTATGGCCGGCTGGGCTTTCTGGCAAGCATTGGTAAAGATGAATTGCATACAGCAGTAAAGGCGTTGGTACAGCACACTTTTGTGCTGGATAAAAGAACTCTTTTGCATCTTGATGCCAACATGCCTTTATTTAGCGGTGTCGCCTATGCGCTTAATGAATTTACTATTCATAAAAAAGATACATCGCCTATGATAAAAATTCATACTTATTTAAACGGTGAATTTTTAAACACTTATTGGGCAGATGGATTAATTGTATCTACTCCTACAGGCTCTACAGGTTATTCATTAAGCTGTAATGGCCCGGTGGTTTTTCCTGATTCAGCAAGCTTTGTTATTACACCTGTATCGCCACACAATTTAAATATAAGACCCTTAATAGTGCCGGATAATACGATTCTTTCTTTTGAAGTGGAAGGCCGTACAGATGGTTTTTTATGTACTCTCGACAGTCGCCGCGAAATAGCCACCAAAGAAGTGTTGCTGGCTATTCGTAAAGAAATATTTAGCATAAATCTTGTACGGCTTAATGAAAATAATTTTCTTCAAACACTTCGAAACAAATTATCATGGGGACTTGATAAAAGGAATTAAACATAAAATTTTTAACTTGCTTATATAATTAAAACATCGTTTCTTCGTTCACCACAATATTAGTTTGCACCTATTATGAAAAAACTATTTGTTATCCTCGTTATCGCATTTACTTTTAATTTAAATGCAAACGCACAAAACGAAATTATACAGGAAGGAGAATATGGTTTAACTGTTGGTGTTGCCCACTATTTTGGCGATCTTAACAACAGATCAGCTATTAACAGGCCAAAAATTGCATTGGGGGCTTTTTTTAGAAAGCAATACGGCAATTATACTTCTCTTCGTTTAACTGCTCATTATGCCCAGCTTGGTTACAGCGATAAATACAGCGAAAATGATTACCAGCGCAGAAGAAATCTTAGTTTTAATACAAACATTTTTGAGCTTGCCTTAAGAGGCGATTTTAATTTTTTCAAATTTATTCCTACAGATCCACTTCATAGTTTTACCCCCTATGCAACAATAGGGGTTGGTGTTTTTGGTTATGATCCTTACGCTTATTACAAAGGCGAGAAAGTTTATTTGCGCCCGTTAAACACTGAAGGTGAAACTTTTTACCAGGGCAGGAAAGCGTATGGCACTATGGCCATTTGCATTCCAATTGGCTTTGGAGTAAAATATGCCGTAACCGATAAGGTAAATATATCTTTTGAAATTTCTCATAGATTTACAACCACAGATTATATTGATGATGTAAGTAAAACTTATGTGGGTATTGATAAATTTTCTTCTTCAGGCACATCCTCTATTGCAGCAGTATTGCAGGACAGGTCTTTTGAAACAGGTGCCCCAATTGGTATAGAAGGCCGGCAGCGTGGCTTTAGCAAGCAGAAAGATCAATATGCCATTGCAGAGTTTGGTATCTCATTTAATATTATGTCATATCGTTGCCCATCTGCCCGTTAATTTTTTACAAAATAAATTCTACTTTTCTTCTTATAAATTCAGGTGATAATCTGTATAAGAATATTTCTTCCATTTTTTTCAGAATAAATTTTTTTTTAGAAGAGGATCGCAAATATCAATGCTACTTATTAAAAGTACGTGTTATAGTATTTCATTACTTTTGCAACCCAAATCAGGCTTTTGTATGCCTGACTTTGTATTTAAAAACAATGAGCCTTAAAGAAGAAATAAATTCTGAAATGCTTCCGCGGCATATAGCCATAATTATGGATGGTAATGGGCGATGGGCAAAAGAAAGGGGTGAAGACAGGTTATTCGGGCATTACAATGGCGTAGAAAGCGTAAGAAATATTGTAGAAGGATGTGCGGAATTAGGAATTGAATATTTAACGCTTTATGCATTTAGTACCGAAAACTGGGACAGGCCAAAAGATGAAGTAACTGGTTTAATGGAGTTGCTGGTGCAAACCATAAGACAAGAAGTAGCCACCTTAAATAAAAATAACATCAGGTTGCATGTAATTGGTAATATTGAAATGTTACCTACATCGGCGCATAAGGAGCTTGACGAAGCCTGTGAAGAGACGAAAACAAATACAGGTCTCAACCTTATAATGGCATTGAGTTACAGCAGCCGCTGGGAAATTACAGAAGCCATAAAAAAAATTGCTGTTGAAGTAAAAACAGGAAATCTTGAACCGGACGAAATTACCAGCAAAGTTTTTGAAAATTATTTATGCACTGCTGCTTTCCCTGACCCGGAACTTATGATTCGTACAAGTGGTGAATACAGAATAAGCAATTTTTTATTATACCAGCTTGCATATAGCGAATTATATTTTACTGATACTCTCTGGCCCGATTTCAGGAAAGAAAATTTGTATGAAGCATTACTCGATTTTCAAAATCGTGAACGGAGATTCGGGAAAACAAGCGAACAACTATAAATAATTTTCAATCCATAATTTAATCTTTCATTCAATCATCTTAACCGTATCCAACAAGGGTGATTTAACAAATACTTTTAAATATTGCCTTTATCTTGCCCCCTTATAAAAATTTATTTGATGCCCAAGATCTACAAGATTTTTTTCTTAGTAGTTATCGCTGTTACTATCAAAACAATTGCTTCCGCACAGGTTGTTAATGATTCGATTGCTATCCCCGTTACAAAGGATACAATTCCTCACTTAGTAAAGACTGACTCCATCCCGCTTTTAGCGAAAAATGATACTGTTCCGGTTTCAGTTAACGTTGATCTCGAAAATATTTTCAATGCAAAATCACTTAAGGAATATATAATTGCTGATATTAAAGTAACAGGAACAAAATCATTTGATCCAAATTTAATTATTTCAATTTCTGCTCTTGCAGTAGGCGATAAAGTAATGATACCCGGCGGTGATAATTTTTCTAAAGCAATTTCGAATTTATGGAAGCAAAATCTTGTTTCTGATGTAGAGATTTATTTCACCAGTCTTGTAGGCAATAAATTATCTGTTGAAATAAATATTACCGACAGGCCTACACTTTCTAATTTTAAATTTAAAGGCATCGGCAAAAGTGAAGCTGATGATATTACCACAAAGCTTGGGCTTTCAAAAGGCAGGGTTACACGGGTAACCGAAAATTTAAAGAGCACTTCTGCAAATATTATTAAGAAATTTTATATTGACAAAGGATTCAGGAATGTAGATGTAAAAGTCAATGAAACAAAAGATGCTTCGGCAGCTAATGCTGTAAACATTGTTTTTGTGATTAACAAGAATGGGAAAGTAAAAATAAATGACATTTATTTTGCCGGTAATGAATCAGTGAGCGATCTTAAGTTGAAGAAACAAATGAAGGGAACAAAAGAAAAAAGCAGGTTTACATTCTTTCCTTCTGTGAATCAAAATGTATTTGATTCCGGTAAAAGCAACAAGCTTTCTTTTAATGAATACCTGCGTACTAATGGTTATCTTATTCCTTCCAAAACAAAAGAGCTGCTTGATCCCTATTTCAAGTTTTCACTAAGCTCTGCTAAATTTAATGAAAAAAAATACCAGGAAGATAAGCTTCATATTTTAGATTATTATAACTCATTAGGATTTCGTGATGCAGTAATTTTAGATGATACAACCTATAATAATAACCAGGGTAATCTTGATGTAGCCATAAAAGTCAGTGAAGGGCACCGCTATTATTTTGGGAATATAACCTGGAAAGGAAATACTAAATATTCTGATTCATTGTTGAGTGTTTTCCTTGGTATAAAAAAAGGAGATATTTATAATGCAGAAACGCTCAATAAGAAATTAGGGAAGCAGCCATCGCCCGAAGGTGGCGATATCAGTAGCTTATACCAGGATGATGGCTATTTGTTTTTTAGAATAGACCCCGTAGAAACAGCAGTTTACAACGACACTATTGATCATGAAATAAGGATTGTTGAAGGGCCACAAGCCACTATTGGTAAGGTTGATATTACTGGAAACGACAAGACAAAAGATTACGTAATACGTCGCGAACTGCGTACCATTCCCGGAGAAAAGTTCAGCCGCCAGGATATTATAAGAACCCAGCGTGAGTTATCTCAGCTTGGTTATTTTAATCCTGAAAAAATAAATCCCGGAATAGTGCCCAATACTGATAATGGTACGGTGGATATAACGTGGGGGCTTGAAGAAAAATCTTCTGACCAGTTAGAACTCTCTGCGGGATTTGGCGGAGGCATTGGTTTAACCGGTACATTGGGTGTTACTTTTAATAATTTTTCTATCTACAATATTTTTAATAAAAAAGCATGGCAGCCTCTTCCAAGCGGGGATGGACAAAAATTAAGTCTTCGGGCGCAAAGCAATGGAAAACAATTCCGCTCCTATAATTTTTCATTTACTGAACCCTGGCTTGGCGGCAAAAAACGCAATTCATTTACCATTAGTTATTATGATACAAAATATGCCAACGCATATAATCCATCAGGATTTTATGATCGCACTTATGCAGATTCGAGTTTTATCAAAACTACAGGGTTTAGTCTATCATTGGGAAAGCAATTAAAATGGCCGGATGATTACTTTTCACTCATTTATCAATTAAATTACGAACAATATAAGCTAAGGAATTATAATATTTTTCCCGGCTTAACTAACGGTGTTTCAAACAATGTGAGCTTAAAAATAACGCTGGCCCGTAATTCTGCAGGTCCTAATCCTATTTTCCCAACAAGCGGTTCCAATTTTATTTTGAGCACACAGTTAACTCCGCCCTATTCATTATTCAGAGATGCTTCTTATTATAAAAAAGGGGGTTCACAATATAAGCTTGTTGAATTTCATAAAGAACGTTTTACTGCTGAATGGTATGTGCCCATCGGGCAAGGACGTGGCCCTGATAAAAACAAGCAATTTATTTTAAAGGCAGCTGCTAAATTTGGTTTTCTTGGCCGGTACACCGATAAAACAATCACATCGCCTTTTGAACGCTTTCAATTGGGAGATGCAGGCTTAAGTAATAATTATGGATTACTCGGTTACGATATTATTTCTCACAGGGGATATCCGGTATATGATAATTCAGACCCTAAAATAAATCCTGACCTTAACAGTGCCAGTAACTTTTTTACTATTTTTAATAAATATACTCTTGAATTAAGGTATCCATTTAGCACGAGTGCAAGCAGTACTATTTATGGAGAAGCATTTTATGAAGCTGCTAACGGATGGTATAATTTTAAAGATTATAATCCTTTTAAATTACGCAGATCTGTTGGTGTTGGCATGCGTTTCTTCCTGCCAATGTTTGGGCTTTTAGGTTTCGATTATGGTATCGGGTTAGATAGAATAAATTCCAGTACAGGCATAAAAGGAGCTGCTAAATTTACATTCATGCTTGGCCAGGAACCTGAGTAATACATCAAAAATAATGACATGAAAAAAATACTTATTGTTTTATTAATATGCATGGCATTCACAGCAAGTTCTTATGCGCAGCGGTATGCAGTAATTGATTCAAAATATATTCTTGAAAAGCTTCCGGAATATAAAGCGGCACAGCAAAAACTTGATCAATTCAGCGAGCAATGGCAGCAGGAGATTGACAAAAAAGCAGCAGCGCTTGATAAAATGTATAAAGATTATGATGCCGAGCAGGTGATGCTGAGCGATGAGCTTAAGAAAAAAAGAGAAGATGAATTATTTAACAACGATAAAGAATTAAAAGATCTTCAAAGAAAAAGATTTGGATATGAAGGTGATATATTCAAAAAAAGACAGGAGCTTATAAAGCCAATACAGGACAGGGTTTACAATGCAGTTCAAAAATTGGCTGCGGCAAAATTATATGATTTCATTTTAGATAAAAGTGAAGGAATTACCGTTATCTTTGCCGACCCAAAACTTGACAAGAGCGATGATGTGCTGAAAGAACTGGGTGTTAAATAAATGAGAAAACACAAAACCCAGTGCAGCCTAAATTATAATTTTAAACACTTATTAAACAAATCTTAAAACAAAAATGAAAAAGTTCGCTACACTCGCTTTAATTTCCGCCGGTTTATTTGGATTTACCAATATTGCAAATGCGCAGAAAATAGGATATATAAGCGCTGATGAAATTATACAGCTAATGCCGGAAGCAGCAACTGTTCAAACTCAGCTTGATGAATTCCAACAATCACTTTATAAAAATGCCGAGGATCAAAAAGCTACTTTGAACGATGCAGTTCAAAAATTTTATAAAGATTCTACTGCCATGAGCCCCAGCTTAAAAGAAGTAAAACGAACTGACTTGCAAAAACAATATCAGGATTTAGCTGGTATAGATCAAAAAATTCAAGATCAATTTGGGCAAAAAAGGCAGGAACTTTCTTTACCAATACAAAAGAAATTACAAACCGCTATTGAAGAGGTCGCCAAAGAAAACGGTTACACTTATATATTTCCAAGAGAAGCTTTAATTTATATGCCACCCACCAGCGATATTAGCCCATTAGTAAGAAAGAAGCTTGGTTTAAAAGAACCCACATCACCAATTACACCTAAAGTAAAGTAATTAAACATAATTTTTTTACAAGCTATCCCTCTTAAATCGGGATGGCTTGTTTATTTTTGAAATATGAGTTCACCAATAGGCGTTTTTGATTCCGGTTATGGCGGTCTTACCGTTTTAAATGAAATTGTAAAACGATTGCCTTTATACGATTACATTTATTTGGGTGATAATGCAAGATCTCCCTATGGCACAAGATCTTTTGATACAGTTTATGAATATACATTAGAATCGGTAAACTGGTTGTTGCAAAAAAATTGCCCCTTGATAATTCTCGCATGTAATACTGCTTCGGCAAAAGCATTAAGAACAATACAGCAAAAGGATCTTCCCAAGTTTGGAAATAATAAGCGAGTGCTGGGCGTAATAAGGCCCACTGCAGAAATCATAGGTAATTATTCTAAAACAAAAGAAATAGGAATTTTGGGAACTAACGGTACCGTAGAATCGAAATCTTATCCAATTGAAATTGAAAAATTTTTTCCTGATGTTCATGTAAGCCAACATGCCTGTCCGCTATGGGTTCCATTGGTTGAGAACTATGAATATAAATCTGAAGGAGCCGATTATTTTATAAAAAAAGATATAGATAAACTGTTAAACAACTCAAAACAAATAGATACCATTTTATTGGCTTGTACTCATTATCCTTTGTTATTAAATAAAATACAAAAATATTTACCCGCAGAAATAAAAGTTATTTCACAAGGTTCAATTGTTGCAAAAAGTTTAGCAGCTTATTTAATACGTCATCCTGAAATTGAAAAAAAATGCAGCAAAAATAATAGCCTTCAGTTTTTTACAACAGATTCTGCCAAAGATTTTAATAAGCATTCAGAAATATTCTTTGGCAAAAAAGTGAATTCCGTTCATGTAGATTTATAGCAATGGCCTGATTGGTGTAATTCGTGGCAAAAATTGGTGTTCCAAAATATAAAATTGTTTCTTACTTTTGCTGCCCTTTCACAAGCAGCGGGGATGGTGCCCGGCTGAGGGAATGAAAAAAATTATTAAAGGAAAAAATTAAATATAATGCCAGGAAAAAAACGCACATACCAGCCGCATAAACGACGCCGTAAAAGTGTACATGGTTTTAGAGAGCGCATGTCCACAGCCAACGGACGTAAGGTGTTGGCAAGCCGCAGAAAAAAAGGGCGCCATAAGCTTACCGTTTCTGATGAACACGGAAGTAAAAAATAATTACCTACAAATATTTTTTATGAATAGCCTCTTTGCGAGGCTATTTTTTTATTTTAGCTGTTAGATACAATTTTATTTATCGCCAATACATTTTTATCATTCAGCATAAATTTAATTTTAAACGAGAAGAAAAGCTAAAAAGCAGGAAAATGATTCAGCAGCTTTTCAAAGAAGGAAAATCATTTTCAAATTTTCCTTTCAGGGTTATTTATCTTGAACCTGAAAGCCAGTTTTCGTGCCTGAAGGCCGCATTTTCCGTTAGCAGCAAAAATTTTAAGAAAGCTGTTGACAGAAACAGGATTAAAAGATTAATGCGGGAATCTTATCGCCTGCAAAAAAATGATTTACTAACTGAGCTGAAAGAAAATCATAAAAATCTTGCCGTGTTTTTTATTTATACTGGAAATGAATTACCAGTATACAATATCGTATCAGAGAAAATGGGAATTATATTTAGCCGTCTCAAAACAATTATAGGATAAAATATTTTACAAAAATAAATCTATATAAAGCTTGCTTCCGGGCGCAACTGCATATTTTTCTAAATCATAAATTCCTTCCTGTGCCAGCACTTCTTCATCTATAAAACAATTTCCTGTGCATTCCTGTGGAGATCTGCTAAGAATATAAAAAGCTGCATCAGCAATAATTTCAGGGGTACGGCTCATTTGAATAAGCATTTCGCCACCAAGCAAATTTCTAACGGCGGCAGTGGCAATGGTTGTTTTTGGCCACAATGTATTAGCAGCAATATTATATTTTTTCAACTCTCGTGAAAGCCCTAATGCAATCATAGTCATATTGTATTTACTCATCGTATAGGCGAGATGGCTAGTAAACCATTTTGGATCAAGATTAATTGGCGGAGAGAGATTTAAAATGTGGGCATTTTTTCCTTTTTTTAAATGAGGAATACAAGCTTTGCTTACAAAAAAAGTTCCTTTCACATTAATATCGTGCATCAATCCAAAGGCCTTTGGTTCTGTTTGTTCTATTGTAGTTAAAGAAATAGCAGATGCATTATTTATCAAAATATCAATGCCACCAAAAAAATCCACGGCTTTTTCCACTGCGTTTTTTATCTGTTCTTCAAAACGAATATCACATTGTATAGGAAGCGGCTTACCGCCTTCTGCTTCAATCTCTTTAGCAGCAGAGAAAATAGTTCCGCCCAGCTTTGGATTTTCTTCAATTGACTTTGCAGCAATTACAATATTCGCGCCTTCTTTAGCTAATCGTAGAGCAATAGCTTTTCCTATGCCTCTTGAACCTCCTGTTATAAATACAGTTTTGTTTTGAAAGATCATAATCGGAAATTATAGATAAAATATTTTCTGATAATTAATAAAGGTAAAGTGTATTGTTACAAAACAATTATGAATTTGTTCCATTCAAAAAGAAGGAAAATTTATTTAATCTTTTAAAAAATTATAAACAGGATGAATATTATTTTGCAACAGCAACATCTTTCACACTTCCGGTGCGCTTCAAAGTACCCCAACCCTGCAACTCTCCTTTTATGGCCTTATTGAAAGATTTAATAAGAATATAATACATTAGTTGGCGGTATATTAATCGCTGTGGAAGCATCCATATAAGTTTCAGGTGATTTTCTTTTTCATAAGCAAAAGCTAAAGCAGCGCCTGCAATATCAATTAAAGTAAAAATAATATAGTAAAAAATAATATGAGGAATGCTTGCAACAATAATTCCGAAGGATGCAGCAATTAAACTTAAGACAAGAATAATATCTGCAAGTGGTGCAAGAAAAGGTAATATCAATTGATATATAAAAATATTAGGCATGGCAACCATTCCGAAATTTTTATACCGGGGATTAAAAAGCGTATCACGATGCTTCCAGAAACATTGCATAACACCAAAGCTCCACCTGAATCTTTGCTTCAAAAATTGTCTGAAAGTTTCCGGTGCTTCTGTATAAGATATAGCAGATGTACAGTTTCGTATAATATAACCATGTTTGTGAAGACGCATAGTTACATCGCAATCCTCAGCAAGGGTATCGGTAGTAAATCCTCCTGCTATCAAAATGGCATCCTTCCTGAAAGCACCTATGGCACCAGGTATTACCGTAATACAATTTAATAAATCAAAAGCCCTGCGATCAAAATTTTGGGAAGTAACATATTCTATGCTTTGCCAGCGGGTTATCATATTTACCGGGTTACCTACTTTTACATTACCGGCAACTGCTGCCACATTATCTTTATCAAATTTTTTCATCAACTCTGTTACTGCATCCGTTTTAAGTTGTGTATCTGCGTCTATGCATACAACAAAATCAGCCCGCGATTTTTGAATTCCAAAATTTAATGCAGACGCTTTTCCTCCATTTGATTTTGTAAAAACCTTTACCTTATCGTTATTTTTAAAATGCTCATTCACTCTTGTGTAAGTATTGTCTTTGCTTCCATCATCTACAAAAATAATTTCAAGTTGAGGATAATCCTGTGCCAGCAGGCTGTTTACAGTACGAATGGCATTAACCTCTTCATTATAAGCAGGAACTATAATACTTACTAACGGCCATTCATTTTTATTTGCAGAAAGAAAAAATGATAAATCTTTTATAGCGGATTTCGCTTCTTTCCCTTTTTGAATGCTTGCGAAAATTGCCATAAGAACAATGCGTGCAACTGATAATAAAATACCAATGATGAAAAGCGAGAATAAAATGTGACCGCTCCAGTATCCTGCTTCTGCAAGAAAAAAATTAAATCTACGGGTCCACCTGTCTCGTGAAGAAGCTACCCGTGGCATCACTTCATCTTTTGTTTTACCCATAAGATCGGCAACAGTAGTAAAGACGTAACCCTTTCCTTTAAAGTATTTAATAATTCTCGGCAAAGCATCTACCGTTGCCTGCCGTGTATCGCCACCGGCATCGTGCAATAAAATAATACTGGCATTACCGCTTTCCTGCTGGCTCACCACTTTATAAAAAATACTATCAGCAGTAACTCCTTTTTTCCAGTCGTTAGGATCGATGCTTTCATTAATGGTTAAATAATTTTCTGATCGGCTTCTTTCAATTGGCGCCAATTCTTCAAAAGTCTGAGGCTGGGAATCTGCATTATAAGGCGCCCTGAATAAAATAGTAGAATGCCCGGTAATGCTTTCTATAAGAAGACGTGTGAGCTTCATTTCAAGCCCTGCCCTTTGCAAGCTCATGTCAGCAATGTTATTATGTGTAAAAGTGTGATTGCCTATTTCAAAACCATCTTTATATTCTCTTTGCAGAATAGGAATATTTTGTTCAGCATTGATTCCTACAACAAAAAAAGTTGCAGGCACTTTTTCACGTTCCAGTATATCAAGAATCTTAGGAGTATATTCAGCGCTCGGGCCATCATCAAATGTGAGAATAAGCTTATGTCCTTTGCCCACGGTAGTATCTTCTGCAAATTTTCTTATTACATATCCCGAACCCAACTGAACATAATTTTGCTCAGCAATTAATTGTTCAGTGCTGTCAATTTCAAGATCTATTTTTCCAGGTTGCGGAGAATAAATAATATCAAGCACCTCGCCTTCTCCTTCAAAGCCAACATTATCTCGAATTATCGGTATGGTTTTAAGAGAATCAAAATTAAAAGGCTGTTGTTGAAGAGATGCATTACTCAGGTTCCTGTTATAATATTTCCACATTCGTTGGTCTTCACTTCCGAGCCTCCATAATGCAGTACCTGCAGTAGGAAATTCATCACTAAATCTTAGTATATTAAAAGTGGTTGCTGCATCGGTAAACCAAACCTCATGTTGTGTTTTGTCAATTTCACCAGAATCATTTTCTTCTGAAGCATAACTAAAATGAAGGTTGTAAGAATCATTATCATAAATAATTTTTGCATTCAATGCTTTGGCTTTATTAATAGCAGCATTATAAGTATAAATTGAATCAAACTTTCCGTTTGCCCATTCATATCCGAAGCCGCCAATGCCTAAAATAATTTTTGAAGGATCAATTTTATCGGCAGTCCACGATACAGCATCTTCGATCCATTTTTGTGCGCTGATAGGTCCTGGCCCTGTTGAATTGTTATATTCATCATAAGCCATTAAAATTATATAATCATTGTAATCGGAAAGCTTCGTGTAGTCGTAATCGTTATTCTTAGGTTCAACATCAATGCTAACCTGCATATTTCTTGCATGCAATGTTTGATACAATTTTTTTTGAAATAATGTCAGCGGCTCATTTGTTTTTTCTGTCAGCTCTTCAAAATCGACGTTAATACCATTAAGCTGATAATAAGAAAGTGTATCTGCAATTTGTTGAATGAATTGATTTCGTAAGATGGTATCATTTAATAATTTATGCAGCAGCTTTCCATCAAATCCACGCAAGGAAGAATTAAAATTGGAGATTATTGGCATAATCTTCAAATGCTTTTGCTTCATTAAAACAAGGCCTGCACTGTCAATTCTTGTTTGAAGCCGGTAAGTTTGAGCATCAATAAAAAACCACTCAGGAAAAATAGTATTTAATTTATCTGCATTTTTTTCAAGGTCAGGCAACGATGTAATGGCAGTCCATGGAGTGTAAAAGGCGGCTCTTATTACAGAAAGTGAATTGGCTTTTGAAACTCCGCGGTTCTTAATTTTCTTTAAAGAGTCCTCTTTTACTTTTTTTAATAAGAAATCTTTGAAGCCCTTATATTTTGTGTTTTGGGCATTTTTTAAAGTAAGCGGGTTAGAAGGATCCAGAGTGGTTTCATATTCTTTTGCTTTTGCCTCCATGTTGGGTAAATTGGGCAAAGACCCACTATATAGAGCAATACCCAATACTACAAAAAAGAAAATAGCTATCATGCCAAATACGCGTGTTGTCCATTTTACACCTTTCCAGCGGGTAGGCTTATTGGTTTGAAAAATTTGAGAAGTATTTTGAGAAGTATTATTAATCATAAAAGCTTAAATGAAATTAATCAATAGCTTTTGTGTTGTAGAAAGTCATTGATATTTATGAAACAAAGATAACCTTAGATTAAGTCAAATTTATGCTGCCTTACTTAACAATTGCAGCTTTACAAATAATTTAAACAGAAAATGGACTATGCAAAAAAGAAAGGCCCCTGTAGAAACAGGGGCCGTTTACCAAAACTAACTGCTTATGAGAAAATTGACTTTTAAACTTATTGATGATTATGTTTCAAATCACATGCCAAAATTAAGAATGCTTTTGTTAAGAAATTTATAAGACATGGATGGTATGCATTATAATTAATGATAAAAAGCCAAAAACTCAGGTCAATCGGTAAACAATAAAAAAAATTCTATTGTTGAGTAAGTTTTTCTGAGTTTTCGGCAAATTGAAGTGCATCAATAAATTCCTGTATTTGCCCGTTTAATACGTTATCCAAATTATATATCGTTAATCCAATGCGATGATCCGTAACTCTTCCCTGCGGATAATTATATGTCCTAATTTTAGCCGAACGATCGCCAGTGCTGACAAGGCTTTTACGATGCCTTGAAATCTCATCTTCCTGCCTGCGAACTTCTTCTTCATACAATTTAGTTCTAAGCATTTGCATGGCTTTTTCACGGTTACCAAGCTGGCTTCTTTCAGTTTGACATACAATTACAATTCCTGTGGGGAGATGGGTAAGCATAACTTTTGTTTCAACCTTATTTACATTTTGACCGCCTGCGCCACCGCTTCGGGCAGTTTCCATTTTTACATCACTATCTTTTACCGCTACATCCACTTCTTCTGCTTCTGGCATTACTGCTACTGTTGCTGCGCTTGTATGCACACGCCCGCTTCCTTCGGTATCAGGAACACGCTGTACCCGATGCACCCCGCTCTCAAATTTTAATATGCCATAAACATCTTCGCCGGTAACTTCTATTTGCACTTCTTTATAACCACCTACTGTTCCCTCACTTTCACTTAGCAGCGCAGTTTTCCAACCTTTCCCCTCACAATATTTCAGGTACATCCGCATAAGATTTCCTGCAAAAAGGGAAGCTTCATCTCCGCCGGTGCCCGCTCTTATTTCCAGTATGCAGTTCTTCTCATCCAGCGGATCTTTTGGAATAAGCATGTTTCGTATTTGCTTTTCATAAGCCTCTTTTTTCCGTTGTAAACCTGGTAATTCTTCTTTCGCCAGGTCTCTCATTTCCCCATCATCGCTGTTGAGCATTTCTTTATTAAAGTCAATATCACCAAGCACCTTCGCATATTCATTCCTTACGTTTACAATTTTTTCAAGGTCACGGTATTCTTTACTTAGTTGCTTATACTTTTTATTATCACCTACTATTGCAGGATTAGAAAGTGCTACACCCAATTCTTCAAAACGTGCTTTTATTGCTTCAAGTTTTTCTAACATTTTTCATTATACTTTAAATACAAATCCGGTTTCAATTATCCACCTTTTATAGCAACTTCTTACTCTATCTTTGAATTACCGGTGGCAAAATTAACTTATTACTTTTTACATGAAGTATCGAAAATTTAACGCAGATTATTTATTTGATGGCAACCGTATACTTGATAATGAGCATGTGTTGATAATTGATAATAAAGGAGCAGTTGCTGATATTATTAATAAGAATGAAGCTGCGGATGAAGTGGAAACACTGCACGGAATTCTTTGTCCCGGTTTCATAAATGCACATTGCCACCTTGAATTATCACATCTCGTAAATGTAATTCCTGAAAAAACAGGATTGGTGGATTTTGTTTTTGAAGTAGTTACCAGCAGGCATTTCGACCCGGATGAAATTCAAAACGCAATACAGAGTGCAGAAAACAAAATGATACAATCAGGTATTGTTGCCATTGGTGATATTTGTAATAATACTTTATCTCTTTTTCAAAAAAAAAGAAGAAAGCTGCTTTATTACAATTTCATAGAAGTTAGCGGCTGGCATCCGGACGTTGCAATTTTAAGATTTGAAAAAAGTAAAATTTATTATAATAAATTTCTTGAAAAAAAACAACTTACTTCAATAGTGCCTCATGCCCCATATTCTGTATCAAGGGAATTATGGGGAAAAATTACCCCCTTTTTTTCAGAGAAGGTTGTAAGTATCCACAACCAGGAAACAAAATACGAAGATGAATTTTTTTTAAAAGGGACGGGTGATTTTGTAAAAATGTATGAGATGATGAAAATTGATAATTCATTTTATCATGCTCAAAAGATCAGAAGCGTGCAAACCTATTTTGAAAAATTTTCACAAGCAGCTTCTGTTATTTTAGTACATAATACTTTTACAAAACAGGAAGATCTTAATTATATAAAAAATGTAAAGCCTGGAAAACAACTGGTATCTTTTT
Source organism: Chitinophagales bacterium (assembly GCA_038244655.1). GTDB lineage: Bacteria > Bacteroidota > Bacteroidia > Chitinophagales > Chitinophagaceae > Ginsengibacter. Next base: position 130,785 of record JBBRTG010000006.1, read on the forward strand.
GCATTTGTGCAAATGCAAATCTTTACATAGAGAATGCATTGCCGCCAATAGAAATGCTTGTTGAAAATGAATGTAATATTATTGTGGGTACTGATAGCCTTGCATCCAATCATCAGCTCAGCATTCTTGAAGAATTAAAAACGATTTCAAAAAATTTCCCAAATATATCAACAGAAACTTTATTGCAATGGGCAACAATTAATGGTGCCAAAGCACTCCAAATGGATAGTACATTAGGAAGTTTTAAAAAAGGAAAACAACCGGGTGCAGTATTAATTGAAAAAGTTATTGACAAAAAAATTACTCAGCATTCAAATGCGAGAAAAATTTTTTAGGTAAAGTTTTATTGTACAAACTATCCAAGCAATTCATGCAATACGGGAAGTGTTTTCATTGTTCCAAATTCAGGAATATGAAAAGCATAATAATTTTCAAGAATAGATAAAATAGTTTTCCTGATATTTTTATTGAGCTTGGTTTCTAACAAATCCCCGGGTTGTAAAGCTTTAAGCAATTGTGAAATATAATAACTTATTTCAGGTTCAACATAATTATCATTAGTCACATCTTTGCCGGTAAAATTTCCTTCATGCAAGTTGAAATATTTTCTTTCAGCAGAATAATTATCTTGCAAACGAAACCCAAAAAAATGTGCAAGCTGCATTGAAAAATATAAAGGAAAGTTTGCTGTAATTTCATCCGCAGCAGTATCCAGTTTTAAAAAAGCATCTTTACAAAAATGAAAAAGATCAGCATTTGCCTCTGGCTGTTTTAAGCATTTTTGTAAAAGTTCAACCATATAAAGCGCAACAGCATTTTTAGTAACATCACTTAAAATATTCCGGTATAAATAATTCCATTTTAAATCTTTTATGCGTTGCAGATTTTTCAAATCACTATGATAGACCTGCATTTCAAGTATAGATGCTGGCTGAAAAAAATGTGCTTTTGAGGTTTTAGCCGCAGTCCTTACACCATTTACAATATAAGACTGAATGCCAAACATCTTTGTAAAAATAGAAGCTATCACAGATGTTTCACCATATTTTACAGTACGAAGTACGATACCTTTTGTAGTATAAATCATAAGGAATAAGAAACAATAAATAAAAATAAATAAGGTAAAAGTTAGAACTATGAATTTACCAATAAACTTATTAACCTATCAACTTGTCAACTTTCGACCTCATCAAAAACTTATCGGTAATTTGCAGCAGGCATGTTTACAATAAAAAAATCACTCGGACAGCATTTTTTAAAAGATGAAAAAATAGTAGAAAGAATAGTAGCTGCTTTACAGCAGCATCATTTTAAAAATTTGCTTGAAGTAGGACCGGGCGGAGGTGTACTCACAAAGCATCTTATTAAAATACCCGGAATACATTTTAAAGCTGTTGAACTTGATGAGGAAAAGGTAAATTATCTTCTCAAACAATTTCCATCTTTACAGGGGAATTTAATTCATCAAAGCTTTCTTGATATAGAAAGACCTTTTGATGAACCTTTTACAGTGATTGGCAATTTCCCATATAATATTTCAACACAAATTCTGTTTAATATATTGGAATGGAAAGAATGTGTGCCGGTTGTAATCGGAATGTTTCAAAAAGAAGTAGCAGAAAGAGCTGCGGCAAAAGAAGGAAGCAAAATATATGGAGTGCTGAGTGTGCTGTTACAATATTATTATGAGGTGGAATATTTATTCTCAGTAGGCAATGAATGCTTTACCCCACAACCAAAAGTGCAGAGTGGTGTAATCAGGTTAAAGGCCCGTGAAAATTATTTACCTGTAAAAAGCGAAAGAGCGTTTTGGGTATTGGTAAAAACTGCGTTTAACCAGCGTCGTAAGACCCTTCGTAATGGAGTTAAAAGCCTTATTCCAAAGGAAATGCTCAATGATGAATTTTTTAACCGCCGGGCTGAAACATTGAGTGTTGAAGAATTTGCAGCGCTTACTTTTAAAATGAGTTAATAATATAATGAAAACTATTATTTTCATTTTTTTTGTTTCATTGTGTATAGTGTCATGTTATTCTCCAAGATATGTTTACAGCCCTTCCGCACAAAATATTCCCTTATTGAAGAAAAAAAATGATATAGAAATTACAGGCTTTTATGATGGATCTATAAATACTTTTAGTAAAAAAGGAAACTACAACCGCGGCTTCGATATGCACACAGCGTGGGCAATAAATAATCATTTTGGAGTTATGCTAAATGAGAGTCTGCAATGGGAAAAAAATGGCGGTAATGATAGCTTTTTTCCGAATGATAGCTCTTACCTTTCCTATAAAAGAAGCTTTACCGATATAGGTGCAGGATATTTTACTTCTTCAGCAAAAAACAAAGCATTACAATTCCAGGTTTTTGGAGGTGCTGCCTTCGGCGCTTCTAAAATTTTTGATGATTTTACTTCAAATAATATTCAGATAAAAAAATATCATTATAGCAGGGTTACAAAGTTTTTTATCCAGCCTGCTTTAATTTATAGTTTTTTTAAAAAATTTTCAACAACTCTTTCCTCGCGTTTTAATGAACTTTTATTCTCCCATGTTCGTACAAATTATACCTCTGTAGAATTGGATAATTATATCCTTGATAGTATTACAGTTTCACCTCTTTTTTTCTGGGAGCCTGCGGTTAGCTATACTTTTGGCTTTAAAAAATTCCCGATTAAATTCCGTTTGCAGGGGTCTATCTCTGTTTTATTAAATCATCGCTTTGTGGAATACAGAAGTTCCAATATTGGTCTGGGAATAGTTTCCGATTTTATTCAGAAAAAAAAATAAAACAGCAACCTTAAAAAACTAACGGACGTTATTTTTTCACTTTGTTTAGTTGTAATTTTACTTTCCTTCCCTGTACTGGTGAACATGAATGTAAACGTAATAAACTATGTCAAAAACAATCGCACATGCAGTAAGAATTGTAACGGCAGCTTCTCTATTTGACGGGCACGATGCTGCCATTAATATTATGCGTAGAATTATGCAAAGTAAAGGCGCTGAAATTATTCATTTGGGGCACAACAGAAGCGTACACGAAATTGTAGAATGTGCTATTGAAGAAGATGCACAGGCAATTGCTGTTACAAGTTATCAGGGAGGCCATATTGAGTTTTTTAAATACATGAAAGATTTACTTGATGAAAATGGTTGCGGGCACATAAAGATTTTCGGCGGCGGCGGCGGCACTATTCTTCCTTCAGAAATTGAAGAGCTTCAGGCCTATGGCATTACAAGAATTTATTCTCCTGATGATGGAAGAACTATGGGCCTTGAAGGTATGATTGAAGATGTGGTGAGTAAATCAAAATCGGGTGTTGAAATAAAAAAGATTAAATCTTCAAATGGAAATGGACACAATGGTTCAGGTAAGTTTGCTTTAGGTGAATGGCGCGATATAAAAAAAATTGCGACCTCTATAACACTCGCAGAAAATGAAGAGCCATTTAAATTTTTATTAAATGAAAATTTATCAGTAAGTAAAGAAATTAAATCAGAAGAAATTTCTGCGAGGGGGGCGGCAGTTCTTGGTATCACCGGCACCGGCGGCGCCGGAAAATCTTCTGTGACCGATGAAATTGTAAGACGTTTTTTAAATTTTTATGATGATAAAACGGTTGCTGTTATTTCTGTAGATCCTTCAAGAAAGAAAACCGGCGGCGCTTTATTGGGCGATCGTATTCGTATGAATTCTATCCATCATCCGCGTGCTTACATGCGTTCGCTGGCAACACGTGAAGACGATAAAGCGCTCAGCAGCCATGTTCAGGAAGCATTAGATATTTGTAAAGTTGCGGGATATGATTTTATCATTTTAGAAAGTGCTGGAGTAGGCCAGAGCGATGCCTCTATTCTGGAATACTGCGATGTAAGCATGTATGTAATGACCCCTGAATATGGCGCCGCATCACAACTTGAAAAGATCAACATGCTTGATTATGCAGATATAGTTTGTGTAAATAAATTTGATAAAGCAGGTGCGCTTGATGCATTACACGATGTAAAAAAACAATACAAGCGCAATCATGGATTATGGAACGCAAAAGATGATGAATTGCCCGTAATCGGTACGGTTGCTTCCATATTTAATGACCCCGGATGTAATGAATTGTTTCAAAAAATTATTGATACTGTTTCAAAAAAAACAAAGACTTTATTGAAAGAAAATAAAGTGCCTAAACATATTGGAAGCATTGGCCAACCTATAATTCCTGCTAAGCGTATAAGATACCTTGCTGAGATTGCGGAAGAAATTTACAATTATAATAAGTTGGCAAATGAACAGGCTGAATTAGCTTCTCAGATTTACCAGCTTAACGGAACTCAGAAGATTCTTAAGACTGCAGCCGCTTATACTCTTGCTGTTATAACTATGGCAAGAGATAAATTACTTGATCAATTAGAACCAGCTAATAAAAAACTACTGGAAGAATGGGAAGTGGTAAAATCATCCTATCAAAAAGATTTTTTTGAATACGATGTAAGAGGGAAAACTATAAAACAACCTCTGTATTTTGAGTCTCTTTCACATACAAAAATTCCAAAAATTGCCGTTCCGCGTTTTAAAGATTGGGGCGATATTTTACATTGGAGATTGCAGGAAAATTTCCCCGGAAAATTTCCTTACACAGCCGGGGTGTTTCCATTAAAGCGCGTTGAAGAAGATCCTACACGCATGTTTGCCGGTGAAGGCGGTCCTGAGAGAACCAACCGAAGATTCCATTATGTAAGTGTAGGGCAGCCTGCAAAGCGCCTCAGCACTGCATTTGACAGTGTAACATTGTATGGTGAAGACCCTGATGTGCGCCCCGATATTTATGGAAAAGTAGGTAACAGCGGCGTGAGCATTGCTTCGGTTGATGATGCAAAAAAATTATACAGCGGCTTTGATCTTTGCGATCCAAAAACATCTGTGAGCATGACGATTAACGGGCCTGCGCCTATGTTGCTTGCTTTCTTTTTAAATGCTTCTATTGATCAGCAATGCGAAAAATACATTTTAGAAAACAACTTACGGGAACGGGTAAACGAAATTATAGAATCTAAATTTAATTCTTCAACACTTCCAAAATATATTGGTATAAACGGCGAGCCTGTGCAACCGGAAAAAGGAAGCATGACCGGACATTTGCCAAAAGGCAATGATGGGCTTGGATTAAGATTACTCGGTTTATCCGGTGAAGATGTTCTTGAAAAAGAAATTTATGAGCAAATAAAAGCGAAAGCATTAGCAACTGTACGCGGCACCGTGCAGGCCGATATTTTGAAAGAAGACCAGGCGCAAAATACCTGCATCTTCTCTACAGAATTTGCTTTGAAATTAATGGGTGATGTGCAGCAATATTTTATTGAAAAGAAAGTCAGAAACTTTTATTCTGTTTCTATAAGCGGTTATCATATTGCTGAAGCGGGCGCTAATCCTATAACACAGCTTGCTTTCACACTTTCCAATGGCTTTACTTATGTAGAGTATTATATGAGCCGCGGAATGAATATCGATGATTTTGCGCACAATCTTTCTTTCTTTTTTAGCAATGGAATGGATCCGGAATACAGTGTGATTGGCCGCGTAGCAAGACGTATTTGGGCAAAAGCTATGAAGTATAAATACAAAGCAAACCCACGCTCACAAATGTTGAAATACCATATTCAAACAAGTGGCAGAAGCCTTCATGCGCAGGAAATAGATTTCAATGATATTCGCACAACATTACAAGCCTTGTATGCCATCTATGATAATTGCAACAGCCTTCATACTAACGCTTATGATGAAGCGATTACTACGCCCACTGAAGAAAGTGTGCGGCGGGCGATGGCCATTCAATTAATCATAAACCGTGAATTGGGAACGGCAAAAAATGAAAATCCCAACCAGGGAAGTTTCTTAATTGAAGAGCTTACTGATCTTGTTGAAGAAGCCGTGATGGCCGAGTTTAACCGGCTTTCAGAAAGAGGCGGCGTTCTTGGCGCAATGGAACGTATGTACCAAAGAAATAAAATACAGGAAGAAAGCTTGTATTACGAAACATTAAAACATACCGGCGAATTTCCTATTGTAGGTGTAAATACTTTTTTAAATAAAGCAGGTTCACCCACCATACTACCGGCCGAGGTTATACGCAGTACCAATGAAGAAAAAGATTTGCAAATAAAAAATCTGAAAGCTTTTCATGAAAGACATAAAAATAAAAGTAATGAAATGCTCAACCGCTTACAAGAAACAGCCATAAATAATGGAAATCTTTTTGAGGAGTTAATGGAAACTGTAAAGTATTGTTCTTTGGGACAAATAACACATGCGCTTTATGAAGTAGGAGGACAGTATAGAAGGAATATGTAGAAATATTTGTTTGATCTTTTTCTCCTAAAATTATAACTTATCAATAAAAATTAAAACAATGGAATTTGGAAGAGTACCCGAAAATCAATTGGATAAAATTGATTTCAGTTTACCAAAAGAGCCTTCATTTAATAAAAGTGTTTTGCCCGGCAAAAAAAATGCACACACCAAAGTGTATGTTGGTTGCGCCAAATGGGGAAGAAAAGAATGGGTGGGTAAAATTTATCCAAAGGGAACACCGGAAAAAGATTTTCTGAAATTATATGTAGATCATTTCAATTCCATAGAACTTAATGCTACCGGTTATAAAACGCCCTCTTTAGAACAGGTAAAAACCTGGGGAGAAAAATGCACAGGAAAAGATTTTCTTTTTTGCCCAAAGCTTGTGCGCTTTATTGTTCCTAATGCCAATGCAGATCAGCAACAAGAAAGTATCAAACAATTTTTGGAATCAGTAAAAGGCTTTGGTAAAAATCTTGGCCCTGTTTTTTTAATGTTGCAGGAAAATTTTTCACCGGCTAAATCAAAATTATTATTTGAATTCTTACATGATTTTCCAAAATCAAATCAATTATTTCTTGAGCTGCGCCACCCCGATTGGTTCAGCGATAAAGCAATTTTCAGTGAGTTAGTTAAGGAACTTTCAATTGAAAATACCGGATTGATTATTACTGATACCGCCGGCAGGCGTGACGTGGCAACCATGAACCTCACCATTCCAAAAACATTTATTCGCTTTGTTGGCAACAGCCTTCATCCAACAGATTATACACGTTGCGATGAATGGATAGATAGAATAAAGTTTTGGTTAAGCAAAGGATTGGAGGAGCTATACTTTTTCATACACATGCACGACGAAGCAAAATCGCCGGAGCTTTCAGTTTATTTAATTGAGCAATTAAATAAGAAATGCAATCTTAATCTTCACAATCCTGACTGGAGAAAGAATCAATTGTTTGATTAAGCCTTTTCATTTAAAAAAAATTATTTCAAAATATAAAATCAAAAACCTGAGTTTTTGTATTAGGATATGATTTTTATCTTTACAAAAAAAATGCGGATAAAAATCTTATATGTTTCAATAATTACTTCTCTTATACTTTCCTGCTCTTCAAACAAATATGCCGCTACTAACAAAGTATATAAACGCCAGGCAAAAGCATTTGGCAAAACAATAAGTAAAACACCGGCTGCTGATATTTATAATACTCAATCGGGCTGGGTGGGTACCACCAATTTCGGAATGAGGAAACCAAACTTTGTAATTATACACCACACGGCACAAAACAGTTGTGAACAAACTTTGCAAACATTTACATTGCCACGTACCCAGGTAAGCGCTCATTATGTAATTTGTAAAGATGGCACTGTTCATCACATGCTCAACGATTATTTACGTGCATGGCAGGCAGGCATAAGTTCATGGGGCAATGATAAAGATGTTAACTCTTCTTCCATTGGAATTGAACTTGACAATAATGGTTTTGATTCTTTTCCTGCTGCCCAAATAAATAGCTTACTAACGGTATTGGCTACACTAAAATCAGCATACTTTATTCCCGCTTCTAATTTCATTGGTCATGCTGATATAGCGCCCACCAGGAAAAATGATCCTAACGTAAAATTTCCCTGGCAGCTTCTTTCACAAAATGGTTACGGGCTTTGGTATGATGATACTACCAACGTTTTAATTCCTGAAAATTTTAACAGCATGCAGGCATTAAGAATAATAGGTTATTCAGTTAAAGATAGTTCGGCAGCCATTGAAGCTTTTAAACGCCACTTTGAAATGCAGGACAGCAGCAGGGCTCTTACAGACGCAGATAAAAAAATCTTGTACGATCTGATGAAGAAATATGAATAGTTTGTTCAAATAGATTTGACAACTTTTGAAAAGTTATCAAATTGGACTTACAGATTCAAATAATTTCTACACAGTACAGATTTTTGGCAACAAACTTTTTTGCTTTTACCTTAACTTTTAAATTTTGCGTTAATTGATGTACCTCTTATCGGTTTCAGATAAAATTTCAGCAAAAGAATTTCTTGAAGTTCCTCTTCTGATTTATAAAAATGACCCCAATTTTATACTGCCCCTTAATAAAGATGTGAATGATGTTTTTGATCCAAAAAAAAATAAAGCATTTCGTTTTGGAGAATGCACACGATGGATTTTAAAAGATAAAGATGATAATCTTATAGGACGCATTACGGCATTCGTTAATAAAAAATATAAGAACAAAGGTGATGAACAAAAAACTGGCGGTATAGGTTTTTTTGAATGCATCAACAATCAAGAGGCTGCAGACATGTTATTTGATGTAGCAAAAAACTGGCTTATGCAACGAGGTATGGAAGCTATGGACGGCCCTATAAATTTCGGTGAACGTGATCGTTGGTGGGGGCTTGTAACCGAAGGTTTTAAGCCACCTATTTATTTAATGAATTATAACCCGCCTTATTATGTAGCGCTTTTTGAAAATTATGGATTCAAAAATTTTTATAACCAAATATGCTGGCATCTTTTTGTAGATACAACGCTTAACGATAAATTTTATGAGCAGGATGAAAAATATAATTCAAATCCCGAGTACAAAGCCATTCGTATCAGCAAAAATTTTTTAAAAAAATTCTCTGATGATTTTTGCAGTATATATAATAAAGCCTGGGCTAAGCATGAGGGTAATAAGCAGTTAAATAATGAAGTGGCTTATAAAATGTTTAATATTATGAAACCGGTAATGGACGAAGATCTTATATGGTTTGTATATCACAAAAATGAACCAATAGCTTTTTGGGTAAACCTGCCAGAGCTCAACCAGATTTTTAAACATCTTAATGGCAGGTTCGGTTTTTTTGCGAAGCTTAAATATTTATGGTTGAAGAAAAAAGGTGTTTGTAATAAATTTACAGGAATTGTCTTTGGAGTAATTCCTGAATACCAGGGTCTCGGCATAGATTATTATATGATTGTAGAAGGGGCTAAAGTAATTCAACAAAAAAAACAATACAACGAACTTGAATTACAATGGCAAGGTGATTTCAATCCAAAAATGTTGAACATCTCCCGCAATCTTGGAGCAAAGCAAAGCAGAATGCTTAGCACTTATCGCTATCTTTTCAATAGAAGTAAGGAATTTAAAAGGCATCCTATTCTAAATTAAAGTGAAAAATTTTTTGACCGAACACTTATAAGATTTACTCAGGGAAAAATGGCTGAGTTATTAACTAAAAGCCAAACATTCTAAAATCGTAAATCTAAAATCGTAAATTTGTCCTTTGTAATTATGGATAAATTTATAGTCTCAGCCAGGAAATACCGGCCTCAAAACTTTAGCACAGTTGTTGGGCAATCGCATATAACTACTACATTAAAAAATGCCATTAAAAACAACCAGCTTGCACATGCATTTTTATTTTGCGGACCACGCGGAGTAGGTAAAACTACCTGTGCAAGAATACTTGCGAAAACTATCAACTGCGAAAACAGGACGCCTGATGGAGAAGCCTGCAACGTTTGTAATTCCTGTGTTTCATTTGATAACGGAACTTCTCTTAATATTCATGAGCTTGATGCTGCCAGCAACAATTCTGTAGATGATATTCGCTCCCTTGTTGACCAGGTAAGATTTGCCCCGCAGGCAGGCGCATACAAAGTGTATATTGTGGATGAGGTTCACATGTTGAGCGCTTCCGCTTTCAATGCATTTTTAAAAACACTGGAAGAGCCGCCCCCGTTTGCCATTTTCATTTTAGCAACAACAGAAAAGCATAAAATACTTCCGACCATTTTATCACGTTGCCAGATTTTTGATTTTAAAAGAATAACCAATCACGATACGGTTGAGCATCTCCAGGAAATTTGTGAAAAAGAAAAGATCATAGCTGATAAGACAGCGTTACATATTATCGCGCAAAAAAGTGAAGGCTGCTTGAGAGATGCCCTGAGCATTCTCGATAAAATTGTAAGCTTTACTAACGGTGAACTCACTTACGCAAATACACTGGAGCATTTGAATATACTCGATGAAGATTATTATTTCAGATTTATGGAAGCTATGCAACAGCAAAGCATTAGCGATGCCATTTTGTTTTATGATGAAATTAACCGGAAAGGTTTTGAAGGCGACCTTGTATTAAATGGTTTTGCAGAATTCATAAGAAATCTTTTGGTAAGTAAGGATGCAAAGGTGGCTATGCTTTTGGAAGTGTCTGAAGGATTTAAGCAACGATACCTTGACGTGGCTTTAAAAACAGATGCTGCCTTTTTATTGAGTGCATTAAATGTTTTAAATGAAGCAGAAATTAATTACAGGCAGGCACGCAATAAGCGTTTGCATGTTGAACTTGTCTTAATAAAACTTTGTTATCTGCAACAGGCAATTGAACTGGTGGATGATGGTGAGCATCTGCATAAAAAAAAACAACTTGAAAGTGTAAAACCTATAGCATTTAAAGCAATTGCCCCTATTGCATTAAAAGATAAAACTATCGTTTCAAAAAACATCCCAAAAATAAATGATATTAAACCAATTATTCCAAAGAGTGAAAAAAATGACAGCCAGTTAAAAACTGATAAAGCAACACTTGTTATTGAAGAAGAAATGCGTAAGCCTGTTATGAAACCATCTGTTAATAATACGGCCATAGCTAACGTTTCATCGCAAACTAAAATTAAACTGCGTGGTTTAGAAAAAATAAGGCAACAGGTAGCGCTTGAAAATAAATTAAGCGATAATGTTGTCAAAGAGCTAAATGAAGAAGAGCTTTACATAGCATGGGGATTGTATATTGAAGAACTTCACAAAAATAAAAATTCCTCGGGTGTTTCAAATTTTAAATCAGCAAAATTAAAAGCTGTAAATAATAATTGTATAGAAATAATCATAGAAAATAATATTCAGCAAAAATTTATTGAAGCCGAAAGAGCAGCATTGATAGAACATCTCCAGGCATATTTTAATAACCGTTCCTTAACTTACAGGGTAATTATTGTAGAGAATAAAAACAACAATTCAGTGCAGGAAAAATACCTCACAACTAAAGAACAATATTTAAAAATTATTGAAGAATATCCATTGGTAAAACAATTGAAAGACAGGCTGGGCCTTCAATTGGATTATTAAAAGTATCAGGGCCTGCTGTGCAAGCAGCTTAAGCGGTAAAGAATTCTTCAATCATATCTATTTACAAGAAATTAAAATTTTCCGTTTTCCTATAAAATCATCTACCAAACATTTTATCCAATTCTTCTTTTTTAAATTCAAGAAAAACAGGTTTGCCATTGGGTGTTGAGTTGGAAACTTCGCAATCAAATAGATCCTCAACCAACGATTTAATTTCTTTTTCAGCAAGATATGTTCCTGCTTTTACCGATTGCTGCCATGCCATGGAGCGCAATAATTTTTCTCTTTTATTAAAGCTAACGTCCATGCTGAAGTGCTTATACTGCTCGAGCATTTTTTCTAAAGAAGCTTTTTCATTTCCATCTGTAATATCAGCAGGAGAGCCTTGTATTACAAAAGTATTTTTTCCAAAAGGTTCTACCTGGTAACCGAGGAGATGAAGATCGGTTAACAGTTCATTGATCAAAACTGAATCAGAAGGAGTGAGTTCCAATGTAACAGGGAAAAGGCTTCTCTGTATCGCTATAGGCTTACCTTTCATGGCATTTACAAAACGCTCATACAAAATGCGCTCATGGGCATTTTGCTGATGAATTACTATAAAACCATTTTCATTTTGTGCAAGAATAAAAGTTTTATGCACCTGTACAAATTCTTCTGAAGACGGTTTTTTATTTGCTTTAATTCGATGAACATCTTTTAAATAAGATGGAAAGTTATTACCAGATTTTTGATTTTCAATTACAGGGACATCAACTTTTTCAATGTCATTTGTTGATTTTTTTTCTTTATCAAAAGTAGTATCCCAATGTTCCAGATCACTTTTGTTATTAATAAAATGTGCCTGGTTTTTTTGTGTAAATGTTTTGTATAAAGAAGAGCCTGCTGCTGAATTTTGTTTTTCAGAAGTAAAAGGCTGACTAACGGCCTCACAGTGCTGAATAGACGCATCTAATTCGAAATCCAAAGTTGGTGTTACGCTATATTGGGCCAGGGCATGCTTTACAGCAGATTGTACAAATGCATAAATAATTTTTTCATCTTCAAATTTTATTTCCTGCTTGGTGGGATGCACATTAATATCAAGCCTTGAAGGATCCAAATCAATAAACAAAGCATACATAGGAAAACTGTCTTTTGCAATCATATCGCTGAAGGCATTCATCACCGCATGATTGAGGTAAGCGCTTTTTATAAAACGATTATTTACAAAGAAATACTGATCGCCTCTTGTTTTTTTTGCAGTTTCTGGTTTGCCCACAAAACCATGAATATTTAAGTAATCGGTTTCTTCTTTTACACTTACTAATTTTGCATTGTAATTATTTCCCAGTATCTGTATGATCCTTTGTTTCAACGATCCTTTTTCTAAATGAAAAACTTCCTGCCCATTGGAAGCAAAGGAAAAAAATATCTCCGGGAAAGCCATCGCTACGCGAATGAACTCATCAACAATATGTCTTAATTCAGATGCATTACTTTTTAAAAAATTCCTTCGTGCAGGTACATTAAAAAATAAATTTTTCATAGAAATATTGGTGCCATCATTCGTGGCAACAGGCTCTTGTGAAATGACTACGCTATTTTCAATTTCAATGCAAGTACCAACAAGCTCGCCGACTTTTCTTGTTTTCAATTCCACTTGTGCAACCCCAGCAATGCTTGCCAAAGCTTCGCCGCGAAACCCCATTGTTTTTATATGAAAAAGATCATCAATATGTTTTATCTTGGAAGTTGCATGACGCTCAAAGCTCATCCTGGCATCGGTTTCACTCATTCCTTTACCATTATCAATTACCTGTATCAAAGCCTTGCCTGCGTCGTTTACAAAAAGTTTTATTTCTGTTGCAGCGGCATCTACTGCATTTTCAAGTAATTCTTTGACAGCGCTTGCAGGCCGCTGAATTACTTCTCCGGCTGCAATCTGGTTAGCAATGTTTTCAGGTAATAAGTTTATAATATCAGCCAAATTTGTTCTTTTTTAATTAGTAAAATTAAGGATTATTGCGGGGTTAATTTATTTGAATAGTATTAGTTAATAGACATATATTCTTTTATAGGATTAGGTAGAATAAGCACAGCAAAAATCCCCGAAAACTTTTCTCAATGACGTACACTTGTTCGATTCATCATTTCGCTTTCAATTTTGTTTTGCGCTCATTCTATTAATCCATTAATTTTAAATATTTTTTCCCGCGTTGTAAATTTTAAAGATTTGTATCATAATTTTGAAGCTATGATAAAATCAATTTTTCTAATTCTTTCTATCCTGTTTTTTACAAATGTTTCTGCTCAAAAAAATATAAATCCTGCTGCACAACATTGGGCAGATAGTGTTTTCAATACTTTAAATGATGATGAAAGAATTGCACAATTAATGGTATTGCGCGAAAGCGCCATTACAAAGGATGGTGTAGTAATTTATGACTCTTTAATAACAGATGCAATTAAGAAATATAATATCGGTGGCATTGTTCTGTTCCAGGGAAGCCCCGTGAAGCAGGCAAACTTTATTAATTATTTTCAAAGCATTGCGAAAACACCCTTACTGGTATGCATAGACGCAGAATGGGGGTTAGGAATGAGGCAGGACAGTGTTACACCGCTCAATCATCAAATGATGCTGGGAGCTGTACAGGATTCTTCAATCATCTATGCTTATGGAAAATTAGTAGGCGCACAATGCAAGCGTGAAGGCATACACGTAAATTTTGCGCCGGTAGTTGATATCAATAACAATCCTGACAATCCCGTTATTAATGATCGTTCTTTTGGCGAAGATAAATATAAGGTGGCCCGCTATGGTGTTGCTTACATGAAAGGCATGCAGGACGAAGGCGTGCTCGCCTGTGCAAAACATTTTCCAGGTCATGGTGATGTTTCTGTTGATTCTCATTTTGATCTTCCGGTGATAAATAAAAGCATGAAGCAATTAGATTCATTAGAATTATATCCATTTGAAAAAATGTTTGCAGCCGGTGTGGGCAGTGTAATGATTGCACATTTGTACATACCTGCTATTGACAGTACAGCAAATACAGCAACATCTTTATCGAAAAAAAATGTAACCGGTTTATTACGCAATCAACTTAACTACCAGGGATTAACCTTTACAGATGCATTGGATATGAAAGGTGTTGCTAAATTTTTTCCCGGTGGCGACATCGCTGCACAATCACTCATTGCCGGTAACGATATGCTTTGTCTTCCTGCAGAAGTACCGGTTTCTATTGCGAAAATTAAAGAAGCAATTGATAATAAGCAATTGAGTTGGGATGATGTGTATGCAAAATGCAAAAAAGTTCTTGAATACAAATATGAATACGGAGTTGCGAATGAAAAACCTGTTAATACTGATAATCTTACTAACGATCTGAATAAAGGTATTGATGATATGAAAAAATTAGTTGCCGAAAATGCAATTACTATTTTAAATAATAAGGACAGCGCATTCTTTCCACTATCTCCTTTTAATAAAAAAGAAAAGCAGGTTGCTTACGTAGGTATAGGAATTGATACTGCGAATACTTTCTCGCAAAGAATAGAAGATGATTATAATGCCGATGTTTTTTATTTTAATTATAAACAGGATGCGCGAAGAATTTTATCAACCGTTGAATTAATAAAAAACCGGTATAAATATGTTGTGATAGGAGTTCATAACTATAACCGTTACTCGTTTAATAATTTTGGCATCAGTCAATATGCTTTGGATTTGATAAAGCAAGTTCAGCAAAATAATAAAACAATCATTTTTGATTTTGGTAATCCGTATGCACTTAAAAATTTCTGCGATGCAAAAAATCTTGTTGCCTGTTATGAAGATGATTCAATTACCCAACATGCAGCAGCAGATATACTGGAAGGAAAGATTGATGCTAAAGGTGTGCTCCCCGTTACCGTTTGCAGCGCCTATAAATATGGAAGCGGGATTATTCTAAAAAGTATTCTTCCGGTTACAACACCGGAAAAGGTTGGACTTAGTGCTGCAAAACTTTCAGTGATTGATAGTATTGCAAGCAATGGAATTGCCACAGGTGCCTATCCCGGGTGTGTTGTATTAGTTGCTAAAGATGGAAAAATTGCTTTTGAAAAAGCTTATGGAAAATATAATTATGATACGCCGGAGCCGGTAACATTGCAATCTATTTATGATATGGCTTCTGTTACAAAAATATGTGCAACAACACTTGCCGTGATGAAGCTGTATGACGAAGGGAAAATAAAACTTGATAAAACGCTGGGCGATTATCTTCCCTGGGTAAGAAGAAGTAATAAAGCAAAGCTGCCTATTGAAAAAATTTTATTGCACCAGGCTGGGCTTATTGCATACATCCCTTTTTATAAAGAAACATTGGATAGTGCAGGCCAGGCTTTGAGTTCAATTTATTCTTCTAAAAAGAATGATACTTTCAATATAAGAGTAGCGCAAAGTTTATATATGCGTCATGACTGGAGAGATACTATGTATAAACGTATTCTTGATAGTAAGCTGGGATCAACGGATAAATATATTTACAGTGATAATGATTTTATTTTCTTAGGAAAAATTGTAGAAGCCATTTCAGGAATGACGCTGGACAAATATGTGGACAAATATTTTTATAAGCCGATGGGATTAATGTCAATTGGGTTTATGCCCCGTGAAAGATTTGATACCAATAGAATTCCACCGACTGAATATGAAAAAACTTTCCGCATGCAGCATCTTCATGCCGATGTACACGACCCAGGTTCTGCTATGTTTGGTGAAGTGGCAGGCCATGCAGGTTTGTTTAGTGATGCAGATAATCTTGCAGCTATTATGCAAATGCTTTTGAATGGCGGTGCGTTTAAGGGTAAACGTTATATTAAAGAAGAAACCATAAAATTGTTCACTGCTTACAACAGCACCATAAGCAGGCGGGGCTTTGGTTTTGATAAACCCTTAAAAGATAATGCAACCAGCAAAGATCCTTATCCTTCAAAGTTTGCATCGCCGCTTACCTTCGGCCATACAGGATATACAGGCACATGTGTTTGGGCCGATCCAAAATATAATATTGTCTTTATATTTTTAAGCAACCGAGTAAATCCTGATGGTGGAGATAATTTAAAATTAAGCCATCTGAATATTCGCAGTAACATTCAGGATGCAATTTATAGTGCAATGAAACAGTAATAGAATTTTTTGTACCACAAAGCCACCAGGTGTACAAAGTTTTTTCTTAGTGGCCTTTATGTTTTAGTGGGAAATACCTGGTTGCAAATGTTTTCGAGCCAACTACTAATTCTATTTATTTTTACATATATTTTTTAAAATAAAGAAAGCGATTGCATAATTAAAAAATTCTTTTACAATGGAATATCCATTTCAAATAACATCTCCTGAGCAATACAATGAGCATTATGAAAAAAGTATAACCGATCCCGAATCTTTCTGGGGAGAAATTGCAGGGAATTTTTTATGGCAAAAAAAATGGGATAAGGTTCTTGAATGGAATTTTACTGAACCAAAAATTGAATGGTTCAGAGGTGGTAAATTAAATATCACGGAAAATTGTATTGATCGGCATCTTGAAAAGCTTGGTGATAAGCCCGCCATTATTTGGGAACCTAATAATCCGGAAGAAAGAACAAGGGTTGTGACTTATTCGAGGTTACATAAAAGAGTTTGCCAGTTTGCACAGGTGCTTTTAAACAATGGAGTAAAAAAAGGTGACCGCGTTTGCATCTACATGGGAATGGTTCCTGAGCTGGCTTATGCAGTTTTAGGCTGCGCAAGAATTGGCGCAATTCACAGCGTTATCTTCGGCGGATTTTCTGCACAAAGCATCGCAGACAGATTGGAAGATGCGAAGGCAGAATACATTGTTACCTGTGATGGCGCTTATCGCGGCGGCAAAGACATTCCTTTAAAAAGTATTATTGATGATGCATTGATTGGTAACAAAACAATAAAAAAAGTAATCGTTTATACAAGAACAAGAACGCCGGTTTCCATGCTCAAAGGCAGGGATGTATGGTGGGAAGATGAAATGGAATATGCGGAGACGCAAATAGAAAAGGGTAATATTATAACCATGCCCGCAGCAGAGTTGGATGCAGAAGATCCGCTTTTTATTTTATACACTTCCGGTTCAACAGGTAAGCCAAAAGGCGTGGTGCATAGTATTGCCGGCTATATGGTTTGGACGACTTATACTTTTGTAAATGTGTTTCAATATAAACCGGGCGATGTATTTTTTTGTACCGCAGATATTGGCTGGATAACGGGACACAGTTATATTTTGTATGGCCCTTTAAGTGCAGGCGCTACAAGCGTAATATTTGAAGGTATTCCTACCTGGCCTGATGCCGGAAGATTTTGGGACATAGTTGATAAATATAAAGTGAATATTATTTATACAGCGCCTACTGCTATCAGAAGCTTAATGAGCTATGGTTTGGAACCATTGAAAGGAAAAGATTTATCATCATTAAAAGTGTTGGGTACAGTTGGCGAACCAATTAATGAAGAAGCATGGCATTGGTATAATGAAAATATCGGGAAGAAAAAATGCCCTATTGTAGATACCTGGTGGCAAACAGAAACCGGTGGAATTTTAATTTCAAATATAGCTGGCATTACTCCTGCAAAGCCAGGCTGGGCTACATTACCAATGCCAGGCGTGCAACCTGTATTAATGAATGAACATGGCAAAGAAGCAACCGAGCCAGATGAGCATGGCATGCTCAAAGGCAATCTTTGCATCAAAGCGCCATGGCCGGGAATTTTAAGAACTACTTACGGCGATCACGAACGTTGCCGCACGAATTATTTTGCCACGTATGAAAATTTATATTTCACAGGTGACGGCGCTCTAAAAGATAAAGATGGAAACTATCGTATAACCGGCAGGGTAGACGATGTTTTAAATGTAAGCGGGCATCGCATTGGTACGGCAGAAGTAGAGAATGCGATCAATATGCATGCGGGTATTATAGAAAGCGCTGTGGTAGGCTATCCGCACAGTATTAAAGGACAGGGCATTTATGCTTTTGTTATTACAGAAAGAAAATCTGCAGAAGAAGAACTTGCAAAAAAAGGTATCCTGGAAACTGTTTCAAGAATCATTGGCCCGATTGCCAAGCCCGATAAAATACAATTTGTAAGCGGCCTTCCAAAAACAAGAAGCGGAAAAATTATGCGGCGCATTCTTAGAAAAATTGCTGAAGGCGATATGGAGAATGTTGGCGATACAAGCACCCTGCTTGATCCTGCAGTTGTAGATGAAATAAAACAGAATAAGATATAATACAATTATTCTTATGGATATAAAGTTGATTGCATTAACAATCGTATAATTTATTTCTTTGGTGTATCATTACATTTAAACTGCTTTTAATGAAAAGATTTTTTAAAATACTCCTCTGGACCTTTTTACTTTTTTTTATACTGATAAATTTTATAAGTGCAACCAATGCTTATAAGTTTACTCATTTTTATGATCCCGGTGAAGTAATTATAAAAACTGAAAAGCAAAAAACTTCATGGGATCATGTGAAAGAAATTCTTTTCGGAATAAATTTTATAAAGAAAAAAAATATTCCTGTTCCGGATTCTTTTTCAACTATATTCCTTGTAACCAAAGACAATATAAAATTAGAGGGATGGTACAAACAAGTTGCTAATTCAAAAGGTTCCATTGTTTTATTTCATGGACATGGCAGTAATAAATCAGGAATTTTAAAAGAGGGAGAAGCCTTTATGAATATGGGCTATAGTGTGCTGCTGCTCGATTTCAGGGCACATGGAAGCAGCGAAGGCAATACATCTACCATAGGATACCGTGAAGCAGAAGACGTAAAGCTTGCTTATGATTTTTTAAAAAGTAAAGGTGAAAAAAATATTATTCTTTGGGGAATATCTATGGGAGCTGCAACCGTTGCACATGCTATAGATGAATACAATTTGCAACCTTCCAAAGTAATTTTAGAAATGCCCTTTGCAACAATTGAAGATGCAGTTGAAGGCAGAATAAGATTGATGCATTTGCCCGAAGAACCATTAGCAACCTTCCTTACTTTTTGGGGTGGCACTGAACATGGTTTTTGGGCCTTCGGTATGAAACCGGAAGAGTATGTAAAGAAAATTCATTGCCCGGTATTGATGCAGGTTGGCTTGCATGATGTAAGAGTTACGCCAAAAGAAAGAAATGAAGTTTATGAAAATTTAAACCAGCCAAAGCAATTGGTAATTTATAATAACAGCGGCCACGAATCTCTCTGCGAAAAAGAATATTTAAAATGGCTGGCATCTGTCTCAGCATTTCTTAATTGATAAATTGCCGGCTGCATGCATCCCAAAGATTTATCTATAAATGATTTTGATTATAACCTTCCCGAAGAAAAGATTGCATCTTTTCCTTTGCCGGAAAGAGATCAATCTAAATTATTAATTTATCAAAAAGGGAATATTTCCGAAGATGTTTATAGAAATATTGCAAACCATTTGCCATCAAATTCTTTTCTTGTTTTTAATGATACCAAAGTTATTAAAGCAAGAATTTTATTCAAAAAAATTTCAGGCGCTGTTATAGAAATTTTTTGTCTTGAACCTTATGAAGCCATAAATGATTATGCAAATGTTTTGCAGAAAAAAAATGCAGTACGATGGAAATGTATGATTGGTGGCGCCGGTAAATGGAAGCAAAAATATTTTGAAAAAAATTTTGTAATTGATGATGATGAAGTAATACTAAAAGCTGCACTTATAGAAAAGTTAAGCGATGCTTATGTTGTTGAATTAAGCTGGAACCACGGCCATTACACATTTGCAGAAATAATTGATCATGCAGGTGATACTCCATTACCGCCTTATATAAAAAGAAAAGCGGAACTCACAGATGTTGAAAGATACCAAACTATTTATTCCCTTCACGAAGGATCGGTTGCTGCTCCAACAGCAGGATTGCATTTCACTCAAGAAATATTTTCATCATTAAAACAAAAAAATATTGTTACAGGATTTGTTACCCTTCATGTAGGTGCAGGAACTTTTAAGCCAGTGAAAAGTGTTACAATGGAAGGACATGAAATGCATGCAGAATGGATTGATGTATCAGCTACATTTATTGAACAACTAATTAAAAAATTGAATGATGAAATTTTGTGTGTGGGTACAACTTCTGTAAGAACAATTGAAAGCCTTTACTGGATGGGAATAAAAGCAATGCTGTACCCAACTGATGAAATTGAAAAGCTTGAAATAAAACAATGGGATGTTTATGAAGAGGAATTTCTAAAAAATATTTGCAGTCCTGAAAAGGCACTCAAAGCTTTATTACAATTTCTGCAGAATAAAAAAGCAGAAAGGCTTTTTGCAAGAACTCAAATTATTATTGCTCCTGGTTACCAGTTCAGAATAATTAAAGGAATGATTACGAATTTTCATCAGCCAAAATCTACATTACTATTGTTAGTTGCTTCGATTGCGGATAAGGATTGGAAAAATATTTATGAATATGCGATAAATAATAATTTCAGGTTTTTAAGTTATGGGGATGGATGTTTGGTTTATTGTGAGCGGCCCGCATGAGGTTTTAAATTTTGATAACGTTTAAGGTTAGACGAAGTAGTAGATACTGAATTATTGTTTAGAATCAGCACGGTGCTGGGGAATGACTTTTTTCAATATTATAAACCCATAATAAATAAAAGCACCGCAGTTGATTTATCTCAATCGAATACTTCATCAGAAAATCTTTAAAAATGGTTGCAGCAACAGATTCCTTTATTAAATAAAAAATAGACAAGCTTAAATAAAGGCATTATTGAACTACAAGGATTTAGAAGAAATTATGTATGATATGAGAAAGCAATAAAAGACAAGTGTATAAATAAAAGTAGAAAGATAAAAATATTATTAGAAAGGCTTAAGAAGAAATTATTTAACCACCTGGAACTTACCAGACTCAACAATGGTTCCCAGCTTATCGCGAAGCTGAAAAATATATACACCACGGTAGAATTCAGTAAGAGGAACTGAAATTTTTTGCTCTGTTGCCTGTAGCTCAACTATTTTTTTACCAATAAAATTAAAGATGAGAAGGCTGTAAGATTTGTCGTAGTTTTTTTGAAATTCAAAATTGATGAAGCTTATTGCAGGATTTGGATAAAACTTAACGGCTTTAACAGAAGCATCATCTATAAAGCTTGACTTTACCTGGGCAGCGCTGCTAAAATGAAACCCCGCAATAAAAAGAAATATGTAGAAATTTTTTTTCAATATGTGAAAAAGTAAATATGGCTTAAAATTACAACTTTTATAATAGGATCAAAATACCTCTTTCTAATATATAACATAATTATAGAAAGATTGTTCAATTATAAACGGAAGTTTTAGGGATTAATTGTAAACAGTGACACGAATTTTTTAAAACACAAACCTGCCTGTAGGTCACGAAGGACTCCTTTGGAACAGACAGGTTACACGAATTAGTACAACACAACATTAATTCAGGCTTTGAACGCATTTTTGAATGGCTTCATAATTTGGCTCTTCGCTGGCATTTTCAAAACTTCAGCATACTGCACCGTACCTTCCTGGTCAATTATAAAAGCGCTTCTTTTACTTACTCCTTTCATATCCATTGTAAAAGTTTCGTACAGGCATCCATATTTTTCTGAAACAGTTTTATTAAAATCACTTAGAAGTGGGAAATTAAGCATCTGCAATTCTTTATATTTCGCAAGTGTTTGAGGAGAATCAACGGAAATGGACAAAACTTTTGTCTTGCTGTTATTATACATTCCGATATTATCTCTCACATTGCAAAGCTCTTTTGTACAAACGCAGTAAAAGCTAACTGGAAAAATAATAACAACACATTTTTATCTTTGTAATCCTAAGCGATACCTTTTCTTTTTCTGAACTATATAAGGTAAAATGCGGAACTTTTGTTCTAATCTCGATTTTCAATTTATTTATTTTAAATAGGAGCAAAAATATAATAATAAATTTTTCTCAAAAGGAAACAATCAAAATAAGTTTGCGTTAATATATTTAGAAAAATAAATGAAAAAGCTGCAAAACATATTTATAAAATTATTGGCCATTTCAATATTCATTTTCGCTTCGTGCAAAAGCCCAATAAATAGAACTTATAGACCGCAAACGTATGAAGAAGATATGCTGGAAATACAAAAGAGCAATAAAATTAGTAATGAAGATTTGCAGCTAATAGCTAAATACATATTGCTTGCAAAGCTTTCAGGGAATGATATTACCGGAAAAAGTTATGATGATATTCTTGACAGAATTAAAAGCTTTCAGCTAAAGAATAATGAAGTGAGTAACAGGAAGGATTTGGAAAATGATGCCAGGAGAAAAAGGCTTTCGCCATTTCTTGAAGTGAATCTTGAAAGCAAAGTGTTTGAAAAAGTGAAATATAAAGATGTAATGGTTTATACTGTTAAGCTAAGAAATATTTCTTCTAAAAAAATTAAAACTATTACTGGAAATCTTACTATAAACGACCTTCTTGAAAAGCCAATGAAGAAGCTGGATATTTTTGTGGATGAAGATATTTTATCGGGACAAACTCTTACAAAAAAATACACTCCAGTTTATAATAATGCAGATGAAAATGATTTAAGAATGCGATCAAAAAGCTTGCTTGAAATGCATATAGTGTGGAATCCTGAAAAAATAATTTTTGAAAACGGAGGCATGGCTGAATAAATTACCACACTTCATAAGCCAGTAATTCGTTTTCAATTTTTATGCGCTGCCCTTCCTTTATTATGAAAATACATGCAGCCGTTGTAATAGCCGTAATTGCAAAAAAATAAAATACACTTTTGCCTTTTTTCTTTTTCTTTGTTTTACATGAGCCGCCCATATAAGATGCTTTTCAAAATATATAATTGGCCTGTAAATTAATAAAAACCGTGGATAACAAAAATGTAATTTGGATTAAATTTATTGATTAAAAATATTCACGGGCAAAATAATTTCCCAACGATTTCTTCCGCTTGCGCCAAATAAATCAGTATCGAATAAATAGCTGTAACGTAATCCAATTGATACTCTTGCTTCATTCCACCATTTTGTATCAAAATTTATTTCTGTTCCTGCTGACCTGAATTTGGCCGCAAAAGAATTTCCATTTGTATAAAAATCATTGACATGTGTTTCATCATAAAAGAGGTTGGCTCTTATTCTCAGAAGGTAAGCAATATTGCCAAAACCGGCGTCAGGATATGCTAATGGTAAATCATAATTTATTCCCCATTTATTCATTTTATAAAAATTAATGGCATTATATCCCCTTGAAAATGGAAAGCCGCTTGAAAAATTTAATTGTGCTAATGAGTCTTTATGCAGGTAAGCGCCATTTAAAACTATACTATGATTTTTTGAAAATCCCGGTAAATAAATATTTGCATCTGCTACAAACTGGAAACCTTCAAAATGTGATACCGGCGTTTTGTATGCAAGATTAATTGTTTGAGCAAACCGCGGGAAAATTTGTTGTACAGCTTTTTGTATTTCGTGTGTGAATGATAAAAAATTGCTGGTATAGCCATAAGAAATTCTACTAAACGTGTCTTTATATATTCCTTTGTAATCACTTTGGTTATATACATATTGAGATCCAAAATTTAAGAATGTAAAAGAACGGCCCTTGCTAAAATTTAATGGAATATTGAATCCTGCATAAGGTTCCATCTCATTAAAATAAATTTGGTTTCCATTATGCAAGGCACGACGATCAATAGTATAATTAATTCCTGCTAACAGAAAAGGAAACCAGCCGCTGTAAGTTGCGCCAAAACCAATTCTTTTAAATTTCTCCGATCGGTCGTAAGTGAAAGCAAGCTGCGATTGTAAAGTATTGAGAATATTTTCGCTTATGAATGACAAAGTATATTGCGGATCATCTACCGTTGGTTCAATACTATGGAAATTAAAAAGTTTAAATGTTTTTGAATATTTTGTTACCAAAAAAGAATCGTCGGGAACACTGTGCAATAAATTTGAATTGGTTTTTTGCAAAGCAGTAATGCCAAAGCTCGAAGTATTTTTATCAAGGTATGCGGGTTTCACTTCTTCAAACTGTACTCCATTTTTTTTAACTTCCTGTAACCTGTATCCTTCGGCTGTAAATGCGCTCCAGGCTATATTTCCATCATTCACTGAAGGTTGGTATTTACCAATGCCTTCTCTTATTTTATAATTGATGCGCCATAACTTTTTATCTGAAAATGTATAGGCAAATAATTGATCATTTTTTTGATAAGAATAAGAAAAATAAACCGTGTCATTAAATATGCATGGAAACCCAATTACATTAAATGAAAAAGGAGTTAGGTATTCCGTGTTACCATTTTCAGTTTCAATTAAAGCGAGCGACATTTTACCCGAAGAATTTCTTACCGCTGAAATGATTTTGTTATCAGTGTAAAATTTAGGGAAAGTATAAAAAAGTTTATCTGGGTTCGGTATCAATTTTAGAAGCTTGCCAGAACCGGCATCTAATAAATGCAGGGAAGAAATTCCATGCGCAGATATATCTACAGCTATTACTGTTTTTCCATCTTCACTTATATCTGGCGAAAAATATTTTGTGCGGTTTGTAAGCATTTGTTGCTTACCGTTAGTAGCATCTAATATTCGTAAGTCACTGTAATCGCGATAGCCCCATCTTGCATCAGGCCTGTAAGAAGCATATACAATTTTTCCATTTCTATAGCTGAACTGGTTGTCAGTAGAATAATCACGCACTCTTATTTTTCGATCAGTATTACCAATGCGAATAACAAACTCGGGAATTTGCCGGTAACTGTTTTTTACAAAAATTACTGAGCCATCTTCAGTGAATACAGGATATTCTTCATTCGAGTAAGCTTTTGATTTTTTCTTTCTTTGTAATGTATCCGTAATCTGAAATTGCTTTTTAAAAAAATCAAATGCATTATTTCTGAAAGTGACATAATCTATTCCTGAATATTTTTTAATGGCGTGCTGAAACGGATAAAAAAGATTTTTAAAAGAAGCGGCATCGTGTGTTACTTTTTCCCAGAATGCATCTCCATATTTTTCTTTTCCATAAGCAATAAGTAAAAAGCCCAGTTCATAATGATTAGGAACAAAATCTTTAAGCGATCCATTCCTAAGCTTCATCCAGCTATAATGCTTTTCTTCATTCCAAAGAGATTGATATGAATTAAAAAAGAATGGAAGGCTGCCACGCCCCTGCTTGCTTACATTTGTTTCATTATATACAGCATCTCCTTCAAAAAACCAGTTGGGTATTGAAGCATTATTAGCCAGCGCCTGGCCTTCTTCTCCAAACAGTTCATGCATAACTTTTGAAAGGCCCACATTAAAATTATTGTATTGCTGTACATGCCTGTATTCATGAATAGTAAGCTGGTCGGGCCATGGAAGGCTTCCAAGTTCAAAACTATTTTGATCTGGCGTAAGAAAAAATTCACTTCTAAAAGGGCCAAGACCAACATAAGCATTGGAAATAGTAGTTTGATTTTGAAGAACCATATTTATTTTTTTTGACTTTTTTCCAATCGTATTTTCAGTAGGGGCATTAATGTATAAAATTATATTACTGATTCTTTGAGCAGTTGAGTCAAGGCCATTTTGGAAGATAATTCTTGATAGCGGAGTATTTATTTGTTTCCATTTTATGGCAGAAACATTTCCTCCAAAAATTTGAGAGTATCCCTTTGAATACAACAAGATCATTGCAATAAAAAGAAAAAATTTCCGAGATAAAACCATAATAATTTTAAAATTTAATGAAGTTATGCAAATTGATTTTACCTATTTAAGTACAGTTAATCAAAGTTGTCTTTGAAATTGATAATATTCATTCGATATTTACGTTTTATTCAAATATCATTAACCCTTTATTTAATAACAATTCAGCTTGAAAAGAATATGTAGTTTTGAAGCTAAACGGTATTATTTATTTTAAAATAGAAAGACTAAAAAATCTTTGTTCAAAATGGTAAAGTATTTTTATTTTTTTATTCTGTCATTTTTACTTTTAAATACTTCTTGTAAAAAATCAGCAGATCCGAATAATCCTTTTTTACAGCAACTCTTTGAAACTAATGTGCTCAACAGGAACTTTACCGTAAGCCTTGCAAAAGATAACACAACCGATCTCACGGCCAATTACAGCGGGTATATATTTGTTCTTTTGAAAACTGATTTTTACCACGGCCCGTTGCAGGCAACAAAAAATGGTACAACTTATACAGGCACCTGGAGCAGCAATGCTGATTACAGCAAACTGACAATTGTTTTACCTGTTCCTCCATCCGAATTTTCTTTTCTAAGCAGGGAATGGCGCTTTACCAGTAAAAGTTTTCCTACACTTGAACTGGCACCATGGGGTTCAACAAATCCTCTAGTGCTGCACATGTATCGCCAGTAATATTTCTATTCAATTGTCTTCTGCAATTCAATGTAATTCGTTTAATTAGTGTTTTATCTTTATTAAAAAAATCAAATGAAAATAAGAGAGGTTATTGATTGTCTCGAAAACTTTGCGCCTGTAAATTTGCAGGAAGATTATGATAATGCAGGCCTTTTAATTGGAAACAATGATGATGAATGCAAAGGAATTATTACCACGCTTGATGTAACTGAAAATGTAATAGCAGAAACAATTAAAAAAAATTGCAATCTTATTGTTGCTCATCATCCTATAATTTTTAAAGGGCTGAAAAAGATCAATGGAAAAAATTATATTGAACGTACGGTTATTGCGGCCATTAAAAATAATATTGCAGTGTATGCCATTCACACCAATATTGATAATGTTATAAATGGAGTTAATAAAAAAATAGCCGAAAAATTAAATCTGCAAAACACTGAAGTACTTTCTCCAAAAGAAGGAACATTGAAAAAGTTAGTGACCTTTTCACCTCTAAAAAATGCTGAAGAAATCGGGAATGAATTATTTAAGGCCGGGGCTGGAAAGCTGGGAAAATACAATGAATGCAGTTTTAATATAGACGGTTTGGGAACGTTTAAAGCAAATGAAGGAGCGGATCCTTATGTTGGTGAAATTGGAAAAAAACATAAAGAAAATGAAACCAGGATTGAAGTAATTTTTCCTGAATACCTACAAAAAAAAATCATACAAACTTTAAAAGAAACACATCCTTATGAAGAAGTTGCTTATGATATTTATTCATTAGAAAATCAATTAACTGAAATTGGCAGCGGATTAATCGGGAATTTTACTGAACCCATTTCGGAAGAAGATTTATTTGTTAAGTTAAAAGACGCATTTGATTTGAAAGTAATACGCCATACTTCTTTGCTTTATAAAAAAATTACAAAAATTGCTGTATGCGGCGGAGCGGGCAGCTTTCTTCTTCCGCAGGCAATTGCTTTGGGGGCAGGGGCTTATATAACTTCCGACATAAAATATCACGATTTTTTTGATGCCGATAATTCCATTTTGCTGGCTGATATAGGGCATTATGAAAGCGAGCAGTTCACCATTGACCTTTTAGCGGATCTTTTACAGCAAAAATTTCCTAACTTTGCCGTCCTTAAAACAGAAATTAAGACCAATCCGGTTAATTATTATGTGTAAAAAGATTGGGTTTAAAAATTCTAAAATAAATTTTAAAAATCATACATAAATATGGCACAAGTAAAAGATTATTCTGTAGAAGAAAAATTATCATCTCTTGTAAAACTCCAAAAAATTGACAGCAAGCTTGATGGCATTCAGATTTTAAAAGGTGAATTGCCCATAGAAGTAAGCGACCTTGAAGACGAAATTGCAGGACTTCATGCACGCCAGAATCGTATTGAAGAAGAAATAAACGGCATGCAGCAGTTTATTGAAGATAAAAAAACTGTCATAAAAGATTCGCAGGATCTTGTAAAAAAATATGAAAAGCAAAGCGATAATGTAAAGAACAATCGCGAGTTTGAAGCTATCAATAAAGAGATTGAAATGCAAACGCTTGAAGTGAAGCTTGCAGAAAAACATATTAAAGATGCAACTGAAGATATTGGAGAAAAGGCAAAGCAACTTGAATTGGCTAAAAAAGCAGTAGGAACAAAAGAAACAAATTTAAAAGGCAAAAAAGGAGAACTGGAAAAAATAATTGCAGAAACTGATAAGGAAGAAAAAAATTACAATAAACTGGTTGCTGCGGCAAGAGAGCATGTTGATGAAAGATTATTGGTAAGCTACGACAGGATTCGCAAAAATTACCGCAATGGCCTGGCTGTAGTGCCCGTAGAACGTGATTCCTGCGGTGGTTGCTTCAATGCAATCCCTCCGCAAAAACAAAGCGATATAAAACAACGTAAAAAAATTATTGTTTGCGAAAACTGCGGACGTATTCTCGTGGACGATGAATTGAACATTGCTGTTGATATAAAATAAACTGACTGGTTTTTCCTTTAAGTAAATTATTAAGGGTGCTGAAAAGCATCCTTTTTTTGTGGAAGCAATTTTGCAGGATAGAAGAAGAGAAAGGAAAAAGAATTAATGTAATTTGCCTTTACAAATGCTTCAGCAATTATACATACAGAATTATGCTATTATTGATTCTATTAAAATAAATTTTTCTGCAAACCTGAATATTATAACCGGGGAAACAGGCGCAGGAAAAAGTATTTTGATGGGAGCGCTCAATCTTATTTTGGGTGAACGTGCAGAAACATCTGTTTTACTTGATAAAGAAAAAAAATGTTTTATAGAAGGGCATTTCAAAACCAACCTTGCAGTTATAAAAGAATTTTTACAAAATAATGAGCTTGATTGCGATGAAGAAATTGTGATTCGCCGTGAAATTTCGGTAAACGGTAAGTCACGTGCGTTTATTAACGATACGCCTGTAATGCTTATCCAGTTGAAGCAATTGTCTTCCCTGTTGGTAAATCTTCATCAGCAATTTGATACATTGGAATTAGGCAATGCTGATTTTCAACGTGAAGTAATAGATGCCCTTGCGGGCAATGGAAAAGATCTGGAACAGTATCAATTTGTTTATAAAAGTTATGGAAATATTTTGAAAGAACTTGAAATGCTGAAAAGCACACAGGCCTCTGCAAACAAAGAACGGGACTACAATCAATTTTTATTTGATGAACTTGAACAAGCAAATTTTTCTGAGAATGAAATTGAAAATATTGATGCAGAGATTAAAATAATCAGCAATGCTGAAAATATAAAATCAGTACTTGCTGAAATTTATTTTCAATTGGAGGAAAACGAACAACCAATTGTACAACAAATAAAATCAATAGGAAATAAATTACAAAGCCTTCAAAATTTTCATCCTGGTTTAGAATCATTACATGCAAGATTGCATTCTGCGCAAATAGAATTGCAGGATATTGCAGGAGAAATTGACAATATAAATGCAGCAATAACTTATGATGCTGAAAAAATAAACCTGCTGAATTACCGTATGGCCGATGGTTACAGGCTTTTAAAAAAACATAACGTAAACGCCACCACGCAATTACTTGAAATAAAAAAACAGTTATCGTCGGAGCTTGAAAAAATTACCAATCTTACTGATTTGATTTTGAAAAAAGAAAAACAGGTAAAAGAATTGCACGATGAAGCTTCAAAGATTGCAGAAAAAATTTCAGTAAAAAGACAAAAGCAATTAAAGCCTTTTGAAGAAAACGTAAATAACCTTCTTGCTAAAGTAGGAATGCCCAATGCAAAACTTAAGGTTGATATGCAAACTACAAAAGCTTTAAATTTTTTCGGAAATGAAGCAATAGATTTTTTATTTGATGGCAATCTTCCCGCTGGGGAAGCTGGTAAAAAGAGCAGGTTTGAGCCCTTACGAAAAGTAGCAAGCGGTGGAGAATTGAGCCGTTTAATGTTAAGTATAAAATCATTGGTTGCTAAAAGTGTTCAATTGCCCACTCTAATTTTTGATGAAATTGATAGTGGCATCAGCGGTGAAGCAGCAAGGCAGGTAGGGATAATTATGAAAGAACTTTCTGCAGCACACCAGGTAATTTCTATAACACACCAGCCACAAATTGCAGCCAAGGCTGACACGCATTTTTTTGTGTATAAAGAAATTAAAAATGATAAAATTATAACTTCTATAAAACAATTGAATGCAGATGAAAGAATTACTACCATTGCTACCATGCTTAGTGGTGAAAGACCTACTACGGCTGCATTTGTGAATGCAAAAGAAATGATTGGAAATTAATTATACGTAATGATCTTCTTTAAAAAAATATTGATTTTATTATTGATTCTTGCAGCAATGTATATAGCTTATGTTGTTGTAAATTTTTTAAAAATAAGAATAAAAGTTCAGGGTAACATGGGCACTTTTTTATTGCTTTTATTGCTTTCCTTCCTTGCCATTTCTGTTATCATCGTGACTTTTGGTTTTTTACTTGTTCAGTTTAAAGATTTTTTCTTTAAAGTGTAAGATTGTTATTTTTACAAAACATAGCCCTGGCCCCGAAGGGGAGAAGAAAAGAAAACGAATTAATTAATTTATAGACCAATTAACCAATCAATATGCCTTATAACTTACTCAAAGGGAAAAAAGGAATCATCTTTGGGGCGCTTGATGAAAAATCAATTGCCTGGAAAACGGCTTTGCGTTGCCATGAAGAAGGTGCCGAGCTTTTACTTACGAATGCCCCGGTTGCTATGCGCATGGGAGAAATTAATAGGCTTGCTGAAATAGTAAATGCCCCGGTAATTCCCTGCGATGTAAGCAGCAATGATGATATGTTCAATTTACTTGCTAAAGCAAAAGAACATTTTGATGGTGGCGTTGATTTTATCTTGCATTCAATAGGCATGAGCCTTAATGTGCGTAAAGGGAAACATTATACCGAAATTGATTATGGATTCAATCAAAAAACACTGGATATATCTGCGATTAGCCTTCACCGTTTGCTTGCAACAGCCATGAAGCTTGACGCTATTAATGAGTGGGGAAGTGTAGTTGCGCTTACCTACATAGCCGCTCAAAGGGTATTTCCAGATTACAATGAAATGGCGGATGCCAAAGCCTTATTGGAAAGTGTAACCCGTAGCTTTGGGTATCATTATGCCATAAAAAAACATGTAAGGGTGAATACAATTTCCCAATCGCCTACTCGTACAACAGCCGGCAGCGGTGTTAAGGGCTTTGATGGTTTTATAAATTATGCTGAAAAAATGAGCCCGCTTGGCAATGCAACTGCTGAAGACTGCGCTAATTATTGTGTAACATTATTTAGTGATCTTACACGTTATGTTACTATGCAAAATCTTTTTCACGATGGGGGATTTTCTTTTACCGGTGTTACTCAAAGTGTAATTGAGCAGATGGAGAAGTGATGAATTGTTTTATTGCCGAATTGTAGGATTGTTTGATTTGTTGATTTTTTTGTATCGGTAATAAAAAGAAACTAAACCGATAAATGCGGCTGCAATCATAATAGTTTGTTGAAAAAAGGTAAAATGATTTTTCATATCGCTTATAAAAAAAATTCCTATAACAATTACAAACCAAATAAGAGAAAACAAAAATTTCGTTTTAGGGTTTAGCATCTTTCCCACAAAATAAGAAACTATAAATATTAGCATTAGTGCTACCGTAATTAAAATCCATTTTTCCATCATTATCAATTTTATTTTTGAGCTTTTCTCATACTAAATAAAAAAGCCGTTCTACCAGAACAGCCTAAATTTTTTTTAAGACGAATTTTTAATTATCAATTATCAATTTTCAAATTAATCTAATATTCATCTTCATTAAAGAAAAAATCTTCCTGGCTGGGGTAATCGGGCCATATATCTTCAAGGCCTTCATAAATTTCTCCGCCCTCATCTTCGAGTTCCTGCAAATTTTCGACAACTTCAATGGGTGCGCCGCTTCTTATTGAAAAATCAATCAATTCATCTTTGGTTGCAGGCCATGGGGCATCTTCAAGGTGTGAGGCAAGTTCTAAAGTCCAAAACATATCTTTCTCCTTTTTCTAAGTTGGTTATCAATTTTTCGCAAAAGTAAAAGTAATATCGGTATTACCAAATATTGTTTTTTACATTTTTATTCTTATTTGATGGAATAGTAAGCATTATAGATGCATGAACGGTTTTTTTATTTTTTTGTTTTACAAATTGTATTTTAACCTTTACATTTAATACCAATTCAACTTGAAAAAAAACTTGTTTTTTTTGAAAGTTAGAATTCGTAATGCCGAACAGAAAAGGTATCATGTGGTTTAAAGTTCAAACGGTATAATCATGCTAAAAGCTACAGGAATTTATAAAAACTATGGCACTTTGCCTGTATTAAAAGGGGTTGATATTGAAATAAACAAAGGTGAGATTGTGAGTATTTCAGGTTCTTCAGGTGCAGGAAAAAGTACGCTGCTGCATATATTGGGCACACTTGATATGGCCGATAAAGGAGAAATTTATATAGATAATACTCCTGTTTTTAAACTAAGCGGAAAAAAACTCGCTGCTTTCAGGAATAAGCATATTGGTTTTGTTTTCCAGTTTCATCATTTGCTGCCGGAGTTTACTGCACTTGAAAATGTATGCGTACCCGGGTGGATAGCAGGTCGGAAAACAAAAGAAGTAACTGAAAAAGCATTATCCCTATTGGAATTATTGGGTTTACAAAACCGTGCAGAACATAAGCCCGGAGAACTTTCTGGCGGCGAACAACAAAGAGTAGCTGTTGCTAGAGCACTAATCAATAATCCATCAATAGTTATGGCCGACGAACCTACAGGAAATCTTGACTCTGCCAATGCAAAAGAATTACACAATTTATTTATTGATTTGCGAAATCGTTTTCAACAAACATTTTTAATTGTTACCCATAATGAAGAGCTGGCGCAAATGAGCGACAGGATTCTGCACATGAAAGATGGAAAGATGTTGAAGTAATATATTTTGGTAAAGTTTAGTCAGATTACTTTCACAAATTCCCCCCTAAATAGTTTTTTAAATAAAAGAAATATTATTTGGTAGAAAACTATATACGCGGTTTCCAAATAATTTCAGTTGCATTATTTTTCATTCCAATATATCTTGAAAGTACAAATAAGTAATCGCTGAGGCGGTTAAGGTATTTTATTATTAATGGTTCAAGGCTGCCATCGCGTTCTTTTAAATTTACGCAGCATCTTTCTGCACGCCGGCATACACACCTTGCAATATGCGTTATGGATACTGCAGGATGCCCACCCGGTAAAATAAAATGTTTCATTTCGGGGAGCGTTTCATTCATAGTGTCCATTTCTTTTTCAAGCAAGGTAATATCGGTTTCATGGAAATCCGGAATATGAAGCTTTGTTTCTTTTTGAGGATCGCACGCAAGTGATGAGCCGATAGTAAAAAGCCTGTCCTGTATTTCTTTTAAAATATTTTTTGAATGTGCATCGGTACAATAATCATTTACCAAACCGATATAAGAATTTAATTCATCAACGGTTCCATAAGCTTCAATGCGCAGGTCACTCTTTAATATTTTTGTTCCGCCAATCAAGCTGGTTTTACCTTTGTCGCCCGTTTTAGTATAAATTTTTTGAGACATACAAATTCAGATCATTAATATAAAAATCTATAAAAAATCATAGGCCATTTGAAAAATCATTAGGTCATTTGTCATTAGGTTCTTATTGACCATTGACTATTGACTATGCCCAACTGCCATTGATTCTTTTTTAAGATGATCACTTTCAATACTTCCATCTTTCAGCCTTATAATACGCCGTGCAAATTTAGCAATATCTTCTTCATGTGTTACTAAAATAACCGTATTTCCATCTGAGTGAATTTTATCAAAAATATTCATGATCTCTACTGATGTTTTTGAATCAAGATTTCCCGTAGGCTCATCAGCAAGAATTATAGAAGGATTATTTACTAACGCTCTTGCAATAGCAACACGCTGGTTCTGTCCGCCAGATAATTCGTTGGGTTTGTGATGACTTCTGTCGGAGAGGCCAACCCTGTCAAGCATTTCCAGTGAAAGTTCTGTTCTTATTTTTTTAGAAGAGCCATTATAAACTAATGGCAATGCCACATTTTCCGCAGCCGTTAGTCTTGGTAATAAATTAAATTGCTGAAATACAAAACCTATTTCTTTATTACGGACATCTGCCAAATCATCATCAGGCATTTTACTTACATCCCTTCCATTAAGAATATAAGTGCCCGCTGTTGGCGAATCAAGACAACCCAGCAAATTCATCAGAGTTGATTTACCACTGCCGCTTGGTCCCATTAAAGCCACATATTCATTTTTAAATATTTCAAGCGAAATTCCTTTCAAAACTTTTAGTTCAAGCTTACCCATTATGTAGCTTTTTTGAATGTTGTCCAGCTTAATTATTGGATTCATATTTTATTGATTACACGAATTAAACCGAATTGCACGAATTAGACCAATTAACCAATTAACTTTATTTTCTTATCACCTTCGGCACTTTAAAAAATTGTTCATCATGCAAGGGCGCATTTCTAAATGCTTCTTCCCTGCTGATTGTTCCTTCCACTTCATCTTCCCTTAAAACATTTATATTTTCACTTACATGCAATAAAGGCTCTACACCTGTTGTATCAAGCTCATTTAATTTATCAATAAAGCCAATCATTTGCTGAAGATCTTTTTTTATATCTTCTTTTTCCTGCGGATTGAATTGGAGCCGGGCCAGGTTGGCAAGCTTATCAATCAGTTCATCATTTACCTTCATTAAGCAAATATAAAACTTAGTTTGAGAGCGTTGATTCCGCTTTTATAAACGGCAACATAGTTGATAAGTTGATAAGTTAACAGGTTAATAGGCAACTAACTTTTAAGCTTGTTAACTTTTCAACTAAACTCCCAAACTATTTTAATTATTTTATCTTCGCCGCCTTATGAATAAGAAGAAAGAAACCTTGCCTGCTCCAAAGGAGCCCTTCGTGACCGGCAGGCAGGTCGTAATGAGTGGCATAAGGCCTACAGGATTTTTACATCTTGGAAATTATTTTGGAGCCATTCGCAATTATGTAAAAATGCAGGATGATTATGAATGTTATTTTATGGTGGCCGATCTACATTCTTTAACTACCCATCCTGATACAAAAGATTTAAAATCCAATGTGCACAGGGTTTTAGCAGAAAATATTGCCTGTGGACTCGATCCTGAAAAAGTAGCTTTGTATTGCCAGAGCCATGTTCATCAAACAAGCGAATTATACTTGTATTTAAACATGCTCGCCTATAAAGGAGAGCTTGAAAAAACTGTAACCTTTAAAGAAAAAGTACGGCTGTCGCCGGAAAATGTGAATGCCGGGTTGCTTACCTATCCTGTGTTACAGGCTGCCGATATTCTTTTACATAGGGCAAAATATGTACCCGTTGGTAAAGACCAGGAACAGCATCTCGAAATGGCACGGAATTTTGTAAAGCGGTTTAATCATCGTTATGGAGAGGTTTTCCCAGAACCGAAAGCATTTAATTTCAATAGCGAGCTGGCAAAAGTTCCATCGCTTGACGGTGGTGGAAAAATGAGCAAGAGTGAAAATCAATTGGCAACATTATACCTTGCCGATGATGATGATGCTATCAGGAAAAAAATAATGAAAGCAAAAACTGACAGCGGGCCTTCTAAAAAAAATTCTAAAAAACCGGATTATATTGAAAATTTATTTGTGTTGATGAATCTTGTAAGTAAGAGAGCAATAATTACGGATTACGAAGAGCAGTTCAATAATTGTACAATACGTTATGGCGATATGAAAAAGCAACTGGCAGAAGATATGATTAATTTTATAGCGCCGATTCGAAAAAAAGTAAATGAAATACTGGCCAATGAAGAATATTTGAAAAATATAATGAAAACCGGCGCTGCAAAGGCTATTGCAAGCGCTGAAGCAACAATGATGATAGTTAGAAACTCAATGGGGTTTAATTATTTTTAGGTTTTAGCTTTTAGATTTACTTTTAATCAAATACTTCCAATGTAAACCTGCCTGCTGGCAGAAATCTAAAAGCTTAAAATTGGGATCTGAAATTTACTTATGGCAAAATTAAAAAAACCAAAACATATTGCAGTTGCAGGAAACATAGGGGCCGGTAAGACAACGCTTACCGAGTTATTGAGCAAGCATTACAAATGGATTCCGCAATTTGAAGATGTTGATCACAATCCATATCTTAATGATTTTTACGAAGACATGCCACGATGGAGCTTTAACCTGCAGGTGTATTTTTTGAACAACAGGCTAAACCAGCTTCTGGAAATACAGCGTGGTACCGAGACCGTTATACAAGACAGAACGATTTATGAAGATGCCAATATTTTTGCGCCTAACCTTCACGATATGGGCCTTATGACCAAAAGGGATTTCACTAACTATTATACTTTTTTTGAAACGCTCAAGACCATGGTGAAGCCGCCTGATCTTTTGATTTACCTGAATGCATCTGTCCCTACGCTGGTAGCACAAATTCAAAAAAGAGGCCGCGAATATGAAGAAAACATTCGCCTCGATTATTTGAAAAAGCTAAATGAGTTTTATAATAAATGGATAGGAAGTTATAAAGAAGGGCCGCTCCTGATTATTGATGCCGATAAAAATAAATTTTCAGAAAATGAAGAAGACCTTGGCAAGATCATTCACCAGATAGATACCGAACTATTTGGGTTATTTTAATTCTTCTTTTTCAAACAAAGAAAATTTTTCCTTGCGAAAGCTGTGTTCACAAAAAACCTTTCGACATTTAATTTTACCGCTGGAGTATTTTATTAGGCTAACACTTTTTGATAAATCGTACTTTAATAGTCAAATTTATTTACTTAAAAACAATTGTATGAGACAAAAAATACTATCAATCAAGTTGGCTGCTATGCTATTAATTTCATTAGCTGCAATAACTGCGCACACACAGGTCACTACAACACGTGTGCCCAGCCCGGCTGCATCCGTTACACAAACTATAGGGATTTCTACGGTTACAGTTAATTATTCCAGGCCTTCAGTTAAAGGCCGTGAAGTATGGGGAAAGCTGGTTCCTTACGGATGGAATGTTCAAGCATTTGGTGCAGGTAATTCTGCTCCATGGCGTGCAGGTGCCAATGAAAATACAGTTGTAACATTTTCACATGATGCCACAGTAGAAGGACAGAAAGTACCCGCAGGTTCTTATGGTTTATCTTTTGTTATAAATAAAGATAATACCGGTGAAGTCATTTTATCAAAAGCTTACAAATCGTGGGGAAGTTTTTTTTATGATCCTAAATTAGATGAAATGCGGGCAAAAATAAATCTGCGCGATATACCATTGACTAAAATGCTTACTTATGATTTTATGAATGATACAAAAACTTCTGCGGAGATGGTTCTTAATTGGGAGAAGAAACAATTTCCCGTGAAAATAGAATTTGATGTAGATAAAATTGTAATGGACAATGCTGAAGAAGAATTGAAAGGAGCAACAGGATTTAATCCCGCTGGTTTTATAACTGCGGCACAGTATGCGCTTCAAAATAATGTAAACCTTGATGAAGCGCTTACATGGACAGATAAAGCAATTGCACAAAATAATAGTTTTAATACGCTGAGTTTGAAAGCGAATATTCTTACCAAAATGGGTAAGACAGCCGAAGCAGATAAAATTATGAATAACGCAATGGCTATAGCAACTGAAGTAGAACTTAATGCGTATGGATACCAGTTTCTTGCTGCCGGTAATAATGATAAGGCAATTGAAGTTTTATTAATGAATACAAAAAGACATCCGAAAAGTGCTAACACCTGGGATAGCCTTGGAGAAGCGTATGCTACTAAAGGTGATAAGAAGAATGCTATCATAAATTTTAAAAAATCTTTAAGCATGAATCCTCCGGCAAATGTGAAAGCAAATTCCGAAAAATTTCTTCACCAGTTGGGAGCGATGTAATAACATAATTTAAAAGGGCACATACAATTTTGTATGTGCCCTTTCAATTTACTCGTCTAATCCTTTTAATTCAATTCTTACATTTCTTACTTTGGGAATATATTTTTGTTGAATACACTATAATGCCGGTAATCAAAACCATGAGTCGAAAATACCGGCAAAACATACAAGCAGAATTAAAATCACAAATTATTTTGTATTTCTAAAATAGATGATTAAATGTAAAAAAGAAAAGGGCTTAAATTATTTCTTTTTTAAAATTCTTTTGCGGTGTTTCGTTCCCCAGTTCACTAATTCATGAATAACATTTTCTAAGGTTTCACCATAAGAAGTAAGCTCATATTCAACAGTAACAGGCTTCGTATTTAAAACAAATCTTTCTACAAGTTGGTTCATTTCAAGCTCTTTCAATTCTTTTGATAACATTTTTCCGGTAATTTTTCCAACATGCCGCTGCAATTCCTTAAACCTTTTTTTTCTTTCATTTAAAGAGCACAGTATGGCAATTTTCCACTTACCATTTAAAATATCCATGGCATCACAGAGCGCCAGCATATCTTTGGATTGGTATATTTTCTTTTCTGGCATTATTTTCCTTTTAATGGTTTCCAAAAGGAAATCGATATATTTAAGTAAACCGGTTACAAATATATACCAATTGTTGTAACTTTGCTTTTCAAAACGAAAAAATATTTTTTAAAATATTATATATGAAAGAAACAAAACAAATAGAAAAAATATTTACCAGGCCTGCACAGCCGGGCATGGTAGGAGACGGCTTTAGGGTGTATAATTATTTTCCTAATGGCTACCAGATACGTAACAAGATAAGCCCGTTCCTGATGTTGGACTTCAATCCTGCTTTTGATTTCGGAGTGTCTGATCATCCGCGGGGAGTTGATGTGCATCCGCACAAAGGGTTTGAAACAGTTACCATTGCTTACAAAGGAAGCGTAGAACATTACGACAGTATGGGCAATAGCGGTGTAATTAATCCCGGTGATGTACAATGGATGACTGCAGGTGCAGGGATTTTGCATAAAGAATTTCACGAAAAAGAGTTCTCAAAAAAAGGCGGCCCTTTTGAAATGATTCAGCTTTGGGTTAACCTGCCTAAAAAAGATAAGCTGGCTACGCCTAAGTACCAGGCCCTTGTAGCATCCGAAATGAATAAAGCTGCACTTCCTAATGATGGCGGTGTGGTAAATATAATTGCTGGTAAATACAATGATTTAAAAGGTTCTGCTTCTACATTTACTGAAATAAATTTGTTTGATATTCATCTTAATGAAAGTGGTGAGTTCACAACTGATATTCCTGAAACCCACAATACGGCTATTTTGGTAGTTGAAGGAAATGTTGAAGTTAATGGCAAAAAAGCCGGGGAGCATAATTTTATTTTGTTTAAAAATGAAGGTGAAAAAATTACAGTCAAATCAAATAGAAAAAGCGTGTTATTATTGTTAAGTGGCGAGCCAATTAATGAACCAATTGCACAATACGGGCCTTTTGTAATGAATACCCAGCAGGAGTTGCAGGAAACATTCCGGGAATATCAGGACGGAAAATTTGGAGTGTTTAAATAATTAATCTTTTATTAATGGATTATAAGATTATTAACAATAAAAAGCTACTGCGTTTTGAAATTCATGAAGGCGATGAAATTGCTTTTTTAGAATATAGGTTTTACAAAAAAGATATTGCCTTCATGCACACTGAAGTTCCAAAAAGCAGGGAATATAAAGGGGTAGGATCAGCATTGCGGCATATGGATTTAAGTTTGCAAAAGAACATCAGAAACAAGTGATGGTTTATCGCCCTTTCGTTGCTGCATACTTAAAACGCCATCCTGAGCTGAAAGAACAATTAGACAAAGAATATCATCAATAAACTTTTTAAGATAATAACTCCGCTTTTGCGGGGTTATTATCTAATTCAAAAATTAAATTTTTGGCCCCCCGCTCAATATCTCTTCACTGGCGCCATCTTTATATTTTTCAAAATTTTTGATGAAATAACAGGCAAGGGTATGCGCAGTTTTTACATAGGCATCTTTATCTACCCAGGTAGCTTTAGCGCTTAACATTTCAATGGGTACACCGGGGCATTCATCGGGTATCATCATCCCAAAAACTGAATGCGGATGGTAGTGTACATTATCCAGCTTTCCATTGAGCGCTGCAGTAATCATAGCCCGTGTGTATTCAAGCTTCATTCTGCTTCCTACACCATAGCCACCACCGTTCCAGCCGGTATTCACCATCCAGATATTTACATCATGTTCTTTCATTTTTTTACATAGCATTTCTGCATATTTTGTTGGATGAAGCGGTAAAAACGGGGCGCCAAAACATGCGCTGAATGTAGGTTTTGGCTCTTTTACACCTGCCTCTGTACCGGCAACTTTAGCCGTATACCCGCTTATGAAATGATACATTGCCTGTCCGGGGTTAAGCTTACTTATAGGTGGTAAAATACCATAAGCATCTGCAGTAAGAAAGAAAATATTTTTGGGAGTTTTTCCAATGGAAGGCTCAAGAACATTACTTATATAATTAAGCGGGTAACTTACTCTTGTATTCTCTGTAATTTTTTTGCTGGCAAAATCTATTGTATTTGTTCCATCAATAAATGTTACATTTTCAACTATAGATCCAAACTTAATTGCATTAAAAATATCGGGTTCTTTTTCTTGGCTCAGGTCAATAGTTTTTGCGTAGCATCCCCCTTCAAAATTAAATACCGAATTTCCGTTCCATCCATGTTCATCATCACCTATCAGCTTCCTGTTCGGGTCTGCGCTAAGGGTTGTTTTACCGGTTCCGCTTAATCCAAAAAATATTGCAGTATCATCTTCCTTTCCTACATTGGCTGAGCAATGCATGCTTAGCACATTTTTGTCGTGAGGCAAAATATAATTCAGGATGCTAAAAATTCCTTTCTTCATCTCACCGGTATATTGGGTGCCGCCAATAAGAATTATCTTTTTTGTGAAATGTACGAGTATAAAATTTTTCTGGCGGGTGCCATCAGTTTCTGGATCAGCAAAAAAATGCGGAACCTGAATTAAATGCCAGTCAATTTTAATTTCATTAAGCTCTTCTTTTGTGGGTCGTAAAAACATATTGTAAGCAAAAAGATTGCAACACGGGTTTTCATTAATAACCCTTATGTTTAAACGATAATCAGGATGGGCGCATGCATAGCAATCTCTTATCCATAATTTTTTATTGCTGAGATACTTCATCATTTTATTATACAAGCTGTCAAAATATTTTTCTTCAATAGGAAGATTGAATTCATTCCAATCTATTGTGTAAGTGGTTATATTATCTTTTACAATAAACTTGTCTTTGGGGCTTCTTCCTGTAAACTCACCCGTATCAATTACCACAGCACCCGTATCACTTAAAACTCCTTCACCTTTTTCAACCGCCTGGCTTATTAATTCTTCAGGTGGGAGCTGGTAATAAACATTTTCAGCAGATTTTAAACCTAAGGAAAATAACAGGTTTTTAGGAATGGCAAACATCGTGGGAATTGACATGGAAATTTTACTATTTAGTTAAGCGTCAAAGTTAGCTAAACAAAGTTGTGGTTAAAGTCCTGAAGAGAGACTGTAATCATATTGATTTTTAGAATTTCAGCAAATCGTTCAGTTATCTGCAAAAACAAACATAAACTCTTAAATAAAACTATGTCAGAAGTAATTTTTTTTAAAAAGAATTAAAATATGAAGTTTTTGATGTGTAAACTTTACATCAGATTGGATTTGCAAAAAGATTGCTAACCTTTGTAACGTTCAATTAACAACTTATTAATGGTTGGTAGCCTTTCAACTATTCAGTTTTTTATTTAGAAAAATTAAAAATATTTTAATCATTATATTGCAAGCCATAAAAATTTACAAACATGAAGCATCTTCCTCTTAATCCTGAAATTTTTATACAAAACAGAAAAAGATTTATAAGCAAGATGGAAAAAAATTCGATTGCGATATTTAACAGCAACGATGAATTGCCAATGAATGGTGATGCATTATTTTCCTTTAAACAAAACGCTGATCTTTTTTGGCTTACAGGTATTGATCAGGAAGACACGATGCTCATTTTATTTCCGGATAACCCGGATGCTAAACACCGGGAGGCTTTGGTTTTGGTAAGGCCAAATGCATTAAAAGAAAAGTGGGATGGTCACAGGCTTACAGTAGAAGAAGCAAAAGAGATTTCGGGCATACAAAGAATTGTATGGCTCGACGCTATTGATGCGTTGTTGCAGCCCTGGATACATGAAGCCGATACCATTTATCTTAATACAAATGAGAACGATCGTAAAGCCAACCTGGTAAATGTGAAGGACTACCGCTACGCTGCAGCTATGCGTGATCGTTATCCTCTGCATAATTACAAGCGCTGTGCAAAAATTGTAAAAGAATTACGTGCCATAAAATCCCCACTTGAAATTGAAGTGTTGCAAAAAGCAATTGATATTACGGATAATACTTTCAGAAGATTGCTTCAATTTATTAAGCCTGGCGTTATGGAGTATGAAATAGAGGCTGAAATTTATCATTCATTTTTATCACAACGTGCCACAGGACCTGCTTATGGAAGCATCATTGCAAGTGGCGACAGGGCAAGAACTTTGCATTATATTAGTAATAACCAGGAATGTAAAGCAGGCGAATTATTATTAATGGACTTTGGTGCAAGCTATGGAAATTATAATGCTGATTTAACCCGTACCATTCCTGTGAGTGGTAAGTTTTCGAGGCGGCAAAAAAATGTGTATAATGCTTGTCTTCATCTTCATCAATATGCTGCATCAATATTAAAACCCGGAATTACCATTGTGGATTACACAGAAAAAGTAGGAGATGAAGCAACTACCATTTTTCAAAAGATAGGATTGCTGAAAAAGTCTGAAATTAAAAATGAAGATCCCGAAAACAGGGCATATAAAAAATATTTATATCATGGCATATCCCATCATTTAGGAATTGATGTACATGATTTGGGAACAAGGAATCAACCCATAAAAGCCGGTATGGTGTTTACCATTGAACCGGGAATTTATATTGAACACGAAAAAATGGGTGTGCGTATAGAGAATAATTTTTGGGTAACCAAAAATGGCAATAAAGATTTAATGAAAAATATACCCATTACTGTTGAGGAAATTGAGGTGTTGATGAAACCATCCATTTAAATTCATGAAACAACTTCCCAATATTTTCACACTGCTTAATCTTTTCTTCGGTTGCATGGCAATTGTTTTTGCTTTGCAAAC
Source organism: Chitinophagales bacterium (assembly GCA_038244655.1). GTDB lineage: Bacteria > Bacteroidota > Bacteroidia > Chitinophagales > Chitinophagaceae > Ginsengibacter. The sequence goes on from JBBRTG010000006.1 coordinate 174,452, forward strand.
CAATTCAGTTGTCATTTATTTGAATGATGAATTTAACAGCAGCTTCAATATTCCTGAAAAGCTTACCTGGGCGGCGATATGCATTTTTATTGCAGCAATTATAGACTTTCTTGATGGTTTTGTAGCGCGATTATTACATGCAACTTCGTCTATGGGTAAACAGTTAGATTCATTATCTGATATAGTAAGTTTTGGTGTAGCGCCGGGAGTAATTTTATACCAGTTGTTGCGATTTAGTTTTGCCAGAGAAGAAAATGGTCTTGATGTTTCCATAATATGGCTGGCGCCTGCATTCCTGCTGAGTTGTGCAGCAGCATACCGTCTTGCAAAATTCAACCTTGATGATTCGCAGGCTCTTTCTTTTAAAGGAGTGCCTGTTCCTGCAGTAGGTTTATTAATTGCTTCCTTTCCACTTATATTGCATTTCAGCAACATTGCCAGTATAAATAATCTTCTTATCAACAAATGGTTTTTATACGCTTTAATTATTACAATTAGTTATTTAATGGTTTGCAATCTTCGTATAATGTCTTTAAAATTTTCTGATTTTACTTTTAAGAATAACAGGCCAAAAATAATCTTACTGGCTATCGTAATTATTGCAGCAATTTTTTTGCATTGGGTTGCAGTTCCGGTAATTTTTATATTCTATGTTTTATTATCATTGTCAACATCTAAAATAAAAAGTGAATGAATTTTCTTGCAGAAATAAAAGTAATGCCTCTTAAAGAGCTTCTTGATCCACAAGGCAAAGCTGTAATGGGTGGGCTTTCTAATCTGGGGCTGAAAAGTATTGCAGATGTGAGAATTGGCAAGCAAATACAATTAAATATTGAAGCGGCTAATGCTGATGAAGCAAAACAAATTGCAGAAGCTGCTTCAAAAAAATTATTGGCAAATCCCGTTATGGAAGAATATACAATCTCAATTAGCTAATGTGCCAATATGATAATTAGCCAATTATTGCAATTTTCTTTTTTGCAAATATTTATATAAACAATTTTTATCCAGGCGAATTAGCAGATTAGCTAATTAGCCGATTAGCTAATTAAAATGCTTTTTATAGTTCCATCTCCCATAGGCAATCTCGCTGATATTACTTTCAGAGCTATAGAAGTTTTGAAGATGGTAGATCTCATATTGGCAGAGGATACAAGAACTTCGTCTAAGCTTTTACGTTACTATAATATAGAAAAACCAACTACTTCCTACCACCAACACAACGAACATAAAATAATTTCTCATTTAATCGAACAGTTGCTAAGCGGTAAAACAATGGCATTGCTTACTGATGCAGGCACACCGGGCATCAGTGATCCGGCATTTTTATTAGTTCGTGAATGTATAAGGAATGATATTAAAATTGAATGCCTGCCCGGCGCTACTGCGTTTGTTCCTGCTTTAGTCAATAGCGGATTACCTATGAATAGTTTTTGTTTCGAAGGATTTTTGCCCTTGAAAAAAGGAAGACAAACATTTCTAAAGAGAATGTCAGTTGAGGAACGCTCTATGGTTTTTTATGAAAGCCCCATGCGGCTTATAAAAACTTTAAAAGATTTTATAGAATATTTTGGCAGCGAAAGGCAATGCTGTGTAAGTCGCGAGATTACCAAAATTTTTGAAGAGAATAAAAGAGGAAGCTTACAGGAAGTGCACGATTATTTTATTGCTAAAACTGTGAAGGGTGAAATAGTAATTGTTGTTGGAGGGAAATAAAAAAATAACTCTCATAGAATTCCCTACTTATAATTTTTGTTTATTTATAACTTCTATTTTTGCAATGTTTACAAATACTATTTTTTAAATTGAAACCATGAAAAGAAAACTCAGCCTGTTATTAATTTTTAATTTTGCATTTTTCATTATTCTATACGCTCAGCCCGATCGATGGCAGCAAAGAGTGAAATATAATATGAATATAGATGTTGATGTAAATACAAACCGCTTTACAGGTATTCAAAAATTAGAATACACTAATAATTCTCCTGACAAATTAGATCGTGTTTTTTTTCATTTATACTGGAACGCATTTCAGCCCGGAAGCGAGATGGATGTAAGAAGCCAGGAACTGGGAAAAATAATTATCAACGGAAGACCAGACTGGGACAGCCGTGTAAGAGATCGCATTTCAAAATTGTCACCTTCTGAAATAGGCTATCAAAAAATAAAATCTTTAAAAATGAACGGCGTAGAACAGCCATTAAAATATCATGGAACTATTTTGGAAGTTGATCTTATAAAATCTATTTTGCCAAAAAGCAAAGTAAATTTTGATCTCATTTTTGAAGCGCAGGTGCCAGTGCAAATAAGAAGAAGCGGGCGCGATAACGAAGAAGGAATTCGTTATAGCATGAGCCAGTGGTATCCTAAAATGTGCGAATATGATTATGAGGGGTGGCATCCTACGCCTTATGTTGCAAGAGAGTTTTACGGAGTTTGGGGCGATTATGATGTTACTATAAAAATTGATAAAAAGTATAAGCTTGGTGGAACAGGAGTATTAGAAAATTTTTCGTCTATTGGTTGGGGTTATGAAAAACCTGGAACTGCCTTGAAGGATATTTCTTTTGCAAAACGTAGCTGGCATTTTATAGGAAATAATGTGCATGATTTTGTTTGGGCTGCTGATCCTGATTATGAACATCTCGTAAGAAAACAAGATGGTGTTGTTTTAAATGTGATTTATAAAAAAGTAGATTCCCTTGAAAAAAACTGGGAAACTATTGCGAATGCTGCAGTTACAGTATTGCCATATATCGAAAAACATTTTGGAAAATATCCTTACCCGCAATATTCTTTTATACAAGGCGGCGATGGCGGAATGGAATATCCAATGGCTACATTAATAAAAAGCCCAAGCCTTGGAACTGTTTTTCATGAATGGATGCATAGCTGGTACCAGATGATGCTGGGGACAAATGAAAGCCTGTATCCGTGGATGGATGAGGGTTTTACAACATACGCTGAAGGTGAGGTAAGCGCTTATTATGATAAAGTGATGAATATAAAACAAGATGATTCCGGAAACAGTCTTCCTAAAAATCATGCAGGTTCTTATCGAGGCTATTATTTTTTATTGAAGCAAAAGCTGGAAGAGCCTCTTACAACACATTCAGATCACTATAACACAAATTTGGGTTATAGCATTAATGCATATTCAAGAGGAGATATTTTTTTAGAACAGTTAGGCTACATAGTTAGTGACTCAGTAAGAGATAAAATATTGCTGCAATATTATAAGCTTTGGAGATTCAAGCATCCCAATGCATCAGATTTTGTAAAAGTTGCGCAGGATGTTAGTGGCATACAACTCGATTGGTATAAGGAATATTGGGTATCTTCTACAAAAAGTATAGATTATGGTATTGATAGTTTATGGGAAGATAATGGTGTTTCAAAAATAAAATTGAGAAGAATTGGCCAAATGCCTATGCCTGTTGATTTGCAGCTTACATTTAAAGATAGCTCTAAGGAAACGCATTACATTCCTTTGGATTTGATGTTTGGCAGTAAACCAGCCGAAAATAATGAAACCCGTGTTGTTCACAACGAATGGAATTGGACAAACCCAACATACATTGTTGAATTTAAACATCCACTTACTGATTTAACCAATGTTGAAATTGATCCTACACAAAGAATGGCCGATGTTGATAGAAAAAATAATACACTAAAACTAAATTGGTAAATCCTGAGATAAATATTAAAAGGGCAACTCCTGAAGATGCTGACCTTGTATCACATCTTAGTAAGATAACTTTTGAAGATACTTTTAGAGATACATGTACCGATGAAGAAATGCAAAGCTTTATCGCAAGCGCCTTCTTACCTGTTGGAACTTTAGATGAGCTGCAAGATGAAGATGACTTTTACTTCATTGCCTATTATAACAAGGTGGCTGCGGGTTATATGAGATTGAAGGAAAACTACACAGAGTATCCTGCTATTAAAAAATATAAAGCACTGGAATTAAAAAGGATTTACGTCCTCAAAGAATATCAATCAAAAAAGATTGGGGCAGCCCTTATGTCTTATGCTTTCCAATTAGCTTCTGAAAAAAATTATGAAGTAGTATGGTTGGGCGTTTGGGAGCATAATGAAAAAGCAAAATCATTTTACCAAAAATGGGGCTTTACTGAAACGGGAGATTCCCATAATTTCCCAATAGGCAATACACCTCAAACTGATAACTGGATGATTAAGTTTATTAAGAGCTGACATATAATATATTTTTTTCCATAAAAAAATCTTCTTTAAAAATTTTGCTGATCTCCCATACATTAGGCCGGCAGACACTTTCAGAAACTTCTTTTGCAAGATTGCCGCCTTTAAGACAAATAAGCCCGGCTATTTTTTTAGGTTGATTTACTGGTTTCTTTTTTAATAAAGGCTTACTCCAATACCACAAATCTTTTAACGGCGCAACAGCTCTTGAAACAACAACATCAAATTTTTTATTATGAATATCTTCTGCCCGTGTATGCTGAACCGTTATATTTTTCAATTCAATAGCTGAAGCAACAGCTTCTGCCACTTTTAATTTTTTATTAATACTGTCAACCAAATGGAATTTAACTTTTGGAAAAAAGATTGCTAAAGGAATTCCGGGGAAACCACCACCACAGCCAAGATCCATCACATCATATCCATCAGGAAAATTAAATTGAGCGGCTATTGCTAATGAATGTAAAACATGATGTTCATAAAAATGATCCATATCTTTCCTTGAAATCACATTAATTTTTTGATTCCATTCCACATACAAACCTTTTAATGCGGCAAATTGCTGTAATTGTTTTTGAGTAAAATCTTCAAAATATTTTGTAAGAATTTCCATTTGCCACGAATTTCACGAATTAACATGAATTAATGGCTATTCTATTTCCATAAAGTCTTTGGCTTTTTAAAAAGTGCTGTAGCAAAAAATAAATAATAAAAAAACATCCACACATCAAATAATAAAAACCAGGGAAAAAGATCTTTTTCATCAAGCTTCCTTGTTGTTTTAAAAATAATTATAGCCTGTATTACAAAACGTAATCCGAAAACGGCTAACACCCATTTCCACTCAAAAAGAAATAATGAAGCAATGAATAATGGATAAAAAAGAAAAAGTGAAAATGCATAAAGGCCAAGTAAAAATTTATGAATTGCTTTGTAATATTTACTCGTTGTATAATGTCTTGTTTTCTGCCGAATCCACTGTTTCCAGGTGGTTGCAGGCTCTGATAAAGTGAATGCATCTTTATCAATTACTATAGCCGTATTTTTTTTGGTTGACGCTTTATTAATGAAAAGATCATCATCACCACCCGGTACATGATTGTGAGATGAAAAACCTTTATGCCTGAAAAAAACTGTTTTCTTGTAACTTAAATTTCTTCCGACACCCATGTAAGTCAGGCCTGCACGTGCATAAGAAAGATATTGTAATGCAGTGGTAAAAGTTTCCCATCTGACAAGCTTATTGAAAAAAGTTTTCTTTTTATGCAAAGCTCCATAGCCCAAAATAATTTCAATTCCATCAGAAAAACCTTCCTGCATTTTTTCAATCCAAAATTCGCTTGCAGGAACACAGTCAGCATCTGTAAGCAATACTATTTCATGCTTTGCTGTTTTAATTCCTACACTTAGCGGAAATTTTTTTCCCGGAATAAATCTTGCTTCCTGCTTTAATTCTACCAATTGCAATTGCCTGAATTTTCTTTGGTATTCTTCCAAAATATATTTGCTTTCGTCATAAGAATTATCATTCACTACAATCACTTCATGTGTCGTACGATATTTTTGTACCAATGCGCCGGGAAGATTTTTAACTAAGTTAGCTGCTTCATCTCTTGAGCAAATAATTACAGAAACTGGATGTGTTTGAGTAATGGTCTTAATTTTTGATTTATAAAATGCCAGCCGTGAAAAGAAAAAAAGATAATAAAATAATTGTATAAAAGTAATTATACAAAATCCGAGGAAAATCAAATTTCCGGGATCATTAAGCAATTCAGTTAGTCTCATGTTAAGTGCAAACATACTTTCCTTACTGATAGTTGCAAAATTTTCTCCAAAGGTCACAGGTACTCCTACAGAGAGTTCTTCGGATTATAATAAATAATTCAAAAATGCGAGAATTTTTCGCAGTTATCTTTGCAGCCGTTCTAAAGAAATTAATTTTTAATGGCAGCACTGCAATTTGATCTTCAAAATACAGATAAAAATTCAAAAGCAAGAACGGGAACAATCACTACTGATCATGGTGAAATTCTTACTCCGATATTTATGCCTGTTGGAACGGTAGGCAGCGTGAAAGCAGTTACTCAAAAGCAATTGAAGGAAGATATAAGAGCGCAAATTATTCTTGGGAATACCTATCATTTATACCTGCGCCCTGGGCTTGAAGTTTTGGAAGCTGCAGGTGGCTTGCATAAGTTTATGAACTGGGATAAGCCTATTTTAACTGACAGTGGCGGCTACCAGGTTTTTTCGCTTAGCGGTACCCGTAAGTTAACTGAAGAAGGTGCATTATTTCAAAGCCATATTGATGGAAGCAAGCATTTATTTTCTCCTGAAATTGTGATGGATATTCAGAGAACAATTGGCGGAGATATCATCATGGCTTTTGATGAATGCCCGCCGGGAGGAAGTGAATACGGTTATGCAAAAACTTCAATGGAGCTAACGCATCGCTGGCTTGACAGGTGTTTTGTTCAATTTAATAATACAACTAACAAGTATGGTTATACGCAAAATTTATTTCCAATTGTGCAGGGCGGTATTCATCATGATCTTAGAAAAATTTCCTGCGAATATATTTCTTCAAAAGAAGCAACCGGAAATGCAATTGGAGGATTAAGTGTGGGTGAACCTATAGAAAAAATGTATGAAATTTGTGAATTGTGTTGTGATAGTTTGCCCATTGAAAAACCGCGTTATTTAATGGGCGTAGGAACGCCATGGAATATTGTTGAATGTATTTCTTTAGGCATTGATATGTTTGATTGTGTAATGCCAACACGCAATGGAAGAAATGCGATGCTTTTTACTTCTAACGGAGTTATAAATATTGACAACAAAAAATGGGAAAAAAATTTTTCAAAGCTTGATGAAGAAATAGATTGTGGAGTGAGTAATAATTATAGCAAAGCTTATTTGCGACATCTTATAAAAGCAAAAGAAATTTTGGGATTACAAATTGCAAGCATTCATAATCTTACATTTTATCTTGATATTGTTACCAAAGCGCGTGAACATATTATCGCAGGAGATTTTTCGCAATGGAAAAATGAAATGGCTGTGAAATGGCAACAAAGGTTGTGAATTGTTTTTGCTGTATTGTAAATTGAATTGTTATATTGTTGAATTGTTCAGTATTACATCTTACAAGATCGTAAAAGATTGTCTCTTTGTGAGAATTGCTATCCGGATAATGATTAAAAAATTTTAACTTCATTCATAACATAGCTAAATTGAGAATAATTATTTTTACACAGCTTTACTTTAAAAGCATAGTCATATATCAAATGAAAAATTTTAGTACTTGTAAATTGTTTTTATGATAAGAAGTTTCATAGCGTTTTTTTTTGCAATTATTATAAGTAACTGTTTATTTGCGCAACAGAGCCTTGAAATAAAAGGTACAGGTTCCGCTTTATTTGTGAGCCATAAGGTTGTTCCAAAAGAAAGCTTTTATAGTATTGGCCGCATGTACAATGTTCCTCCCAAAGATTTAGCAGCGTATAATAATTTGCAATTTGAACACGGTTTAAGTGTTGGCCAAACAATAAAAATTCCGCTTGGTGAAAATAATTTTATGCAAACAGGATCTTCGGCAAGCGGAGAGGCGCTTATTCCTGTTTACCATTCTGTACAGCCAAAAGAAGGTTTGTATCGTGTAAGCATTAACTATAATAAAGTGCCGCTTACTTCATTAAAAAAATGGAATCATCTTACTTCTGATGATGTAAGCATTGGTACTCCTTTAATAGTAGGATACCTGAAAGTTAATAAGAACGAATCTTCATTAGCCAATAAAGGAGTTAAGCCCAATATGGATGTTGCTGCAGTTGACAAAGAGGAACCAAAACCAGGGACTGTAAAACCTGACATAAATCCTGAAAGGCTTCCGCCTGTAAAAATTTCTGATGCTGAAAAAAAGGAAAATAAGAATATTACAACAGCTGCAACAGACGAACATAAGGTAACTGTGACCAGCGCAAACACAAAAACCAATATTAATTTTTCAGGGGGTTATTTTAAAAAATTGTATAATGATCAAACAGAAAAAAAATCACCTGTAAATGAAAGTGGAAACGCCGGTGTTTTTAAATCTACCAGTGGATGGCAGGATGGAAAATATTATTGCTTTAATAATGAAGCCGCGCCAGGTACAATTATTAAGGTAACAGACAATTTGACAAATAAAAGCGTTTATGCCAAGGTGTTAGATGCTATCCCCGATATAAAGCAAAACGCTGGATTATCAATTATTCTTAGTAATGCAGCTGCTGAAGAATTAGGAGTTGCAGACAAATTTGATTGTGCATTAAGCTATGTAAAATAATTAGCATATTGGCTAATCGGCTAATTATTACTTCTCCATCCTCTTAAAAAATTGTCAACATTCATTTTTTTCTTTCCTTCCAATTGTAATTCTTTTATAGAAATAAATCCGTTGTTACATGCAAATTTTAAAAATGATTTATGATCCGTAATCATTTCACCGGCATTTTCTTTTGCATCTGTAATCTCTTTTTCAGCCATGAAAATTTTTATTTTTTTTTCATTTAAAAAAGTAAATGCGGCCGGGTAAGGTGATAGGCCGCGAATGAGGTTATAGATTTCTTCTGCATTCTTTTTCCAATTTATTTCACAGGTTTCGGTAAATATTTTTGGTGCATGATGCAAGGTATCAGGTAACAGGTATGAGGGATGAGGTTGAACAATTTCTTCAATGTTTCCTTGTGATAATTTATTTATTGTTTGCAAAAGTAATTCTGCGCCAATATGCATCATGTGATCATGTAATTCATCCGCAGTTTCACTTTCACTAATATCAATTTTTTCCTGCATTAAAATATTACCTGTATCAATCTCCTGTTGTAATCTAAAAGTTGTAACGCCTGTTTGTTTTTCGCCATTAATAATTGCCCAGTTAATTGGCGCAGCTCCGCGATATTGTGGTAATAAAGAACCGTGAAGATTGATGGTTCCCATTGGGGGCATACTCCAAACAATTTCCGGCAACATGCGAAAGGCAACCACAACTTGTACATCCGCTTTTAGTGATTTTAATTCTTCAATAAAATCAGGATTTTTTAATTTTTCAGGCTGAAGAATTTTTAAATTTTTTTTAAAGGCATATTTTTTTACTTCACTTTCAGTTAGCTGCATTCCACGCCCTGCAGGTTTGTCCGGGGCTGTTATTACTGCAACAATATTATAACCTGCTTCATATAATTTGTTTAATGAAGGCACAGCAAATTGTGGAGTACCCATAAAAATTATGCGGATAGTATTCATTAATTCAAATGCTGTATTAATTTATATTTAAAAAATTTCCTGAATTTTTATTAGAAATCTTTATAGAGTAAATATTTCTTTCTTATCTTTTTGAAATTGCTTAATGCAGGTTCCCAGCTTTTTCTAACATCACTTTCTGAAACGCCATCTTTTATTTGCTTCATTAAAACGTCATTACCTGCAAGGCGATTAAAACCGTTTGATTTCAAAAAGAAATTTTCTTTATCAGGAAATAATTTATATGCCTGTATAATCCATTTGAGTTGAACTTTTTTATCAACTTTTTTCAGCACCTGTTCCGGTGTTCCGGATAAATTCCAGCCATAACAAACTTCGCCATAATGCTTGCTGCTTTTGGCTCCTTCAGTAGGATGCGGCGTAAATGAAAAAAGATTTTTTGGCAAAGACGGAGCTCCAAAAATTTGAAAAGGCTTAACAGTTCCCCGGCCTTCACTCAATGAAGTTCCTTCAAATAAACAGGTTGAAGGGTACCAATAAATTGACTGTATCGAAGGAAGATTGGGTGATGGATTTACCGGCAAAATATATTTACTGTTATGATCGTAGTTCAAACATTTTATAACCAAAAAATGAAATGGAGTATCTGTTGAATTTTGAGCATGTTGGTAATAAGCATATTTTTTATTTGCCTCATCAGTAAGCCATTTTTCACCTGCAATCATAAAAGCATATTCACCTAACGTCATACCATAAACGATGGGCACCGGCTGCATCCCTACAAAGCTTTTAAATTTTGGATCAAGCACCGGGCCATCAACATAAAATCCATTTGGGTTTGGCCTGTCAAGTATAAGAAGCGGTTTTGAATTTTCAAAAGCTGCTTCTATATAATATTGCAAAGAAGAAATGAATGTATAAAATCTCGTGCCCACATCCTGAATATCAAAAATCATTACATCGACACCTTTCAAATCTTCGGCAGTTGGCTTATTGTGTTTTCCATAAAGGCTTATTACTTCAATGCCGGTCTCTTTATCAATGGCATTTTCCACTTTTTCTCCTGCATCCGCATCACCCCTAAATCCATGCTCTGGTCCAAAAATTTTTACAATTTTAATTCCACTCTTCATTAAAGTATCAACAAGATGTGTATTCTGCACCATTGAAGTCTGGTTGGCAAAAACCGCTACATTTTTACCTTTCAAAAGTGGCACATATACATTCAGTCTTTCAGCGCCGGGTACAATTTTTGGTTGAGAATAAGATTGAATTGCTAATAACAAAAAGCACGCAAGAACGATTTTAAATTTCATAATCAAATTTCATTAAATTATTAATACAGAGGGTTAAAGATATTGATGAAAAATGAGTGTTACCAGATGATATTTTTTTTATAAATTACATCTATAGAATTTGAATAAAGAAGAATATTTTCTATTTAATATGTTCAAAAATAAAATGGTTCTTAATATATTTTAAATTGAATTACAGATAAACTTATACCATGAATAAAGCAAAAAAAGGGGATGTTGTAAAAGTTCATTACACAGGAAAATTAAATTCTGGCGAACAGTTTGATTCAAGTGAAGGACGTGCCCCTCTTGAATTTACTGTTGGTGCAGGGCAAATGATAGCGGGCTTTGATGAAGCTATTCCAGGAATGGCTGTAGGTGAAAAAAAAACTATAGCTATTGCTCCTGAAAATGCTTATGGTGAAAAAAATGAAGAAGCAATAATTGAATTTCCGAAATCAAATATTCCTGCTGATATGAAACTGGAACCTGGAATGAAGTTACAACTGCGCAATGAAGCAGGGCAGCCAATTCCTGTAGTTGTAGCAGAAGTGAAAGATGAAATTGTAATTCTTGATGCAAACCATGAACTTGCCGGAAAGGAATTAATTTTTGATATTGAATTGGTTGATATTGCCTGATAATAAAGGCTAACGTGAATGGTTAAATGCAGTTTACTTTTCTGTTAAGGTTGAAATTGATTACACATAGGATAAGTAAAAATTATTACTCTTTTGGAAAGGGATAGGGTTTTCAATATTCCATCTTTCTTAAAGTTGGTGCCTTAAACCATGTGATAAGAACTACCAGTAAGGTCATTGATCCTCCAAAGATAACAGAAGGAATTGTTCCCATAAGTTTTGCCATCATCCCACTTTCAAATTGCCCAAGCTCATTACTGGAATTTACAAACATAGAATTTACGCTTATTACACGGCCACGCATGTTATCAGGCGCTTTCAATTGTGTAATCGTTCCTCTTACAACTACGCTTATTCCATCGAGCATGCCCGATAAAAGAAGTGCAAAAAAAGATAGAAAGAAAATTTTTGAAATGCCAAAAATGATAATGCAAATACCAAAGCCTGCTACAGCGAGTAATAATTTCTTGCCCTGCATTTTTCTGAGCGGAAATAATGTAAGTATGATAACAATAAGTATGGAACCTAAATCAGACGCGCCATTCAGAAAGCCAAAACCTTCAGGACCCACTTTTAAAATATCTCTTGCATAGATTGGAATTAGAGCAACTGCACCGCCAAATAAAACGGCAAATAGATCTAATGAAATTGCTCCAAGTAATTCCTTTGTTTTGAACACAAAGCGCAATCCTTCTTTTACACTTTCCCATGTAGTAACTGCGCCTTTTATATTCATGGATAGTTTTTTCTTTATCCTGAACAAGAAGAAAAATGCTATAGTTATTAAACAACTTATTACGATAAGAGTGCCGGTAATTCCTAAACCTGCAATTAAAAATCCGCCGGCTGCATGGCCTGTTACTGAGGCAGAGAGCCATGTGCCCTGGTTCCATGTAGTAGCGTTTTGTAAATTATTTCGTGGAACAATTTGTGCAAGCATTACGCCAAACACAGGTCCTGTAAAAGAACGAACAATGCCGGTACAAAAAATTACACTGTATATGCATATTGCAATCCAGTGATTGCTTAAATGATTTGCTGTAAACCTGCTTGAAATAAAAATTAAAAGAAGTACTGCTATAAAATAAAGAATGACACCTCTGAGAATTAATTTTCTTTTTTCACTTTGATCAATTACATGTCCTGCATACAATGCCAACGAAACTGCAGGGATCACTTCAGATAAACCTATTAACCCAATTGCAAAAGCATCGTTGGTTAAAAGATAAATCCACCAGCCGACGAGTGTTGCCATCATGCGAAGTCCCATGATAAAAATAAATCTTCCAAGAAGCAGGTTGCGAAATTCCGGTAATCTTACTGATGCAAAAGGATCATTCGTGGTCGTGATCATTCAATGTAATTTATTAAGGCAGGTTTAAATAATGCTGGCCTTCTTCATAATCATTGTTAAGCGCTTCTAAAATAGTACTCAAATGTTTTTCATTGCCTAAAAAATCTGCAGAAGAAGCATCAATAAATAAAGTTTTTATGTTGTGTTGCTTTATATATTGCGTATAAGTTTCCTGTAAAGAAAAAAGATATTCTGAACTAATTCCCTGTTCATACAAACGATTTCTTTTCCTGATATTTTCTTTTAATTTAGTTACAGGAGCATGAAGGTATATCAGCAAATCAGGCTGCACCAACTGTGGATTAATAATGTCAAATAATTTTTGATACAATAAAAATTCTTCTTCGGGTAAATTTACTTTTGCAAATAATAAACACTTTGTAAACAGGTAATCTGAAATAGTTACATGTTGAAACATATCTTTTGTTTGCAGCAAATCTTTCAGTTGCTTATATCTTTCTGCCATAAAAAAAAGCTCCAACGGAAAAGCATACTGCTGCTGATTCTCATAAAATTTTGGAAGAAAAGGATTGTCTGCAAACTCTTCTAATATTAACCTTGCATTCAATCGCTTGCTAAGCAAATGAGCGAGCGTGGTTTTACCAGCTCCAATGTTTCCTTCAATGGTTATGAAATTATATTTCATGATTTATTAGGGCTTATGAAGCATTTGCTTTGTATAGTTTGCTGAATAATATTTAAGACGAAAAAAATATAAATCAAAAATAAGAACTGAAAAATAAATACCTGAAATGAATTATACAGTTTCCAAAAGCTTTACTTCGAGATTGTCTTTGCATGTTGCCAGCAATTCACTTACAGTTTTATGCAATACCGGGTGAATTAATTGTGGCGACAATTCATTCAAAGGAGTTAATACAAAACGCCGTGTGCTTATTTCTGCATGTGGAATAACGAGATTATTTTTATTGATAACATTGTCATTAAAAAATAATATATCAATATCAATTAACCTTGCTGCATTTTTTTCGGTTCTTACTCTTCCCATTTTTTCTTCTATTCTTAAAATTTTCTTCATCAATATTTCTACAGAAAATTTTGTTTCTATGATGTGCACCTGGTTATAAAAATTAGGCTGATTGTTATTTCCCCAGGCTGCAGTTTCATAAATAGAGGATGATGCAATAATATTTCCTGTTTCTCTTTCCAAATATTCTTTTGCTTTCTGCAGGTTCACATTCTTGTTTCCTAAATTGCCGCCTGTAAGAATATACACTGTATTCATAAATTAATTTTACCAGATTTTTTATTCATTTCTTTTTATTTACATACCTTCTTTACCTGCAATGATACATCTTATGAAATTAATTTTATTTCTTCGCTTTTATTTTTTCTCCAATAGTTTTGCTGCTTAAAATTTTAATTGTTTATGAAACCATATAGTCAGTTCAAGGCGATGATTGCCATTACAAAAGCTAGTCTGCGTGCTATTTTCAGAAGTCCATCGGCAGTTATATTTGGTTTTGCTTTTCCATTTATTTTTATTTTAGTTTTTGGCTTTATAGGTGATAGCGCCGGAGTAAAAAGCTACAAAGTTGCACTTGACAATAATGCAGATACTTCCAACGCATTATATACAGCATTGAAAAATACGCCTGGTGTTATTATAAAAATTTACCACGATAAAGATTCGCTTGACGATGATTTGCAGAGAGGAAAATTAGCCGGCATTATAAATATTCAAAAGAATTTATCTGGTAATCCTCTATATAATTTTACGCTTAAAAGCACGACATCGAGTAATGATAAATGGCCGCAATTTAAAGCGCTTGCAGAAAGTGTAATTAATGAATTAAGCAATCGTTATTATAAAAGCCGCCCGGTTTATGCAGGCTTTAATTTTGATGATAAAAAGGATATTGCTAAAATACGACAATACAAAACTATTGATTTTATATTGCCGGGGCAGCTTGGATTTTCATTATTAGCTTCTGGTGTTTTCGGTGTTGCTTTTATGTTTTTTAATCTTCGCAATACTTTGGTATTAAAAAGATTTTTTGCAACACCTATTAGCCGAACATTTATAATTTTAGGAGAAATGCTTAGCCGTGTTGTATTTCAAATGCTAACGGCTATTGTAATAATCCTCGCTGGTCGTTTTTTCTTTGGCTTCACTTTAATACATGGGTTTGAAACTTTTTTTGAAATGCTCACGTTAAGCTTTATTGGTTTAATAGTGTTCATGGGCTTTGGGTTTATAGTAAGCGGACTTGCAAAAAATGACAGTACAATTCCACCTTTTGCCAACCTGATTACGCTTCCCCAGTTTTTAATTAGCGGTACTTTTTTTCCAATTGATGTATTTCCAAAATGGCTGCAATGGATTGCCCAAATTATGCCGCTTACTCATTTGAATAATGCATTGCGTGATGTGGCTTTTGAAGGCAAAAATTTATGGGACGTAAAACTTGAAATAGGAATATTATTGTTATGGGGCATCATTATATATGCTATTGCAATAAAAGTTTTTAAATGGGAATAATACTAATTTGTTTCAATTGAATTAAATGCCACGTCTATAATTAGCAAATATGACTCACACAAAATTTTGTAAACTTTTCCCATAATTGTATAACAGTTACGACAGCTATTACCGATAACTTTGTATACTTAGAAAAAATAGTTTTATGACACATACATACAGCGTTACAGGAATGAAGTGTACCGGTTGCCAGGCAAAAGTTCAGAGCTTATTATCAAATGTTGCAGAAGTAAAAAATGTTTCCATTGATTTAGCAAAAGGAGAAGCAACAATTGATATGGCAAATCATATTCCTACTGCTGAATTGAAATCAGCTTTAAAAGATTATCCTAAATATCAGATCCAAGAAAGAGATCTTGCACATGAAATGAAACCTGATTTTACAAAAGAAGAAAACAAATCTTTTCATAATCATATTCATGTTCATGAAACATCAAACAGTAATAATGAAAAATATTATTGCCCCATGCATTGCGAAGGAGATAAGGTATATAATAAGCCCGGCGATTGCCCTGTATGCGGAATGAATTTAGAAAAAGCTCCTTCTGCTTCAATAAAAAAAACGCAATATACTTGTCCCATGCATCCAGAAATTATCAGGGATGCTTCCGGTTCTTGCCCTATTTGCGGAATGGATTTAGTTCCTATGCAACCTATAGCAGATGAGGAAAACAAAACGTATAAAGAGCTGCTGAAAAAATTTAAAATAGCGGTAGCCTTTACCATTCCGATTTTAATTATAGCAATGTCTGATATGATTTCAGGCAACCCGCTTTTAAAAACAATGAGCCAGGATAAATGGAATTGGATTCAATTGGTATTATCATTTCCTGTTGTGTTTTATGCAGGATGGATGTTTTTTCAACGGGCATGGAGGTCTGTCATTACATGGAACCTGAACATGTTTACTTTGATTGGCATTGGCACTGGTGTGGCATTTTTATTTAGTGTTATAGCAATGTTATTTCCAAATATTTTTCCTGAACAATTTAAAACAGAAAGCGGAACTGTGTTTGTTTATTTTGAAGCAGCAACTGTTATACTTAGTTTGGTTTTAACAGGACAACTATTGGAAGCAAGAGCACATAGCAGAACCAGCGGAGCAATAAAAGAATTATTAAAGTTAGTGCCTTCAGAAGCTACATTGATTTTGAATGGAGAAGAAAAAATTATATCAATTGATGAAATAAAGAAAGGAGATTTATTAAGAATAAAACCCGGCGGAAAAATTCCTGTTGATGGAAAATTAGTGGAAGGCGAAGGAAGCATTGATGAATCTATGATAACCGGAGAGCCTATTCCTGTTGACAAAAATGTAGATGATAAAATAACTTCAGGAACGATAAACACCACAACATCTTTTGTAATGAAAGCCGAAAAAATTGGTTCAGAAACCTTGCTTTCACAAATTATAAAAATGGTAAATGATGCAAGCCGTTCCAAAGCCCCGATTCAAAAATTAGCCGATAGAATTTCTAAATATTTTGTACCCATTGTTGTAGCCGTTTCTGTTATTACTTTTTTTGCATGGGTACTATTTGGCCCCGAGCCAAAATATGTTTATGGTTTTGTAAATGCCATTGCAGTATTGATTATTGCGTGCCCTTGTGCTTTGGGCCTGGCTACGCCAATGTCTGTAATGGTTGGTGTTGGAAGAGGAGCGCAGGCTGGTGTTTTAATAAAAAATGCTGAAGCGCTTGAAAAGATGAATAAAATTGATACGCTTATAATTGACAAGACAGGAACTATTACAGAAGGTAAACCATCAGTAGAAAAAGTTGTTGCCGCAGCCAGTTTTAATGCAGATGATTTATTACAAAAAATTGTTTCGTTAAATAAATACAGTGAGCATCCATTGGCAGAAGCAATTGTGAAATATGGTAAAGAAAAAAAAGTATTCTTCTCAGATGTAAATGATTTTCATGCAGTCGCCGGAAAAGGTGTTACAGGTACAGTTGATGGTAAAAAAGTTGCATTGGGAAATAAAAAATTAATGGAGGAAACTAATTCTTCTATCGCTGAAAGTTTAGATACACAGGTAAGCAATGAACAGAAAGCAGGCAAAACGGTATCCTATATTTCAATAGACAAAGTTGTTGCTGGTTATATAACTATAACGGATAAAATAAAAGAAACAAGCAAACAAGCAATTGAAACATTAATTAAAAATAATGTAGAAGTTATTATGCTTACAGGCGATAATGCAAGTACAGCTAAAGCAGTTGCAGATGAATTAAAATTATCAGGCTACAAAGCAGAATACCTGCCGGAAGATAAATTGAAAGAGATAAAACGTTTACAGCAGGAAGGCAAAAAAGTTGCTATGGCCGGTGATGGCATTAATGATTCGCCGGCATTAGCGCAGGCAGATGTAGGCATTGCAATGGGAACCGGAACCGATGTTGCAATAGAAAGCGCTGCAATTACTTTGGTAAAAGGCGATTTGAACGGAATTGTAAAAGCACAAAAATTAAGTAATGCAGTGATGAAAAATATACGTCAGAATTTATTTTTTGCATTTATATATAATGTAGTTGGAGTTCCTGTTGCTGCGGGAATTTTATTTCCTTTTTTCGGAATCTTATTATCACCGATGATTGCCGCGGCAGCAATGAGCGTAAGTTCTGTTTCGGTTATTGGTAATTCATTGCGGTTAAGAAATTTAAAATTGTAAAGAAAAATATTGGATGAGTAATAGTTTTTCTATCTATGAAACTTTAACCCTTTATTTATAAAATGAAATTATCTTTACAATAACTTTTATATTGACACAAAAAAATACAATAGCGCAATTTTTATTAAAGATTTTTAAAGCAATATTTATTCGAAAAAAAGAGTGTTGTAAATAGATTAGATTTACATAAGTGAAAAAATTTCTTGCAGTCATATTAGCAATTGTTTACTTAACCTCTTCAATAGGGGCAACCATCAATATACATTATTGTATGGGTAAAGTATATGGTGCAGAGTTATTTAATCATGATAAGTGCAGCAAATGTGGAATGAAGAATAAAACCGGTTGCTGCAAAACAGAACATCAATTCTTTAAGGTAAAAGATAATCATGTAATGGCAGAAGTGATAAACAGCCCTGCTGTTCATTTTACTTTTATACATTCATTTAATCCTGCTTTTCAAATACAGGCGTTCTTTTCTCCTCAGGTTATCATTAACAGCGTTCATGCGCCACCGTTATATAATGGTATTTCTGCTTACATTTCCAACTGCGTTTACAGAATTTGATTTTCTCTCCTTCAACGGATCCGCTTTTCTCTGGCGGTTTTAAGTCCGTACTTCTTTACACAAATTTCATTATTCAATTTTTATAGTACACTACTTTAGAAAGTATTTGTTCAAAAAAAATGAATCATCTATGGTTGAGAAACTAATTGAACTTTCGCTTCGCAACAGGTACATCGTTTTAGCAATAGCATTAAGCCTTTTTATTTGGGGAATATTTGCTGTGCAAAAAAATCCTATTGATGCAATACCTGATCTTTCAGAGAACCAGGTGATAGTTTTTACAGAATGGACAGGACAAAGCCCGCAGATTATGGAAGACCAGGTTACGTTTCCTTTAGTTTCCAATCTTCAGGGTATTCCAAAGATTAAAAACATAAGAGGAACCTCTATGTTTGGGATGAGCTTTGTGTATATAATTTTTAATGATGATGTGGACATTTACTGGGCACGCACACGCGTATTGGAAAGATTAAATTATGCACAGCGATTACTTCCTCAAGGTGTTACACCCGCCTTAGGCCCGGATGGTACAGGCGTTGGACATATCTTATGGTACACTTTAGATGCAAAAAAATTAGACCTCGGTGAACAAAGAACTTTACAGGACTGGTATGTAAAGTTTGCATTGCAAACCGTTCCGGGTGTTGCAGAAATTGCTTCTTTCGGAGGTTTTGAAAAGCAATATCAGTTAGTTATTGATCCGGTGAAGTTGCAGTTTTACAATATCTCTTTAATGGATGTAATGAATAAAGTAAAAGCCAACAATAACGATGTAGGTGGAAGAAAATTTGAGATGAGCGATATGTCTTACATCATTCGCGGAATAGGCTATATAAAGAATAAAGAAGATATTGAAAACATTGGTATTGCCAATAACAATGGTATTCCTGTAAGGGTGAAAGATATCGCAACGGTTCAGTTGGGAGGCGATGAACGGCTCGGCATTTTTGATGAAAATGGTGAAGGTGAAGTTGTTGGCGGTATTGTGGTAATGCGTTATGGAGAAAATGCCGATAAGGTTATTAATGCCGTAAAAACAAAAATGAAGGAAGTGGAAAAAGGCTTGCCAGAAGGAGTACATTTTAAATTTGCTTATGACAGGAGTACTTTAATTGAAGCAGCTATTGAAAACATAAAAGGTAAACTGGGGGAAGAGATGTTAGCTGTATCACTAATTGTATTCCTCTTCTTGTTTCACTGGCGCAGCGCTTTAAGCATCATCATTCAAATACCTATCACGATTGCCATCAGTTTTATTTTGTTGAATGCGTTTAATCTTTCTTCTAACATTATGTCCTTAACAGGTATAGCCCTTGCAATAGGTGTCATTGTTGATAACGGTATCATCATGTCAGAAAATGCTTATCATAATTTATCTCAATGGCAAAACAATCCTGCTAATAAACCAAAACAAAAATGAAAAATATTTTCAAAAAGATATTGCCTGGAAAGAATTATTTAAAAATACCTGAAGATGTAAGAATGAGCATTATTGAAAGTTCGTGCAAGCAGGTTTCAAGAGGAGTGTTTTTTTCAGCCATTATTATTATCGCTTCTTTTCTTCCGGTCTTCTTGCTTACCGGGCAGGAGGGAAAATTATTCGGGCCATTGGCATATACCAAAACGTTCATTGTAGCAGTAGATGCCATGCTTGTAATAACCTTAGCGCCTGTATTAATTTCATTTTTTATGAGAGGAAGATTCGCTCCCGAAAATGCCAACTCCATAAACAGGGGATTAGGAAAAATATATGAACCTCTTATTCGCTGGTGCATTAAATGGCGTAAGACAACCATCGCCATCAACATCATTGCATTACTAATAAGTATTCCGCTTATTGTGAGCTTAGGAAGGGAATTTATGCCGCCATTAGATGAAGGCTCTATTCTTTTTATGCCGGTAACATTGCCCGATGTTTCTAATTCGGAAGTGAAAAGAATATTACAAGTGCAGGATAAAATTATTGCCTCAGTTCCTGAAGTTAAAAATGTTTTGGGCAAAGCCGGAAGGGCCAATACGGCTACTGATAATTCTCCTATTAATATGATTGAAACCATTGTTTTACTTAAACCGAAACAGGAATGGAGAGCAGGCAAATCAAAAGAAGATATAGTGAATGAACTCAACAATAAATTACAAATACCCGGTGTAACTAACGGGTGGACGCAGCCCATTATTAATCGCATCAACATGTTGTCAACCGGCATTCGTACCGACGTCGGTGTAAAAGTATATGGGCAAAGCCTGGATACTATTTATTCATTTGCCCAAAAAATAAAAAATGAATTGCAGGGCATAAACGGCGTTAAGGATTTATATGTTGAGCCTATCACCGGAGGAAAATATATTGATGTAAAAATTAAACGCGATGAAATAAGCAGGTATGGTTTAAGCATAGACGATGTAAATGCTGTGGTGCAAAGCGCATTGGGCGGCGTGAAGCTAACAACTACTATCGAAGGGCGTCAGCGCTTTTCAGTAAATGCGCGGTATGCTCAGGATTTCAGAGATAACATGGAAGCATTAAAAAGTTTGCAGGTACAAACTACACAATTTGGCCCCATTCCTTTGCAGGCTGTAGCAGATGTTGACATTACTGAAGGGCCGCCAATGATTAATTCTGAAAATGCATTATTACGCGGAACTGTTTTATTTAACGTGCGTGACAGAGACTTAGCTGGCACGGTACAGGAAGCGCAAAACAGGTTAAACACAATGCTCACCAAATTACCCAAAGGTTATTTTATAGATTGGAGCGGGCAGTATGAAAATTTAATAAGCAGTGAAAGAACATTAAAACTCATTTTGCCAATTGTATTGTTAATCATTTTTATCTCCATGTATTTTGCTTTTCATTCGGCCCGTGAAGCGTTGTTGAGTTTAATAACTATTCCGTTTGCCTTAATAGGTGGCGCTTACATGATTTATTTCTGGGGAGTAAATTTATCAGTGGCAGTTGCCGTTGGTTTTATTGCCTTATTTGGTTTGGCTGTGGAAACAAATATTGTAATGGTTATTTATCTGAATGATGCCATGCAGCAGTTGATAGAAGCAAAAGGGAACTCTAAAGAAACAATTACCAGGGCTGATTTGCGGGAATATGTTATAGCTGGCGCGGCTAAACGGTTGCGGCCAAAAATAATGACAGTTTGTGTGATACTCTTCGGTTTAATTCCTATTCTATGGAGTTCAGGAGTTGGCAGTGATGTTATGAAACCTATTGTATTACCAATGATTGGCGGTGTATTTACATCCTCTATATTTATCCTTTTGGTAACACCTATTATATTTTTAATGAGCAAAGAATATGAATTACGGAAACATGGTAAAATTGATGTACTCGAAGTAAAACATTAAGTATAAAAAAATAATATGGAAATAAAAATTCAATCAACAATAACATGTCCGCAATGCGGCCATCAAAAGGAAGAAAAAATGCCAACAGATGCCTGCCAATATTTTTATGAATGTGAGGAATGTAAAACAATATTAAAACCCGAGCCAGGTGATTGTTGTGTTTTTTGTTCTTATGCAAATATTCCATGCCCACCTGTTCAGGAAGCCCGCCCGGATGGCCCGGTCGTACGGGAAAAAAATTGTTGTAAAAAATAAATATTTAAAATGAAAAAAAATATTTCACTAATGGCTTTTTTGTTTTTGTTATGGAGCAGTGCACGTGCCCAGGAAGTTTTAAAACTGGACGAAATTTTTTTACGCATAGAAAAAAATCACCCTGAAGTAAAAATGTACAATGCAGAAATTCGTTCTCTGGATGAAGCAGCCAAAGGCGCCAGAAGCTGGGTGCCACCTGAATTTGGCGCAGGTTTTTGGATGACACCTTATAATATAAATCTTGCTAAAGCTACCAACACAGATAAAGGCAGGGGTTCCTTTATGCTTTCAGCGCAACAAATGTTTCCCAATAAAAAAACACAAAATGCCAATGCTGCTTATATGCAGGCAATGTCAACAGTTAATAAAGAAAATAAACAATCAGCGCTGAATGATTTATATGCAGAAGCGAAAAAAAATTATTACGACTGGCTAATGATTGAAAAAAAAATAAAGGTGCTTGATGATAATGAAAAGCTGCTCAGTTTTATGATACAAAGCGCTGAGCTGCGTTATAAAAATAACCTCGGCAAACTGAACGCTTATTATAAAGCAAAAGCATCGTTAGGAAAAATAGAAAATCAGCGTGTAATGTTTGAGAATGAGATAATGCAAAAACAAATTATGCTAAACACTTTGATGAATCGTAATAAAGATGAAAAATTTATGATTGACACAGATTATGTTATTAAAAGCTACAACAGTGTTGACAGTAATTATTTTATCCATGCACGAAGTGATATTAAAGCAGTAACGCAAAATCTGCAAATCAATCAACTTCAATTAAACCTTGAAAAAACAAAGCAATTGCCACAGTTTGGCGTACAGTATAATCACATGTTTGCATTTGGCAAACAACCCTGGCAATTTTCGTTAATGGCAACTGTAAAAATTCCATTGGCTCCCTGGTCATCTGGTTCGTATAAAGCAAATATTGAAAGTTTAAAATGGAAAGAACAATCTTATGAAGGGCAAAAACAAATAATTTATAATGAGGCTTCGGGCGAAGCAGAAAGTTTGCTTGCCTCTATCAACAGTAAAAAAAAGCAGTTGCAATTATTTAAGGAAAATATTATACCTGCCTTACAAAAAAATTATAAAATCATGCAGTTAGGATATGAACAAAATACAGAAGGTTTGTTTGAATTGTTTGATGCGTGGGAAACGTTGAATATAACACAGCTTGATTACCTGGATCAGTTGCAGGAATTCTTAAACCTTCAGGTGCAATTTGATAAAATATTAGAACAAAAATGAGAAAAAGAAATTCAATAATATCAGTAACAAAAGTTTTTTTCTTCGGCCTTGCTATTTCTCTTTTAGCTTTTTCTGGCTGCAAAAATAAAACTGGAAATATAGCAACTTCTGCAATTGACAGTACAAGGGAAATGTACACCTGCCCGATGCATCCGCAAATAATAGAAAATCATCCCGGTGATTGTTCTATCTGTGGAATGGCTTTGGTTAAAAAAGAAAATGCCAGCAGGGAACTTACACAGATTGATTTAGGTACCCTGCTAAAACCTGCTAATAATATAGTGGTATCTTCTGTTCCTGTAACAACGGTCCAGCTTTCTCAACAACAGCTAAAGGTTGAAGCGCTTGGCAGCATTGAATATGATACTAGGTTTATAAAGATTATTTCCGCAAGAATTTCAGGCAGGATAGAAAAGCTGTATATAAAATACCGTTACCAGCATGTAAATGCCGGTGATAAAATTATGGACATTTACAGCCCCGAGCTTTTAACCGCACAACAGAATCTTTTGTTTCTTATAAAAAACGATCCGGCAAATACAATGATCATTAATACAGCAAAGCAAAGGCTCTTGTTACTTGGCATGAGCAGTGGTCAATTGCATCAGGTGATATCTAACGGTAAAGCCATATACGCAGTTTCTGTTTACAGCAATTATACGGGCCATGTGCATGAAGCAGGAAGCATGAATAATTCATCAGAAGAAATGAACATGCCAGGAATGACACAAGGGTTATCAATAAGAGAAGGTATGTATGTAGAAAAAGGGCAGCCGGTTTTCCAGGTAAATAATATGGAGAACAGTTGGGTAACGCTGCAACTTTTTGCAGGTGATAATTCATTAATTAAAACAGGTACTCCTGTAACTATTATTCCTGAAACAGCGCCTGATAAAAAGTTTCAATCAAAAATTAATTTTATTGAACCTTTTTATAGAAACAATTCTAAAACACTTACTGCAAGAATCTATTTTAATAATTCAAAATTAATGATACCGGTGGGCAGCCAGGTAAAAGCCACTATCTACATTAATACAGGTTTTAATAATTGGTTACCGCAAGAGGCAGTCCTTTCATTAGGTATCAACAAAGTTGTGTTACTTAAAGAAGGGAATGCTTTTAAAGTTCATGCAATAAGTACAGGTATAACAGCTAACGATTTAATCCAGGTAACTGATGGCCTTACTAACGGAGATAGCGTAGCCGCTAATGCTCAGTTTTTAATGGATAGTGAGAGTTTTTTAAAAGTAAAATAAATCATTAATTGTATAAAGAAACAAAGATGGTTAAAAACAAATGATGAATAAATTAAAATTAAAATGTTCATGAAACAAAAAACATACAACAAAAAAACAGGATCATTTAAATTAAATGCTGCCTGCAGATTTTTGCCGGTTGTCTTTTTGCTCTTTGTTATTTTATTGGCATCATGTAAAAGTAAAATGCAAAATGCCGCTGCTGCAAATCCTGATGTATATTATACCTGCTCAATGGATCCGCAAGTGGTAGAATCAAAACCCGGAAAATGCCCGATTTGCCACATGGATCTTACACCCGTAAAAAAAAGCCATCAGCAAAAAAATGATAATGAACTCGAGCTTAGCCCGGAACAAATGCAGTTAGGTAATATTCGTATTGATACCATTCATAATGAATTTATAGGAAACAAAGTGGTGTTAACAGGAACGCTGAATTTTGATCAGACAAAAATAAATTCAGTTAGCTCAAGGGTTACAGGAAGAATTGAAAAATTATATTATAAAAACATTGGCGATTATGTAACCAAAGGAGTTCCGCTTTTTGATCTATATAGCGAAGAGTTAAACAATGCCAAGCAGGAATATTTACTTGCAATGGAAAAACAAAAAGTTTTGGGAAATGCTATAATTGATTTTAAACAATTAATTGAAAGCGCAAGAAACAAATTATTGTTGTGGGGAATGAGTGAAGCGCAAATAAATAATCTTTCCAATAAAAATAAAAACACAGTAACCACTTTTTATAGTACCGCCGCAGGTTACATTACTACCGAGACTTTAAAAGAGGGAGAATACGTTTCAGAAGGAGGAACGATTGTTGAATTGGCAGACCTAAGTACTTTGTGGGTAGAGGCACAATTATATACATCGCAATTAAATCAATTCAATCCTGCTGCACAGGTAATGGTTCAAATTCCTGATATTCCCGGAGTAGAAATTCAGGGCAAAGTTGAGTTTGTAAATCCAGAGATCAATCCGGGAAATCGTATAAATCTTATAAGAATAAAAATAGCCAATAACAATCACCAGTTAAAACCGGGTATGGCCGCTTATGTTGTATTAAAAGATCGGGAGCGCAAAACCATTTCTTTACCGGCCGACGCAATACTAAGAAATGGTACAATGAAAATGATTTGGGTGCAGTCTGCTCAAAATAAATTTATGAGCAAAATGGTAACTACCGGTATAGAAGGAAATGGGTTTGTAGAAATAAAATCCGGGTTAAAAGAAGGTGATGCAGTAGTAACCAGCGGGGCTTATTTATTGCAGAGCGAATATATATTCAGAAAAGGCGCAAGCCCTATGGCGGGCATGGATATGGGTGGAATGAAAATGTGAAAAGTAATAAAAATAAATGCCTTATTTGGGTATCCCTAAATATTTAAATCTTATCCATAATTATGTAAAACATTATCCATTCTAAAAATTAATTTTACATAGTAAAAAAATTCTGAATAATGAACAAACAGATGAATTAAACATATAATAATAAATGCGTTAAAATAAGGCACGATTCTTATTGCTATTTATAATTCCGGTAACGTAAATAAATTCTATTTTTGTAATCAATTAATGAAAAAAATTAAATCTATACAACTAAAAGCAGCTTTTCTCGTGCTGGTATTTTCGTTAAATACAATCATCGGATTTGCCTGTGCTATAGGTGTAAGCATGGGATTTAATTCACATCATCATGAAGAAGAAGAATTAACTGTTGCCCAAACTTCTCATCATCATGATAAATTACAACATCATCACGACGAAGTTGCTAAAGATCATCAATCAAAAGATAAAGACGATTGTTGTAATGATAAAGTGATGAAGATTGTTCAACTTGATAAAGCCGTTCCTCAATCATTTAGCATTGCAATTAGTTCGTTTTTTTTTACAGCATTTATTTCTTCATTCTATAATATTGATCTTTTATATTCTTCCCGTGAAGATGCAAGCATCAAATATTTTGTCCGAAGTCATCATCCACCCATACCGGATATTCGTATAGCAATCCAGAGCTTTCAGATATGATTTAATGTTAGATTTTTTCTGCATGATATATTATCGTGCCTGTAATTATTTCCATAACATTAAATTAAATTTAAAATGGAAAAAATATTTTTTTCACTTACAATATTTGCAATTGCATTTGTACAAAATTCTTTTGCACAACAGGAGGATAGTACAAACCAAACACGTTCTTTTCAATTACTTTCTCTCTATTACAACATCAAAGATGCTTTGGTAAGTGGCAATGCACATGATGCTGCCATGCATGCAGAACAATTTGTAAAAACAACTAACGGTATAAGTGATAGAACAATCTCCGAAGCAAACCGGAATGCTTTATTAAAAAATGCAGGTTTTATTTCTGAAAGGAAAGACATTAAACAACAGCGTGAAGTTTTTGCAAACCTTTCTGCCAACATGTATGCATTGGCCAAGTCATTAAAACTTTCAACAGAGCCAATCTATTACAATTATTGCTCCATGAAAAAAGCATATTGGTTAAGTAGTAATAAGGTAATTAAAAACCCTTATTTCGGAAATGCTATGCTTACTTGTGGAAAGGTTACAGAAACGATTCAATAATTCAAACATTAAAATTTTAAAAATGAAAAATATATTTTTTGCTATTGCAATTAGTGTAATAACATTCGCTGCCTGTAATAACAGCAGTAATAAATCTGGTGAAGCAAATAAAATAAATAATGATTCTACGCATGCCACTACTGAAACAAATGCTGTAACTGCATCACCTCTTGGTGGAATTGTAGCCAACTATTTGCAAATGAAAAATGCTTTCGCCAACGATAATGATAAGGATGCAGCCACTGCTGGCAATGACATGTTAAAGACGTTTAAGAACTTTGATGAATCTTCATTGTCAGCCGATAAAAAGAAAACTTATGAAGATATAGCTGATGATGCGAAAGAACATGCGGAACATATTGGAATGAACGCAGGCAACATCAAACACCAGCGTGAACATTTTGATATGCTTAGTAAAGATGTTTATGATATGGTAAAAACGTTTGGAGCCGGGCAACAACTCTATAAAGATTTCTGCCCAATGTACAATAATAATAAAGGTGCAATATGGCTAAGTGAAACAAAAGAAATTAAAAATCCTTATTTAGGTAAAAAAATGCCCACTTGTGGTTCAGTAAAAGAAGAGATAAAAAAATGAGACTGGTAAAAAAAATTCTATTGGTAATATTGATTGTATTTGTCGCAATTCAATTTATACAACCTGCTCATAATAATAATAACGGGCAGGTTTTACCGACTGATATAACAAAAATAGTTCCTGTGCCGGATAGAGTAGTAGATATTTTTAAAAATTCCTGTTACGACTGTCATAGCAATAATACCCGCTACCCCTGGTACTCGTATATTCAACCTGGTGGATGGTGGATGGCATCACACATTAAAAAAGGAAAAGCAGATCTTAATTTCAATGAGTTCGGAAGTTACTCGAATCGCAAGCAACAAAATAAATTACGATCGATAGCGGAAAGTATTGAAGATGGATCAATGCCTATTCCTGCATATACTATAATTCATACTGATGCAAAACTTTCTAAAGATCAAAAAAAATTGGTACTGGATTGGACAAGTAAAACTAAAGACAGTCTTTCTCTAAACAATTAAAAACAGAAAATAATGAATACTCATACTAAAGATAAAATGAATGCACAAAAAACGCAATACAAGAAATTAATATTAATGGTAATACTCTCTTTACTCATGTATTCAATGGTTGACAAATTCGTAAATGTTATCCCGAACATCAATCAGTTTTATATGGCGGGGCTTATGACAACTCCCATGATTATTATTGAAATGGACTTAATGGGTAGCATGTATATGAACAAAAAGCTAAACGCTTTTATTATAGCCATAAGCGCTGTTTTGTTAGTAACATTTTTTCTTTTTATAAGAAATCAAACCGGTGTTTCCGAAAGGCAATTTTTAAAATCAATGATTCCACATCATGCCGCAGCCATTCTTATGGTGAAAGAGACTGAATTAAACGATCCGGAAATAAAGAAATTAGGCAACAATATTATTTCATCACAACAAAAAGAAATAGATTTTATGAAAGCCAAATTAAAAGATGGACAACAAATAATTAACCTAAGGACAAACAATAAAAATTTAAAATAAAAAAAATGAAAAAAGCATTCTTAATTTTCTTGCTTCTATGTAGTGCAGTGTTTGTGTTCGCACAGCATGATATGAAAGATATGCCTGGCATGAAGATGGAGAAATCAAAACCGGTTAAAAAGCCTGAACTAAGAAAAGAACAAAATAATAACCCACAGAAAGTAATATATACTTGTGTTATGCATCCAGAAGTAAAAATGGATAAGCCCGGCAATTGCCCTAAATGCGGGATGAAGCTCATAAAAAAAACAATAAAAAGTGCTCCTCCTAAAATTGTCCCCAAAAAACAGGATGATATGGACAGGCCAATGAACGATACTTCTAAAAATATGGACATGAAAGACATGAAGATGGATAAAATGCCAATGGATAAAGACAAATCTATGAATAAGCAAATGGACACAAGAAATATGAATAAGGACAACATGGATAATATGGATATGGCAAAAACAAACTTAGGACCCATAAAAACCATTATTAACAATACTCCTCCACATACTGTTCGTTATGATTTATACATAAGGGATACTATTGTTACTTACGGCAAAAAACCGAAAAGGGCTATTGCAGTAAACGGTCATATACCTATGCCTACGCTTACGTTTACTGAAGGTGATACAGCAGAAATTTATGTGCATAATGAATTGAATGAAGAAACAGCCCTGCATTGGCATGGTCTCTTTTTACCCAACCGCATGGATGGTGTGCCTTTTCTAACGCAAATGCCTATTAAACCCCATTCTACTTATCTCTATAAATACCCCATTGTTCAACATGGTACGCATTGGTATCATAGCCATAGTAGGTTACAGGAACAAATAGGTATGTATGGGATGTTTATAATGAATAAAAGAAAAGAATGGGATATACCAAGCATACCTGTTATATTAAGTGAATGGACGGACATGAAACCGGAAGAAGTTCATCGCAGCCTGCGAAGTGCCACTGATTGGTTTGCTATAAAAAAAGGAACTACCCAAAGTTATGCAGAGGCTATAAAAACAGGGCATCTTAAAACAAAACTTACCAACGAGTGGAAGCGGATGAATGCAATGGATGTAAGCGATGTGTATTACGACAATTTTTTAATTAATGGCAAAAACCAAAACGAAATAAAAGATAAAAATCAAATTCCCTTCTCCTTTGGAGAAGGTGCCCAAAGGGCGGATGAGGCTCAGTTTAAGGCAGGTGATAAAGTAAGGTTGCGCATAGCAAACGGCGGTGCATCAGATTATTTTTGGCTTACTTATTCGGGCGGTAAAATTACAGTAGTAGCCAGCGATGGTAATGATTTAGAACCTGTAGAAGTCGATAGATTGATTATTGCTGTTTCCGAAACTTATGATGTAATAGTAACCATACCAGAAAATAAAAGCTATGAATTTTTAGTAACACCTGAAGACCGAACCAAATCGGCTTCGCTTTGGTTGGGCAGTGGCGAAAAAGTGCCCGCAACAAAATTACCTAAGCTAAAATATTTTGCCGGTATGCAGATGATGAACAACATGATGGACATGAAAGGCAATATGATAGAAATGGAAGTGATGCAAATGAGTAACCAGGTAATGGATATGAACACGGTTATGTATCCTGAAATTACAGGTGTAGAAAAGCCAGGCGATGAAATGAAAATGAGTGACATGAAAGGGATGGCTCCCTCTCCTTTGGAGAGAACGGGAAGTGAGGCCGATTCCATGCATCAGGGGCATGATATGAAAGACATAAAGAACGATAAAATGGATGGCATGAAAGGGATGAATATGAATAAATCCAGGAAGGATAACATGCAAGGGCATAACATGCAAATGCCCAATAACAATAGTATGGCGGGTATGAATATGGCTGATGAAAACTCTGATATTGTTACGCTTAATTATGGCATGTTGCGTTCGCCTGAAAAAACAACTTTGCCTAATGGTCCATGGAAAGAATTGAAATTTGATTTGACCGGGAACATGAACCGTTATGTATGGAGCCTTGATAATAAAGTAGTTTCTGAAAGCGATAAAATACTAATAAAAAAAGGAGAAAGAGTTAGAATAATTTTATTCAATAATAGCATGATGCGGCACCCTATGCATCTGCATGGTCATGATTTCCGGGTGCTGAATGGGCAGGGTGATTATGCTCCCATAAAAAACATTATTGACATAATGCCAATGGAAAGAGATACTATTGAGTTTTATGCGGGCGAGGCTGGTGGCGACTGGTTTTTTCATTGCCACATTTTATACCACATGATGAGTGGCATGGGCCGGGTTTTCAGTTATGAAAATTCACCTGCTAATCCTGATCTTCCCAATCCTAATGTAGCAAGGCGGGGATTGAATTCTGACGACAAAATGTCTCATCCTATGGGCAGGATTGGTATAGAAAGCAATGGCAGTGATGGCGAATTTATGCTTGCCCAAACACGCTGGAAGGCAAGCACACTATGGCACTTAGGCTATCATGATGAACATGGCTATGAAAGCGAAACAATGATTGGAAGGTATTTGGGGAGAATGCAATGGTGGTACCCTTATGTTGGTTTTGATTATCATTATAAAGTTGAAGGAGCATTTGCAAAAAATATCTTTGATTTACATGGAACTCAAAAAAACATATTTGGCAGCGAGGCAAAAAATTGGTTTGGACAGGTAAGCAATAAAGACAATCGCCATACTATAGTTGCAGGTGTGGCATACACATTGCCTACTCTTACAGTTGCCGATTTTAGAATTGATGGAAACGGCAAACTCCGTTTTCAGTTGTCAAGGGAAGATATAGTCGTAACACCACGCCTGCGTTTTGGTTGGATGATAAACACCGATAAAGAATACATGACGGGGTTTCGCTACATTGTTACGAAATATATCTCTTTATCCTCGCATTGGGATAGCGATATGGGTGTAGGCGCAGGTATTACTTTTGTATATTAAATATTTAAACAATCATTTCTTAATAATTAAAAAATCAAAATTATGACAGGTTATCACACTTACAAAAATTGTATTGACGCATGTTTAAAATGTGCAGCTATTTGTAATCATTGCGCTTCCGCTTGCTTGCAGGAAAAGGACGTAAAAATGATGGCAGCATGTATACAGCTTGACATGGAATGTGCCGCTATATGCAATGCAGCAGCACAATTAATGAGCTTAGGAAGCAGCAAGGCAAAAGACATCTGTAAAATTTGTGCAGAACTTTGCGAATCATGCTCTAACGAATGTTCTAAACATAAAACAGAACATTGTAAGGAATGTGCTGAGGTATGTAAACAATGTGCAGAAGAATGCAGAAAATGATTGCTTAATTCAATGAAATTTGTATAGTAAAAGCAATTATACTATGACTTTATTCGTTAAAATACAATAGTTGGTTGCTTATGCTTTGTTGTGGGTATGTATTCGCGACAAAAATTTTCCTCAAGATTTATTTATTTCATATTGTAACATTAAATATTTACATTAGCGAATTCTAACACTGCTTCCAAACTTCCAAAGAAAAGTAATTGAGTTTTGAAATTGTTTATGCACTTTCTCTATCTGTGTAAACCCTATTAATTATTTATTCGTATAAGGAGTTAAAAATGATAACTAAAACTGGCCTGAATGTAACTTTCGTAAAATGTTGTGTTTGCGAAAGCGGCGATGCAACACCCATAGGGGTAGGCGAAGATTTTGAATATCATACAAGTTCAGATGCGTTTTTGGCGATGCGATGTAAATCATGCGGCCTGGTTTATCTCAATCCCCGCCCATCAGTTTCCGAGTTTGAAAAAATTTACCCTCCAACCTATCACGCTTTTAATTTTTCAGAAAAAAATTTTGGATTTGCCCATAAAATGCGCTCACGTCTCGAAGTCCGGCGCTTGTTAAGACGGTGCCGTAATTTACCCAATGATGCCCGGATTTTAGATGTTGGCTGTGGCGATGGATTTCATCTTAATTTGTTGCGTGAATTTGGCAAAAAAAGTTGGAAGCTCGAAGGGGTTGATGTTGATAAACGTGCTGTTGAGATGGCAACCCATTCAGGATTTAAAGTCCATTTGGGGAGCGTTGAAGAAATTAAGTTACCTTATGAAAATTATGATTTAATTTTTTTGATCCAGACAATTGAGCATGTTGAAAAGCCCGATAAAGTTTTAGTGGTAATTCATAAACTTTTGCGAAAAGGCGGCCGGCTTGTAATTGTTACAGACAATACTGATTCAATTGACTTTAAATTATTCAAGCGCAATTATTGGGGTGGCTATCATTTTCCCCGTCATTGGAATTTGTTTAATAGACAGTCGCTAACAATATTAGCGGAAAAGACGGGCTTCGAAATTGAAGGCTTGACAACAATTATCAGCCCGGTTAACTGGGTTTATTCGATTCACAATGCCTTGGTTGATAGGGGAAAACCAAATTGGCTAATCAATAGTTTCACACTCAAATCAACAGTATCGCTTGCCGCTTTTACCGCACTTGACTTTGTTTTGCAAAAGTTTGGGAAAGGTGCATTGATACAGGCGACTTTGCAAAAACCGTTTTAGAAATTTAATATATAAACATATTAGATTGTCTCAATAAATTTATTTATAATTGTCACTAAATTGTAATTTTTAAATAAAATGGAAACAAAAAAACCAATCGCTATTATAGGTGCAGGTATTGCAGGTTTAACGGCGGCAAATTTTTTAAAGCAAAACAATGTTCCTTTTATTCTATATGAAGCCGGTACTAAAATAGCAGGGCTTGCCGCAAGTTTCAAGGATGCTGAAGGGTTTAGCAATGACTTCGGCGCACATTTCGTTACCAATCGTTTGGCAGATTCAATTGGCGTAAGTTCTGAATGTCGTTTGGTAAAACATTATGGCGAGGCGGTTTGGCTAAATGGCAAAAGCTATAATTATCCGTTTGGTTTGATGCAGATTCCGCGTATGTCCTGGAGTTTCCTGACAACCAAAATTAAATCATTTAGCAATGGACATATCCCAACTTCTGCGGCGGAATGGTTCAGCAGGCGATACGGGGCTTCTATTGCCGAGGAGGTCGCTCTGCCGCTTATCGAAGCGTGGTCTGGTGCGCCTGCAGAAAAACTTTCACCTGCCGTTGGCGACAGCTTGCCAGGTAGTATAGCAAAAACCTTGTATTTGAAAACCGCCAGTTTACTTACGGGTCGGGCGGTCTCTTGTGGTTACAACCGCGAAATGCCTGAAAAGCCTTCAGTATGGCACGTTTATCCAAATGGAGGTGTTTCAACTTTATGCAAAAAACTCGCAGAAGGTTTAGAAGATTTAATCAGGCTGGAATCGCCGGTTGAAGAGATTTTGGTAGAAAATGAAAAAGTAGTTGCTGTGCGGGTAAAGGGTGAAATTCAAGAAGTCTCAGCCGTTATCAGCACGGCGCCTGCAAATATTCTTGCAAAGCTTGTGAAAGGTACCAACGCTTTGGAAGGTGTGGCACGCTTTAGCTTTCGTCCAATGATTTTTGTCAATATGCGTTTTGAAGGGCGGCGGCTTTTGCCTGATACTGTTTTGTGGTTTCCTGAAAAAGATTTTCCTTTTTTTCGTCTTACTGAAGTTACACGTTCAATGCCCTGGCTGGCACCCGAAGGCAAATCCATCGTAACAGTTGATATTGGTTGTCAAAAAGACGATGAGTTTTGGACTATGGATGAAGAAAAATTGACCAATCTTTGTTTGCAGCATCTTGAATCTGTAATCCCTAATGTTAAGAAAAGATTTTTAAGCAGTAATGTTTTGCGAACTCCAATTGCTTACCCGATTTTTCTCAACGAATATGAAAAAGATCGGCAGGATTTTGAGAAATCAACCCATATTGATAATTTGTTGAGCATCGGGCGCAACGGTGAATTTGCACATAGATTTATGGAAGATGTTTATTGGCGTACCCGCAAAAAAGTCCGCAATTTAATTGAGACGAATTACTAATAGTATTTTTTAAAAACCTTCAAAAATAATATAGCAATTACTTTTTAAAAATATTGTTTGTCCTTCTTGTTCAATGTCAAATATCTTTAAACTCGTATAAAAGCTGAAAGGTTCCGGTATTTAGCAATTCTTATCGCTTCCTATTATTTTTATTGTTTTTTGAACTATAAATGCAATCCAAAACAATAGTATTGGAACAACCGTAGCAAGCATGCGGGTTTCTGAACTTATTAATGAACTGGCAGCCAGGTATAACAGAACAAAAAATAACATGAATTTTATTGAGAAAATTACTTTTTGCCATTTCATAAAAGTGGGGAGAAGACATAAGAATGTGAGCGTTAATATTATTCCATTGAAGATGAATACAAACAAATGTTTAGGTTGCTGAATTGCATAAGAAAAGGGATAGTCAAAAATAATTCTTCCGATGTTATAAAAGATATTTTGTGCATATTTTAAAGGATATGATTTGATATTATTGAATGCAATTTTTTTTAAAGCATCATCTTGTTCTAATCCTTTTAGTTTATATATTTCGTCATAATCTTTTTGGTGATGCGCTTTTAGAGTATCTCCGGCGCCAGGGATATTATAATTAAAGTTATCTGTATTTTCTGTACTAAGCTGACCTTTCCAATCGCCAAATTCACCTTCGTATGGTGTGCTCATCCAATACAAATTATCACTGGCGTTACCCAGATAAAATACTCTGCCTGTAAAATTATAAGTATAAATTAAATATGGAACTATAATGATAAAGGCAATTAAAATCATAAGTATTGTTCTTCGATAATTTATTACATTCCTGTTTCTTATCCATAAAAAAAAAGTTCCGAAAAACATTAATACCAGCACATAACAAAATATAACTTTTGTAAGAGCTATGTACCCTATTGTAAAACCCGCCAGGTAAATATATTTTTTTGTTTTTATGGAAATTGATGGATCGAATGCCTTTATTAAAAAGAAAATTAACAATGAAATTAAAAATATTGTAAATGATTCGTATGCTACTCTATTCATATTTTGATAAGCAACGCAGTAACAGGCCCAAAAAAAACTAAATATTATTGTTTTTCGAAATGATACAATTTTCTGCAATGATTTGAATAATAAAATAATGGAAAAATAATGAAGAACAGGATTTATTAAGACCATATATACTTTGGGTAAATGCAATACAATAAAAGGCATTAATATTATTGGGTATCCGGGGCCACTGGTTAAAACAATATGAGGATAAGGCGGCGAATAAAAGCCGTGAACTAAATTTTGTGCAAAAAAGATGAACCTGGATTCGTCTCCAATATTATTATTAGAATAGAAAATTAGTGCGTAAATAAAATAAAAAAATAAAAATGGTAAGAATAACAAAAAAGAATTTTTTGTTATTCTACTATTCTTCATACCAGATAACATATTTGAAATTTATTTGATTACCAAAAAATTAGGGTTAATAGAAAATATGTTAAGTAATCTGTTTAAACAATTATACTTCACAATTATATTTTTTTCTTTTTACTTTTAAGATAGTAGTAATTGTCTTGAGTTTATTTTGAAAAATTGCTTCTTCATTAAATAACTGCATAATAACCTGCTAATAATTTTGTTTGGGCAATTGATTTTCAAGCTTTATTATTCATTCTGGTCTTAGTACAATTCAAGTAATTTTTAGCTCTTTTTAAAAATATACCACTTTAAATCGAGAGGAGGATAGATAATTGTAAATTTTCCAATTGATCCATTTACTAAATTAATTATACGTTTTTTAAATGGGAAATTGGGTGTTTTTTCTTCAAAAAGAGAAAGTGCGTGTTTCACATTAAGTCGTTTTGCAGGATAACCTTTAGCAATCAGTTCAAATCCATAATAGTTGAATAACTGTTCTAATGTATTATCTGAAAACCAACTAACTACACTGGGTGGGCTATACTCAGGCCATTTTTTTCCCAGGAGTCGTGTAAGTGTGCTTTTCATATTCCAGGATTCAACCAATACCAAACCATTTGCATTTAATAAACTGTAAGCTTTGAGCAATGCTTTATCAACATCATAAAAGTGACCAACAACCTGGATCATATTGATTAAATCGAAAGTTTGAGAAGTTTCAAAAGTTTCAAAGTCAGTCGTACTTATAGACAGATTTAATTCTTTTCTTCCATAACTGGCCATAGTTTCATTCGGGTCAATACCATAACAGTTCCATCCAGATTGTTCAAAACCTTTTAAAATAAAGCCCGCTGCGCAACCTGTGTTTAATACATTTCCAGGTTCAATATATTTCGCAATAATTTTAGCATATTTAATTCCATAATTTATTAAAATATCTTTTTGATCGAGATAATTTGGATATCCTGTTAACTTTCCACCAAAAAAATACTCATCAGAATATATAGTTTTAAGATGATTTACAACATTGGGGATGTAAAGAAATCTATGGCTGCATTTTTTACATTCCATAATTGAATATCCATTTTTTTTAAAAAGAAGATGCTTTTCTTCACCGCAATTTATTAGGGAGCTGCATGTTTTTCTAATAGGTGTTGTAGTTTTTAAATTGTTCAATTTGAAGTGATATTAATTTGTATATTTTAGTAGGGTAGTAAAATTTTATCAGAATTTAAGGCAATGATTTTTATCAAATTATTTTAACTACAGGATGGATTAGTAAATTTAATTGTCTTTAATAATTTTTTTAATATAAATATAAACGCTTCAATTATTGAGTTATTATTTTACAAAATAGTAAACATTACTGATTAAGCTGAATGTTTTTTAGGATTGCATTTTTTTAGTTTGAAAGTTGTGATAATACTTAGAAATCTGAATGTTATGTATACTCTTAATAGATGTCCGATGTTGACATGCCAGTAATTTCACTTACTAGCTAAAATTTAAAACCGTGAACCTGTAGGAGTATCCATAAGAATTGAAATTACTCACATTTTAGCTAATGTTCGATTGTAAATTTAGAAAGAATATATAGCTGTGTTTAATATTTCCATACGTATCATTACGGTTTTGTAAGATGATATTACTATGCTTAAACGTACTAGTACTTTAAGTCTTTATGATTTGCAATAATCCCAATCTTTCTATCGTTTCATAACCATATCTATCAATTATTTCCATATAATTTAGTAGTTGAATAAGGTATAAAGGCTACTAAATAATAAAACAGCTAATCTATAACCTAAACGAAAAAACCATGATTTTTAAATTAATTTGGTTGTGATCTTTCTATGCTTTTCTTGATAAAAGCAATGCGGAATTTATTTATACACTTTATCTGCCCCCCTGACAAAAGTTGAGTGATTTTTTTTCTAGGAACCATTAGCTTTTTTAAAGCTAATGTGGATGCTTCCGGTGAGAAGGGATCTATTTAAATATATCATCTAAACTGTGATATATACCAATAAATTACGCAGTATAAGGTGTGTAAACTTTAAAATCTATAACCTCTAATCTAATAACCTAAACCGAAAAACCATGAGATCACTATTATTCTTAATTTTTATTTCTTTTACAAATTTAGCAAGTGCAAAAAATTATTATGTTTCCAATTCCGGCAATGACAGCAATGACGGATTAACCACCTCATCGCCCTGGAAAACAGTTGCCAAAGTGAGTTCCTTTACAAGCTTAGCTGCAGGAGACCAGGTATTATTTAACCGGGGCGAAGTTTTTTATGGCAAGCTTATTATTAATAACAGTGGTTCATCGGGAAATCCTATTACA
>JBBRTG010000007.1:0-185903 GCA_038244655.1 Chitinophagales bacterium
GAAGGAATGTTTACAACATCTCCATTAACGGTAATGTGCTTGTGAGATACAAGCTGCCTTGCGGCCTGGCGACTGGGTGCAAGACCCATACGGAAAACGGTGTTATCCAAGCGGGCTTCCAAAAGCTTGATGAGGTTTTCACCTGTTACACCTTTGCGGCGTGAAGCTTCAGTAAATGTATTGCGGAATTGTTTCTCCAATACACCATAAGTATATTTTGCTTTTTGCTTTTCCCTAAGCTGCAATGCATATTCACCAAGGCTTTTACGCTTGCGTGCTGCACCATGCATTCCCGGGGGATTACTGTTTTTGGTTAACCATTTTCCATTGCCTGTAATAGGCTCTCCGAATATCCTGGAGATTTTTGTTTTTGGTCCTGTGTACCGAGCCATAATTATAAATTGATTTTTTAGTGTCGGTGCATCATCATTAAAAATCAAAAATTAATGATACACCCGGTTATTAATAATTGGCAATAAGCAATTGGCAATTTTTTTATTTCTATTGCCTATTGTTTATTGCTTATTGATTTAAACTCTTCTTTTCTTCGGTGGCCTGCAACCATTATGCGGTAATGGTGTTACATCTTTAATCATAACAATCTCAATACCGGATTGTGAAAGAGACCTGATAGCACCTTCACGTCCTGAACCGGGGCCTTTTACAAAAACATCAACACGCTTAAGCCCCGCATCAAGCGCAACTTTTGCTGCATCTGACGCTGCCATTTGGGCTGCATAAGGAGTATTCTTTTTAGAACCCCTGAAACCCATTTTACCTGCAGATGACCATGAAATAACCTGGCCTTGCTTGTTGGTTAAACTGATAATGATGTTGTTGAAACTTGCTACGATGTGAGCATCTCCGAAAGGATCAACTTTTACTATTCTTTTTTTTGATGACGCTTTTACATTTGATCCTTTTACGTTTGTTGCTTTTGCCATGATTGTATTAATAGGTAATCTTTTAAAATTTTAATCAGCTTTGAACTGTCCTCTTTTATTATTTTTTAGGTGCTTTCTTTTTACCGGCAACTGTTTTGCGTTTTCCTTTGCGTGTGCGACTGTTGGTACGGGTACGCTGTCCACGCAATGGTAAACCTTTACGATGCCTTAAGCCACGATAGCAAGCAATATCAAGCAAGCGTTTAATGTTCGTTTGTACTTCACTGCGCAAAGCTCCTTCGGTTTTAAATTCACCACTGATAACATTTCTTATAGCGGTTTGTTCTTCATCATTCCACTCGTTCACTTTTTTATCATACACAACATTTGCCTTATCTAAAATATAACGGGCAGTTGAACGGCCAATACCATATATATATGTAAGCCCTATTTCTCCCCTTTTGTTTTTTGGTAAATCAATACCGGCAATACGAGCCATATTTATTTTAAATTTAAAAGTTCTTTTAATCCGAATCAGCAATAGACAATTGGCAACAGACAGAATTTGCTAATTGCATATTGGCATTATCCCTGCCTTTGCTTAAAGCGTGGATTTTTTTTGTTAATAACGTATAACCTTCCTTTCCTTCTTACAATCTTGCAGTCAACGCTTCTTTTCTTTATAGATGCCCTTACTTTCATGATGTCAATTTTATTTTATGCTTTTGATTGCATTTTTTATTTATACCTGAATATGATACGGCCTCTTGATAAATCATAAGGGCTCATCTCTACTCCTACTTTATCTCCCGGCAAAATTCTTATATAATGCATTCGCATTTTACCGGAAATGGTTGCCAAAATTTCGTGACCGTTTTCAAGCTTAACCCTGAACATGGCATTGGATAAGGCTTCCAGTATCGTACCATCTTGTTTAATGAGTGCTTGCTTGGCCATACTATTTTTGGGAGCGCAAAGATAGGTGTAAATATTTTAATTTTAAAAAAAAAGGGTTAATATTACACCTCCTCTTAAAAAACCTATTATATGAAAACAAAATACCTTCTATTTTTTATTTGTGTACTTATTATTTCTGCCTGCAAAAAAACAGAAAAAAATAATACGCCGGCATCAGGAGATACATATTTAAATACCACTTCCGGCAGTACCTGGAATTATCATGAAACAAACTCTTCAGGTCCTTCTCCTATCAACTCAGATTATACCTTAACTTCTACTTCAAGAGATTCTTCAATAAGCGGAAGAAGCTATCATATATTCACCAATACCGCTGCGGGTAATCAGTATTTCAACATTTCCGGCAACGATTATTACCAGTTTGATTCTTTACCGGCACAATTAGGCGCTTCAGTATTTGAACGATTATATTTAAAGGATAATGCTGCTGCAGGAATTAATTGGAATCAAACTCTTAACGTTACCATAAGCGGTATTCCATTTCCGATTCCGGTTACAATTACTAATACTATCACGGAAAAAGGAATTTCAAGAATGGTCAATGGCACTAATTATTCCGACGTAATACATGTTTCCACATCTATAAGTTCATCACTTATTCCGTCCGCGTCTCTTGTTACGAGTATTGATAG
This sequence comes from Chitinophagales bacterium, assembly GCA_038244655.1. GTDB lineage: Bacteria > Bacteroidota > Bacteroidia > Chitinophagales > Chitinophagaceae > Ginsengibacter. The sequence continues at coordinate 2,495 of JBBRTG010000007.1, forward strand.
TTATTATGCAAAAAAATATGGGTTGATAGAGAACACTTCCCTAATTCAGCTTAATTATTTAGGTCTTATTCTAAATGTGAATACAGAAACAAAGCTGCTTAGCGCTAATCTCAAGTAATTAAATTACATCATCAGTAAGATGAACTTTGGTCATGGCGAGATAATGATTTTGCAATTCATGCACAGAAATAGGATGCATCATTATTCTCTTTTCGTCCCTGTACCAAATTTCGAAGTTTGAAAAATTGTCTTGCTGAGGGGTTTGAATTCTAAAGGCGCCTTTCATGTATTTTACAGAACCATCTCCATTTGCATGTTTTTGAAATTTTAATTTCAGCAATTGGCTTTCATCTAACGATAAAGGATAAAGGTCTTCGGATTTGAACCAAAAATCCTGCACGCCGTTATAAACGCTTATTTCTTTTTCATTGTTATTGAAATCCATTACTTCTCCCTGCCATGCCTGCCCATCACTTTCTGCAAGTACATAATCACCTTGTTTTAATTCGCTGAATTTTATCATTTTCTAATTTTTTAGCTAAGAGATAAAGAGAAATAAAACTAAGAGAAAAAAGAGATAAGGCAAAAAAATTTTATCGAACCAATAAAATGCATATCCGGTCTGACGCTATGCGTACCGGCCTCTACTTTACTCTGCCCAACTCATTACATAATTTTCATCTTCAATTTCAAGAGCCTGCTTTGTAAGTTGCAAGGGATGAAAAGTATCTACCATCACTGCAAGCTCTTTTGTTTCTTTCATGCCAATACTCTTATCAACAGCTCCGGGATGAGGCCCATGAGGTATTCCGCCGGGATGCAAAGTAATCATTCCCCTGGTAACGTGTTTCCTGCTCATGAAATCTCCATCTACATAATAAAGCACTTCATCACTGTCAATATTACTATGATTGTAGGGCGCAGGAATTGATTGCGGATGATAATCGTACATGCGGGGAACAAAAGAACACACTACAAAATTATGGCCTTCAAAAGTGAGGTGCACCGGAGGCGGTTGGTGTACACGCCCGGTTATTGGTTCAAAATCATGAATGGAAAATGCAAAAGGATAACAACATCCATCCCACCCTATTATATCAAAGGGATGATGCAGGTAATGAATGCCATACATCATTCCTTTCTTTTTTACCATCAGTAAAAAGTCTCCTTCATCATCAATTGTTTGCAAATTTTCCGGAACCCTGATATCCCTTTCGCAGTAGGGAGAATTTTCGAGCAATTGCCCATAATTGCTTAAATATTTTTTAGGATAACGGACAGGGCTAAACGATTCTACAATAAAGAGCTGGTTATCTTCTTTATCAAAATCAATTTGATAAATAGTGCCGCGGGGAATAACCAAATAATCACCATAACCAAAAGCGATTTCACCATATTGTGTTTTTAATTTTCCACTGCCTTCATGAATAAAAATTATTTCATCAGCATCAGCATTTTTATAAAAATAATCTACCATGCTTCGCTGCGGCGCAGCCAAAGAAATATGGCAATCATTATTAACTAAAACAGGCTTCCTGCTTTTTAAATAATCATTTTCAGGTTTAATATTGAATCCCTGAAAGCTTCGGTGCTTCAACATTTTTTCTTCTGCTACTTCAGGAATTACACTGTATGGTTTATCGGTTTTAATAATTTGTGTAGGCGGATGTGTGTGGTATAACAACGATGAATCTGAAGAGAAACCTTCTGTAGAAAATAATTGTTCGGAATATAATCTCCCATCAGGTTTCCTGAATTGCGTATGACGCTTATGAGGTATGGAACCGGATTTATGGTAATGTGGCATGTACTTGAATTAAAAATTAAAAATGCAAAATTAAAAATTGGAGAACCAATCTTTTTTAGATAATTCCAAACTCAGCATGAGGAAAAAATATTTCCAGTTACGCTTATCAATGTGATATGTAAAGTTGCGGAAGAAAGGCATTTGATTTATTTGCTTTGTAAATTTACATCTTATATTGTACATCTTGACAAGGATAGGGTTAATAGCTGATACACACAATTTTCTTGACGGAACCATATTTGATCATTTTAAAAATTGTGATGAAATATGGCATGCAGGTGATTTTGGAAGTGCTGCAATTGCAGATGAATTAAAAAAATTTAAACCGCTTCGCGGTGTGTATGGGAATATAGATGGAAATGATATCAGAAGCGTTTACCCTGTACAGTTAGTTTTTATGTGTGAAGATGTAAAAGTGATGATAAGGCATATTGGTGGTTATCCGCCACGATACAATCCTAAAACAAAAAAAGAAATTTTGATTCACAGGCCGCAACTTTTTATAAGTGGCCACTCACATATTTTAAAAATCATGTACGATGAAAAATTAAACTGCCTGCACATGAACCCTGGTGCAGCGGGCAAACATGGCTGGCATAAAGTAAGAACACTTATACGCTTTGCAATTGACGGGAAGGATATAAAAGATTGCGAAGTAATAGAATTGAACCCCAACCCCAAAGAGCTTTTACTATAAGACATTAAGAAGTTTACCTTCCTCCATTGGCATGTAAATCTGCCTGGCATTGTGCATCCAGCGTTGGAATATTTCCCGTGATAAGGAATCCAAGCAGGTCAGTAGTTTCAGAAGCATAATACATCAGGCAACTTTGCACATTGCAATGATTGCCATGTGCAGCATCTTTATGATTGGTTTGCATAGGCGTCCCAATGTCCACCAAGCCCAGCAAATGGCCAAGTTCATGCTCTGTTACTGTTGTTTCCAATTTCGTTCTGTTTACCTGGCCGATGCCACCGGAATTATCAAAAATAGCTTTACCAAAAAGGCAGATGGATGTATTACGATATGCAACCCCCAACACATTCGGGTCAGTGTATCCACCATCAGTAATAAGAATGTAAATAGATAACTGATTACTTGAATTAAATGTGGCGCGGTTCTTTTGCTCAACCGTTGCAATATCATTTATTGAATAAGAAGCTTTTCCTCCGGCAGCAATTTGTTGCTGTGTAATGGTAATGCTACCCGGTTTATTAATCAGTGAATTTAAAAATGTAGAGAGGTTATTGATGGAATTTGCATCTGGCTGAAATCCCTGCATATATTGAATTTCAATTTTTACAGTACTGAAATTATTAGATGCCAGTAAATCTTTTGCAGAAGCACCCACAGTTTTATTATTATCTGCATTTATAGCCGGAAGATCTGTAACTGAATCCTTTTTGGAACATCCTGTAAAAAAAAGAAAAGTTGCAAAAAATAAAATGAAAAAATTCAGTAAGCTTTTACAGTTCATAGGTCACGATTTTTATTATAAACGAAAAAATTGAGTCTGAAGTATTGCAAGTATCAAGTATCAGGCAACAAGAATTAAAATATTCACCATTCACCATTCACTCCACCCAATCTGCAATAAAAACATTGGTATCATGGCCGCCGCCATTATTGCGATTACTGCTAAAAAGAATTTTTTTTCCATCAGGGCTAAACATTGGAAAAGCGTCAAAACCCTTGTCCCTGCTTATTTTCTCAAGCTCTTTTCCATTAATATCTGTAATATACATATTGAAAGGAAATCCCCGGGCATATTCATGATTGCTGCAAAAAATAATGTGTTTCCCATCAGGTGTAAAGTTGGGCGCCCAATTGGCTTTCTCCAAAAAAGTAATTTGATGTGCATCGCTTCCATCTGCATTAGCAACGCAAACTTCCATTGAAGTGGGCGCTACTAAATTTTGAGATAATAAATTTTTATAGTCATCAATTTCTTCCTCTGTTTTCGGCCTGCTTGCCCGCCATACAATTTTTTTCCCATCAGGGCTAAACCATGCGCCACCATCATAACCAAGTGTATTAGTAATTTGTTTTACATTCTTACCATCAAGATCCATTGTATATAAATCAAGGTCACCGTTACGAATAGACGTGAACATTATTTTATCACCTTTAGGAGAAATAGTAGCTTCTGCATCATAACCTTTTGTGTGGGTAAGCTGCTTAATGATCTGGCCATTGGTATCTGCCTTAAAAATATCAAAGCTTTTATAAACAGGCCAGATATACCGTTTCATTTTTTCTTTATCAGGAACAGGTGGGCATTCTTTTGAAGCAAGATGGGTTGATGCATATAAAATATGTTTGCCGTCAGGATAAAAATATGAGCAGGTAGTACGTCCCGTTCCGGTGCTTACTAATTTTGGTGTGAAAGGCTCATCTGTTGTTTGAGGAATTTTCCCCATCCATATCTGATCGCACATAATGCCATTTTTAGGATCTGTGCGTTGAAATGTTACATACTTTCCATCGAAGCTGAAATAGGCTTCTGCATTATCGCCCCCAAAAGTAAGCTGGCGCAGGTTTTTAAAATGATGCTCTTCCGGATACTGAAGCGTATCAGTAAACAATTCTGATGATTGTTTATAAGAAAGCTTATTATCTGTATAAAAAATAAAAGAGATAAAACTTAATATTGAAATAAATATTTTAATCATAATTTTTAAAATAGGTCGGAAATTTAGCCAAAATTATATTTTAAATATGATGATGAAATTCTGAATGTACCATAACGATTGTAAATTTGTAAAATGTCGAAAACAAGTATTAGGTTTTTAGTGTTTATTTTTTTCATACTATTTATTTCATGTAATAATTCTGAGGATGCAAATGATAAATCTCTGCCACTAATAAACTCAAAAGAATCTTTAAAAAATGCCATTAAACAATATCCTGATTCTTTAATGCTTTTACAGAATTTAATTGAAGCTTATAGCGATGAAGGCGCCTATGATTCAGCATTGGCGCTTACTGATGCACAAATAAAAAAAGACAGCGGAAATGCTTACTTATGGAATATGAAAGCTACTTTACTTTTTGAAAATAATGATACCACTCATGCAATACAGTCTCTTGAACATGCAGTAAATATTTACCCGCTGCCTGAATATCTGGTTGCGCTTGCAACTGTATATGCTGAAGTAAAAAATCCAAAATCTTTATTAATTGCGGATGGCTTATTAAAAGTAAATAGAGTAAAATCAGGAAAGGATGCTATGTTTATAAAAGGATTATTTTATAGTTATACTAACGATAAAAGGAAAGCGATAAATTATTTTGACAGCAGCCTGCAAATGGATTATACGTATATGTTTTCTTATCGTGAAAAAGCCATTGCCTTATACGATTTAGGAGAATATGAGGAAGCTTTAAAGGTGTTAAAAAGAGCTGTTACCATTCAAAATAATTTTGATGAAGGATATTACTGGATGGGAAAATGTTATGAAAAATTAAATCGCAAAGATGATGCGATTCAAAGTTACCAGTCTGCTCTTTTGTATGATAAAAATTTTACAGAAGCAAAAGAAGCTTTAGAGAAAATTAGAAATTAAAAATTAAAAAAGTCAATAGTCAATGGTGAATGGTGAAAATTAAAAATGAAAATAACAAATACCAATAATATAATAATTAAATAATCAATCATTATTAATTCTTATTTCTTAATAAAAAAAATGATACTTGCTCCTTCACTTTTAGCCGCCGATTTTTTACATCTTGAAAATGCCTGCAAAATTGTAAATGAAAGTAATGCAGACTGGTTTCATCTCGATGTTATGGACGGACGCTTTGTGCCAAATATTAGTTTTGGAATGTCTGTTATAAAACAATTAAAAAAAGTAAGTAAAAAGTTTTTTGATGTTCACCTCATGATTGTAGAACCGGAAAAATACGCGGAGGAATTTAAAGATGCCGGAGCAGATGGACTAACGGTTCACATAGAAGCCTGTCCCCATTTACACAGAAATATACAACAGATAAAATCGCTGGGAATAAAGGCTGGCGTAGCTATTAACCCATCAACTCCTGTTTTATTATTGCAGGATATTATTGCCGATATTGATTTGGTTCTTCTTATGAGTGTGAATCCAGGGTTTGGCGGCCAATCATTTATTCCGCATTCAATTCAAAAAATTAAAGAATTAAAAACATTGATAAATGAAAAAAACTCTGCTGCAAAAATAGAAGTAGATGGGGGAGTTTCATTAAAAAATGCTAAAGAAATTTTAAATGCCGGCGCTGATGTATTGGTTGCAGGAAATGCAATTTTTGGTTCAAAGAATCCAATTGAAACAATTGAGAAATTTAAGAGTTTATGAAGAATGAATTATTGAATTATTTAATTATTGAATTATTGAATTATTAAACTTTTACTTCATCTCATTTTAATAAGTAATCCGGGTCTTCTGCTATAGCTGCTAATTCTATGTCTATGGCTTCTTTTTGTTCTTGCGAAAGCTCAATATTTTTTCTACAATTTCTTCAACCGCATCTTCATTAATAAGTTGCTCAATAAGAGAAGCGGCGTATTCTTTTTTTATTCTGATGTGAAAAATTTCAGGCATATAAAATAATTAAAATGAACAATGTAAAAATAGATAAAATGCTTTGCCTGACAATTAAGAATTCGTTTCCTGAAAGTTTTATCCAAAAAAAAATCTGGTAATCTATTATTTTCAATAATAAAATAATCTACAAACTATCTTTTATCTGCTTAAGAACAGGAACTATTTGTTTCATCCAGTTTTTTTGCGTGGTATCCCAATCATATTTTTTTAAAATAGCATCTTCCATTAATTGCCTCGCCTGCATTGCCTGCTCTTCAGAATAAAAACAATTGATCCATTTCTTATCAAGCTTCTTTTCATTTTGAACAGATATGCCTCCCTCATACCAATTGAAACAACATGGCAGTCCAAGAAAATTTATTTCATTGCTTTCACTTAAAGCATGCCCCTGAAAAAAATATGCGTAAAACATCACACATTCTTTCAAACGTTCACGCAATGCATCAATGCTTTCAACTTTGGATGGCTTTATTCTCCATTGACTATTTACTTTATTAAATGGATTTTGTTTTGCATCTGGCCAATATGCTTCGGAGCCTTGCAAAGTAAGTTTTGTTGCATGACCTTTTTCTATACGCCGAAGCACAAGATTAGGATTATGAATTTCTTCAATAGTATATACAGCTTTTTTTCCATCATCAAATTGTGCATTGATTATTTTTCCTTTAAGCTCAAACTTTCCATAACGCATTACAGCTTTTGGGTTTTCAAGAAAAGTTGAATCTGTCATAAAAATGATTCCAGGGTAATTATAAATACCTTCTCTCTTGTTATCGTACAAATCAGCATAGTCAGGGTTTTCAGCATCAGTAACTTCCCAATATTGGCAAAGCTGGTGGAAAATACCTTTCCTTGCAGGCATTTTTGCTTCAACAATTTTTTCATCTTTGCGGCTATCGGGCATTGTACAATCAACAGGAAGGATGGCAACAATAAATAATAACAATAAAAAATATTTTTTCATTTTTCAAAAATAATAAAATCAGCACGGAACTGTTATAGAATGTAATTAATGCAAGATTGCCAACTTTTGAAAGGTTGGCAACACTTTTAATAAATAGTAGAAGTGGTCTGTGAGGACATAAACCACGACACAGCCCCGGTCGGTGTTCCTACCGACCGAAATCTGAATGACAATTTAAAATGCACCAAACAGTTAATAATCTATAAAATATTATCTTCACTTTATGAGACTTGCTGCTTTTATTTTTTTCGTATTAATATCACTTACTGGCTTTTCACAAAAAAAGATAGCTTATGTATCCGGGAAAGTAATTGATGAAAATGAAAACCCTTTACCTGGAGTAAGTGTTACCATACTTGGAAAACAAAATGGAATCGCAACTTCTGATTCAGGAACGTACCGCATTAAAGTTCCCGCAGAAAAAGCATTTGCATTGGTATTTTCATTTTCAGGTTACAGGGAAGAACAAAAAAACTTTTACCTGAGTGAAACCGAAGAAGAGCAACTAACGGTAAAGCTTGAACGCAGTGGAAGAACCCTGGAGACTGTAGTTATAAGTGACGATAAAGAAAGAAAAGAAACGGGCCTTGTAAAAATAAATCCGAAGAGTGCTACTGCTCTTCCAAGTGCAACAGGCGGCGTTGAAGGCCTTATTAAAATTTTGGTAGGCAGCAACAATGAACTCACTTCACAATATTCAGTACGTGGCGGAAACTACGATGAGAATCTTATTTACATAAATGATTTTGAAATTTATCGTCCATACCTTGTTCGCAACGGGCAGCAGGAAGGATTGAGTTTCATCAATCCTGAGCTTGCTAAAAATATTAATTTTTATAACGGCGGCTTCCAGGCAAAATACGGAGATAAGATAAGCAGCGTGCTTGATATACAATATAAAAAGCCTTCATCATTTGGAGGCTCAGTATATGTAAGCCTTTTGGAACAAGGGTTTCATTTGGAGGGATCCACAAAAGACCAAAAGCTTACGTGGCTGTTTGGTGTGAGAAGCAAAACAAATAAAAATTTATTGAGCAGCCAGGAAGTAAAAGGAAATTATGTTCCTTCTGCCGCAGACTTGCAGGCATTGATTACTTACAGGCTTTCACAAAAGCTACAGCTTGAATTGTTGGGAATAGTATCCGGTTCAAAGTTTACATTAGTTCCTGAATCTGCACAAAAATCAACAGCAGTTTTTTCACCTTTATTTACAGCTAACCTTGGCCTCGATATATTTTTTGACGGGCAGGAAAAAGATAATTACAATACTACCCTTATTGGCCTTAGCCTGAACCAAACAGTAAACAAAAAAGTAAAATTAAAATGGATGGCCAACCGATATGCTGATAATGAAAACGAAAATTTTGATATTACCGGTGCATATCTGTTTGGAGAAAGGGATTTTGATAAAACGAAACCAACCTTCGGGCAAATAACCAACCCGCTTGGTGCTGGCATCTATCAAAATTATGCACGCAACAAGCTGAACATTGAAGTGTATAATATAAGCCATAAAGGAAGTTATGAGCAAGGGAAACATTTTATACAATGGGGCGCCGGTGTTGACCATACCATAATACATGATAAGCTTAATGAATGGGAATACCAGGATAGTGCGGGGTATTCATTGCCCTTCAATCCAAACATACTTAACCTTAGCAGCGTATTAAAATCTTCTGCAAATCTTATGATTGATAAATACAGTGGTTATGTGCAGGATAATATTCGTCTAAGCAATACCGTTAGAGATGTAACTTTGCAGGCCGGTGTTCGCTTCAATTATAATTCACTTAACGGAGAATTTCTTTTAAGTCCTCGTGCTCAAATAAGCATAAAGCCAAACTGGAAAAAAGATATTGTATTCAAAGCCGCCGCAGGTGTATATGACCAGCCACCTTTCTATCGTGAAATGAGAAGATATGACGGAACTATCAATACGGCATTGAAAAGCCAGAAAAGTATTCAGTTTGTTGCAGGCTTTGATTATAACCTTACTAACGGTAACAAGCCCGTGCGCATTACAACAGAGGCTTATTACAAATCGCTTACTGATGTAGATATTTATGATATAGATAATGTTCGCATAAGATATTATGGTAACAATAATGCCAAAGCTTATGCAACAGGAATTGAAACAAGAATTTTTACAGAACTTGTAAAAGATGCTGAAAGCTGGTTGAGCATTGGCGTGAGCCAAACAAAAGAAAATCTTGATAATGATTTTTATTACACGTATAAAAATGCAGCCGGTGAAATTATTAATGCACAAACAACTAACCAGGTGGTTGCAGATAGTATAAGAACCAATGCAGGTTATGTAAGGCGGCCAACAGACAGGCTGCTGACTCTCGGAGTATTTTTGCAGGATTATTTAAGTACGAATAAAAATTTTCGTGTACACCTGAATATGATTTACGGAAGCAACATGAGCTATAATATTCCAAACAGTGTGAAGTACCGTAATGCATTAATTATAGAACCATACATAAGAGTGGATATTGGTTTTAGCGCATTGTTGCTAAGTGAAAAATCATTGCGCCGCAGCCACTCTCCTTTCAGAGGTTTCGAAAATATATGGGCAAGCCTTGAAGTGTTTAATTTAATTGACCGTGCCAATACGATTTCTTACCAATTGATAAAAGACTTTGCCAATGATACTTTCAGCATACCAAACCGGTTAACACCAAGGCTGATTAATTTTAAATTGCTGGCAAGGTTTTAATATTTATTAAAAAATGAGGCAATGGACATAAAAATATAAAATGGAATTATTAAAATTTTTAATTAATAATTGGGCACAAACTAGTTTTATATTAGTAGCAATAGGCTACATAATAAATGTCTTTTTAAAATACATATTCAAAAAGAAAGAAATCAGATACAACTTTTTTTTAAATAATCGCATGAAAGCACTTGAAAAATTTTTATCCGATTACACTAACATTGAAGGCACTTTTAATGATACATCTACAAGTTATTTTTATAAATCCATTACTACAAAAGAAGTTGATAGTATTATTTTACCACTTAGATACAATCTAACCGACTCATTGGCAAAACTGCAACTTTACACATCTCAAAAAGAATTTAAAACTTTTTCAGAAGTATATAAAAATTTCAATAATTTAATGGACTCTGTATGGCAAATAAGAAAGAAAAGTATCGAAGAGATTGAAAAATTAAATGCTTTGTCATCAGTTTTAAGCAGATATAGTTTAATCAATAATGATTTATTAAAAGAGATTATCAGACAAATACAAAAAGATATTAAATAGTCTTAGCTGAAGAGAGAGACTTAATTGACTTCTTAAAAAATGCGTCAAAAAAAATGTAGATAAAGAATCGAAAAATCATGGCAGAAATAATAGATGACCTTTTGGGATTAGAATTTGCAATTGATAGTTTAGGCAATACTTCAATACCTAATAGTGTAAATGGATTTGTCATTTACTTGAAAGTTGACAACAAGACCCAAAGAAGTAGAAAAATAAAACTCCTGAAATCAACATATGTTACAAACCAAAGAGAACAATTTGAGCAGGATACTTGGCTATCTGAATATGTAACAGGAGAAACTACTTTGAAACCTGATTCATTTGCAAAGGCAGGATTGGTATTCTATAAACCAAAATTAAAAACGATTTCAGACAACGATGTTATTTATATTTCACTTGAATTAACTCAAGAAGGTGTTAAGCTATCCCTTTGTTTTAAGAAGACTGGTAATATTTGGACTCTTGTAAATCAAGAAAAAACAGATATAGAAATAAAACTAACACACAAACAAATTGAAAAAGAACTTCTTAAACACATAGAAAGATTCGAAGCTTTTGAAGAAAGGTTAGAGGTTTCAATTCAAAACATTGGTATAAAAATAGAAATGGACGGAGACTGGCTGACAGTATTACTAGAATTACATACATCAAGTGGTACAACTATAAAAAATTATTTAACTATTGAGTGTGTTCTTTACAATAATGTTGGATTAATAATTGACAAAACACACAAACATCTTACTCCAGATAAGTTTTTTGGATTTCAAGTTATAGAAATGTTTTTCCAAAAAACAAAAATTGCAGAACAGGTAAGCAAAATTAGACTATACCCGGTAAAACAATAAGTTAGTATGTATTTCAATTTAGTAAGAAACAGTTTATTGAATGAAGCTAAGGCTTCTCCAAATCTATTATCCGATTTAGCAGGATTAGAAAATTACATAGCCGAAAGTTATCACAATAGGTCGTTTATAGAATTACTTCAAAATGCTGATGATGCTAATGCTTCCAGATTTAAAATAATAAAAAATAATGAACTACTCTTTGTAGCCAATGATGGAAGAGACTTTAATCAAAAAGATTTAGAAAGCTTATGCAGAAGTGCTTCATCCAATAAATTGAGGGGCGAAACCATTGGATATAGGGGAATTGGTTTTAAATCTGTTGTTGGATTTTCAAAAGAAATTCATGTTTTAAGCGGCAATTTAGAACTAACCTTTTCTAAAAAAAGAACCCACAATGAAATCCCACAAGCTTCAAGAGTTCCTCTAATTCGCATCCCACACATATTGAATAATACAGATAGAGAATTGATAAATCCTATTCAAAATATTCTCAAATCCGAAGGATACACAACAATTTTTGTTTTTACAGGAGTTACTGCAAACGAAATTGAATCAGAGTTTGATTCATTTGAGTATAATTCATTAATTTTTTTACGAAATGTAATAGAAACGGAAATATCATTAGCAAAAGCTGTTACAACAAAAATTATTAAAATTCAATCGTCCGCCTCTGAGTTAAAAATAAGTTTAAAGACCAGGGAAACAGTTACTGATTGGTTTATTAGCCATGAACAAAAATCTTCAATTGCTTTCTCCATTAAAGAGGGTGTGATTACTAAATTAACTCAAGACAAATCTGCTATCCACGCATTTTTACCAACAGAAGATTGTAATGGATTAGGCGTTTTGCTGAATGGGAATTTTAGTACTGACCCATCAAGAAGACATTTAATTTTTGATAAAGAAACTATTGATTCTATAAAAGTAAGCTGTAACCACATTCTAAGATTGCTCGAAAATAATCTTAAAAGTAATACTCAAGAAAGTATTAATATAGTCAACGCTCTTATTCCATATTCTGACCCAAGAATGCTTCAGTTTACAAAGAATTCATTTTCCAAATTACTTCTTGAAAATTTAAAACAAAAAGAATCTACATTTTTTAAAGAACTAAAATTAAGTCCTGATTGGTTAAATACTAAAGATTTTTCTTTGCTAACCTCAAATAGCATAAGTCATCACTTTTATGAACTTGAAGGGTTTAATTTATTTGCAAAATATTTGGGCGCATCTGAAACTAATTTCAATGATTTTAAAAAGAATATTAATAACACAGAACTATCATTTTTAGGCTGCGTTCAGCTAACAAAATATATCTTCAAATCAATATTAACGAACAATGGAAAGAATGAATCTGAATTTCTTGATTTAAAAATTCTTCACTGTAATGGCCAAAGAAATTCATTGAAAGAAATAAACGATAATTCCTTCCTTTTGGATGAATCATTCATATCACTTTTACTTGAAAATGGCTTGACTGAATTTGATATTAAACAAGTATTGAAAAAATATTCTCCTAATATAAAAATCGAAGATCAGTTTCAAAAGGAAACTACTGAAGCACAAATTTCTGAATTAAAATCAAAGCCTGAACAGACATTTAACTGGTTCAATAAATCCAAAGAACCCTTAAAAGAAATACTTAAAACAGGTATAAAGCGTTGGCGTACCGCCGAAGAGCAAACTTTAGAAATTTTGAATTTAAATGGGTTTAAATTAGAAGATGTAAGCAAGCAAAATATTGGTTACGACCTTAGCGGTAATGACCCAAACGGCAATGAAATTCAGATTGAGGTTAAATCAATAACATTACCAGGACAAAAATTTAAATTAACAAATAATGAAATTGCAGTTGCACAAGAAAAACAAAAATCATTTTATATAGCAGTTGTTAGGCAGACCGAAAATTTATTTGAAATTGCTTTAATTTCAGACCCAGTAAACAACTTGGCTTTGAATAGACAATGTGTTCAATGGATTTGGGAATGTGAAAACTATGAATACAAACCAATGAAATTTGAACTGTAATAATCATCTAACAAAAAATTAAAAATGCAAACTACTGATATTTACGCCATCGTTGGTTTTTCTTCCACCAACGATATACATAAAATGTTTTCCCCTGCTGGGACAGTAATTATGATGATAATTAGAAATTATCGCTTGCATTTTTTTCCCTCATTGCTTTATCAAATCTTATAAGAAAATCGTTTGCTTCTTTGCTAACATCTGTTTTCAGTCGTCCCCACCATTTTTTATATAAGCCATGATCAGGTTTTTCCTTGTACAGATCTCCTCCGATCGCTCCATCAGGATCTTCTGAAAAACCATCATGGTAAACATCGTTTATGATGCAACGGTATTTATTATCCTTTACATCAATGGTAACTGTGAACCGGACAATACTTTGTTTTGGAATGCCCAGCGCAAGCTTTTGAGTTGTAAGGAAAATCCCCTTGCCAATAATTTTACCGGATTCTTTATCGTCCATCTGAATAACTTCTTTAGCGCTGCTGAATTCTAAAGCAATAAATTGTCTGGCTCTTGTATATAAATTGGCTTTAGTATCCTGAGTGGAATCAACCAGTTTAAAAGTAAAAGCATCGATGACATTTGCCGAGGTTTGTGAGAACCCAATCAATGGCACTATTAATATTGATAGAAATATGGATGCTTTTTTTATTATTCTATCTATTAGATTTAGGAGCATAATCTTTAACTTTTATTAACAGAAAAATTTTTATTCTTAGCAAGGCCTACTATAACCGACGTTGTTAGTTAATTAACGCAATCATCCACTTGAATTCCATTTAAATTTAGTTAATATTTTCATTATTGAATTCAAAATCAATGTAGTTTTGAATATTCCTTTTTTCATAATTCGAATATTTCTATAATTGCCCATACTAGCGCAGATATGCAGTCTGGCTTTGTGCGGCTGCGTATCTGTGCTTTGAAAGTACATTATACAATAAAGTGCCAAACTTTTTAATTTAGCAATCATTGTTCATTGGCACAGATACGCTATCGCCACTTTACCCCCTTTGCTGCATATCTGCGCCAGTATGGCGCTAAGCCTGTATTTGCTTTTCATTCTTAATTCTTAATTTTTAATTTCTTATTTCAATCAATCTAACCCACCCCTTCTTATAGGAGATTTTTGTTCAGGCCATTTGCCAAATTCCCCGGTTTTAGTATTCATAGGTAAAATAGATTTCACACGTGAGGTTGTAGCCGGATCTTCACTGGCCATGTAAGCTAATATAGCCGTTAGTATTACATTATTCCGCACATCATCAAAAACAATTTTATCATAAGTATCCCCATAATAGCGCAGATATGCAGTCTGGCTTTGTGCGGCTGCGTATCTGTGCTTTGAAAGTACATTATACAATAAAGTGTCAAACTTTTTAATTTAGCAATCATTGTTCATTGGCACAGATACGCTATCGCCACTTTACCCCCTTTGCTGCATATCTGCGCCAGTATGGGTTATTATTTAAAACTGTCAACTTTTTTCAGGACGGGTCAGAATGCGGAAAATGCAAGTTCTGCAAGACATACATCTCAAATAATGATTTTCATATTTCATTTATACCTGTTTCAAATAAACATTATGTGTGTATTAATTGCCTTAAAAGGCGAGAGTCAATTGGCAGAGGGCAATTTCAATCAAACTATTTGAAAGAGATAAAATATTATGACAATTACAATAATCTTTTACAGGAATTTAAATCAAAATTTATAAATCAATTAAATTTCGAACGATTTAAATTTAAAGATTTCGAAATTAGAAACATTTTTGATTCACAAATATTCAAATAAGCAGCAGCCAACATCGCATTCTTCCCGCCCTTGTTGGTATTTTTCACCAACAAGTTTTTTCATACATTTCCCCCTCGCAAGATTTTTTCTTTATTTCAAATTTTACGCCATCGTTGGTGTTTCTTCCACCAACGATATACATAAAATGTTTTCCCTAAATCAAAAAAAAGTTGAATGAATAAAAAATAAACCAGTAGGTGCTATAATCAAAAATGAATAACTTATTCCTTTATGCCTTTCTCAAACTTATCTGTCTCTTCAAAAAAAATAATAGTAACAAGCCTTATTTGTTTTTTCTGGCTTGCAGCAAAATTATATCGTGGAAGGTATGGCTTGCCGACAGGCTCTTTCCAATTGTTCCGCCTTCCGTAATACACTTATTTGAATGAACTTTTTAATGACGCTAAGGCGTACCGACCGCTAATACATTACATTAAGATTCTTTTTATTTCCATCCGGTTTGGTAACTTCAAGCTGATATATGCCATGGGTAAGATTGTCCGGAATAATAGTTTCTACACTGCTGCCTATAGCGTGGTTTATTTGTTTGGCAACGATTACCTGTCCCGTTTTATTAAGCAACCGGATGTTATACTCTCCTGACGACTGGTTAATAAGCTGCAGATTGATGATTCCATTAATTACCGGGTTTGGATAAATAGCGATTGCCGGTTTGCGACTATCCATGAAGACTTTTACTACACTGGTATATTGAAACTTTTCATCAATATTTATTATGCGGATGCGATAATAATTATAGCCTGCTGCAGGATGTACATCGAGCCAGGAATAATTACCTGCCTTTATATTTTTAGCTTTTATTGTACCGGCTTTTATAAAATGACTTACATCCGAAGATTTTTCAATTTCATATTGCTGTATGCCATTTTCATTGTCAACATTCCATTCCACGGCTATATTTACATTTTGCATGTATGCTTTAACGTTAGTAGTGGTAACAGGTAATATTGCAAGCGGAGTAAAAACTATACGGAAACGGTTAGACGCAAATGAGCCTGGATCATTATTAATGGTAAAATTAACCAGGGTTGTTCCGCTAAGATTGAGTGGTGTTCTTGCAAGTAAATAATTATCTTCTAAAAGTCCCACAATGCCTTCATTATTTATGTCGTTGGCAATAAATTCTAAACGGTAAGTTTGAAGCCTTGCTCCTGTAAGGTTTAAAAAGATGGTATCGTTTTGAGTAATAGTATGCCTTCGCTCTATGACTAATAATTTACCCCCTGTTTTAATAGCAAGATTTTCTGCAGAGTTGCGCATTTTTACTGCATCCATTTCATCAACATCATTGCTATAATCATCAGCAAAACTATTCAATATACCATCAGTAAGAAAAGCTTTTCCATTACTGTTGATGCCATATAAATTAATGCGTAACTGTGGCGCTAAAATTGGAATTTGGTTTGGAGTAAAAACCAAAGAGCTTCCACCTGCTTTTGCGTTTTCCTCTATAGTAAGATTACCGCCAAGTGCAAAAGAAGCAAAAAATGCCTGACCGCTTTCAATATAGTCAGTGCTGAAGCCATAGCTGCCACCACCAGGTACAACATCGTAATTATTGTTACCAGGGTTCCACGATAGGGCTTGAAAAGCGCCAAAGCCATAGCTGTTGCTGGTGCCAAGTTTTGGATCCCATACATAAAAGAAAAACTGTGCAGATTTATTAAGCTTGCTCAACTGTAATCTGGAAGCATAAGGATTACTGATCGGCATAAATTTATTTGCAGGTATTGTTATAGATGATTGTGTACCGGTAATCAATTTCCCTGTTGTACGAAGAACGGTTTGAGTGGGTGCTGAATTGACTGTGTTAGCCGTTCTGTCGCCTCTTATAAAGGTCATATAACCACCAAGGTTAGACGAAAATGGGGTAAGAGTTGTAGTAATTCCGACATACAAATTAGTTGCAGGATCATACGTTTTCATAGAAGGGCCTCCTGGAGAAAACAAATCAAAACCATCTGCAGACCATGTAGATCGGTTGCTTGTAATTTGTATTCCTAAACCTGTAAGAGATGTATTATTTGGTAATTGATTTTCCTGCCATGCCTCGTGAATGGTTTGTAATGAATTAACTGGAACCGATAAAAACCGCCATGCACGAAGGCCAGGAATATAGCGTTCAACAACAAATAATCCGGCGCCATAAGATATGGATGCACCTGAAGGAATCTCAGCAACGTTAGCAGTTGCTGCAGCAGATGATTTCAATGTAACATTGCCTGATGCAAGCGTAATTTTTGAATTAGCATTTAAGGTTAGTTGCCCTGCTATTGCCAAATTATTAATTACCGATAAACCTATAACAGTATTCAGATTATTATTGGCAAGATTATTAAATAATATTTCTGAATTAGCGGTATAGTTCTGGGCTGTTGTACCGCCGTCGAATAAAACGCTTCCACTATTATGAACAAATGTGCCGGTTCCTGATTTAGTTAAGTTACCACCTATGGTAAGAATGCCGGCAGGCGCGGTTTTATTGCCACTACCCGAAATAAGAAGGTTACTATATACAAGTCTATTTGCATTGGTAATTGGCTGATCCCCGTTTCTCATATATTCTACAGTACTTCCGGTATTCAAAAGAATATTTTCAATATTTTGATGTATAGAAGAAAAATTTGTAAAAGTGGAAGCAAAGCCATTAAAACCTTCATTATTTCCACAACGAAAAGTCCCTCCATTTTCAATGGTAACTGTTTGAGTACCGATAGCGCCATGAATACTATTATCATTAATCGTAAAAATTCCATCGTTTTTTACAGTCAAAGAACCGCCACTCGCAAGAAGCAGATTGCTATTGGAATTCCCAACATTATTACCAGTAACTTCAATATTATAAAAATCTTTTCCGCTGCGAATGGTTTGTGCTGTAAGCTTGCTATTGTTAAATTGTACTACTCCTCCAGTGAGATTATAGATACCTTCCATGCCAGGCTGTGTACTGATTGTACCTAATATAAATCTGCCTCCATCCATTTTTAGGTTTGTTGTATTTGGAGAGGTTGTAACAATGTTATGATTAGAAGCATCCAATATAGGAGAGCCTGTAATATAGACCGTGCCTGTTGGAGTAAAGGAATTCGAAGGTGTTTTAATTCCACTGCCAGAGAAAGTGATGTTTTGGTAATCCGATCTTGATGTTATAACCTGATCACCCAAGGCATTATATTCAATTGTACTGCCTGTGTTTAATATTACTGAACCTGAAGGAATGGTAGAACCTACGCCAGTAAAGCCTCCGGTATTAGCCGTAACAAATATTCCATTTACAATAGTATTTCCAAAAGCAGAATTTGTTATGGTTGCAGTGCTTCCCATTTCTAATCTTGCATTTGCTGCAATCACAAAATCTCCTGCTTGCCTGTGAAATCCTTGTGTTCCAGTATTTGATATAATTATTGTTGAACCGGAAGTAACAGTTGTGCCAAAATTTAAACGTATATCTTTATTCAAGATTAATGTAAGACTTCCACTAATTTCAGAGGTTGCGGATGTAATATTATAAGTCCCTGTAATGTTGTTAAATGTGAGGGTGCTATTTCCGGAAATTCCATTTCTGAAATTTTTGGTTCCGTTCCCGCTAAAAGTGAAAGATTTATTGGACGTTAATAAACCATTTACTGTACCAATGCCGGAACCTCCAATAGGGCCTGTTACATTTGTTATTATAAATTTTGGAATAATAGTAGTAGCTGCATTTGGAAAATAAATGATGTTTCCACTAAATACAAAATCCGTTGGTGTATTCCATTCAAATACAGAAGCATCATTCCAAATATTTGCAGATGTAGCAAATGCTTCATAACCGGCACCTACAGCGCCTGAGCCGCTTCCTATACTTATTCTTCCACCAGTTGAAATATTTATAACTGATGTTCCCTGTATTATTGTAGCTGCATAAGCACTTGTGCTTAATATTTGTAACACTCCATTATTTTGTATATCAACATCATTTCCTAATCCATTATTTATATTAAGCACTCCACCTGTAAGCACTTGTAAATTACCGGCTATGGTTGTTTCGTCTAATGAAACTGAATTTGAAACACTAATTGTATGGCCGTTTCTTATAGTGATAGCATTATCAGCACTTGAAGGTGCTGCTGCTGCAGGAATCCAGGAAATATTATCAGCAGATGATTCCCATGTTCCGGGTGTTGACCAATCTCCTGATTTTAATGAACGATAAAAGTTAGGAACTGCAATAGAAACTATGCCATTGAATACAAGAATACTAACCAATAATATTCTCAATCTAAATAATTTCCTCATATAAATTCCTTATTAATGAATGAAATGAATAATGAATACAGGTTTCAAAGATTGCAGGTTAACGCAATCAATAAGGAGTTTTAAAAGGAAAATTTAAAAGGGAAGGGGATTAATTCTTTAATTGAAAACATCATTATTAAAGAATGATTCTCCAAGATAAAATTAAAATTTCAATCTTCAAAAGGAAGTTAATAATTATTTCTTTCTATAAAACAAATTCACCCTGCACTCAATGTTTATTCTTCAAACAATTCTTTCTGCCTGGATACATTCTCGTTTTGAACCCAGTTCATTTGATCATTCTTTGAATAGTCGGTGAGCTTATTTCCGATAGCACGCCAGCCCATAACATCAACAACTTTATTCAATTTGATTTTTGCTTTACGAATCTGAGAGCCGCGGCCGCTTTGCATTTCAAGTAAAGGCCAAGAGGTAGTTGTGGCCCTTAGCAACTTATTATCCCTTCCTTCTTTTATAAAAAAAAATTTGGTGTTAAGTGTATTGGTTTCAATTTTAAACCGTTTTACATTGTACTGCAATTTTTCATTATCAAGATATACTGCGGTAATAATTTTTTCAGGATCAAATTTTTCTATCAACTCTATATTGTCCGCATCAAAACGCTGGGTTATCTCCTGCCCTGTTATTTCATAATTGCCATCTTTATAAATTACAAGAATCTTATCATCGCCATCAAAATTGCCGATGAATATTCCTTTCTCTTCAATATTGAGCCTGCCAAAAGTTTCATCAAACCAAAGCTTGCGTTTATCAAGTGTTGACTTTCCTTTCTCAAGAAGCCTTACAGTTTTTATGGGATACTTTGTAACCTGGTTGCCAACGCTGCCACGACTTCGTATATCAAGTGTTTCAAATGTAAAATCAAGCTCTTTGTTTCTCGCTTTGCAACCAGGAGTAAGAATAATGCGAAGCGTTTCTGCCTCACCGTTAGGATTAACCGAAAAATAATGCACCTTGCTTTTTTCTTCTCCTTTAGTAAGATCATATTCTTTATCACGGGTAACACCCGTTACATTAAAACGTTTTGCATAGCTGATCCCTTTTTTTCCTTCAGCATAAATCATGTTGTAGGTCGTGCGCTCATCATTCTTTTTGAAAACTGCTACATGAATAATGTCTTTGCCGATGAATACTTTATCAGCAACTCTTACTACTTTCATTTTACCTGTCTTTGTAAATGCAATGATATCATCAAGGTCACTGCAATCATCAACAAATTCATCTTTTTTAAGCCCGGTGCCAATAAATCCTTCTACCCTGTTTACATAAATTTTTGTATTAGCAATGGCAACAGATTTAGCCTGTATGGTATCAAATAATTTTATTTCTGTTTTTCTTTCACGGCTCTTTCCATATTTTTTTAATAAATCTTCATAATAAGCAATTGCATATTCAGTCAGGTTTTGAAGGTGATGATTTACCTGTTTTATTTCACCTTCCAATGCTTTTATCTGGTCATTAAGTTCATCAATATCCAGCTTATAAATTCTGCGTACAGGCTTTTCCGTTAGTTTAAGAATATCCTCTCTTGTAATCTCCCTTTTCAATTGTTTTTTAAAAGGTAAAAAAGCCTTATCTATTGCAGTAATTACTTTCTCCCATGTTTCATGTTTTTTTTCAAGCTCCTTATAAATTTTTTCTTCAAAAAATATTTTCTCCAAAGAAGTATAATGCCATTTTTCCTTAAGTTCTTTTAATCTTATTTCAAGTTCTTTTTTCAGAAGCTCCTTCGTATTGTCTGCAGAAATTCTTAGCAACTCTCCTACTCCCGGAAATTGAGGCTTTTGCTGACTGATAACACATGCATTGGGCGAAATTGAAATTTCGCAATCTGTGAAAGCATACAATGCATCAATGGTAATATCAGGCGAAATTCCAGGTGCAAGGTCAATGCTGATTTCCACTTCTGCTGCTGTATTATCAGTTACTTTTTTTATTTTTATTTTACCATTGTCATTGGCTTTAATAATGCTGTCAATTAACTGCGTGGTGGTAGTACCATAAGGAACATCTTTTATAATAAGGGTTTTTTTATCAAGCTCTTCAATCCTTGCACGCACTCTTACTTTGCCGCCGCGTATGCCATCATTGTAATTCGTAATATCAATTGTTCCGCCTGTGGCAAAATCAGGGAAGAGTTCAAATTTTTTTCCTTTATAATATTTTATGGAAGCGTCAATTAATTCACAAAAATTATGCGGAAGTATTTTTGTTGCAAGCCCTACTGCTATTCCTTCTGCGCCTTGTGCAAGCAGCAAAGGAAATTTCATTGGAAGTGTAACCGGTTCATTTTTTCTGCCATCATAACTCAACTGCCAGTTGGTAGTTTTATTATTAAAAGCTACCTCCAGTGCAAACTTACTTGGGCGTGCTTCAATATAACGCGGCGCTGCTGCATCATCACCCGTACGTACATCGCCCCAGTTGCCCTGTGTTTCTATCAATAACTCTTTTTGTCCAAGATTTACAATTGCATCGCCAATGCTGGCATCTCCATGCGGATGGTATTGCATACTCTGCCCAATGATGTTGGCAACTTTATTAAAGCGGCCATCATCCATTTCTTTCATTGCATGAAGAATGCGGCGCTGCACAGGTTTAAGTCCATCTTCAACAGCAGGAACTGCCCGCTCAAGAATTACATAGCTTGCATAATCCAAAAACCATGTTTTGTATTGACCGGAAATTCCGGAATCACTGTGAGCGTAATCTTCTTTAATACTTTTTGACATCTAAGAGAATTATTAAAAAAATATTCAACATGCAATAATCAACACTCAATATTCAAGTTTAAATGCTGACAGTTATTTTTTACTTGCCTCTAAATTTTTCTTACCAGTATCTATACTTTTAGCAATTATAAAAATTAATTGCTCATTTACAGATTTGATATTTTTTAATCTTTCAACTGGTTTTATCATTTCGGATTTACCAATAATTTAAAACAATTTTCATTTTATGAACAAAATCCATTCCTGACTCAGCGCTTTGCGCTTCTCCATATAATAAAGGAGGCGCTAATCCTGCATCGTATTAATTGACCTGCAATATAATTTCCTGCCCTGGTATTGGGTAATGATTCTGCAACTTCAATTAAAATTCTGCAGGAGAATTCAACAAGCCTGTCTTCCAAATCAAATATTTTTTCTAACATACTTATGTTATTATACTTGAGTGTTGTTCATTTGAATATTGAATGTTGAATATTTGCTTATTGAATATTTGCATTTGATTTCACTTCGAAATCTTTCATATTTTTTATTTCTCCCTGTGCATCAATTTTTCCGGACTTAATTAATTTTTTTAATCGCCACAGCAGGTACGCATCACCGGTAGTATTCTTTGTTTTTGAAAAATATACATGGAATAATTTATTTACTTTCTGCCAGTCAGGTGTAATTAATTTTAATAATCCATCGTCATAATACTCATAATCATGCTGTATTAATTTTTTGCTGCCTTCCAGTGTTCTCACTCCTTTATTTTCATTACATAATTTTATCCATTCATCAGGGTCAGCTTCAAATTCGCTTAATGTTACAGGCCTTGCTAATTTTTTTGCTTTTATGAATTCCTTTGGTTGAATTTCAAAAATATTTGTTGGATAAAAAATATGGCCTTTTTCATTTATGAAAGGAAGATTGTTCAGATATAAAATAAAAATTCTTCCCTGGTAATCTTTTAATTGACTAACGAGCCAATAATAACCTGAAACATCATGCTGGTTTTGCGCAGCCCAAATCCAAATAATTTCATCTGGATTGTTATTCAAATTTTCAATTAATTCAGAAACTGTTTGTGTATCATCAACCTCACCACTATCAACCTTACCATCATAATCGCCACCTGTCAAAACCTCTCTCCACCATTGTTTACGTGTTTGAATACCCTCCTCCAAAAAAATATTTAATAATGGTCCTACTGCAAAATCATCTTTAATTTGAATAACTTCACCCTGCAATATTTTATCTAATACAATTGCTTTTTTTAAAGTATCAATATCGCTCTCTTGAAAAACTATGTGAATCATTATTCTATTTTAAATTTTCTAAATCCTAAATTCTTAGTTAGCTTCTGCCAAATCCAATTCGACTTTTAAATTATCAATAATAAAATCTTGTCTTGATGGAGAATTTTTTCCCATATAATATTCCAGCAATTGTTGAATATGCACTTCCGGTAAAAGCATCACAGGTTGCAATTTTATAGCATCTCCAATAAATTTTCCAAACTCTTCCGGTGAAATTTCTCCTAATCCTTTAAAGCGGGTTATCTCGGGCTTGTTACCAAGTTTTGAAATAGCTTTTTGTTTTTCGTTTTCATCATAACAATAAATCGTTTCTTTTTTATCGCGTACACGAAACAATGGAGTTTCTAAAATATACACATGCCCGTTCTTTACAAGATCAGGAAAAAATTGCAGGAAAAATGTCATCAATAAAAGGCGGATGTGCATGCCATCTACATCAGCATCTGTTGCAAATACAATATTATTATAACGAAGGTCTTCATATCCCTCTTCAATGTTTAATGCATGTTGCAAAAGATTGAATTCTTCATTTTCATACACAACTTTTTTTGTAAGGCCAAAACAGTTTAACGGTTTTCCCCGAAGGCTGAAGACTGCCTGTGTCTCTACGTTTCGTGACTTTGTAATGGAACCACTTGCGCTGTCACCTTCTGTAATGAAAATGGTAGTTTCTAATCTCTTCGCATTTATCTCATCTTTATTTTTCCCTTCTGCTGCATCATTAAAATGGAATCGACAATCACGCAATTTTTTATTATGGAGGTTTGCTTTTTTTGCTCTTTCATTAGCGAGTTTTTTTATACCGGCCAACTCTTTTCTTTCGTGCTCATTTTGTTCTATTCTTTTTTTTATTGCATCTGCAGTTGCAGGATTTTTATGGAGAAAATTATTAAGCTCTCTACCCAAAAAATCGCTAATAAAGTTTTTTACCCCTGGCCCTTTTTCATACATGATTTGTGAACCGAGTTTTGTTTTTGTCTGGCTTTCAAAAACCGGCTCCTGCACACGCACACTTATTGCTGCGGCTATGCTTCCCCGTATGTCTGACGAATCATAATCTTTTTTATAAAAATCGCGGATGGTTTTTACATAGCCTTCCCTGAAGCCTGCAAGGTGAGTACCGCCTTGTGTTGTAAACTGGCCATTTACAAAACTGTAATATTCTTCACCATACTGATTATTGTGTGTGAGAGCCACTTCAATATCTTCTTCTTTTAAATGAATAATGGGATACCGGATTTCGTCTTCATTTGTTTTGCGTTGCATAAGATCCAATAAGCCATTTTTACTTATATATCTTTTACCGTTACAATTAATTACAAGCCCTGCATTTAAAAAACAATAATTCCAAAACTGGTTGTCAAGAAATTCCTGTAGGTAATGATAATTTTTAAATATTTTTTCATCCGGAATGAAAGTAACTTCTGTACCGTTTTGGCCTGTGGTTTTTTCTTCCTTATATTCTTTTATCAAAAATCCTTTTTCAAAATCTGCTGATTTTTGTTTTCCATCGCGATATGCAGTCACTCTAAAATAACTGCTTAATGCATTTACTGCTTTAGTGCCTACACCATTAAGGCCTACACTTTTCTGAAATGCTTTGCTATCATATTTTGCACCCGTATTTATTTTGCTTACCACATCTACTACTTTGCCAAGAGGAATGCCTCTTCCATAATCACGAACGTTTACCGTTTTGTCTTTTATTTCTATATCCACATTTTTACCATAGCCCATAGTATGCTCATCAATGCAATTATCCATCACTTCTTTCAGCAGTACATAAATACCATCATCAGGGCTGCTTCCATCGCCGAGCTTTCCAATATACATTCCGGGCCTCAGGCGTATATGCTCTTTCCAGTCAAGACTTTTTATAGAATCTTCATTATAATCAAATAAGTTTTTATCAACCATTATTTTTATCTTTTTTGGGGCAAAGAAAGAATTTTTTTACACTTTTTCCTGCGGTTTATTTATATTTTATTACAGGAAATATTTTTTATCATTCCGAAGAGTGAAATTCCCTTACGGTGTGCATTTGCGCCAAATATACTTAAACAGGAAATTTATTTTTTTGAATGTTTTAAACAGGTGTGAATAAATTATTACTTATTATGCGAATTCTAATAATTATCAGGTCGAATTGCACAAATTGACAAAGCTATTTTAATTCGTGTAATTAGTGAATCAAATTCGTGGCATTACTACTGTCTTGTTTCTGTCAAATTAATTGATAAAATAATTTTTAACATCCTTCTCATTTCATAATCCATTAGATTTAAAATCTAAAATTATTTACAATGAAAAAAATATTTCTTCTTTCAGCAATTACTTTATTAATTGGGGCGTCATCTTTTGCGCAAGATGGCATGAAAAAACACCATAAGCATCACAAACATCATAAACATGCAATGAAGCATGATAAAGATAAAAAAGGAGATATGGACAAAACAGGGAAAATGAATAAGGACATGAAAAAATAAAGGTTCCATTTTTCTATTAAAAAAAATTGTCTTTTAAAGACATTTTTTTTTGCCCATTTTTGCTTTTTTCCCCGGAAATGTAACATTCAAATTTTCGATAGCTTTAGTTTAAATTTTCAAAAATGAATCTTGACCTAACAGGAAAAAAAGCCATCGTTTGCGGAAGTACACAAGGGCTTGGTTTTGCAACCGCCATTGAACTTGCTTTATTGGGAACAGACATAACATTGATGGCACGTAATGAAGAAAAGCTACAGGCAGCTATAACAAAATTAGATACTTCAAAAGGACAAAAGCATCAATATATTGTTGCCGATTTTCAAACTCCGGAATTAGTTAAGAATGCAATAACAAATTATTTATCCAAAAATAATTCAGTAAATATTTTAATAAATAATACAGGTGGCCCTAAAGGCGGAAATGCTGTTCATGCAACGTTGGAAGAATTTTTACAGGCATTCAACACTCACTTGATCTGTAATCATATTTTGGCACTGGCAGTATTGCCTTTTATGAAAGAAAATGGTTACGGGCGCATTGTAAACATCATCTCAACTTCAGTAAAGCAGCCTATTCCGGGGCTTGCTGTT
The DNA here is from genome assembly GCA_038244655.1 of Chitinophagales bacterium. Taxonomy (GTDB): domain Bacteria; phylum Bacteroidota; class Bacteroidia; order Chitinophagales; family Chitinophagaceae; genus Ginsengibacter. The sequence goes on from JBBRTG010000007.1 coordinate 29,218, forward strand.
TCTAATACTATTCGTGGCGCTGTAGCAAGCTGGTCTAAAACTTTAGCAAATGAATTAGGAGAATTTGGAATTACTGTAAATAATGTTTTGCCCGGATATACAAGAACAGCCCGATATGATTCTATCGTTAAAACTAAAGTTGCCGCATCCAAAAAAAGTGAAGAAGAAGTTGAATCAACATTTTTATTAGAAATTCCTTTAAGAAGAATAGGCACGCCTGAAGAGTTTGGTGCGGTAGTTGCTTTCCTTTGTTCGCCGGCAGCTTCTTACATCAGCGGAATTAATTTACCCGTTGATGGAGGAAGACTTGCATGTCTTTAAGATTATTTCATTTTTTGAGGTTATCTTTTTGTAATACATTCGTTTATTTTTTAACCTAAAATCATTAAAACATGAGACTCACTAAAATTTTCTTTGCCGTTTTTATTTCGGCATCTACATTGTTCTTTAGCTGTAAGCCAAAAGACTCCGATGTTCAGGCAAAAATTACAGAAAAATTTGCAACAGTTCCTGAGTTAGCCGGAGCAACTGCTTCAGTAACAGACGGGGTAGCAACTTTAACCGGTGAAGTAAAAGATGATGCTGCTAAAGGTGAAGCTGAAACTACAGCCAAAGATGTAAAAGGCGTAAAATCTGTGGTGAACAATTGTACCGTTACACCTCCTGTTGTTGCACCTGTTGTTCCTACTGTTAGCCCTGATGCTGCATTGACTCAGGGTGTTACTGATGCTACAAAAGATTTCCCTGGTGTAACGGCTGCAGTTAATAATGGTGAGATAACCCTTACAGGAAATATTAAACGTGCAGACCTGCAAAGATTAATGCAGTCGCTCAATAGTTTAAAGCCTAAAAAAATCAACAATCAATTAACCATTAAATAATACAATTATGTCAGCATTACAAGATAAATACAAACAACTTATTGATGTCGCTAATGCTTCCGGAGTAAGCAATTTACAAGTTAGCGAACAGGATAATGTTTTACATATTGATGGCGATGCACCTGATGGCGCCACAAAAGATAAGCTTTGGGAAATTTACGGAAAAATAGATCCTGATTTTCGAGCAGGCGATGTCGTTATGAATGTAAATGTTGCTGCTTCTGCAGGTTCAAAAGCTAAAGTAACTACCGATAGCACTAATCTTAATATTCGCAAAGGGCCTGGTACCGACCAGCCCATTGTAGGAAAGGCTGCGCATAATGAAATAGTTACTCTTCAAAGTAAAACTAATGATCAGTGGTGGTTGATAAAAACTGATGGTGGCGTTGAAGGATATGCTTATGCGCAATATTTAAGCCCGCAATAAAAAAGTACTTTTATATTTTTAAAAGCCGTTGTAAAAGCAACGGCTTTTAGATCAGTATTTGTATGCAAAAGATTTTTCTTTAAATTCTTGAATGAGCTTTTACAAAATCACTAACTAAATAACTGATGAGTTTTCCTGTTGAAGAATTAGTTTCTCCATTTTCAAGAGCCGTTGCTCCTTCACATATATGAACGTATGCAACCTTCGCATCTGTTGCCACAAAGCTCATGTATTGCCTGGCATGAAGTGTTGTTATTCCGCAAGGTGAAGAGGCGCTGCTTAAAACATTTTCTATGGAATCAAGATCAAGTTCAATGCCGGTATAGTTATCTTCAGTAAAGCCTGTGGCATGTGCAACGGCTTGTATAAAATTTCTTTTCTCATGAATGAAAATATCTTCATAAGTGATGCAATCAATAAAAGGATTGTTCACAATATCAATCCACACATTTTGCTGAAGATAATTTTCATGCAGCCCGACAATGCAATATTTATTTAGATAACCATCTTCATCAGCATAGCGAAATGCATTACCGCTGTGCCTTCCTTCCAAAGGCCTGTAGTCGGCATGTGCATCAAGATTGATGCAATTTATTTGAGCAAGTGGTAAAACTTCTGCTTTAAAAAGCCCTTTGGCAGCGCCTTTAATGGCAGGATAAGCATTGTTATGACCGCCACCAATTATAACAGGAATTTTTTTGAATTGTGTTACGAGCTTTACCAATTCTTCAACCTCTGCATCAACCATATTTACTGCATGGCGATAGGCTTCGAGTTTTTCGTCATCGGTTGCGGCATTGGTATTGATTAGATTTCTTACATCAGTAAAATCAAAATGACCGGCAATAAAAATGCTCTCGCCGCTAAAAAAATCATTGCTTTGAAGATTTATAAAAGAATCAAGAAAAGAAAACCAGCAGGAATCAGCACCCCCATTTCCAAGATTTGCTTTAACACCAATATCTTCGGGTACTCCAATAACAATATACATGGCCTTTGTTTGTGAAATACTTTCTTCGATTGAGAGGTTGCCTGTACCGCAAAGCACACATTCACCCAATTTTGTTTCATACTTACGGAGATGGGTAAGCGAAAGAATATCTGTTTTGTTGTAAGGCTTAAAATGTGAAGGCATTCTCTTTAATTAGAATGAAAAATTTGTTTATGCTTGTAAATTAAATAAACTCTCCATTAATCATCACCTTATCAATTAAATTATTTCCAAATGAATAAGGAAGATACCAAAGAGAAGGAATTGATTTAGTAAAAATTAAATTTGCTTTTTTACCAACAGTAATACTTCCATAATCTTTTTCAATTTCCATTGCGCAAGCGCCATTCAATGTTGCAGCATTGATGGCTTCTTCGGGCAGCATTTTCATTTGTATACAGCTAAGTGAAATTACAAAATTCATATTTCCAGATGGTGAGGAACCAGGGTTATAATCCGATGCAAGTGTTATTGCAGCGCCAGCACCAATCAGGCTTCGGGCTGGCTGTAAGGGCATTCGTAGAAAAAATGCTGCCGAAGGTAAAAGTGTTGAACAGCCTTTATATTTTCCAAGCATTTTTATTTCTTCTGCTGTTAACGTTTCAAGATGATCGAGCGAAACTGCATTAAGTTCTATTCCCGTTTCTATACCTCCTATACTGTTCAACTGGTTTACATGCAGCTTTGGTTTTAATCCATGTTGCTTTCCTGCAATACAAATCCGCTTCATTTCTTCAGGAGAAAAAAAACCTTTTTCGCAAAACACATCAATATAATCTGCGAGATTTTCTTTCGCAATTACAGGAAGCATTTCATTTATAATAATGCTGATGTATTTTTCATGATCGTTTTTATATTCAACAGGAAATGTATGTGCTCCCAGGAATGTAGATTTTATTTTTACGGCGCTTTTTTCTTTCAGCTTTTTTATAACCCGAAGCATTTTTAATTCGGCTTCTAAGGTTAATCCATAGCCGCTTTTAATTTCAATTGCGCCGGTTCCGAGTTTACTAACTTCATTTAATTTTTTCCATGCCGCATTGAAAAGATCATCTTCAGAAGTTTCATTAAGTATTTTTGCAGAGTTCAATATGCCGCCACCTTTTGCAGCAATTTCTGCATAGCTTAATCCCTTAATTTTATAAATGAATTCATTTTCCCTGCTTCCTGCAAATACAAGATGCGTATGGCTATCACACCAGCAAGGTAAAATCATACAACCTTCTTCAACATTATTTATTTTGGAAACGGGATGCTTAAAATTCTCCATTGATCCAAATTCTGCAATAATTCCATCATCAACAATGATATAGGCATTTTTAATAGATGGTAAATTTGCAAGTTCATTCCCATGCAGCAAACGGCTTTGCTCTCTTGTATTTGCAAGCAAACTGATATTCGTAAATATTTGTGTTGACATCAATTGCTAATTTATGAGTAAAAAAATCTTCTCAGCCATTTATGTTAATTATACGTTTATTATTAACTGGCAACCTTTAAAATAATTTGATTTGTGTTGTATCAATTACCTTTAAAAAAATAAAATGAAAAAATTAGTATTAACATTAATCCTGGCAATTTGTATTTTTTTATGTAATGCGCAAACAAATCCTTCAGGATTAAAAGTAAATGATAAAGCTCCTGAATTTTCCGCTAAAGATCAGAACGGGAAAGTTATTTCATTAAATGATGAATTAAAAAACGGAAAAGTTGTCTTAATATTTTACCGAGGACAGTGGTGTCCTTACTGCAATAAAGAATTAAAAGGCATTGAAGATTCTCTTTCTTTAATTACTTCCAAAGGCGCTATAGTACTGGCTGTAACACCTGAAGTGCCAGACAATGTTACTAAAACTATCGGTAAAACAAAAGCAACCTATTCTATTCTTAGTGATGATGGATTAAAAATAATGAAAGCGTATGATGTTGCATATGCTGTAGATCCTGCAGTTGTTGAAAAATACAAAGGATATGGTATTGATTTTTCACAAGCCAATGGAAATAACGGTGCTAACCTGCCAGTGCCTGCCGTTTATATAATTGATAAAAAGGGAAATATTATTTACCGCTATTTTGATTTGGATTACAGGAACCGGGCAAGTGTGAAAGATATAATAGATCATCTGTAGCTTTATATACTTTATTACAATTACATGCTACACAATGAGCAATATAAAAATCAGTTTATATTAATTGCTTTTCTTTTTTTTAGTTTTTCTTCGTGCAGTCAAAAAAAATCAACTTCCGAAAAAGAAAAGTTTATGTACACAAATACCCTCATTCATGAAACAAGTCCCTATCTTTTGCAGCATGCACATAACCCTGTAAACTGGTATCCATGGGGCGATGAAGCGCTGAACAAAGCAAAAAAAGAAAATAAAATGTTGCTGATAAGTATTGGTTATGCTGCTTGTCATTGGTGCCATGTTATGGAGCATGAAAGCTATGAGGATACAGTTGTTGCCAATATCATGAATAAAAATTTTGTATGTATAAAAGTGGACAGGGAAGAACGGCCCGACGTTGACCAGGTATATATGAATGCCGCTTATCTTATAAATGGAAGTGGCGGCTGGCCGCTCAATGCATTAGCTATGCCCGATGGAAGGCCATTTTTTGCGGGCACCTATTTCCCAAAAGAAAAATGGGTAAAGTTGCTGGAATATTTTGCAGATTTATACAAAAATGAAAAATCAAAATTAGAAGAGCAGGCTGCGAATGTTGCTAAAGGGATAAACGATATTGAGAATGTTCCAATGAATAATAATACCATTTCGTTTAACCTCAAAACTTTAAATGAAATGTTTACAACATTCACCCAGAGAATTGATATGGAAAAAGGCGGAACAAAAGGTGCGATGAAATTTCCTATGCCATCCATTTGGGAATATTTATTACAATACAAATATTTAAGTGGAAATATGGAGGCCCTTAAAGCGGTAGAAACCACTTTAGATAATATGGCGAATACAGGAATTTATGACCAGGTTGGTGGAGGGTTTTCACGCTATGCTACTGATTCAAAATGGCATGCGCCTCATTTTGAAAAAATGCTGTATGATAATGCGCAGCTTGTAAGCCTGTACAGCCATGCTTTTCAGTTAAATAAAAATCCTTTATATAAAAAAATAGTGTATGAAACTATTGAATTTGTACAGCGTGAACTTACTTCAGCAGAACGAGGATTTTATTCTTCACTTGATGCTGACAGCGAAGGTGAGGAAGGGAAATTTTATGTATGGAGCGAAGAAGAAATTAAAAAGATTCTAGGAAGTGAAGCTGAAATATTTTCTGATTATTTTGGTATAACAGCCAAAGGAAATTGGGAACTACAAAAAAATATTCCGGACATAAACATAGGCGATAAAAATATTGAAAAGAAATACAACCTTACTCATGATGAACTTCTTAAAAAAATTGATACTTTAAAAAATATTGTATTCAAAGAAAGAGAAAAGAGAATTCGCCCGCATACTGATGATAAAATTTTAACCTCATGGAATGCTTTGATGGCAAAGGGTTTGATTGATGCGTACAAGACTTTTGGAGAAAAAAATTTTTTGGATTTAGCACAAAAAAATATTGATTTTCTATTAAAAAATATTGTTACAAAAGATTCCGGGCTATACCGAAATTATAAAAACGGACAAGCGACTATCCCTGCCTTCCTTGATGATTATGCTTTTATGATAAGCGCATTGATTAATTATTACCAGGTAAGCTTTAATGAAAATTATTTGCAAAAAGCCAATAGCTTAACTCAATATGTTGAGCAGCATTTTTTTGATAAATCATCAGGAATGTTTTTTTATACCGACGACCAGCACAGCAATTTGATTGCAAGAAAAATGGAAGTATCAGATAATGTAATTCCTTCTTCGAATAGTGAAATGGCAAAAAATTTATTATTGCTTGGATTGTATTTTGAAAATAAAAATTATGAGGATCAATCTGCGCAGCTTGTAAAAAATGTAATGGACGATGTAAAAAAGAATTTAGGATATTACAGCAACTGGGCGCAGGTAATGGCTTTGCAGGTGAAGCCACCGTATGAAGTTGCCATTGTTGGTAATGATTGGCAGAAAAAATTATCTGCATTGCAAAAAAATTATTTGCCCAATACAATCTTTCTTGGTGGCAATAATGAAGGGACAATCCCTTTGCTTCAAAATAAATTAATTCAAGGAAAGACGATGATATATGTGTGTGAAAACAAAACCTGCCAAAGGCCAGTAGAAGAAATTGCTGCCGCGTTGAAACAAATAAAAACACCGTAGTTTTTGAATCCTATCCCAATTATTTGTTCGAAGATAAAAGATTATAAACAACGATACGTTTATCAATTCTATTTTTATAGATTTATGCAAAAATGGAATTACTCATATTTTCATTCTAACGGGAAAGTGTAAATGATAATTGGAAATAAGCGTTTTATCCTGGTGCTTTCACCACATAATCCTTTCCTTCTTTTTCTTTGCTCAATACATTGTAAGCAACAATTCCCGCAGCAGCCATAAGGACTGCACCTAACAAAAAAGGAGCGCCGGGAAAATATATTGAAGTATGTTTTGATGTAAAGTATGCAAAGAGGCTGGTCATAATTACCGGGCTTATAATAGAAGTAGCACTTATTAAACTCGTTAGGGCACCTTGCAATTCTCCCTGTTCATTTGCAGGTACATGGCCTGAAATAATTGATTGAAGGGCAGGCCCGGCAATACCTCCAAGGCAATAGGGAATCAAAAAAACAAACATCATCCAGCCTTGTGTAGCACATGCAAACAATCCTAACCCTAACGCATACATGCAGAAGCCAATATAAATACTTTTTGTATTGCCCAGCTTCGGATTAATATATCTTATAAGCACACCTTGAACAAGGCCGACCAGCAAGCCTACCGTACCAAGAGAAATGCCAATTATTTTGGGACTCCATTGAAAACGCTCGATTCCAAAAAATGACCACACGCTTTGAACAGCCTGCGCGGCCATATAAACTAAAAAGAAAGAAACGGCAAGTGCAGCCACAGATGGATATTTTTTTAAATGCTTAAATGCACCGAACGGGTTTGCTCTCTTCCATTCAAATTTGCGTCTATTCTCAAACGGTAGAGATTCAGGTATAACAAAAAATCCATAAATAAAATTCAGGAATGTTAGTCCTGCTGCTGCAAGAAATGGGACACGTGAACCATATTGGCCAAGCAATCCGCCAATTACAGGGCCAATAATAAAACCCAATCCGAATGCAGCACCTACAAGACCAAAGTTTTTTGCCCTATCTTCCGGAGGACTGATATCTGCAATATATGCGGTTGCTGTTGTAAAGCTTGCTCCGGTAATTCCTGCTATAACACGGCCAACAAAAAGCCATCCGATAGTTGGTGCAAAAGATAGAAAAATATAATCTACTCCAAAGCCAAATAAAGAAAATAAAAGTACAGGCCTCCGGCCAAATTTGTCGCTGAGATTTCCAAGTACGGGAGAAAATAAAAACTGCATTATGGCATACGCAAAAGTGAGCCATCCGGCATAACGTGAGGCCATGCTTATGTTTGCGTGAATGAGTTCCTCAATAAGCTTAGGTAAAACGGGAATAATAATTCCCAAACCGGTTACATCAATAAGAAGTGTAAGAAAAATGAAACCAAGAGCTGCTTTGCGGTTCGAAGCCATGAAAAAAATCTTTTGCCAAAGATGCGGAAAACAAAATCAAAAAGAATTGATTTTAAATAAACAGGAGATTAAATAAAAACAGGTATATATTTATATTGCATTAAACAAAAAAATTAGCTATGAAAACAGCAGGATGGATTTTAATTGTAGTTGGAATCGTAATGATTCTTATTAAAGGATTTTCAGTGCCGGTGCAAAAAAAAATTATTGATGCAGGCCCCATACAAGTGAGTAAAACTGAAAATAAATGGATAGGATGGCCGACTTATGCAGGCGGCCTTCTTGCAATCATTGGTGTTGTGCTGGTAGTTGCGGATAAGAAAAAATAATTTATAAAGAACTTTGGATTATAAAAAACCCGGCTATATACCGGGATTTTGTTCTTTTTAAATTTTAATGAATAATAAGAATTAAAAGCAATACTATAATTACGATAGCAACAAGAGATATATAGATACCGCTTTTTCTTTTCTCTGCTCTTATTTCCTTTCTCATCTCTTTCACTTCTTTTCTCAGTGTTTTTCTTTCCGATGAAGTAAGGCTGCTCTTGTCCATATCGCGTATTTCAATAAGGCGATTCATAAGTTGCTGGGCATGGGCATCTTCAGTTGTTTTTTCAGTTGCAGGAAAAGGGGTTTCATTAGCAGCAAATGCAGGTGTTACAAGGCTTATGCACATTGCCATTAATAACGCTGGGATAATTTTTTTAAAATTCATTGTTGATGTTTTTGATTTGAAATAATTAACTGCATGGTAAATTTAAACCTATTGCACTAAAAAATCATTATTTGATTATAATTTCTTTTTTAGACTTAAGTAATGTAAAAAAAAGTATTAATACCTACCAATACAAAAAAGAAGCCCCGCTGTGATCAGAAGGGCTTTTAACGATTGCTTGTCATTAAAAATTCCAGGATGATGCCTATGCATCGTCCCTTGTTCTTAATTATTTTTTTCTGAGAATTAATAGTTTATTTACTTATATACCTTTTTGCAATTAAGGTAACCCAAGGTTATAAAAATTTTAAATGAATTGCTTAAAAAAAACCACCGGCGAACCGGTGGTTATAGCGCTGCATAGCGCCACAGATTATTTTGATGGAAACCTGCTAACAAACAGTTAGCATAGGAGTCCATGTTCTATATGCAGATTGCATGAATACCTCCTTTTCATTTGATGAAAACTAAAGTTAGTAAAAAAGTAAAAGCAAAATTCATAAAATATTTTTATATATCAGCCACCAACTGCTTTTTCAAATCATATTGAAGATCCGGATGAAGGGTTAAAAGTGCTTCCTCAATTTTGCTTATTTGAGTTTTAAATAATTTTATAAGCTGTTGACTTTTATGTATTGGTATGGGGAAAGTATTTATGCAATTACAAAAATGAATAAGCAGTTCTGCCTCTGCCTGTTTTGATGCTATAAATCTTACATATTTATTTACAAGCCTTAATATTTTTCGGATACTCTTTTTTGCATAATAAATATTGGCGTTATTTATTTCGCTGAATAATTCATTCATTTCTTTTTTTATATTTTCGATATATGTTGAAATATCATCAGCATCGAAGAGAAGAAATGAAAGCAACTCTTTACTTTCTTTTTTGAATTTTGCCATCTTCAGGCAATAGGAAAGAATTTCATTATTATTTCTCCTGTCCAATTCTTTCTTTATTTCACTTATAGATGCAGCTTTCATTTTTTATAAATATTGTTGACATAAAAGCGAAGGTTGATTTTGTAAAATTGATTGATTTTGTAAAATAAAAAAAAGGAACCACTTTGGTTCCTTTTTATGGCTGATGCCTGTGTAGTATTATTGCTTAATAACTTTGTTATTATAAAGAACCTCGCCAGTTGTATTAGAAACAGTAAGTATATACATACCCTGTTGTAATCCATTTACATTGGAGAAGTTTTTTCTTGTGCTTCCTGTGGCAATTGACCATTTTTCATTAGCCACCTGCTTTCCTGTAATATCTATGAGCCGTGCAGATACTGACTGGTCAGTAGAACTTAAGAAATCAACAGTAAGAGAATTATGAAAAGGATTTGCCAAAACAGAAACACCAATCTTACCAAAATTTAATTTTACAGTTACTGTTTTAGAGTATTTGAAATTACCATCTTTATCAACTTGTTTAAGGCGATAATAATTTACCCCTTTTAAAGGGCTTGGATCATAAGCGTTATAATTTTTTATAGTTGAGCTGTTACCTGCTGCGTTTAAAGAAGCAATAGTCGTCCAATTAGAATTACCGTCTGCACTCCTTTCAACTCCAAAATAAGAGCTATTGAGTTCCTGAGAAGTTGACCATTCAACACTAACACCGCTGCCCTTTTGCCTGGCATTAATACCTAAAAATTCAACAGGTGTTACGCCTCCTTCGGGGCATAAAGAGAGTTTAATATCGTCTATTGCAAAATCATTTCCACATCCACCCACTGTTCCGTCTGAAAGAACTAACCTTATTCTCGTTACTGAAAAAGTACCGGTAGAAGGTAATATAAAAGAAGAACCCTGACCTACCCACGTAGGGTTTACAGATTGCGCTACCGGAGCGGCAGAATAAGGTGAACCGATAAAAGGTTCCCATGTATTATTTTGTGAAAAATATTCGACTCTGTAAGTCATATTAGGTAACAATGCATCTGCTCCACAAGTACCTTGAGTATTCACATTCATGATAAATAAACTTGCGGTATAGGTGCCAGGAGCAAAATGTTCAGCATCAATTTCATGATTATAAAAAGTTTCTGCCTGCCCGTTAACAACTAACATTTTACCATCAACATCATTGGCGGTGTGATCTTCTGAAAGTTGCCATTCAGGTTTTTGCTGAGTGTTATTAATAACCCTATAAACTCCTTCTGCCGCAAGTGAACCTGTTTCCTGATATGTTAAACCAGTTGGTAAAATATCGGGATTACTGGTAGCAACAGTACCAGTTCCAAAAGTTTCTAAAAACAAAACACTTTCATTTGGACAGCTAATCTGTGCATACGTTTTTGCAGTAAATGAGTTTTGAATTAATAGTGTAAATGTTAATACGGCACATACAACCGTTCTTGTGTAGAAAGTAAATTTCTTTTCCATAAAAAAGTTTTAGAGTGTAATAAAAATTATGGAATTCAAGGGACGGGAATTCAGCTTTTCTAAAATTACATTAAATGCAATAATGAGGGGATAAAAGGAAAAGTATGGTCTTCTTTAAGGATAAGGATTGTGAATCCTTGAAGCAATTAGAAAACAAACATAGAATAAAAAATCTATAATCTAAAATAAAAAAGAATTTTTTTTAAATTGACAGCAGAATTATTCGAATGGAATAGTCTCTTCATGAACAAAAAAAGGGTAAATAATTAATCTAAGTACATAGCTTTTTTCAACAGATTAAGGTCATTTAATTTTTCATTTTTTTGCAGAGTGGCACAATATTTTATTTATGTATAACATTACTTACTTTAATATTATGCACATGAAATCAACATTAAATAAGAAGTTAGCATTAATCGTAATTACAGCAGTTATTTATTTGCCAGCTTTCTCTCAGGATACTTTACATAGTAATCCTTCTCAAAAAAAAGATACAACGTTTACAAAACAAATATCTCCCAATCAGAAATATCAAAATCGCAAAAGATTGAGCACAGCTAAGGTTCAAAAAAACCAAGGTAAAAACAATATGTATAGGGATACCAGGCTTGGAAGCAGTTCAAAACTTTATAATACTTATAAAAAGAACAATTATGGTGCAGGGGCAATAACAACTAACCCAAATAAATAAGCTAATAAATAGATAATCTAACAATTGAGAAAATAACATTTTATTCTATACACTATTACGAGTGCTGTTTGCCCGGCTTTTTTTAGCCACACTTTGTGATGAAAAATTTCCCCATAGTTAAATTTTTACCTTATTTTTTAGGAGATACTTTTCACATTTTAATAAATATAACGGTGTAATATTTGTTATTTAATTCTATGAATTAAAAACACGGTAACATGAAAACTTTAAAATTTTTATCCACTCTTTTAATAATTGGCATTGCTGCAATTATTTTTTCGCAATGTTCAGTGGCTCAAAAAAATTCAGGAAAAGCCGATGCCAAAAGAACGTCTATTAAAAACATGCTGGATTCACAACATTTTGTTTTTGAAGCACAAAGTGTTAGTCCATTCAGAGGCAGATTTCGCAATCTTACTTCATTATTTGATGTGACTATAAAAAAGGATTCCATGGAAAGCTATTTGCCATATTTTGGAAGAGCTTATGTTGCTCCAATTAATCCTTCAAAATCTGATCTTGATTTTACTTCAACCAATTTTTCATATTCAGTAACACCGCATAAAAAAAGTGGCTGGGATGTTATCATAAAACCAAAAGACAAAACGGATATCCAGCAATTTATATTTACAATTTATGATAATGGCACAGCAAACCTGAATGTAATCAGCACTTCGCGCGATCCTATTTCTTTTAATGGAGATATAAAACTGAAATAAAATTCTTTTCTATAAACTAACTTTGCTTGCGTGGTAAAAATTGCAGTTTATGAATCAGCAGGCGGGAAAATATATTATTGCTGCAGGAATATGTATTGTAATTGCAGGAATAGTAATTTATTTTTTTCATGATTATTTTAAATGGTTTGGAAAGCTTCCCGGTGATGTGCGAATTGAAAAAGAAAAGTACAGATTTTATTTTCCTTTTGTAACTATGATTGTAATAAGCATTGTAATAACTATTATTATAAATATTATCAAACGCTTGCTATGAGCTTGTTGTTCTTTCAAAATTTCTTTCATGAAATATTTTGCTGAAAAAAGTTCTATTGTTCGTCAAATATGGGGGAAAAGTGATACAGTGCTTTTTATTTTCGCAGGCGCTGCTGCTGAATTTGCTTTGAATAAAGCAGTTGATTGGCTTTATTTCACAGGCCGTCTTCCAGCAGATCCTTTGGGAAGATTATTTTCAACGGTAAGCTATGCCCGCAAAATTATTTTTGCAGAATATGATAAAGCACTACAGACAATTGATAGCATTGCATCCATACATAAAGTGGTAGAAAATAACCGTGGAAAATCTATCCCCGACTGGGCATATCGAGATGTACTTTTTATGCTGATACATTATAGCATTGCATCTTTTGAAGCGCTTGAACGAAAACTTTCTGTCGCAGAAAAAGAAGAAGTGTTTGATGTTTTTTATCGCTTTGGAAAAAGGATGGGATTAAAAGAGCTTCCTGATAATTACGATGAGTGGCTGTCTGTAAGAGATAATGATTTAGAACAGGATCTTGAAAAAAGTAAATATTCTATTGACCTTTATAAGCAATATAAAAAGCACCTTGGAATTTTTCGTTATCGTATTTTATTAGAAGGGCAAATAATTGTAGTGCCTGAAAAAGTTAGGCAGCTACTGCATTTCAGGAAATATTCTTTTCTTACTCCCATATTGCCACTGTATAAAATTAGCCGCAGGTTAAAACTTGATGGCATAATAAAATCTCTAATCCTTCCGGCCAAATATAAAAAGGAAATTAAGGAAATTGATATTGAATGAAAATGTGATTATGAATCTGGCATAAAAATTAGTATTCAATTTATTATTAATTATTACTAACCTTTAAATTAAAAAAAATGACAAAGTATTCTAAAGAATCACAAGACAAAGTAGAAAAATCTATGCATGAAATGCATGAAGGCAAACTTAAAAGCGGCACGAGTAATAAGAAAGTTACTAATCCAAAACAGGCAATAGCCATCGGGCTTTCAGAAGCCAGAGAGGAAGGCGCAAAGGTTCCAAAGAAAAGTAGTGCTCAAAAAAAATAAGAAGAAAAGGAAATGCCTTTCCATCATAAATCTATTTTAAGAAGTAATCAGCATTTCAGCGCCTTCTTGCCGTACTGATTCAATTTCCGATAAATTACTTTTCTTCCCGAAATAAAACGATAAAGCTTGTAAGAGAGCAAAAGATATTACGCCTCTCAATGATAATGCAGTATTATTATTTTGATTTTTGCCCATAATTATTTAATGATTTTATTGATTGATTACTTCCGTGATACAAAAACATTATCTAAATTAGTATAGAAAATATAATATCCTTACAAGAATCTAAAAACTTCCCTGACTTCACCGCTTTAATTTTTATCCCTAACATTTATAAAATAAAGTAACATGAAATCAGTTCTTCTTTATTCTGTATGTCTCTTACTTCTTAATGTAGGTTTAAAAGCGCAGGTCACACAAATTAATAACAACCATAGCTTAGAAGTGACTGCAGCATTAACCAGTACAAAAGCAATTGTTGTTTCACCAACACTTGATAGTTCTATATGGACAACAGATGCCACCCTTGCCGGCACGGTACAAATACCGACTTCTATTAAATATGAAGGTTTTGGTACTGTACTTTCCGGTAAATTTATTTTTAGAGGAAGCACTCTGGCGACTGGCTCAGAACTTTATATAACTGATGGTACCCTTGCAGGCACTGTGCTTGTTAAAGATATTTTTCCGGGAGTTGCCAGTAGTGCACCCGGTGATTTTATTTTATTTAATGGGTTTGTATATTTTAGCGCAAGAACAGCAGCCGAGGGCCGTGAATTATGGAAAACTGATGGCACTCCCGGAGGTACTACTCTTTTAAAAGATATAAATCCCGGCCCTGATAGCAGCAATTCAATTGAGAAATATAATTTAAGTGCTACACCTACGTATCTTCTTTTTGCAGCTAATAGTCCTACACATGGAGTTGAATTATGGAAATCAGATGGTACAACTGCCGGAACAAATATGTTGAAAGAAATAAATACCGGTAATACTAATGCAGATTCTTCTAACCCAAGAGGTTTTTTCCCTCTTAACAGCATGATTTTATTTGCAGCAACAGATGCTACACACGGCGACGAAATCTGGAGAACAGATGGCACCGATGTTGGGACTATTCTTTTAAAAGATATTAATCCGGGAACTGATAGTTCTACATATGGAAAACTATCTGTAGGACCGTTCTCTATACATTTTCCGGTCTTTCTAAGTTTTCACACCTTTAATAACAAAGCTTATTTCCAGGCAAATGATGGTACAAGCACAGGTGAGGTATGGAGTACAGATGGAACACCTGGTAACACAACATTGCTGAAAGATATTGTTCCTGGAACCGGTTTTGCATTTGATTTCGTCATTGATGGTGTAAACTTGCCTGGTAAATTTATTTTTCCTGTTTCTGATGCTGATGCAGGTACCCGTTCTGAGCTCTGGCAGTCGGACGGAACACCTGGTGGAACTGTTTTATTTAAATCGTTTACACCGGTTCAACAAGGTGATATACCAGAAATCTTTCTGCCTTTCAACTTTGACCTTTCAAATCCCGCCTTCAGTCAGCAATTGTTCCAAGGCAATAAATTTTTCTTTGTCGCTCGCACAATGACACAAGGTAAAGAGCTTTGGATTTCTGATGGAACATCAGGCGGAACTAATGTGGTAAGAGATATAAATCCTACGGGTGATGGATTCGATAGCTCTAATACCGGTAGCTATTTATATACATCAACCGTCCTCTTCTTCTCTGCGACTGATGGCACCCACGGAAACGAATTGTGGAAAACTGATGGAACTAATGGAGGGACTTCAATGGTTAAGGATATTAACCCAAATGCACCTAATGCTGACCCGCGACTTTCTGGTATACTCAATCATCACATTATATTTGAAGCTACGGATGGAGATGATCCTAATAATACAGATCTCTTCGTTGTTGATGGTGTTTTCAATCCATTACCAATTAAGCTTACCGATTTTACAGTTACTCTTAAAGGGAATGATGGACTGTTACAATGGAAAATCCAGCAGGAAATAAACAGCAAAAATTTTACTATTCAACGAAGCTTTGATGCGCAGCATTTTGATAATATCGGAATTGTGAATGCCACAGGAACTACATCTAACGTACATGCCTACTCGTTTACAGATGCAGGTATAGCTTATAGTGGTAAAGATGTTGTCTATTACCGTTTAGCTGCGTCTGATAAAGATGGAAAAACACAGAACACTAATATAATTTCATTGAAGCTAAAGGGTAACAGCAAATGGAATGTACGCCTGGTTACAAACCCGGTACAAAATAATCCGGTAGTACTATTGAGCGGATCTACAGGCCTGGTAGAGTTTTCTATCAGGGATATAACTGGTAAAAATGTTTATACAAATTCTTTACAAAATGTAAACGGACAGATAACTCTTTCAGCTAATTTGCAAAGGGGTGTATATATACTATTAGCAGAAACTAATAATGAGCGACAAGCTATAAAATTTGTAAAACAATAAAACTATCATTTAATAAAAGCAGCTTCTATTTTTGGAGCTGCTTTTTTATTGCTTTTATTTTCGGGAAATAAAAATTAATTTAATTCCAAGGCCTACTAAGATTAACCCTGTTAGTTTTTCCTGTATATGCCAAAACCTTGGATTTGTTTTTATAAAATCTCTTGACTTGCCAATCAAAAAAGCTATTACAATTAAAATGAATGTTCCCTGTAAGTCGAACCAAATTCCTAATGTCAATAATTGAAATTGAAAATTATGAGATGTTGCGTCAATGAATTGAGGAAGAAATGAAAGAAAAAATATAGCTACTTTAGGGTTAAGTGCATTCGTAATAATTCCTTGTTTTAATAATTTCCAATGATCCTTTTTTTGATGATATGTTTCTTGGGGCATGCTTGCTTTTTTCACCAAAGCTTTAATGCCGAGATAAATTAAATAGGCTGCACCGGCAAACTTTATAACTCCAAAAAGAAATGCCGACTTTGCAATGATTATAGAAAGCCCGAACACTGCAGCGGCAATATGAACAAGGCAGCCCAGAAATATTCCAAAAGCAGAATACAATCCACCTTTAAAACCTTGGGATAAAGTTCGGGAAATTACGTACATCATGTCGTTGCCGGGCGTAAGATTAAGCATTAATGATGCAATGAAAAATAAATATAAATTTGTCAAGCTTTACTATTTATGGAAGTATAAAATTAATTGTCTTTATTTTCTTTTGTGTTTTAGCCGGAGGTTTTCTTTTTGATGCAGAAATAGATTTTGTTATGGTAGTGCCTTTACAGATTTGACTTTTATCCCCGCTTACAGGACGGGCAGGTTTCACTTTCGCAAGCGAATTAGAATAAGCTTCTTTCAAAAGTTTTTTAATGTATGCCTTTGGAAAATCGTTTTTATTTTTTACTAAAATGTACCTGTATTGATTACCTTTCCCTAATAAAATTTTATCAGGATCAGTAATTTCAGAACCCCAATAAAAACCAAAATGGATATTCATGGTGCTTCTTCCAATAGCAATGGAACAGAAAGTATGGCCCAGTCTGTCAGTTGGTGACCATCCAAATGCTAAAGCATTATAGTTGTCATAAATAAGTTCATTCGCGTCTGGATATAAATCCCAAACAAATTCCCTTAACCATAAAGCAATCTCTTTAACCTGATCAGGAAAGGGTTGTAGAAATTTTAAAAGATCTTTTGTTTGTTCTTTACTCATTAATGAAAAATTTTAATAAACGTTCTCTGTTATTTCATTCATCGTGCTACTGAATGTTTCAATCAATTTTTTTATATCAGTTAAAGTTTTATCATCAGTAATTTTATTATCATTATTAATTTTTGTTTTTGCAAAAGGGATCAATAGTTGAAGCTGCTCTATATTTTTTGTTTCAATAACACGCAATGTTTCTAATAAAGACTTGTGGCCATATTGCCCGTCGGTAGAAGCGGTAATTAATACAGTTGGTTTTTGAGAAAATTCACATGTAGAAACAGTCCAGTCAATTGCATTTTTCAATGTTCCAGGCACGCCATGTGCATATTCAGGAGTACAAATTATTACACCGTCCGCATCATTAATTAATTCCCTGAAATCAGTTATTTGCTTTGGAACATTCTCATTTTTATTGTCTGGGTTAAAATGCGGTAAGTCTGAAAGTCCTTCAAAAATTATTACATTAAAATTCCCTGCTGAAAGTTCTGCAATTGCTTTTATCAAACTATAGTTGGTAGAATTTTGTCTTGTACTTCCTGAAATAGCCAACACTGTTTTTTTATGTGTTTGCGTCATAAAATATTTTTTATATAGAAATGTTAAGCACTATAATATAAGACTCATTAAATATTCGTCAAAATATTTATTAGAAGGGCTTAATTTATAACTCATCCTGACAATGCCTTCTATTTCATATCCCACTTTTTTATATAAATTAATTGCCGCTTCATTTTGCAAATCTACAGTTAACTCAATACGTTTTATTCCGTTTAACAAAGATTCATTTTTAATGTGCAATAAAATTTTTGTGCCTAATCCTTTGCCTTTAAATGAATCCTTTATAACAAAGCCGCCCAGATACACCGTATCAACTTGTCTATGTGTTTTTCGGATTAGTCTGTAAGAGCCGGCAACCTGATTATTTAAGATTACAACATATAAAGTACCCGAAGTTAGTAATTCATTATAGATGGTTTTAAAAGACGAACGCTCCATTAGATCATAAGTAAGAAAAGGATTAGAAACTTCATCCATATACAAATCATAAACAGCATCAAAGTCTTTGGCAGATGAAAGATTATACCATAGAATCATAGACTCATTTAATTTATCTATGTGCATGATTTACGGCTTTTAAAAATGCTGAAAAAAATAAACACACAAAGCTATCCCAATTATTTCAACACAAATAACCTTCCATTAATACTTCATTACTTTTGCCAAAATGCAAAAGAAAAAATATTCAACAAAAGAAATTATTTCCAATTTAAAAATAGATGCGCTTAATGAAATGCAATTAGCTTCTATTGATGCCAATAAAAAAAGTGCAGATGTAATTTTACTCTCTTCAACCGGCTCAGGAAAAACGATTGCTTTTTTATTACCAATTCTTGAATTGCTTGATGATAAAAATAAAAACACGCAGGCGCTTATTGTTGTTCCTTCAAGAGAACTTGCTATACAGATTGAACAGGTTTTTAAAACAATGGCAACGGGATTTAAAGTTACGAGTTGCTATGGCGGCCATAAAAGAGAAACAGAAGAAAATAATTTAATTCAGCCTCCTGCACTCATTATTGGTACTCCCGGAAGATTAGCAGATCATATCCGCAGAGGCAATATAACATTGGATTCTATTGAGGTTTTAGTGCTGGATGAATTTGATAAATCACTTGAGCTGGGCTTTTTGGAAGAGATGTCTTTTATTATTGATTCATTAAAATATTTGAGAAAAAGAATCTTGACATCAGCAACTGAAACGGTGGAAATCCCTGCATTCATCGGGCTCAAAAACCCTGTAAGGCTTAATTATTTATCCAATGCTGATTATGAAAATAAATTAACCCTTCAAACAATTTTATCTGATGAAAAAGATAAAATAGAAACACTTTTTAAATTGATTTGTTATGTAGGCAACAGGTCGGCTATTGTATTTTGCAATCATCGTGAAGCTGTTGAGCGAGTAAGTAATACGCTTACACAAAAAGGAATCGTTAATGAATTTTATCATGGCGGAATGGAGCAGCAGGAAAGAGACAGCGCTTTGTGTAAATTCAGGAATGGTACTGTAGATGTTTTAATAACAACAGACCTTGCTTCACGAGGTCTTGATATTCCAAATATCAGGTACATTATTCATTATCATCTTCCGCACACAGAAGAATCTTTTCTCCATCGTAATGGAAGAACAGCAAGGATGGATGCCAGCGGCACTGCTATTTTAATTTTATCTGAAGAAGAAAAATTGCCCGGCTATATAAGCAAAGATGCCGGACAAATACAACTACCCGATACCGTTAGTTTACCTGATAAACCCAAATGGTCAACACTGTTTATTGCCGCAGGTAAAAAAGATAAGGTGAATAAAATTGACATAGTAGGATTCTTATCCAATAAGGGACAATTAAAGCAGGAAGATATTGGACTGATTGAAGTGAAAGATTTTTTCTCTTTCGTTGCCATACGAAAATCAAAAATGGGCCATGCACTTCAGTTAATAAAAAATGAAAAAATCAAGAATAAAAAAGTGAAAATAGAAGTGGCGAAATAAGATATATTATTTAAGAATTAGTAGGGAAATTTTATTATTAATTCAGATGAAAAGTTTGTTTCATTGATTTGATCATTCCGGTTGTTGACCATTGCCCGGGCACAATCATACGGCGAATGGTGTATAAAGGTTCGGTAGAATCTCTTTTAGTAGATAAAATAAAAGCCATTTTATAACCTGCTTTTTTTAATTCAGGAATAGCAGCCTGGTTCCAAAGCCCAAAAGGATATGCAAAATATTCAACAGTTTTGCCTGTGATACTTTCAATTAATTTTTTTGGCCGTACAAATTGGGTATCAAAGTCAAGCCCTTTGTACTTAGTAACCATGTGATGATCCCACGTGTGACCTTCAATAACATTGCCACTATCGGTTAATTGCTTTAGCTGCTCCTTGCTCATATAACGTGGACGGTTAATCGAAATTGTCATTATAAAATAAACTCCTTTGAACCCATATTTCTGCATTTCTGTTGCGCCAATACTAAATTGCTCTTCATCGGTATCATCAAAAGATAACATCACAGGTTTTGGCGGAAGCTTACCACCATACACTAAATATGAATAAAGCTGATCAGGTAAAATAGTTTCATAGCCACTATCCTTAAGCGCTTTCATTTGTTCTGCAAACTGGGCTGGTGATACCGAATAGCTTTTCATGGTTTCACTTTGGCCCGGCTTAGCTTCGCGAATATGATGGTAACATAAAACAGGAACTTCCTTTTTTAAAAGTATCGTTGCTATATCTGCAAAAGGTTTTTGCTTTGTTGTATCAGCAGCATTTTTTTCTGAAGTATTTTTTGAGACTTTTGTTTTTTCCGGTCCGGAAGAACAGGCAGCTAAAAAAAATAATGATGCAATGAAAGAAAAACGAATGGTTCTCATTTATTTAATTAAGGCTTTAAAGATTATTGGTATTGAATGTAGATGGGCTTTGGCGTAAACTTTAATAATTCCTGCGGTGTGTATAATTGATCAGCGCCGGTTTTGGTATCATTTTTATAAAATAATTTAAAGCCGGTGAATTCAACAGGCTGTCTATAAATATAATGCAGGTAAGTTGATCTTTTTAAAATTTTATCTCCCCATCCATCCATGTCCATTACAACCTGTACTTCTGGAACTTTTTTTATTTTTTCATAGTTGGTTACCATCCCTTGTGTAAAACGGTGAACAATTAAAATTTTAGGAGGAAGATTATTTTTCTTTACAATATTTGCTAAAAAATCAATAGCTGCATTTATATCATCCGGGTTAAACGTGCCAATTTTAGAACCAGGCACTTCACCATTTTTCAAAGAAAATTCAGGATCAATTCCTAAATGAACATTGGGCATCTTTAAATAAGTTTCCAGAACCGGGACTTCATCTTTTACAAAACTGTGCCCAACCTGTATATCAAGGAAAACCAACGCATTAATTTGCTTTGCCCAATTAAGAATAGTGTCAATCTGGTGAAAAGGCATCCGCATCCTGTGCTTGCCATCTTTACCGGCGGCACCCTGTGCTGTAACCGCTACATAATGTAATGCAGGAATAACATGAACTGAAGTATCTGCTGCCTGCCATTTAGCAACTTCACCCTGCAATTTTTTAAGCATAGAATCTCTTGGAATCTCTCCAAGAATTCCCATCTTTTTAGAATAAAGATTTCCGTAAAAAGCGACAATCCTGTTATAAGGCAAAACTGCTCCCGGCAATGGATAAGACGCTTTTGCAGGCCACAAGCCTGTAGTATCATTATTGCTTAGCGCCAGCATTCTTTTATTATAATCTGCAGTATCAATTATTTTTTGTACCTCAATTTGTTTTTTGTCAGAACTATCTTTTTCTGATGCAGCAGCATTTTTATTATCACCGGAATGAGAATTATTACAACTGAAGGCAAACAAAAATAAAAAAAGAAATAATGGTGTCTGGTTTGAAGATTTTATTTTCATAGTGTGCGAAGTTATTCTAAAAAATTACTTAAACGATTCTACTTGCAGATTATTATTTCCTTAAATAAATCTTCAATCAGCAAGCCCGCACTTCTCCATAAATTCATTGGTAAATACTTTTTGAGCATCTGCACTTAGCAGAGATTTTCGGCATGTTTTCCATTTGGCAACATTATCCCCATACATCTTTTGTAAAAGAATTGGGTTAAGATTAAAATTTATTTTACCCCAGTGCAATGTGTAGGGTATGGATAATTCTTCCAGCCTGTCCCAAACTTTTTTAAAAAAGGTTCTTGATATTTCCGAATCAACACCATCCAATTCCATAATGCATGTTTTATTAAAATGTGTAAAGCCCAATAAGGCCTCTGTACCTTTCACGTAGCGCAATGCAATACCTCCCGGAAAAGGATTTGTTTTATTAATGTTTATAATTTCTTCAATTACTTTGCTGGCATTAGAAGCATCAATTCCAATAGCAGCGCTTCCTACTTTTCCCCTGAACTTTGTATTGCTGAAAGTTTCTCCAAGAGTTCCTGTA
Organism: Chitinophagales bacterium; assembly: GCA_038244655.1. Lineage (GTDB taxonomy): Bacteria > Bacteroidota > Bacteroidia > Chitinophagales > Chitinophagaceae > Ginsengibacter. The sequence continues at coordinate 51,773 of JBBRTG010000007.1, forward strand.
GTGCTTTCTGTAGCCGTAAATGCAAGAGGAAATAATTTATTTACCAAAGCCGGTACAAGCAATGCTGAAAGGCCGGGGCCTAAAGAATCTATAATAGTTTGTACCACGCCAAGCAAATCATCTCCATAAGTAAATCCTTTATCATCTCTTACATTTTTGAGGTAATCATCCCTGTAAGGAGTCTTATACATTGTTTTAAAAAAAACTCCTTTTGAGGGATTATTGGGTTCAAATTTTTGTGGATTAACAAGAATTTCAAAATGATATAATTCTTTGCCTGCTGTGTCCACAGGCACAGGCAGATCGTTTGCTATTCCATCAAATTCAAGATTATTCATAGCAAATTTTAATGCATCGTTGTATTCAATATTACCTGCACGGTACTGCTCTAATAAAAATATGGGTTCTGTTTCAATTAATATTCCATGAATAAAACCAAAGCTCCCAAAGCTTACCACTGCTGCATTAAACATATCATCATCCTTAATAGCTTCTGCACCAAGCCAGTTTATAAAATCATCGGATGCCACAGGATTTGATTTTTTTTCTATCCATACATGCCTTGAGGGACTTACTATAATATGCAAGCCTACAATTGTATCATGTACTGCGCCCACTTTATAAGCTGAGCCATGTGTTCCTGTGGAAGTACAACCTGCAAATGACTGCCCGTTACTGGCGCCGGAAGCTTTTAAAGATCTTCGCGGATTGGAGCCTTGTTCAAGTTTTTCATTTACATCCAAAACACTCATGCCACATTCTGTAAAAAAAAGATCACTTGCATTTTTACCTTTTTGCAAATATTCAAGGCCAACAAAAGAATTATTAAGATTGTATGAAAGCCGGAGTGCTTTTGTATCTACAAGGCCGCCATTACAAACAGCAACTTCTGAGAAAGACCAACCGTTTCCCAATGCACGCATTTGAATATTATTATCTATGGCATATTTTATTAACCATTGAAAATTTTTTGTTGTATCGCGATATTGATTAGCCGGTTCAGAATGGGGTATAGATAATTTGAAAGAAGAATTTTTTTTAAATGTATGTACAAAATTCTCGTGCCCATTTTGCCACGTTGTAATGGGTAACCTTTCTATGCCATCAGGCAAAATAATTTTTTTATTAGCCATAAGAAAAATTTATGATTAATGTCCTAATGTATCTGTAGCCGGACTGTAAGGCGCACAGCACCATTCAACTCTTTGAGGCATTACAATCCCAAGGGAAGCAATGGATATCAATGCAAAGCCAAGATTATTTTTTACAGTTACTTTATTTAAATGATTGAATCTGCTATCGCATTTAGGGTTAATATCTTTTGGTTGCACAAGCCCCCACAGAAAAGACCAGGTTGTTTTTGTGTTTAAGGGATTATTGGCAAATGTATCGCAGTCATACTTTGAAACTATATGAGTGGTGCTGCACGATTCCAAGGCATACACATTGAAAATAACTACAAATAAGATTACGCATTTGCGCAGATAAGTTTGTGTAATCATTTTATAATATTTATTTTGATTGATCAGTTGATTCCCTAAACTGGTCCAGCTTTTCTTTATCACTTTTTGCTGCAATCTTTTTGGCAATGGCAAATACAGCTATCTCAGCAATTATCGTAACTAAGTATTGAAGGGAATTATATGAATACCTGCCAACGAGCCAGAAATAAAAGATAGCAGCAATGCTGCATACTACTGCTATCAAAGCAATTCCCCATTTAAAAAATTCCAGAATGAGATATGCTTTATGAACCCGGGGAGCAGAGGCTGTAGGTTCGGCCTTTATTTTCTTTAATAAATAAATATTTTCAATGATGTCGCATATCCATGGAATAAACTGCAACCATGCTAATATTGCAAATAAACCGTGACCAAATGAAGTCATCTTAATTGACACTTCCATGCAGAGTATAAAAATTGTTCCATAAGCTGCAGGCATAAAAAGAAAATCCAGGTAGAGTTGATTTTTTAAAGAATGTAAAGATTTTTCGGATAGGCCGGGCGGCAATCGAAAAATACCTTTTATAAAAATTACCAGTTCCTGTGGGGTAGTAGGAAATTCAAGATCGAGAATGCTGAATTTGCGTATGATAACATCTAACGTATAAAAGTAAGCGCTTTGCAGGCTCATGATAAAACTTATAATAAGCATTGCTCCAAACGCAACACAAAAGTATCCCCATTCAATATTGATGAAAAAATCCATAATAAATATTTTTCATTTTAATTTTGTTTTGCAGTAACAGGCGCTCCGGTTTCTTTATTTAATTGAATCTGCATTGTTTCCCTCTCACCCTTATACGTTTCCCAATCAAATTCCATTAAAAATTTTGTAGCTGCTTTAGCACCTAATACAAACATGTCAATCTTATCTTTATCTGAAAGAAAAAAATTAAGCCAGTTATAACCTGCTAACGGGATTTTGCCTATTCCTTTTTCATACACTTTATTTTTAAGCAAAAAATCTTTATCATAATAATACCTGATGGTATTAAACATACGGCCAAAATATCCCAGGAGACTCCAGCTTGTTGCCTGCTTACTCTCATCTCCGGGCTTGCTATCATCAAGGTCTATCCCGAATGAAGGGAGCCGTGGCGTAATTACTTTTGGATTGTAAAAAATATTGATAGGAAAATTAGAGAGCATCCCGCCATCTACAAAACGTGCTGTAGAAGGTGGGTCTGGCTCATCCATTGTATCAAGCCAGGCTTTTTTAATTTCTTCAGTATCACATGGTATATTGTTAATCATGTACGATTCAAAAAAAACCGGGATAGACATAGATGCTCGTATAAAACCGGCAGGTTGCATTGTATCAATATTTACTTTTTCCCTGAAAAGGAAGCACATATCAGGAAACTGAATTTTGTTTTGTGTTACAAGTTCGGAAGCAATAAAAGTAACATCACCTTTAAGACTTGATGTTCCCTCAGGATTGTTAGTGCGTAAGTGAAGCTCAGGAAGCGTAGCTGCTTTATTATTAAGATCTGAAACGGTATTAACACCATTTGAAATGAGCTGTTGTTTTATCCAATCGTAAAAATAATCACCGGGGTTAATACCATAACCTGAGTCTTTGAGACGTTTTGAAAGGCGCCTGATATAAAAAATAAGCAGCCATATTAATAAAAAATAAAACCCGGTAACCACAAAACAAACTTTGGTTAATAAAGCCAGGCTTTGAATTTTATGTTGCAGGCCAAGAAAAATAAAATCACCCACAAGTAACAGACAAGCAGTTATAACAATCGCCGATAACCATTTTTTTACTTTGATTGTGAAATCATCGTGAGTAATAAATTTTTTTATTATCCATTTTGCTGCAGGATGGCCGTCAACAAGATTAAAAAAGTTAAGATCGCAAATCGCTTTTAAAATAGGTATTGATTTAGCATCTTCTTTTTTTCCGATAACCGTCATAAGAGCTGTATTAATAGCGCCTGCGCTGGTACCCGCAAGACGTAAAAACCGCACTCCCATTTGCTCTAACACATAAGTGTATCCAACAAGTGCAACTCCAAGCACCCCGCCTCCTTTTTGTACAAGATTTACATATTGGTTACCATTAGTATCCAATACATCAGAAACAATAAATGGCCTGACGCCGTCTTGAGAAAATGTTGACTTTAGCTGCTCCATGCACTTTAAAACATCTTCATGATTTGTAAAATCTTCGGTAACCAGGTCTTTTTGGGAAGCTTGTTTACCTACAGTTTGCTGAGACATACTGGTTTTAATTGGGCACCTAAAAATAATGGATAGGGTTTGTAATGTCAATAGCCCGGGCTAAAAAGTTATTAATGATTGTGCATAACATAAAGACTAATGCGACTTGACTTCAATGCATAACTGTGCCTTTCTTACAAAAAAATAAATGTAAAGGTAATTGTAAGAACACCTAAATGATAGTAACATGAAGAATCAGGAATGTATATAACTATCGAGATGTTTAATAGTTTGCTGTTGTTTTAAAATGGTTTCTTTTACAACATCGGTTATTGAAATAATACCTTTCAATTTGTCATCTTTAAAAACTGGCAGGTAGCGTATTTTGCTATCGGTCATTAATTCCATACAATGTTCAATTGTATCATCTGGTTTTACATGAGGCAAATCGTTTGACATAATTTCTGATACTTTTGTATCAGTAGAACTTTTTCCTTTTAGTATTACTTTACGGGAATAATCTCTCTCTGTTACAATGCCCAAATATTCTTCATTTTGCATTACCACTACAGAACCAATATTATTGTCAGCCATTATTTTCAAAGCTTCAAAAACAGTGGTTTCGGGCAAAACAGAAATGGCGTTGCTACCCTTACGCGAGAGGATATCTGTAACATGATTCATAATAAAAGTTTGAAAGTAATTTACGAAAAGAATTGCCAAAGACAAAATAAATTAATGGAAATTATGGGCAGGATAAAAATGAGATGATGAAAATTATTGTAATTTTTAATGCCTTACTTCAAAAAACCAGTCATAGGCAAACAAGAAATTTGTAAAAAATTTGCATATATAGAATTATCTTCCTAATTTCGACATATTCACTCTGATTAACCGTTCCCTTCGAAATACTTCTTTATTCCATATTTTCCTAAGAAAGCCTGCTTATTTATTAATTTAAATTTAAACTGTAGGTTATGAAAAAAGTTTACTCTACTGAAGTTACAGACACACTGGTTGCTCTTGCCATAATAGGCGGTTTTTTTGGGCTAATGGCAGCTATAGCCGTTCTTTTTGGGCTATAAATTACCAGCATTAATTCATTAAAAAACCTTCCCGGATTCTTTTAAGGAAACGGTGAAGGTTTTTTTTCTTCATTTTAAAATTACCTCGAAACTAATTTCTCTTTTCAATTAATATCAGTTCGCTTTTACTGCAAGTAATTCAACCTTTCCAATAACAGGAGGTGATGCTAACAAATCATCAGCGTGCTCCATAAGTGCTGCTGCAATTTTTCCTTTAAGGTGAGCTTCACGGCCTGCTTCATCATTAAATGTATCGAAGATGCCAAAAGTGGAAGGCCCTAAGCGCAAGGCATACCACGAAATAGTATCCTTTTCATCTTCAGCCATAGGTAACGCACTTTTAAGAAATTTTTCTACTGTTTCTTCTTTGCCGGCTTTAGCTTCAAGGCGGGCTAATAATGCATATTTGACCATAAGATATATTTTATAAATTTTAAAACAAGTCAATTTACGAAAAGTTTAATGGATTGGTTTAATAGTCTATCTCATTATGGAGATCTTCTTTATTTATATTTTAAAAGATTATTACTCTCATCTGCATCCATAAAAATATCTGTAACAAGTTGCGCCGATTCCAATGTTTTTTTGCTACTAACGATAATAGATACCTGTTTTTTATTTTCAGCCCATATTGCCGGAGATTTATGAATAGTTTGTGTGCTTCCGTCTTTAAAATTTAATTGCAAATCTACAGGAACAGGGAAGCCGCCGATGTTCTGAATGCTCACCTGGTAAGCATCTTTTGTTTGGTGAATATTGTCAACAGCGAGATCAATATAATTATTACTGAAGAACCATGCATTCCAAAACCAGTTAAGGTTTTCGCCTGAAATATTATTGAATGTATAGAAAAAATCCCAGGGAATCGGGTGCTTTCCATGCCACCGATCTATAAAACCGCGCAGGCATTTTCTAAACATATCATCACCCAATAAATCTTTTACCGCAAAGTAAGCAAGAGAAGGCTTACCATATTCATTGTGCCCAAGCGCCCGCCCAGAAAGGTTTTCGCCTGGTGTTATAATCGGGATATCGGCATCGGCATTGTCATCATGTATCCAGTTATCAATTCTAAATTGTTTATAGTATCCATCCGCAGAATCTTTTGACATTACCGATCTGTTATACAATAATTCAAAAGTGGTTGCCCAGCCCTCATCCATAAATCCATAACGGGTTTCATTAATGCCCATGTAAAATGGAAACCAGGTATGCGAAATTTCATGCTCTGCAACAAATCTTGAAAAATTAAAATCAGCATAAGTTTCGTCATTTGCCATCATAGGATATTCCATTCCTGCATATCCCTGGAACACAGTCATTTTAGGAAAGGGATAAGCAACGCCCGGCCATTTAGTTGATAAAAAGCTTAAAGCGCTTTGCCCGAATTCAACAACATGATGAAAGTCTTTCGCTGTATCATTAAATGCAGCCTGTATGCTGGCACGACGATTTATTTTTTCATCCACCACTAAGCTCGACGCATCCCACACATAATGATCACTTAAACCCAATGCCACATCTGTAATATTATTGTAAGAAAAAGTCCATGTATTTTCAGCATTTTGTTTGGTAACATTTTTTGTGGCAAGGTCAGCAGCAGTGGCAATATGTATGTTATTGCTTGTTTTCATAGATTCATTTAAACGTTGCACATAAGCTGGCTGAAGCACTTCATTTGCATTTTGCAAATTACCAGTTGCCCATACTATGTAATTCTTTGGAACTTTTACATTCAGCACATAATCATTGAAGTCATTATAAAATTCCAATGCATCATTATGATCAAGATCATCCCATCCGTTATAATCATCATAAACAGCTACCCTTGGATAAAAGTAAGCAAGATAATACGTTGTGGAATCTATCATTCCCTCTCTCCCGCTTTTAAGGGATATCTGGAAATGCCAATCGAAGCCTAATTGCACAGAATCATGCGGCAGCAAGGGTTTCGATAAACGTGTAAATTGAACAGTGGGTGAAAATTCATTGTCATTCCATTTTTTAGATTCACCGTTTATTGAAAAAGCATCTACGTGTACGCCATCTGTTAGGTAATCAGTTTGAGCTGTGCCTAATCTTGGCGCACCTGGCTTATGAATATTCTGTATGAATTTAAAAACAAGAACATGTAATGTATCAGGGCTGTTATTAATATAGGTAATTTTTTCTCTCCCTTTAATATTACGGTCAGGCGGCAACGCAGTTACTGTAATAGCATAGCGGCCTGTATTCTGCCAGTATTTTTTACCTGGCCATCCGTCGTTGGATCTTGTCATATTTTTATATGCCTTTTTTACGTCACGTGGCCAGTAAAGATTTTGCGCATGCGAGTAACAAGTAAATGATATTAAAAATAATAAGAGAGAAATTCGTTTCATATTTTATATTTAAAATCTAAAGTAGAGATAAAGCATTTGTTACATCAAAGTTTTTTGATAGATGGCAGAAACTTAGTTTAAAAGTTAAGTGTTTAAAGTTCTCATAAAAATTTATACTTCTACCTTTGTAAAACCTGAAATCAATATTGCATAATTTTAATAAAAGCAAAATCATGGAACACAAAAAAGAATTAGAAGATTTGAATAAGCAATCACTGGAAAAGATTGAAGCCTATTTAAAAACAAAAGACAATCTAAAAGATGAGCATCATGAAAAAATAAATGAAGCAAAAAATAAATGGCAAAGCTCGTGGACAGATTTTATGGATGTGATGATGTATTTGGAAACACTTGAAATATGATGTTATTATTTACATTTGCCATTCTTGACTTTTATTCCAAAAAATATTTTAAATGATTAATGAAAACGGTTCTTCTATTCTTGAAGTAAATGGCTTAAATGTTTCCTACGGAAATTTTCATGCGGTGAAAGATGTTTCGTTTAAAGTAAATGCCGGTGAAATTTTTGGTTTTCTCGGACCTAACGGTGCCGGCAAAACGAGCACACTAAGCGCAATAGAAGGTTTACTCAATCCAACTTCCGGCGAAATTTCCATTGCGGGATATAACATACGCAAACAACCGTTGGAGGCAAGAGCCAATATGGGCGTACAGTTGCAGTCAACGAGCTTTCAGCCGGAGCTTAACATTACAGAAATTATAAAATTGTATGCCGGCATTTATGGTGTTTCTCTTACTAATGAAAAATTAAATTCCATCCTGCAGGATATAAAGCTCGAAGAATCTGCATCCAAAAAATTCGGCCAGCTTTCAGGGGGACAGCAACAAAGAGTTTCTCTTGTAATTGCAACCATTCACGATCCTATTCTTGTTTTGCTGGATGAACCCACTTCAGGCCTTGATCCGCAATCGCGCCGCCAGCTTTGGGAACGTATAGAAGCCATACGGGAGAAAGGCCATAGCGTATTGCTTACAACACATTCCATGGAAGAAGCCGAAGCCGTTTGCGACCGCATTGCAATCATAGATCATGGAAGAGTGATTGCCATCAATACACCGGAAGCATTAATAGATTTACACAGGAATGATCCTAATGTAATAAGCGTATCACGCAAAGGAAAAATAACTTTGGAAGATGTATTCATTGGCCTTACCGGCCGCACCGTTCGTTCATAAATAACTTTTAAAAATGGAACCTAACATACCCAAAACTTCTGCCGCATTATTATCATTGCTTCGTGCAGATTTTACCACGCAATGGCGCAACCGCCGTTCCGTTATCATGTCACTTTTAGTGCCGGTTGTTATTTTAATTTCATGGAAAGGGATTATAGATAAGCTCGGGGGCCCGTTTGCACTTTCTATTTCAATGACTATAGGGCTTACTTCTATCGGTATAATGGGCTATGCAATTTCGATTGCCCGTGACCGTGATAAAGGTGTTTTTCAGCGTCTGCGGGTAACGCCTGTTCCTACTTTTTTTATTATGCTAAGCAGGTTAATTGTGCAATTGGCTATGATTATTTTACTTACAGTATTTGTGTTTATTGTGGGGTATAATTATGATAAAGTAACCTTGTCTCCTGCCGGTTATGCGCTTACGTTTATCACTGCGTTTATTGGCGGTGCTTTGTACCTGGGCCTTGGTCAATTAATAGTTGGACTTGTAAAAAATGCTGAAACAGTTAACTCAACAACGCGGCTCGTTTACATTGCTTTTATTATGCTCGGTATGTTTGGTGAGCTTGGTCTTTTTGGTGATGAATTAAAATCTGCCATACACTGGTCTCCTTTTGGAACAGTAAAAACGATACTCGCTGCAAGCATGGAACCTGCTAAATGGAACAGCCAAACTTCTATCGCATTATTAGCAACAGTTGCTTATGCTGTTGTATTTTCTTTCCTCGGTATTAAATGGTTTAAGTGGGATGCCCGGTAAATTAAGAAGATCAAAGTTTAGCAATTTCAGTGGTATGTTGCAAAAAGCAAGAACACATGCAATAGAAAAAAAATTGAACGCCTTCGTATTATAACATAAATTGTAGCGTTAGCAACAAGTGTAGCGCAACACCCAACTATGGCAAAAGAAAACGATTATCATCAAGACGCATTAGTGTTTGCAAAACTGTTGACGCAGACGAAACTTCCTAATTATATTTCTTGTCTTGTCAGCAATAGTCCGGCGTAGCGGATGTAAATCAGCTTTTGTTGATATCTTCATCTTTAATTTATAAATCAGCGATAGTTCCAGCGGACGTTTTTCAAATGCCAGTACATCGCAAAGCCCTATCGTTAGCCGCAATACAAATTAGCATGAAAAGATCTTACAGAAATATTGGAACGGTTCTTTGCTTTGTTTTTTTACTGCTATGGAATCAAACAGGACTGGCACAAAACACGCCATTTAAAGTTCTCGACGTTTCCTTCCTTCAACTTGTTGATACATTAGAAAAGGCACAAAAAATAGCTGAAGGTTTTGGTTTCTTAGAAGGTCCTCTGTGGTCTGCAAATGGCTATTTGATGGTTAGCGATTTACGGGCTAACAAAATCTACAAGATAGGGAAAGACAACAAAAGCGAAGTTCTCATGGAAAGGAGCGGCTTTACCGGTACAGATACAGTTGGCTTACCCATTGACTACGGCTCGAATGGTTTAGCTTACGACAGGGATGGCAACATCCTGGTATGTCAGCATAGCGATCACGCTATAGCTATGATCACAAAAAATGGAGCATTGCAAACTGTTGTTAATCGTTATAAAGGTAAACGCTTGAACAGCCCGGATGATTTAGCTGTGAAACGCGACGGCTCTATTTATTTCACCGATCCACCATACGGGTTAAAAAATGGCGACAAAGACGAGCACAAGGCTCAAGAGCAAAACGGCATTTACAGGTACAATAATGATAGCCTCACCTTACTTTCGACAGATTACCGTTATCCCAATGGGATTGCTTTTTCGCCCGACGAAAAATATTTATACGTGTGCAGTTATGATTTAAATGAACTAATGCGACGTTATGAAGTAGCTGCGGACGGAACATTAAAAAACGGAAAAATTTTTAGTACCATTATTGGCGACGGGCTGAAGGTGGATGTCAGAGGAAATGTTTATTTGTGTAACTGGCAAGGTGTACACGTATTTTCTCCTAATGGCAAGGAAATTGGTTTGATAACATTAGGTGAGTCAGTAACAAACCTAAACTGGGGAGATGAAGATTATAAAACCCTGTATATTGTAGCCGCTTCAAACATATATAAAGTGCGAATGAAAATTTCGGGCATAAAACGTTAGAGGAGATTAAATATTAGTTTAACTCATTGTAAGTTTGGTTACCTGCCGTTTTACTGCGGCTAACAGCAGTATTTGCAATAGCAGGGGGCGACGTGCAAGTCCTCGTCTGTAATTTGTCGCTATCAGCAGTAGTTTCGGCTGACGAACAAAGCCAAACAAAAGTTCTTATCTTCAACTTTTAAATAAAGCCAAGCTGCAGTTTATAAAGTTCCCCACCTGCAGCAATACTCAACCGTTGCACTTTACTTTTTTCTGCAATCAGTTTTCGGCGGAGTGGAGAATGGCTGTAGTTCAAAATTATTTTCGTATAGCGGACGCCGTTAGTTTTTGCCTTCGGTAGGTGTTCGTTAAATTATGTAAATCCCACTCCAACGGCAAAAAATTAAAAGTCTTGCATATTCAGTTGTTTGAAAGCATACGAACAGTAATAAATATTAAAGGCACTACTACCCTCTTAGTATTCTTAAGCAGTTTACAAATGACTTTCACATCCTGGTAATTATCGTGACTATAGAAAAGCGCAGCAGCGAAGTATGACAATTACTCAATAAAAAAATTGTTCAGAAATTATTTTAACCGCTCTTGTTTTATACACACATAATTCGCTCGTCGTTTTGCGGGCTTCTGCCTTCATTTGTATATCCGTATCCCATGTAATGCAAAAGTAATCACCTGCAACCACAGGGTCAGATATGGTGTTACCATAAAAATTTTCTACCATTGAAATAAACAATTCGGCTTTCTTTTTTATAGCATCCATACCTTTTGCTTCTTTAGGCAATATGCCCTCCCTCGGCTCAATACTAATAATATCTTCAGCAAATAATTTTTCTTTGGCTTTTTCCACGTCGCCCTTTCGGCACATATCTACCAACAGGGTTGCCACTTCCTTTGTTGTCATTTTATAAAATTTTAATTGTAAATAACAAAAGTATATGTTTAATTTTCATATCAGCAACATTATCACGCAGCATACAATAATGATTGCAAAAAAAATATTTACATAGTCACATGATTGGAGATAAATATTCAATAAGTGATAAAAGGCTGTCTCCTTTAGGTAAAAAATAATCTAAAATAAAAAGAAGGTTTTACCAATTCTTTTTTCATGTCTAAGTTGTTAAGCATGGAGCTTAGCAGCATTTGCACTGAACTGTTTTTGTTCGCTTTTTTCACTACGAAGTTAATAATTGATGGATAGCGAAACAGTTTCTGCATTGAATGTCCAAACCTAAATTCATTCCACATTTTGTAGTAAATTTCTTTATCGTACTTAAGGTTAAAATCAGCATCAAACCTGTTTTGTTTAATAGCGTTAAGCACGTGTGCTGAAGCAATACGGCCACTTCTTATCGCATTCGCAATACCTTCGCCGGTAAAGGGGTCTATCAGTGCAGCCGCATCTCCCAAAAGTAAAAAGCGTGTGCCGGAAATTGATCTCTTTTTAGAGCCAAGCGGCAGTCCATAGCCTTGAATGGTTTCTAATGGAATGGCATCTTTAAAGCGTTCTTTAAGGTTAGGGTGATTTTTTATAATCTTTTCCAACTGCTCTTTGAGGTTAATTTTTTTTTTGCTTATCGCACTGGAAAGCATACCTATTCCTACATTAGCTTTATTATCAGGCAACGGAAAAACCCATAAGTACCCGGGGAGAATGTCCTTATAAAAGTGCAACTCAATGTGGTTCTCAGGGTGGAAGCCTTTTACATTTGAATAATATTGCCTTAAGCCTGCACAATAATGATTTTTTTCAACTTTATTTTTTGTAAGTCTTTTGTTAAGGATTGATTGTGCGCCGTCTCCACCAAGGGCAATTTTAGCCTCAAAAGATAAAGTAGCGGTCTTTAATAAAATTTTATCGTGAGAAGTAACTACCTCCAGTACTTGTTGGTTTTGAAATATTTCTACGTCCGGTAATTTAATGGTTTCAGAAAAAAAGAAGTTATCAAAATCTAAACGTTTGGCTACAAAACCTCCGCCAAATTTATCTTTTGGAACAGTAAATTTAATGTCTAACGATTTATTGTTAGGCGTAAAAAAACGAACACCATTTGAAGGGACTTTGTGTGTGAATTGTTCTAATTTTTTTGTAAGCTCTTCGTCCAATAGGTGAAATTGTTTAGTGACATCAGCACCAAAAGCGTCTCCGCAAATTTTATCCCGGGGGAAAATATCTTTTTCAAGAAGGGCTATTCTCAACCCTTTTCCTGAAAGCATGTAAGCCGCAGCACAACCGGCAGGCCCGGCTCCTACAATCACCACATCAAATTTTCGTATTTCCATATTCGAAACGGAAAGCTACAAAATTATTGTGTTGCACCTTATTTAGGTAGAGATAAAAAACAACTACTAACAAAATAGTAATTAAAATTTCACCCCTTCATATAAATCTCCAAGGCTAACTTCTAATTGAATAGAATTGATAAGTAGCTTATCCGTTAGTTCTAAAAATTTCCACGTTCTATTTTCCATTTTTGTTATAATTCTCAAATGAATATTGCGAGAATCTAAAATTATGTATTGCTTTAGAGAATCAATCTGCATATAGAAGAAAAGTTTTTTGCCGATGTCATAATCTTCCGTTGAAGGTGAAAGAATTTCAAAAATTACAGCTGGATTTTTCACAGTGTCTTTTATACTTTCATCATCAAATTGCAGTTCACCGCAAACAATTGTAGCATCTGGATAGAAAAAAGAATTTTTTGATTTAACTGCAATCCTGAAATCGCTTGGATAAATGTTACATTCTTTTCCCTGCAGATGATTCCATGTACGGCCAATGATATTTGATAAAATTCGATTATGATTTACAGAAGCTCCCGCCATGGCAAAAATTTCTCCGCCAACATATTCATGCTTGTATTCCTGCTTACGTTCCCATTGCAGAAACTCAACCGGCGACATCTTTGAATAATATTTTGGCGCAGCCTCATTTACTTCCATGCTATAAAATTAATTATAATTATATTTAAAATATTCAATATAAAGCTGAGGGTTTAGAGTTAAACTACAAACTATGAACTAAGAACTAAAGTATCTATTGCGACTGCGACTTGCTTAATTTCATATTTCCTATTACTGAAGATCTATGATTACATGCATCAGTAATTACATTTAAAGACATCTCTTCATTTTTAATGTCAAACTTATAAGTACCGATAGTTGTATTATCGCATTCGCTTTGTCCATAAAGCTTTTGAAGGGTTAATACAGAATCCTTTGTTGTGTACTTCATTGTTTCAAAGCTTTCATAGCTGCCTGCATCTGATATTTCAAGTGTATCATTTCTGAAATCAAAAAAAACATCAACGTCACTGTCGAGTTGAAGAGTAGCCTTCCATTTTGTATTAGCGAGTTGAGCGTTTACCGTAACCGTTATGAAAGATATAAGGAGAATTGAAATAACTTTTTTCATGATAAATATTTTGCTGGGGGTTTTAATTTTGAATTCTAAAATACAAATAAAATCTTGGTAAAATTATTATTTATTAAGATGGCCTATTTTATAATTTTAGTTCTTGTCAGGTCTCTCACAGAGAACTCGGTGTTCAGTAGAATTGCAAAACGTACAATACTAAAAGTATAACGCAGCCTACCTTTCAGGAGATCGGGATCGGACAAAAAATATGCAGATGAATAAGTATATTCTGCCATTTATCAATTTGAAAGCTATTTTTTTTAATTAATAATTGTACTTTGGTACATCTTTCCTTTTAAAAATTTATTCAATGAAAAAAATAATCTTTTTAAGCCTTTTTTTAATTTGTATTAAATCCTTTTCACAAACAAATGATACAACCAAAGAAGAAGCATGGAAAAAAATATACCGTGCCACAGCAACCAAAATCAATGATTTGGTACATACCAAACTCGTTGTAAAATTTGATTATGCCAAAGCATGGATGTATGGCAAAGCATGGGTAACCTTACGTCCGCATTTTTATTCAACCGATTCTTTAAACCTTGATGCAAAGGCAATGAACATTAATGAAGTCGCTATAGTAAAAGCCGGAAAAAATATTCCGCTAAAATATACTTATGACAGCATTAATCTTCGCATTACGCTTGACAGAATGTATAAAGCCAATGAGAATTACACGGTTTATATTGATTATGTTTCCAGGCCAGATGATCACGTTTGGCCAAGCCCCGCCGATAAAGGTTTATATTTTATAAACCCTATCGGTAAAGAAAAAAATAAACCAACCCAGATATGGACATTTGGCGAGCCCGAGCATAATTCTTCCTGGTATCCTACCATTGATAAGCCAAATCAAAAAACAACGGATGAAATCATCTTAACTGTTCCGTCAAAATATGTCACGTTATCCAATGGCTTAATGATTAATCAAAAGACTAACGGTGACGGTACACGCACTGATACCTGGAAAATGGATTTGCCTTTTGCACCTTATTTATTGTTTTTTGCAGTGGGTGCTTATTCTATTACCAAAGACAGTTATAAGAATAAAGAAGTAAGTTATTATGTGGAGAAAGAATATGCACCCGTTGCAAGAAAAATATTCGGGCTTACGCCTGAAATGATTGCTTTCTATTCAAAGATTACCGGCGTTGATTATCCATGGCCAAAGTATGCACAAATTACAGGAAGGGATTTTGTAGCCGGTGCACAGGAAAACGTATCTGCAACATTACATGCAGAAGGTGCTCAACAGGATGCAAGAGAACTTACAGATGGAAATAATTGGGAAAGCATTATTGCACATGAATTGTTTCATCATTGGTTTGGTGATTTGGTTACTTGTGAAAGCTGGAGCAATATTACATTGAACGAATCCTTTGCCGACTACAGTGAAACACTTTGGTTTGAATATAAATATGGAAAAGATGAAGGCGACGGATGGAACAACCGTGCAATGAGAACTTACCTTGGTAATCCTGAAGATGCATCCAAAAATTTAGTGCGCTTTCATTATAATGATCCGCAGGATGTATTTGATAACGTAAGCTATCCCAAAGGAGGCCGCATATTGCACATGTTGCGAAACTATGTTGGTGACAGCGCATTTTTTAAATCATTAAATTTTTATCTTACTACTAATAAATTTAAATCTGCAGAAGCGCAAAATCTTCGCCTTGCTTTTGAAGAAGTTACAGGTAAAGATCTCAATTGGTTTTTTAATGAATGGTATTACAGTAACGGTCACCCGAAGCTTGATATTAATTATGATTATGATGCTGCTGGTAAAACGGCAAAAGTTTTTATAAGGCAAACACAACCTGGCAACCCATTTAAGCTTCCTTTTGCTATTGATGTTTATGAAGACGGCACAAAAAAACATTACAATGTTTGGATGAATAATGCATCAGATACCTTTTCATTTGCTGCTAATTCCAAACCTGATCTTATAAATGTAGATGGAGATAAAATATTGCTTTGCGAAAAAAATGATAATAAATCACTCGATGAATTTATTTATCAATACAATCATGCGTGCTTGTTTGTTGACAGAAGAGAAGCTGTAGTGTTTGCTGCAAAACATGAGACAGATGCAAAAGCATTAGCTTTTCTTGAGAAAGCTTTGAGTGATAAATCATGGCGTATAAGATCTACTACCCTTGATATGTTGAAAATTGATAATGACACGGTAAAACGTTCTGCAGAAACTTACATTGCAAACATCGCAAAAAATGATCCTAAGAAATTTGTAAAAGCGCAGGCCATTGAAATGTTAGGCAGGTATAAAAAAACTGAATACAAGCCTTTATTTATAAAAGCGGTTAATGATTCTTCTTATACTGTTGCCGGCAATGCATTAACAGCATTAGGTATTATTGACGATGCTGCTGCTGAAGGGGAAGCAAAAAAATTATCTGCACTAACGGCTAAGGGGACTCTAAAAAATGCTTTGGTTGGATATACCGATGAAAGCAAATTTGATTCTTTGGCTACAAGCTTTGACAATTTACCTGTTAACGGTAATAAATTTAATATGCTGCCTGGTTTTTCTAATTTCTTAAGCAGGGTAAAAAATACAGGTAACCTAAAAAAGGGTGTTGATATGATTGTGAAATTCCGCGATAGCATACCACAACAATTTCGTGGAAACACCGATCCGTTTATTAATGAGACATTAAAGGGAATCGCTGATAAGAAAAAGACTGCAGGGTTAAAAGAACAAAGTGATTATATAAAATTAAAGCTGCCTGCTGATGATCTAAAGCAAAAACCATAGAAGACACGGCGTTGAGTAAATTAATATTTAAAATATTAAAACTTTAATGCCGGATTTCTTTTAGTAGACTCGGATAGGACATAGACTCTGCTAAGAATAAAGGATGCAAAAAATGTCATTGTGTTTTAGGTGCATGGTTTTTGCGCTTTAAAAAATCAGCTACCTTAGTTAGTATATACTTAAAGGCTTTTTAAAGCAAGCCGGTAATAAAAAAAAAATAAATAATTATGAATACGCTAAATGATAAAGTTGCCTATATAACGGGCGCATCAAAAGGAATAGGATACGGAATAGCAAAAATTTTATTGGAGAATGGAATGAAAGTAGCTATCACCAGCCGCAGTCTGTCAGCGGCAAAGCAGGCTGCTGAATCATTAAGTAAAGATGCTTCAAAAGTTTTGGCATTGGAATCAGATGTAAGTTCTCTTGCCTCTGAAACAAAAGCTGTTAAAGCAGCAACGGATCATTTCGGTCAGCTCGATGTACTTGTTGCCAATGCAGGCGTAGGACATTTTGCATCCATTGAAGATTTAACCGAACAAGAATGGAAAAACACTATTGATACCAATCTCACCGGTGTTTTCAACAGTGTAAAAGCAAGCCTTAAAGCCTTGAAGAAATCCAAAGGATATATCATAACCATCGCCAGTCTTGCAGGCACTAATTTTTTTGCAAATGGTTCAGCCTATAATGCAAGTAAGTTTGGTTTGGTTGGGTTTACCAGGCTATTATGCTCGATTTAAGGAAATACAATATTAAGGTAACTACCATTATGCCAGGTTCTGTTGCCACTCATTTTGACAATCATGTTCCTGATGATTCCGATGGATGGAAGATACAGCCGGAAGATATAGGCCAGATGGTAGCCAATCTTTTAAGAATGCCCCAGCGAACATTGCCCAGTAAAATAGAAGTACGGCCATTAATACCGGGTAAATGATCTCTTTTGTTTGTGTTCCCCGCTATCCTTAAAATGTTTTTAAATAAAACGAATTGCTCCCCGGAATTTGTAGTAGTTATAATCTCAGCACAGGATTTCTATACCTAACCTGCTGAAAATAAATTCCCAAAGTTATGTTAGTAATTAAAAGGCATGAAGCCGGGCTTTAGTTACAATAGTTAATCGTATCGTAGCCGCTGGTTATGTAAGATAAAATGAAATCTCTTTTAGATAAATGTCCTTATCAGCTGTACTTCAGAGCATGAGAATAGCCGGTCTGATGAAGGTTTAAGAGTTCCTCAAGTTTAGGCATTATTTATGTATATATTTATTATAAAAAATTAAAATGATACATATCCAGGCAAAAATTATAAAAACCATTTTCACAATTCTTTTATGCAATTTTTTAGGTATTTCAATTTTTGCACAATCCACCCAATCCGTAAATATTATATTTAGCGGAATAAAAAGTAGTACGAAAAATTATAAAGTAATTCTTGATGGAAATAGTTTTTTTTCGAATAAAAACTATAGCAGCAATAGTGACAATCAAAATACGGCAACAATCAATAATCTTGAAACAGAGAAACACACTATCAAAGTTTACAGGTTAGGAAATAATAATCCTAAATATAACAGTACATCTAAAAAGACAATTGTGTATTCCAAAACCTTTGACTTAAGAGAAGGGTATGATATGGATATTACAATTAACGCCGGAGGGCGTGTTCAATTTAGTGAAAGCTCAACATCAGGCCAGGCAGAAAGCAATGATAAATCACCGATGGCAAATTATGAGTTTACCCAGCTATTGCAAAATGTAAAGAGTAAATGGTCACAGGCTCTCAAGGGGGAAACTGAAAGCGAAGCTTTTAATAATCAAAATAATTATTTCAGTACAGCACAGATAAGGCAATTACTAACTTTAATTTCATCAGAAAGTGACCGGGTCGATCTGGCTAAATTATCTTTTCGTTCAGCTACAGACTCTGCAAATTTTGCTCAGCTTTATGATCTGTTTAAAACCCCGGCAAGTAAAGATGAGCTAAATGATTTTCTTCGCACAAAAGGTTGGAATATCTCTACTGGCCAAAACATCATGAAAACTCCTATGGTTGATAATAAATTTACTCCATTATTACAAAGTGTACGGAGTAAATGGTCACAGGCTCTTAAGGGGGAAACTGAAAGTGAAGCGTTTAATAACCCAAATAATTATTTCAGTACAAACCAGATAAAGCAATTATTAACTTTAATTACATTAGAAAGTGATCGGCTGGATTTGGGTAAGTTGTCTTACCGTTCAGTTACAGACTCTGCTAATTTTACACAGCTTTATGATCTGTTTAAATCCCAGGCAAGCAAAGATGAGCTAAATGATTTTCTTCGCACAAAAGGTTGGAATATCTCTACTGGACAGAATAACATGAAAACTCCTATGGTTGATAATAAATTTAACCCGCTATTACAAAGCGTACGGAGTAAATGGTCGGATGCTCTTAAGGGAGAAACAGAAAGCGAAGCTTTTAATAATCCAAATAATTATTTTAGCACAAACCAGATAAGACAATTATTAACTTTAATTACATTAGAAAGTGACCGGCTCGATCTGGCTAAGTTGTCTTACCGCTCAGTTACAGACTCTGCTAACTTTATACGATTATACGATATGTTTAAAACCCAGACAAGCCGGGATGAATTAAATAATTTTCTTCGCACAAAGGGCTGGAATATAACCAATAATCAAACTACGATTAAATCTCCCATGGGTGATGAGGATTTTAACCAGCTATTAAGTAATGTACGGGGCTATTTGATACAATTTCTTAAAATAGGTTATGAAACAGATATATTTAATAATCCTAATAATTATTTCAGTACAAACCAGATAAGACAATTAATACTTTTAATTAATACTGAAAGTAACAGGCTGGATTTAGCAAAGCTGGCTTACAGAACTGTAACAGATCCTTCTAATTTTTCTCAGCTGAATAATTTATTTAATTCACAAAGTAGCCGTGATGATCTGGCAAACTATGTAAAAAATCATTGATACCTGTTCTTTAATTTTGGCTGCTGGTTCATAGGGGCAAGTTTGTACCGCCTTAGTTTGTTTTCCACGAACTAACTCAGCTTAGAGCACACTATTATATATTTTTAAAAATCAATCGTATCAATGTAATTAAATTACATTTCTTTATTACTCCTCCGCCGAAATTTATTTCGCAAATCCTTTTATCAAATCCAGTAATCCTCCGCCGCCATTTTTTTGCTGTTGTTCCTGTGCACCACCTGCAAGACTTTTTACAATGTCCATTAATCCACCTGCGCTTCCTTGTCCGCCACCACTAAATTGTTTCAGCAGGTCCTGCAGGTCATTACCGGATGAGCCTTGTTTTCCTGCAATATCTTCGCTTTTACCGCCCGTGATAGAGCTCAATAACTTTTCCAATGAGAACCCAGAATCGTTGGGATTATTAGTTTTATTAATCAGGCTGCCAAGTACACTTGGGATAAGGTTGCCGGACACATTGTTAGCCTGGCTGTTATTCAGGTTGAATTTATTCATCAGCTTACCCGCAAAGTGTCCCATCATCATAGAAACAATCGGATTGCTAAGTAAGCTTTTCTTATTATCACCGCCACCACCAAATAAAGACAAAAGGCTTTGCAGGCCGCCTCCGGCTACTACATTACGTAATCCTGAAGCCACAGTATTGGTAGCTTCAGCTACAACAGCATCATTATGCTCATTGGGTACATCGGGGTTATTAATCACAGATTCTGTGGCGTTTCCTTTTACGAGATCGAATAATTCTTTCAGCATTGTATATAATTTTAAGATGAATGTTTTGAGTTGATGAATATATGAAGAGTTTGTGATTTATTTCATCCTGTTTGGACTTGTTTAATGTTCTCCCCGCAGTTTTTGGTCTTATGGCCAACAACAGAAGCACAGGCAATAAGTGATGATGCACAATCACATTTATCAACAATGATTATAGTCTCACTTATGGACGATTATGTTGCTTGCTTATGTTTTAATAAACTCAACCCTTCTGTTCTGAGCTTTTCCTTCTTGTGACGTATTTGGAGCAGCGGGTTGTGACTCACCCTTTCCATCTGTTTGCATGCGGTTTTCTTCAATTCCAAATTCTTTTATAAGTGATGCTTTTACTGCCTCAGCTCTTTGTTTAGATAAAGAGAGATTTGCAGCGTCATCACCATCACTATCTGTATGGCCTACAATTTTTATTTTCACTGCTGCATTATCCTGTAATACCTGGGCAATTTGTTTTAAAGTACCATAAGATTCTGCTTTTATATTTGCGGAGTTTACATCAAATAAAATTCCTGTTGTAGAAAATTTCCCTTCGGTCATTAGTTTATTTCTTGTATCAGGTGCACCTATTGCCAGTTTTAAATTGGTCATGAGCCAATTGCTTCCATCATTATTGCCATCGGTTTTAAAACGGATAGCATTGTATTTTTCTGTTTCGCTAAGTACCATTGGCAAATCACAGACTTTATTCTGATCAAGGTACACACGCACTCTTTGTTTTTGCCTCCATACAGCAACATGATATGAATGAATCTTGTGTCTTTCTAATCCATCAACATGTGTGCTGCTGCTTAAAATTTTGTTGCCATCTTTTGTATAACTTTCATAATCGAAGTTTTCCATGTATGGGTCAATTAAAAACTGTGCACGGGTAAGCCCATATTCAAAAGAAGCTTCCTTCTTATCCATACCAACCAATTGAAAACCGAATGATGCAGTGTTAGGGCCTTTTAATTCCGGCAGGGGAATAAATATTACATCATACTCGAGCGTAAAATTATCTGGTAAAGAATTTATAAACATAGGAATATAAAATCCTTCCTTTCCGGTGCTTAACCATTTACCAGCTTTACCTTCAACTGTCATTATTTCTCCTGATCCATTTGTGTTCCAATGATTGGGAAAGTCGCCAATTTCGTCTTGTGAAAAGTCAGTATAGGCTACCACTTTTTCACCCGGAACAAAATCATATTTGCTATATGTTTTTAAAGAAGGCGCGGCATTAGGCGTTTCATTTTTTGAACCCGTCACGTTAGTGCTAACTGAATTATTTTCGGAATTGTCTTTTGATTCATCAGTTTTATTTTTAGATTTATCCTTCTTTTTAAAAATATTATCCAAGCCTTTTTCTGACGCGTTTGCTGCCCTCTGTTCAGCGTTTCGTTTCAGAATATTTCCAAGTTGTGCATAATTGTTTAATGTAAGAATTAAAATTGCTGAAAGGAGGATACTCTTTTTCATTTTGCAGAATTTAAAATTGAAAAGTCGAGATATTTATTACAAATTTATAATATAATATGGAGAAGTAATAATTCAGTGTCTCTCAATGTCCAGATTATTATAAATAGATTTTTATGCCTTTTCTTTAATTCAAGACCATAGGTGTTTCACGAATCAAAAATGAGGATTATTTACCTGCAGTTGTTGAATTATTTTTACGCTATGCATTTCTTTTTCTTAAAAGTTTTTATATATTAAATTGATTGCCGGATGGAGAAATCATAGCAAGGCGTAAAATGATCACCAAACTTTTTCAATGTTGAATATGATCAGGAGATAAAGTAATCTGTCATGATTTTATAAGAAAGGTGCTAGATCACCTCGGCAATTAAACCTTCATGCGCCAATTCCAATTCTTCCATAGCCACATCACTTGCATTTGCATTAAGTACAGGGCCTGAAAGCCTTACAGGAAAAGCATTTACTGCCTTCCAGCTCATTACAGGTTTATTTTTTTCTTTTAATAATTTTATAACAATATCACGGCGCTCAACCTGGGTTAAACCCGTTGTATTCATCCAGGTAAAAAAATCATTGTCACCTTTTAAAATATTCCGTTTCAAAATGATATTGCCATAATGGGTATGGCCCGGCATTTTATGAACTACCTGGTTTGGGTCAGCACCATTCCGGAATTCGGATACATCTACGGTAATATTTAAACCCAAAACTTCAATGAAGTTTTTTCGTGTACCGCCCCACTCTACTGTAAACGTATAAGCATGTTTTGGGTGACGTGGCATAATTTTTTTATAAAAGATAAAGAAAAAAACGATTGTGTAAGATCACTTTTAAAAATAAATAAAACTATTTAATATTAAATGAAGTTTTTTTTGCTTTGTAAAAAATGTATATCGTCTATCAATACCGGGAAGTGTGTTGGGGTTAAGTTTGTAATAGCTATAAACTCAGCGTAGAATTAGCACAAATAACCTGCTGAAAATAATTCCCCAAAAGTTGCGTTAATAATTAGAAAGATTAAAGCTCAGACTTTAATTAATTCCAATACCTATTAAAAACTTTTGTATGCAAGAACCTATTTATGGCGGAATATATTCGTGTTATTTTAAAGATGAATATCTCGGCATTGCAACTTTTAGTGATGATCCTAACATCGGTGACAGCTTTATTAAACTGGAAGTTCATGAAAAACGCGGGCTTGAAGAAATAGCAATAATGCCTGATTACTGGGTTTTGAAAATAGAATAGGATTGCTAAAAAATACTATCTTACTACTTAATGAATTATGTCTGCATATTAGATATTTATGTCCTACACCTGCATAAAATTTCCAAAACAGCAGGATTATTTTATTCAAATCTCTTATAATTGTTTGAGAAATAAATCTCAAAAAATTCCGTTGCATTCCCTTATTATTTAAAATTTCATTAGGACCTGAGTTACGAAGAGATAAATGAAATTATAAATATAAATTACCAGGCTGCCCGTAACCTATCTATCAATCAATAAAAGTGTTGAAAAAAATACTTACATTTCATTTATCTTCGGGCTTATTCTTTTTAACTGAAAACAATTTTTAAAATTGTAATCTATTACAAATAGGGTAATAGGTACACTTAATATAAAGCAAAATATTAAACAAAGATTATGATTGATTCTCTTGAAAAAATTCCAGTACAAATTTTTAGTAGTCCAAAAGAAGGTTCACATTATGTAGCCACCATAATTTCAGATTTAATTAAAGAAAAAAATGCAAAAGGTGAAAAGGCTGTAATAGGCCTTGCAACCGGTTCTACACCAAAATCGTTGTATGAAGAACTCGTGCGTATGCACAGGCAGGAAGGCTTAAGCTTTAAAAATGTTATCACATTCAATCTCGATCAATATTACCCAATGGAACCTGATGCTTTAAACAGCTATCACTATTTCATGAGGAAATATCTATTTGAGCAAACTGATATTGATCCTAAAAATTATTTTTTACCCAATGGCCTTATTCCAAAAGAAAAAATAAAACAACATTGTGCAGAATATGAAAAGAAGATTGAAGATGCCGGTGGCATTGATCTGCAAATACTCGGAATAGGAAGCAATGGCCATATAGGTTTTAATGAACCTGGTTCTCCTGTTTATTCAAAAACAAGGCTGATTACATTAGACAATTCTACACGGCTTGCTAACTCACATGAGTTTGGAAATATTTCACAGGTTCCGCGTATGGCCATTACCATGGGAATAAGCACTATCATGAAATCGCGCCGTATTATTTTAATGGGCTGGGGCAAAACAAAAGCGCCGGTTATTCAAAAAGCGGTAGAAGGAAAACCAACTGAAGAAGTGCCCGCATCTTTACTTCAAAATCATGATCACGCCACTTTTGTAGTAGATGAATTTGCAGCTTCTGAATTAACAAGATTTAAATCGCCATGGCTTACGGGCGAATGTGAATGGACGCCCAATATGGTTAAGAGTGCCGTTATCAGTCTTGCATTAAAACTTGATAAGCCCGTGTTAAGCCTTACCAATCATGATTACAATGAATTTGGCCTTAGTGATTTGTTAGTTGAAAAAGGCGATGCTTACGAGATAAATCTTGAAGTATATTATATGCTTCGTGACAGCATTACCGGCTGGCCAGGAGGCAAGCCTAATGCTTCTATACCACATCATCCCGAGAGAAGTGTTCCATTCCCAAAAAGAGTTCTTATTTTCTCCCCACATCCTGATGATGATATTATAAGCATGGGCGGCACTTTCATGCGGTTGCACGACCAGGGGCATACGGTACATGTGGCTTATCAAACGAGTGGCAATATTGCAGTAACTGATGAATTTGTAACTCGGTTTCTTGATTTTACTGTGGGCTTTGAGGAAATTTTTGACATTGATGATACTATCAGTAAAAGAATATTTAATAAAGCCACTGCATTTATAAATCAAAAAAAATCCAGTGAAAAAGACACTGAAGAAATACGAAGCATAAAAGGATTGATACGGCGTTGCGAAGCGAGAGCTAC
The DNA here is from genome assembly GCA_038244655.1 of Chitinophagales bacterium. GTDB lineage: Bacteria > Bacteroidota > Bacteroidia > Chitinophagales > Chitinophagaceae > Ginsengibacter. Next base: position 76,682 of record JBBRTG010000007.1, read on the forward strand.
GTGCAAATATGTTGGGCTAAAAGATGAACAGATCCATTTTATGAATCTCCCTTTTTATGAAACAGGAACCATAGAAAAAAAGCCAATGAGCGATGAAGATGTGCAACTAACGGTGCAGCTTATGCGCAAAATAAAACCGCACCAGGTTTTCTGCGCCGGTGACCTGGCGGACCCGCATGGCACACACAAAGTATGCATAGATATTATACTTGCTGCACTTGCAATTATTGAAGAAGCCGGTGATGAATGGCTGAAAGATTGCCGTGTGTGGCTTTACAAAGGAGCATGGGAAGAATGGGATATTAATGAAATAGAGATGGCAGTGCCAATGAGCCCTGACCAGGTAAGAAAAAAACGTTACGGAATTTTTATTCACCAGTCACAAAAAGACAGTGTCCCATTCCAGGGAAGTGATAACCGCGAGTTTTGGCAGCGGGCCGAAGAAAGAAACGCCAACACTGCTGATCTATATGCAAAGCTTGGCCTCACAAGATATGCGGCTATGGAAGCATTCGTAAGATTGCATATATAATTTTTATGAAAACTTTTATAAATTGATAGCTTAATACCCATATACCTTTGCATTGCCATGAAGAAGCTGCTCGCTTTTATTTTATTGTTATCGCACATGAACACTTCAATGTTCCTACCGCAGGTGCCGGAAGATGATGTGTATGATGCCAATGGAAACCAGGTTGATGATATTAATAGTGTTGTGGAATACGTTATGGTTAAATTAGGTTTAGATCATCATGCTGATGATGAAGATGATGACAGTGGCCAGAATTTTCATCTTGTAAAAAATGCTGAATTCTTTCCCCCGGTATTTAGTGAAATAAAAACAAATGATTTCTTCACAACCGAACCCGCTGTGTTTGGTGAATACAAGGAAAATAAAATTCCAATGATTTCTTTTGATATTATTATACCTCCCCCAAAGTTCGCTGCCTGATTGAGCTTTAATCTATAAGGAAATTCCCTTCTCTTTTTAATTTTTAAAAAATTATCATGAACATACGTGCATGGTATTGGCAATGCTTAATAGTATTGTTTATACCAATGATTCAATGTATTAATGCTACAGCGCAGGCAGATACATTAAGAGTTACAGTAGCTGAAAGCGAAAATATTTTTCTGCAAAATAATTTATCCCTGCTTGCTGCAAAATACAATATTGATGCAAACAGGGCTCTGATAAGACAGGCAAAACTGTGGGATAATCCCTTCATTAGTACTGATCAAAATATTTATGATCAGCAGGGAGGTTTTTTTAAGCATGACCAAACTAACGGCCAGGTATATGTGCAGGTAATGCAATTAATAAAAACAGCCGGCAAAAGAAATAAGCTGGCACAACTTGCAATGGATAATACCACTATTTCTATTGAACAATTTGATGATTTATTACGAACACTGCGATATACTTTACTATCAGATTTATACGAAATAGAGCACCAGCTAAAAATAAGACGGGTATATAATACAGAGACAAATGAATTAAAAACATTGGTTACAGGAATGGATGCGCAGCTACGTTCCGGAAATATTTCTATTAAGGATAACATTCGCATAAAAGCGCTGCTGTTCAGCTTGCAGAATGATCTGGTAAATATTGATGCACAACTGTTGCCTTTACAAAGTGAAGTAAAATTATTGTTAAGAAGAAATGATAGTAGTTTTATTTTGCCTGTATTTCAATATTACCTTCCAAATCTGATAAAAAAAGAAATACCAACAAAGCAGGAGCTGCTTCAGATTGCTATGGATAACCGGCCCGATGCAAAGATTGCCAAATCAGAACTTGATTTTCAAAACCACAATCTTATTTATCAAAAAGCGCTTGCAAAACCTGATATAAGTGTAGGAACCGAATATGATCAACGCAGCAGTTATGCGCCGGATTATGTTGGCCTCGCCATTTCATTTCCACTAAATATTTTAAACAGGAATAAAGGCAATATCACTTCTGCACAATTCAATATAAAACAGCAACAGGCAGTATATGATGGTACCATTCAAAAAATTGAAAACGATATTACTGCTTCAATTGAAAAAATAAAATTTTATCAGAAGGTAAATAATCTTGAACAGTTGGATTTTGCACAGCAATACGATTCAGTGTTTCAAAATATGCTGAAAAGTTATGAGCAGCGCCAGGTAAGCCTTCTTGAATTTATAGACTTTGCTGATGCATACAAAGACACCAAATTAAAGTTGCTGGAACAACACACGAGCCTCATAAAAGCATTTACAGAACTAAACTATCAGGCAGGCATAGACGTAATTAAATTTAATTAAATAAAAAAAAACAATGAAAAATATTCATCCATTTTTAATAACAGGGCTATCAATTATTTTTTTCGCATGCAAATCAAATGTAGAAGTTGCAGCTGAAAAAAATACACCTGTCATTTCCGATTCACTTGCAAAAATCATCACTATTGACACAGTAAAAAATGAATACATCGAAGATAATTTATCATTAAGCGGCGAGGTAAGTTATGATGATAATAAAGTAATTAAAATATTCCCCAATGCAAGCGGGCAGGTTGTAAGTGTAAACGTTTCTTTAGGAGAAAAGGTTCACAAAGGGCAAACACTGGCCGTTATAAAAAGCGCCGATGTTGCCGGAAATTATTCAGACCTAAGCTCATTTAATAATGATGCTGCCATTGCAGAAAAAGAATATAAGAATGCAGAACAATTATATAAAAGTGGTATTAACAGCGAAAAAGATTTTATACAATCAAAGCTGGAATATGAAAAAGCTATGAATGCAGTGAAAAAAGAACAAATGCAAATTCAAATAAATGGCGGTGGAAAAACAAATGCTGCAGGCCTTTACATTATTACATCACCACGAGATGGTTTTATTGTAGAAAAAAATATTAATGCAGGCAGCTTTATAAGAAATGACAACAGCCAGAATTTGTTCACGATTTCCGGCATGCAGGATGTGTGGGTTTGGGCAAACGTTTTTGAAACTGATATTCAAAAAATAAAACCAGGGCAACAGGCAGAAGTTACTACCCTCGCCTATCCTGGCAAAATTTTCCACGGTAAAGTTGACCAAATCAACTCCGTTCTTGATCCTCAAAGCAAGGCAATGAAAGTAAAAATTGTATTATCCAATACCGATATGCTTTTAAAGCCTGAAATGTTTACCAATATTTCTATTGCCGAAAAAGAAACTCAGAAGGCGTTAGAAATACCAAGCAATGCGATAGTATTTGATGGTGGAAAAAGCTATGTGGTAATCTATAAAGATAATAATCATGTAAAAGTAGAAGAAGTGAACCCGTTAAAAGTTGCAGATTCAAAAACATATATAACGGGAGGCGTAAACGAAGGGGATATGGTGATAAGTAAAAACCAGATTCTCATTTACAATTCTTTAAATGAAGAATAAGAAAAATTGAAGAATGCTTTTGGAGAATAATCTTCTTTAATGCGCCATAGGCGTTATCTGTTTGTAAAAAAATGAAGATAACAATTAATGCGCGGTAGGCGCTACCTGTTAAAAATCATTAAATAAATTTTATTAAATCAAATTAAATTTTTCCTGTGGTTAAGCTTATAAAAAATATAATACACTTTTCCCTCCGTCACCGCTACCTGGTATTTTTCTTAACAGCAATAATTACTGTACTGGGAATATGGAGTTATAAAAATACACCGGTTGAAACCTTTCCTGATGTTACGAATACCCAAATAATTATAATCACACAATGGCCAGGAAGAAGTGCCGAAGAGGTTGAAAAATTCATAACTGTTCCGCTTGAAGTGGTATTAAATTCAGTACAGAAAAAAGAGAATTTAAGAACCACATCTTCATTTGGATTGAGCTATGTAAGAATAATTTTTGATGATGATGTGGATGACGCATTTGCCAGGCAGCAAATTACCAGCCGCATTGGTAATGCAGATCTTCCGGAAGGCGTTGTTCCTGAAGTAGAACCGCCTTATGGACCTACGGGCGAAGTTTTCAGATATACACTTACCGGAAAAAATTATTCAATTCGTGATCTCACTACGCTGCAGGATTGGGTTCTTGACAGGCAATTTAAAAGTGTGCCGGGCGTAGCTGATGTAAACAGCTTTGGTGGCGAAGAAAAAACTTTTGAGATAAGTGTTAATCCTAATCTGCTTAACCAATATAATTTAAGTTCGCTTGATGTTTACTCTGCAGTATCAAAAAGTAATCTTAATGTGGGTGGGGATGTAATAGAAAGAAACGGGCAGGCTTTTGTTGTAAGAGGTATTGGTTTACTAAATTATATAAGTGATATTGAAAATATTATTATCACGAATATTAACGGGGTTCCTATTCTTGTAAAAAATATTGCATCGGTAAGAGAAGCTGCAAAGCCAAGGCTGGGACAGGTTGCAAGGGATTTTGACAAAGATGTTATTGAAGGAATTGTTGTAATCAGGAAAGGAGAAAATCCTAAAGAAACGCTGGATAAAATACATGAGAAAGTAAAAGATCTGAATGAAAATATTCTGCCGAGAGGCGTAAAAATAAATACATTTTATGATCAAACCAATCTCATGGATTTTGCAACAGATACAGTAATTCATAATCTTATAGAAGGTATCATTCTTGTAACGCTGATTGTTTTTCTTTTTATGGCCGACTGGCGTACAACCCTAACCGTTAGTATCATAATTCCACTTTCTTTATTGTTTGCTTTTATTTGCATGCGCATTAAAGGAATGTCGGCAAACCTGCTGAGCATGGGCGCCATTGACTTTGGAATTATAATAGATGGCGCCGTGGTAATGGTTGAAGGACTTTTTGTGGTGCTCGATCATAAAGCGCGGGAAGTAGGAATGGAAAAATTCAATAAGCTCGCAAAGCTTGGCCTGTTTAAGCAAAAAGGAACTGAGATGGGGAAAGCCATTTTCTTTTCTAAAGTAATTATCATCACCTGTCTCATTCCCATTTTTGCATTTCAGAAAGTGGAAGGAAAAATGTTTTCACCATTAGCTTATACGCTTGGCTTTGCTTTAATAGGCGCTTTACTTTTTACACTCACCTTGGTACCTGCTTTATCCAGCATTTTATTAAGAAAAAACGTAAAAGAAAAACATAACCCAATAGTACAATTCTTTGAAAAAGGAATTGGAAAATTATTCAGGATAACCTATCAAAATAAAAAGACGAGCATCTTAATTGCATTTGCCATAATGCTGATTACGTTTTTTTCTGCAAAATTTCTAGGAACAGAATTTTTACCGCAATTAAATGAAGGCGCTTTGTGGGTAGAAGCAGAACTTCCGATGAGCGTAAGCCTTCCAGAAGCAAATGATATCAGCAATAAAATGGTGGAGATACTTCATAAATTTCCTGAAGTAAAACAAACACTGGCTCAAGTTGGAAGGCCCAATGATGGTACAGATCCCAAAGGTTTTTATAATGTACAAACACAAGTTGACCTTCTTCCTCAAAAACAATGGAAAAGAAATATTACAGAAGAAAAATTAATTGCAGAGATGGATAAAGAGTTTAAAAAATATCCCGGCATTGTATTTAATTATTCGCAACCCATCAGGGATAATGTTGAAGAAGCTGTATCGGGCGTTAACGCTTCACTTGCCGTAAAAATATTTGGCAGTGATTTTAAAACACTTGATAAAGCAGCCGACGAAGTAATGGCACAATTAAAAACTGTCAAGGGGATCGAAGATCTTGGAGTTGAAAGAAATCTTGGCCAGCCTGAATTCCGGATAGAGCTGGATCAACAGAAGATGGCTTTGTATGGTATATCTATGGCTGATGCGCAAAGTGTAATTGAAATGGCTATTGGCGGAAAAGCAGCTACACAATTATATGAAGGTGAAAGAAAATTTGATGTAAGAGTGAGATATGAATTACCGTATCGTGCCAACCAGGAAGCAATTGAAAATCTTATGATGCCTGGAAAAGACAATAGCAAAATCCCGCTGAAAGAAATTGCAGATATTAAAACAATTACCGGGCCTGCTTTTATTTACCGTGATAATAATTTGCGGTACATAGCCGTCAAATTTTCTAATCGTGGCCGCGACCTTGGCAGCACGATTCAGGAAGCACAGCAAAAAGTAAATGCTAATGTTCATTTACCAAGAAGTTATTACACTACATGGAATGGTGAATTTGAAAACCAGGTACGTGCATCAAAAACATTATCGCAGGTAGTACCTTTTTGTTTGCTGATTATATTTCTTATTTTATTTGTAACATTTAATAATGTAAAAGATGCTTTTCTCACACTGCTGAATGTTCCCTTTGCATTGATTGGCGGCATACTTGCTCTTCATATAACCGGCATGAATTTCAGCATTAGTGCCGGTATTGGGTTCATTGCGTTGTTTGGTGTATGCATTCAAAATGGTGTAATAATCATTAGCGTGTTCAGGAAAAACCTTGAAGAGAAAATGCCGCTGCATGAAGCAATATATAATGGAGTTATGTCGAGAGTGAGGCCGGTTATTATGACGGCATTAATGGCTGCAATTGGTTTAATGCCCGCTGCAATTTCGCATGGCATTGGCAGTGAAACACAGAAGCCGCTTGCCATTGTGGTTATAGGCGGATTAATTACTTCAACAATTCTTACTTTATTAATATTGCCGGTTATTTTTTCACTCGTTCACCAGTTAATGCATAAAAGATCAAATAGAAATTTATTGAGAAAAATTGGTGTTGTAAGTAAACTTGAAAGGCCAAACAGATAGAATAAATTTGCAACAGCAAACACACCTGTAAACAATCTTGAAAAGGAATTTAAAATTCTTTCAAAAAAAGATTTTAAGATTGCAATCATTTGATAAAAAATATTGATACATGCAAACGATTCATGAACTTTTTGGACAAGGACAAAACCTGAATATATGGCAAATGAGCCTGCGTGCAATAATTACATTTTTTATTGCGCTTATCCTTATCCGTTATACAGGAATGCGGGTATTCGGAATCAAATCTGCTTTTGACACTTGTATCATCATCATGCTGGGAGCAGTTTTAGCCCGTGCCGTTGTTGGCGCATCTCCTTTTATTCCTACAATAGTTGCTTCAACAGCATTAGTAGTTGTTCATAAAATCATTGCCACTTTAAGTGTAAACAATCAATTCATAAGCCACTTAGTAAAAGGGAAACCACTTTTATTATATAAAAATGGAATTCTCAATGCTAAAAATTTAAAAAAATGTTCATTGAGCTATGGAGATGTTATGGAAGAAGTAAGGTTAACATTAAAGCAAAACAACATGGATGATATTGACGAAATTTATATGGAGCGAACAGGAAAGATAAGTGTGATTGAAAAAAGAAAATCAGTTAATTAAATTCCCCACCCCCATTTTAAAAATTCCGGGAAAGCCCGGCCCCATGTGGCAACATTATGTTTGCCATCTTTTAATTCCAGGTAACGAATATCTTTTTCGGGGTCATATCCTTTTTTTACCAACTCTTCAATAAGAGAACTGGTATCATCAATAGAATCGATAACACCATTCTTATTTCTATCGGCAGTTTCATCAAGTGTGCCGGTTTCAAAAAAGAATTTTAGCCACGGATAATATTCACCGTTTCTTATTTGGTTGTGCATAATCCTGTCATTAGCTTCATCGAACAATGGATCGGCCTGGCTTACAGTGCGCCACCATAACGATCCGCTGAATATCCCCACTTTGGTAAATTCCATAGGATGATTCCATACAATATCAATTGCGCTTAACCCACCCAGTGAGAAACCGCAAAATGATTTTTCTTTAAAAGAATGAATGACATATTCACTTCTTATAAATGGAAGCAATTCTTCCAAAATAAATCTTTGATATAATAATGCCTTGGTACCTCTACCCCTCGAATCAAGCACATTAGCAGTTCCATATTCATTCTTCCTGTCGGCGCTGCAATGTATGCCCACACACAGCAATGGAAAAATTAATTCACCATCATATAACTCTTCAAGAATTTTTTCAAAATTCATCGTTAGCAGGTCTTGCCCGTCATTAATTAAGAGCAGGGTTACCTCATCCGTATTTTTTTTCTCCGGTGGAAAATAAAAATCAACGATTACATCTCTTTCTAAAAGTGCTGAAGCAAGTGTATGTTTTTCAGTGCAGATACGTTGTGCTTTTTCCGTTTGCATATTCGTTCAAAAATAAAGTAAAATAGTTTCCAAAGATTTAAAAAACCAACCGGGTACAGTCAATATATAGAATTTCCTATTTCTAATAATAAATAAATATCATGATGTATTATGCTCGATTCCGAAATAAAATTTCTTATATTCGATAACCTGAAATAAATTTGGAAACTTTATTTTCATCCATCAAACATTCCTCTAATCCAAAAAAAATATCATGAAAAAAATAGGAATTTTATTCGGAAAAGAAAGAAGTTTTCCTGAAGCTTTTGTAGAAAGAATAAACAGTAAAAATATAGAGGGCATAACGGCGGAGCCTGTACGCATTGACAAAGTAATGCAGGGTGAAAGCAGCGGCTACGCAGTTATTCTCGACCGTATTTCGCAGGATATTCCTTTCTACCGGGCCTATTTAAAAAATGCAGCGCTTTGCGGAACGGCTGTTATCAACAATCCTTTCTGGTGGAGTGCAGACGAAAAATTTTTTAATAATTGCCTTGCAACAAAAATAAATGTACCGGTTCCTAAAACAGTAATTATTCCTTCAAGAACATTACCGCCGGATACTACTGAACAATCACTTTCAAATCTTGCTTATCCTTTGGATTGGGAAAGTATTTTAAGTTATATAGGTTTCCCTGCATACATGAAACCATTTTCAGGCGGTGGATGGAAAAATGTTTACAAAGTAGAAAATGTAGACGACTTATTTAATAAGCATGCTGAAACCGGGGAACTTGTAATGTTGCTGCAGGAAGAAATTGTATTTGATGAATATTATCGCTGCTATTGCATTGGCGGAAAAGATGTACACATTATGCCTTACGAACCACGCAACCCGCATCATTTAAGGTATGTGGCCGATTTTAAGCCTGACAAAGAAAGACTGGAACTCATGACATACATTGTACTAAAAATCTGTAAATATTTAGGATACGATTTCAACACTGTTGAGCTTGCCTTGCGTGATGGCGTGCCTTATGCCATTGATTTTTGTAATCCTGCACCTGATGCAGAAGTTACCAGTGTAGGAAAAGAAAATTTTGATTGGGTAGTGGAAGCTGCTGCAAATTTTGCTATTGAAAAAGCGCAATCCTATAAAGAAGGAAAAGATAATTTAACCTGGGGCGATTATGTGAAGAGAAGTGCTGAGGGAAAAAAGCTTCATTGATGGATAATTAAAAATTAAAAATTCGATATGCAATTCTCAATTTCTAAATCCTTAATTCATAATTCGTAATTCATAATTTACAACATGTCCGGCATTTCTTACAAGCATTTTACATTGGGAGTGGAAGAAGAATACATGGTGATTGACCCAGAAACCCGTGAGCTTAAAAGCCATCAGCAGAAGATTGTACAGGAAGGTGAGAAAGTAATTAAAGACAAAGTGAAAGCAGAAATGCACCAGGCCGTAGTGGAAGTAGGCACCGATATTTGCCAGGATATTGATGAAGCTTTTATGGATGTAGCCTCGCTTCGAAAAACGATAAGCGCCATAGCCGGCGAGCTTGGGTTATGGGTGGGCGCATCAGGCACACATCCTTTCAGCCATTGGGAAAGCCAGCTAATTACTGATCATAACCGCTACAGGGATATTGTAAATGAATTACAGGAAGCTGCAAGAAGCAATCTCATCTTCGGGCTTCATGTGCATGTAGGAATGGAAAACCGCGAAATGGCGATACACATCGCCAACTCTGCCCGTTATTTTTTACCACATATTTATGCACTCAGTACCAACTCTCCTTTTTGGGAAGGAAGGTTAACAGGTTATAAATCTTTTCGTACAAAAGTGTTTGATAAATTTCCGCGTACAGGCATCCCCGATTATTTTGAAAGTATTGAAAGTTATGATAATTATATAAAGCTTTTGGTAAAAACCAATTGCATTGATAATGCAAAAAAAATATGGTGGGACTTGAGAGTGCATCCTTTTTTTAATACTGTTGAATTTCGCATTTGCGATGTGCCAATGACCGTACAGGAAACCATTACCATTGCTGCATTGTTCCAGGGAATTTGTGCAAAGCTTTATAAACTCCGTACGCAAAATCTTAATTTTATTATTTATCCCCGTAATTTAATTAATGAAAATAAATGGCGTGCCGGTCGCTATGGCATTGAAGGCAGCATGATTGATTTTGGTAAAGAATCAGAAGTGAATACAAGAGTGCTTATTTATGAGTTGCTCGATTTTATTGATGACGTAAGCGCACCACTTGGTATTCGCAATGCAATAGGCCATGTACATAAAATGCTTGAAGATGGAACAGGTGCCGACAGGCAATTAAAAGTATTTGAACAAACACAAAGCCTTCCTGCTGTTGTTGATTATATTCATTCACAGTTTTTGGCGGGGCTGTAGTTAATGTGCTAATTGGATAATGTGCTAATATGCTAATTAATTGCTGTCCGTAAAGACTTTTTGGAATTGTTTAACTATTAATTGCATGTTGCTTATTGCTTATTGACAATTGACAATTGCCCCTTGACGATTCACCATTCACCACATTGAATTATCTTTACAAAATGAATTGGAACGACAAGCAAACTTTACGCATAGCCATTTTAGATTTATACGAAGGAGAAAAAAACCAGGGAATGAGATGCCTTCGTGAAATCATTAAAAAGTTTGGCGAAACCAATCATATTAAAATTGAATTAAAAGAATACGACGTAAGGCAAAAGCTTGAAGTGCCCGATACAAGCTACGATGCATATATAAGCAGCGGCGGCCCGGGCAGCCCGATTGAAAGTGAGGGCTTAGCATGGGATAATTTATATTTTGAATGGCTTGCAAATATTGAAAAATGGAATGCAGATGAATTCAACATTCAAAAGAAATATGTTTTTTTTATATGCCACTCCTTCCAGTTAGTTTGCAGGCATTGGAAGCTGGGAAACGTATGCAAAAGAAATTCAACTTCCTTTGGAGTGTTTCCTATTCATTTATTGGAAGATGGAAAAAATGAACCCGTATTCAATGAAATGGGCGATCCTTTTTTTGCAGTGGACAGCCGCGATTACCAGGTAATAGAACCGCAAATGAATATTCTTTATACCGGTGCAAAAGTTTTATGTATTGAAAAAGACAGGCCACACGTGCCGTTAGAAAGAGCTATTATGGGAATCAGGTTCAGTGATTATTTTATTGGAACACAGTTTCATCCTGAGGCAGATGCTGTGGGCATGAGCATGTATTTGCAAACTGAAGAAAAAAAGAAAACGGTTATAGAGAATCATGGGCAGGAAAAATGGGAATCAATGATTAAACACCTGAATGATCCGGATAAAATTTTGTGGACGTATTCTCACATCCTTCCTAATTTTTTAACCATTGCTTTAAATAATTTGCACACTAGTTATGCTGTTAATACCTGATAACTGATACCTACTTCTTGATACTTAATTCTTGATACATGATAACCGAACTCAGGGAGCAATTCAACCAAAATTTTACACATAAAAAATATGAGGAATTTTTAGAAGATCTGGATAGCAGGCATCCTGGGGATATTGTGTTTCGTATTGCAGAAACGCCCATATTTGTTCCAAAAGATTTTACAAAAAAAATGCTGGCAGCCTGCGAAAATATTGTTGATTTTATTATTGATCCTTCTTTTAAAAAACTTACTGATCGTGCAATACCTAAGGGTGAAAATGTTCCCAACGAAAATGATCATACACATTTTATAGCATTCGATTTTGGCATTTGCGAAAATGAAAATAAAGAGATGGAACCGCAGTTAATAGAAATGCAGGGCTTTCCATCTTTGTTTGCATTCGAGGTTTATTATCCCCAGATACTTCAAAAGCATTTCAATATTCCTGCAAATTTTTCTCACTACCTTAACGGATATAACGATGATACCTACACGCAGTTTTTAAAAGAAATTATTTTAGGAAAGCACGATCCTGAAAATGTTATACTGCTGGAAATAAAACCTCATGAACAAAAAACAAGAATTGATTTTTATTGTACAAAAGATTATTTAAATATTCCTATAGTATGCCTCACAGAACTTGAACAGGAAGGAAAGAAATTATTTTACAGAAAGGATGGAAAAAAAATTGAAATAAAAAGAATTTACAATCGTATCATATTTGATGAGCTTAGTCAAATAAAAAAAGAATTGGGGAAAATAGTGGACATTACACAGCTTTACGATGTAGAATGGGTTCCGCATCCCAACTGGTTTTACCGCATAAGCAAGTTTACATTACCATTTATAAAACACCCGTTTGTGCCGGAAACTTTTTTTCTGAATGAAATAAAACAATTGCCCGGCGATCTTGAAAATTTTGTTTTGAAACCTTTGTTTTCATTTGCAGGACAAGGAGTAATTATTGATGTTACTAAAGAAGATATAGATGCTGTGAAAAACCCTGAAAACTGGATACTGCAGCGAAAAGTAAAATATGCTGAGGTTATTAAAACGCCCAACGTGCCTGCTAAAGCAGAGATAAGAATTTTTTATTTCTGGAAAGATGAAATGACCAGGCCCGTTGCAGTCAGCAACCTTGCAAGACTTAGTAAAGGAAAAATGATAGGCGTGAGATACAATATGGATAAAGATTGGGTTGGCGGCAGTGTGGCATATTTTGAAAAATAAATTATTGTATTATTTCATTATTGAATTATTATCTTGCTGAATTGTTTCTTTGTTTTATTGCTGAATCATTATTGACCATTGACTATCTTATTTTAAAAATATCTCTTGCCGGAAATAAAGAAATACAGTGAAGAAGAACTTATATACCTGCTGAAAGCCAGGGATCAATCTGCATTTGCATATCTCTACGATAATTATTCTGCTGCGCTCTTCGGTATCATTTATAAAATGCTTGAAAATAAAGAACTGGCAGAAGATGTTTTGCAGGAAGCATTCTTAAAAATCTGGAATAATTTCTCAAATTATGATAGTGTTAAAGGACGTCTTTTTACATGGATGCTCAATATTACCCGAAACTTAACAATAGATACTATAAGAAGTAAAGGTTATAAAAAGCAGGCAAAAATCCGGAATTCTGAGAACAACGTAGATAAGTTTAGTGACAACACTAACGCTGCCAGTTTTGATGCACTCGGAATAAGAAAGCATTTAACCCTTCTCAAAAACAATCAGAAGCAAATTATAGACCTTGCCTATTTCGAAGGTCTTACACAAGATGAAATATCGAAGCAACTCGATATTCCGCTTGGAACTGTAAAAACAAGAATGAGAACGGCAATTTTAGAATTAAGAAAAATATTACAAAATTAAATTTGAATAAAGAAGACATCATGTCATCCGGTTTACTTGAGCTTTATGCTTTGGGTTTAGCTTCACCAGAAGAAAACGCACAGGTAGAAGTATGGGTAAATCAATATCCAGAAATTAAACAGGAAATTGAAGCAATAGAAATGTCTTTGGAATCCTATGCGCAGGCACATGCAATTGAACCATCTTCATTAGTAAAAGAAAAAATACTTTCACATATATCAACAAGCGAGAGGAAAAATATTCAGCATCCCAATTTTGAAAATGATTTAACGCAGACAAAAATTTATCGCATGCCTGCATTTTTTAAAATTGCTGCAGCAGCGCTTATTCTTCTTTTAATAGGAAGCGTTATTCTTAATTATAATTATTACATTAAATATCAGTCTGCCAATAACAAATTGGAAATAGCACAGGCAAAAATTGATGAGACTAATAAGGCCAACCTGGCAATGAAAACTGATATAAATGTAATGACTGATAAAAATGCTTTTCCTGTTGTTTTAAAAGGAACTCCACATTCTCCTGATGCGCTTGCGAAAATATTCTGGATGAAAAATACAGGCGATGTATATGTTGATCCTTCTAACCTGCCTTCTTTACCGCAAGGTAAGCAATACCAGCTTTGGGCAATTGTAGATGGCAAGCCAATAGACGCAGGAATGATTTCAACTGAGAAAGGAATTTATCATATCCAGAAAATGAAATCTTTCGGCCATGCCGAAGCTTTTGCCATAACAATGGAAAAGTCAGGTGGCAGCCCCACTCCCACTATGGATCAAATGTATGTGATTGCAAAAATTTAATTTTTTTTACATTCTCCTTATTAGTTATCGCACTATTTTATTAAACAAAATTTGTGTTAGTATATTTTCGTTTATGCTATACTGTTATACTAATTATATTTTTGAAAATAAATCCATTCTTTCTCTTACAGCGTAGATGATAAAAATAAATTCACAAAAAAAATTACGAGATGAAAAAGATTAAAGTATTAGGATTATGTATTCTTGCAGCATTGGTTTCTTCCTCAACTTTTGCTCAAATGGAAAAAACAAAAATGGTAGGCGGAGCAGCAATGTATCCTACAAAAAACATTGTTGAAAATGCAGTAAATTCAAAAGATCACACAACATTGGTTGCAGCCGTAAAAGCAGCAGGACTGGTTGAAACACTTGAAAGCGCTGGGCCTTTCACTGTTTTTGCACCAACTAATGAAGCATTTGACAAATTACCAAAGGGAACTGTTGAAACGCTTCTAAAACCAGAAAATAAAGCAAAGCTTATATCTGTATTAACCTACCATGTAGTACCAGGTAAAATTAATTCCAAAGAACTTATGCAAATGGTTAAAGAAGGAAAAGGAAAAGCTACTTTAAAAACTGTGGAAGGTGAAAATTTATATATCACCAGGAAAGGAAATAAATTAATGGTAACAGATGAAAGCGGTAACATTGCTAACATTACAATAGCTGATGTAAATCAAAGCAATGGAGTAATACATGTAATTGACACAGTATTGCTTCCAAAATAATTTATTGAAAAGTAAATTTTTTAAATAAGGTGGTTTAACTATACCGGCATATTGCCGGTATTTTTTTTTGAAATGAATTGAAACGTTTGTTTTGATAAGATTAATTTTGCAAATTCCATTTTAAAGGAAAAAATCTTTTATATACGAACAAATTTAAAATGTATCAAAATAAAAAAGTAGTGGTAGTTCTTCCTGCTTATAATGCCGCTCTTACAATTGAAAAAACAATTTCTGAAATCCCCAAAGATATAGTGGATGAAATTGTATTGGTTGATGATAAAAGCTCAGACAATACTATTGAAGTTGCAAAAAATATTGGCATACAACACATCATACAACATGCACAAAATAAAGGATATGGTGGCAACCAGAAAAGCTGTTACAATAAAGCACTCGAATTAAATGCCGATATTATAATTATGCTGCATCCCGATTACCAATATACCCCAAAGCTTTTGCTGGCAATGGTTTCAGTAATTGGTAACGATTTGTATAAAGTTGTTTTTGCCAGCCGTATTCTTGGAAAAGGCGCTTTAAAAGGTGGCATGCCAATGTATAAATATATTGCCAATCGTTTTTTAACTTTTTTTCAAAACATGCTCATGAACCAAAAGCTTTCTGAGTATCACACGGGTTACCGGGCGTACCACCGGGAAGTGTTGGAAAAAATTAATTTCCAAAGAAATTCTGACGATTTTATTTTCGATAATGAGATGGTTGCCGAAATTTTTTACAATAATTTTGAAATAGCAGAGATTACTTGTCCCACAAAATATTTTAAAGAAGCTTCATCTATTAATTTAAAAAGAAGCTTAATTTATGGCCTTGGCGTTTTAAAAGTTTCTTTACTTTATTTTCTTACAAAGCTTAAAATATATAAATGGAAATTGCTCATCCACTGAATTATAAATTGCAAAGCCACACTTACCTTACTATAATTATTTTATCAGGCATTGTTTTTTTTATACCCTTTCTTGGCAAGGTTCATCTTTTCGATTGGGATGAAATCAACTTTGCAGAATCGGCCCGTGAAATGATTGTTACAGGAAACTATCACCGGGTACAAATAAATTTTCAGCCCTTTTGGGAAAAGCCGCCATTATTTTTTTGGCTGCAGGCAGGTTGCATGAAAATGTTTGGCATTAATGAATTTGCTGCAAGATTACCCAATGCTGTATTCGGCATTATTACGCTTATTACTTTTTTTATTATAGGTAAAAAACATAAAAGCCCGCTATTTGGTTTTATATGGGCCATCAGTTATCTCGGAACTTTTTTGCCCCATTTATATTTTAAATCTGCCATTATAGATCCCGTTTTTAATTATTTTATTTTTCTTGGAATTTATTTTATGTATAAAGATGTGAGCAGAACTGTTTCAAAAAATAATTTATTATATCCATGTTTAGCAGGATTGTTTATCGGTCTATCTACTTTAACAAAGGGACCCGTTGGATTGCTGGTTTTTCTCATTACTTTTTTTGTTTATTTCATACTTACAAGATTTAAAAATTTCCCCGGAATAAAAAAAATTCTTCTCTTTATACTGTTATTCACCAGTGTATGTTTTTTATGGTTTGGTACTGAAGTAATGAATAATGGTTTCTGGTTTTTGAAAGAATTTTTATCTTATCAGGCTGATCTTTTTTTAAAGCCCGTTGCCAGTCATGGAGAACCTTTCTATTATCATTTTGTTGTTGTGTTTATTGGATGTTTTCCTATTTCGATTATAGCATTGCCAATTTTATTCAAAAAAAATATTGATGGTAAAAATGATTTTATATTATTAATGAAACTTTTATTTTGGACAGTAATGATTCTCTTTAGCATAACCACAACTAAAATTGTTCACTACTCTTCACTCACTTATATGCCGCTCGCTTTTTTAGCAAGTGTTTATCTTAATAAGCTTATTGAAGAAAATGGTGCAATGAAAAAGTATTTGCTGATATTGATTGTTGTAATGGGATTTGTTTTTTCATTTTTACTGGCAGCAATACCTTATGTTGCCACGCATAAAAATTTACTGCTGCCACATTTGAAAGATCCTTTTGCTGCTGCCAGCTTGCAGGTTCCTGTAAATTGGAGTGGCTACGAAAGCCTTATTGGCATTGCATATTTTGCATTCGTAATTTTTGCTGTTAACATGCTTTATAAAAAGCAGAATATGAAAGGAATCCTTTTTCTTTTTTATTCAACTGCAATTTGTCTTTTTATTTACCTGCTTGCAGTAGTCCCAAAAATTGAGCGCTATTCTCAAGGCCCTGCAATAGATTTTTATGAAAGCCTTGCCGGAAAAAGCGTTTATGTATGGCCGATAGGCTTTAAAAGCTACGCACAATATTTCTATGCAAAAAAAACGGCGTATCCCGTATATGGAGAAGCTCAGGAAGATTTTTTATTAAAAGGAAATATTGACAAGCCTGCTTATTTCGTGGTTAAAATAAACAATACAAGTTTTGACGCAACCTGTCATAAATGTGTATTGATAAAGCAGGAAGGCGGTTTCAAATTTTACAAAAGAGATCCGCCATTACAATAATTTAAGCGACTGCTTTATTTACCAGATAAGCAGCTTCACTTAATAAAATGGCAGACTGAACTTTAAGGCCGCTTTTGTCAATAAGATCTTTTGCCACTTCTGCATTGGTACCCTGCAATCTAACAATGATTGGTATTTCAATATTACCGATAGATTTGTAAGCATCTATAACGCCCTGGGCTACGCGATCACAACGAACAATACCACCAAAAATATTTATAAGAATAGCTTTTACTTTCGGGTCTTTTAAAATGATCCTGAATCCTGCTTCCACCGTTTGTGCATTGGCCGTACCGCCTACATCCAAAAAGTTTGCCGGCTCACCGCCACTTAATTTTATCATATCCATTGTTGCCATAGCAAGCCCTGCGCCATTTACCATGCAACCTACATTTCCATCGAGCTTTACAAAATTGAGATTAAATTTCGCAGCTTCCACTTCTGTAGGATCTTCTTCGGCTATATCACGCAAAGCACTAATATCAGGGTGACGCATTAAGGCATTATCATCAATATTCATTTTACAATCAACAGCAATTATTTTATTATCACTTGTTTTGAATAACGGGTTTATTTCAAGCATGCTGCAATCAAGACCAACATAAGCATGGTATAAATTTGTTACAAACTTTACACAGTTTTTAAATGCATCTCCTTTCAGCTTAAGATTAAATCCAATCTTTCTTGCCTGGAAAGCAGGAAGTCCTCCGCCGGGATGTACCCATTCTTTAAATATTTTTTCAGGAGTTTCATGAGCAACATCTTCAATATTTACACCGCCTTCTGTGCTGTACATAATTACATTCTTTCCCTTCGACCTGTTTAGTAAAATTGATAAATAAATTTCTTTTACTTTTTCGGGGCCATCATAATAAACATCCTGTGCAACCAATATTTTATTCACCAATTTTCCGGCTTCACCTGTTTGTACAGTTACTAATGTTCCGCCTAAAATATTACGGGCAATTTTTTTTACATCTTCCAGATTTTTTGCAACAGCAACACCGCGTTGTTCTGTTCCTTTAATAGTTCCTTTGCCTCTTCCGCCTGCATGTATCTGCGCTTTTATAACTGCAAACTTGCTACCATACTCACTATTAATGAAACGGTATGCATCTTCAGCTTCCGCTACAGTGCTACATGCTATTCCTTCCTGGATGGGAACATTGTATTTTTTCAACAACTCTTTTGCCTGGTATTCATGTAAATTCATACAAAAAAAATTTGAGCGAAGATAAAGTCTAATTGGTAAATAGCATGAAATTTGAAAAAGAGAGATGCCACACGGTTTATAAACCTTCTAACATTTTCTTCTCTTACCTTTGGCATCATTTTTAAATGCTTATGCCTAAAGAAATTAATGAAGCCGTAGATTTTATTAAATCTAAATACAGTACCAAACCTAAAGTAGGAATTGTACTGGGCAGTGGGCTTGGAAGTTTTACCAGTGAAATAATTATTGAATTTGAAATCGCTTACAATCATATTCCGCATTTCCCTGTAAGTACTGTTGATGGCCATAGCGGCAAGCTTATTTTCGGCGAATTATCAGGGAAAAAAGTGGTGGCAATGGCTGGCCGCTTTCATTATTATGAAGGTTATACAACAAAGGAAGTTGTTTTTCCTATAAGGGTTTTAAAATTTTTAGGAATAGAAACATTATTAATAAGCAATGCTGCAGGCGGCACCAATACTACGTTTAAGGTAGGAGACCTTATGATTATAAAAGATCATATCAGCATGCTTACGTTAAATCCTTTATTGGGTAAAAATGAAAATATTTTTGGCCCAAGATTTCCTGACATGAGCGAGCCATATAAAAAATATTTAATTGATAAAGTGAAAAGCATTGCAATCAAAAATAATATTGAAGTAAAAGAAGGTGTGTATGTAGGTGTAACGGGTCCCACTTTTGAAACAAGATCAGAATATAAAATGCTGAACATTCTCGGCGGTGATGCAGTAGGTATGAGCACTGTACAGGAAGTAATTGCAGCCGTTCATCTTGGCTTGCCTGTTTTTGCGATGAGCGTAATTACAGATATAGGAATAAGAAAAGAAGAAAACAAAATTACGCATGAAGAAGTTTTGCAGGCTGCAAAAGATGCAGAGCCGAAACTTACCCTTATATTCAAAGAATTACTTGCAAATTTATAATATTTGTGCATGAAGATTATTATGCAAATAAAACATAACCATATTTTAATCCTTACGGCTGCCTTCACTTTGGCTATACTTTTATTTGCACAAATTGCGCGGGCACAATTGCCTAATGTATTGAGAAGAATTCCTACTACTGGATCAAGGCCAACTAACGCTAACGGACAATCGCAAAATAAAGATTCTCTTGGGTTTCAGCACAGGGACGATCTCGCCGATTCTATTACCATTTCATTCCGCTATCTCGATTCGTTAAAGAGTGAACATCTTGATTCTTCAATAAATGATTTCGATAAAATTTATACAGTTCCTGCAGATTATGTAACACTAGGTAATAACGGGGCAGCAGCTTTTCCGGTTTTATTTTCTCCCACAGTAAAAGCCGGATGGAATGCAGGTTTCCACGCTTACGATGTTTATAAATATACAATTGAAAATACCCGCTTTTATAAAACAACAAGGCCGTTTACACAACTTACTTATTTGCTCGCTTCAGGTAAAGAACAGGTGATAAAAGTGCTGCAGACGCAAAATATAAAACCTAACTGGAACGCCGGTATCGAATACAAATTAATTTCATCGCCCGGATTTTTTCAAAGCCAAAATACTAATCATAATAGTTACCGTTTCTTTAGCAATTACCAGGGTAAGAAAAAAAGATATTCAGCATACATGATACTGGTTGGAAATAAACTTGCTTCATCAGAAAACGGGGGAATTCAAAATGATTCCTTTCTTCTTGACCCTAATAAAAAATTACGCACTGCTGTTGCAGTGAATCTTGGCGGGGATGTGGCCAATTCATTTAATGTTTTTTCTACCAAAATAAATACAGGGATTGCCTACAATAATTTCACAGCGTTTTTCAGGCAGGGTTATGATTTTGGAATAAAAGATTCTTTAATTATTAATGATAGTACAAAAGAATATTTATTTTATCCAAAATTTCGTTTTCAGCATACTATAAATTACAGCAGTTACACTTACAGGTTTAAAGATTTACTTACTGATCCGAAATTTGCCATTGCAGATTCTTCCATATTTACCCAATGGTACAAGCTTACACTTAAACCTAATGGTTCAGGATTAAATTTCTGGCTGCAGGACCAATGGAAATTTGTATCGAATGATTTTGTAATTAAGCAATTTCCTGAGACAAAAAATCCGGGGCAATTTATTGAAGCGGGTCTTCGTCTTGAAAATTTTTCTGGAAACTTTTCTTCTTCGCTCATTCCTGTATCACTTGTACAGGTATTTCCCGCTTCTGCTGTAAAGAAAAATTTTTATAATGTGGTTTTGCATGGTGAATACCGCAACAAAACAAGAAACAAAAAATGGGATGCATTATTAAAAGGCGAGTTTTATGCAACAGGACTTAATGCTGCAGATTACAGTGCTTACGCCGCTCTTACGCGTTTTCTTAATGCAAAGCTGGGCGATGTGCAGGTAACATTTCAAAATGTAAACCGATCTCCATCTTATATTTTTTCAGGAAATTCTTCGTTTAATCTTGATAGTAATACACTGGGTAAAAAAGAAAACATAACAGTAATTTCAGTTGCTGCAAACAATCCCCGGTTTACTATAATGGCAAGAAATATTGTAATTACGAATTATACTTATTTTAAAAATTATTATCAAACAGATCAATTCAATGGCCTGGTAAACATTACACAATTCACCGCTTCAACGAAGAATAAAATTGTTGGCCATCTCAATTTGTACAGCGATTTTATAGTGCAGCAAACGGCAGGAAATAATCCTATAAAAGTCCCTTTATTTTTTACACGCCAGCGATTGGCATTTGAAGGAAATTTTTTCAAGAATTTAAATTTAAGCACAGGGCTTGATGCAAAATATAATACACCTTATAAGGCCAATAATTTTTCACCCGTGATGGGACAATTTTTTCCACAGGATACAACCACTATCAGCAACCTTCCGCAATTAGATGCGTTTTTCGATTTCAGAATAAAATCATTTACCGGAGTTATAAAATTTGAAAACTTAAATACAGTTGATGTATCGCATGGTTTTGGATTTACCAATAATAGTTTTGCAGCGCCGCATTATCCTACGCCGGGATTAATTTTCAGGATTGGTGTTCAATGGAATTTTGTAAATTAAAAAAATGCCCCATTCTCTTACGGCGAATTTTTTAGTCCCGTTAATAACATTAAATTTTTTGCAATTCTCCGCTGCTAAAAAAATAGCCGCACCTGGTTTGCTTAAATATTCAGTGCGTATATGCATTTGCTTACGCTTAGTTATGCAATACACAATGTTATTAATTTTCTGAAGATGGTTTTATATCCTTTATAATTATTTTTAATTGGTGGTAAAACCATATTTTTTATAAATTGTTTTTGCTGTTGTGCTCATTAAAAAATCCATGAAGTCTTTGGCTGCCTGCTGATGTGGTGCATTTTTTAATTGCCCAGCCATGTAGGTAGCTGTAATATTTTCATTATCAGGAATGGTTACCATTTCAATTGGATGGCCAATCATTTGCTGATAAAATACTTCAGAATACCAAACCGGGCCTGCATCACTTTGTGCATACAAAATGCGCATGGGGATTTGGCGGTGATGAATTTGGGTAAGGTAAGTACTGCTGTCTTTCACTTTAGTATTCATGATAGTATTCTTTAAATCTTCACCGCCTGCTTTTATGTATGCTTCTTCTATACGCTTGCCAATGCCTTCCCATTCAGGATTCGGCATACTCACTCTTACATCTTTTCTTGCCAAATCTTTTAAACCATGAATATTTTTGGGATTACCCCTCGATACCATAATGGCTAATTTATTATATGCATAGACTTTTGTATCACTAAAATAATTTTCCATTTGGTCTATACGATTTTTAGCTGCAGTATATACATCAGGTTGCAAGGTGATGCGCATATTACCAATGGTTATTGAACCGCCTTCAATTTGTTTTGCCAAAATACCTGGCGGTAACGTTTCTGCAAATACTCGCTGGTACTTCGGGAACTTTTGTTTGAAAGCAGCTATCAAATCATCAATGCACATAAATTGATTACCTGCAAAAAATATTACTAATTGCGGGTCATTAATATCACCAAATAAATCGGGCACATTATCTATACTGGGAACCGTAAACATTACATTGCTTTGTGGTGGCGTGTTCCAGGGCGGATCGAAATGATGCTCTTGAGCAAAACTATTACTGATTTGTAACAACATGAGTAAAAAAATATTTGTTAGGATTGAATTTTTTTTCATTGCATTAATTTTATTAATAAGAATTATGGCTTAATAACAGACCAGCCTTCTGCCTGCCTAATGATAAGCTCGCCGTTACCGCTTGGTACTATGGCAATAAAATCATACAACTGATCCCGATTGATTTTTCTTTCCTTTAATGTGTTATTGCATTGTGATACAATTACTCCTTTTTGTGCCAATGATTTCAAATCGTTTTTATACTTGCTGTCTTTCATGTAAGCATCTGTACCACCGCCAAAAGCAATTAACTCAATTTGTATTTTACCGGCAAGCCTTGGGTCGTTTAAGGCATTGTTGATATTGCGAATAGTTTTCTCGATAATCTTTGGATCATTATTATCATTTGATAAATGGCGTGGTAATATTTTGCGGTTGCCTTTGCACCGGTAAAAGCTCTGTTCTTTTCAAGCGGTTTATCGTTTGTTTGTGCATTGCCGAAACAGGTTAATAAAATTAATGAGAGTAATAAGAAAGATGCTTTTTTCATTTGTTTAATTTTAATTTTTATTTTTATTTTTAGGATTAGTGTTTTTAATATCGCCATCAAAGGATTGTTGTGCTTGCAAATTGAGGCTTATGGCAATTAATATTTATTGACATGATGCTAATGATATATTTATTTTTCATTTTGTCTTTTGTAAGGTGAGGGGTAATGGTTTCAGATTTATTTGTTTAAAGAGGCACGTAACATCCAGGCTATTTTTTCATGCTCTTTAATAAGACCAGTTATAAAATCGCTGCTGCCGGCATCTTTATATTTATCATCAAAATCAGCAATGTTTTTTCTTATGAAAACAATAATGCGTTCATGATCTTCCAAAAGTTCTTTTATAAAACCTTTGCTATTGTTTTGCTGACCGGTCTTTTCAGATAAATGTGTAAGCTTTAAAAAATCACTAAGCGTGCCAGGTGCATAATGACCTAGGGAACGGATACGTTCTGCAACGCTATCTGTAATTTCATCCAGTTGCTGGTACTGCCCTTCAAAGAATAAATGCTTGTCATGAAAATCTATGCCTTCTACATTCCAATGGCATTGCGGGTTTTAGTGTAGAGCACAAACTCATCTGCTAAAAGAATAGAAAGTGCTTTTGCTACCACCAGCCTGTTTTGTTCTGTAATTCCAATTTGATGTTGTCATTTTGTTTATGTTTTATAAATGAATAAATATTTTATTAAGCTAAAGAAGTAACAGCCCATAATGCTGCTACAGAAATAATAACCCAGAGAACTACTCCCTGTATCAATGGCTTGAAACCCACTGACTGCAGCACTTTACGGGATAACCCGCAACCAATAAGAAACAGTGTTAAGGTTAAACCGGCTTTAGCAAAGCTCGTTAAGTATTGACTGTATTGTGTTACAAAAGGGACATAAGTATTTATAATCATTGCTGCAACAAACAAGCCAATGAAATAAGGTATCTTGATTTTGCTTCCTTTATTTTTAAAAATGAAAGTGGATAAAAATGCAACCGGTATAATCCATAATGCCCTGGCTAATTTTACAGTGGTAGCTACTTCCAATGCATGTGCGCCGTACTTACTTGCTGCACCCACCACAGAGCTGGTATCATGTATGGCAATAGCACACCATAAACCAAATTGTGTTTGCGATAAATTTAGTGCATGACCAATAACCGGGAATAGGAACAATGCAATAGAGTTTAAAATAAATATGGTTCCTAATGCTACTGAGATTTGTTTCTCTCCCGCTTTAATTACCGGTGAAATAGCAGCAATTGCACTACCACCACAAATAGCTGTACCGGCACTAATAAGATAAGAGGTTTTTTTTTCTATCTTCAAAAATTTACCCATAAAAAATCCGATGACTAATGTACTAATGATAGAAACTACTGTAAACAATATGCCTTCTTTACCAGCCTTCATGGCACTGCTTACATTCATACCAAAGCCTAAGCCCACCACAGAAACCTGTAACAAAATATGTGTTGCTTTATGATTGAGATGTAAATATGGATGCCCGATAAATTGAGCAATCACCAAACCCATTACTAAAGCAATAGGAGGAGAGATAAGCGGTGATAAACAAAAGACAACGGCCAATAAAAAAATTACTTCTCTTGTAGTAATGCTCCGGTCTAATAAACTTTTTGATGGTTTTTTTATTACTGCTAATTGTGTTGCTTCTGCCATAATGATGCCTTTGTTTTTTGATAACACAAAGTTCATCTATACCATTACCAAAGAGAAATTGCTATTTGTAATTGCCCATCACCTGAAGTTATGATGGCGGGCGAATTTCATGAACAGTTCAGGCAATGCTTCTGCCTGCCCGTGTTGTTGTATGAAGTAAAAATATCTTTCTATTTGTAATCCTTTCACATCTATGATGTAAAAATCTTTATTTTTTAATTCATTTAAAATAGAATGAATAGAAAGAAAAGCCATACAGTTACTATGAAATAAATACAGCTTCATACTTTCTGTGCTGCCAAGCTGCATTTCGTTTTGCAATTGGGCTATTTTTATCCCGAGCGGTTTTAGGGCATGTGCAATTACTTCTAATGTACCTGACCCGGGTTCTCTCAATAACAAAGGGATTTTCTTTAATTCTTCGGGTTGTATAGTTTGCTTTTTAGTAAGCGGATTATTGATGTTTGATACCAATACAATTTCATCTTTTACAAACTCTGTATATTTTATTGCAGATTTTTTTGAATGGCCTTCAATAATACCAAGGTCTATTTCTTTGTCGAGTAAAGCCTGTTCTATTTGTTCGGTATTGTTTATAGTTAACGTAACTTTTATGTCTTGAAATTTTTTATGAAATGCTGCCAACACCGGCGGCAATACATATTGCGCCACAGTTGTACTGGCGCCCAATGTTAGTTTTCCGGTATGAGTATGAGTAAGCGTATTCATCTCAAACTCAAGGTTGCGATACACAGTAAATAACTCATCGGTATATTGCAAAAGCGTGTAACCGGCAGGCGTTAGTTTTATTTTTGTCCCGTTACGTTCAAACAATTTTACTTTAAAATGGCTTTCTATTTCATAGATGTGTTTGGTTACCGCCGGTTGGGTAATAAACAATTCTTCTGCGGCCCTGGTAAAGTTTAGCCTTTTGGCAACTGCATGAAAAACCTGGAGTCGAAAATCGAACATGAAGTAAAGATAGACCAATATGCTTGCTAGTCATAAGACAGTTGACAAACCTTATTTAATAAAAGGCGGGTTAATGTGCATTAAAAAATATTTATGATTGTCCTTTTCCTGTGGTAGAATCTAAAGGATGCAGGATTATTTATGAGAAAGTTTAAAAATATAGTAGCAATATAGATGTATTTTAATAAAATTTTATTGTATGTTGTTACTACATGCAGGATGAAATAATCATACGAAAAATTATTCCTTCAGATGATGCAAAACTTGCGCACATCATTCGCAGTTCTTTAAAAGAATTTGGTGCTGCCAAACCCGGCACCGTCTACTTTGATGCAACAACCGATCATTTGCATACAATTTTTCAAACAAAACGATCAGCCTATTTTGTTGTTGAAACAAATAATGAAGTTGCAGGCGGTGCAGGAATTTTTCCAACAGAAGCACTTCCAGAAAAAACCTGCGAGCTGGTAAAAATGTATTTGGTTAAAAGCGCAAGGGGCAAAGGTTATGGCAAATTGCTTTTAGAAAAATGTATGCACGAAGCAAAAGAATTTGGATTTAAAAAAATGTATATTGAAACAATGCCGGAATTAATACATGCAATCCCTATGTATGAAAAATATGGTTTCAAATACATTAATAAACCACTTGGTAACAGCGGGCATGTTGGTTGCGATGTATGGATGCTGAAAGATTTATGATGCACTCTTCAGAAACTGTAAATAAAAAAAGTGAATTTGTAAAAAATAAATATCATCATGACGACATTAGATATCCGCAGAAACTACATCAATTTATTGATACGATTGAAGATAAAAAAGTAACAGCCATTTATACTTTATTAGAAGATGAAATGAATACAGATGTACAAAGAAAAAAATTAGTTTTTGCAGAAAGAGAAAAATATTTAAACGGTGAAGGCAAATCATATAGTTGGAATGAGGTAAGGAAAATAGCTACTGGTAAAGTCAAACGGCATGGTCTATAAACTGGAAATTCGTGATTTAGCCACTATTGAAATATTAGAAGCGTATGATTGGTACGAATTGCAAAGAGAAGGGCTTGGATTAGATTTTTTGAATGAATTAGAAAACTTTTATGAGACGCTTTATAATAATCCCAAGACGTATTCTTATTATGAAAAACAAGTAAGGGAAGGAAAAATAAAGCGATTTCAGTACAACAGTTGTTTATGAAATTTTTAATACAACGATAGTAATTTATAGTGTCTTCATGTCTAAACAAAATCCTGCAAAGAAAAGGATAAGATAAAATCAATAGTTATGTAAAGAATATTTATGATGCAGCATCTATCAATTGCACTTCTGCCACCGGACTAAATAAAAATAATTTCCCTGTCGCAATTTCTTTGCATAAAAAACGCTTTCTTACTTTATTGCCTTTACTAAAAACTTTACCCCCCTTCACTTTAAAAAGGCTTTGCGTCGGCAGCTCTTCCACAAAATAAATTCCAGGCTTGTGAGCATCATATTTTTTCAATACTCTTAATAAAGTATCTTCAGCACAAGAGCTTGCAGCAGGATTTTTAAGGCTTTGCAAAAGTTGTGCTTCAATATCAATTGGAAAAATTTTTTTAGTTACAAACCGGGCAAGTATTTTACCAAATTCATTTTTCCACTGCTCGCCATGCGGCTGTAT
The DNA here is from genome assembly GCA_038244655.1 of Chitinophagales bacterium. Lineage (GTDB taxonomy): Bacteria > Bacteroidota > Bacteroidia > Chitinophagales > Chitinophagaceae > Ginsengibacter. The sequence continues at coordinate 104,360 of JBBRTG010000007.1, forward strand.
CCTGTTGCCAAATTTTTCATAAGCAAGCAAATGGCCCAGTTCGTGCAATAAGGTTATAAGAAAGGAATATTTATTCAGATTTCCATTTACACTTATGCGATGATTTTTATTTGAATGGCTGTTGCGGTAATCGCCTAAAACAGTTCTGCGTTCACGGGTAACCGTTAGGTGTACTTTAAATTCTGTAAGATACGCAGCTACTCCATCGAAAGAGCCTTCCGGCAAATACGAACTTAGCTGCTGTAATGGAGATTCTTTTTTAGTCATTGGGTTTCCTGCGTGCGATTTTCATTAACTGAATTACTTCTACTGCCGCATACAATATATATATGCCCATGGAAGTAAATAAGGAAGGCTTATTGAGCCTGCTTTTCATTATAAATAAATAAATAGCCACTGCTATCATTATTACAAAGAGCTTTAATAAGAAAGAAGAATAAACACCACGAATAAAAGCATTTGGGTTGGCAGACTTTAACCCTTTTATTTGTATAAAAACACCTGAAAGGGTTAGAAGAAACAAAAGCAGATTTGCAGCCAATAAGAATTTAATATCAAAACCAAGTGATTGAAGAAAAGAGTTTAAAATTAATATAGCTGCACACATAAAAACAAATAAAATAATAACTGCCAAATATTTATTCTGAAAAATTTTTTTCATTTTTTCTTCGATGTTTCTTTATAAATTTTAATGATCATTCCTGTTATAATTAATAAAGGTAGAAACCATACGAGTAAAGGAATTGAAATATGCAACCACCCATCTGCCTTCAGGCCAAGAAAAATAGTCAAAGCAATACCCGCAATAAACTGCGCTGCCAGCCCGCTATAACGTAATAAAAACTTTTTGTTTTCTATCATGGTTTCATGTTTAGCTTTAATTAATTTTTGCCTCTTTCAACATTCTTCGGTTTAAGTGTTGTTGAATCTCGCGAAACCATATTGCCTTTTAATATCTTTTCAATATTATCAATATACTCTTGTTTTTTAATAAGGCTTTGCTCAATTGAGTCAGCTTTCACTTTCAGCACTTCATATTCTCTTGCCTTCTGTGCTTCGCCATAACCGGGGATATATAATTTTAACGGCGTAAACACAATCAATGCAACAGTAAGCCCTACTAATACTACAAATAAAGTGCTCATCGCAATATAAACACTTAACCTTGTTAACTTAAAAGTTACTACCTCTTCATAAGTATCTTCATTCATAACCACAAGCCTGTAACGGTTTCGAAGCCGCTTTAAAGAAGTATTGCCGCGGGGCAAAGACATAGTATTTTTTTAGTTGTTAAAATAATCAAGCCTATTCATTAATTGGCATATTAGCTTAAAATAACCGTATTTTTAAAATATTTTTGCAGAATAGAAGTTTAATAAGAGAACATAATTTTTTTTCATATTTGTACCTCCAGTAAAATTTGTAATATTCATGAATACCCGGATTGTAAAGTCTTTATTTGTTTTATTGCTTTCCCAGTTTTTTTTACCGGAAGTGTATGCTCAATTGGGTAAAATAACATTTGATTTAGAGAAAGATAAGCCTCAAAAATTTAAAACTAAAGTTCTAAAATCAGAGAAAACAGGTGAAAAAAAATTTACGGTTCCCAGGAGATTTGTTCAAAACACCGTAACGCATTACAACTATTTTTTTAATGCCAATAATAAATTAAATCAGGTTATTGAAAGAGCGCGCATTTCCAACAAAGATAATTATGCAAAATTATTGCCCTTCTATGGTTATTCGCTAAACAATACTTCAATGCAAAAAAATGAGCTTGATTCTGTAATATACAAAGCTACTGCCGGCATTTTATTGCATGATCTCCGCACCAACTGGGTTGATAATTTATACCTGCTTATAGGTGAAGCCTATTACCTGCGCAAAGATTTCGATTCTGCATCTATGACTTTTCAATTTATAAATTATAATCTTTATCCGCACAAGAAAAAAGATGATGATCAACTTATAGTAGGCAGCAATGAAAATGGTGCCAATAGCGCTCTAAGTATTTCAAGTAAGGAAGACCGGAATATTATAGATAAAATCTTTACAAGGCCACCAAGCAGAAATGATGCTTTTATATGGCAGATAAGAACCTATATAGACATGAATGAATTTGGCGATGCAGCGGGAATAATGAATACACTTCAAAATGATCCTTCTTTTCCTGAACGTCTCAAACCTTCTCTTGAAGAAATGAGTGCCTACTGGTTTTTTAAACAACAGATGTATGATAGCGCACAAGTGCATCTTGAAAATTCAATGCCCAATGTATTGGATATACAGGATAAAGCGAGAAGAGAATATCTTCTTGCACAGCTTTATGAAATCAACAACAGGCAGGAAGATGCATCAGGTTATTATGATAAAGCTATAAAGCACACAACAGATCCACTGATGGACATTTATGCCAATCTCAATAAAGCTAAAATGCTTAAAAGTAAGGATCCGGCAGAGATTGATAAAAGTATAGCTGCATTATTACGCATGGCAAAGAAAGATAAATTTGAACCTTATCGCGATATAGTTTTTTATTCTGCTGCAGAGCTTGCACTCGTAAAACCAGATACTGCTGCTGCTGTTTTTTTCTTTAAAAAAAGCACGAAGTATAATGAAGATAATTTATCGTTTAAAAATAAAGCGTTTCTAAAATTAGCAGAGATAAGCTATATCAAAAAAAATTATAAAGATGCTTATGCATTTTATGACAGCCTGCAAACAGATGATACAACTCTTGCAGATATTACTCAAATTCAGGAAAGAAGAAATGCACTTGCAAAAATTGTTCAGCAAATAAATATTATTGAAAGAGAAGATAGCCTTCAATCTATTGCTGCTATGTCTCCTGCAGATCGTGATGCATTTTTGAAAAAATTATCAAAAGCTTTGAAAAAAGAAAGAGGTATAAAAGATGAAGGAGTTGATTATACAAATGCTGCTTATACCTATTTTGATACAAAAAATGCTTCGTCAAATATTTATGGAGTTAATGGAGTTAATGATCCTAAAGGCGATTGGTATTTTTATAATACTACTTTAAAAGCAAAAGGTTATACAGAATTTAAAAGAGTGTGGGGTAAACGCCAGAACGTTGATAACTGGCGGCGTGTTTCAACAGGCGGTCTTACTGTTAACAATATTGATGCAAATGGAACAACGCTGGCACCGGGCACTAATATAAGAGGCGATATTGATCAACCTAATGCAAGTGGAGATCCGCTCAATGCTTCTTCAAACGTAGCTGTTACATCCATTCCAGTGCAAACAGATTTATCAGTAGAAGGCTTGCTTGCAAATGTTCCGGTAACAAAAGAAGGGATAGAAGCATCAAATACAAAAGTTGCTGCAGCATTATTTCAATTGGGTAAGCATTATCAAAACTTACTTGAAGATTACCCGGCTGCAATTGAAACGTATGAAAAATCTTTACAGCGTTTTCCCGATAGTTTATATGGCGGAGAATTATATCTTAATCTTTCTTATTGTTATCGCAAAATTGGTGAACTGCAAAAAGCAGATTATTATAAAAATCTCCTGTTAAATAAATTTAAGAACAGTAAGTACACGCAATTTGCATTACATCCGCAATCAATGGATCCTTCTAAAAAAGATACTGCTGCCACTAAGCGTTACGAAGAAATTTATAATCTTTTTATTGAAGGCGATTTTGAAAAAGCCATTAAAGAAAAAGAGCAAGCAGATAGTTTGTTTGGAAATAATTACTGGAGTCCGCAGCTATTGTATATCGAATCAGTTTATTACATCAGGCAAAAACAAGATAGTGTTGCTATAAATATTTTAAATCAAATAATAAGTCAATATCCTAAATCTCCTCTTGAGAAAAAAGCAGTGACAATGATAGATGTGCTTAAAAGAAGAAACTCTATTGAAAGTTATTTATCGAACTTAAATATCCAAAGGGCAAAAGAAGATTCGCAAATAATTGTGTACGATGATGCGAAGCTCAATAAAAATATAAGTACAGATACTACGACCAATAATCCTAAAATAAATAATGGAATTATAGTTCCGGGAAAAGCTGTAATAGATCCGTCAAAATTAGCTCCGCCTGTAAGCAATGGCACTTTTACATTTGACCCCTTAACACCACAAAATGTAATAATGATTCTTACTAAAGTGGATCCTGTTTATAGCAGTGAAGCAAAAAATGCTTTTGTACGATATAATAAAGAAAAATTTTATTCGCTGAATATTGAGATTACAAAAGATACACTTGATAAAGACAGAACTTTATTAATATTCGGCCAATTTGAAACTGCAGATGATGCAATTAAATACAGGGATAAAATTAAAAAAGATGCGGCAGGAGAAGTATCGTGGCTGCCAGCAGCAAAATATTCTTTCTACATTATTTCAAACGCTAATCTTGAACTTTTAAAGCAAAATAAAAGCCTGCAGAATTATATAGATCTGCTGAACAAAAAATATCCTGGTAAATTTTAATTGAGCATAATTATTGCCCCTTAAAATATTTTAAGAAAAAAAAATGCAAAAACAAAATCAAAATTCACACAATAAAAAAAATACAAGCAGCAATGTAAAGACTAAGCCCGCTATAAAAATTTTATGGACATTAGTTCTCGGTGGACTTGGCATTTTTATTCTTGTACTCGCTGCTGCAAATTTTGGATTATTTGGAAAGCTTCCATCATTACAGCAACTTGAAAATCCCCAGGCCAATCTTGCATCAGAAATTTATGCGAACGATGGCACCACTTTAATGGGTAAAATTTATACTGAAAACAGAAGTTCTGCAGATTTTAGCCAGATTTCAAAACATGTAATTGATGCGCTCATATCAACCGAAGATATAAGATTCTATGACCATTCAGGTATTGATGCCATTGCTATAGGCCGTGCTGTAAAGGGATTAGGTCGTGAAGGCGGCGGTAGTACCATAACACAGCAATTAGCAAAAAATATTTTGGGGCAAGGCTCGGGCTGGTTTGGTAAAAGAGTTATTGATAAATTGAAAGAATGGATAGTTGCGCTTAAGCTTGAAAAGAATTTTACCAAGCAGGAAATTATTTCATTATACCTCAACAGGGTTTCGTGGGGAAATATTTTTGGAATAAGAAATGCTTCAAGAGTTTATTTTCAAAAAGAACCTTCGGAGCTTACTACTGATGAGGCTGCATTGCTCGTTGGCATGTTAAGCGGGCCTGGCCAATATGATCCTATACGACATGAAAAGGCTGCGACCGATAGAAGAAATTTAGTACTTGACAGAATGGTAACCAATGATGTTCTTTCAAGTGCTCAGGCAACTCTTTTAAAGAAAAAGCCATTAGGAATTAAATATAAAAAGCTTGATGAGAATTTGGGGATTGCTCCATATTTCCGTTCAGTATTAACTAAAAAATTAATGGAATGGTGCAAGACTCATACAGATCCAAGCACAGGAAAAAATTATGATCCATACAGAGATGGATTAAAAATTTATACCACCATCGATCCCAAAATGCAATTGTATGCAGAAGAGGCTGTAATAAAACACATGTCTATTATGCAAAAAAAATTCAACAGCCAGTTACAAAAAAATGTTTGGAAAGGGCAGGGAGATATTTTGGATAGAGCCATGAAAGAAAGCGAGCGCTGGAAATATATGAAGGAAGATGGCGTGCAAGATGAAGATATAAAAAAGTCATTTTATGAACCTGTAAAAATGAAAGTATTTGCATGGAATTCAAAGCGTATGACCGACACCGTTATGACGCCAATTGATTCAATAAAATATTTTAAACAAATGATGCAAACCGCTTTTGCAGCTATGGACCCTGTTACCGGCGAAGTAAAAGCATGGGTTGGCGGAATTGATTTTAAATGGTTTAAGTTTGATCACGTTACTACCAGGAGGCAGGTTGGCTCAACCTTTAAACCTATATTATATACATTGGCTCTTACGGATGCAGGCCTTACACCCGAAAGCTATTTAGGAGGAAAAACAATTACACTGGCTAATAAAACAATTTCAGGTGGCGGCGGCACTATGGCTTATTGTCTTGCAAAATCAATTAATGTTGCAGCATTCGATCTTATGAGCCGGATTGGACCGAAAAAAACTGCCGAGTTTGCACATCTTTGCGGCATTAAAAGTGATATACCTATTGTTCCTTCTATTGCTTTGGGTTCTGCTGACATTCAACTTTTTGAAATGCTAAGAGCGTACACAATGTTTCCCAACAGGGGCTTTAATGCCGAACCGATTTTTATTTCACGTATTGAAGATAAAAATGGCAATGTGTTACAAACTTTTCAATCAGAATCAAAACAGGTAATAAGTGAAGCAGATGCATATACAATGTACAAAATGATGCAAGGAGTTGTTGATTTTGGAACAGGCGGCTCTATGCGCTGGAAGTATGCTATAACAAGTGACATGGGTGGTAAAACAGGTACAACAACTGATAATACTGATGGTTGGTTTATAGGTTATACTCCACAAATTTTGGCTGGTGCATGGGTAGGTTGTGATGATCCCTTTTTACATATACGAAATGGATGGACAAATGGAGGTAATGATATGGCAATGCCTGAATGGGCATTCTTTATGCAAAAAGTATATGCTGATAAAAAACTGGGCATAGATCCAAAAGCTCAATTTCAAAAACCTGCAGAGCTTAATAACGATCCTATTTATGCCGATCAGAATTTTGGAGCAATTGTACAAAAAGGAGAAGGAAATGATTTTACGCAAGACCAGGGCAATGGCGATGCAGGAGATTATGAAGCCGCTCCTAATGTTCCTGTAGAATCAGAATTTGGTAAAGACGAATCTAAAGACAAAAATGCAAGCCCTTCAACAGATAAAAAAATTATTGGCCCCGTTAACATGGCCGATGAATTTAAAAAAGATACCATTAAGCTTCATCCAAAAAGTACAGAGGAAAAAGCTACAGATAAAAAGGCAGCCAAAGCCATAATGCCGGTAAATAAAGATGCAGAAAATAAAATAAAAAAGCCGGCGCCTAAGATTGCAAAATCTGGAAACGATTATTAATTTTGGGTGACTGAATATTCAGGATATCAAAATTTTAAAAATTGTCAGCATGAGTGACATGAAATGGCTTCAAAAACAAGAGCATTTTGACTGGATGCAAAAATGCCTTGTCTGCTGGAAGATGTGTGAAGAATTAATTTCAGAAAGTATTCAAAATGGAAAATATGTAAGTTCTATAAATGCTTGCAGAGATACTGCCGAAATGTGCAGTCAGTGTATAAAGTTTGAAGCACAACGTTCGCCATTTTTTCAGCACCTCTGTGAGGTGTGCGCAGAAATTTGTGAAACTTGCTCCATGGAATTGAATAAACATGAAAAAGAAAGCAAGATAATTTTAGGAACCATAAAGGCATGCAATGTATTTGCAAATGCCTGCAGAGATGTGGCACTAAAACAAGCAAACAGGGCGGTTAAAATGGCACAATAATTCAAAATAACAAAAGGTATTTCTTAATTTAGTTGCACAAAAAAACACTCGGGTTAAGAGTGTTCTTTTATATATGTTGGTAATTCATAGATTAAAATGCGCTTACATTCATAATGCAAATTTACTTTGTAAAAACGAAAATATAAGGTTAAAAAATAATTGTATATATCCGCAAAAGACATTCTTTTTATCTTGATAAATCACTCGGAAGAAGGCTAAATTCTTTTTTAAAAGCTATTGTAAAATTATTCAGGTTAGAATAACCAAGCTGGTAGCCTATTTGTTTTACAGAAAATTTACGTGTAAGTAAAAGTATGCGGGCTTTTTCCATCCGCATTCTTTGAAAATACTGAAATACAGAAGCTCCATACATTTTTTTGAATTTTGTTTTTAAGGTAGTGCTGCTCATCAAAGCTAATTTTGTGAGCGAAGAAAACGTAGGCTGAGGCAGGTTAATATCTTGTTCCAGATATTTCTTCACACTTATAAGCCTGCTAATTTCATCTTTTGAAATTTTCACTTTTTCAATTTCAAGAAAGTTATACAAATTAGAAGTAAATGTTGAGAAGAAATTTTTGAGGACCGTGTTCACATTCTTTTTAAAATAAGCCAAATCTAAAATCCCTTTATCTACGTGGCCAATAACTTTAAGAAAAGAATCTCTGTAAATGTGGCTGTTGAAATCTATTTGGGATTTTCTGTTTTTAATCTTCAGAAATTTAGTTAACAATTCTTCCGGACATTCTGTATGCAATTGGTTAAAAAACCATTTCCTTGGCATTAATATTTCTAATGTTTTTACCTGGGATTTCTTTGAAGCAAAAAAAGAAAATTCTTCTGATGAATTTAAAAGCAACGCAGAATAACTTTTTGCAAATGTCTCTGTGCTGTACTTTCTGTCAGCCATCATTAACGTATTACCAGAGTGTGAAATCTCATTAATTCTTAAAATAAAAAACTGATAATGCAAAGGCGTTTTATGCAAATGAAAATCTTTCTTCGTGTTATATTTAGCACATAAGCATTGGATGCCATTTTCCAGGGTTACGGCTTTAAAATAGCCGGTTGCTGTGCTATTTTCCAGCAACAATGCATTGTCATTCATTTTAATCTTTAACGAGCTGGCAACTTGTGTAACAAATGCTGAAGGTTGACAATGCTTAAGTGTAAGGGAATACATAAACTAATTTTTTAGAAAAAAAATGAATTACAAAATTAAAAAAAATTATAGCAACTATACATTTAGGGTTAAGAGGCATCCTTAAGGGATTAATAAGAACTTGAGATTATCGGCTTTTGCTTAAAATAAAAAGACCAAAAAGAATAAAAGCAAGAGCACAAAATCCCCAGTAAAATAAGAATAATGGATTAAGAATTGGCTATCGAATAGGAAGGCAAGAAACAAAGAGCCATGCGGCTATACCACCCGTTAGTAAACAATAACCATACAAGTGTTTAAAACCCATATTGTTTTTTTTATAGTAAAAAGGGGTAAGGGAATAATCTTTTGTTTTAGTAAGGCAGGATTAGAAAAGTTGCATAAATTCCTGATATAAAACTATATAAATGGAGTAAAAATTCAAAAGTAAAAATACGTTAATCAAAATTGTATTTTTTTACGTCAATGATATTAGTAAACTTACGTAAACAATAATCGTATATTTACTAACTTTAATAGAAGATTATTGCATTCACGTTAATTTTTGTTACGTATTTACTATATAGTTTTCTTTCGGTTTCATAATTTATTGGTGGGGTAAGGGTGGACTTTTTAAGTTCACCTTTTTTATTATCATCACATCCCCGCCAAAGTTCTTATTTATCGGGATCTTAATCAATGAATAATTTTTTTTTAGATATTTTTATATTCTTATGGATATCACTTTATTTTTATACCCCCCAAAAAATACATTTTGAAAACAAAAATATTTTTGTGCATATTTATTCTTATCCTTGTTGCAGGCAGCACTGGTTTACTTTTTGCATGGGGAGCCTGGGGTCACAAGCACATTAACCGTGCATCGGTTTTTGCATTACCGGAGAGTATGCAAAAGTTTTATTATAATCATATTGATTTTATTACAGAAGGCTCTGTTATACCCGATTTAAGACGTGGAATTTTAAATGATAAAGCAGAGAGCCCACGGCATTATATTGACATAGAAGATTTTAAAATTCCTATTGAAGCATTTCCTAAAACGGCTAAGGAAGCTTATGCTAGATATGACAGCGCTTTTTTAAATAAAACCGGTTACCTGCCCTGGTATATTCAAAATCTTACGGAAAAACTTACACAGGCTTTTACAAAAAGAAGCAAGTCTGAAATACTTTTTATTTCTGCTGAGCTTGGACATTATGTAGCCGATGCACACATGCCTTTGCATACTGCGTCTAACCATGACGGTCAGTTAACCAATCAAAAAGGAGTTCATGCATTATGGGAATCGCGGTTGCCTGAAATGTTTGGTGAGCAATATAATTTCAAAACGGAACCGGCAAAGTATATCACGGATATTGCGGCCGAAACCTGGAGGATTATTGCCCAATCCCATTCTTTAGTTGATACACTTTTAACCATTGAAAAAAATGTAAGAAAAAAATTTACAAAAGACAATATGTATAAAAAAGATAGTACAGGCAAAACAATTATGTTTTATAATTCTCCTGTTTTTTCTGATGAATATGCAATACAATTTCATACTTCGTTAAATGGAATGGTAGAGAGGCAAATGAGACTTTCTATTTATGATGTTGCCAGCTATTGGTACACTGCATGGGTAAATGGAGGGAGCCCTGATATTCTTTCTTTAGATGATAAGCACCTTACTTTGGAAAACCGTAAGAATTTTAAACGTGAATCTAAAGCCTGGAACAAAGGAAAGTTATTGAATCTTTCAAGTGAAAAGGAATAACATAATAATGTCTTAATGCTTTTAAAAAAGCAATAAGTAAAATGAAATTGAAAGAAACGGATTTAAAGCGGGTAGAAAATCAAATGTAACCCTCATCGCTTTTACAAATAAATCATTAAGGACAAAACAATAGCTGTATAAAGTAAATTTTAAAACACGTTGAAAGAAGTTAAAGATACCGTACAGGATTGCGTCTCGAATTTTGAATGTAATTTTTGATGTTCATCCAAAAGGCTAAAAAAAGATAGAATATAACAGGTGAGCCCAAGGTTAAGAAAGAAATATAAATAAAATATCTCCTTATAACAGAAGTAGCGATCCCCATTCTGGCACCAATTGCCGAACACACGCCAAACACCTGCCATTCTATAAAATGTTTTATTTTGTACATAACACAAATTTAAAAAATATTTTTAATAAGATTATAACGGAGATAATTTTTTAAGATTGTATTTAAAAAATTTTATTTTAATAGTGGGCGGTTGGATACCGCCCACGGCGGGCTGCCCCGGTTGGTGTCCTCACCAACCGCAACAATTTGGAATGATAACAGAAATAACTTTTTAAGATTGTATTAAAATTTTATTCTATCAATAAACGAATAAAATCATGAATTGATTTAATTAAATTTGCAAATAAGGCTATCAATTTTCTATTTATTAATTCTAAAATAAAAGCAATGGTTTTTGATCTCGACATGATAAAAAAATTTTACGAAGGCTATGCACAAAAGGTGAATGCTGCCCGTAAAGTTGTTAATCATCCGCTCACGCTGACAGAGAAAATATTATATGCCCACCTTTGGCAGGGAAATGCTGACACAGCTTTTGAAAGAGGAAAAAGCTATGTTGATTTTGCGCCGGACAGGGTTGCCATGCAGGATGCCACAGCACAAATGGCTTTGCTTCAGTTCATGCAATCGGGAAGAACAAAAGTTTCTGTTCCATCTACAGTACATTGCGATCATTTAATTCAGGCTGAAATAGGCGCTGTGCCTGATCTTTCAAGGGCAAAATCTCAAAACAAAGAAGTATATGATTTCCTGGCTTCTGTATCCAATAAATATGGAATAGGTTTTTGGAAACCAGGTGCGGGAATTATTCACCAGGTTGTATTAGAGCAATATGCTTTTCCGGGTGGTATGATGATAGGAACAGATTCACATACGGTAAACGCCGGTGGCTTGGGCATGGTAGCCATTGGAGTTGGTGGTGCAGATGCATGCGATGTAATGGCGGGCTTACCCTGGGAATTAAAATTTCCAAAGCTTATTGGTGTGAAACTAACGGGCAGGCTTAGTGGCTGGACTGCTGCAAAAGATATTATTTTAAAAGTAGCCGGCATACTTACCGTAAAAGGTGGCACAGGAGCCATTCTCGAATATTTTGGCGAGGGCGCTACTTCATTATCATGCACCGGCAAAGGTACCATTTGCAATATGGGTGCAGAAATTGGAGCAACTACTTCTATCTTCGGTTATGATCTTAAAATGGCGGAATACCTGAGAGGAACCGGCAGAGCCGATGTTGCTGAAGCTGCAGATAATGTTCATGAAAATCTTACAGGCGATAAAGAAGTGTATGCCGATCCATCAAAATATTTTGACCAGGTTATTGAAATTAATTTATCAGAACTGGAGCCTCATATTAATGGCCCGTTTACCCCGGATTTGGCATGGCCAATCTCAAAATTTTCTGATGCTGTAAAAGTAAATGGCTGGCCTGAAGAATTAGAAGTTGGATTGATAGGTTCATGTACTAATTCATCTTATGAAGATATAACGAGGGCTGCCTCTATTGCCAAACAAGCCACCGATAATGGGTTACATGCAAAATCTGAATTTACGGTTACACCAGGATCGGAGCAGGTAAGATATACAGTATCAAGAGATGGTTATTTGGAAATCTTTGAAAAAATGGGCGGAATAGTTTTAGCCAATGCATGCGGCCCTTGTATAGGACAATGGGCACGTCATTCAAATGATCCTGATCGTAAAAATTCAATCCTAACTTCTTACAACAGAAATTTTGCTAAAAGAAATGATGGTAATCCAAATACTCATGCTTTTGTGGCTTCACCGGAAATAACAACAGCATTGGCAATTGCGGGCACACTCACTTTTAATCCTCTTACCGATTATTTAACCAATGATAAAGGTGAACAGGTAAAATTAAAAGAACCAGAAGGAATTGAAATGCCGGTAAAAGGCTTTGCAGTTGAAGATGCAGGATTTCAACCACCTGCAGAAGATGGAAGTAAAATAGAAGTTATTGTTTCGCCCACATCCGATCGCCTTCAATTACTGGAACCTTTTGCAGCATGGCCCGGTACTGATTTATGTAATTTAAAATTATTGATAAAGGCAAAAGGAAAATGTACTACTGATCATATTTCTATGGCCGGCCCGTGGTTAAAATACAGAGGGCATCTTGATAATATCAGCAACAATCTTTTAATAGGAGCAGTTAATTTTTTTAATGAAAAAACCAATTTGGTAAAAAATCAATTAACCGGTGAATATGGCGCCCTGCCTGAAATACAAAGAGCCTACAAAGCAGCAGGCATAGGTTCTGTAATTGTTGCTGATGAAAATTATGGCGAAGGTTCATCACGTGAACATGCAGCCATGGAACCTCGGTTTCTTGGAGTAACCGCGGTATTGGTAAAATCATTTGCACGCATACATGAAACTAATTTGAAAAAGCAAGGCTTGCTGGGTGTAACATTTGCTGATAAAAATGATTATGATAAAATTCAGGAAGATGATACAATTGATATTACAGGGTTAATCAGCTTTGCAGTTGATAAACCTTTGGTAGTTCATTTGTATCATAAAAATGGCACTTCAGATTCATTTTTAGTAAATCATACCTACAACGAACAACAGATAGAATGGTATAAAGCCGGCGGTGCGTTGAATATTATAAGAAAGGAATTTGAGGATAGAAAATAAGAATTTAAATTTAAGTCTCAGCCGAGTCTCTCGCAGAGGACTCGGCGCGTATAGGCTAAGCAATTCCCCTGGCCGGTGTTCGCATCGGCCAAATACAGTAGATAAACCATCTCCCCATTAATTTTTCTTACATTGCGCAAAACAACCTATTTGCATGAATCATTTGTATTTTGGAGATTGCCTTGATGTGCTTCGCGACCTTAAAGAAAATTATCCGCAACCTTTTTTGACCTTATATATATTGACCCGCCTTTTAACAGCAAGCGCAATTATAATGTACTCTTTGAAAGCATGGACATGCTCGATGCCAATGCCCAAAAGCAGGCCTTTGCCGATACGTGGACAAATGTTGCCTACATGGATGAGCTACACATGCTGGCAGAAATGCATAAAGATTTGTATGATGTGCTTACTGCATTCAGCAAAGCAAAAAGCATAAGCTATAGCGCAGTTGCTTACCTAACCACCATGGCTATACGCATTTTACTATATGCATAAGCTTTTAAAAGATACCGGCAGTTTTTACTTGCATTGCGACCCAACCATGAGCCATTATTTAAAGTTGGTTTGTGATATGATATTTGATGAAAATAATTTTCATAATGAAATTATATGGAAAAGAACATGCAGTCATAGTGATGCAGTAGGTTTTGGAAAATGTTCATGATGTCATTTTATTTTATTCAAAAAATAAATCCGTTGTTTGGCCTGGGTATCGGGTTGTGTTCATCTCTTACGAAATTATTCAACGTCGCCACGGCAAGCTCTGGGCAGAAAGTGAGCAGGGCAAGGGCAGCACTTTTTATTTTACTATGCCTGCAACCAAATAAATAATGCCAGGTTTATAAAATAAGAAGGAGGTGTAGAAACACCCCCCTGATATTTGTTTATGAGAGAATTTTTATACATCAGTAACGCAAAAGAATGTTTTGCATTGTTGAAGTGGAGAGATAATTTGTTTTTATATGCAGCGTTCCCTTTTTTTCGTTTCTATTATAATAATATCCTGTTGAAGCTTTTCCATAAGCTTCTTTTGAAGAAAAATATTTAATGGATTTATTGTTCATTAAAACAGCGGAGGGCAACGTGGTGTGCACATCTAATAAGTACACTCTTTGTTCATACCTACCTTTATAATCGCCTTTGGCAGCATTAATTTTTACATCAATATTTTTTCCTTTATTCACTTCTATCAACGTTTTTGCAAAAGCTCCATTGCGGTGTTCTCTTGTTATTCCGTCATCTTCATATAAATTGAAAGAAGATTTTTTATAAGGATAAATATCCAGGGTTAACTTATCGGCAGGTCGTTCCGCATCATAATTCATTTGCGGATACATCGGAATAATTGCGCCGGCTTTCACAAACAAAGGAAGCTTTTGCAAAGGAGCCTTATAATTATTTAGCCACATTTTTCCGTTGTATTCTTTTCCGTTCCAGTAATCAAACCATTTGCCTTTAGGAAGATAAATGCTATCACGTTTACCTTCACTTTTATAAACAGGAGCTACCAAAAACGATTCACCATTCATAAACTGGTATTGTGTTTTTGTTCCCCACGTTACAGAATCTTCAGGAAATTCGAGTACCATAGCCCGTGAGGTTGGAACTCCTGTTTCATACGCCTGTTCACAATATGTGTACATGTAAGGAGTAAGCCGCATTTTCAATTGTAAATATTTTCTATTGATAGACGTATAGGGCTCACCGTAAATGTATGGCTGCTTATCTTTTTTTGCCCAGCCACTCATTACCATAAATACAGGTGTAAAGCATTTCCATTGAAGGTCGCGTGTGTAAGTAGAATCGCTTCCACCAAAGATTCCATCTACGTCACCCGTTGCTGCATTAAATGCTGATAATCCTGAGCCAATCACTGTTGGAATATGAAAGCGAATGTATTCCCAGTTTCCTTTTTGATCACCACTCCATACTGTTGAATAATGTTGAGTACCCGCCCAGCCCATCACACTCCAGACAAATCCGCGTGCATTACTATTGTCTTCTATTCCATCGTAAGCGGCTTTACATGCATCCAGCGCATATTTATAACCCGGTCCGACCCACGCAACATCAAGTTTGCAAAGCCTGGTTCCATATTTTCCGACTTCTGTAGCAATTTTTGATACGCCATTCTCTGTCCATAAGCCTGTTTTAAATCCTCGTTTACCCAGCTCCGTTACAACAGAATTTAACTTCGTATAACCGCAACCGTAACCATCGTTTGGCAATATCCATCCATGTGGCATATTTTCGGCAATATATTTATCCGCCACAGTGGAAATAACCGCTGGAGTAGTTTGCGGGTTTTTGTTTCTATCTAATTTGTTGTAACAATTGGCATCGCCTAAACTCAACGCCCATCGCGGCATCAGGAAAGGCCTACCGGTGATCTCCGTATAATCACCAAGAATTTGTTTTAATGAAGGGCCATAAAAATAAAATGCATCAAAACGGTTTTCGTTGTGAGAAAATTTTAGCGTGTCTTTAAAAGAATATTTACCAGCATCAAAAGTATTTCGAAAAACTCCATAACCATTTGTGCTCATATAAAATGGCGCGGGATTAGCACGGCCACCATCGTCCCATCCACCACCCTTCTCTATTAAAATGTCTTTGTCGCGATGGGAAAAATATCCATTTTGCATTCCGCATCCGTAAAAATATTCATTGGCGTCACGTTTCATTGTTTGAATAGTTCTGGCGCCAAATAAAATCGGTTTGCTTTCTTCCCAAATTTTATTTTTATCATTAGCATCATACATCGCAAAACGCAATGGAGTTTTATAAATGCGTAACACACAATTCTTACTTTTCATTTTATAATAATTCCCTTCGTCTGAGTTTTTAATTATAGTTTTTTGAGCTGGATAATTAATTACAATATCGCTATCGGCCGGGTTGGTAAATTCGCCATCAGGAGCAAGCCAGATACGGAAGATATTATCTTTATAAAAAATCACTTTCACTTTAGAGATGCCTGAAGAAATAATCGCTTCATTGTTATTTATTTTAAAGTCTGATACCTTGCCCAATGAAGTTTCTTCCGCATTTATTTTTACCCGAAGAGAATTATTTTGATCCTGCTGATCACCAACAAGATCAATTTTAAATAGCAGTGTGTGTGATGGTGAAGCCCTTAAATCAATGTCTGGAAAATGAACTTCCATTTCAGTATTAGCAACAAAAGGTTTCGCGCTTGATCGAATTGTTTGCTTATAATCTTTCTTTCCGTCAACATTTACCGTTACATCAAAATCAGTGGCAAGATTTTTTGTGCCTGAATTTTTTATTTTTAAAACAAGTTCATCGTTCTTCTTAAAAATGTTTCCTTCTTCAGTATGAGAAATTAAACGGCTTATTGAAGCGTCGTAGTCATAAGCCTCTACGAGCTCGATGTCGTCTATCATCCAGTACCACGCCATCAATCCTTTCCAATAAAAACGCAAAAAAACTTTGGGTTGATTGGCTGCCTGTTCTGAAATATTAATCTCTTCATTCATTGGAGAAAACATGTCAGTTGATGGAGCTATATTACTACGAGCATCCCATTGATGCCAGTGAATACTATCAGTGCTCACGCCAACAAATAAACCTGCAGAATCATTTTTTACATAATCCCACCAGCGAAAAGTTTGTTGAAATTTTAATATCACTGATTGTTTTCCTGTACAATTTATTGGCGCCGAAATTATATAGACATCAGGATAATTCTTTTTCTTTTTCCAGCTATCAACATCTTCATCGGTAAAATATCCTGCCTGGAATTGTAAATGATAACCGCGGCTTTTGGAAGCAATCGGCGGCGCCTGCTGTTGAAATTTATAAGAACCCGGGTAAGGCTGATTGGTCACAATCCATTGTGGATCCCAGGTACCAACTTTTGGTATATACCATCCATCGGGCAATTTTCCGGAATTAAAATCTTCTATCCAAAAAACTTTTGGATCAATATTTTTCTTGTCTTGTGCATTTACATTTACAAGAAAAAAAATTGTCAGGAAGAAAAAGATGCATCTCATGATTTTAAATTCATCACCTATAGTTAATAATAAAAATTGCAAATATATTTTTAAATCATTTTTATTTTTTCAAATCATCTAAAACAGGTGCTTTTATTCCGCTGATTTCATTTTGCTTCTTTACGTTTTGCTGTTCAAAAATAGTTATGTTGTTTGTTCCCTTTTTCAACCAGCAGCCGGGGAGATATAAGGTTTGCTGTGGTCCTACGTTCCAGTAGCGGCCTAAGTTGTAGCCATTTACAAAAACAATTCCTTTACCCCATTTACTCATGTCTAAAAATGTGTCGCCGGTGTTTGACAAAGTAAAAGAACCAGTATAAATAACCGGCTGATCTTTTACATAATTGTTTGGATATGATTTTAAAGCGGGTTCCTGTTCCATTGGAAAACAATACATCTCCCAATTATTTTTTATCTCATTGCTATCAATAAAAACGGGGCTGATAATTCCTTTCAGGTTGTGAATTATTTCTGCCCCGTAATTGATTCGGCCCATATTTTCTACAAGAATATCTAAAGTTGCATTTGACGGAATATCAATATTGCAGGAGTAATTATTGCTATTGCGATTTAATTCACCAATCTTTTTCCTATTGACATAAATCAGCGCATAATCTCTCAGTCCTTTTATTTCCAACTTTCCTTTTATAGCATTTACAAACTTCCTGCTATATAAAACATAGCCGTAACCCTGGTTTAAATCTTCAAATGTTTCAGGCGTATCATTTATAACAGGCTTCATTTTTTCTTTCAACGAAAAAAGATCAACCGATTTAGTTAATTGAATTGAAGGAACTTCAATTACAGAAATCGCTGCAGGTATTGATGGAATTGCATAAGAAACATTTTGCCGAAATAGTTTGCGAAGGGCTTTATATTTTGGAGTTGCCCATCCCGCTTCGCTTATAGGCGCATCATAATCGTAGCTGGTAATATCAGGTTGTATGTTGTGCTCTCTGTCATAATTTGCACCACTTGTAAATCCAAAATTTGTTCCGCCATGTATCATATAAAAATTAAATGATATTCCTGCTTTCAAATATTTTTCTGCTTGAGAAACAACATCTTTTGTTTCTACCTTTTGAAAACGTTCTCCCCAATGATCTAACCATCCGGGATAAAATTCTCCGATCATATAAGGACCCTTTCCGTCATGGTATTCATTCACCACTTTTTTTAGATTATCAATATCATCTTCACCGTTTGCAGTTGGTAAAGTACCGGAAATAGTGCCGCCATTAAACAACGAACTTCCATCAGAGGTAAACATGGGAACATTAAATCCTGCTTCAATCAGTTGTTGCTTAATGGCAGCGCTATATGCCTTATGGTCTTCCATGGAAATATCTTTTCGCTGTGCGACAAGGAGCCAAATTCATTTTCAGCCTGTATCATTATAATGGGGCCGCCGTTGGTTACCTGCAAATTTTTTATTTGACCTGTAAGCTCTTTAATGTAGGTACGGCATGAATCTAAAAACGGTTTATTGTAGGAACGGATAACTAATGATTTTTCTTTTTCTAACCACCACGGGTAGCCGCCAAATTCCCATTCGGCACATGCATACGGTCCGGGCCTGATAATTACCATCAACCCTTCTTCACCTGCAAGCTTCATAAATTCAGCAATATTCCTGTTGCCGGTTTTAAAATCCCAAACGCCGGGCTTAGTTTCATGATAATTCCAGAATACATAAGTACAAACTGTATTCAATCCCATTGCCTTGATCATTTGTAATCGCTGACGCCAGTAAGCTTTGGGGACTCTTGCGAAATGCATTTCACCGGAATGAATTTGAATGGGCTTTCCGTCATATAAAAAATTACCATTCTTAATTTCAAACGTATGTTTTTGTTGGGCGAAACATACAATTATCATTGTCATTAGCAGGCATGTTAATAAAATAAGTTTCTTCATAATGACATAAAAAAACGCCGGGAAAAATAAAAAGTGAAAAAGAGTGACTACAACTATCAAACTTAAGCAAATCAGCAGGTAACTTTATGTGCAACCGATTGCGCTTTTTTACTCAATGCCGTTAGTCTCCTTAAAAAAGAATTGTGTTTTGCAAACTTTATTGTGCAAAAGTCAATGCCCTCTTATATTACAGCCAATAGTTCAACTTCTCGTTACCATCAAAAGATTATTCATATCCATTTCTTACTACAATCTGTTCATTTGGGTGCATTGCCATTTTTAAAATGCCTTCTTTAAATAAAAATTTCTTATTTGCATTGCTGAGATAGAAAGTTTTAAATGGCAATTTCAATTGCAGAACATTATTCTTTTCTGCGAATATTTCGATCTCTTCCGGTATTCCATTTTCTTTTTCTGCTGAAATTAAAAAAGCACCTTCAGCTCTGAGCCTTGTGAAAGAAATATTTTTCCAGCTTTTGGGTATTGCAGGAAAAACTTCTATAGTCCCATTATGATTTTGCAAAAGCATTTCCTGTATACCTTGTGCAAATGCAAAGTTTCCTTCTAAAGTAAAAGGCCTGTAAGTGTATCCTGAATATTGCCCGCCTTTTTGATCACCATTCAAATGAAAGCTATTGATAGAACAAAAATTTGTCGCAAATATTTTCAACATTTTTGCAGCGCTGTCTCCTTCTTTTGCTCTTGCATACAAATTAGCCATCCAGCTAAATGAATAGCCACACCATTCATGTGTTCCTTTTTCTTCAATACGGTACAATGAATTCTGAATAATATTTTTATCATTTTCATTTTCAACATCAAGCAGACTTAACGGATAAATTGCCATGTAAGGCGACATGTGCCTGTGTGATTCATTGAGATTTTCACCGGGCGTAATGGTGAGCCCCGTTTCATTTATATTTAATGCAGGAAGCAATAATTTTTCTTTTTCAATTTCAACAGAATGCTTACCTGTAGCTGCTTCTATAACTTCCGAATATTCATTGTAAAAAGATGTAACTAACGATAAATCATAATTTGTCCATTGCTTAAACCATGCGTTTATACTATTATCATGAATCTCAGGGCTTGAGCTTATTGGCAATTTATATTTATGTGTAACCGGATCTATTTTCAAGATTTTATTGAAATACTGATGCACTTCATCAAAGTAAGGTTTACACTTTTTAAGTAAAAAATTTTTATCCATTGCATATTTCCATCGCCAATAAAAATATTGCGCCAGCCATGCAACGGTTGTGGGGCTCATAGAATATTGTATCCAGCCACCCATTTCTTTTCCGCTAATAGTGGTCACTCCGGGAACGTTCAATCCATTTATTCCAAAATAATTTTTTGTCCATTTTTTATTTTGATCTTTTATTTTCCAAAGCCAGTTCGTAAATGACCGTGCTTCCTCCAAATGATTGGAAGCGTACAAAGGCCAGTAACTTAATTCAGTATTTAAATCATTGTGAATATCACCTTTCCATGGCGGCAGATTTCCATTGTCCGCAGTCCAAATAGCCTGTAAAGAAATCGGTGGTGTATTATTTCTTGCGACACAACCAATCTTATACAACTCAAGGTAGTACTGCTTTTCAAGAACAGAATCCGGCAGCGATACCGAAGACTGATTCCAGAAATTACTCCACCATTTTACATGAGACATCCAGCCAGTCGGTTCCTTTGACGATGGATTTAACCGAGGCAGCGATGCCTTTTTATTTATGCAAATTGTCCATGAACCAATTATATTTTTTGGAGAAAATTTTTGCCATTGTACCAATACCTCATAATAATTTCCATTCCATGTTGGCTGGTGATAACGGATGCTGTTAGAAGTTTTTGTCACAGTGCCCTTTTTATAACCAAGTGTCTGAAGCCCTCCCCCTGAATGAGTATTATCATCTTCGCTTTTGATAGCAGAATTATAACCAGGAATAATTAATCGGGGAATGAATTCGTCTTCGTCTATGCTTCCATGTTGCTCCGGCAAATTCTCAAAGCCAAAATATCCTATTTCATTTATTGCGTGAACATAATTGTTGAACACCACCCCGTTTTCAAATTTTATGACACTTAATGCTGTTTTAATATCGAGCTCATTAGAAATTACTTTTCCGAAAGAAGTACAGTTAAATTCTAATGCCGCACCAGGAATTTTTGTGGGAGCGGGATACGTATCATAAGGCTCGTCGCCTATTTTCTGAACAGTATCGTATTGGCGCTTATTTACCTGCTCAACCACCCAGCTGAATTTTAATTTATCAATCTTCGGCATTGGCCGGTCATCCCAAAGATCCACCCTGTCCAATGATATCCTGATGTTATCATCCTTTTCCCAAATCAATGCACCAAGCCAGCCGTTACCTAATGGAATGCCTTCATCCCAGCGTTTGGCGAGTGAATCGAATTTTAAATTATGCTGTGGTTTTGGTTGCGCTTTAGCGGGAGTGATATAAAAAACTGAAGTAAGTATAAATAAGAAATAAAGAAATTGATATCGCAAAATTTTGATCAATGCATTTATTTTTTTATTGAAAGATATTGCGAAAGCACACGATAATTTTCATCAGTTTTTACGGTATTGGAAATTGGGCTATTATTACCATTAAAAACATTGATGCACCATTTTATTATTTCATTACATGGTTCTTTCTTTAATTTTTCTTCAAGATAATTTTTTGCTTCTTCTTTCTTCCCTGATTTTTCCAAAGCCCATGCGGTAACAACAGCATTAGGTTCAGAAAAATTGCTAACAGTGTTTTCTCTTACAGGCATAAATAATAAAATTTTTTGCAATGCATCTTGTGCAGCATTGCTATTTCCCGTTTGAACATAGCAATGATAGCTTAACCAATTTTCCAGTCTCTCATCTATCTGATCATCATACGGCTTACCTACGCCAAGATTTTCAGGCCATAGTTTTGCTTTTTCAATTTCCAGCAATGCCTGTTTGTAATTATTATTCTTTATATCCTGCACGGCCATTGAAAGATGGGCTT
The DNA here is from genome assembly GCA_038244655.1 of Chitinophagales bacterium. Lineage (GTDB taxonomy): Bacteria > Bacteroidota > Bacteroidia > Chitinophagales > Chitinophagaceae > Ginsengibacter. The sequence goes on from JBBRTG010000007.1 coordinate 126,623, forward strand.
CCTTATACATTGCCCTGCCATCAGTCGATCCTTCGTATGGAATAATTTTTATTTTATCCAGCAACTGTGCGGCTTTTGCATATTGCTTTTCCGATTGCAATGTTTTTACATACAACATTCCGAGAATATAATTTTGAGGAAAGCGGATAGAATAGTCAGCAGCCACTTTCAAAGCTTCAGTATTTTGATTCTGCGCCATATAATAATCAACGAGCATTTTACCAAAACGCCATTCAGTTTTATCCAGGCTTGCAGCCTTTTGCAAATCAGCCAATACCTGTTGCTTGTCATCTTTAAACAATTGTGCTCTTGCAGCATAAAAATCCGCATTATCCGGCTGGCCACAAGCATGAAATAATTGCTTTGCTTTATCTATATTATTATGACTCCAAAAAATAAGACCTGCATAATATTTTGCTTTCCAGTCATCAGCATTATTGGTATTTAATGCCGCAATAGTTTCTTCACGAAACGGAAATGATAAAGATGGAGAAGCCTTAAACGCACTTTGCAAATACTCTTTATCGTTAGCCAGGTATGAAAGCCAATACAAAACTTCAGGAGTTTGCGGCGCCAACTTTAGAATAGAAACAGCTGCATCTTTTTCTCCGATATTGTAATACCAAATTCCTAATTCAACAAATGTTTCATCGGGCATTTCATTTTTAACAGATGACACAAATTGATTTTTATTGCCATCACTTTTAGTCCATAGATATTTTTCAAAACCCGCAAAATGATTTAATGGATCAAAAGATAAAATTGTATCCAGGATTGCTTCCGCTTTTTCCTTTTGATTTTGATAACGACATGCAACCGCGATTACCTGCCACGCATCAAGGTTATATTTATTTGAAATGATACACTTTTCTGCATACTCAATTGCGTTGGTTAGATCATTTTCACTAAAATAAATTTTGCTTAACTCTGTGTAAGCCGCATCTCTATATGAAATACTTTGCGATGCAACATCAAATCCATCTTTTGCATCGGCGACTTTTTTAAGCTTGAGATTGATCAAACCATAATAATAATTTGCTTCGGGGTCATAGGTATCTACACTTAGTGCTTGCCTCGTGAAATCTAATGCCTGCACATATTCCATCTTATGATAACTCAGTAATGCCATGGCGGATAAGGCAGGCAAATAATTATGATCTTTCTCCAAACATTCCTTTATTTTTATTTCTGCATCAGCATAATTTCTTTCGCGAATAAATTCCTCGCCCTGTAAATACAAACCTTGCAAAGAGCTCCAGTCAAAATCTTTCGGCATATCCAAAGGCCGGCTTAGCGTATCTGCGTCCACTGATGACCGGTAGACCAATTTATTTTCTCCAAGTGTAACAACGAGATTCTTTGCATCGGTAACAGATTGAATAGAATCTGCATACGGCTGCATGGTTTTAACGCGGATATTTTTTGAATAAATAATTTTTTCGCCGTCAGTCACTCTTAATTCGTCATCAATATTCTGCAGAGGAGAAAAATAAATTTTCAGCCAGCCGTTTTCTTTTTTAATATTTAATGCACCATAATTATTTGCTTTTACAAAGCCTTTTGTTTGTTTTACAGGGAACCAATATTCTGTCCAGGCATCGCTTTCGTAAGGCATGAACCCTCTATGCTTGAAAGGCGTGAAAGTGCTTTTATCAGCGGATTGATTAAACAATCTTCCACTTTGTACTTCCGAATATTGGCCATCAGTATCGGTTAATAATTTTTCCCAAATCATCCCTTGCTGTGATAGCCCCCATATCCAGATTTTCTTTCCCAGCTTATCATCATGTGTAGAATATCTTCCCATTCCAAAATCATCGTCGTGCCAGTAAGCGCCATAAAAATCTGTGTACTTTCCAAACACATGATACGATTTATAGCCACCGAAATTATTATTCTCATAATAAGAAATATCTTTTCCATTTTGCTTATTAATCGGCCAGTCGTTATACTCTCCTTCATGCCCCAGGTAATGTGTTCCGGGATAGATGTATTGTAAATTTCCTTTCACTTTAATGCCCGTATTCATCCAGGAATAATAAGGCTGTTCTACACCTGATGCATTAAACCAAAATGATTTTGTTGTAAAATATGCTTTGTCTTTTGGCAAATTAATTTCAAGCCTCCAGGGTGTTCTCGTTAATAAATCCAATACACCAATAATACAGCTAACACTTCCATCATCTTTTTTTATAGTTGTATAGTCAACCGGGGTAGCACAATTCGGTGTATGTCCTATAATTCCGTAATTAGCTTCAATGCCGCCACTGGTCCATGGTCCACGCATAGCAACATCCCTGAATTTTATTACATGATTATAATAAATGAAAGATCTGCCGGTTGATTTTTCAATTGCTGACCATATTTTGCCGCCAACTTCAGGAAGGATCATTATTTTAATAAAATCATTTTCAAGCTCAACAACTTTCCATTCTTTTTGAACAGGCTTATCAGTAAAACCATCATAACGGAAATACGGATAAATTTTTAAATCAGGATTTGGAATTGGGTTTGGATCGGAAAATGGATAGGTTGTAAATACTTTTTTGTATTCCCGAATAACTGCATCTTTTTGCGCTACGCATGAAAAACTAAAAAAAAGAAATGCTATTGAAAGAAATTTTTTCATCGTGATTAATTTAAGTTCAACATCAGCAATCAAAAAAGATTTCATAAAAATCTTTTCCATAGTTATCAATCTTTCACAATCAACAGCCAGCCTTTTCCTTTTGCAACAGGAATTTTTTCATTCAGGCTAAAAGATTTTGGTTGTTGGAAATTTTTTATTGCAGGCGCAACAATGGTTGCTTTAGCAGGATCAATTCCCAATTTTTTCCAATCAATTTTTAATTGAACATCTGTATCATTATCATCCCAGCTTGCAATTGATATTAATACTGATCCTTTCTTTTCATAAACAGTTGCAAGCACTTTATCATTTGTGGTTTTAACTGGACAGTTATCGCTCCAGTAACCAATCATTTTTGAGCCTTTCATTCCAAACATATCCCACACATGCCATATTGGGCGCGGATCTGCGTCATCGCTCCACGGCATCCGGTTTGTCATTCCATAAATCATTCCACGCCATGCATTGCCACCGCCCTGCAACATTTCTCCCATCAAGCCAAAAGGAATTCCGCTAACTTCTGTAAGAAAAAAATCAGGAGAATTTTTTTCGTAATCAAAATATTCACCGAACCATAAACGATTGAGGTAAGGAAAATGTTCCATGTATAAATTAGCGCTGTTATTAAAGCCATCACTTTTATTATACTGGTTCGCAGAATGCAAATCAATAATCCCAGGATGTCCATCTTTTGTTAAGACTCTTTTAATACGCTTCATTGTAACACGATCAAAAGCAACATCATCCAAATAAATTCCGTCAATGCCAACATTTTGTGTGAGCCAATTCATTCCTTCCACATAATAATTGTGCCAGCGGTTCATGCCGCTGTTTATGATTGCTGCATCTTTTAATTCAGGAACAAACCATGCAGCAATGTAATCACTATCGAGATGTTCCTGCAGCCAGCTAAAGCCGCCACCTTTTCCCGGAGAATAAATTTCATGACCCAAACTTCTTAATGCAAATATTTCATAAGCATGATCAGATAATTCGCGAATAGTATTATAAATTTTTACTTTTAATCCGAGCGCATGTGCAGAATCAATATATCCTTTCATTTTTTTCCATTCAATAAAAGGATAATTGAGCCATGGATTAATTGGCGTTGCATGATGAATGTTGATAATTGTTGCGCCCGTTGCTTTAATACTATCAGGATTATTATAGCTGTGATAAAACCTGGTAGCCCACTGAAAATCGGTATTAATCGGATGGAAAGGTGTAATGAGTAAATTAAAGTTGTAGTACAGCACATCGCCCTTTTTCATGCTACGCTCACCACTATAATTATTGGCAACAACTGCATTATATTTCTCTGAAATATTTATACCACCGTTAGTTCCATTGCCCCACGAAGTTGGCAGCAGCAAAGGTTTCAGCAAATAAAAATTTGTATTTAAAGGGCGCACATAATTTTCATCGCGAAGAGAATATTGTAAACCCGCATTTACATTTCCTATCCATGCGCCATCCTGATTCTTATGCGCAACATCCCATTTCCATTGAAAATTTTCTTTGCGATAACCACCTTTTTCTCCAAGCCCCATCATGTATTTTGCGTACTGTTTTGCAAAAGGAATTTCCATAGAAATGTTGCTGAGGTCAACATCCTTAAGAGCCATAACTTTTACACTATACGATACAAATCCATCAAACTCAAGCGAAGCTTTTACTTCCATTGCTAAATCGTCAGATGTATTTCTCGCCACCCATTGTACGGTTCCGGGTTGTTGCATAGTAAATCTTATGCCGGTATTTTTCCATTGAATATCTTTTGAATTCCTTTTTGTAAAATGAAAATGAATTCCTTCTTTCAATAAGTTATTTGGCTGAGAAGTAAAGTCAGTCATTTCAGGAGTAAAAAAAGTTTGGATTTGTTTTGGGAAGCCATCTTTATTTAATTCAACTTTTCTTCCCAATAAACTAATCGTATATCCTGAAACTTTTAAGGGAGTGTATGGGGCAATTACTGTATTATCCTGTGCCAGCGTGGAATTCAGCCATTTTAAACGGGTCATTTTCCAGGGTTCGTTTATTCCACCATTCAATGCTGTATTGTTACTAACACTAACGGCTAGTTGTATTTCCTTTGCTTCTCCTTTATGTGAACTTATTATTGCCTTCCCTTTATAAGTTCCGGCTGAAATATTAACGGGAACATCAATGCCACACCACATTGCCTGCACCTTACCGGCAGAAACATTAACCTTAAAATGCAAGGGCTTGTCATCATAGCTTGTGCCGTCAGTATTTATGCAGAAAATATTTTGAGCAGGAATTTTGTTTCCGTTAGATGCAATTAAATCAGTGAATTTAATTTTTACATCATCAATATCTTTTAAAGCCCAAACACCTAATTGAAAAGAAAAGTTCTCTCCTTTTGCGACTGTATCTGAAAAAGTTTTTCGCACACCTTTTTGTATCCACCTTTGCGGAAGATCGTCTGTCATTTTTATAGGATGCATCCTGTCTTCAGAAAAAATTAAAAACGATTGATCTTTATTCTGATCTACAAGTTGATCAGTTTCCCCCTTAGTAGCAATAACTTCCATGGGATAAAAGCTATTGAATTCATTGATGGATTGAATCTCTTTTACATTAGCGGACGGAATATCTTTATTTGCATTAATTGAATTAAGCCATTCTTCAGAAGCCGTATTTTCAGGTTTCAAATAAACTCCTTTCGGATAATTGGATCGCCCTTCATTTTTATAAGGCATATAATAAACATAGTAAGTTGCGCTTCCTGAAACCGGTTCAAAATAAATTTCTCCATACTCACGGTTAAGCATAGCCGATTTTACATTCAGAATCTTTTGTTGTGTTTTTGCATCTTCAACTATGATACGTTTATCCTGCGGATTGTTATCTCTTCTTCTCCATGGAATAATCGCTTTGGCAATTTTGCCGATTCCGTTAAACTCGATAACAGCCCTGTGATTGCCCAATGAATCAGGGTTCCAGCTATTGTTACCGTTACTGTAATTAATTTCGTTCTGGGCAAATGATGTTAGTCCAAAAAAAATAAGAACGAAAAACAAAATCAAATACCTGTTCATTTTTTTATAAATTAGGTTTTTAAAAATTTATCAATTCAAAAAAATTAAAAAGATGCCTGCAGCCCCTTGCTTTTTCTATAATCAATTATCGGTTGAAAGGGCCCGTACTTATGCTGCGCTTCTGAAAATGTGTCATTGAAAGGCCCTTTGTCATAGTCAATTGCTTTTTCTTCAAAATGCGGATAACCAATTTCCTTAACCGTTACCCGCTGATGCATACTGTCATTATTTATAAAAGCGGCAAGGTCAAGCGCTTCCTTTGAAGTAAGAAAAGGTTTTTCATGCGTCGCACTATCGTAAGGCATATTTGCCAACAGCCATTGTGCTTCCTTAATTACACGATGCATGCTGGAGCCGGGCTGGTAAGCTTTTAATCCCCATAATGGAGGATAGATATAAGATGAGGTATCATACTGCATTTGTCCTTCACCGTTAGGTCCGTGGCATCTCGTGCAATGCATAGCATAAAGTTGCTCTCCCCTTTTATAAGATGCGGCTTCAGAGGGAAACGAAACAGGCAAATTTTTTGCACCCGGAGTATTATTTTGAATTTTGGAAGAATCGCTTATCCATTTTAAATAAGAAATAATTCCCACCATCTCTTTACTGTCTAATGGCAGAGGTGTTCCAAGATGTGGATGTGTAATGCAATTATTTATTCTTTCTGCAAGCGTTAAAACCTTTCCCTCTCTTGCACGATACTGCGGGTAATTACGAAATGATGTAAACAGGCTGAATGAAAATGGCTTGGTTCCTGCATCCTGGTGGCAATTGGTGCAATTCATTTTATTACCAAGGTATTTTCCGTTGATACCATTAGGGCCGATATAATATGCAGTACGCAACATCAATTCACGCCCATATCTTACAGCTTCGCCATATTCATCGTTTGGAATTTTTGAAGTATCTATTTTAAATAGGCTATCGGTATTGCTCAATGATTTAATTTCATTTGCATTGTTAGCTTTATTTTCATTACACGAAATAAAAATTACAAAAGCAATAAATATTATCAAACCAAAAATCGTGTATGTATTATTTTTTTTCATTGCATTGTTATATTTTCCATTTCTTTTCTTTACAGATGTAACCATGGACTAACCTGTTCTTTGTTTAAAAACTCAACACGGTATGGGGGTATAGCCGTATCAAGTGTCCACAATAAAACTCCTTTCCTGTTTACCAAAACAGTTATATGTCTTTTTGAACAACAACAAAGAATAGATGTATCGTTTATCATATAAGCACTTCCCATGCGTGCATTATAAACATCGGGGGGCAGTTTTATATGCAGATCCATTTGTGCTGTTTTATTTTGCTCATCTAATTTTACAGCAAACACTTCTGACTGCTGCCTTTGTACACCATTATCAAAAAACATTAAATTTCCATAAGGATTTATATGAACCGCATGAGATTGTGTAAAGTCGCAGTCCGCAGGCATTGCAATCGTTCCGCCTTTTCCAAATTTCCAGATTATTTTGCCGGTATGCGAATCAACTTTCCAGATTTGCCCGTTATTATAAAATGAAATAATATAATTGCTGTCTTTATCGTAATTTAAACTGTTGGCATGGGTCCAGTCTTTTTTTGTTGTAAGAATTTTTGGATCTTTTAATGGATTCTCAACATCAAACACACTCCATTGCCAGATTTTTTTTCCAGTTGTATCCATCACAATAATTCCATCACTGTGTACCGTATCTTTTTTATTTCCTCCAACAGAACTTAAATCTATAACTCTGTTATCTTCATAAATAGTTACCAGTTGATTTTTATTATTTTTTAAAATTTCGTGATGAATAGTATTTGTAAAATCTCCCTGGCCTTTTTTTAAATGTAAAATTGTGTCGCCTAATAAATTAAATTCTAAAATTTCACTTCCATAACTGGTGGGATAATCATTGGTACCAAGAATGCAAAGAACAGTTTTATCTTTTGTAAAATGAAGTACTTTAAGTCCGGTTCCATCAATAGTATGATACCATCTCAGCCGGCCCTTGTAATCAATTATGTAAGCCAGTCCCGGTGTTTCTCTTTTGTTTAAGAGCATGAATCCGTTCTTAAATTCAAGAGGCAAAGATTGAGGAGAAGCAGCTGTGTACTTAAATTGATCCTGCAACCAAACCGGAAGCCCGTGCGTTTGAAAGTTGTACGTTTTACTTACATTATTAACTCCGTTCTTAATAGTAACAACGTGAAACGAATAATATGTTTTAGGAATTATATCGCACAAAACAACAGAATGAAACAATCCTTTGTTTGAAAAAACCGGTGAAACTTTTTCAATAGTATTACTGCTGCTGTCGGGCCAATATTCAACATACACTTCGGCAGAGTCAACAGTTGTTACATCAATTTGAATTTTTAATTGATTGTTGTTATGTAAGCCAATATTTATTTGCTTAATTATATTTTCAACATTACCAGTACAGCCATTGAGAATTGCAATAACAAAAAAGAAAACTACGTTGTTTATTAAATACTTCAATACTTAAATGAATTATTCTAATAATTATTTCTAAGGTTAAAATTAAAAAGAATATACCAACATATTGCGGTTGGTGGGGACACCAACCGCTGCGTTCAGCCGTGGCCGGTGTCCCTACCGGCCACTTTTGCTACCATAAGAAATTTCATCATGATCGTATATTCTTTTATTAAATTATTGTTGCCTGTTAGAGTTATCTAAATTAGGATTAAGATTAACCTGGCTTTGCGGATAAGGAAAATATTGATCCCTCGGCATTTGAATATTTGCAGGCTGGCCAATGCGCGTTAAATATGCATTCACTATAGTTTCATATTTTCCCATTCGCATAAGATCGGCTCTGCGTTTACCCTCATAAAAAAATTCCCAGCCGCGTTCCTGCAAAATTGCATCTCTTAAAGTTGATTGAGTATAGTTTGATAAAACAAGAAGCTTTGCATGAGATCTTCCTTTAACCTGGTTAATTAAATCAATGCTTTCAGAAGTAGGGCCATTAATTTCGTTTAACGCTTCTGCCCTGCTTAATAAAACATCCGCGTATCTTAATAAATCAACACTATGTCCGTCATAATATGTTGTACTGCCTAATGAGTCCGCATATTTTTTTGTTGCAATATCAACCATATAACTTACGCCAGGAGGTGGCATGGCGCCAATTGTTGGTGGCTGCTCGTATATTAATCCATCAACTCCTGTATATAAGGGATAGAAGCATAATTTTCTATCATCTGCATTATCAAATGAATTGTAAAAATCCCATGTTACTGCATAATATTGCCAGCGGTTTTGTACAACAGGATGATTGAGCGGGCCAAAATGATTTAATAATTCTGCACCGTTAGTATTAGCATCACATAGCACTGAAAAAATATTTTCGCTGCACCATTTATTTGCTTCTGTAAACAAACCAAGATAAGACGGATAGAGGCTATATGTATTAAGAGCCATTACCTGTTGGGTTAGATCAACTACCTTTTGCCATTCATGCCTGCGCAAATAAAGTTTTGCTAACAAAGTAAGCGCCGCGCCTTTTGTTGCACGCCCAACATCATTGCTCGAATAAATTGGATTGTTCTCATAATTAAGAGGAAGATTAGCAACGGCATTTTGCAAATCGGATATTAATAAAGTATCAATTTGCTCAACAGGTGTTGGTTTAGGTTGACTTGTAAAAGAAGGATTGCCCAAATCTTTTTCAGTAGTTAAAATTACAGGGCCCCATGAATCCGTGAGATCTATATAAGCTAGAGAGCGTAAGAATTTTATTTCAGCAAGAAACTGTGTTTTCTCCGCATCAGTTATTGATGTCATTGGTGTTATATTATATATAGCATTGTTAGCATTCGAAATCAGCTTATATATTTGACGCCAATCTTCTGCAATTAAACCGTTAGCGGCATTCCATTGAGCCAATGAAAGCTGGCCGGGATCGCCACCGTAGCTGCAATGCCCGACATCAGTTGTAAGATCGGTAAGCGCAAAATGCCTTACAGTCCAGTAATCAAAATTATCTCCTACAACAGGGCCTTTCAATCTTGCATATACTGCATTTACTGCAGCGATAGCATCAGATTTTGATTGAAAAGCATTTACGTTTGTAAGGCTGCTAAACACCTTCGGCTCTAAGGTTTTGTTACACGAATACTGCATCAAAACAGGAATGAGCAGAAAAATTATGTTGTACTTTTTCATATTAATGAAAGTTTTCTTTATTCTTTTTGAATGTTTATTTCTATTCCTAAATCCTTAATGAATACTTAATTTAACTCCGAAAACAAAGGTACGGAATGCAGGGAAAGAATTAAAATCTATACCGCCTGCAACGTTAGCGTTACCGTTAGCTCCATGGCTATTAACTTCAGGATCTGTACCGGTATATTTTGTAATCGTTAAAAGATTCTGACCCGTTACATAAATTCTTAATCCTTCAATAAATTTTATTTGCTTAATTAAATTTACCGGCACATTATAACCCAACGAAACCGACTTTAATCTGATGTAAGATGCATTTTCAACAAATCTTGAATTAACATAGCTTCCATACGTAGTTATAAAATATCCTTCACGTGGAATGGATGTATTTTCATTCGTACCAGATACCCAACGCTTCAAAGCATCCGTGCTCGTTGTTGATTCCAGCACCAACCGGTTCATGTTATATAAATGATTACCAAAAGCACCCTGGAAAAAAATATTTAAATCAAGACCTTTATAAAAAAAATCGTTTCCAAAGCCCGCAATGTAGCGTGGATTTGTATTTCCAAGATAAGTACGATCAGCAGGAGTTATAACACCATCGCCATTCAAATCTTTATACTTTGGATCTCCGGGTTTTGAATTAGGCTGCGCCGTATAATGTTCACCGGTTTTAACTACTCCATCGTAAACAAAGCCATAAATAACACCCAACTCTTTACCTGGTTCCAATCTTGTAAATTCTCTTCCTGAAACTACACCACTTGGGTTAGCAGTATTGGTGCTGATTATTTTTACATTGTTTGCAAGTGATAAAGATTTTTGCCTGTTATAAGCAATATTAAATGTTGAACTCCATGTAAAATTTTTTGTTCTGAAATTTTCAGAATTTATAGAAAGTTCAATTCCTTTATTTTCAATTGAACCCGCATTTTGTATCTGGCTGCTAAAGCCCCACCATTGCCCGATAGGAACTGATAAAAGTAAATCGCTGGTTTTTTTCCTGTATAAATCAATCGTTGCATTTATTTTTCCATCAAGAAATCCCATATCAATTCCTATATCAGCTTGCGTATTACTTTCCCATTTCAAATTATTATTTGATAATGAGGTAGGTTCTATACCACCTGAAAAATCAGGGCTGGCACCTAACGATGTACCATAGTTGCTAAACGTGGCGAGGTAAGGATAATAACTGCTTCCTATTCTGTCGTTACCGGTAACTCCATAACTTGCTCTCACTTTCAGGTTTGAAAATAAAGTAACTTTCTTCATGAATGGTTCATCCGATAATCGCCATGCTATTGCACCCGAAGGAAAATTTCCATACTTATAATTTGGTGCAAACCTTGATGAACCATCATGCCTGAATGTAAAAGTTGCGAGTATTTTATCTTTAAAAGAATAATTAAGCCTTCCATAATAAGAGGTAAGCTTTTGTTCTGTTTTACTGCTCGTAGGTGTTGGCGTGCCCGATATTGTAGGAACAGAACCTGCATTAAGATTATAAAATAAATATACGTCTGTTGAGTATCCTCTGCTTCCTGCACCAAGCCCATCAAATACATCTTTTTGGTTTGATGTACCGACTACAGCAGTTAATGCATGGGAACCGATACTGTACTTATAGGTAAGATATTGTTCTGCCAGCCATCTGAAACTATTATTAATTTGTTCCAGCGCTATTCCGTTATTTGCCTGCCCGCTCACTAATGTTTTAGGTATGTATTGGCCAAATGTATTTTGCGAATATTCTGCACCTGCACCCAAATGATAGGTAAGATTTTTTATAATGTCATAATCAACAAACATATTTCCGTTCATTAATTTATTATTGGTAAGATTGGTAGGCTCTAATAAAATTGCAAGTGCATTATCCTTGCCTAAATATTTATAATAGCTTCCATCTTTATTATAAACAGGAATACTCGGCGGAGCAGTAAACACAGAATAAAGCGGCGCTGTAATATCACTAACATATCGCTGCGTATGACTGATGGTACTGGCGCCATAAAAATTAGCACCAACATTTACTCTTTCACTAAATCTTTTTTCTGCGCCAATCCTTACAGAATATCTTTCTAAATCTGTACTTTTTAAAACGCCGTTCTGCTTTATATAATTTCCTGAAATATAAATTTTAGAATTTTTATCACTGCCGCTTAAACTAACTGATCTGTTTAAAACTGAAGACTGCTGGGTTGTTTTGTTCCACCAGTTTGTATTTGCAATAGGAAAGCTTGGCGGAAAAAGTGGTGGCTTTCCATCTTCTGCAGCAGTTGCATTTTGGATGTCTGCATATTGCGTTCCATTTAATAAAGATGGTTTATAAGTTAAGTATTGATAGCCGTTTGAGAAATCTCCTTCTATTAACATCTTACCCGCCTTTCCTTTTTTAGTAGTAATTAAAACTACACCGTTACCACCACGTGAACCATATATTGCTGTTGCAGACGCATCTTTTAAAATCTGGATATCTGCAATATCATTTGGGTTAATAAACTTTCCGTTATCGGTAATAAATCCATCTACAACAAATAAAGGCTCATTGGTTGAATTAATAGAATTGCCACCTCTTACTGTGATGGCGATAGTGCCCCCCGGTGAAAAATCTGATTGCTGAACCTGCACACCTGCTGCTTTTCCCTGTATTGCCTGAGCGATGTTGGAAGTAGTTCCCCCTAGCGTTAACTGGTCACTTTTAATTGAGCTAACAGAACCGGTAAGGTCTTTCTTTTTTTGTGTTCCATAGCCTATTACAATTACATCACTCAGTTGGGTAGTTGATGATTCGCTTAATGGTACAATTACATTTGTTTCGTTTACGCCTACCGTTATAGATTGTGATGCATAACCAACAAATGAAATGGTAAGCATTGTTTTCCCGTTGGGAATAGTAATTTCAAATTTGCCATCAGCTTTTGTAATGGTATTTGTCTTGGTATTCTTTACAGAAATTGTTGCACCTTCAAGCGGAGCATTGCTCTTTGCATCCTGTACAACACCAGTTACCTGTCGTTGCTGCGCCATACCGGTTATTGATAAAAGAAGGAAAGCAATAAAGCCGAAACTGTAATGAATTAATGTTGCTTTTTTCATTCGCTGTTTTTTTTGGTTTAAAGAATTATAAGGCGGGAACAGATTAACTATTCAATTGAAAAAAAATTACAAAAAAAGATTATGCTGCTACACAAATGCATTTTCATAATTTTCAAATGACTTGGTTTTAACGTTAATTATATTTCCTACTAAGTTGACATTATTTATTTGAAAATAATGCAGGCCCTGTTTAGACAAAAGGGAAAGTTTGCCTACGCAAACGATTGCAGAGACTATGCAATCGTTTGTGCTATTTTTAAGATATTCTGTATTTTTTATGCTTTTCTGAAGAGAATACAAAAAAGCTGTTATTATACTATTGGATATTAAAAAAAACAGTTCAGAAAATTTCAGCCTTGTTGAAAACTTTATGTTACAACAAATGCAGCAGGCTTACCAACCTTAAAACCTTTTACAGCAAAATAAAAAATGTACATGTAGGCAGGCAGCATGCATATTAAAAAAGATAACGGGTTTGAAAGATGTACACTATCTCTTAAACTTGTATAAAGCAATGGAATTACGGCACCACCTGCTATGCCCATAATTAATAATGCAGACCCAATCTTAGTAAATTTTCCAAGCCCATCTATTGCCAATGGAAAAATAGCAGGCCACATAAGCGCATTTGCCAAACCAAGCAATGCAATAAATGTAATAGAAGCATAACCTGAAAAAACAAAAACACTTATAGTGAAAATAATTCCAAGTATTGCAGAAATAGCCAAAGCTTTTTGTTGCGAAACAATTTTTGGAATAGTGAAAATGCCAATAACATAACCGGCAAGCATAGCAAATAATGTAAAAGCAGTAAAGTATCTTGTTTCATCCAAAGGCATGCCCATGTGCCTTCCGTAAGTGCCAATTGCATCGCCGGCCATTACTTCAACACCTACATATAAAAAAATGCAAAGCACACCCAACAACAAATGTGGGAATTGCATAACGCTCTTTTTTTGTAACGATGATTGAGAAATATCGGCATCTTTTTCATCTGATGCTATCTCAGGTAACGATGATATCTTGATCATGATGGCCATTATCACTAAAATGATGGTGATAATTATGTAGGGAGTAATCACTCTTTTTGCAAGCTCGTTCAATAAAATTTCTTTTTGTGAAATGTTAGTTGCAGCAATAATTTTTTCTTCAATTGCGGTTGCATTTTTTAAAACAAGTGCACCTACAATTAAAGGGCTAAGCATTCCCGCTACTTTATTACAGATACCCATAATGCTTATACGCTTCGCCGCACTTTCTATTGGGCCAAGTATGCTGATGTATGGATTGGAAGCTGTTTGCAGCAAAGCAAGACCGGTACCTTGTATAAACAAACCGGTTAAAAATAAACCAAAGCTTCTTGCATTGGCAGCCGGAATAAAAATAATAGAACCTATGGCCATAATAAATAGGCCCAATGCCATTCCATTTTTATAGCCTGTTTTTTTTAATACATAAGAAGATGGAATAGCAAGAAAAAAATACGCCATGTAAAAGCTAAACGTTACAAAAAATGCCTGCGTATCGCTTTTTAACTGGCAGGCAAGTTTAAGAAACGGAATCAATGTTCCGTTAAGCCATGTTACAAAACCAAAAATAAAAAATAAGATGCCGATGATTATAACGGCATAGGTTGTACGATTTAATGGTTTCATTAATATTAATTTTTGTTTGACAAGGGAACATGCTCCCTTGTTTGTTTATTTTTTGAAAGGAACTTTTACAATTACTGATTCTGCTTTCCCTTTTGTGTTAGCCCTGCTTTGTATCGTCCATAAATCCATAAGGTTATCACCATCAATCATACTGCCGCTATAATCTCCCCACGAATCTCCGTCGGTAGCGGCATCTCCTTCTCCAACTTTAATAATTTGCCTAACGGTTCCCTTTTTATCTTTAGCCATTCTGTAAGTAAATCGCGGGCTTATAAATGAATTAGTATTTACTTCCTGGAAACCAATAAGCACATCATTTTTTTTATTTACTGCGATGGTTGTTTGAATATAATTAGTGGTATCGCTTTTAATTAAGCCTGTTTGAAGAATAGTTCCGTCGGACGATTTTATTTGATGCCATTGAACCGCAGAGCGGCCTTCGCAATTAACTGCTTGCGAAAACCAAATACTTCCATTTTGATACACCACGTTTTTAGGATTGCGATCGCCGCTGGATACTTTTTGTTCAGTTCCTTTTTGCGGAGATTCCGGCGGATAATCTATATATTTTAAATTGTGAGGCTTTTGAGAAACTACCTGGCAATACGGCTGCCCATTTGTATCTTCCGATACTTTGCGAATAATAAAATTTCCTGCATCATCAATATCAAAAAAATATAAATCATCAATATCGTCCTGCATAAAAACAGGATTGCCCAGGCTTCCTTTAAAAAAATAAATAGTAGCCGGCTTACCGGCAATAGCATCGGCCATTCGCATTATAAAAGTATTTTCACTACCGCCCGGATAAGAATAGCCAATCCATTTCTTACTATAACCAATACCGCCGCCATCTACTTCTTCAGTTCTTGAAACCGGATAAATATTCCAGGCGCCCATCGGGTTGCTGGTTTCAGAAACAGCGATATTTACAGGCTTTGTTTTTGCCTTATCATAATACCACCACATATCAAATACAAATACTTTATTGTGAATATCAAAAAACATTTTAGGGTCTATTCCATTATTAAAACATTTTTGAGAAACGCCTTGTACAAATTCACCTTTCTTATTATAAATAATTAATCCTTTATTAGACCCTTCGAGTATATAGCCACCACCTACAGCAATTTGAGGATCTACCTGCCGGTCTCCATCCATAGAACCATCAAATACCTGGTAGTTGTTTATCATTCGTGTATTACCGCCCTGCTTGCGTTCGGGGCATTCACCATTATTATTGAAATTGGGTTTGTGCATAGGGTTTACCACTTCTGTTTTTACAGGATGTATTGTATCGTAAATGCTTTGAGCATTTGCATGCATTAAAAATATTAATGACAGAAGAGCTAAGCATAAATGTTTCATGGTAGTTTATTTGATTTGTTGAGATGCAAAATAAAGAGGCAAGGTTTTATCTTGCCTCTTTATTTTGCTTTTGTGTATCAGAAGTTTTATTAATTTTTATTGGTGAATAAGATGTAAGATTATTCATGAAGCTACCGATTCGGCAAAAACTATTTGTGGGTTATATCGGTTGCTTTATAAGTAATTGTATAAGTGCCCGGCACATAAGCCCTGAAAACAAATCTTGGATTAGCAGAAAATTGTCCGTCAGGAAATTTAACCTGGTCATCAGCACTAAAATATTGTGTTGGAATTCTATAATAAATATTAAATCCATTACCCAATGATTCTAACGGGAACGGTAAAACGCCATACGTAAATTCCATTCTGTCGTCAAAGAGATCAGTCTTTAAAGAATAATCCTGCAGTGTTTGCAAAAAGGGCGGAACAGGGTTATTACCTGTATTTGGCCTGCGGATTATTTCTCCGGCTATAGGATTAAAAGGAACGCCATTCTTATCTTCAATCTTCACAATAATTTTATTTGGCGCATCAGCAGTTCTTTCTACAGTTACTTTAGGCGTTAGTAAACTTGTACCAACTGATTCATTTCCTACTTTTATCATTCTTATATAGGGAGTTCCTAATTCGGGATTAGCCTCAAAAGGTGGCGCATCAATAATTTGCAACTGGCCAATCTTAGGATACATTTTAGTTCCTGCACCGTTTGTAATTTCAAGATCAAATTCATAATCTCCTGATGGAATATTCAACGTTGTATAATTAGCTTCCACCTGGCCACTCACTTCATTAATAACAATTGGCGTTATTTCTGCATCCATCTGCTTGGCAGCTATAAGTTCAAGGGTGGTGTCTGTTTTTCTATCATACAAACTTTTCCAAACTTTTATTGTATATTTTTTTAAAAATATATCATCTACAATGTTACCTGTTGCTTTATCGTATATATGCACGAGTTTAATTTTAGCCGGTTTGGTAGAGCCGTCAAAATTAAGTGCTGAACTCACTTTCACTCTTCCCTTCTGAATAATGATTGGGTCTTCTTCGTAACGTACTAACGGGCTTAAAAAACCATTAGGTAATTTTTTGCAGGAAGGATAAACGCTTGCCAATATAATAAGCGCAAGAAAAATTTTTATGGTCTTTATTATTTTCATAATCACTTTTTATTTATTTCTGAAGAATAATTTATGCTGGTTGTTCAGCACATGAATAATGCCGGTGTTGGTTTCAATTCCTGACGTTTGCACTCTTGTATGCACACCCTCATCGCTTTGAATTTCTGACGCAATGATTGGAGGAGTAAGAGCTTTGAGCAAGAAAGTGAAATAGACTATGCGTGGTATAGTTGATACATTGGGATTATAACCCAATGCCGGATCTTTTGTTTCTTCATAAGACACTACACAATCGCTTCCTTGTTTTAAAGTAGGATACAATGTTCCGTTATTAGTAAGCTTATCATACGTTAATGCACCGTTTACAAAATAAATATTTATAGAATCAGTAAACTTGGGCATTTCATATTTTATCATTGAATCAATGGTCCATTTACGAAAAGGATCAATCTTTTGCTCTTCTACTGCTCTCGAATTCAGATAAGCATTTATAGAATAATCTGTAGGCGCAAAAAAAGTAACGCCTTGCTGATTAACCTTGTCTTTTAACCCTGCCTTATCTACCAATAACAATAATGTATCAAAAAGCCCGGCTGAATTGCTTTTTAAATAATCATAAGTAGTCATGTTTACTTTTGCTGAATGCAATGAACCGCCTACCAGGTAATCATTTTTTTTACAGGAAGTAAACAATACAACAATGATACTAACGGCAGGCATTAGACGAAAAAAATATTTTATTACATATTTCATAGTAATTTTTTTTAAAATTTATCAATGGTTTTTCCACCATTCATTTTGAGTTAATAAAGGATCCTGCGGCAAAAGCTTGCGCATATCCAATGGCCAGTAATATCCTTTTTTTGCAATGCGATCTGGAGTGTACGAATCGGGTAACCATTCCTGGAGCTTTCCCATTCTTATAAGATCATAAGCAAGACTTCCTTCGCCAATTAATTCCCTGTATCTTTCTTCCAGTATTTCTTCAAACAATGCATCACCTGTATTTGATGAAGGATCTAATCCTGCTCTTTCCTTCACCATATTCAATGCCTGTAGTGCACCACCATCATCTCCCTGTTTGGATGCTGCTTCCGCTTTTAATAAATAAATATCTGCCAGGCGCAGCAAAACCAAATTGTTATTTATTACAAATGCATCGGGCTGGTTATTAGGATCGTAATATTTTACATTAGCGTACTTTATTAATATAGGGTCGCCGGTTTGTATAAGGCCGATTGTTTTATTAAATCGTTTATCCACAGCGGTATCATACAATTGGTAAGCAAGGTCAGTATTGATAAGCCAGCTTTTGTAAGCATCTTTATTTTTTATTAACGGATCATGTAAGAACCTGCCAAAAAAATAATCATTTGCTTCATTATTATCTACATTGTATAACATATTCAATTCAAAAATGCTTTCCACGGACTGGCCTGCCCAAATGTTACTATAGTTATCAGCATCTTCCAATTGGTATTGCCCGCTATTGATTACACTATCACAATATTTTCCTGCATTTGCATAATCATGTTTCCACGCATATACATGCGCCAGTGCAGCCCATGCTGCTCCTTTATCGCCTCTTACTTTACTAATAGCGGTGCCGGTATTAAAGTCAAGCAATGATGCAGCCTGCTTCAAGTCTTCAATACAATAATTTAATACATCTTCTTCGCTTGATCTTGCAATAGGTTGCACTGATAATGGATCCTTTAAAGATTCTTTCGTTAAAACCGGATCGCCCCAAATTCTTGTAATATAGAAATAAGTGTATGCTCTCAGGAAACGCCCTTCGCCTTCCAATTGATTTTTATAAGCCTGGCCGCCATTAAATTTATCAACAGGAATTTTTTCGGTATTTTCAACTATAAGGTGGCATTGATTTATCACCGCATAAAAACGTGTCCAGTCTTTTACTGAAGGTTCAAGATATGGCGTATAGCTATAAGTATTGTGACCTACCGGAAGCACTTTTTGTAAAAACCAATAATAACTTCCATCCAGCCAAAATTCATTGGCAGGTAAATCGCCTGCAACAAAGTGGACTGGGCCGTCTGCATCAGGAGCATTGTATCTTATAGCGGAGCGCAGTAAATTATAGGCACCTGCAAGCGCCTTTTCAACATTGTCGCCACTATTCCAAAATACCTGGTCGTAAGTAGCATCATGCGGTTTTAATTCAATGTATTTTTTACAGGATGATAACAGAACTCCTGCAATAAGAATTGCTGTTATCCATTTGGCAAATTGTCTAAATATCATAGTTTATTTCTTTTAATTAAAAAGTAATATCAAAACCAAAAGTGAATTTTCTTGGCAGGGGATACGCAGCACCGGTATATTCGCCCTGTGGGCTTACGAGTTCAGCATCAGGTACTTTTGATTTTTGAAAACTGTATAGATTATCTATCACACTATAGAGGTGAATATTCTGTAAGCCTAATCTTTTAATAACTCTTTGATTAAAGCTATAGCCTAATGTTATGCTCTTAATTTTAAAATAAGTTCCATTATCATTCCACATGGTTGAAAAAGGAAGGAACTCATAAAAGTGGCCGCCAAATGGATTGAGTGAAGGAAAATTAGGTGGGGCCGGGGCTGGGGTTTTAGCGGGATCCACTTTGGATGGAGTCCAATAATTATATTGACTTAAATCAGGAAGACGCTGGCTAGCAAAATTATTTATGTTGCCGAAATTCCAAACATTGGCAAATTGATTGGCTGCAAAATTATTGATGATATCCCTGCCAATAGTAAATGTTCCTAATATGCCCACAGAGAAATTTTTATATGCAAATTCATTATAGAGTCCACCTGTGATTTTTGGGTTCGGATCTCCGGTAGATACCAAATCTCCAAACTGCTCGCCCTTGTCTTCATCGCTCCATACATCCCAATCTTTGTTTACGTCTCTCCAAATAGGATAACCGGGTTGTACAGGATCATTACCTTTAAAATAAGTAAGCCTTAAGCCTGTTACCGGGTTTACAGGTATCTCTCTTAAATAATTATACACACCGTTATACAACATTTGAGCCCATCCATAAATTGGCGCTCCTACTGAAAAAATTAATTGCTGATTATAACCGCGGGAATCCTGGAAGAAAGTACGGTTACCATTAGGCAATGCAGCAATACGATTTTTATTAAAGGTCACATTAAGATTAGTCGTCCATTGCAATTCACTTTTATTTGAAAGGTTTCTCGTTTGAATCTGGAGATCGACTCCTTCATTCAAAATTTTTACAGGAGCATTAGCAACTACAGTATTGTAACCTGTAAAGAAAGGGAAAGGAAATTTTAATATTGGGTTTGTATTGTAGCGGCGATAAAGATCTACCGTTACATTTACCCTATTGTTAAACATATACAAGTCCATACCTACATTTAACTGGTTCGATTTATTCCAGGTAAGATTGGGCTGTGTAATTGGCTTTTGAAATGAAGGAGTTGCTCCCGTTACTCCATTGTATGATCCTTGCGAAAGATCCCAAACATTAAATGGAGCATAAAAATCATCGGGCATTGAACCACTCAAACCATAACTTCCTCTAAGTTTAAATATGTCAATAAACTTAGCACTGCTCATAAACTTTTCATCAGAAACAACCCATGCTGCGGATATAGCCGGAAAATATCCCCACCTGCTATCAGCCCCAAAGCGTGAAGAAGCATCTCCTCTATAGGAAGCATTAATAATGTATTTGCCTTTATAGTCATACGACAATTGGCCTAAAAAAGATAATAAACCCGCCTGCTGAAATACAGAGTATCCGCTTATATCTCTTTGAGGAATACCTGATACAACCTGGATGTTATTATCGGGTACGTTGAATCCCTCAAGGAAAGTACCTGTCTTTTTATCTAATTGAAAAGACTGGGTTAATACTGCACTAAAATTGTGTGTATTTTCTTTGAACGATTTAGTTGCGGTAATTATGTTGGCAAGATAGGTTTGTTGATAATTGCCATTCTTACTTGCTGCGTATGAGCGATGATCCGGTGTTATTTCAGTAGGTTGAAATTGTTCTCTGCGATCAGTGGTACTTGATACAGAGCCTTGAAAAGAATACTGTACACCTTTTACAATATCGTAATTCAATTGAAGGTATGCAGAAAAAATATCTGATAAATTTTGATCACGCTGCTTGTCGTATTGTCCATAATAAAAATCTTTGTCTGTCTGGGACAATTGATAAAAAGAAGCAGGCTGGCTAACACCATCAATAGGTAAAATCTGATCTCTGCCTCTGCCCAATCCACGTTTCCTGTCGAGGCGTGAAGCTGATACATTCAAAATTGCATTCACATTTTTTACGATCTTGAAATCAAAATTACCACGGAGAGAATATCGTTTAAAACCTGTATTCCGCACGATCCCATCCTCATCATAATAATTAATGCCAACACGATAATTCAATAATTCATTACCGGCAGAAATAGTTATATCAGCATTATTAACCTTACCCGTTTTATAAAAAAGATCCTGCCAATCAGTTGCATTATTAAAAGCAGGATTCAAACTATCTGAAAGTAGTTGTGGTATAAAAGCAAGCTGATTGTAATTGCCATACTCATTCATTAACCCTAATTTTTGATGCCTTTCTTCTGCACCCACGACTGTACGTAACAATTCAGGTTTTTTTGTAATACCGGTATAATAGGAAAATCTTATTTGCGGTTTGCCTGTTCTGCCTCTTTTTGTTTTAATAACAATTACACCATTGGCGCCACGTGAACCCCATGCTGCTGTAGCTGCTGCATCTTTTTGTACAACGATGCTTTCAATATCATTAATATTAATACCTGCTAAAAAATTTGTACCTGAACTGGCAATGCCCTCAATATCATTTACTGAAATAGGAATACCATCAATTACATACAATGGAGTGCTCAGTGTTCTGGCTTCATCAGCGCCATCATTTAAATCGGTAGAAATATTAGAATTTCCACGCACAGTAAAAGTGTTACGTACACCCGGCTCACCGGAAAAATTCTGGATGTTTACGCCAGATACTTTTCCCTGTAATAGTGCATCAAAGCTTGGCGCAGGCAGGTTTTCAATCGCTTTACCGGAAATAACCTGTATAGCGCTGGTTGTCTTTCGCATAGACTGTCTTTGATATCCTACTATAACTACCTCATCCATCTTTTTTCCACCAGATTCATTCATCTTTATTAATACACTGGTTTGATTTTGGCCAATGTTTATCGTTACCGGTTCATATCCAACAAACGATACAATAATCACACTTTTTCCATCAGGTACAGTAATCTCAAATTTCCCATCTGCCTTTGAAATCGTATTAACCTTACTGTTTTTTACTGATACTGTTGCTCCCTCAAGTGGATTATTCTTTGCATCCTGCACCATACCACTTATTCTTCGCTCCTGTGCCAAAGTGGTTAGTGATAAAAGAAGGAAAGCAATAATTCCGAAACTGTACTGAATTAATGTAGATCTTTTCATTCGCTGTTTTTTTTGTTTAAAGAATTTAGATAATGCAGAAACAGATTAATTATTCAATTGAAATATGATTTTTATAAATGGCTATTTTAAATAAAAATTAAACTTTTGTTAATTGATGTGATGCTAAATTGACATTATTAATTTGAAAATGCTGCAAGGAAATTTTTGTACATGTGATAATTTTATTACGCAATCGTTTGCAATGTCAATGCAATCGTTTGTGCTATTTTTAAACATTTTCGTAATTTGTGCATCTACTGCTTAATATGGAAAATAAATTAACTACTCTCAAGGAAATTGCAAAGCGTTTGAAATTTTCTGTATCAACAGTATCAAGAGCATTGCATAATCATCCGAGCATTGGATTGCGCACTACTACACAGGTACAGCAACTGGCAAAAGAATTAAATTATGAACCTAACCAGACTGCGCTTTTTTTTAAACAACAGAAAACGCATACGATAGGAGTTATTTTGCCAAACTTAAAAGAAGAATTTTTTTCACAGGCAATTAATGGAATTGAAGACGTGGCAAAAGAAAATAAATACAGCGTACTAATCGGACAATCGCATGATGATATTGAACAGGAAAAACAAATTGTTATTGCAATGAAGAATCATCGCGTTGATGGTTTGATTATATCTATTTCAAAGCATACTAAAAACTATCAGCATCTTACCAGCCTTGAAAAGTATAATATACCTGTTGTATTTTTTGATCGTGTTCCCGATTTACCTACCGTTCATAAAGTTGCTTCAAATATTAATACCGGTACTAAACAGGCCATTGAATTTCTTATTAAAAATAGGCATAGAAGAATTGGAGTAATCAATGGACCAGAAGAAATGAAGTCATGTAAAGAAAGAACAAACACTTACATGGATGTGTTGCAGAAGAAAAAAATAAAAATTGATTTGTCGCTGGTTGTAACAACAGACTTAACACAGGAAAGCACGTGGGAAGCAATGGAAACACTTCTTTCATTAAGGCAACCTCCTACCGCTATTGTAACCATTAACGATTATGTTGCGCTTGATGCAATTCAGTATGCAAGAAAAGCAAAGCTTAAAATCAACAAGGATATTTGTTTCGTTAGTTATGCCAATCTCCCTATTACCAATTACCTGGAGTTCCCGCCCCTGGCCTCTGTAGAGCAATATCCATATCAGCAGGCAAAGAAAGCTGCAGAAATTTTATTTGAATTATTTGTTGCCAAAACAAATCCTAAAGAAGAAGAAATCGTTTACCAAAATGTTCTTATTGAAGGTCAATTAGTAGTTCATAAAAAATAATATCTCAAAATAAATTTGCATAATAATGCATGATTAAAATTTTATGATACAAAGGAAAAGATATATTCTTTATGATTCGCAGCAGGAAACAGTGAGACAAATGGAACAATCGTTTGCGCTTTGCTAATAAGTTCCGGTAACATAAGTTTGTTATAAACTATCACCTGTCGAACTTGTTTTCATGCTACAAGAAATTCTTTCAGACTATAATTTAATCCAATACCAAATGGAAGTTGAGCCCATTAATAATGGTCTTATAAATAAAACATGGTTAATAAAAAATTCTCATAAAAATTTTATTCTTCAAAAAGTTAATCACGATGTTTTTAAAAATCCCCAGGCAATCGCATCCAACATCAGAATGATTGCTGATTATTTATTTAAAAATGATCCGAAGTATTTATTTATTGCTCCCTTAAAAACAAAACATAATGAAGAAATGAAATGCATAGAAGGCAAAGGATATTTTCGCCTTCTTCCTTTTGTAAGCGAATCAAACACGATCAATACCGTTCAAAAGCCGTACCAGGCCTATGAAGCAGCAAGAAAATTTGGAGAATTCACCAAATTATTATCAGGCTTCCCGGTTGAAAAGTTACAAATTACTTTACCCGATTTTCATAATCTTACGCTGCGTTATCAGCAGTTTGATGATGCGTTAAAAAATGGTAATAAAGATCGTTTGCTGCAATCAAAAGATCTTATCAGTTTTATTGAGACAAATAAAAATATTGTAGATACTTACGAAAACATTTTACAAAATCCTTCTTTTAAATTGCGGGTAACACACCACGATACCAAAATAAGCAATGTATTATTTAATGATGAAGATAAAGGTTTATGTGTAATAGATCTCGACACTGTTATGCCAGGTTATTTTATAAGTGATGTAGGTGATATGATACGAACTTATCTTTCACCTGCGAGTGAAGAAGAAAAAGATTTTTCCACAATTGAAATAAGAGAAGAATATTTTAAAGCTATCTGGAATGGCTATATGAATGAGATGAACAATGAATTATCTGCAGAAGAAAAGAAAAATTTTATTTATGCCGGAAAATTTATGATTTACATGCAAGCCATTCGCTTTCTTACTGATCATTTAAATAATGATATTTATTACGGTGCAAAATATGAAGATCATAATTTCTACAGGGCGGGTAACCAGGTTGTGTTACTTCAGAAGTTAATTGAAAAAGAAGATATTTTGAAACGAATTGTAGAATAAAGAATAAGTTGTTTTTAATTTAGAAAGCCTATAGTTATATAGACTTACGGGCTTTCTAAATGTGATTTCAGCGGAGAGTTAGGGATTCGAACCCCAGGAGGTGTGACCCTCAACGGTTTTCAAGACCGCCGCATTAGACCGCTCTGCCAACTCTCCGGCGCAAAAATAAGGTTTGTACATTTCTTATTCAAAAAACAGAGAGATTTATTTTTTAAAACTATCTTTTAAAGTAACCGTCCTGTTAAATACTAAAGCACCCGGCCTTGAATCTTTATCGACACAAAAATATCCGTTACGTATAAACTGGAAATGAGCGTCGGATTCTACATTTTGAAGATGAGGTTCAATAAATGCGTTAGGTATTATCTTTAAGGAATGAGGATTTATATAATCTTTAAAATCTCCTTCTTCTACAGCAGCAGGATTTTCAATGGTGAACAACCGATCGTATAATCTTACTTCTGCTGAAATTGCATGAGCCGCACTTACCCAATGAATAGTTCCTTTTACATGCAAGCCACTGGTATCGTTGCCGCTTTTACTTTCAGGGAAATAGATGCAATGCAATTCTGTTATATTCCCCGCAGCGTCTTTTATAAAACTATCACATCGTATAATGTAAGCGCTCTTAAGCCTTACCATCATTCCCGGCGCAAGCCGAAACCATTTTTTAACTGGCGTTTCCATAAAATCTTCCTGCTCTATCCAAAGTTCTTTTAAAAAAGAAACTGTTCGTGTATTGGTTGCGTCGTTTGGTAAATTTTCTGTGACTAATTCTTCAGTTTTATTTTCTTCATAATTATCAATAACAACTTTTAGCGGGTTAAGAACAGCCATAGTTCGCAATGCTGTTGTATTCAATTCTTCCCTGATGCAAAATTCCAGCAGGCTCATATCAATAAGATTGTCACGTTTTGCAACGCCAATTTTTTCACAGAATGTTCTAATGCTGGAGGGTGTATAACCCTTACGCCTAAACGCAGAAATTGTTGGCATACGCGGATCGTCCCATCCTGAAACATATCCTTCATTTACTAATTGCAGTAATTTGCGTTTACTCATTACCGTATAGGTCATGTTCAGCCTTGCAAATTCATATTGATGCGATGGAAAAATTTCAAGGTTATCAATAAACCAATCATACAATGAATGATGCGGAATAAATTCCAACGTACAAATGCTGTGCGTGATGTGTTCAATGCTATCGCTTTGCCCATGAGCAAAATCGTACATCGGATAAATGCACCATTTGTCGCCGGAGCGATGGTGATGTGCATGCTTGATGCGGTACATAATCGGGTCACGCATGTGCATGTTTACTGCAGCCATATCAATCTTTGCACGCAATACTTTTTCACCATCTTTAAATTTTCCGTTTTTCATTTGATCAAACAACAATATATTTTCTTCTATACTTCTGTTTCGATATTCATTTTCTATACCCGGCTCTGTAGGTGTTCCTTTTTCCGAAGCAATTTTTTCCGGGCTGCTGTCATCAACATAAGCAAGTCCTTTGTGTATAAGCTTTACAGCAAGGTCATATAGCTCTTCAAAATAATCACTTGTATAAAATTCATTTGCCCAGCTAAACCCCAGCCACTGCACATCATATTTAATGCTGTCAACATATTCTGTTTCTTCTGTTACAGGATTGGTATCATCAAAACGAAGATTGGTAATGCCATTGTATTTTTGGGCAAGCCCAAAATTCAAACAAATACTTTTTGCATGGCCTATATGCAAATATCCATTTGGCTCAGGAGGAAAACGTGTTATAATGTTTTCAAACTTTCCTTTAGCAAGATCATCTTCTATAATTTCTTCAATAAAATTCAGGCTCATTTATTACACTAATTTTTTCTAATTATACGAATTGCATGAATTTTTATACTTCTTATTTTACAGTTCGTAATTTCTTTATTCTTTTTGCTTATTGCATATTGTCTATTGCCCATTGCCCATTGCCAATTGCACATTGTTTGTTGCTTCATTCCATACTTTGAACAATCAGTTCAGCAATGTCTAACACTTTTATAGTTTCTTCTTTTTCATTAAGCTTTACGCCATCTGTAAGCATCGTCATGCAGAAGGGACAGTTGGATGCTATAATGCCAGCGCCGGTTTCTATGGCTTCTTTTGTTCTTTCACTATTAATTCTTATATCGCCTTTTTCTTCTTCTTTAAACATTTGCGCACCACCTGCTCCGCAGCATAATCCATTGCTTTTGCAACGTTTCATTTCTACAAGCTCTGCATCCAGCAATTCCAAAACTTTTCTTGGCGCTTCATAAATATTATTTGCCCTGCCGAGGTAACAACTATCGTGATAGGTAATTTTTTTTCCTTTGAATTCCCCGCCTTCTTTCATTTTTATTTTGCCATCATTAATAAGCTGCTGTAAAAATGTGGTATGATGTATTACTTCATAATTACCACCTAATACCGGGTATTCATTTTTAAAAATATTAAAACAATGCGGACAGGCAGTTACCATTTTTTTAATACCATATCCATCAAGTACCTGTATGTTTTGATACGCCATCATCTGGAACATAAATTCATTTCCGGCACGTCGTGCAGGATCTCCATTGCACATTTCTTCTTTGCCAAGGATTGCATAATTTATTCCAACCTTATCAAGTATGGTTGCAAAAGCCTTTGTAATTTTTTGTGCCCGTTGATCAAAGCTGCCCGCACATCCTACCCAAAATAAAATTTCAGGGCTTTTATTTTCAGCCACCATTTCCGCCATAGTAGGTACATGCATTCCTAAATCATTTTATGGGCTAAAATACAACAAACAATTTTGATGCATAAACGCAAGGTTCAAAGGTTAAAACCTAATTTTACGGCTCTTTAAAATTAAGTGAAACTGATAAACAAAATAAAAGATTGGGAACATTGGCCGTTCAAAATTTTATATGCTCCAATAACTCCCGTGTGGGTTTGGTATATGATACGCTCAGGAGCAGTATGGTTCTTCACGCCCAGTAATCCAAAACTTACCTTCGGCGGCATGGAAGGTGAGCCAAAAAAAGAAATGCATGACTTACTTCCAGAACATTTATGCCCCATATATTTTAATATAAAACCATCAGAAGATTTTTTGACTATATTAAAAAAACTGAATGAACATAAAATTAATTTTCCGCTAATTGTAAAACCGGAAGTTGGCGGCCAGGGTATTTTATTCAGAAAAATTGATTCAATAGAACAATTAAAAACCTATCATGATAATGTACCAGTAGAATATTTTATACAGGAATTAATTGAATATCCTATCGAAGTAAGCCTTTTTTATTATCGTTATCCTGATGAACAAAAAGGTGTAATAACAGGATTTTTGCAAAAGGTTCCTTTGCAGGTAACAGGAGATGGAAAGCATACTGTAGAAGAATTGATTTTGATGAATCCGAAGTCAGAAAAAAGAATGGATGAACTACAACCCAAGCACCAGTATAATTTTAAAAAAATATTGGATGAAGGTGAGAAGTATATGCTAAGCTATGCCGCCAATCACAATCGCGGCGCCAGCTTTATTGATCTTAAAAATGAAATTGATGAATCTATTGTAACTATGCTTGATGAAATCAGCCATTCAGTTAATGATTTTTTTTATGGGCGTTATGATATCATGTGTAATTCAATTGAGGAACTCAAACAGGGAAAAAAATTTGTAATACTCGAATACAATGGCTGCGGCGCAGAACCCAATCATTTCTACGATACAGGCTACACGCTTATCAATGCCTGGAAAGAAATTTTGCTTCATTGGAAAATACTCTACCGCATAAGCCGTGATAATTACAAAGCCGGCATTAATTACTGGCCTGTAATGAAAGGCATCCGTTTTAGAATAGAAACAAAAAAACATTACAAAAAAATTAAGGATGCAGATAAAAAAATTCCATAAAATTTTATCATCTTACGATCTAAATAAATCCTGATGATTTTTAAAAAATTATTACCCTTTATATTTTTTATTTCAACTGCCGTTAATGCTCAAAGATATATTCCTGCTGATGCAGGAAGCAAAGTTCATTTTACCATAAAAAATTTCGGTATTAAGACAGGTGGTGATCTTTCCGGGTTGAAAGGCGAAATAATTTTTTTCACAACTGATATTGCTGCATGCCAGTTTAATGTTTCTGTAAATGCTTCTACTATTGACACTGATAATGAAAGCCGCGATAGCCATCTGAAAGGGAGTGAATATTTCGATGAAGAAAAATATCCTGAGATAACAATTACTTCAACAAAGATTGATAAAACAAACAAATCAGAATCAGGATTTTATTTTTTTACAGGCAACCTTATCATGAAGGGAATTACAAAACCAATATCATTTCCTTTTCACATTGAAAAAGTTAACGATACTTATTTATTTACAGGCGAGTTTGAAATTAACAGGCTTGATTTTAGTGTTGGAGACAACAGCACTGTTTTAAGTAATACGGTAAATGTATCTTTATCAGTATTAGCAAAAAAGAGTTAATGCTTTTATGGGCCTTGTAAAAGTTTTTTTTTGGGGCATGATAGTGAGCTTCCTGGGCTCGTTACCATTAGGCACATTGAATGTAGCTGCCATGCAAATAAGCGTGCAGGAAAATATTCATAATGCAATTTATTTTTCTCTTGGCTCTCTCTTAACTGAAATGATTTATGTGCGAATATCTTTGGTAGGTATCAATTGGATTCGCAAACAAAAAAGACTTTTTAAATGGATGGAATGGATAACGCTGGGTATAGTGCTGGCGCTTGCTATTGGAAGTTTTATTGCCGCCACGCATGAGCATCACGCAAAAAATGTAATGCTCAATAATAATATGCATCGCTTTTTGCTGGGGCTGTTATTAAGTGCAATCAGCCCGATGCAAATACCTTTCTGGTTTGGATGGAGCACTGTTCTATTTACTAAAAAAATTCTGCAGCCAAAAAATTCTTTTTATAATTTATATATCATCGGCATCGGGCTTGGTACTTTAATGGGAAATTGTGTTTTTATTTTTGGGGGTAAATATATTGTTGAAAAGCTCAATGCCAATCAAAGTATTTTAAACTGGGTTATCGGCGGCATATTTGCGCTGACAGCAGTTATTCAATTTATAAGAATACTAATGCATAAAGATGCAGTTGAGAAGATGGAACATCTTACACCTCGTTCATCTTAATGTTGGTAAAAACTTACCTGAATACTTAATGAACTACTATTGCGCAAGAATACGGATTGCGACAAAATCTTAAAAAGGATTTTGTATATTTCAGAAATTTGCGAATGCATGCAACAAAAAGAATATGCTGATATTATTCCTTTATTAAAAAATCTTTGCCTTGCATTGCAACCTTTTGCCGGTAACCGGCATATTACATTAAATTTTACCACAGCAGAAGAAAAAATACAGTTCCATTTCCAGGCAAATGAACTGTTGAGTGGTTTCTCCAAACTAATCAGTTCTATAATTGATTATATGCCTGATAACAATACAATTTCTTTAAAGGCCGATGTGATTGAAAAGAATTCTGCTAAATATGTTTCCATAAAAATGCATAACACAGGTATTAATCTTAAAATGGTAACAGCCTTGATAAATAAAAGCAGTTTGCCCGTTACGTTATGTTCCTCTTCTGCCAACGAAACTACTTTTGAAGTATGCTATTCGTTTTCATCTTCAGTTATGCCAGATGTGGTTAAGCATGAATCATTGAATGGCACCTTGTGGAATTACATAAGTATTATTAATGGAATAAAATCACATTTTGCAAAGCTCAATAACCCTGTTGCCAGGCTGGCTGACACCAGGCCAAAAGAAGCAGCTTTTCTTACCAACATTAACAACTGCATTTTAAAAAATATAGGTAATGAACAATTTGATGCTAACGCACTCAGCACTGATATGGCCATGAGCCGGGCACAATTATTAAGAAGAATGAAATCATCAACAGGAAATTCTCCGGGTTATTATATTAAAACTATGCGGCTCGAAAAAGCCAAAGAGTTATTGGAAACTTCAGATGTATCAATAAGCGAAGCAGCTTTTCAAACAGGTTTTAACTCACCCAGCAATTTTACAAAAGTATTCATTGAAAAATATGGTATAACGCCTTCACAGTTTCGCCGGCCAAAGCGGGATGCAACAAATGAATAAGAAATTGCAACAAATGCGATAACACAGAGGTTGTTGATGAATATATCTTTATAAAAAATTATTTTATGGAACAGCAAAACAAAAACAAAGAGTTCATCATTAATTATTTGAACGCAGTTGGTGGTGCGCCCAAAACGAGGGAACTTCTGGAACAATATATGACCGACGAAGCATTGATCGGCCATATAGAATTTTTTGAGGCATCCTTTCCCAGGTATGAAATATTTATTGATGAAATGACGGCAGAAGGTAACCGGGTAATTGTGAAAGCCCGTTTAAAAGGAACACATTTGGGCGACCTGAGTGGAATCGCTGCTACTTACAAAGAAGTGGATTTTCCATTTGTTGTTGCGTATGAAATTGAAAACAACAAGATCATCAGCCATTGGATGCTGGCTGATCAGATGGCACTGATGGAACAATTAGGTGTTGTTCCTGCTGCACAGGCAACGCATTAAATGAAATGTAATTCTTACTGATGCAGATGTCAAGACCAGAAAAGACAGAAGTTGCTTGTAACCTTACTGACACATTAATTACTAAACATTTTCTCTGCAATATCTGCATCATGCCCATAAATATCATTTCTAAAATTCAGTTTTCCATTTTCGTCTACCCATGCTGTATAGTAAGTTATAAAAACAGGCACAGGCTTTTTTAACTGTACAAATTGTTCATTGCCGTTGTTCATCGCTGTATCAATTTTTTCAGGAGGCCATTTTGAATTGTCTTGTAAAAGATAATCTGCAAGCTTTTCAGGTTCGCTCAGGCGGATGCATCCATGACTGAAGGCTCTTATATTTTTACAAAAAAGACTTTTAGCTGGAGTATCATGAAAATAAATATTAAAACTGTTAGGGAATAAAAATTTTACTTTCCCTAATGAATTATCTCCACCTGGCTTTTGACGAATAACAGGCATATCATCGGTGCCGCCTGTTCTTTCCATATTATGGCTTTCAAGATAATTTGGATCTTTAGCAATAGAAGGCAATATTTCTTTTTTGATAATACTCTCAGGTAAATTCCAGTAAGGGCTAAATACAATAGTAGTAAGCTTATCAGAAAACATGGTTGTGTTATGGCCGTCTTTGCCCACAACAACTGCCATATCAAAAACTTTATTTTTCCCATCAACAACGTGTAAAATAAATTCAGGAATGTTTACCACGATTAGCTGTCCATTAGGTTCCTGTGGCATCCATCTCATACGATTCATGTTTATAAGAATTTGCTTTAACCTTTCAATTGCAGGAATGTTCATTTCTTTTAAAAGTGAAGAAGAAATTTTACCGTCAGTTGTTAAACCAAATCTTGATTCAAAATTCTTTATTCCGATTTTAAGATTCTCATTATACACATCTGTTGAATCCTGTTGCGGTAAATCACCTGTAATTTCAAAATACTCCTTTATAGCTTTAATTTCAGGAGCAGAAGTGCCGGGTTTGTATTTTTTTGCGACCGCAGGAACAGAAGGCCAGCCGCCACTCCTGGCTATACCAGCATATTTTTTTAATTGATCAGAAAGTAATTTATATGATTCATTAATATCCGAAAAATATTTATCGTCCTTATGTTTTTTATTCAAAAGAGAATCGGCAAGATAAATTGGATCTTGTTTTTTAAAAGGTATGAATCTTTCCAGTTCTTTTCTTTTTACATAACCTTTTTCAAAATTGTTTCTTATAAAACCGATTAAATTTTCAGTCAATAAAAGTTCTGTGTTAATGGCAGATTTATCATGGCCGTTTATAGTAAGACTGTCGTCAACCATAAAATCATCCATAGTTTTCTGCAAAGCTTTATTTTTTAATGAAGTGTCACCGATATAATTTTTTAAGCTCCAAAACCCCAATGCCTGCTCCGATAAACCATTAGAAGAAAACCAGGCGAACTGGTAATTGCGGGTATTATAAAAACTACGCATCCATCTTGCTGTTGAATCTGCAAGCTTGTTTTTAAGAATAAAATTTTCAACATCTGCACTATCAAGAAATAAATTGTTGTATGCATTTTGTTTTGTAATGCTATAATCCCTTTTGCTTATTTTTTTTTCTTTTGAAGATTTAGCGTCAGCGGTTTTACTATGGTTATGACACGCTGTAAAAAGAAGTGGAAGAGCGAATGCAAGGGTACATATTTTTCTCATAGCCCGCAACACACAAAAGGTATGCCTAAGCATTTTTATAATTATCAGCTAATTGTTAATTGTTGTACAACATTTTTTAAATTGCACAATGCGAAAGTTTGAAGATACATACCGCCATAAAGGCATGAGAAAGAAACTGATTGATACAATTAAAGAAAAAGGTATTACAAATGAAAATGTACTTGAAGCAATGATGAACATTCCAAGACATTTTTTCCTGGATACGGCCCTCGACCATATCGCTTACGAAGACAGGGCATTTCCAATACAGGAGGGGCAAACCATTTCGCAACCATACACAGTTGCCTATCAAACGCAGCTTTTAGAGGTTCGGCCTTATGACAAAATTCTGGAAATAGGTACCGGAAGCGCTTACCAGGCAACAGTTCTGGCAGAAATGGGCGCTAATGTATTTACGATTGAACGTCAAAAAAAATTATTTGAATTAAACAAACAATTTATTTTCAGATCAAAATATCCAAATATCAAATTTTTTTATGGAGATGGGTTTGAGGGATTGCCAACTTATGCGCCGTTTGACAAAATTTTAATTACCGCAGCTGCGCCATTCATTCCTCCAAAATTGATTGACCAGTTGAAAGCAGGCGGAATAATGGTAATACCAGTAGATGAACATGGCAAGCAAAAAATGATGCGAATTACAAATAAAGAAGATGGCAGTTACGAAGAAGAAACGTTTTCAAATTTTTCATTTGTTCCGATGCTGAAAGGGAAGAATTAAGAATTGACACCACATCTCAATTAAACTTATTACCCAAATTTTTTATAAAAAAAATAAAAAGTAAAATAAAAAGTATATTTTTGAAGTGTACTACTTAACTAATACACTAATGATAGAGATTCAAAACTTATCTTTTGGTTATAAAAAAAGAAAGCTGTTATACAGAAATTTAAATCTCAAACTTGAGGCTGGAAGTATTTATGGTCTGTTGGGTAAAAACGGTGCAGGCAAATCTACATTGCTTAAAAATTTTATGGGTTTATTGTTCCCAACAGATGGCACTATTTCTGTCAATGGTTATTCACCAAAAAAAAGATGGCCTTCATTTTTAGAAACTATTTATTTTATTCCGGAAGAAGTGTACGTACCAGGTTTAACTATTGACAGATATAAGAATTTATTTTCGCCTTTTTATCCTTCATTTAATGAAGAACAGTTTAACAGTTATCTTGATCAATTAGATGTAAAAGATAAAGGCAAACTGAATACCCTTTCTTTTGGACAGCAAAAAAAATTCATCATTGCTTTTGCCCTGGCCTGCAATACAAAAGTTCTTTTGTTAGATGAACCTACCAACGGTCTTGATATTCCTTCTAAAATAAAGTTTCGCAAATTAATTGCATCAATATTTACAGATGACAAAATCATCTTTATTTCCACCCACCAGATACGCGACCTGGACAATTTAATTGACCGTGTGATTATAGTGGATAATGGCGAGTTGCTTTTAGATGCATCTATACAGGGAATAGCACAGAAGTTATGCTTTAAAACCGTAACTGAACTTCCAACAACAGGTAATATTTTATATGCTGAAGAATCATTAAAAGGACAATCAATTGTAATTGAAAACACCCAGCATGAAGATTCCAAAATAAATCTGGAACATTTATTTAACGCGGTTACAGAAAACCCTGTATTATCAAAATCAATCTTTCAATTATAATACATCAATAATGAACAATATTTTTAATGCAAAACGGTTCTGGTTGCTCCTGAAAAAAACAGTATTGGAGCGGCCTGTACAAATATTTGGATTTACAGGACTGTTGCTTGCACTGGTTTTAATAATGTACACTGTGGCAAAAACATTAGGCGGATTTGGTGCTGCCCAAAACCTTACTTTTATCTGGGGACTTTCGGGTGGCAGCTTCTTTCTTGCTTCATTCGTATTTGGATATTTTTCTTCTAATGCCAGCGGTTCATCTTTTCTTACGCTTCCTGCTTCTCATTTTGAAAAGTGGCTTTGCGGTGTTTTAATTGCAGGTGTTTTATATCCGTTGATTTTTTTATTGTTTTATCGTGTTGTTGACAGCAGCTTTGTAATAATGTATCATCACAGTCTTGATCCCGCTTCTCCTTTTTACAAACAGCAGTATGAATCGGTGTATGTTTTTCCTTTTACCGGTATTATTGCATGGAAAGTGTACCAGATGTTTTTCTTCCTTACGGGCGCTATGTTTGTTGGCTCACTATATTTTAATAAAGCTGCCTTTATAAAAGTATCCATATCAATTTGTATTCTTGTTATAGGCGTAGTGGCATTGAACTGGCTTATGTCAAAATTATTTTTTGGAAATATTAATGATGCGGGGCCTCTTAGCCATGTAACCATTCCCTTAGGAAAAGAAGAAGGAACTATACAGGTTCCCGATCGGATCTCGGATGCTTTTAATTATAGTCTTTGGTATATATTCCCAGCCATGTTATGGTTGCTGGCGTATACACGTTTGCGTGAGAAAGAATTTTAAATAATATGAATGGATTTTAAAGAGAACCCGGCAATTTATATACAGATAGCAGAATATGTTTGTGAACAGATTCTATTAAAAAAATGGAAGCTGGGTGATAAAATCATCAGTATAAGAGATCTTGCAGTGAACATGGAAGTAAACCCTAATACGGTGCAAAGGGCTTATGATTTTTTACAACAACGCAATATTATTACTAATAAAAGAGGAATAGGATATTTTATTGAGGATGATGCAATGGAACGTATACTCAATTTCAGGCGGGAACAATTTATAGAAAATGAACTGCCTGTTTTTATGCGAAACATCTATCTTTTAAAAATAGATTTTAAAGAAATAAAAACATTATTCGATCAATTTGTAAAAGACAATTTTAAAAAATAAGTTATGAAATTTACGTCAAAGATATTGTTGGGGATATTGATCTTAGTGATCGGTGAACTATTATGCTCCAACATTATTCTAAAAAAGGAGTATGATAAAATAGATAAAACCGATATTTACTGGACGTACGAAAATGTATTAAGCCAGCCATTCAAATACCTTAAAATAACGGGCGGAAACGGTACCCGGATCGCATTTGAACAAAGCCCGAAATATTCGGTTCGTATTTTACAGGAATGGAAAAGATACCACGGTGGCGAAATAAAAGCACATGTTACCAATGATACGTTGTATATCGATTTTGATTTTGTTCCCGCCAATATCT
Organism: Chitinophagales bacterium; assembly: GCA_038244655.1. Taxonomy (GTDB): domain Bacteria; phylum Bacteroidota; class Bacteroidia; order Chitinophagales; family Chitinophagaceae; genus Ginsengibacter. Next base: position 163,230 of record JBBRTG010000007.1, read on the forward strand.
ATGATAAATTCTGGATGAAAGGAATAACAGCTGTACGCATTTTTTCACCCGAACTCTTATCTGTTGACGGATTTAATACCAATTTTGAAATGAATAAGATGAAACAAAAAAGTATAAATGTGAATATCACCGGGCGGTCAAAATTTGAATTGGAAAGCCTGGTTCCTTCCCTTGATTCACTTATCATTGCTCAAAAAGACTCTTCAGAAGTAGTTTTTGAAATGGCGCCTGAATACCACACAACAATCATGACAGATCCGAAGCGTGTAGGCATTAGCGTTACAACAACCGAACAGGTAAACAGCAATGAAGGAATGTCTGTCAATTCCCTTATTGCTACTGTAACGGGCAATAGCCTGCTTGATATAGGCCACGCACAAATACAATCTTTACAAGTGCACATTGCAGACAGCTCCGGCATTATACTTTCGGGTGGTGCATTAAAAAAAATACGGCAATGAAAAATTAAAAATTTTTGATTTACAACTCATCAACAATTCCTGCCGCTTTCTTCGCAATATTATCCCAATAAAAATAATCGAAGAATTCCTGCTGAATATAATGACTAAGGTTAATCGCTTGAAGCATTTTACCTGCAAAGCTTTTCCAGTCAGTATTATCGCACAACAATAATTTGCCATTGCAAATATTTTCATCAACACCAATTGCACCATAAATTGTAGAAACTGCATTCAGGTTATAACCCAACGCTTCTACCAATTTGGTTTTTATGCCTCCGCCTGATGTTACAGGGTTTATAAAAATATCCACACCTTTATAATAAATACTAATATCTTCAACAAAGCCCGTATAAATAATATTTTTATCCGCATATTGTTTTAGGCCATTCATATCGTGCGGAAGATTTTTTCCGCAGATAATTATTTTATACAAAATGCCAGATTGCATTAGCAATGGATTGATATTATCAATAATATTTTTTACGGCATCAAGATTGGGCTTATAATTGAGAACACCATTAAAGAAATATAAAAGTGTACCCGGATTTAAAGAATATTTCTTAAATAAATAATTTTTTGATAACTCTTTTTCAATTTCCGGTGGTACTGAATTCCAGCTTATGCCATAAGTTATAACAGAAGTTTTATCAGGCGTTATTTTGTAATTCATTATAAAATAACGACGATCATTTTCTGTAATACAAAAAGTGAAATCAGCTTTGCAGTGAATGTATTTTTCATAATGCCACAAAATTTCCCACCACCATTTCCCTGTTGTTTTAAATCTTTCTGCTTCTATATTGTGCGATTGTATGATGAGCTTTACTTTACAAAATCTTTGTAACAAAATTCCCAGCCAGCCTAAATAAGGATGTCCAAGAATAATGTGAGTAATGTTATTTTGCCTGATAAAATTTTTTATTAGCCCAAAATAAAAAATATTAATGTAGCGAAGCCTGCTGCTCCCAAGCATATTATATATTTTATATGACACTAAAGAAGGAGCATTATCTTCAACAGTAATGCAATACAACGAATGATATTTTGAAAGATATTCGTTAAAGCTGGTTATATATTTTTTGCCGCCGGAATCTGCAGGAAAAATTTTATAAGAAACAATACTGAGTACATTTGCCATTAACAGAAAAATTAATTCCAACAAATTAATATTATTTTGTTGAGAGTATTCATAAACAATTCTTTTTCATGAAGGTCATTTCCTTTTTTTCACGCTTTACCATTATTTGCAACATTGCTTTTTTACTTTTTATTTTCCTGAGTAAAATGGAAGCGTCAAAACCCGTAAAACAAAGCAGCGATACAGTTGTAGCTGTTCCTTTCTTCAAAGATCTTATCATTATACTCGGCGTATCAGCAATTGTTATTAACCTGCTTATGTGCATTGTTTATTCTGTGTTTGTAATTATCGGCAGGCAAAGACTGTTGCCGAAATGGCTGGTGATAATAAATTTTCTGTTTCTAATTTTGCAATTTTTATATTTCTTTTTCAGATAAAATAAAATGATACATAAAATTTTAAATGACAGGCCAACAAAATTATTTGTAGCCTTCTCTTGTTTTTTTGTTGCCAATGCATTAATTGCGGAAGCCATCGGCACAAAACTTTTTTCGCTGGAAAGACTGCTGGGACTGCATCCTGTGAACTTCGCGCTTTTTGGCCAAAGCGGCTTAGCGTTTACGCTTACCTGTGGTGTTATACTTTGGCCTCTTGAATTTGTAATCACCGACATCATTAATGAATATTATGGCCCTCGTGCTGTACGCCGAATTTCAATCACTGCGGTTGTGCTTATTGCTTATGCCTTTTTAATATATTTCGCAGCCATAGCAATGCCTCCGGCAAAAGTCTGGATTGAAAGCAGTCATAAGCAGGGTGTAGAAAATATTCAAACTTCTTTCAATGCAATATTCGGACAGAATATGCGCATTATTATAGGAAGCATTGTTGCATTCCTTGTGAGCCAGGTTGTTGATGTAACCGTGTTTCATAAAATAAAAAAAGCAACCGGAGATAAACATTTATGGTTAAGAGCAACAGGCTCAACATTAGTATCGCAACTTGTAGATAGCTACATTGTTTTATTTATAGCCTTCAGCGGCATCTTTACGTGGCAATTAATTTTAGCAGTTGGAATTATGAATTATTGTTATAAATTTTTTATGGCTATTGTATTAACACCTGTAATTTATTTTGTAGAAAAAAGAATTGAAAAATATGTTGGCCATGAAACAGCTCATGAAATGAAAAAAGTCGCAATGGGCCCTGGCAAAGGATTTGAGAATATTCCTACTGCGGGATAAATCAATACTTTTCTTTTAAAATAACAGCCACAATTTTGTCAATAGGTAATGTTACACTTTCTGCAGAAAAATTTTTCCAATCTATAAAACGAAAAGTTTCTATTTCATTTTTTTCTTTATAAATTTTCATTTGATCTTCATCAAAATCAAATTCTTTATTTCTTAATGGAGCTGTTATTGGCTCAAGCGCTTTTACAAAATAATAAATAGAAATAATCTGGTGATCTTTATTGAAAGCACTCACCTGGAAATAATCAGTTGTATAAATGTGATCTTCTACTTTTACTTTCAAATTCATTTCTTCTTTAAATTCTCTTTTAAGACAATCTCTTGTTCCTTCTCCTAATTCAAGTCCTCCACCTGGAAATTTTATAAAATATTGTCCTCTTATAAATTCATCGCTAACTAATAGCTGCTTTTCTTCATTGATTAAAATTCCATACACCCTGATGTTGAACATGATCAGTTGTTTAAATTTACTTCTCCTTTATAAACCAATTCAGCCGGACCACATAACCAAATATTTTCAAATTCTTTATCGCTTATTTTTTCAAATTCAACACTCAGCTTACCGCCATTTGTTTTTACTTCTACCCTGTTGAATCCATTATCATTATGTGCGGAGATGAGCGCGGATGCAGTAACTCCTGTTCCACAACTTAATGTTTCGTCTTCAACACCACGCTCATAAGTACGTACATAAATAGTATCATCATCAAGCACTTCCACAAAATTTACATTAATGCCTTCTTCTTCAAACTCTTTACTGTAACGTATTGCACGGCCTTCTTCCACAACATCTACCTGCATCACATCCCTCACGCTTTTTACATAATGCGGCGAGCCGGTATTCAAAATATAATGTGTGTAAGAGTATTCAACTCCTTTTACATCTTTCATTTTCAAGCGAACCTCTTTGTTAAAATCAATCTCACCTTCATGCACACCATCAACCGCGCTAAAAAGATATTTTGATTTTTTTATACCAAGCATAGACGCAAATTTTATTAAACATCTTGCACCATTGCCGCACATGGAACTTTCATTTCCATCTGCATTAAAATATTTCATTTCAAAATCGAAACCAGGTTTATTGTTAAGGATCATCAGGCCGTCAGCTCCCACACCAAAACGCCTGTGACATAAAAAATTTACCTGCTTGGTTGATATATTGCTATAAATATTTTCGCGATTATCGAGCAAAATAAAATCATTTCCTGTTCCCTGGTATTTATAAAATTCAATTTTCATTTTACAATTTTTCAGATATTATTTCTAATGTTTTTACAATAAGTTTTTCAATGGCAGCATTTCCATCCGCACTAAAATTTTTATGAATACGGTTGGCAACAATAGCACTTAACGAAAGGCAATTATGGTGCAAAGCCTTACCCAGCCCATATATACCTGCTGTTTCCATTTCAAAATTGGTGATCCGATGATGCCCGAATTCAAATTCTGTAAGCCTGTCAATCAATTGAGGATTGGTAAGCCCGAGCCGGAGCACCCTTCCTTGCGGGCCATAAAATCCGGGGCATGTTACTGTAATGCCTTGGTGATATCCTTCAACAAAATATTTTATTAATGACATGGCCACACCAGAAATATAGGGATGACTAAAATGGTTGTGTAATTGTGTTTGAGTAACAAACGAGTGGAGCAATTGTTTTTCTTCTTCATTATTTCCATGCAGGTAAAAGTTCATTAAATTATCAATACCAAGGCCGTGAGTGCTCGCAACAAAACTATCAACAGGCACATCAGCCTGCAGTGAACCCGATGTTCCGATACGAATGATATTTAACTGCTTTAATTCATTTTTTATTGTTCTTGTGCGAAAATCAATATTCACTAATGCATCCAATTCATTCAAAACAATATCAATATTATCTGTGCCAATACCTGTGCTTACAACTGAGATTCTTTTTTTGCCCATCCAGCCTGTATGTGTTACAAATTCACGATGTGCTCTTTTAATTTCAATTGAATCAAAATGCTTGCTTACTTCTTTAACTCTTGCAGGATCGCCGACAGTAATTATATTTTCAGCTATTTCGTCAGGCTTTGCATCAAGATGATATATGGCGCCGCGGTTGTTAATAATTAATTCTGATTCTTCTATTGGCTGCATAATTTAGATTAATACAATTAGCAATGTTATTTACAAAATTATGCCAATGCAAATGGAATCGAATTTCGCATTTTACGATTAAAAAATTCTAAAAAAAATTTTATTACTTTTGTGCCCTTAAAAAAAGGTCCTGTGGCCGAGTGGTTAGGCAGAGCTCTGCAAAAGCTTCCACAGCGGTTCGAATCCGCTCGGGACCTCTTAAGCAAGGATCATCCGAAAATGATCCTTTTTTATTCTTACTTAATTTTACAGTTAATAGGTTGGTTTTCATTGAATTATAACAGAACTCTCCCAATTTTAGTTTTTAGCTTTACATAAGCAGAAATAGCTTTTTGATAGACAAAAAATAGACAAAACTAAGTTTTTAGTTATTCCTTGTCTCAAAAATAACTCATAACCTTAAAATCATTTTATGGCTGTAAACGTAAAATTGGTATGCAATAAACATACACGAAAAGATGGAACCAATGTTATCTATATTGCATTGTTATCTACCTGATAAACGCACTTTATTGAATACAGAAATCTATATTCCCGGTCGTTACTGGGACAAAAAACTCTGCAGGATTTCAAAAGAATTACCTGCTGCATTTGGAAATGCAAAAACTCTAAATGAAAAGTTAGGTTACCTGAAACATAACGTCGAAGAAATAATTTACCAGGCTAAAAAAAGAAACATTGACGATCCAATAAACTTTCTTAACGAAACATTTCACCCAAATTTTGATATCGCTTCTTTCAAAGTTTAGCCGAAGAAAAGTTACCAAATAAAACAAATGATAACAAAGCTACCCTTGATTTATATTTTCAGATAGATGATTATATAAAATCCAAAGAAAAGAAAGTTTCTAAAGGAATGCCGAGAATCTACCGGAACATGAAGGATCACTTAAAAGCATTTGAAGGATTCAGGGGTTCACCAATTACATTTAATTGTCTTGATTTGAATTTTTATGAAGAGTTTGTTGACTTCCTCACTTTCGATTATGTGCAGAGACGAAGGAAAACAATTATCACAGGTTTAAAAGTAAATACAATAGGGAAAATCATTAAACAGTTCCGCACTTTTTTACGAAACAGGATGAGAAAAAAAATTATTCCCCTCATTGATATGGATGGTTGGAAAATTTTAGAAGAGGAAGTCGATGCCGTTTATCTTACTGAAAGAAATACATTCGACCTGGTAAGAGAAAAACAAGAGGCGGAATTGAAAATTTTTGCGGGATCAAACCCATCCCCACTTTTTATTTAATATCTTAAATAATATTTATGCCTTGGCGAGAAAAAAATCTGATGAAACTCCCAGGTCGTTATGAAGTTACCAAAACTGTTACGTTTATGTTGTATGAAACGTCAAAACCCTTTATCAGGATTGGGGACGAAATTAAGATGCTGGATGATTATATGGAGCTGGAAAGAATTCGTTATAACGGACGGTTAACGATAAACTTTCTCAGGGAAATAGACCAAGAAAGTTGTAAAGATTAAAATTGAGATGGCTATTTTAATTTTGCTTTATTGATTTTTATTCGACAATTATTCCCGCTGTAAGGTTAAAAATTGTTCCGGTTATTGCAGTGCCCTCATCTGAAGCAACAAAAATTGCAGCATTTGTCAATTCATTTAATGTTGTTAAGCGTTTACGGTGTGTTGCGCCTTCCATGACGGCGTGAAATTGCTCAAAGGTTATTCCGTGTGCTTTCCCGTGAATTTCCCAAACTTCATCAATGAATGGTGTTTCGGGAATGCCGGTAGTTAATAAACAAACTGAACGAACACCTTTATCTCCACACTCCACGGACAGAGAACTGCAGAGTGCTTCTATTGCTGACCATGCAAGAACCATTCCTCCAACAAAAGGCGGGCTTATATGACTTGCATTCGGTGTGTGCATAAGGATAACACCTTGCCCTTGCTTAACCATTAGCCTTGCTGCTGCTTTGGCGGTAATGAAATGCGACTTTGCATAGGTTGTGATAGGCAGGAAAAAACTTCCACTGAAAGTTCAGTGAGTGGAATTCCCTGGATACCTTTTTGGGTAATACTTATGGTATTAAATGAGATGTCAATCTTCCCTGTCTTGTTGATTATTTCACTCATGTGCTTCTCTACGGCTTTCTTATCAAGCGCATCAAGTTGGGCTGTCTCTACAGTTCCACCATTGTCCCTGATTTCGTTTGCAATGGCATCCAGTTTTTTTACTGTGCGGCCAGTTAAAAAAACTTAGTTTAAGCTGAATTATTTTAGGTACTATACATCAACTGTGTCAAACAAATAAATTTGAACATCATCATTGTTAGGGGCTAAAATTTTCCTGTCTGCTGCACATGCTTGCCCTTGCGGAGAGGCAAATGCAGTTTTAATTGCATCTAAGCTATCAAAGTGTAAAGTACCAATACAATAGGTATCTGAATGCCCTGTTGTTGAAATAACCGGATTTCTACCAACATCATACTTTATTAGTCCGGGAAGTTTTTTTGCCAGTGGAATGTGTACTTCAAAATAATGTTTGTCAAAAGCGTTTATGTCTTTTGGAGTTTTGTAAATTGCAATCATTCGTGCCATGCCATTTATTTTTTTATTGATTTATAGCTGCAAGTTGATGAACTTTGATGTACCCATTTAAAAAGCCACCGGAAAAGTGTATGTTTTCACTTGTGCTGCCTGCTGTTAATTTTTCTTGTCGGCTTTACTTTTATCTTTGACTTCTAAAGGCGATAAAAATTTCTCCAAATAATCACTCCATGCACCGGAACAACCATCGTAACATTCTATGGCCGGAACTAAACCCAGGTGAGTGAAACGAACTTGTGTTTTGTCTCTCTGTTTTGAAATTTCAAAACACAATTTTGTTCCTGTCCATTCGTCTTTCTTATTTAAAAAAGAAAGATTGCTGTCTGTAACAAGCCAAACAATTTTTTTGTCTGGGATTAGCTCAACTAATTTTTGTTTAGAATAATGAGCTCCACCTCCTGCCCGAAATGTAAACTCATCATTGAGTTTGTTTGAACTACCTTCAATTTCTTCTGAATACAACCCTGACCACCACCCACGAACATTGATAATGTCATTGAATATTTCTTTCGGAGATTGCTCTATTAAATAGGTAATACTGAAATTTTCGTTTTTCATTTTTAATTTATTTATTGATCAGTTACGACATAATTGGAACACTGCTGATACCGCCATCAATTACATATTCAGAACCTGTGATAAATGAAGCATCATCAGAGGAAATAAAGGAGATTAGTTTTGCAATGTCGGAAGGCGCCCCAAATCTTTTTACCGGGATCTTATTTTGAATAGCGCCTGCCATTTCTAGCAATGTTTCTTCAGGTAAACCTGCTTTGCCAAAGATTGGCGTTGAGGTTGGCCCCGGACAAATTGCATTTATTCTTATTCCTTTGGGAGCTAATTCAAAACTAATACTACGCACCAAAGAATTAAGTGCGGCTTTAGTTGCACTATAAACAGAGTGAGCCGATGCAGGCGCTGCATAAGCCCCAACGGATGAAATTAAAACAACCGATGCTCCCTCATTAAGGATAGGAACAAATTTCTGAAGGGTGAAAAACACTCCTTTCACGTTAATATTCATGGAAGCATCGTAACTGCTTTCGTTTACGGATTCAAATGGTACAATGGAATATATACCCGCGTTGATAACAAGAATATCAATTTTACCAAATTGATCTTTTGTTTGTGCTACGAGTGTATCAATATCTGAAAGATTTGACTGGTCGGATACAAATCCGGTTGCTCCAATTTCTTTCGCAGCACTTTCCAATGCATTTTGGTTGCGGCCTGTAATAATTATTTTTGCGCCTTCTTCAATTAATTCTTTAGCCGTAGCTAAGCCAATACCGCTGCTACCTCCGGTAATTACAGCAACTTTGTTTTCTAATCTTTTCATTTTCTTATCAATTAAGGATTTACAATTTTTATTTTACTGAATGTGGTTACCTGGTTGTTAATTTTCGATTTTCCATTTTTTGATATTCTCTGCATTAATACTGTTGGTTCCGTCTTTTGGATTGGGCTCTCCTTTTCCTGTATTAATCAGATTCTTTAAACTCATTTGTATAAATCCTGTCCAGGCATCGTGGCATACATTGTAGCACTCATACTCAGGCACCAAACCCTGGTGTGTGAATTTCACTTTTGTCTGCTGACCCTCTGTGGAAATATCAAATACCAGTTTCGTGTTTACCCATTCAGTTTTGTCTTTGGTGAAATTGAATTCATTTGCCAGCACCTGATACACCAATTTTTTATCAGGAATTATTTCGATAAGTTTTATTTTACAGAGATGAATATCCTTATAGTGGTAAAAAAAAGTATCATTAAGTTTATCAGTATTGCCTTCAATATCTTCACTCCACCAGGCCCTGAAATTTTTAATGGCGTTGAAAGCTTCGCCAGGTGATTTATTTACTAAAATGATTGAAGTAAAATCTTTTTGTTCCATGTTTTTAATGTTTTTAGTATGTAGATTAATTGTATCCTTGTTTTCAAAAGTATAAGGTAAACTATTGATATTGTTTGATGTCAAAAGCAGCATTATTACGATTGTTGCTATTTTCATTTGCTTGGTTTTATTAATTTAGTTTTTAAAAATGCCAACTGCCCTAAATGATAATCAAAATGACTAGCCCTGCTTAATACCACATTGAGCTTATTACGGTGAGGCTCTTTGGCAAAATCTTCAGTTGATATGGAAGTATGTTTTTGAAACCATTCGTTCGGCTCAGTGGCGACAATATTTTTTTCCAATAGAGCTTTTGCTTTTGCCCATTCCAGCCGGAGTTCATTTACAGCAGGTAAATCATCGGTTTGTTTGTCGGGAGTTTTTACAAAAGGAGTAACTAAATGTGGTGCAGGATTTTCTCCATAGCCTAATAGAGGAAGCATATAGTTGACCATGACAGTTAAATGTCCTAACAGATAGATACCTCTGTTTCTGCCAGGCGAAACTTCTTTCAATAATTGCTCATCTTGATAATTCGGATAGCAATTTATCGAACTCTTTTACTTTTAAATGCCATGCATCCAATACCATTTTAATGAAGACATCTTGTTTATTACTCATGTTATTTTTGTTTTTTGATTTATTGAACTAAATGTTTAATGGCGATGATTTTACCGCTGTGATATCCCTCATGATAAAGCAAAAATTCTACAGCATCTTGTATGGTTGATACTTCAATACTGTAATACCGTTCTATATTTTCTGACTTAGTATAATTGGTAAAAATCCGGCTTCCCAGGTCTGTTTGCATGCCACCGATAGTGCTTATAGATAATTCCTTAATGGCATCAATTTTCTCCTTATTGATAAAATTTTCAGGTTTAGTAGTTGGCAGAAAAGGGGTAATGTATTCATCATCTATCGTTAACGGCAATCCTGATCTTTGGTAAAATAATATTTGGGAAGCTGAAATCAAGTGTCCCAAATTCCAGATGATACTATTGTTAAGTCCATCGGGAATTTCATTTAATTGCTCGGCGGATAAACCATGTATTTCTTTCAATATAAAAAGCCTGAATTGTTTAATTTTCTGAATCTGTTTGTTCATGAATATTACTTTACTTAAATAATGGAATAAGTGAATTTTCATTCTTAATTGCCTCAGCAACCTTTTCCAGGTGATTGTAAGTTTGTCTGAATAAAAAAACTGCCATACTGATTCTCTTTACACCACTATTTGTCAGCGTTTCAATGGAAGAAAGAGCAGGAGTGCCTACTACATTTACAGGAAGTGAGGTAGATGAAGTAATCGCTTTGATGATGTCTGCACCAGTTACAGCTGTAACAAATAGCCCATCGGCACCTGCATCTTGATATAGTTTGGTTCTTCTTATAGTCGTTTCCAGGGGCGATGATAGTTTTTGTAAAAAGCCATCGGTACGGGCATTGATAAAAAGTTTTTGACTTGTTTTTGTCAAATAGTTTTTAATGCTTTCCAATTTCCCCAAATAGGTTTCTTCGCCTTGTGCATCTTCTATATTAATGCCAGATACACCACAGTCTAATAGCTTCTGGATATGGTCATTAAGTGTACTTAAATCATTACTATAACCTCTTTCCAAATCTACAGACAATGGAATATTAGTTGAAGCTCTTATTCTTTGAACGATGTAAAGCAATTCACTGAACGGAATTTTTTCTCCATCATCATAACCCAGAGAGTTGGCAATAGCCCCGCTTGATGTGCCAATGGCTTCAAAGCCTGCTTTTTCTATGAGCTGAGCACTCTTTACATTCCATACATTGGCAAGTATCAAAGGATTTTGCTGATGGTGGAGTTTAGAAAATATTTCGTAATTGTTCATGTCAATTCCAATTGCTTCTTTAATTAATTCAATCCATAATAATTTGATTCTCCAGAAAAGACTCCGGTTTTGTGTTTGTCAAATTCAGTGAAGGAGATTTCAGTAATGCCTTTTAACAGACCAGAATTCCCGGATTTGGTTTGATTACTCATGTAGGTTTTAACTTTCTTGTTAAACAATTAACCACAAAGCTATTGTCTAATTATTGTTTATATGGGGTGCAAAATGGACATTATAATGGGTTGATTTGGACAATATAAATATCTACCTTTGAAAAAAATATACACATGAAACATCTTACCATAATTATTCCTGTGGATCAGATAAACTTAAGCACCATCGCCTGTATAGCTGGCGTATATGAAATATTTACAACTGCCAATACATATAGTAAGAAGCATGGAAAGAAAGAATTATTTACAATAAAGCTTGCAGGCATTTCAGGCAAAGCTGAAATATATAAAGATATTTTTACGGTAACGCCACAGGTAAATATTTCTGCTATAACCAAAACGAATCTCATTATTATTCCTTCGACATTGATACGTAGTTATAAAGATGCAAAGAAGGAAAATCAATTGCTGATTGACTGGATTGAGCGTCAATATAAACATGGCGCCGAAGTAGCTAGTATGTGTAGCGGGGCGTTTTTGCTGGCTTCGTCAGGTTTGCTGGATGGAAGAAATTGTTCTACACATTGGGCTTTTGCAGATACTTTCAGAACGATGTTTCCAAAAGTGAATTTACAGGCAGACCAATTAATCACTGATGAAAATGGAATTTATACCAATGGCGGTGCTTATTCTTTCCTGAACCTGGCAATTTACCTGGTGGAGAAATATTATGACAGGCAAACAGCTATTTATTGTTCTAAAATATTCCAGATTGAAATAGACAGAAACACCCAGTCAGCATTTACCATCTTTACAGGGCAGAAGTTGCACGGTGATGATATGGTGAAAGAAGCACAGGCATATATTGAAAGTAAACTCGATGAAAAAATAAGTGTTGAAGATATGTCTTCAAAGTTTGCTGTTGGCAGGCGAAACTTTGACCGGAGGTTTATCAAAGCCACCGGCAATACACCTGTTGAGTATTCGCAAAGAGTAAAAATTGAATCGGCAAAAAAAGCATTTGAAACCACCCGAAAAACAATTAATGAAGTAATGTATGAAGTTGGCTATTCTGATGTGAAAGCGTTTCGTGAAGTATTTAGAAAAATTACAGGAATGTCGCCATTGGAATACAGAAGTAAATACAATAAGGAGGCTGTGGTTTGATAATGTAGGGGCAGATGTTTTGTTCATATTTAAGATTAAAAGTTGATAAGAGTTCCGGCAGTTGGGTCGGGGGATGGTCTTTTGAAAAGAATTTTAGTAATATTCTTTTGTTAATAAACAATCGGGGAATTATTGTAAACTTTTAATTTGGAGGTTCAAATAAAAAAATTAGTAATACCGAATTTCAGTTTTTGAATTTACTATGATTTCAACTACTTTTTGCAGTTGAAATTATTGTATAATAAGAAATGAAAGAACAACTTAAATGCGTGCTTAAATATATCTCAGACTTCCGGATATACAATTTTGAGACGCAGATACTTTTACATTTTGGAGTTTTTAAAATTCCTGAGTTTGATTACCTATTTCTTTGAGGATGTAAAATAAATTGTGTTTTAAAGTTCAGAAGTTCTTGCTAAAAATGGTCGGGCTCTATGCACGTCCATTTTTTAAAAGTAATGATGATGTCACATCGCCATTGCTTCGTTCTTGCTTTGATAAAATTAGCATTTTTATAAATTTAAAGAGAGCCTGTTTTCAAAAATGATACTTAATTGCGATACCGTTATACTCCAGTTTTGTAAGGGCTGAGTCCATTTTTTCTCGATATTTTTTGTAGCCAGGTAAATCAATTTTAATAAGGCCATATCAGAGGTAAATGCTCCTTTGGTTTTAGTTACTTTTCTGATCTGGAGATGATAACCTTCAATAGTGTTAGTGGTATAAATAAGTTTTCTAATAGCCGCAGGATATGCAAAATAAGTGGTAAGCTTTTCCCAGTTGCGTTGCCAGGAGGCGATGACTACCGGATATTTTTTTGACCATTTTTCAGAGAGCTTTTCCAGTTGCCCCGTAGCAGCCTCTTTGCTTAGAGCCTGGTAAACCGGTTTAAGTTCTTTCATAAATTCCTTTTGGGCTTTGCTGGCTATATGTTTTAAACAATTACGTATCTGGTGTACGATGCAGCTTTGCACCTGCGTTTGCGGGAATACAGTGGAAATGGCTTCTGCAAGCCTTTCAGATTATCTATACAAGCAATCAATATCGAATCCTTCTTTTTTGTTTTGCATAAAATTAAACTGTGTTTTAAAGTTCAGAAATCATTTTTGAACTTTGACACAGTTTATTTTACACCCTCATTTAATCGACAAAAAATCGACAAAAAAAAATTGAAATTGATTTTTAATAGATTATGAGGTGGCTGAAAATCCGCTCAGGGCCTCTGAAATAATTTAAAATCCTTATCATCATTAGCTTTTAAGGGTTTTATAATTTAGTACTAAAACATTAAAAAACTTTTACATCATCTTCTTCAGTAATTTACCCAACATCATCAATCCATAATCTACATCATCACTCCATGGTTTGCCAAAGCTTATACGAATACAATTAGAATAATTACAGCCGTTGGAAAAAATTTTGCCCGGCGTAATAGAAATATTATGCTTCATCGCTTCTGTGCGCAATTTAAAAGCGTTTATTTTTTTATTAAGCTCCAGCCATAAAATAAATCCGCCATGTGGCCTCGAAACTTTTGTGTCTTCAGGAAAATATTTAATTATTGCCTGAACGTAACGCAGACTCTGTGTGTGTAATGCTTTTCGTAAGTTTTTTAAATGGTATTCGTAACGGCCATGTTTTAGAAAATGAGCCATTGCAGCTTGTGTAAGCGTGGGGCTGCTTATGTTTTGCATTCGCTTCATTTGTTTTACCTGCTCAATAAATTTACCGGGAATGGCCCACCCGATACGGTAGCCGGGAGTAAGCGATTTGGAAAGTGATGAGCAATGCATCACCAATCCTTTGGTGTCATAATATTTGCATGTTTTGGGCCGTGTGCTACCAAAATAAAGTTCACCATAAATATCATCTTCAATTAATGGAATGTTATATCGTGTAATCATCTCCGTTAGTTTCATTTTACTTTCATCAGGCATGCAGCTTCCTGTAGGATTATTAAAATTCGGAACAAATACACAGGCTTTCACTGAAAAATTCTTAATCGTTTTTTGCAAACAATTTAAATCAACGCCGGTTATAGGATCAGAAGAAATTTCCACCACTTTTAATCCGAGGCTTTCAATGGCCTGGTAAATTCCAAAATAAGTTGGGCATTCTACCGCCACTGTATCACCATAATTTGTTACAGCTTTTAAACACATGGTAATCGCTTCAAGGCAGCCAGATGTTACAATCACTTCATCAGGTTTTATTTTGCCACCCCAGTTAAAAGCAAGCTTGGCAATTTCTTTACGCAGTTCAATATTTCCCTGGGTATGTTCATAATTAATGCAATGATCTTTGGTATTGCGCAATGCATATATAGCCGATTTATTTATTTTTGCAGAAGGCAACAATGATGCATCAGGAACGGCCAATGCAAAGTTGATTACATCAGTCGCAGCAATATCTGTATAGATTGAATTAATCATTTCTTTCACGCTTACATCATGTGATAATGCATCGGGCTGTAGCAGGCTCGGCAGCTCAGGAAAACTGTGATGATTGAAACGAACATAATAACCAGACTTAGGTCTTGCTTCTATTAAGCCCCTTCCTTCCAAATGATAATAAGCCTGAAAAGCAGTGCCGGTGCTTATTCCAAACTCTTCACTTAATATTCTTACAGAAGGGAGCTTATCACCAATTTTGAGCACATCTTCTGCAATCATTTTTTCAAGTCCATCGGCTACCTGCACGTACAGGTGATCGTTTGAGTTAAATTTATTCTTTTTCATTTAGTTTAATTGTGAATGGTGAATGAGCAATGGGCAATTAAAATTATTAACGAATTCACGATTGCCCATTCACCGCTCACCATCTGATATAGTCAAAAATACTAAATCTGAATCTGTTTTTTATAATTTTTTTTTTACAAAATTTGTATTGTCAATTTCAAATAGGTTTTTTATTAATTACAATTGAAGAAAATATTAAATGAAAAAAGAATTGCAAAAAGGTTATAGCGCATTGGTTGTTGTGAGTTTTTTTTGGGGAACTACTTACATAGCTTCAAGAATAGGTGCACAACATATTCCGGGATTATTTTTATCCGGTGTGCGCCAGTTTTCTTCAGGCTTAATTATGGTTAGCTTTTTTTTATTAAAAGGTTTTGCATTACCAACAATATCAGATTTGAAGAAAATTTCTTTGCAAGGAATTTTTTTATTGTGCATTGCAAATGGTTTACTCACATGGTCGCTTGAATATATCAGCAGTGGATTAGCAGCAATTATTTCAGCGTTAGTACCTTTATTTATTGCGTTGTTCAGCATCTGGCTTTCAAAATGTGCAAAAATTACAAGATGGATGACTGTTGGATTATTAATTGGTTTTATAGGTGTGCTTGCCATCTTTTATAATTACATAGAACAGTTTGCAAACAGAAATTTTATTATCGGGATTGTGCTGGCTTTGCTCGCAATTCTTTCATGGTCTTTTGGTACGGTATATACAGCCAAACAAAAAATATCTATTGATATTTTATTTAATGTAGGCCTTCAAATGTTGATTGCAGGTTCTGTAACGTTAGTGATTTGCTTCAGTTCTGGTAAATATGTGAACCTTGCCAGTGCAGGCCATGCCACCTGGTATGCCTTATTATATTTGATTTTTTTTGGATCATTGCTTGCATATTCTGCTTACGTTATTGCTATTACTAATTTGCCGCCAACATTGGTTTCAATATATGCATACATTAATCCTGTGGTAGCAGTTGCGCTTGGCTGGCTGCTGTTGCAGGAAAAAATGAATGTGAGTATGATATTTGGAACGCTTATAGTTTTAAGTGGTGTGTATCTTGTAAACCGTGAATTTAAAAAACAAAAAACATGAACCCGATAGATATTGTAGAATATCAAAAACAGCATCAGCCATATTTTGAAAAATTTAACCGGCAATGGATAGAAGAATATTTTGTGATGGAAGCCGTTGATGAATATGTATTAACTAATCCGGAAGAATCTATATTAAAACCCGGTGGCGTCATCCTGATGGCACTATATAACGGAGAGATTGCAGGAACAGTAGCATTGAGAAAAGTGAATGATACCACCTATGAATTTACCAAGATGGCCGTAGATGAAAATTTTAGAAGAAGAGGAATTGCAGAAGCCATTAGTTATGCCAGCTTTAAAAAAGCAAAACAGTTAGGAGCAAAAAAAATAATTCTTTATTCTAATACAAAAAATTCAGCAGCAATTAAATTATATGAAAAATTAGGATTCAGGCATTTGCCTGTGGAGAATGATGTTTATAAAAGAGCTAATGTAAAAATGGTAATTAAAATAGAAGAAGCGTTTCGGTCTGCAAAAAATAATTATTTAGCAATTAAATCTTAAGCTATGTCCTTGCAAATTATTACTGCCAGTGCTTCACATGCTGAAACTATTGCAACTATCGGTAAGCAATCTTTTAGTCAGGCATTTGGACATTTGTTCAACAAAAAAGAAGAATTGCAGGAATACCTTGAATACACTTATGACCCGGCAAAACTTATTGCAAGCATCCGCAAAGAGAACAATGTTTATTTAGTTGCTTCACTTGATGGAATACCTGTCGGCTTTGCCAAAATAAAAAAGCATTCTTTAAATGACCATATTAAATGCTTTGCACAAATGGAATTGCAAAAGTTATACGTTTTGTTTGAACACCATGGAAGCGGCGCCGGTAGCGCTTTAATGCAAGAGGCGATGTTGTTAGCAGAAGAAATTCAACCGGATTATTTGTGGCTTGATACTTATGTGAGTAATGCCAACGCCATTCGCTTTTATGAAAAGAATAGATTTAAAAAAATGGCTAAAAACTATTTTACAATCGGTACACAAACTTTTGAATATCATATTATGGCATTGCCTGTTGCCATAACAGAAACATCTCTTTGCTAAAACAAAAAATAATAATAAAACCTTCTCATTATGAAAATAAGTAATAATCTACCTTTCAAAAACATAGAAGCCAAGGAAGTCATAACTGACATCCCTGTACGAAAAGCAAGTCATTCAAAAATTAATGAGGTTGATTTCAACAATCTTGAATTTGGGAAATATATTTCTGATCACATGCTGGTGTGTGACTATGCTAACGGTGAATGGCAAACGCCGAAAATATTGCCTTATTCAAATCTCTCATTAAGCCCGTCAACATTGGCTTTGCATTACGGCCAAACCGTTTTTGAAGGAATGAAAGCATTCAGGATGGAAGATGAACGCATTAATATTTTCAGAATAGAAAGGCATTATAGCCGTTTTGTAAAATCATTAGAAAGAATGTGCATGGCAATTCTTCCCAAAGAATTTTTTATAGAAGGTTTGACAAGATTGATTGAATTGGATGAGGCATGGGTTCCTTCTCAAAAAGGCAGTGCATTGTACATCCGCCCTTTCATGTATGCAAGCGAAGCAAAGTTTGGTGTGAAAGTTTCTGAAGAATATCGTTTCATAATTTTTAGCGGGCCTGTTGCTTCTGTATATGCTAATCCAATAAAAGTTAAAGTAGAAACAGAATATATACGTGCAGCAAAAGGGGGAACAGGTGCCACAAAATGTGGTGGTAATTATGGCGGTGCATTTTATCCTACACAACTGGCAAGAGCACAAGGTTACGACCAGGTATTATGGACAGGTGGAAAAGATAATGCCTACATTGAAGAATCTGGAATGATGAATGTAATGTTTGTAATAAATGATTCGTTGGTTACACCTCCGCTTTCTGATTCAATATTAGATGGAGTTACAAGAGATTCTTTATTAACGCTCGCAAATGATCTTGGCTGTAAAACAGAAGAGCGCCCTGTTTCAATACATGAATTGGAAAAAGCATTTGCCAATAAAACAATCACTGAGGTCTTTGGTGCAGGAACTGCTGCTGTGGTAGCTCCTATTAAAACGATTCAAATAAATGGCATTGATTATAATTTGCCTGATTATAACAATGATAACATAATGAATAAATTAAAGCAGCAATTGGAATTAATCCGTGCTGGAATAGTAAGAGATGAACATGATTGGAATTTTATTGTATAATTTTTTATTATTACACGGATTATAACTAATTACACGAAATGAAAAACAATGAAAATTCGTGTTTAAATTTTATGTTACTCTCTTCATAATTAAAAATATCTTATTCGTGTAATTCGCAACAATTTTGTGTAATTAATTTAAATAATCTTTATGCCTGCATACGTTGTAGTTGATGTTGAAATTACCAATCATGAAGAATATGAAAAATATAAAAAGCTCACACCTGCAGCCATTGCAGCGTACGGGGGGAAATTTATTGTACGTGGCGGCCCTGTTGAAGTTTTAGAAGGTGACTGGCAACACGGAAGAATTGTTGTGTTAGAATTTTCTTCAGTTGAACGAGCCAAAGAATGGTGGAACTCCACAGAATATGCTAAGGCAAAATTAATCCGGCAACGTGCATCAACTACAAAGATGATTGTAGTGGAAGGTGTAAGTTAATCAAACCTCACAGGTTTTTAAAACCTGTGAGGTTTTTTTTAAATCTTCACCAGTTTCCACTTTCCTCTTTTAAATAATATCATGCTTGTGATGGTAATACAGGTTTCGGTTACAACAATCGAAATGAATACACCTTTTAGCCCCAATGCAACACAACTGCAACCAAATATGCTAAAGGGATTTGAAATATCCAGAACCAAAATAAATTTACCCAGGTAGGTGTGCGGCTGTCGCCTTCGCCGTTAAAGGCATTCATCATTACCATCCCTATTCCATAAAAAATATATCCAAGACTTACAATGCGTAAAGCAAGCACTGCAATTTTTACAACTGCCGGTTCTGTTGTTATTATTCCTACAAAAAATTCTGCCGCTACTAAAACTAATAAAGACACGAAACCCATAAAGATTGCATTATACTTTGCTGTTTTCCAAACGGATTGTTCTGCACGCAATGGTTGTTTGGCGCCGAGGTAGCCTAAGCGAAATTCATCTTTCCAGTTCATCCCTTGCTGGCAGCGGTGCAAAAGTATGATGTGGTTCTGTTTGATACCAGAATGCAACTGAAGCAATATCATCCTGCAACGGCATATAGGTTCCATCCTGGTGCCAGCCGAGATCCTGTATGGTTACTTTCAAATCTTTTTCAAAACGTATAGGATCTGTTATATGCCAGCGGTATAAACCAAATCGTTGTGCAACGTTGTAATGGCCGTCGCCGCTAATTACCTGCGGCAAACCTGTATAAGCATTTGAGAATTGGGTGTATACCCATTCTTCAACTCCTGCAGCATTTTTCTTTCTTGTATCAAAATCATACGAGCCGCAAAAATAATCTTCAGTGCCTGTTCCGTTTATGGTTGGCCATTGCGTATCGCCGTCCATAAAAAATTTTATTTCTCCTTCGCCCCACCATCCATTTTTATAAGACCCATAAGCAATATAGGTTCCAACGTATTGGCCTTTTCCGCGAATGCTGTCAACAATTACATAATCTTTTTTAAAAGGCAAAGGATTTACGCGATGAAACTGTGCATGAAAATAAGCTGCATCATCGGGCACTTTGGTAAGCACGTAATCTACCTGGTAATACAACACCATATTTTCATCTGCAATATTTTCCATTGTTATTTTGCATTTTTTTCTAAATGGCATTGGCCAGTAACAATTAAAAGCGCTGCCCGGGTTTACTGTAACAGGAAGTGATTGCACACTTGCATATTGCCCCCAGCCCATGCAAAAAAAATCTCCAACCGGAACTTCTATGGAAGGCTCTTTTTCATCGTCCCAATAGAAACGCAGGATTGAATAACGCCAGTTACCTGTAGGTGTCATCCAGATATGCGAGATAGAACCTGGGCCAATTATTTCAGCAATGGTGAATGTAGTTTTTGATTTTATAACAACACTGGGGCTAACTTTCCAGCCTTGCCCTAAATTTTTTGAAGCATTAGAGCCTGTGCCTTTCGTTGCCATTCCGCCTTTACCTTTTTCGCCGGTAAAATTCTCGGGGCTAATGGAACGTGTTTTTGCATCAGACAAGCGATAAATATTTCCAAGGTTTACATCAATACCATTGAAAGGCTGTTGCGCAAAAATTAAAACAGGAAAGAATAAAACAAGAAAGCTGAAATATTTTTTCATAATAAAAATTTTAATAACCAATAATAATTTAAGCAGTATCGCCTAAAATTAATTTACTTTATTCTATTCTTTTAAGATTTACATATACATAGATTTCACTTGAAAGATTTTTTTTACACAACTCTAACTGCAACGTTTTCATTAACCAGTAATTTGTTGCTAAGATGCATTTTGTTTTCTTTTAAAATTATTACCATTCAAATAAAATTGCCGGTTTAAATATTAATGGAATAGTGTATTCAGGCTATAATTTAATAAAATAGCCTTTTAAGCCTATATTTTAAAAAATTAGCCTAAATAAACTATATTTTAGATAATTAGCCTAAATACACTATATTTGAATAAATTTACAATATGGCTTCAGGAGCAATTGTTACAGGAGATATAGTTAACTCTACCCGGCTGAAAAAACCGGAAGAAAAAAAATTATTGAATACTCTATCTTCTGTTTTAAAACCTTACCAGTATATGTTTTACAGGGGCGACAGCTTCCAGGTATATATAGCCGACACCAAAGATGCTTTGAAAATTGTGCTGCAAATGAGAGCAGCAGCAAAGCGTTTATCTCCTGAATCTTCTTTGCCTCTTGCGGATATACGGACAAGCATTGGAATCGGAAGTATTACCAAACCGGTAAGAAATTTAGAAACTGCTACAGGCGAAGCATTTTTATTATCGGGAAGAGCATTTGATGAAATGAGTAAAACGGGGAAACGCCTGGTAATACAATCCAATAATGATTCTATAAATTTAGGATTAAAAGTAGTGGCTAATTATGCAGATTCTCTTTTTGCTTTGTTAACTTCAAAACAAGCCGCAGTGCTATTTGAATTACTCATGGAACGAAACCAAAAGGAAGCAGCAAAAGCTTTGAAAAAATCTCAGCCAACAATAAACAAACATGCGCAGTCTGCAAAATGGCCGGAGATAAATAATTTAATAGAGGACTATAAACTTTTCATTAACGAGTTACAATAATTTATGGAAGCATCTTTATGGTTAATCAAATTAATATTATCGCATTTACTAACTGATTTTATTCTGCAGCCAAATAAATGGGTTCAAAAAAGAAAGCTGCATCATTTTGCAGCCATTCATTTATACCTGCACGGGCTGGTAACCGGTATACTGGCCTGGGTGTTTATAGGATGGCAATACTGGATGATTGCCTTGATCGTTATGATTTCTCATATTATTATTGATGGCTGGAAATCATATCAAAAAGATAATTTATCTTATTTTGTTATTGATCAATTTTTACACCTGTTGGTTATTGTTAGTTGCTGGCTGTTTACTTTTTTTTATTGGGATACTATTTTATTGAACTGGCAGCATGTAAGCGCCAATGCAAAGTTTTGGAAAATGGTTACGGCTATTGTTTTTCTAACTATGCCTGCCGGAATTTTAATTGGGAAAATGACTAATCACTGGCGGGAAAATATTACTGACTCAGAAAGTTTAGCCAATGCAGGAAAATGGATTGGAATGGTGGAAAGAATAATTATTTTAATTTTTGTTTTATACAATCAGTATTCAGCAATAGGATTATTAGTGGCAGCCAAAGGAATCATCAGGTTTAATGAAAAAGACCGGCCTGAAATAAAAACAGAATACCTGGTAATAGGAACTTTATTAAGCATTGCAATGGCAATTATCGCGGGCTTATTAATAAAATAATTTGTTATAGTATTTTCTTTAGCCAATTCTAAATAAAATTAAAAAAGTGTCAAAAAATCTTTAATTTTCTTCAGGCAACCTTTTTTAATAGAATTCCGATTCTTAAAGTAGAAACTAATGCAATTGTTATCTGCAAATGAATTGAACTTACATATCAGGGGATGCACCTTGAACCAGAGGGAGAGTCAAAAAAAAATTTATAACTCTTTCTATAGTTACGGCATGGCTATATGCGACCGTTATGCAAAACGAAAGGAAGATTCCATCGAAATCTTTAATGACGGCTTTCTAAAAATTTTCAAAGAAATACATCGTTATAAACCTTCGTATGCTGACGAGATGAATTCGTTCAAAGGCTGGATA
>JBBRTG010000008.1:0-166826 GCA_038244655.1 Chitinophagales bacterium
CCTTAGTACGAGAGGACCGGGTCGTACGTGCCGCTGGTGTATCTGTTGTGCCGCCAGGTGCAATGCAGAGTAGCTACGCACGGACAGGATAAACGCTGAAAGCATCTAAGCGTGAAACCAACCACAAGATGAGTTTTCTTTTAAGGGTCGTCAAAGACTATGACGTTGATAGGCTATAGGTATAAAGGTGGTAACATCAAAGCCGAGTAGTACTAATTGCCCGTAAGCTTTATCTTTTTTATTAGTATTACAACTTTCCCGTATGTTAATTTATTAGAAGCAGTAGCAAGTAATTAAGTAGCAGGTAGCAAAAGAAGTAAATCTTCTTGATACTTGATACCAAAATCCTGATACTTTCTTCCGGCAACTCTTTATGGTGGTTTTGCCGAGGGTGTTCACCTCTTCCCATACCGAACAGAGAAGTTAAGCCCCTCATGGCCGATGGTACTGCACAACAATGTGGGAGAGTAGGTAGCTGCCATATTTATTTAAGCCTTTCAGTTAATTCTGGAAGGCTTTTTTGTTTTATACATTCTCCAAAAGTTTTTCAACTTCGTGCCTGTACCTCCGGTTAATAGGCAATTCATGTTTTGCTATTTCAATTGTATCGCTGGTAAAAAAGATTCAATTTTATTTATGAAAAAAATTAATGAAAGGAGAATTCTTATAAAATTATTTTCGGATAATATTTTTCTGTGTGTGGGAATACGTTGTTTTCTTACAATATTTTTTGAAATTGCACGGTTTCAATATAATCCTCCAGGTTAATAAATAAATTCATTTTGTTTATAGACAAATGGCATTTATCCTGAAAAAGACGGCTTTTGTTGAAAAACGGATTAATACTATGCTTTGCTGTTTATCTTTAGTAATAACTTATTATGTGACTGGTAGTCAATTCATATTTTCCAATAAGCCCAAATACCGACTGGCAAGGCATTTGGTGTTTTGGCTGATTTTTTCGCTGCAAACTGTTTTAGTTGCCACACGAATGAACAGCATATCAGATTTTTTTCTTTATCAATCGTATAAGTCCCCCCTTTTTTTTCTATGCTCTATTTTATCTGTGTGTTTTTTTTCTGTTTACTTTTCTATATATCTGCTGTTTCCTTTTTTGCAAAAAAAAAGATATACTGTATTTGCTTTTGGTTTTATTGGCTTGATAATTTTTAATTGTATTACCGCATTAGTTTTTTATGTTATTATGAGACCATATATGTGTTCTGATTGCAGCGCTATTGATATACGGGAAAAGATAAACATAATAGGTAACAATGGTATTAATATTGCCAGCTTTATGTCACTCGTTGCACTTGGCATTAAGTTCACAAAAAACTGGTACCTACAGCAAGTCCATAATCGTATTCTTGCCAGGCAAAAAATTACAAGCGAACTTAAATTAATCAAAGCACGCATTCAGCCTGACTTTTTATTTGATTCACTCCAGGCGCTTTATCATAAAATTTCTGCTGATAAAAACCAGGCTGCTGAAATGTTATTAAAATTTTCAGAATTTTTAAGTTATACACTTTATGAATGTAATGATGATTTTATTCTTGTGCAAAGAGAACTGTTTTTTATAAATGAATTCATTGCACTTGAAAACATGATGAAGGAAACAAAACCAATAGTCACTTATGATGTTACCGGCGATATCAGCAAAAAATATATCCCATCATTTATATTATTATCACTCATACAAAATTGTGTTGTTGCACTTCATGGTAATACCTGCAAAGAACCACCTCGTGTTAATATAGAAATATACATAGAAGCCATTACCCTTTACAGCAACATGCACGTTCAAGCTGAAGACATAGATGCCATCAGAGATATTTATCCTAACATCATAAATGCATTTATAAACAGGCTCGAAATATTTTATAAGAATAATTATAAGCTTGGATTCTCACGAGAAGAAGGCAAATATATAATTACAATGTCTTTGTTATTATTAGATAATTTCTCATTAAATAAAATTAAAGGAACATCTGAAACCGGATATATTTATGCGCATGTATAACTTTATATTTTCTGATAAACCCGCCATCCGCATTTTGCGTCATATAATTTTTTGGTTGTCGTGGTATATATATCAGGTAATGCTTTTTCTATATAATAATAGTAATATTCAGAACAGTTTCTGGTTAACCTTAAAAGTAAGATGTTTAAAATTATTAACTGTTCTTCCCATAGGAGTGATTCAATGTTACGTTATTGTATACTGGTTAATCCCAACTTTTCTTTTAAGGAAAAAATATTTTTTATTCATTTGCGGGGTTATTATTTCTTCTGCTGCAGTAATATTTTTTGTTGATTTGCTTACTTATAACCGGTTTGAGTTCGCATCTATATGGGTTGGCATAATATCTTACATCAGTCGTTCCGGCCCCATTTTTTGTCTGGTATTTATAATGATAAAAATGCTGAAAACATGGTATCTTAAAGAACGCGAAAAAGAAACACTGCTCAAAGAAAATTTAGGTGCTGAACTAAAGCTTTTAAAAGCGCAGGTGCATCCGCATTTTTTATTCAATACATTGAATAATATTTATTCTTTTATACTTTCAAATCCTCCTGAGGCGAGAGAGCTTGTAAAAAAATTAGAAAAAATGTTGCAGTACATGATCACGGAATGTGAGCAGCCACTTGTGCAGTTAAGGAAAGAAATAAATTTGATTAATGATTATACGGGACTGGAAAAAGTACGCTATGGAAACCGACTGGATATGCAGGTAGAAATATCCGGTGATTGTAACAATAAAACAATAGTACCATTGCTTATGATACCTTTTGTAGAAAACAGCTTTAAACATGGAACCAGTAGAATGCTGGAAGACCCATGGATAAAATTATTTATACAGGCAGATGAAGATGTGCTTCATTTTAGTTTAACTAACAGTAAGCCGCCAGAAGAAATAATAAATAAAAAGCAGGGCATTGGTTTAAGCAACGTAAAAAAGAGGCTTCAGCTTTTATATCCTGAAAACCATTTATTGAAAATAGAAACAACAAGGCATACTTTTATGGTGAATATGCAAATACCTCTGGAGAAAAGTGAAAAGTGATCAGTTAGAAGTTATGAGTTAGTTCTCATGCCGATACCTGATTGCTTATTGAGTATTGACTATTGAACTTATTAACTTCTTATTGCTGATACCAGATAACTGATATTTGATACAAATGCAAAACCATAAACAAATAAACTGCATTGCAGTAGATGATGAGCCGCCAGCTTTGCAGGTAATTGAAAAATATGTACATGCTATCCCTGCGCTTAGCCTTATAGGAACCTGTGGCAATGCGGTGGATGCACTCGTGCTGCTTCAAAATAATACTATTGATCTTTTATTTCTAGACATACAAATGCCTTATATTCTCGGTACAGATTTTATGCGCACCCTCAGCAATCCTCCTAAAGTAATTTTTACAACAGCCTTTAGAAAATTTGCTGTGGAAGGTTTCGATCTTGATGCGGTAGATTATTTAGTAAAGCCCATTTCGTTTGAGCGCTTTCTTAAAGCGATAAATAAAGTAATGAAATTAAATTTAGTTGTAAACGAAAATCTTTTCTTCGGTACAACACAAAAAAAAGAAAACGAAAATGAATTTATTTATTTGCGTGCCGACAGAAAAAATATAAAAGTGAACCTTGCAGATTTATTGTTTATAGAAAGTCTTAAAGATTATATAAAGGTGGTTACAAAAGATAAAACCATTGTAACTAAATATTCCATTTCTGCACTGGAAGAAAATCTTCCATCATCATTTATACGCATACACCGTTCGTTTATTGTATCAGTAAATAAAATAGAATCTTATACTCACGAACTTATTCAAATAGGCAAATACGAGTTGCCCATAAGCAGAAGCTACCGGCATGAAGTAGAAAAACTTTTGAGAAAAGCTGATTAATATCATTCGCCCAGAACCACACAAATAGACTAATGCCGATCTTCTCCTATGAATGCATTTCATCTTCTATAAATGCAATAATATCTTTTTTACTTACAGTCTGACGATTAATAATATTTTTTTTAATCCTTTGATTTAATTTTTCAGTGTAAAAAATTATTTACCATTTAAATGAAAAAAAATGAAAAAGATTTTAACCTTCGCAGTCTTTGCAGTTATAGCACTTAGCTCCTGCAAAAAAGAAAAGGATGACAATGTTTTTATGGGACCGGAAGTTCAAATGGGATCTGGCATAGCACGTTCATGGATCACTATCAGTCATAGTGGTAAGCCCCATGAAATTGGTGTAGAAATGACAGATGAAGTACTATCAGGATTGCCTAAAACTAATTTTAGTGTTGCAATACCCTTGCATAATAAAGCTAAAGAGGCTACACCATTTGATCATTTGTATATTACCTGGGCTGCAAATGGCCACCCGCTTCCCGGCACTTTTATAGGCCCTCACTTTGATGTTCGGTTCGTCATGATGAGTCTTGAAGATCAATTGGCTATTCCCACTCCCCCAGCAGCTGGTTTTACTAATCTTCCACCGGCAGGTTATATGCCAGCCTCTTATTTTCCTGATGCTCCTGCACCGAAAGTAGGCCTAAACTGGACAGACAAAACCTTTCCAAACCCGGTAACGCAAGCCCTAATCCTTGGTTCTTATGATGGCAAATTTACTTTTGTGGCCCCTATTATGATATTAGAAGTATTACAAGGTGGACAAAGCTTTTCTGTTCCTTATGCACAACCACAATATTTTGCGAAGCATACCTGGTATCCTACTAAATATAATATTTACGGGAATGGTGCTACCCATAAACATTATGTAACTCTTAGTGATTTTGTTTGGAGATAACAATAAAAATAGATTATTATCACGCAGTGTTAGATATCAAGGCCGTTCCAATAAATCGGAACGGCATTTTTTAACTTTGGATTTATTTAAAAATTTATAAATATAACATTCAAAAAAAAATCCTTTTCAAATGAATAAAAAGGATTTTAAAAATATTTATTTAGAATAAAATATTAATAATCTTTATTATAACCGCCGCCACCGCCACTTCTGCTGCCGCCGCCATAACCACCGCCGCCGCTTTTCTTATATCCGCCGCCGCTTCCGCCGCCATAACCACCGCCGCCACTTCTTCCACCACCACCACCATAGCCACCACCGCCACCGCTTCTTCCACCACCATAGCCACCGCCGCCGCTTTTCTTATAACCACCACCTTCAGGACGAGGTTGAGATTCGTTAACGATTAACTTACGACCTTGTACTTCGCTTTCGTTTAAGGTAGCGATTGCAGTTTTCGCTGCTTCATCGTCTTCCATTTCAACAAAACCAAAACCTTTACTGCGGCCTGTGTTTTTTTCTTTAAGAATTTTTGCACTTGTAACTGTGCCATACTGTGTAAATAAATTGCTTAAATCGTCGTCAGTCATTTGCCAACTGAGATTTCCTACGTAAATGTTCATTGTAAAAACTTTTTTTTTAAATAAATTTTGAATTCCATTAATGAAATTAGTAGCTACAATGAACTGAAGAAACCTGGGAAAAAGAGAAACATCAGCCGAATGGAAAACAAACTAAACCCATTAATAAATATAAAGATAGTGATTTAATATTATTTCGTTAATTAATTTTTGAACAATAAAACCCTTCTTTTAAAAAAGGTTTTTATATAAAGATCTAAAAAAAAAATTATTCAGCAATTACCTCAAAATCAACATCAATTTCCTGTCCTTTTCCAAAATCAATTTTTGCTTTATAACTTCCTAATTCCTTTACATCATCTATAATATTGATACGGCGGCGATCTATTTCATAACCTTTTTGTTCTTTAATTGCACGGGTAATTTGAACGGAAGTTACCCTGCCAAAAATCTTATTTGTCGTACCGGTTTTTGCACCAATTTTTAATGGGGAAGATTGTAAAACGCTTATTACGCTATTTAGCTCTGCTAATAATTTTTCTTCTTTCTTAGCCATTTGCTTTTGCTTCTCTTCAAGTTGCTTTCGGTTAGACGGGCTGGCTTCTACGGCCAGTTTGGAAGGGATTAAGAAGTTGCGGGCATAACCATTTTTCACATTAACTAATTCATTGGCTCCGCCTAAATTATTTACATCTTGTATTAATATTACCTGCATGTTTACCTCCTTATTTTAATAAATCAGTTACGTAAGGCAATATTGCCATTTGGCGGGCTTTTTTTACAGCATCACTTACTTTGCGCTGATATTTAAGCGAATTTCCTGTAATACGACGGGGAAGTAATTTGCCCTGCTCGTTCAGGAATTTTTTCAAAAAATCTGCATCTTTATAATCAATATACCTGATGCCCAATTTTTTGAAACGGCAATATTTTTTTGGCCGCTTTTCAGCTTTAATAGCTGTCAAATATTTTATTTCATTTGCTTTTGCCATTTATGCCTCCGCTTTTTCAGTTGCTGATGTTACGCCACTTCTCTTTTTTGCATTGTACCCGACGGCGTATTTATCGAGTGCAGTGTACATGTGACGCAATACTGATTCGTCACGCAGAAGCTGGGTTTTCAGCTTCTCATTGAAGTCGGATGGCGCCTGATATTCCAACACCCAGTATAAACCTGTGGTTTTTTTCTGAATGGGATACGCCAGTGATTTTAGTCCCCAGGCATTTTCGTGCACAACTTTTGCTTCATTTTCAGTAAGAAATGAAGTGAATTTTTTCTGAACAGTTTTATATTCCTCTTCAGAAAGTACAGGGGTAAAAATCACCATCAATTCGTAATTCTGCATTAATCGTGTTTTTAGCTGTTTTTTCAACAACCGGTGATAAAATAATTATTTGGGCGGCGAAGTTAAGGGATTT
Organism: Chitinophagales bacterium; assembly: GCA_038244655.1. Lineage (GTDB taxonomy): Bacteria > Bacteroidota > Bacteroidia > Chitinophagales > Chitinophagaceae > Ginsengibacter. Next base: position 6,820 of record JBBRTG010000008.1, read on the forward strand.
TTCTTTTCAAAAAAAGAAAGCTTATTCAAAATACACCTTCTATGCGATAAACGGGGTATCGTAAATGTGCGGGTTCATAATAAGGAGAGTTTTTATAAATAAAATTAAGCTGAGCAGCAGCATTATTTGAAAATAAAGTATCGCTTGCTTTTTTTTGTTGAATTCTTAATTTAAGTGCAGAATCTTTTTGCAATAATTGCGCAGCTATTTCATCCCACCTGTACTCGCTATAGCCTTCTTTTTCCTGTAAAATAGCATCAAAAAAATTCCATGCAAAAAAGCTATCATCGCCTGTAGGTTCCAGCGTTTCAACTATATACCTGTTCGCAACCTGGTTTAAGTTTATTTTATAATCACCTTTTAAAAATTTTATTTTATCATAAATTTTTGAAACTAAAACTTCATAATTTTTATGATGTTTTTCATAAGGCTTTGGGAAAGATTTATAATTGTCAATATGATAATAAGATACTTCTATAATGGTATCTTTTTTTAATTTTTCTATTTTTACATGATTCAATTTAAGTAGCTCTATTACCTGCCACCAACCTTGCGGAATTATATAAGCTTTAGGGCTTTGAATAAAATCAATGGGTTTATAGACATCGTAAAATTTTACTTCATGGATAAATGGTTTATCATGATTGTAGAACAACACAGGCATTTCTGTAGCCCTACTCTTTTTATATTCTGCCTCGTAACCTTTAAAAATAATATTGGTATATTTTGCAGTATCTGCTTTCCAGCTTAATGCAAATTGTTTTTGCTGAATAGTATTTTCAATAGCCTGTTTTCTTTTTGCTAATAAATCTTTTGCGTGTATGCCTGCCTGTTGTATCATAGTTAGCATAAGGTCATAAGTTGATTGTACTCTTTGCTTATAGGGTTTTAACATGTGTGTCTCAGGCATAAAACTAATCGTATTAAAAAGTGCAGCATAACCCGAAGAATATCTTGGGCTATCATAAAATTGGATAAATCCTTTACTCGGATCTGTATCTTCTACATTCACATAAGGCACAAGGTCCCAGCCTTTATCGTGCATACCCTTAAACAATGTTGGTTCAAATGTATTCTTCAGCCAATTACATAATACATCGCCCAGCTTATTATATTGGGTAGTTATTAAAGTCATGGTATGTTGATAATCTGCTCCATCGCTTACGTGATTATCAATCATAATATCGGGATTCAGGTAATGAAAAATTTCTGTAAAAGAGCGGGCATTTTTACTATCGCATTTAATAAAGTCACGATTAAGATCAAGATTTTGTGCATTGCCGCGAAAGCCATAAGAATCTGGCCCGTTTTGATTTGCCCTTGAGAAACTATTTCTGTTTAAAGCCCCGCCAATATTATAAACAGGAATTATTCCTACAACTACATTATCAGGTAAATGATTTTTTTTATTTTTTATATCCCTTGCAAGCATCATGCTTGCGTCTATGCCATCAGGTTCGCCGGGATGAATGCCATTGTTTATCAGGATAACCACTTTGTTTTGTGAATGCCAGGCTTTAGGATCAAACTTTCCGTCATTACTTATTAAAACAAGATGCAAAGGATAACCTGCATCGGTTGATCCCATTTCTTTCATTAATATTTTAGAAGAAGATTTATCTAAATTTTTATAAAAATCAATTGCCTGGAAATAAGTAGCGGTTTCTTTTCCATTACTTTTTTCAAATGCTGTTTCCTGTGAATAAGCCATAGTAAAAGATAAAATTATTGGAAAATAAAAAAAAATCTTCATGCAATATATATTAGAGATAAAAAATTATAATCACGAAAATAACAGGATACGATTTTAAATAGCAGCTGATTAATTTTTATAAATAAAAAGCCTGTTACTTAAATGTAACAGGCTTTTATAAAAATTTGTAATAATTATTTTGCCATAGCTTGAACGCCTCTTGTAAGCTTGCTTTTTAAATTTGCAGCTTTATTTTTATGAATAATGCCGCGCTTGGCAAGCTTATCAATCATTGAAGAAACCTGGGGCACTTTTTCTGAAGCTGCTGCTTTTGTTTCGAGTGCTTTTAAATCACGTATTGCATTACGGGTAGTTCTGCCATGATAACGATTACGCTCATTACGTTTGCGGCTCTGACGCACATCTTTCTTAGTCGCTGAATGGTTTGCCATTAAATAAAATTTTTGGGCTGCGAAGATAGTATTTATAACTAAAAAAAATGCTTCTGTTTTAAATTATTTTCAATGGGTCATTTTTTAAAGTAAATATAAAATCCCAATTTGAAATTATTTTTACTTATTTATCTTGCTAAAACAAACGATATTTGTAACAGATTTTGCTATGAAAATTTTCGTTTTTCTCAATTCAAAAACTGCAAAAATAAATCCAAAATTTTCGGTTCAATATGAAAGATTTCTCCTACATCACCAGTTCTCATCCTGCATATATTGAAAATTTATACAGCGATTTTGTAAAAAACCCACAAAGTGTAGATCCGGATCTGAGAAAATTTTTTGAAGGATTTGATTTTGCTCTTTCAAATGGTAATGGAAAAGTAAAAAGTTCGGAAGAAGTAGCTTCTATTGTACAACCCGGTCAATTAGAAAAAGAATTTTCAGTATATCAGCTAATACTTGCCTACCGTAATAAAGGCCATTTAATTGCCAAAACAAATCCGATAAGAGAAAGAAAAGATAGAAAAGCAAATCTTGATTTAATTTATTTTGGTCTTGATGAAAAAGATCTTGATAAAGAATTTGTAGCCGGAAAATTTGCAGGCATAGGAAAAGCAACACTTCAGGCAATTGTAAGCCATCTTAAAAAATGTTATACTGAATCTTTAGGAGTAGAGTTTAATTCATTAAATGATAGCAAAAAGATTAATTGGATAATTGATGCTGTCGAAAATAAAATGCTAGAACCAATTTCACTTGAGCAAAAAAAAAGAATTCTTCAGAAATTAAATGAAGGAGTAATGTTTGAAAAATTTCTTCATACAAAATATATAGGACAAAAAAGATTTTCGCTGGAAGGCGGAGAAAGTACCATAGCGGCAATGGATGCAATCATTAATACCGCATCTGAAAACAATGTACAGGAAGTAGTGATAGGCATGGCGCATCGTGGCAGGTTGAATGTTCTTGCAAATATTCTTGGTAAAACGTATGAACAAATATTTACCGAATTTGAAAAAACTGCAATTCCGGATACTACTATGGGCAGCGGCGATGTAAAATATCACATGGGTTACAGCAGCGAGGTTGAAACTCCCGCTGGTAAAAAAGTTCATTTAAAACTAGCTCCCAATCCATCACATCTTGAAGCTGTGGATCCTGTAGTAATAGGCTTTGCAAGAAGTAAGGCTGATGTTATCTATAAAAGTGAGTACGATAAAATTTTGCCCATTCTTATCCATGGTGATTCTTCATTGGCAGGGCAGGGAATTATTTATGAAGTGCTTCAAATGAGCGGCCTGAAAGGTTATTACACAGGCGGTACTTTACATTTTGTTATCAATAACCAGATAGGATTCACTACAGATTTTGATGATGCCCGTACTTCAGATTATTGCACTTCTATTGCTTCAATGATACAAGCGCCGGTATTTCACGTGAACGGCGATGATGTGGAAGCTGTAGTAAAGGCTTCAGAACTTGCCATGCTTTACCGGCAGGAATTTAACAGTGATATTTTTATTGACATGGTTTGCTACAGGAGGCACGGGCATAATGAAGGCGATGATCCAAAGTTTACACAACCAGGGTTATATGCATTAATTGATAAACAACCTAACCCAAGAGAAGTTTATATAAAATGGCTGATGATGCATGGTGAAGAGGAAGTTACCCAGTTGGCAAATGAAATGGAGAAAAAGTTCTGGAGCGACTTACAGGAACGCTTAGACGAAATAAAACAAAACCCTCTTTCTTACAATTATCAAACACCAGAATTATGGTGGCAGAGCCTTCGTAAAGCCACTCCGGAAGATTTTGATTCTTCTCCGGTTACAGCAATTTCAAAAGAAGAGGTTGAAAAACTTTTCAGATCGATAATGAAATGGCCTGAAGGATTTAAACCTTTAAAGAAGATTGAAAAAATTCTACAGGACAAAATTAAATTATATGAAGATGAAGGGAAGCTTGACTGGGCTACTGGCGAATTACTTTCTTATGCAAGCATTTTGCAGGAAGAGAAAGATGTGCGCATGAGCGGGCAGGATGTAAAGAGAGGCACCTTCAGCCACAGGCATGCAATTTTAAGAGATGAAAATACAGATAAGAATTATAACAGGCTAAGCAATATTGCAGAAAAACAAGGGCATTTCAGAATTTATAATTCTTTGCTGAGTGAATATGCAGTTCTTGGTTTTGAATATGGCTATGCAATGGCCAACCCAAATGCGCTCGTAATTTGGGAAGCACAATTCGGTGATTTTGCCAATGGAGCACAAACCATAACCGACCAGTTTATTTGCTGCTCTGAACAAAAATGGCGGCGCATGAATGGCGTTGTTATGCTGCTGCCGCATGGATATGAAGGCCAGGGCCCCGAACATAGCAGCGGCCGGATGGAACGTTTCTTACAAATGTGTGCTGAACTCAATATGGTTGTTACAAACGTTACCACCGCAGCAAATTTATTCCATTGTTTCAGACGACAAATTGCATGGCCATTCAGAAAACCTTTGATTAATTTTTCGCCAAAGGCAAATCTTAGGCATCCCAAAAGTTATAGCAACATTGAAGACTTTACTTCCGGCGGCTTTAAAGAAACGATTGATGATGCATCAATAAAAAATGCTAATGCTATTACAAAAGTTTTATTCTGCAGCGGCAAAATTTATTTTGATCTTTTAGAAAAAAAAGAAAAAGATAAAAGAGAAGATGTTGCTATAATACGGCTTGAACAATTGTATCCGTTACCTGTAAAACAATTGGAAAAATTATATAAAAAATATAGCAAGGCAATCTGGTATTGGGTGCAGGAAGAATCTTTAAATATGGGCGCTGCTTCGTTTCTGCGAATGAATTTTACTTCAATAAATTATGGAATAATCAGTCGTCCTCCCAGTGCCGCTACTGCCACAGGATTTTCAAAAGTTCATGCAAAGGAGCAGGAAGAAATTGTGGAAACTGCATTTTCATTATAGATACCTGGGTAATAAAAGCATACATATATTTTATACCGGCTTAGACTATATAAAAATATTTTATTCTTTTATTTTTTTTACTAATTATTCTGTAATTGTTCTCTCGTTTTTATTTTAATAAGTGCTTGTTCTGAATTTGTCTTTTATTTAATGCACCCTTTTGAGTATTTCTCATTTTAGCTTAGGTTTGTACATCTTAATAATAATTCATGGCAATAGAAATTAAAGTGCCTTCTGTTGGTGAAAGCATCACTGAAGTAACACTTACAAAATGGTTAAAAAAAGATGGCGATTGGGTAGATAGAGATGAAGTAATTGCAGAACTGGAAAGTGAAAAAGCTACCTTCGAAATCAATGCTGAAAAAGCTGGTATTTTACATACGGTTGCTAAAGAAAATGATACACTAAAGATTGGTGATGTAACATGTACAATTGATGATTCCGCTGAAAAGCCTGTTACGACTGATAAGAAGAACCAACCTGAAAATAAAGAATCAAAACCAAAAGAAGAATTAAAATCAAAAGAAGAATTAAAACCTGCACGAAAAAAAGAAGAGACACCGGTTCCTGATAAAAATATAAAAACTACCCCGGTAGCCGCCGCAATATTGGCCGACAAAAAAGTAGATGTAAAAAAACTAACACCTACAGGTTCCAATGGAAGAATCACCAAGCATGATGTAATGGATGCACTTGCCAATCCCGGAAGAGCAATTGGCAAAGAACTTTTCAGCCGTGAAGAGCGTCCCGAAAAAATGAGTAACCTGCGCCGAACTATTAGCCGCAGGTTAGTTGAAGCAAAGAATACCACGGCAATGCTCACAACTTTTAATGAAGTGGATATGAGCGCCATCATGGAAATAAGAACAAAGTATAAAGAGATTTTTAAAAAAAATCATGAAGTAAATCTTGGCTTCATGAGTTTTTTTACAAAAGCATGTTGCTTTGCTTTGCAGGAATGGCCTTCAGTAAATGCAAGCCTTGACGCAGATAATATTATTTACCATAATTTTTGTGATATTTCCATTGCTGTTTCTTCACCAAAGGGTTTGGTGGTTCCTGTAATACGAAATGCAGAAAGCCTTAGCATGGCCGAAATTGAAAAGGAAGTTGTGCAGCTTGCAACCAAAGCAAAAGAAAGCAAACTCACTATTGAAGAGATGACTGGTGGAACATTTACTATTACTAACGGTGGAATTTTTGGCTCGTTGATGAGCACTCCAATTATTAATATTCCGCAAAGTGCTATACTGGGCATGCACAATATTGTTGAACGGCCTGTTGCCATAAAAGGCCAGGTGGTTATAAGGCCAATGATGTACCTGGCTGTAAGCTATGACCATCGTATTATTGACGGGCGTGAATCTGTAAGTTTCCTTATTAGAGTAAAAGAAATGCTTGAAAATCCTGAGCAGCTACTGTTTGGCAAAGATCCTGTAAAAGCTTTGCTGGAATTGTAGTTATCAATTGAATAATTTTACAAATACATCGGTTCAAACTAAAAGATTGCGAAAAGAAAATCTCCTCACACATTTGCACAAAAAATATTTGAAACAAGATTGTTTGAAACATAATTGTTTCATATTTTTGTCTTTCAAATTTCTCTTATGACCGGACCGTTTAAATATGGTAAGTTGGCCGATGAAGGTTTGTATGCTTATATCACCGCGGCGATGGGGAAAATCATCACTGATTCTGCATGTGGCTAAGCCTATGCAAAAAAAGAATAAGTTACTGGTTTTTTGTTTTGTTGATTTATATAATGTTCGTACAGAGCAGGAATTTTTAGAATTATACTCTTCTACTATTATAAACACATCTGATTCGTTTGAAGATACAGTACGTAATGTAAAAAACCTTTTTTAAACAGATTCTCCCCGCAGTAACAGTAAGCCCTGACCCTTCAGCCGATATTGAATTGAGCTTTAAGTGGAAACAATTAAAAAAGATTTTTCCGAAGTATTGGATCTGCCTGACAAAATTGCCCGCAAAAAAAAATACAGGTAATTGTATGTGTGGATGAATTTCAAAATATCAGTTTTATGGAGGATGGAACAACCTTTCAAAAAAACTGAGGGCTCACTGTCAGAAACATCAGCATGTAACCTATATATTGTATGGCAGCCGTAGTCATTTGATGATGGAGTTTTTACAAAAAGCAATATGCCTTTTTATAATGTTGGCGAAATCCTGTTTCTGGAAAAAATTGAAGAACAACACTGGATAAAATATATCACCGGCAGGTTTTATCACCACCGGTAAAATTATTCCGGAAACCTTAGCAGCCCGTATAGCCGGGCTTATGCAAAACCACCCTTATTTTGTTCAACAACTGTCACAGGCAGTATGGCAGCAAACAACAAAAAAAACGAATGATTCGAACCTGGAAATGGCAATTGAGGAGTTACTGGATCAATATACTATTCTTTATCAGAAAGAGACTGACATGCTTACCAATTTTCAACTGAATTTTTTAAAAGCATTGTGCAACAAAGAAACTTCTTTTACCACCCAGGCAGTTTCCAGGAATATAATCTGGGAACTTCAACAAACATTTCACGAATAAAAACTGCTTTACAGAATTATGAGATCATTGATATTTTGGGAAAGCAGATCAATTTTAATGATCCATTGTTTGAAATCTGGTTGAAAAAAAGATATTTTAAAATGGAATAAAAAAAATCTGCCCCGTTTTTATCGGGGCAGAAGAAATTTTATTTAAAAATATTATTCCGAAAGTTTTACCAACTTTATTTCTTTGTGTTCTTTGCCCTGCAGCACTCTTACATAATATGATCCCGGCAAGTATCTATCTCCTAATTTAATTGTCTGTTCCGCAGCAATATTCCTTACTTCTATTATTCTTCCGTTAATATCAATTACCTGCATCATGATTTTATCTTTCAGGTTATTGCTTCTTATTGTCAACGTGAAATTATTGTTGGTTGGATTTGGCATTGCTTTTACAATAAGTTCTTTTACCGGTATTTGAATTCTATTTACAATTTCCGGTTGGGTATTTATTGTACTTACGGGTGGTGCGCTGTTACTATTGATTACAACAGAACTGTTTGCAGAGACTGCCAAAACCGGGTTGGCTGCATCACTTGCTCCGGGTTGATTATCATAAATAATAGCGCCGGTGTTTTTATTAAAAATTTTCATTCTTATTTTATCAATGCCGGTTCCATCAAGATCACCATCAACAACAGTCATAATAAATCCAACTCCACTCTGGCCGCCTGTAATTTTACCAGTTCCTTTAAACTGTGCCTTTGCTCCCGATATCACCAGGTAATCAAAATTCAAAGCATTGAATTCAAAATCGCCTACTTTAAATTCAAACTGTGTTTCACCTTTTGGATAAGTTGAGTTTTTAAAATAATTAATCGCAAATCCATAGCTTGCTTTTCCTGTTGCTGCCGGGTTTGATCTCAATGCACTAGCCGGTGAGTTGTAATAACCGCCGCCATAAGCATATCCACCATTTGGATCATAAATAACTAGTATTGCTTCAAGGTCACCATTGGTATTTGTATAAGTTGTCAATCCATTCTGATCTGTAATATTCATCTGCAACTTGTAAACACCGGCAGTAGTAAACTTGTAACTACCTGTAACCTTTCCATTTTGATTGTTGGCAGGTTCTGTAACCGTGCCATTGCTTGCATTACTTCCATCTAATAACCATTTTGCTGTATGACTATTACCGGGCTTATCCCAAAAAGATCCTCCAAAATCTACTGTACTGCCAACACGGAAAGGATGTCCGGAATTCGGAGTAGTAATGTTGTGCGGAACTTTTATTTCGATAGTTTTGGTTGAAATGTTGCCAACGCCATCGGTGGCAGTAATGGTAACTGTATAAATTCTTCCAGTACCATTGGCTGCTCTTTCCGCACGAAGCTGTAAATGATGATTATCCAGAACGATCCAATCAGGATCTGTATCTCCATCTGATACTCCATTCACAGGTTCATTGCTGGTAACTGAAAGTGCTGAAGTAACAGAACAATTATCTGTAGCAGTATAACTGATCGTAACATCACGCATCGTATGATTAGGTGGTGATAATACATAGGTACTTGCTGATTCGCCGCTGATGATAGGGGGCTCATTATCCACTACGGTAATAGTTTGAGTGCAGACAGCAGTATTGCCTGATGGGTCTGTTGCTGTCCACGTGATTGTTGTTATGCCCGGTCCATAGTTGGCAGTTAATGCCTGGCCATCGCTTCTAACACCTACGACGGTTGCGCTGCAATTATCGGTTGCCGTTGCATTACCGGCATGGACATTTGCAGCAGTTGCAAAGCAAACACCTGCATCAGTATTTACAGTTTTGTCTGCGGGACAAGTTATTACAGGCAACTCATTATCGACCACAGTAACATTGAAGGAACATTCAGCACCTGTAGCAACGGATGTTACGGTGACGATAGTAGTACCGATAGGGAAAAGAGAACCTCTTGCTTTGCTGTAATGAATAGGTGAACCACATTCGCCAGTTGTAGTGGCAAGCGAATAATTTACTATAGCACCGCATTGACCGGGATCATTATTCACAGTGATATCTACCGGGCAAATGAGTGCACATTGAGTGTATTTTATTGTTACAGCGTCAAGTTTTGTAGCATCACTATAACTTACACCGGTGACGAATACGTTACCGTTTGCATCCACAACAATATCTTTGCCTGCATCATAATTTCCATCCGGACCATCGTAAACCTTCAACCATTGTTGAACACCATCAGTATTGTATTTAATAGTGGCATAATTAATCTGGCTGGTATTAGAAGCCCCAATTCCGGAATAGCCAGTTACATAAACGTTTCCTGATGGATCTAATGCTATTCCCAGTGCGAGATCATTGGAATTTGGTGAGCCGTCGTAGGAAACATCCCACAGTTTTGTTCCATCGACGTCGTATTTTAAAGTGATATAGTCGGCATCGCTCACACTTTTATCAGTTACCCCTGTAACGAATACATTTCCCAACGCATCAACAGCCATATCAAGCCCACGATCATTTTTATCACCCGGCCCATTGTACAATCGCTCCCAGATGATGTTACAGTTGGAGTTATATTTCAGTGTGAGAATGTCATTGCCATGTGGGAAATTGGAGCTGTAGCCGGTAATATGAATATTTGCATTTGCATCTAGCACCATGGCAAGCGGCTCATCCGATCCGGGGCCATCATAGCGATTACTCGAAAGCTGAGTTCCATTATTATCATATTTGAGAATGATAAGATCTTGCCCTGTCCCTGTGTAGTTCCCAACACCTGCTACATAAACATTGCCTGAGGCATCCACCGCTATAGCAGTTCCGTATCCCAAACCGGATGCAGAATTCCCATGATAATGTCTTACCCATTTCCTGTTTCCGGAAGCATCATATTTAATTGTACCGATCGATTGGTATCCGTCATCTGCGTCACTTTTTCCCGTGACGAAAACATTCCCTTGCGCATCTACTGCTATTGCACGGGCATATTCCCCACTTCTTGAATTAGTATATGATGCCTCCCATTGCAAAGCTCCGCTGGTGTTATACTTAATTGTAAAATATTTATCCCCATCGCTGGTAGCGCCACTGTTACCTGTGACGTAAACATTCCCGACTCCATCAACCACTATTGCAGCCGGACCTGCATTCCCTCCCCCTTCTCCATCGTTTATATGAGCCCATATAACCTGGCCGTTAACAGGGTTGTACTTAATTGTAAGAAAGCCGGAATTGTTATCATCGGCTGTTCCGGACCGCGAGCCTGCTACATACACATAGCCCGCAGCATCCACAGCTATAGCCGTTCCCGATTCATTTTTATTTTCGACACCGTTTTCACGTGCTACCCATGCCTGTTGTACCTGTGCAATTGCGGAATTAATTACAATAAATGAACACAAGGAAAAAATCAGGATCCACTTTAATTTTTTCATAAAAAATGTTTTATAGTTAAACAATATGGCTTTCTAAATTTTTATACGTGATTAATCGGACAGTTTTATCAATTTTATTTCTTTATGTTGGTTGCCCTGAATGAATTTTACTATATACGTTCCTGGCCTATAGCTATCTCCCACAGTGATCATCCGTTCACTATAGATTGTTCTTGTTTCAATTATCCTCCCGTTAATACTAACTACCTGCATCAGCATTTTTTCTTTCCTGTTGGTGTTTATGTATAAGGTAAAATATCTGTTACTTGGGTTTGGAAGTGCTCTTACTTCGAGAATTGATACATCTGGATCCGGACTGATCTTTATACTACCAACATTCGTTATTGTATTTTGCAGGCTATTCGTTGGCGTACTTGATATTACGACAGTGCTATTTAAGCCGACTGCTGTTGTCGGGTTTGCTGCATCACTTGCACCTGTTTGATTGTCATAATACACTTGTCCTGTATTTTTATTAAAAATTTTCATTCTTATTTTATCTATTCCGGTTCCATCCAGTGCACCATCAATAACAGTCATGATAAATCCAATACCACTTTGGCCGCCTGTAATTTTTCCGGTACCCCTGAACTGTGCCTTTGCTCCCGATATGACCAGGTAATCAAAATTCAAAGCATTAAATTCAAAATCTGCTACTTTAAATTCAAACTGTGTTTCACCTTTTGGATTGGTTGAGTTTTTAAAATAGTTTATAGCAAATCCATAGCTTGCTTTTCCTGTTGCTGTTGCATTTGATTTTAATGCACCGGCCGGTGAATTGTAATAACCACCTCCATAAGTATTACCACCATTGGGATCATAAATAACTACAATTGCTTCAAGGTCTTCATTTGTATTCGCATAACTTGTAATTCCATTTTGGTCTGTAACATTCATCTGGAGTTTATAAACACCAGGAGTGGTGAACTTATAGCTACCGGTAACTTTTCCATTTTGATTTGTGACTGGTTCAGTTACTATTCCATTCGATACACTGCTTTCATCCAGCAACCATTTAGCGGTATGCCGGTTACCGGGTTTATCCCAAAAAGTTCCGGCAAAATTTATTGTTGATCCTACTACAAATGCATTTCCTGAACGCGGTGCAGTGATATTATGTGTAACCCTGACCGTAACAGGTTGTCTTGTCTCATTACCATGGCCATCACTGCAAATAATTGTAATGGTATAAATGCGTCCATCGCCGTTAGCTGCTCTTTCTGCACGAAGTTTTACATGATGATCATCTATCACTTCCCAATCTGGTGAAGTGTCTCCGTCACCGGTTCCGTTGATAGCTTCATTGCTTGTCACTTCGAGCCTGCATGAAACAACGCCACAATTATCTGTTGATGTATAAAGCACTTCAACATTTTTCATCTGGTGATTTGGTGGTGAAAGTATACCCGGACTTGCACTGGCATTTGTAATAACAGGTAACTGATCATCGGCTACTGTAACTGTCTGCACACAGGTTGCCGTATTGCCTGCTGCATCAGTTGCTGTCCATGTTATGTTATTTGTGCCTACAGAAAAAGAATTGTTTAAAGGAAAAGCCGAATGTGATATTGTAATTGTTCCCGGACAATTATCCGAAGCAGTCGCTGTTCCTATTGTTGCATTGGATAAAGTGGCTGTACAAGCTCCGGCATCTGCTTTCACATTTACATTTGAAGGGCAGCTTATAACCGGCGGCGTTTGATCTCTAACAGTAATGGTGAATTGACAAGATGCATCAGGCAAAACAGCATTGGAAACCTTTGCAGTTATGGTTGTCACCCCTTTTGGAAAACTTTCCGGCACGGATTCACCCGGAACTACAATTATACTTTCCAATGCTGCCAGTGGATCATCTACTGGTCTCCATGATAGTGATAATGTAGGTGCAGGATCACCTGTCATTATGTACGTAAGGTTACCCAAATCAACACTTCCTGTACAGCCAGTTGCTGTTGTAGAAATGGTAACATTTACCGGACAGGTGATAGTTGGAGGCTTAACTATTTGAGTGATTGCTGTTGAAGTATTATTATTTGAATTCACATCTCCCGGTGGGCCACTAACCGTTGCAGTATTGGTAATACTGCCCGTCAGATTTTCATTTACGGTCACTATTATTGGAAACGTTACCTGTGCACCCGGAACGAGACCAGGAAAATAAATAGTAACCGTACCATTTTGTCCTACAGGAGGCGCCGTTATTGTTGCTATACCTGGAGATAATCCCACACTATTGAAGGTGATTCCTTGTGGTAAGACATCAGTAACCGTAACGCCTAAAGTAACAGAAGAGGAATTATTCGTAATCCTGATAAGGTAACCAAGAAGGTTTCCTGCCATCACAGTTGAAGCCGCTGTTTTTACAATAACGAGATCATGAGGTGTCACTATAAAAGCAACAGCATTATCAGTAGAAGTAGATGCAAGGCTAGTCTGGCTGGAGCTGTTAATTGCAGCCCCTTCAATTACACTGGCAACTACAGTTCCTGGGCTTGTCATTCCGCTAACAGATACATCATAAGTTGGCCCGGCACCACTTACGGTTGCCACTAATGTTCCTTGTATGGCACTGCCTGTAAAAGAAATATCAGATGCATCAAAGCCGGTAACAGCCTGGTCAAATACAACTGTAAAATGAATGGGAACAACACTTGTAGGGTCTGGCTGGGTTGCAGCTTTATTAATGGATACGTGGGGTGGTTGTGGCCCGTTGGCTTGTGTACAATCACCTCCATCAATAATTTGCTGTTTTGTTGGATTGGTGGCATTCGCAAATACAGTGTAGGTTCCAATTAGTCCGTTGGTAGAAAGCAAATTGTAAAGGCCACAGAATTTTGACAAAGCGGAATTAGCACTAATTGACAGATTGCCTTCCAGCCTTGTAAGATGCGATAATCCATCAAGGTTGGTTAAAGAAAGATTGTTCTGGATCTGTAAACTAGGAAAATTGGAAACAGCTCCCACAAAATTTAAGGCTGATAAACCATCAACATTCGCTAACGCGGCATTATTTCGAATAGCCAAAAGATTTTTTACCGAAGCCAGATGAGATAACCCTGCAACATTAGTAAGTGTATTGTTATTATTTATGTTTGCAACTTCAAGAGCATTTAGTCCAGATAAACCATCAAGATTTACAAGCGCATTATTGTTACTGATAGTAAGCTCTTTTAAATTTGATAGGGCGGACAAGCCCATTGTGGAAGTTAAAGATGTATTTCCATCTATATTTAATGATTTGCCAATGCTGGTTAATTGAGAAAGGCCGTTAAGATTGGTTAATGAATTATCCTGTTCAATAAAAAAATCACCCCCCACATTATTAAGGTGAGATAATCCATCAAGATTAGTTAAAGCACTGTTTGGCCCGATGTGAAGTATTCCTGCAACCCCGGTAAGCTGTGATAATGCATTGAGATTTTTAATATCTCCAGGTACTTTTTCCCCAATTATTAAATTTGCTGGTACATAACTATAATTAAAAGCATCCACTTCGGCCTGGGAGGTAAGGATAAAATCGGGTTGTATATTGGCACAGGCACCTGCACTGGTAATTTGAGCCGCAGTTGGATTTACGGCATTTGATGAAATGGTTATTGAAGAAATGCTTGAATTACTAATTAAGTTATAGAGACCGCAAAAGTTTGTAAGAGTAGCATTTGTTGTTATTTCAAGGCTGCTTGCAGAAAAGAGATTGGAAAAGCCATTAAGATTGCTAATCGCAGGATTTCTTTGGATACTTACATCACCCACCTGATTTAAATGATAAAAACCATCAACATTTTGTAAAGAAGTATTACCCTTTATAGATAGGGCTCCGCCAATATATTGTATCGAATTAAGGCCATTTAGATTCTTTAATGCGATGTTACCCAAAATTTGAATACCTGTAAGGTAATTTCCAGGGTTAAAGCTTCTGAGGTTTGCAAGGCCATCAATATTTTGTAAAAGCGGATTTTCCCCAATAATCAGGTCTCCATTTATACTTGTTAGATTGGACAAACCATTAATGTTGTTTAAAGTATTATTAACCTCAATTATCACTTGCCCTTTCACCGCTTTTAAATTAGCAAGACCGTCAAGATTTGTAAGTACAGGATTGTTTCTGATGGTAATACCTATAATAATATTGGAAAAAATCGTTTGAATATTATTAAGCCCATTTATATTTGTGAGTAATGTATTATCTGTTATTTGTAGAATAGTTATGTTTGTTATGTTTGAGAGCCCACTAATGCTTGCAAGTACCGGATTAGATGTAATGCTTATCGCTCTTTTTAATGAACTAACATGCGACAAACCGTCAAGATTTGTTAAGGAATGATTGGCAAATAAAGAGATACTGCCGCCAATACTATTAAGGCTTGATAATCCATCAAGATTGGCTAAGTAAGTTCCAGTCATTTGTATATCGCCGCCTAATGAAGTGAGATGAGAAAGTCCATTTAGATTGGTAAGAGCTGTGTTATTATAAAATATTAAATTTTTTCCAATGAAGCTAAGCTGAGACAGCGCATTTAAGTTAGTGATGGTACCCAGAGTTGTTTCTTGAATAGTGAGATTGCCAGTAACCCCGGTATAATTAAATGCATCTACCTGCGCTTGTGTATTTAAAGTAATATCGCCGCTAAACACGCTGCACATACCGCCTGCTATTATTTGAGCGGAAGTTGGATTTACAGCGTTCCCTGAAATAGCAGTAGTGCCAGCGTACCCTGCATTTAATAAATTATATAAACCGCAATAAGATGAAAGTGCCAAATTATTTTGAACATTTAAGCTTCCACCTAATGATATTAAATTAAATAATCCTCCTAAATTGGTGATATTTCCGGCTAAAGCTTCATGGATGACCAGGTTTCCTGTAACGGAAGTATAATTAAAAGCATCTACCTGCGCCTGTGTAGTTAGCGTTAGATTGGCGGTAAGTGTATTACAATTAACTAGTGAATCATTTCCGTTGCCCCAAGAGGTATACCCTGTATAAGAAGGGTTATTGCTAAATAAAGTATGGAGGCCGCAAACATTAAAAAGATAAGGATTATTGTTTAATTTGAAGGTTTGTCCAACAAAATTTAGGTTAGCCAACCCATTGAGATTGGTTAATACACCATTCGAACCAATTACTATATAATTACTTACCGAAGTAAGATTTGTCAAACCATCAACATTTAAAATGCCGGTTTTGATTAGATATAGCGACGTTAATGAATAAATTTTTGACAACCCATTTATATTTTGTAAGGAAAGACAATTACTTATTGAAAGGCTCTCAACTGAAGTAAGATTTGACAAGTCATCAAGATTTGGCAGCGCAGTATTCCCCTCAATAATAAGGCCGCCGCCTACAGATGTAAGTTTTGAAAGGCTGTTAAGATTGGTTATATCCCCTGAAGGAAAATCCGCACTGCCTATGAATAATTCCCCACTAACGGATGTGTAATTAAACGCGTCTACTTCAGCCTGCGAATTTAGCGTGAGACTACCGTTATAAGTTTGTGCATTTAAATTTGAAAAAAAGAAGAAGAATCCAAGTTGAAAAATCAACCCCAAAAGAATTGACTTTCTTCTTGCAGTATCTAGGGATACAATTACGTAAAATAATTTTCTCATAAAAAATGTTTTAATAAATTAATGTTTTTTAACTACTTAATAATTTGAATACATTGATTTTATTTCATCTAATAACCACCATTCACCCTGTCGTAAAAACAACCATTTTTCTTCAGCGTAATCACCTTCATTGTTTTTGGCGATAAAGGAAAATATTTTTTTTTCTTCCACATTCCGTTTAAATTTTATTAATGCAATAAATTTGTCTGGCTGTTTTTTTTTGCCGGGTGTAACGTTTATGATGCTTATTTCTTCTATTTCATTATAAATTATGTTTTGGTTTTCGTTGGTTGTATGTTCTATTTGATATTTTATTTTTTTAAAAGCTGATTCCGTCATCCATTTTTTTACTATTTCAGCATCACTGCGCTGAAATGCTTTTTTCAAATGAATAAAAACTGTTCTCACCTGTTCTACCATACTTCCGTGGTCCCATATCTTATCTTTTTGTACAAGGTGACTAAGTTTAGCACCGGCAATTGATACTTTTAAATTATTCCAGGATATATTCATAGGGAATGATTATAAAACATTTTAATTATCGGGTAAATATTATGACACATTTAATAAACCTTATTATAACCCAGAGGCAGGATGGAGCAGTTTATCAGGATGCAGGAATCCTTTTTAATAAATTATTTTGAGAGTCTCCGAATATCAAATTGTCACTTCAGTTATTCAGCACATTTCGGTATTTATATTTAAAATTAAAAGTTGAAGAAAGATTGCAGATATGACTTCTCACTAACGGCGGCTTTGATTTCATTTACGGGGAAATAAAACAAAATATATTGCTTTCTCTTATTCAGCAACGGCAGTTCCCGTTTAATAACGGAAGTAAATCAGCCAATAAATGGAGGTAAGTTTTAAATTCCTTTAACACTTCTTTTTTTAGAAACAAGAACCTAATTTTAAAGAACAATACTCTCATCAATTCTTTCACTAATGCATCAAAGGTTCTTATTAATATTAATTCTGTTTGCAATCAGCCACCCGGGGTTTGCCCAACATTTTGATGAAAAAAATTTTACTCACTATACAACTATAAGCGGACTCAGTGATAATTACATAACCGGTATTACACAGGATAAATTTGGATATATATGGATCAGTACAACTAATGGATTAAACCGTTTTGATGGCAAAGAAATAAAACGTCTATATCAAAATCCGGGTAAGGAGGGACTTATAGCAGATAAATTAAGCAGCATTAAATCGGTGGAAAATAAATTGTTTACTTATTCTGAAAAAGGAGCCGCATGGATTGACCTAACAAAAAATCATTTTATAAATCTTACAGTTTCAAAAAAACAACCTGCTTCTTCGCTTCAAAATGCTGTTTATGATGCTGCAGTCACTAACAATAATACCTGTTTTATTTCTACGTATAGCGGCGCTTATGCATTTGACAGTACAGGAAAACTTATTTTTCGTTATGATAATTATAAGCCTGATTCAAATGGAAATATAATTAGCGACAAACGCTATGGCCGTTCAGTGGTATACATAGATCAATATAAAATATTGCACTTCGATATGCAATACAACATGTCAATTTATGATAGCCGTAAGAATAGTTTTTTGTTAATTGAATCGTATAAAAATAGTTTGCCAGGACTTTACTCACTTAAAGGAACAATGAACATCAGGGGGAGCATTGGAAAAAATAAGTTGCTGTTCTTAAATTTTATTACCTGGGAATTATTTATTTATGATACAGAAAAAGATAGTGTTAGAAAGTCATCATTACCTGTATGGTTTAGAAAATATATCGGCTGGGCCAGTCATTGGCTAATGATCGATGATAGTACAGCCATAACATACGGGAACTACAAGGGTGCTTATAAAGTACACATTAATCCGGCAACACTTCAATTTTCATACGATAGTGTGCCATTATTAAATAAATATGTTTTTACTGCTGCTTTTCTGGACAGGGAAAATCGTTTATGGCTGGGAACCGAAAATGGTTTATTTCGGCAGAATATAAAACAATCGGCTCTTCACCCAATCAGGCATCCTTCTTCTGGTGATCCTAATCTTTATTATATAATTCCTTTTTATTGTTTTTTGAGAAGCAATGATTTGCTTTATGCAGGCAGTTATTCTTATTCGCCAATCATTGTTCTGGACGGAAAAACATATCAGTTAAAAAAACAAATTTCTTTTTCACGGGTTTCGCCCATGTGTAATCAAATATGGCATGTTATAGAATATAGTAAAGACACATTGTGGTTTGGTACACAGGATGGACTTATATGGTATAACCAGCGCAATGAAAATTTTGGACGTGTGAGTATTACAGGAATGGATACACTAACTCAACGTCATGCAATTACAATACTTTATAAAGATTCCAAAGGAATCATCTGGATGCAGGAAGGTTGGGGAAGCGGTGTGATTATGTATAACCCGGTAACAAAAACATCAAAAATATTTTCAATAACAGATAAAAAAAATTATCTGCCGTTACGTGTAGCAAACTTTATAATGGAGGATAATGAACAGAATATATGGTTTGGAGAAAGAGGACTCACAAGATGGAACAGAAAAAAAGAGATATTAGATACATTAATTACTGCTTACTATGGATTCAATAAAGATAATATCAAGATTAGTGCGTTAAGTAATGATGAGAAAGGGAATCTTGTATTCTGCAATGAAAATAACGGGGTGTTGATTTATGATCCGGTCGCAAATACTTACAAACAAATTAGTACAGAACAGGGATTGCAGGAAAATGCAGCTTACACTGCAATATCAGCAAATAACTATTTGTGGATAGTTACACATAATTATCTTACTGCATTTAATAAAACAACTTCTAAAGTAGTAAGTTATTCCTATGCAGACAGTTTGCCTCAGGGCAGTTGTAATGTTATTTACCACGATACCGTAAGCCATAGAATACTGATGGGATATGACAATGAAATAACCTGGACAGATGATACGATTGCTACAAGTGCGAACAAACCGATTTCATTTTATATAGATGCTCTTCATATTGCAGAAGACACAACATATTTGTTTCCGGGAGAAAATATTGATCTAACACATTCACAAAATAATATTACTATCCATTACAGTGCTATTAATTTTGATGAGGCTGAAAGCAATCGCTATGCATATCGTATCAATCAAAACCGATGGGTATCATTGGGAAGTGAAAATTCTATTTATTTCAGCAATCTTGCTCCCGGTAAATATGAAGTGGAAATAAAATATTATGCGGCCTCCAATATCAACAGTGAAACAATAAAAAAAATTACATTTATTATATACCCTCCATTCTGGAAAAGATGGTGGTTTTTTACACTAATTGGCCTTGCAATAATCAGTATCATTTATTTGTATTACAGCAGGCGTATATCAGAAGTGAGACACAAAGCAAGAGTTGACAGGCAAATGGCGGAGTATGAAATAAAAGCGCTTCATGCTCAAATGAACCCTCATTTTATCTTCAACTGCCTCAATAGTATTCGTGAAATGATTTTGAATAATGAAAATCGCCAGGCATCACATTACTTAAGTAAGTTCGCACAACTGATCCGTATTACTTTGAATAATTCTTCAAAGCCTTTTATCAGTTTACAAAATACCATTGATTACCTGAGGCGTTATCTGGAAATGGAACAAATAAGAACCTCTAATTTTTCTTATCACATTACAGTGGACGACGCTGTAGAAACGGAAAATACTTTTCTTCCGCCAATGCTTATTCAACCTTTTATTGAAAATGCTATTTGGCATGGAGTTTCTTCAACGTATCAACCAATTAAAATCAACATTTGTTTTACCAGAAAAAATAACCAATTACTTTGTATAATAGAAGATAATGGTATAGGCATCGGGGCATCATTAAAAAATAAAAAACAGCAAGGGGAAACACAGGCAGATTATGATTCTCTTGGTATTACGAATGTACACCAACGCATCCAGGTGCTGAATGAAAAATATCACTTACACAGCAGTGTAACAATCGAAGACAAAAACAATTTGCCTTTATATAATGAAACAGGTACTTTAGTAACTATTTATCTTCCATTAAAAAATACTGAGTTATGACACCTCTCCGTACAATATTAGTAGATGATGAACCCCGCGGACTTAACTCTATGCAAAAATTATTGCAAATGAATTGCCCCGATGTAAATATTGTGGCTGCCTGCCCCAGCGTGGATGAAGCAACTAAAAAAGTAAATGATTTGCAGCCGGATCTTATTTTTTTGGATATCGGGATGCCAGTGAAGAATGGATTTGAATTGCTTAGGGATTTAAAAGAATTTAGTTTTGAAGTGATATTTGTAACTGCACATAATCAATTTATGATTGAAGCTTTTCATTTTAGTGCTATTGATTATTTGCTCAAACCGGTTGATGATGATTTATTGGTAGAAGCAGTAAAAAGAGCCAGAAAAAGAATTATTGAAAAATCAGGAAGTAAAAATATTGAGACCTTTCTGCATAATGTGAAGATAAAGCAAGGTCCTCAGAGTATGAAACTGTGTATGCCTTCATTGAAAGGTTTCCAGGTGGTTGAACTTGCTGAAATTTTGTATGCAGAGGCCTCCGGCAATTATACCAATTTTCATTTTATCAATCAGCATATTGTTTGTACATCTAAACCTATCCATGAGTATGAAGAACTGCTGGAAGATGCAGGCTTTGTAAGAATTCATAAATCATACTTAGTAAACTTGCTGCATGTAAAAGAATATCTTCGGGGCGAAGGGGGCTCTGTTATGCTATCCAATGGAAAAGAAATAGAAGTGGCAAGGCGTAAGAAAGATGTTTTTATAACTAAGATGAAACAGTTTTATAAATTTTGAAAAACTACCGCATCAAATATTCCTCTTTATCAATCTTATTTTTCTGCAAATAAAAAACATTTCTAAGAGATAGAAAACAAATCACCTCTCTCTGTTACAATTATTATCGGTTAGGAAAAGCCGCAACAAATATTTTTGAAAAAGATAAAATTTTGTTGGGTACCTTTTTATGTGAAAATAAAAGAACTCCATTTATAGAAACCCTAGAGCCGGAATGGAATGATGTAATAGAATTACCGGATAAAAATAGATTAGCAATTAGGTTTTAATAGAAAACTTTGGCTGGCAAACGATGCTGCAATGGTTTGAAAAGAAGTATGACAGCAGCCAGCTTTATTTTTTAATGTGAAGCATTAGTTATTTTACTTATGCCATGAAGACCCGGATATTGAAGGTATTCCACCATATTCTAAATCATGGCCCCAAATCAAAGAGTTCATTAGAACTAATTGTATATAGTTTATGGGAGCGTTTAAAAATCATTACAACTCTTTAAAATTCCTGTTTTTTAAAATTGCTTTTTCATTGGATATTGACTAACGTATTGCCGAGATATGCTGTGTTAAATGAATCTACATTAAATTTTATTAATACTGCAAATAGAATGAGAGAGGGTCAATGACGGTTTACTATCTTGCATACCATGAGGCAATTCTCTTACCTAAATTCTGCCGTTTCAATTTTAAAAATATATAATGGCGATGAACCATTTCATCTTTATTTAAAAAAATATTTTTCAGCAAATAAAAGGCATGGTTCAAAAGACAGGAAGTGGATCACTTCACTTTGTTATAATTATTCTCGTTTAGGCCTTGGTGTTAGTGTCGAAATGGATATTCAACAAAAATTGGTTATTGCATTTTTTTTATGTGAAAAAAATGCATCTGACTTTTTAGCTTTTTTTAAATCTGAGTGGAATAATTTAATTCAATTGCCCGTAAATGAAAAAATTAAATTTGTAAAAGAAGAATTTGATCCAATAAAAATATTTCCCTTCTCCGAAGAATTAAGCAATGAAATAAATCTGGAAAAATTCAACCAATCTTTTTTAATTCAACCCAAATTATTTATAAGGATAAGGCCCGGATTTAAAGAGACCGTTATCAATAAAATAAAATCCGCAGACTTTTTATTTGAAGAGATAGATGAAAATTGTCTTGCTTTTTCCAACAATGAAAAAATAAGTGATGTAATTGATATTGATAAAGAATCAATAGTACAGGATTGCAATTCGCAAAGAGTGAGTGAATATTTAGAACTGATAACTGATAACTGCTCACTGCCAACTATTAAAACCTGGGATTGTTGTGCTGCGAGTGGAGGAAAATCAATTCTTGCGTATGATGTTTTAAAAAATATAGAGCTAACGGTTAGTGATAAACGAAAAAATATTCTTGAAAATTTGCATAAACGTTTTGCAAAAGCCGGAATAAAAAATTACAAGCCTTTTGTACTTGATCTTTCATTACCAGTTTCTTTGGAAGATGCTTTTGATTTTATTATTGCTGATGTTCCATGTTCCGGCTCAGGTACGTGGGCAAGAACACCTGAGCAACTTACTTTTTTCAGAAAAAATGAAATAGAAAAATATGCTTCTCTTCAAAAAAAAATAATTAAAAATACTGTTATGAATCTAAAGCAGGATGGATATTATTTATATATCACCTGTTCGGTTTTTAAAAAAGAAAATGAAGAAAACGTTGCATTCATTCGGGAAAAATTTCAACTCAATTTGCTGAAGATGGAATATTTAAAAGGATATGAAATGCAGGCCGATACCTTGTTTGCAGCGCTGTTGAGAAAGGCCTGACTGCCTCATTGCCTATTGCTTATTGTTTATTGCCTCATTGCTATTGTACAACCAATTTAAAACTTTGCTTACTTACTTCATCGCTGAATTTAAGTGTATAAATTCCTCTTTGCAATGGTTGAAAATTTTCAAATTTTATAACCTGGTTTTGATTGGCCTGCAATGAAACCTGTTTTGAAAAATGCAATCTTCCTGAAGCATCATATAAATTGAATATCGCTGTTGCTGTATTCTTTGGTTTGATAGCAACACTAAAATTATCAGAAAAAGGATTAGGGAAAATTTTAATCCAGCTTGTTCCAAGAATATTATTAATATTTTTTAATGCCCGCTGCTGGTTTAAATCATCAAAAGCCTTATGAAAATTAGGAATGCCATATCCAATTCTATCATCAGGAGAATTATAAATGCTGCTGCTTTTTATTACAGCCTGTATAATTTCCATATTGGTAAAATCAGGAAATGCCTGCCACAGGCAGGTAACAAGGCCGGCCATATTGGGTGTTGCAAAAGAAGTTCCATTGCCGGATATAATTGTTCCGCTTGGCGAAGATAGAGCAGTACCAACACCAACTGATGCCACTGTTGGTTTTACTTGTCCATTGCTGGAAGGGCCATAACTGCTAAAGTTCCCAACAACACCAGATGAATTTACCGCCCCCACAGTAAGTACACTATCTGCATCCGCAGGAGTAGCAATAAAATGCCATGCATTGTTTCCTTCATTACCTGCAGCAACTACTACTATCATTCCTTTTTTTGCAGCGAAGTCCGCTGCATTTGCAATAATGGTAGTATTGCCATTAAGATCTGCATAAGTATGATTGAAAACAGGGTTATCAAACTGCGTATAGCCGAGAGAGGTAGATATAACATCAACACCAATGCTGTCGGCTCTTTCAGCCGCTGCAGCCCAATATTGTTCTTCAACAGGAGATTCTGATGAAACATCTTCTGTACGATATAAATAAAAATTTGCTTTAGGACTGCTGCCAACTAATTGCCCGGGAATATTACCGCCGATTATTGAAAAACATTCCATTCCATGAGGAAAATCTTCATCCACACTTGTTTCATTGGCAACATAATCATAAGTTTCTATAACCTGGTTATTGTTTCGCACACTATCAAAAGCAGGCAGGCTCAGGTAATGATAAAATCCTGCATCAAGAATTGCTATCAGCATTCCTTCTCCGCGAAAACCTTTGTCGTGTAAATATTCTCCTTCATGAATATGAATTTGAGAAAACGAATTTCCATAATTATAAAAATCAGTAACATTACTTACTGACTGAAGGGTTGTAATAGAATTCAATTGCTCGGTAAATTTATTGTTTCCTGTTCGCAGTATAGAAACAGGTTGCATCAAAGGCTGGGAATTTATAACAAAAGGAAAGCTGTTTATTTTTGCCAAAGCTGCAACATCTGAAGTTTGAATACAAACCTGGTTAAGCCATTTTGATTTATCAAGTATTATAACGTTGCCGGTTAAGCGTACACTGTCAATATAGGCAGGTGTAATGGGTAAATCTGTTTCATCAATAGCAATATGTTGTCTTGTTCTTCTCGCAATTGCTTTTGCTGATAAAAATTGAGAAGGATTATTTATTGTGAAGGATGTTCCTGCTTTGTCTTTGAACCTTACAATATATTTTGTAAACTGTGCGTAAGTATTGCCTGAAAAAAATGTAAATAGTATAAAAAGAAAAAGGAGTTTTTTCATACAAGAATTAAATCATAAATCAAATCCTTTTTAAATTTATGAAAGAGAAATTAATTGTGATCAATTATACTAAGCTTTATACCAAATCCTTTATAACTTTTATTGACTCCCTGGTATTCCCAATGTAAATACTCCCGATAAATTAAGCCAACTCCTTTTGCATATTTTTCCACTGCATACGTTTTTTCAGAATAGGATGTTGTAGGCAAAGGAGGATCATCTCCTGTAAAATAGTCTTGTTCAAAAACTTTTATGGTACTGTCAAAAGTAAGAGAATTAATAGTGAGCGGGACATCTATACTATCATAAATATAATCCCAGCCATCGGTAAAATCACTGGCAAAATCGTAAGCTGGTGCATAAGCCATTGATGGCAAATAAGAATTTCCTTTCCATGAAAAATCCTGCTTTACAGGTAATTCCAATTTTAAATAGCGAAAATTATTTTCAATATATTCAATTGAATTTTGTGTAGGGATAACTGAGAAAGTATTATTCGGAATCCAGTCCTGTAAAGAATCCTGCCTTATATACCTGATAATACGGTAAGCCGGACGCCCAAGATTATCTGTAATTTGTGCATCTACTCTGTCCTGTGCCTCGTAATGAATGACGGTATCTTTTTGACCAAAATTTACAAACACAGTTGAATCAAGATTGTAGGTAATATATTTTCCAACTTCTAAAGGATAGTAATCACTTATAGATTCAGAAGTAAAATTTTCCTTTTCTTTTTTACAGGAAATAAAAAAAAGAGAAATAAAAAATAAACCAATAAAATATTTGAACATACAAATGATTAAAATGTTTTAATAGGTATAAAGCAATAAATGTTATGCAAATAAATTTCAAACGTCACACCTTTCCCGGGGTTAGGGGCTATCTTTGAATAATTCCGCCACCAACTACATCATCATTTTCATAAAACACAGCACTTTGCCCTGGCGCTATTCCTTTTACATCTTTATAGAAACGGACATTCACCCCGTTTTCGTATAAAAAAAGATTGGAAAGTGCGCCTTTATCTTTATACCTTATTTTAGTTACAGCTTCCATCCCGTCAGTGATGCCATCGTATTTTATCCAGTTAATTCCCTTTACCGTCATTTCACTTTTTTTCAAATCTTCTTCATCGCCTAAAATAATGGTATTGGTCTCAGGAATAATTTCTGTTACAAAAGCAGGTTTCCCCAAAGCAATATCCAGGCCTTTACGCTGGCCAACTGTATAAAATGGATAACCTTTATGCGGACCTAAAATTTTTCCATTTCTGTCTATAAAAAATCCACCAGAAACTTTTTCTTCAAGCCCCGGAACTTTTCTCTTTAAGAAGCCCCTGTAATCATTATCAGGAACAAAACAAATTTCATAACTCTCATTTTTTTTAGCCAGTTCTGGATAGCCAAAATCATGCGCCATTTGTCTGATTTCCGTTTTACGGTAAGTGCCCAATGGAAGCAGTGTACGTTTCAATAAGTCCTGTTGCAATCCCCATAGCACATAGCTTTGGTCTTTTGTTTCATCAATACCTTTTCTTATAAAATGCCTGCCATTATTATGTTCATGAATTTGAGCGTAATGCCCCGTAGCAATGAAATCGCAACCAAGCGCATCAGCTCTTTTTAATAAAGCGCGCCATTTAATATGTGTGTTGCACATCACGCATGGGTTGGGTGTGCGTCCCGCTATATATTCTTCCACAAAATTTTCAATCACAAAATCTCCGAATTCTTCCCGGATGTCCAATATAAAATGCGGGAAGCCATGTTGTACTGCCGCTGCACGGGCATCATTAAAACTATCAATATTGCAGCAACCTGTTTCTTTACTGTTATTGCCATTGCTGGTTGCATAATCCCATGTTTTCATTGTAATTCCCACAACATCGTACCCTTCATGATGAAGCATAAGAGCAGCCACGGTACTATCTATACCGCCACTCATCGCCATTAAAACCTTACCTTTTTTACTCATATTTTTTAAATGACCTGCAAAGATAAGATAGTTTAAGTTTTAGTATGTTATCCGGTTTAATTGATTTCACAATTTGAGGATTCATTAATTAAATATTTTCCTCAAAATCCTTTTAATCTCATAAATCGTGGTTCAGACTAATTAACTTGCATTCATGCAACAGTATCTTCAACTTTTACAAAAAATAATTGAAAGCGGAACAGATAAAAGCGATCGTACGGGCACGGGTACACGAAGTTTATTTGGTTACCAGATGCGATTTAATCTGCAGGAAGGATTTCCTTTGGTTACAACAAAAAAGCTGCATCTGAAAAGTATCATTTATGAATTGCTTTGGTTTTTAAAAGGGGAAACCAATATTAAATATCTTAAAGGAAATGGTGTAAAAATATGGGACGAATGGGCTGATGAAAATGGAGATCTCGGCCCGGTATATGGTAAGCAATGGCGTAGCTGGGAAGGCGCTGATGGTAAAGTTTTTGACCAGGTCACTCAATTAATTTATCAATTAAAGACAAATCCAGATAGCAGAAGAATGATTATAAGCGCATGGAACGTTGCTGATTTACCACAAATGAAATTGATGCCATGTCATTGCTTATTCCAGTTTTATACAACACCTTGCGAAGATGAATCGAGGAGAAAATTATCATGCCAATTGTATCAGCGAAGCGCTGATGTTTTTCTGGGAGTGCCTTTCAATATTGCTTCTTATGCATTATTAACAATGATGGTTGCACGGGTATGCGATATGGAGCCTGATGAATTTATTCATTCTTTCGGAGATGTGCATTTGTATAAAAATCATTTTGAACAGGCAGAACTTCAGCTTGCAAGAAAGCCATTTTCACTGCCACAAATGAAATTAAATCCTGGAGTAAAAGATATTTTTAATTTTAAGTTTGAAGATTTTGAATTGATAAATTATGAAAGTCATCCTGCAATCAAGGCACCTGTAGCCGTTTAAATTATTAATTCATTATGCAAGAAAATTCAAAAGAAGTTACATTATCTCATATTGTTGCTGCATCCGAAAATAATGTTATTGGTTTTAAAAATGCATTGCCATGGAATCTTCCCAATGATTTTAAATATTTTAAAAATAAAACCTGGGGAATGCCTGTTATTATGGGAAGAAATACTTATGAGTCACTAAAAAAATCTTTGCCTGGCAGAATAAATATTGTTGTCACAAATAAAAAGGATTGTCATCCGGAAGGAGTTTTTATTTCTAACAGTATTGAGAATGCCATTGAAAAAGCTAAAGAAAGTGATGCAAAAGAAATTTTTATAATTGGTGGGGGGGAAATTTTTAAGCAAACTATTGATGTGGTCTCAAAAATATATTTAACCCGTGTACACACTACAGTTGAAGGAGATACTTTTTATCCTCAAATAAATGCTTCGCGGTGGAAAATGATTGATGCGCAATCATTTCCTGCAGATGAAAAGAATAACTTTGCATATTCTTTTGAAGTTTGGGAAAAAATCCTAAATCCTAAATCCTAAATCCCAAATCAGGATGTATTCATCTCTTCGGCTTGCAAAAAAATATCTTAGTTACTATATTAATTCTAAGAATGGAAAAGGCCATGGCATTCATTCCCCGTTTGTTTTTGATTTTGTAATAAATGTTCTTAACGATAAAAAAAGATATGATTGCTTTGATAAAATTGAACCTTTAAGAAAACAACTTCTTAAAAATAATAAAACAATAGAAGTAGAAGATTTGGGTGCCGGCTCAGCAATAATTTCTACCAAAAAAAGAAAGATAAATGCTATTGCAAGATCGTCTTTGAAAAATAAAAAATTTGCTATTTTACTTTTCAGGATTGTAAAATATTATAAGCCTGAAACTATTATTGAGTTGGGAACTTCATTTGGAATCACCTCTTGTTACATGGCTTGCGCAAATAAGAATTCTGTAATCTTTACATTTGAAGGATCAAAAGAAATAGGTAAAATAGCAGAAGATAATTTCAAAAAAGCAGGGTTTGAAAATATTAATTTGATTGAAGGAAATTTTAATAAAACACTTCCGGATGTATTAAACAAAATAAAAAATATTGATATGGTATTTTTAGATGGCAATCATCGTAAAGAAGCAACGCTTGCTTACTTTTTTGAATTTCTAAAAAAATCAGCTTCACATTCAATTTTTATTTTTGACGATATTCATTGGAGCGCAGAAATGGAACAAGCCTGGAAGCAAATACAGGAGCATGATTCAGTTACATTAACCGTTGATCTTTTTTTTATAGGAATAGTTTTTTTTAATCCTGATTTTAAAGTAAAACAACATTTTGCCATAAGGTTTTAAATTTTCAATATCTTAGAACCATATTTTGAAACTATGATCATTGGTGTTTTAAAAGAACCCGTACCAGAAACAAGAGTCTCCATATTACCAGAACATGTAGTGCTTTTACAGAAATGGAATGTAAATGTTTTGGTTGAAAACAATGCAGGCGTAAACGCATTTGTCTCGAACGAAAAATATGAAGAAGCAGGAGCGAAAGTTGTTTCAAGGAATGAAGTTTTAAATAATTCGCAAATCATTTTATCAATCAACATTCCAGATAAAGAAGAAATTGAATCAATTCAATCTAAAATCTTATTAGGAAATTATCAGCCGCTTTATAATTATTTAGTTATAAAAAATCTTGCTGAAAAAAATATTACTGTTTTTAGCATTGATATGATTCCGCGAACAACAAGAGCGCAAAGCATGGATGTACTTAGCAGCCAGGCAAACATTGCAGGTTATAAAGCTGTGCTTCTTGCGGCCAATCTTTTTCCAAAATATTTTCCCATGTTTATGACTGCTGCAGGAAGCATACCTCCTGCGAAAGTTTTGATATTGGGTGCAGGGGTTGCAGGATTACAGGCCATAGCAACTGCAAAAAGATTAGGTGCAGTTGTTGAAGTTTTTGATACGAGGCCTGCAGTAAAAGAAGAAGTGATGAGTCTTGGCGCAAAATTTATTGAGGTGGAAGGTGCTGCGGACGCAAGCAAAGCCGGTGGTTATGCAGTAGTACAATCAGAAGATTTTTTGCAAAAGCAAAAAATGAAAATCGCTGAAAGCGTTGCCAAAGCTGACATCGTAATAACAACTGCACAAATTCCTGGAAAGAAAGCCCCTGTATTAATTACAAATGATATGTTGGATAAAATGAAAAACGGTTCAATAATAATTGATCTTGCCGCAGCGACTGGTGGAAATACAAGCGCAACAAAAAACGAAGAAACGATACAATACAATGGCGTAAGTATTGTTGGTAATTCAAGCCTCGCCTCGTCTATGCCTTATGATGCGAGCAAAATGTATGGAAAAAATATTATCAATTTTTTGCAATTAATTATTAACAAAGATGGACAGCTTAATTTGAATTTTGATGACGATCTCGTGAAAGGAACCTGTATAGTTCATGATGGAAAAATTGTGAATGACAGGGTAAAAGAGTTGATTTAAGAATTTATAAATAATGTCTTTCTCCCTTGTCCAAAGGACTCCAATGGAGGAGAAGGGTTGTCCAAAGGACTCCTATGGAGGGATGAGGCTTTAAATTTTTTTTATATGCAATCAATATTGAATTTTATCAACAGCAATTTAGAGATGATCTATATTGTTATACTCATGATTTTTTTGGGAATAGAAATTATTGGCAGAGTTCCGAGTGTTCTACACACGCCTTTAATGAGTGGCGCCAATGCTATTCACGGCGTGGTGATTATTGGTGCAATCATAGTAATGGGTAAGGCAGAAAGTGATAATTATACAGCATTGATACTGGGATTTCTTGCAGTAATACTCGGTACGCTTAATGTTGTTGGCGGATTTGTGGTAACTGATCGGATGCTTGAAATGTTTAAGAAAAAGAAAACCCCTAACCCCTAGGGGAATTAAAAATCATTAATGCCAAAGGGAAAATTTCATTGTATAGTAAACTAATTAACCAATTAACCTAATAATGGGAATCAGTATTTTATCAATTTGCTACATTATTGCTTCTGTAACATTTATTCTTGGATTGAAAATGTTATCGAATCCTGCAACTGCAAGAAGAGGAAATTTAATTGCTGCAAGTGGTATGGCGATTGCAATTGTGGGTTCCATTTTTTTATATGAAAATGATGGAAAAAAGTTAGGGAATTACACCTGGATATTTGCTGCAATAATTATAGGAAGCATCATTGGAACACTTACTGCAAAAAAAGTGAAAATGACTGCAATGCCGGAACTGGTAAGTTTTTTTAACGGAATGGGCGGTGCCTGTGCAGCGTTAATTTCAATTATAGAGTTTGATTATTTGTTTCAGCAAAATAAAATGCTTGATTCTACATGGTTTTCTGATGTAGTTCCTGCAGGCCATTATTTGGCGATTGTTGCGGGTACCATTATCGGCAGCGTATCTTTTGCAGGAAGCATGATAGCGCTGGGAAAGCTGAGTGGAAAAATAAAAGATTTTTCTTTTAAAGGCCAGCATCTTTTTAATCTTCTTGTTCTTGCTTTAGTTTTAGCAGCAGCAATTTTTACCTATCAAGCCAATGTAAAGGGAGCTAATATTCCTTTCTTCATAACAGTATTCCTTGCACTTTTATATGGAGTATTTTTTGTGCTGCCAATTGGTGGAGCAGATATGCCGGTAGTTATTTCAGTACTAAATTCTTTTACCGGTGTTGCAGCAGCTTGCGGAGGATTTTTGTATAATAATAAAGCAATGCTTACAGGTGGAATACTGGTGGGAGCCGCGGGAACATTACTTACTATATTAATGTGCCGGGCTATGAACAGGAGCCTGCAAAATGTTCTTATTGGTTCTTTTGGGGGCACGAAAAATTCTTCCGAAACTACGTCTATGCAAGGCAGTTATAAAGAAATTTCTGTAAGCGATGCGGCCATGCTTATGGCTTATGCAAAAAAAGTTTTAATAGTTCCCGGTTATGGTTTAGCAGTTGCACAGGCACAACATACCTGTCACGAGCTTGAAAAAGCTTTGGAAGAAAAAGGAGTTGAGGTGAAATATGCTATTCATCCTGTTGCAGGTCGTATGCCGGGCCACATGAATGTGTTGCTTGCAGAAGCTGATGTAAATTATGAGAAGCTCATGGAAATGGATGATGCCAACGATGAATTTAAGTCAACAGATGTTGTATTAATATTAGGGGCTAATGATGTTGTAAATCCCGCTGCTAAAAACGATCCGGCATCACCAATATATGGAATGCCCGTGCTTGAAGTAGAGCTTGCAAAAACTGTTATTGTAAACAAGCGAAGCATGAAACCCGGTTATGCAGGTATTGAAAATCAATTATTTTTTCAGCCCAAAACATCTATGCTTTTTGGAGATGCAAAAAAAGTTTTACAAGATTTGCTTGCAGAATTAAAAAATGTGTGAAAGTAAAAGGGAGTTCATGCACTCGCATGGGTTTCCAATTCTTTCCCCTTCGGGGTAGGGGCTAATAAAAACCCCCTGCAATCGCAAGGGGTTTAAAAATATATTTTTGTTCTTTAAGATTTAGAAGTAGTGCTCATCACTTTCTTTTCTTTCTTTGATTTTTTAGTAGTGGTTGTTGATACTGCATCAGTTTTTGCTTTAACCGGATTTTCTGCTACCCATTTATCATAAGCTGCTGCATCAAGCACTTCGCCTGTAAGCTTTATGTTTTTAATATCATCAGCGCCTGCAAATTTTACTGTAAGTGTTTTGTCAATATGGCCCAGGTTAGCTGCATTATAAGTAGCTTTTATAGTGCCTGTTTTCCCTGGAGCTATTTCTGATTTTGTATAATCTGAAATAGTACATCCGCATGTCGGAAGAGCCTGTTCAATTAATAATGGTGTGGTACCAATATTGGTAACTACAAAGGTTGCAGTAGCCGGAACACTTTGTTTTACTTTACCAAGATCATAAGTTTCAACATTAAGTTTGGCGACATCGTCTGCTTTTTTTTGAGCAAATAATGATGTAGACGTTAGAGCAAGAATTGCGATTAGTAATTTTTTCATAATGCCTTTTTTTGGTTTTGATTTATTGTTCGTTTTTTAAAGAATTTACTGCAGAATTTTCAGGAGCTGAGGTAACAGGGGTTTTCCAAACATCTCCTTTTATAGTAATTTGCTTACTTTGGTTTCCGTTATAGGTAATGGTGACAGGTTTTGCAAAGGGGCCTTCATTGGCAGCATTATAGCCAACGGTTATTTTTGATGTAGCGCCTGGTGCAATTACATCTTTATTCCATACAGGTGTAGTGCATCCGCAACTTGCCTGTACATTATCAAGCGCCAGTGGAGCAGGGCCAATATTTTTAAATTCAAAAACATGAGTAACTGGCTTACCTTGGGGAATTTTGCCAAAATCAAATTCCATTTCCTTAAGGCTTATGGATTCTGGTACAGGTTTAGTATTTTCAGTTTCAGGTGTCAGTTCAGTCTGCGTCTTAGCTGGAGTAGAAGAAACATTTGTTTGTGCTGTGGCTGCAAAGAAAAAGGATAGTCCGCAAAGAAAAGTAAATATCTTTTTCATTAAATAGGTTTTATAATGATTTCAAAGATAGTAAAACGCCGGATAAGGTTGCAAATTGTGAACAGGTTATCACTTTTTTAACAATCATCGCTCATAATTAATATTTTTGTCTTTATGGATACAAATTACTCTACCGATGAAGCGCTCCTCGATAATTTATCTTTTGATAAGTTTAAAGAAGAGGTTCTGAAAGATTATCGTATTGTTTGTGAAAGCCGCGAAGCCAGTTTGTTAGGAAGAAAAGAGGTACTTACAGGAAAAGCAAAGTTTGGCATTTTTGGCGGTGGTAAAGAAGTGGCGCAGGTAGCTATGGCAAAGTTTTTTATGCCGGGAGATTTCAGGGCCGGGTATTACCGCGACCAGACATTTATGTTTGCCAGCGGTTTAGCTACAGTGGAGCAATTTTTCTCTCAGTTATATGCAGATCCTGATGTGAACAATGATCCTTTTAGCGCCGGACGCCAGATGAATTCACACTTTGCAACAAAATTTGTTGATGAAAATGGTGAATGGTTGCCCCTTGCACATACAAAAAATGTATCCGCAGATATTGCTCCTACAGCAGGACAGATGCCAAGAGCACTTGGACTTGCTTTTGCATCCAAATTATTCAGGGAAGTTACTGTTTTACAAAAAATGAAAAATTTAAGTGACAATGGAAATGAAATTTGTTTTTGCACGATAGGAGAGGCTTCCACTTCTGAAGGGCATTTTTGGGAAACTATAAATGCTGCAGGAGTTATGCAAATTCCTCTTGCTGTATTTATATGGGATGATGGTTATGGTATTTCTGTGCCCAGGGAATATCAAACAACAAAATCTTCTATCTCAAAAGCGTTGAGTGGAATGCAAAAAGAAGAAAACACTAATGGTATAAATATCTATCGGCTGAAAGGCTGGGATTATGCAGGAATGTGTGAAGTGCTGGAAGCAGCTATTAAGAATATTCGTGAAACACATGCTCCGGCTCTTTTTCATGTAGAAGAAATAACACAACCGCAGGGGCACTCTACTTCGGGTAGTCATGAGCGTTATAAAACTCATGAAAGGCTTGCATGGGAAAAGCATTGGGAATGTAAAAAGCAAATGAGGGAATGGATAATTGCCAATGCACTTGCAGATGATAGTGAGCTAAAAGCTATTGAAGTTGGGGCAAGGGAATTTGTAAAACAAAGCCGTCAAAAGGCATGGGATAAATACATTACTCCAATTAAGGGTCAGGTTAAAAAAACAGTTGAGCTGTTGAATAATTTGCAAACTAACAATCCGGGAATAAAAAAAATTGCTGAAGAATTATCAACCAATACGGAACCATTGCGAAGAGATGTAATGAAAACACTTGCAAGTGTCTTGGATCTTTCCACTACCCCTGAAACTTCAGAAATAAAAAAGTATTATGATGATCTTAAAAAAGAAAATGAAAAACTATACGATTCATATCTTTATAATGATGGCCCAAAATCTGCTTTAAAAGTAACCGGTGTACAGCCTGATTTTAAACAGGATGCCGAGACAATTAATGGCTATGAAGTGCTCAATAAATATTTCGATGAATTATTTGCTGCTAATGATAAAGTGATTGCATTTGGAGAAGACCTCGGGCATATTGGAGACGTTAATCAGGGCTTCAGTGGGTTGCAACAAAAATATGGTGAAGGAAGAATTCTTGATACGGGTATTAGGGAGCTTACTATAATCGGACAGGGTATAGGTCTTGCTTTACGCGGCTTGCGCCCAATTGCCGAAATACAGTATCTTGATTATTTATTGTATGGTTTGCAACCTTTAAGTGATGATGTAAGCACTGCATATTTTCGCACAATGGGTCAGCAAAGTGTTCCCTTAATTGTGCGTACACGCGGCCATCGCCTTGAGGGAATCTGGCATAGCGGCTCACCCATGGGAATGATTATTAATGCACTTCGCGGCATGTATGTATGTGTACCAAGAAATATGGTTCAGGCGGTTGGCATGTACAATACGTTATTGCAATCAAATGATCCTGCTTTAATGATTGAATGTTTAAATGGTTACAGACTGAAAGAAAAATTACCTTCAAATTTAATCGGGTACACTGTACCGTTAGGTATCCCTGAAGTTATAAAAGCTGGAACTGATATTACAATGGTTTCTTACGGTTCCACATTACGTATTGTGCAGGAAGCTGCAGAAAGTTTAGATAAATTAAATATCAGTTGTGAAATTATTGATGTGCAAACACTTTTGCCATTTGATATCAATCATGCAATTGTAGAATCTCTTAAAAAAACGAACCGGATTGTTTTTATCGATGAAGATGTACCGGGTGGTGCAGCGGCTTACATGTTTAATAAAGTGATGGAAGAACAGGGTGGTTACAAGTGGCTCGATGTTTCTCCAAGAACACTTACTGCAAAAGATCATCGTCCATCTTATGGAAGTGATGGCGATTATTTCAGCAAGCCAAATGTAGAAGATGTAATAAAAGTTGCAAAAGAAATGATGAGTGAATAATTAGCTTATATCAATAAATATGAAACACATTCTTTATCAAATTGACGCCTTCACTGACAAGCTTTTCAGCGGCAATCCTGCAGCGGTTATTCCATTGGAACATTGGATAGATGTCGATCTCATGCAAAAAATTGCAATGGAAAATAATCTTTCTGAAACAGTTTTTTTCTGTGCAGTAAATAATAGAGAGTATGATTTTGAAATAAGATGGTTTACCCCTGCAGTAGAAATTAATTTATGCGGGCATGCAACACTTGCATCCGGTTATGTAATTTTTAATTATTTACATTTTAATAAGCCTGAAATAAAATTCAGCTCTCAAAGCGGAATTTTAAAAGTAACAAAAAATGATTCACATATTCAAATGGATTTTCCTTCATGGTCACCTGTTGAGTTTATTGATCCACCGTTTCATTTAAAAGAAGCGCTTGGTGGCGCAGGCATTACAGGCATTTATAAAAACAGGGACCTTTTATTAGAACTACCGGATGAGGATGCCGTACAAAATTGTAATCCTGATTTTAATTTAATAAATAAAACCGGCTATAAAATTATTATAACTGCTGCCGGTAAAGAAGTTGATTTTGTGTCACGATTTTTTGCACCTACAGCAGGTGTTGATGAAGATCCGGTAACCGGTTCAGCACATTCACAATTAATTCCATTCTGGAGTAATAAGCTGGGCAAAACAAAAATGATTGCAAAACAACTTTCAAAAAGAGGTGGTACTATTTATTGTGAGCAAAGGGGAGACCGCGTTACTATGGCCGGCCATTGTGTATTTTATATGAAAGGGGAAATAGACATTTGAAAATATTTATGACTAATTCTGAAAGGCGTTTTATAAATCAATGGAGTGACCAAAGAAGCGGCCTACGCCGGACATATTATATACAGTTTACTATTGCATGGACAGTAGTATCAT
Source organism: Chitinophagales bacterium (assembly GCA_038244655.1). Lineage (GTDB taxonomy): Bacteria > Bacteroidota > Bacteroidia > Chitinophagales > Chitinophagaceae > Ginsengibacter. Next base: position 43,786 of record JBBRTG010000008.1, read on the forward strand.
TCCTTGTTATTTTTTTTCTTACAAAACTATTTACAACTGCATGGGAAACCGGCGGAAGAAATTTGATCTTTTTACTTGTTGGAATTTCTATTATAATTGGGTTTCTTTCAACTCATCTTAATTACACATTTAGTGAGAAACGTTATAATAAAATACTTCAAAGGGAAAAGAAAAGATGAATTTTTGAAAATAATTTTATACTAAAGCCTTCATTTTAACTTTTATATCCTTAATAATTTTCTCTGCATGCACTCTTGAATTTTCAATAAAAAGACGATGCGTATTCATACCGCCGCAGATAACGCCGGCAAGATAAATTCCCTTCACATTTGTTTCATAATTTTCATCACTATAAGTTGGCTTGCAAATTTCATCTGCTGAAAGTTGAATGCCGAGAGAACGTAAAAAAGCAAGATTAGGTTGATAGCCCGTCATTGAAATAACCCAATCATTTTCTACAGTTATTAAACAATCGTGAGTTTTTATATCCACTTCATGTTCGCGTATTTCTGTAATGGTAGAATTAAAATAGGCTTTAATTGAATCTTCTTTAATGCGGTTTTCAATATCGGGTTTTACCCAATATTTTACGCGATCACTTATTTTATCTCCGCGGATAACCATCGTTACTTGGGCACCTTTGCGCCATGTTTCCAAAGCTGCATCCACAGCTGAATTTGCTGCGCCTACAACCAATACTTTTTGAAATGCATAAAAATGCGGGTCATCATAATAATGTTTTACTTTATCAAGATTTTCACCTTTTACATTTAAGAGATAAGGAATATCATAAAAGCCAGTTGCAATTATTATGTTTAAAGATGTATAAAAAGATTTGGAAGTTGTAACTATAAAATGATCTTCTTTTTTTTCAACATCATTTACTTTTTCAAACAAATGAACATTGAGATGGAATGAAGCAGCAACCCTGCGATAATATTCCAAAGCTTCATTGCGTGCAGGTTTTGCGTTGTTGCTTACAAAAGGTACATTGCCAATTTCAAGCCGTTCACTGGTACTAAAAAAAGTCATGTTCACAGGATAGTTGTATAAAGAATTAACCAATGTTCCCTTTTCAAGAATAATATAATTCAGTTCTGCCTTCTTTGCTTCAATTCCGCAGGCAAGGCCAATTGGGCCACCGCCAATTATTATAACATCTAATAAATTTTCTTTCATTTGTATGCTAAGTTATTACATAAATATTCCGGCAAGTGTTTCTTTATTTTGTATTTCTTTGTAGAAATGATTTGAAAAGTTTTTATAAAAACATTTGATTAAAACTGTAATAAAATAGTAAGCTCGCAAAATGAGAAATGCAATTTTTACTTTATTAAAAAAAGATTTCCTGCTTGAGCTAAGGCAGCAGCATACTTTTTTTGGCATACTATTATATGTAGCTTCTACCATTTTTGTTTTATACCTCGCAATGGGGCAGCCTGAAAGTTCAGTTTACAATGGAATGTTTTGGATGATACAGTTATTTGTATGCGTAAATGCAGTTGCAAAAAGTTTTTTGCAGGAAAGCAAAGGCCGAATGCTTTATTTTTTTTCAATAACAAGCCCGGTAAGTTTTATTATTGCAAAGCTTATTTATAACGCGATATTAATGTTGCTGATGGTTTTTGTAAGCCTTTTTTTATTTTGGATTCTTCTTGGAAATCCTATAAATAATTATTTGCGATTTATTGGTATTGCTTGTCTTGGCGGTGTAAGCTTAAGCCTTGTTTTTACATTGATGGCTGCAATAGCTGCTAAAGCTCAACAGAACGCTGCAGTGATGGCTATTCTTGGCTTCCCATTAATTATTCCACAATTATTATTATTAATCAGGTTGTCAAAATCTGCTTTTGGAGAAGTATTTCGTGAAGGTGCATTGTTACAAATTTCACTTCTGCTTGTAGGGCTTGATGTTTTAGTAATTGTATTAGCAATTGTATTGTTTCCTTTTTTATGGAAAGATTAAATTAATTGACATATGCTAATATGCTAATAAAAAACATTAGAAATTTAAAATTATTCTTGCTAATTTGAAAACGTTGTAATTGGGACATTAGCTAATTATCAAATTAGCTAATTAAATTTCTTCATTACTTCCGCCATAGTCTTTCCAATATCAGCAGGGCTTGCAACTACATGAACACCACATTCGGCAAGTATTTTCATTTTTGCAGCAGCAGTATCTTCAGCGCCACCGACAATAGCGCCGGCATGTCCCATACGGCGGCCTGCAGGTGCAGTTTGGCCTGCAATAAAACCAACAACAGGTTTTGTTCCCTGCCCGAGTGATTCGTTCAGGCGGGCGTTTGCTTTTATCCAGTTGGCTGCATCAGCTTCCATGCTTCCGCCGATTTCACCAATCATTACAATGCCATCTGTTTCTTTATCATTCATAAAAAGTTCAACAGCTTCTTTTGTTGTAGTTCCAATAATAGGATCCCCGCCGATTCCAATTGCTGTAGATATTCCAAGACCTGCTTTAGCAACCTGGTCTGCCGCTTCATAAGTAAGCGTGCCAGACTTTGAAACAATTCCTATTCTTCCTTTTTTGAAAATAAAGCCAGGCATGATTCCTACTTTACATTCATCTGCAGTGATAACACCCGGGCAGTTAGGTCCAATCAATCTTGATTTTGTATCCAATAAATAATTTTTCACTTTCACCATATCCTGCACAGGTATTCCTTCCGTTATACAAACTATTAATTGTATTCCCGCTTCAGCAGCTTCCATAATTGCATCTGCCGCAAATGCAGGTGGTACAAAAATGATACTTACATCAGCGCCTGTTTCTTTTACTGCTTCGTCAACTGTATTAAAAACGGGTTTATCCAAATGTGTTGTTCCGCCTTTATTGGGTGTAACACCACCAACCACTTTGGTTCCATACTCTATCATTTGTGTTGCATGAAAGGTACCTTCTGTTCCTGTAAAACCCTGTACAATAATTTTTGAATTTTTATTTACTAATACTGACATGAATAAATTTTAAGTTGGCAAATATAAGAAAGTATGCAAAGCTTGCAGGTTTGTAAAATCATTTTTTAATCCGGATTAAATTAATAGTGCGATGTTAATCGTGAATGTGAAACGATAAATGTGAATATCTGACTTCTCACTTTTCACGTCTCACGAAATGATATGTCAATGTGGATCAACATAACACTGGTATCTCATCAAAACCGGGACGAATGAAATTTTTTGCATTAGGAAATTCTTCTTCTCCTTTTTTCAAAATTTTTTGCAGAATACCGAGAATAGGAATCAGGTTTTCTTCTTCGTTAGGTAACAATTCCAATAGCTTTAGCCATGCATCAAAAGTTCGTTGTGTTGATACAATGGCAACTTTTGCAGATCCGTCTGAGTCCTTCTGAAAACCATGAGCCTCTTCCCAACCATCGTCTTCTAATTTACCCGACAATGCGCGGTTGAATTTTATTCCAATCATAAATAAATACCATCTTACAATATCGAGACAATCTTTAATAGTTTGAACATACAAAAGTGTTTCCTCATCGGGAAGTATGGCAAGTTCCATAAGTTGCAGAACATCTTTTTGAATTACTTTGATATGATCATTATTTTTTAGCCATTCATCTGCAAGCCTTATATAATTTTTGTTGAGATTATGAAGTTCTGAACCTTTTATTTTTTGTCTTTTTTTATTTTGGTTTTTTTCAAAATCTTCAAATTCGGTTTTAGTTAATTTCTCAATATCAATCCCATGCTTTTCAGCAGTGTTATAAAATGCCTGTTTTGCCTCGTAAAAATTTTTAGATATAGCATCCCAGAATGCCTTATTGTTTATATCCAGTTGTTCAGGAGTAAGTTCTGATACCTGGTCAAAAACGCGGCACCGGCTTGTGAAGTAGCATTTTTCACACCACCGGTCGCAGTAATTAAAAATTCCATCAATAAATTTTGAATCATCCATGGTAGCAATCGTGAATGGGCAATGGGTAATAGGTAATTAACAATTGAACAATTCATTACCACATATCACATTAGCAATTTAGCACATTATCGCATCATCACATCAGCTAATTACTTTAAATTCATCACCATCAAATAATCCTAAATCGCTCAGCTTTATATGCGGAATTACCAGTAATGCCATAAACGATAATGTCATGAAGGGTGCCGATAATTGTGAACCCATATTTTTAGCGGCTTTATCAATTGCAGAGTATTGCTTTGCAACTTTATAACCATCTTCATTGCTCATTAATCCTGCAACGGGCAATGGTAAAACCATTTCGCTATTTTCATCAATACAACTTATTCCGCCTTTTTTTTCTATAATACAATTTACGGCTTTGCAAATACTTTCATCGTCTACACCAATAGCAATTATGTTATGACTGTCATGTGCAACCGAAGATGCAATAGCTCCTTTTTTCAGTCCAAAGTTTTTAATAAAAGATTTTGCAGCAGGAGCATTTTTATAACGGTTTATAACGACCATTTTTAAAATATCATTTTTTACATCACTTACATAAATATTATTTTTAATTTTTTGTCCGAAATACTCCTTTGGAGGTTTAATAGAAAGTTTGTTGGTAATAAGCTGCCCGTCCAATGCTTCGATTGCCTGAATCTCTGCAGCAAAATCTGAAATTAAAAATTTAAAATCTGAAATATTTTTTTTATCGCAATTAAAATTGTTGATCAATATTGAGAGAGAAGTTGTAATTTTTGAAACACCATTTTCAGCAACCAATATTCCATTTATATAAGTTGCAATAACATCAAAATTTGTAAGATCTTTTACTACAATAAAATCAGCAGCATCACCAGGTCTCAATAATCCAACATTTATCTTATAATGTTTCGCCGGATTAATGCAAGCTGCTTGTAAAATATTAAAAACATTTATTCCTTTTGCAACTGCTCTTTTGCAAAGCTCATTAATGTGCCCTTTCACAAGGCTATCCGGATGTTTATCATCGCTGCAAAACATTATTTCATCTTTATGATCGTGAAGCAAATCAATTAATGCTTCAAAATTTTTAGCAGCGCTTCCTTCACGTATGAGAATCTTCATTCCATAATTTAATTTATCAAGTGCTTCTTCTTTTGTAAAACATTCGTGATCGGTGCTTATTCCGGCATTAATATATTTTTTAGCATCTTCTCCTCTTAGTCCAGGAGCGTGCCCATCAACAGGTTTATTATATTTTTTTGCTGAATTTATTTTTTTCATCACTTCTTTATCATTATCCAGCACACCGGGGAAATTCATCATTTCGCTTAAATAATGTATTTCATTTCTTGCAAGAAGCTTATCAACATCAATTGCCTGAAGCCTTGCTCCAGCCGTTTCAAATGTAGTTGCGGGAACACAACTTGGCGCTCCAAAATGAAATTTAAAAGGAACTTGCTTGCCGTTTTCAATCATAAAATTCACACCTTCTATTCCGCATACATTGGCAATTTCATGGGGATCACTTACCGTTGCAACTGTGCCATGTACAACAGCTAATTTTGCAAATTCAGTTGGCACCAGCATGGAACTTTCAATGTGAACATGGGCATCAATAAAGCCTGGCAATATATATGGAGCATCACTTTCAGTCTTTCCACTTTTTTCAATTGAAATTATTTTTCCGTCTTCTACTGTTACAGATGCCGGATAAATATTCCTTGCTTCAATATCAATAATATTTCCTTTTACAATAAAATTCATAAACAAAAATTAAAATCAAAAACGATTTATTTATTCTTTTCAGGAACAATTTAAATTTATCATTAAATACCAAATGAAAAAAATAATGGCTTAAATATTGAATTATATTGCATAAAAAATTTTTAACATGAAAAATATTGTTCTTTTTGTTGTGTTCATTCTTGCTTTGGTATTTGCCCAGCTTGCAAATGCACAATCGGTTGATGAAGTAATCAATCAATATATTCTTGCACGCGGAGGCAAAGAAAAATTAAATTCTATAAAATCAATTTACTTTGAAGGTACGCGGGAAATGATGGGGAATGAAGTGCAGGTGAAAGTTACTAAAGTAGATAATAAGCTTTTCCGAACTGATTTTGAATTTGGCGGCAATACGGGCTATACAATTGTTACTCCCGATAAAGGATGGACTTTCATTCCTATGCGTTCTGATAAACCTGAGGAAATACCTTCAGAGCAATTAAAAACAATGCAAAACCAGCTTGATATTGCCGGCCCGCTTGTTGATTATGCAACTAAGGGATATAAGGCTTCATTAAAAGGAAAAGAAACTGTAAACGGGAAAGAAGCTTATCATATAGAACTAACATCTTCAACCGGAAAAGTTATTACTTATTACATTGATACTAAAACCGATTTTTTAATTCAAATAAGACAAATGAGTGATGGCGCCGGACATAACGGTAATGGAGAAACGAAAGAAATAATTACCGACTTAAGTGATTATAAAGATGTGGATGGTGTTATGTTTCCACAAACGATAACAACTGAAGGCAGTGGCATGGGCAGCGGTTCAATGACTTTTGATAAAATAGAAGTAAATATTCCTGTTGATGAAAAGTTATATAAGCCATCGAATTAATTTTGAAATGAAACCTATCAATTACCGTAATTACCGGCAAATTTTTTTAGGTATGCTGATTTCGTTTTCAGTAGGTACATTTTCTTATGCTCAAAAGAAAAAACAAGCTCCTGCTCCAAAATCTTCTGAAGACAGCATTCTTCTTTCAAAAACAAAATACAGGCTTGTAGGCCCTTTTCGCGGTGGAAGAAGCGGAACGGTAGGAGGAGATTACAAAGATAAAAACACTTTTTATTTTGGAAGCACAGGTGGTGGCGTATGGAAAACGAAGGATGGTGGCAGCAACTGGAAAAACATCTCAGATAAATTTTTTGGTGGCTCAATAGGAAGTGTTGCAGTAGCTCCATCCAATTCTTCGATAGTATATGTTGGTGAAGGAGAAAGTACCCTACGCGGCAACGTTAGTGAAGGGCATGGTATGTGGCGCAGCGATGATGGCGGCAGAAACTGGAAGCATATCGGGCTTGATAATTCAAGGCATATAATGCGTATTGTAATTCATCCAACCAATCCTGATATTGTATGGGTAGCGGCGCTTGGCCACTTATTTGGACCATCTGACGACGGGGGAATTTATAAAACAATTGATGGAGGGAAAACATGGAAAAAAATTTTGTTCAGCGATGATCAAAGCGGAGGTGCAGAATTAGTAATGGAGCCTGAAAATCCTTCTGTGTTGTATGCAGTAACGTGGACGGTTAAACGCACTCCATATAGTCTTGAAAGCGGCGGTTCGGGCAGTGCATTATGGAAAAGCACTGACGGGGGAGAAAGCTGGAAAAAGCTAAATGATAAAAAAGGATTTCCGGGAAAAACTGTGATTGGGAATATTGGTATTGCTGTATCGCCGGCAAATACTGAACGGGTATTTGCTTTGGTTGAATCAGAAAAAGGCGGCTTGCTGAGAAGTGATGATACCGGCGAAACATGGATGAATGTAAGCACTGATGCAAACATTCGCCAGCGTGCATGGTACTTCAGTAAAATTTATTGCGATCCTAAAAATGCAGATATTGTTTATGGACTTAATGTAAATATGTATCGCAGTTCAGATGGAGGCAAAACTTTTAAAGAAATTAATACCCCCCACGGAGATCATCATGATCTCTGGATTGATCCTCAAAATGGAGATCGAATGATTGTTGCAGATGATGGCGGTGCACAGGTTAGTTTTGATAAAGGAGAAAACTGGAGTACGTATTACAACCAGCCAACGGCGCAATTTTACAGGGTTTCAACTGATAATAATTTTCCATATCGAATTCTTGCAGCTCAACAGGACAACAGCACCGTGCGTATTTTATCAAGAACAGAAAGTAATGAAATTAACCAAAGTAACTGGACCTCAACAGCAGGTTTTGAAAGTGGTTATGTTGTTGCCGATCCTTCTAATCCGGATATTGTGTATGGGGGGAATTATGGTGGTTACATCTCACGCTTCGATCATAAGACCGGTGAAAATCGTTCAGTAAGTGTATGGCCGGTATATGATTTAGGTAACGGTGCTGATATTTCCAAATACAGGTTTCAATGGAATTTCCCTATTTTCTTTTCACCCAATAACCCAAAGAAATTATATACCGCCGGCAACGTTTTATTTGCAACCGAAAATGAAGGAGCTACCTGGACGGCATTAAGCGGAGACCTTACCACTAATGATAAAAGCAAACAAAAATCAAGCGGCGGCCCCATCACACAAGATAATACCGGCGCTGAAGTTTATTGCACCATTTTTACAGCAATGGAATCTCCTCTTGAAAAAGATTTGTTGTGGACAGGAAGTGATGACGGACTGATTAATATAAGCAAAGATGGTGGCGCACATTGGGAAAATGTTACGCCTCCTGCGGCTGGAAAATGGATGTTGTGGAATTGTGTGGAAGCTGATCCTTTTAAAAAAGGAACCGCTTATTTTGTGGGAACAAAATATAAGCTTGATGACTATACACCTTATATTTTTGTTACAAACGATTACGGAAAATCCTGGAATAAAATAACTAACGGTATAGCCCCCACGCATTTCGCAAGATGCCTTCGTGCTGATAAAAAACGACCCGGCCTTTTGTATTGCGGCACAGAATATGGAATGTATATAAGTTATAATTATGGAGAAAACTGGAAACCATTTCAGCTAAACCTGCCAATAGTTCCTATTACTGATCTTACTATAAAAAATAATGATTTGGTTATAGCAACGCAGGGAAGAGCTTTTTGGGTGCTTGACGATTTAACTGTAGTACAAAACCTCGATAAGGATATTACTCAGGATAATTTATATATTTTTCCTGTTGAAAATGCGTATCGAATGAATGGATCGCAAAACCTTACTGTAAAAAATGCCGGAATCAATCCACCTAACGGTGTTGTAGTAAATTATTTTTTGAAAGATTTTAAAGATAGTAACCTTGTGAAAATCCTTGTTCTGGATAAAAATAAAAAAGTAGTAAGCAGCTTTAGTACAAAGCCTTCCGGTGATACAACAAAAATAGAAGTTAATAAAGGTATGAATCAATTTGTATGGAATATGCATTATGCTGCTGCTGAAAAAATAGATGGAATGATATTATGGAATGGAAATGTTCCCGGGCCAAAAGCCATCCCGGGCAAATATTATATCAGGATCATAAATGATAAAAAGGATAGTGCAGAAGCAGAAATGAACATAAAACCCAATCCGAATTTTAAAGAAACACAACAGGAATACGAAGACCAGTTTAATTTTTTAATTTCTGTAAGAGACAAGTTTTCTGAAATACAAAAAGCTATTAAAAACATTCGTGAAATAAGAACCCAGTTAAATAATTTTATAGCAAGACAAGGGAAAGACACAATTGAAATAAAAACAATGGCTGATTCTATCAATAAAAGAATGACTGCAATTGAAGAAGCCCTTTACCAGACAAAAGCAAAAAGCGGAGAAGATGTTTTAAACTACCCGATCCGGTTGAATGACCAGGTTTCTGCTTTGTATAATTATGCGGCTTCAGGAAATTATTCGCCAACGCAACAGGTAAAAGAAGCGTATTCATTTTTAATTGCTAAAGCTGATACAGAACTTAATAAGCTGAAAACAATTATGGGTGTGGATGTTCCGAAATTTAATCAGATCGTAATAAAAAAGCAACTGCCAGTGATAGGAGTAAAGAAAGAATAATTTTGTAATTTTAGGAAGTATGGCATCAACATTAATTCATCCGCCAAAATCAATGCTGGAAGTTTGGGAAACTCTTCCGGAAGGAACCCTATGCGAGCTTATCAATAATAAATTAGTTATGAGCCCCTCGCCAATTGATATTCACCAAATGGTTTTAGGTGATATTTATCTTGAAATAGCACTTTTGTTGACAAAAAACAAAATTGGGAAAATAAGGATCGCGCCTTATGATGTTCATTTTTCAAAGCAAAATATTTTACAGCCGGAAATTGTTTTTATAAAGAATGAAAATGTCCATAAAATAAAATCAGGAGGATTATTTGGCGCACCGGATATTATAATAGAAATTTTATCTCTATCAACATCTCACCTTGATTTTGATGAAAAGAAATTGATTTATGAAAGATATGGCGTGCAGGAGTATTTTATTATAGAGCCTAATTCTAAAACTGTTACTTGTTTTTTTCTTAAAGAAGATGAGTATGAAGAGCAGGAAAACACACAAGGTAAAATCAAATCAGTTTTATTAAATACTGAAATCGTATTTTGATAGTTTACATTATCAATCCAATAAATCGGATCTTTTTTCTTTTGTTTTTTTAAGCGCTTGTTCGTGTCGCCAATCTTCAATCTTTGCATGATTACCGCTCATTAAAATATCAGGAACTTTCCATCCTCTGAAATCTTCAGGACGTGTATAAACTGGCGGCGCCAATAAATTATCCTGGAAAGAATCTGTTAATGCAGAAGTCTCATCATTTAAAACACCGGGCAACAATCTTCCTATTGCATCAACCAACACGGCAGCCCCAAGCTCGCCTCCGCTTAACACATAATCGCCAATAGAAATTTCTTTGGTAATAAAGTGATCCCTAACCCGCTGATCAATGCCTTTATAATGTCCGCATATCAGCAATAGAGTTTTTTTTAAGGATAAAGCATTCGCAGTTTTTTGTTTAAATTTTTCACCATCAGGAGTAAGAAAAATTATTTCATCGTATTGTGTAGTTTTTTTTAAAGATTCAATTGCATTTACCAAAGGTTCAACCATCATTACGAGCCCTGCACCGCCGCCAAATTGGTAATCATCTACCTGCCCGTGTTTATAATTTGTGTAGTTTCTTACATTAAAAATATTTATTTCAAGCAAGCCTTTTTCTTTTGCTCTTTTTAAAATTGAATGAGCAAAAAAACTTTCCATTAATTGAGGAACAACAGATATAATGTCAATTTTCATTTTGCAAATGTAAGGTGTCTGTGCAATGTGCCAGGCCATTTCAAGTAGCCAGACACACCTGTCAATTCATAAATTCATCTAAATTTCTTTTTTCTTTTTTGGTTGGCCGCCCCTGTTTACTTTTTCTTTTTCCTGTATCAAAAACAAATGCGGTTGTTTGAATTTTTTCTTTGTCCTCTTCAGGAGTATGGTCAATATAATATTTTGTTGATTCAGAAAACTGAACACGATTGTGCAACAAACCCATTACTTCAATAAGCCATTTTTTTGATTCGGTTTTTACTTCGTATTGCTCTCCTATGTTTACTGTTTTTGCCGCTTTTACATTTAATCCATTACATTTTACTTTCCCATTATTACAGGCATCAGCAGCAAGGTTACGTGTTTTAAAAAGCCGGATGGCCCATAAATATTTATCAATTCTTAATTTTTCTTTTTCTGCCATGTACAAATTTATGATTGAATTAATAAATGCTACTGATGGTAAATTGTTTATGTATTTTTAAGAATAAATTAAAAACAGTGAAATATAAAAACTAAAAAGCTTTAAAAAAATGCCCTTCAGAAGCAAGATAATTTCTTATTATATTTGAGTATTGAAACACTTAAAATGCGAGCACATGTTAGTATAAAATTTTTCCTGTGCTTATGTATTTTAAATTCCTGCCAAAAAGAATTTTTAGATCCAAGTGATAGTTCTTTAAAAAATACTGCCGTAGATTTTAAAGCAAAAATTAACGGAGTTCAATTTGTTGCCGATATAACTGGTGCAGCAATAAGAACTGATAACGTAATTTCTATAGCCGGAAAATCTAATGACGGACAGATAATTGTATTCACTGTTAAAGATTCAGGAGTTCATGTATATAATCTTGACATGAAAAGTCTTACAAATTTTGGAGCATATACAGATGCTAACAGTTTAGCTTTTTCTTCAAATGAAGGATATAATCCAGGAGATGCCGGAGGAAATTTAGTAATCATTTTATTAGACAGGGTAAAAAGATTAATCAGTGGAACTTTTAATCTCAAAGTATTTCGTGAAGATGACAGAACTCAAAGAATTATTACGGAAGGAGTTTTTAATAATATTCCATATTGATTTCAAAATTAACAGAGTTCAATTTGTTGCCGATATAACGGAGGTATAAAGCATCAAGTATTAAGCATCAATCCAAACAAGTTCATTTCTTCACCATGTTCACTAAAATTTTCTTTTTGAATAAACCCGCATTTTAAAAGAACATTTTTTGAATTTTCATTATCCAATTCTGTTACAGCATACATTGATGAAAATCCTTTTGATTTAAAAATCCAGTTAATGCTTTCTTTTACCACTTCGGTTGCATAACCTTTTTGCCATTGATTTTTTACCAGTGAATACCCTATTTCCACCCCTGTTCTATTTTTATCTTTTTTAAAAAGAAGTAGGCCGATAAATTTATTACTTAGCTTTTCCACTATAAAATACCTGCCATAAGGAAATCTCTCGCTGTAATGGTTGAGCTGCATTTCAAAAATTTTTGTTGTTTCCTCTATGGTAAGCTGAGGGAGAATAAATTCTTTATTGGCAGAATCATTATACAAAGCATGAAGCGCTTTCAAATCTTTAGGCTTCCATTTAGTAACATACAATCTTTTTGTTTCAAATATCATTAATTTTTATTTATGAATTTCACTCGTAAAATGAAATTCTATTTCGGGATTATTAGTCCTTTCAGTATTGAGAAACCATTCGCTTTGCGCAAGGTAAACTATATGCCCGTCTTTATCTTCTGCTATATTAGATGATTTGAATTTTATAAATTCCTGCAGCTTCTTTGGGTCTTTGGATGTAAGCCAGCATGCCTTATAAAATGGAAGAGAATTCAACTGAACCGAAGCGCTGTATTCATTTAGCAAGCGATATTGAATCACTTCAAACTGAAGCTCACCTACACAACCAATAATTTTTTTATTGCCTCCAAACTGTGTAAACAATTGCGCTACGCCTTCATCAGTAAGTTGCGAAAGTCCTTTTTCAAGCTGCTTTGTTTTCATTGGATCTTTATTCACTACTTCTTTAAATATTTCAGGAGAAAAAGAAGGAATTCCTGTAAAATAAAAATTCTCTCCTTCAGTAAGCGTGTCGCCGATTTTAAAACTTCCAGTATCAAACAATCCAATTACGTCACCAGGAAAAGCTGTATCAATTACATCTTTATCCCTTGCTAAAAAACTATAAGGATTGCTGAATCTAACGTTCTTGCCTAAACGCACATGATGAAAATATTTATTGCGTTCAAACTTACCGGCACATACTCTTAAAAAAGCAATCCTGTCCCGGTGTCTTGGATCAAGATTAGCATGTATTTTAAAAATAAATCCGCTGAACTTATTTTCATCAGGCTCTACAACCCTTGTGGATACTGCCCTGTGCTGAGGCAAAGGCGCAATTTGTATAAACGTTTCCAGTAATTCTTTTACGCCAAAATTATTAATGGCGCTGCCAAAAAATACAGGGGCTATTTTTCCTTTCAAATAAGGTTCGCTATCAAAATCACCATACACACCCTCTATCAATTCCACATCTTCTCGCAATTGTGCTGCATCTTTTTCCCCTATTCTCTTTTGCAAAATATCATCATTCAAATTATCAAGCGGTAAATAATCTTCTTCAGTTGCTTTTTGATTTGGGTTGAACAGTAACAAACTTTTATCATACAAATTATACACACCTTTAAAATCACGGCCCATATTAATTGGCCAGCTCAACGGATGCAATTGTATTTTTAATTCACTTTCAATTTCATTCAAAAGATCAAAAGGGTTTTTACCATCACGGTCCAGCTTGTTTACAAAAACAATAACCGGTGTATCTCTCATGCGGCACACTTCCATCAGCCGCTTGGTTTGTTCTTCAACTCCTTTCACGCAATCAATAACAAGCACCACACTATCAACCGCAGTTAATGTACGGTAAGTGTCTTCTGCAAAATCTTTATGGCCCGGCGTATCCAACAGATTTACTAAAGTATTTTTATATTCAAAGCTCATTACAGAAGTGGCAACAGAAATACCACGCTGCCTTTCAATTTCCATAAAATCGGATGTTGCATGTTTTTTAATTTTATTACTTTTTACAGCGCCCGCAGTTTGTATGGCGCCACCAAAAAGAAGAAATTTTTCCGTAAGCGTTGTTTTGCCTGCATCCGGATGAGAAATGATTGCAAATGTGCGCCTTTTTTTTATTTCAGTAATTTGTTTCGTATTTGCTTCAGTCTGCATCTTATTCTTTAAAAATTTTGGGTGCGAAGTTAAGTTAATTAGCTATTGTGATGATGTGCTAATATGCTAATGTTTAATGCAAGGATTTTGTTTATAAAAGAAGCTAAGTAAAGATGCCCAAAGAACAAAAGTACAAGTGTGTGTCCATAGAACTTCTTTGGAGACTCAACTGTGATGCCATGTCCGAGGGACTCCTTGGAAAAACTATTGCCGATTACCAAAAAAATAATGAAGGAAATAACTAATGTAATAATTGACTTATCGGAACCTTAACAAATTAGCTCATTGTTTAATTGACGTACTTTTGCAATCACAAATAAAAATATGGAATTCAAACTTTCCGAAGAACAATTGATGATACGGCAAGCAGCACGGGACTTTGCAAATAATGAATGCCTCGCTGGTGTTATCGAAAGAGATGAGCATCAAAAATTTCCCCGCGAACAGGTAATGAAACTAGCTGAACTTGGCTTTATGGGGATGATGATTAGTCCCGATTATGGAGGTTCGGGGCTTGATGCAATTAGCTATGTAATTGCAATGGAAGAAATAAGTAAAGTTGATGCAAGTACCAGCGTTTGCATGAGCGTGAATAACAGTCTTGTTTGTTACGGCATTGAAGCTTTTGGAACTGAAGAGCAAAAGAAAAAATATTTAACACCATTGGCGCAAGGCCAAAAAAATGGTGAACTATATATCGGCGCATTTTTACTTAGTGAGCCGGAAGCAGGAAGTGACGCCACTTCGCAAAGGACTACTGCCGAAGAAAAAACTGATCATTATGTAATTAATGGTGTGAAGAATTGGATTACTAACGGTAACAGTGCATCCTGTTATCTTGTTTTTGCGCAAACAGATATTAGCAAAGGAAGCCGCGGTATTGATGTTTTTATTGTTGAAAAAAACTGGCCAGGTGTAACAGTTGGACCGAAAGAAAATAAGTTGGGTATTCGCGGAAGCGATACGCATAGCATTTCATTTACTGATGTGAAAGTGCCTAAAGAAAACCGTATAGGTGCAGATGGATTCGGTTTTAAGTTTGCTATGATGACGCTTTCCGGCGGGCGCATTGGCATTGCTTCACAAGCATTAGGACTTGCTTCAGGAGCTTATGAAAGATGCATTGCTTATTCTAAAGAAAGAAAAGCATTTGGAACGCAAATTAAAAATCACCAGATAATTCAATTCAAGCTTGCTGATATGGCTACAAAAATTGAAGCGGCAAGATTACTTTGCTTCAGGGCTGCGTGGCAAAAAGATAAAGGCCAGGATTATACAGAAAGTGCTGCGATGGCAAAAGTATTTGCCAGCGAAACAGCTATGTGGGCTACAACAGAAGCGGTGCAAATACATGGCGGCTATGGTTTCGTAAAAGAATACCATGTCGAAAGAATGATGCGTGATGCCAAAATTACACAGATTTATGAAGGCACTAGTGAAGTGCAGCGGATTGTTATCAGCAGGAGAATTTTGAAGTAATGTGATAATTAGATAATCCCGAAAAATCGGGACATGTAGTGCTAATTAGATAATGTGAAAATTTGAAAATGGATTAATTAATATTGTTCATAAATTCTATTTCATATAAAAAAATAAGTGCAGAGCTTGCTGCTAAAAATGTTGCGCTTGTTGCTGTTTCAAAAACAAAACCTGTTGAAGAAATAGCAAGGCTTTATAATCTTGGACAAAAAAATTTCGGAGAAAATTATGTTCAGGAATTAGCTGAAAAATATGAACAGCTTCCAAAAGATATACAATGGAATTTCATTGGCCACCTTCAATCCAATAAAGTAAAATTTATTGCACAATTTGTTTCACTCATTCAAAGTGTTGATAGCTTAAAACTTTTGCATGAAATAAATAAGCAGGCAAAAAAAAATAATCGAATCATAGATTGCCTTTTACAAATTCATATTGCCAAAGAAGAAACGAAATTTGGTTTGAACGAAAATGAACTACAAGAAATAATTGCAGAAATCGTAGGAAAAGAAAATCAATTCAAATATATATCCATAAAGGGCTTGATGGGAATGGCCTCTTTTACAAATGATATTGAAATTGTAAGAAACGAATTTAAGTTTTTGAAATCATTGTTTGATAAATATTCCCAATTCACCATGCTCCGTGAGGAGTCCTTTCGACACCATTCACCATTCACCATTTTAAGCATGGGCATGAGTGCCGATTATAAAATGGCAATTGAAGAAGGCAGCAATATGGTACGGATTGGCAGCCTTCTTTTTGGAGAAAGATAAATACTACATTTTTTCTTTTAACATTTATCATAACATATTTTTTTATCAATTGGTTAAATTTGATTTAATAAAATTTGAACATTTTGGAAGCACACGCAATTAACCATGCATTTGAAGCTGAGAAAAACAGGAAAGCGCTTCGCTATACTATAATGATTGTTGGGCTTTTTCTCATCATTGCCATATTTTATACATGGCCGCTGCAAGTGCCGCCAACACCAACTGTACAAGATTTAATTGATGTTAATCTTGGCAATGAACAGGAAGGAATGGGCAATGTACAACCGTTAGTAAAAGGTGAACGTGCTCCCGATAATCAAAGTACTCAATCACAGGAAAAAGCACAAAAGGCTGTTGAAAGCCCCTCAAGAAATGTACAGTCAGATGAAAATAATAACGATAAAGAAGCAGCGCCTGTAGTGAAGTCAGAAAAGCCAAAGGATGATGCAAAAGATATTAATAAAAATACCGTTGCTAAAGTTGCAAAAAATATTAATCCATCACCGGTAGTAAATCCAAATCCTGCGCCACCTAAGCCAAAATTACCTTTGTATAAAGGTGGAAATGGAAATGGTGGTAATGGAGCTACTGAAGATAATGGTTACAGAAACCAGGGCTATAAACCCGGTAATGGAGATGCAGGAAGCCCAGATGGAAAAGCAGATGCTTATGGAAATTCTCCCGGTGGCAGAAGCGGCATAAGTGTTGTTCGCGGATTATCAGGCCGCAAGATTATTCACTTTCCAAACATGACAGATGATTTTAATGAAAACGCAAAAGTATATGTTGATATAAAAGTAGATGCCAGCGGAAAAGTTACTGATGCAGGAATTGCCCGCGGCACTACAACTTCTAATAGCTCTCTCAGAATTATTGCCCTTGATAAAGCAAAGCAATTAAAATTCCCTGCCAGTCAAAATGATATAGAAAGCGGTACTATTCTTTTTGTTTTTGTTTTGAAAAGTTAAAGGAATGGACGATGTACGATGTTTGCTATATGATGACCTAATTAGCACATTAGCAAATTATCATATTGGCTAATTATATTTGCTCACCATGACTTACGAGCAAACATTACACTATCTCTATAACAAGCTGCCTATGTTTAGCCGCACAGGCGCAAAAGCTTATAAAGCTGATTTAAAAAACACATTGGCTCTTTGTAATCATCTTGGAAATCCTCAAAATAAAATAAAAACAATTCATGTTGCCGGTACTAACGGTAAAGGCTCCACGAGCCATATACTTGCAGCAATTTTTCAGCAAAATGGGTATAAAACAGGATTATATACTTCTCCGCATTTAAAGGATTTCAGGGAAAGAATTAAAATTAACGGGGAAATGATAAGCAAGGATTTTGTAGTTGATTTTGTTGAAAAGATTAAATCCTTCTCAGAAGAAATAGAACCTTCGTTTTTTGAACTGACTTTTGTTATGGCCCTCGAATATTTTGCTGAACAAAAAATTGATATTACTATTATTGAAACTGGCCTTGGTGGCAGGCTTGACAGTACTAATGTAATTACGCCAGAACTTTCTGTTATTACCAATATTGGTTTTGACCATACCGACATACTTGGAAATACTCTTGATAAAATTGCTTATGAAAAAGCAGGAATTATTAAATCGAATGTTCCTGTAGTAATTGGTGAAAAAAAAAATGAAACAAAAAATGTTTTTATTACTAAAGCAAAAGAAATGAATGCTCCAATATTTTTTGCTAAAGAAAAATTTACAATACTTTCATCAAAATCAGAAGATGAAAAATTAGAAGTTGAAATAATTGATAATAACACTAAACAAAAAAAACATTACAAACTTGATCTGCCAGGTTTGTACCAGCAAAAAAATTTACTCACAGTTCTCGCCGCAATTGATGTACTGAAAAATAAATTTTCATTAGAAGAAAAAAATATTAAAACCGCATTGAACAATGTAAAAAATTTTACCGGCCTTCATGGAAGATGGGAAGTAATTCATCGCAAGCCCATTGTGGTATTGGATGTGGCGCATAATGTTGATGGCATACAACAACTCGTTGATCAAATCAATAAAACAAAATACAAACAGCTACACATAATTTTTGGAATAGTAAAAGATAAAGAGATTGAAAACGTTTTAGCGCTTCTTCCACAAAAGGCAACGTATTATTTTACCAAAGCACAAATTCCACGTGCATTACCTGAGAATGAATTAATGGAAAGAGCAAATGTTTTTCAATTAAATGGAGACGCATTCGGAAATGTAAATAAAGCGCTGCAAGCCGCTATAGAACGATCTTCTGTAGATGATTTAATAATTGTGTGTGGAAGTGTTTTCGTAGTTGGGGAAGTTGATTGGTCAATAGGCAATAGGCAGCAATGACATACTTAATATTTATATTTCTCCTATCTTTCTTAGCGCATACAAAATACAATTTGCATGAAGCGATTGTACAATTTTATTTTCAAGAAAAAGATTTTTTAATTCTTCTAAAGAAATAGTAATTACTTCAATCTCTTCGTTATGATCAAGATTTTGCACACCTGTTTTTTTCCCTCCGCGTGCTAAAAACAAATAAGTAAAATTATTAAGCACTCCGGGGTTAGCTGCAATTTTTCCAACTATTTCTACAGAGGAAAACGCGTAGCCTGTTTCTTCCATCAGTTCTCTTGCCATCGCTGTTTCAGGCAATTCATTTTCATCAATAAAACCACCCGGCAATTCTAATAAAACATCATCAACAGCATGCCTGTATTGCTTTATCATTATTACTTTCTCATCTTCAGTAATTGCAAGCGCGCAAGCAGTGGTAGGTAATTCCACCACAAAATATTCTTCTATAATTTTACCATCAGCAGCTTCACATTTATCAACACGGGCAGTAAAATATTTATGACGACTTATATATTTTGATGATAAAGTTTTCCATTTCATATTATTCCCGGATTAAGCATAATGTATTCAAATTCATTACACGAATTTGTTGCACGAACCTGCTTGGCGGGAGACAGGTTCCAAGAATTAAAACAGTTTTCCATTAGTGTAATTCGTGTCTTATAATTCGTGTAATAAAATATCAATTCCATTTCATTCTTTCGCGAAGCTTTGTAATATGTGATGTGTGGTGAAGACTGTGCCATGAATAGGTTTTCAATAATTCCCAAAGAGAAATTTTTTTCTTTTGCTCAGGATGAAATATAGTTCGTTGCCATTCATCTTCACTCATGTTATACATAAGCGTGTACCATCTTTCATGCAAAGCATGTAACAAAGTAAGAGAAATATTAATGGGTAAATTTTTTGTATCGGGCAGTTCAGCCCATAAGCCTTCTTCATAAGGCTTTATAACAGGATTATCTTCCGTTAGCCCGAGCTTGAAACGTATGTATGCATTTATATGACTGTCGGAAATGTGATGAATCAATTGATGAACAGTCCATCCACCGGGGCGATAAGGCGTATCCAATTGATGTGCATCAAGATTTTGCACAGCTATCTCCAGCATGGCAGGAAGCATTTTAATATCGTTAAGCATTTCCTGCTTTGAAGCCTCACTGTAGGGCTTTATAAAAACATCTCTTTGATCTTGTTTTCCTATTGGATAACGCAAATTTATTTCTTCGTTTTCCATAAAAATTTTATTAATGATGAACAATATCCAAAAGCTCAATTTCAAATATTAATGCAGATCCTCCGGGAATAGCTCCACCAGCGCCTCTGTCGCCATAACCCAAATCTGAAGGAATATATAATTTCCATTTGCTTCCGACAGGCATTAGTTGTAGTGCTTCAACCCAGCCACGAATTACTCCACTAACGGGAATGGTTAGAGGCTCTCCTCTTGTATAAGAATTATCGAATTCTTTTCCATCAATTAAAGTCCCTTTATAATTGGCTTTCACTGTATCGGTTGCTTTTGGAACAGGCCCGGTTCCTTTTGTAATTATTTCATATTGCAATCCGCTGGGAAGTGTTATTACCCCGGATTTCTTTTTGTTTTCTTCTAAAAATTTTTGGCCTGCTTCTTTTTCAGCGCTTGATTTTTTAGTCATAAATTCCTGTAATTTTTTTTGTATAGTCATGTTACATTCTTCTGGTGAAATGATAAGGGTTTTATTATTGTAAACATCGTTGTAAGCTTTTTTAACCATCTCCGAATTTATTTTTTCTGCACCTTGTGTTTTGTAATATTCCGCAGTTTGCACGCCCATAGCATAACTCAGGCTATCTATAGGAGAAAGTATTTTTTTCACAGTGGTTTTTGCAGTAACAGGTTTTAATGCAGGTTTTTTTGTTTGAGCATAAGATACAGAAACAGGTAATAGTAAAACAAGAAAAATAGTTTTCATTAAATTTTATTTTTGATTAATTTTTCGTAAAAATATTGGGCGCAAATATAGCTTAATCTTCTCTGAAATCTTTACCTGTAAGATTAATAAAAACATCTTCGAGATTAGCAGCCTTTGTAACTTTAGGCCTTTCAAAACCGGATTCTACAAGGTCATCAATTAATTTATCGGGCGATTGAAGTGCAATAATTTTTCCTTCATCCATAATGGCAACACGATCACAAAGCTGCTCGGCTTCATCCATATAATGTGTTGTAATGATCACGGTTGTATTTGTATCTCTTATCGTTTTTATAAGTTCCCACAAATTGCGGCGTGCCTGTGGATCAAGGCCTGTAGTAGGTTCATCCAAAAAAATAATTTTCGGTTTATTTATTAAAGTGGTGGCAATTGAAAATCGTTGCTTTTGCCCACCGCTCATTTCCTTATATTTATTCTTTGCCTTGTCTTTAAGATTTACCATTTCCAGCAATTTATAACCATCAGCTTTGGTGTTGTACAATCCGCAGAAAAGTTCAATAAGCTCAAGAAGATTAAGGCCAGGATAAAAACCTGAAGTTTGAAGCTGGACTCCAATTATTTTTTTTATTTTATCCGGATCATTATCAAGGTCCAGTCCATCAACAATAATTTTTCCGGAAGTTTTATCTCTCAGTGTTTCTATTATTTCCAATGTTGTTGATTTACCGGCACCGTTAGGCCCAAGCAAACCGAAAATTTCCCCTTCATATACATCAAAAGAAATACCTTTTACCGCTTCAAACTTTCCATAATTTTTTTTGAGATCTTTTACTGAGATAATTGTTTTCATTTTTTTTTATTACACGAATTTTTAAAACACGAATTGCACGAATTATACGAATTATTTATTCACCATTTATCCTTTCAAGCATTCTTCAAGCTCTTCCATCATTTTAATACTGCCGATAAAAAACGGTGTGCGTTCATGCAATTCAGTTGGCTGTTTTTCAAGTATCCGCTGCGCTCCATCCGTTGCTTTACCGCCAGCTACTTCAATAATATAAGCAAGCGGGTTACATTCATACAGCAACCGTAATTTTCCTTTTGGCTTATATGCTGTGCCCGGATACATAAAAATTCCTCCTCTTATTAAATTGCGATGCACATCAGATACCATGCTCCCAATATAACGCTGCGTATATGGGCCACCGTTAGCCTTCGTTTTATTCTGGCAAATGTCAATATATTTTTTAACCTCGTTGCTATACAGGAAAAAATTTCCATGATTTACTGAATACATTTTCCCGTCTTCAGGGCATTTTATATTTGGATGACTTAAACAAAATTCGCCAATAGATTGATCTAATGTAAAACCATTTACGCCTCTTTTAGTGGCATAAACGAAAATAGTGGAAGAACCATAAATAATATAACCTGCGGCAACCTGGCGCATTCCGGGCTGCAAAAAATCTTTGATGGTTACAGGAGTTCCTGTTTCTGTAACCCTGCGATATACACTAAAAATAGTTCCTATAGAAACATTCACATCAATATTGGTGCTTCCGTCCAAAGGATCAAACATGCATATATATTTGGAATTGCGGCCAACTTCATCGTCAAAAATTACCATATCATCAAGTTCTTCGCTGGCAATGCCTGCGCAGCTAATACCATGACGCAGTACGCCCATAATCTGGTCATTTGCAAATTCATCAAGTTTTTTCACTTCTTCTCCCTGCACATTTACATTTCCTGTTTCACCTAAAATATCTACAAGCCCGGCTTTATTTACTTCAACATTTATTCTTTTTGATGCAAGACCAATATCTCTTAAAAGTCCTGCAAGTTCGCCTGTAGCCTTTGGAAATGCACGCATTTCTCTGATAGTAAATTCATCTAACGTTAAAACCTGCCTGTTAACCATAAACGTGTTATTTTTTACAAGGTGACAAAAATAGGGCAATTAATTTTTTCCTGTTCATATCCAATTTTTATTACGCAACTTTTATAAATCCATCTTACTAATTTTTAATTTTTAATTCTAAATTCTAAATTCTTAATTCAGAATTCAAAATTCCTTTTACTTTGCTTCACCAAAGAAATTTTAAAAATGAAGGTGTTTAAATTTGGTGGGGCAAGTATTAACAGTATAGAGCGTATTCAAAATCTTGGTAAAATTCTTCGTGGGTACCAGGATGAAAAAATATTGATTATAATTTCTGCAATGGGCAAGGTTACCAATGCACTTGAAAAAGTTGCAGAAGCATTTTATGCAGGTAAAAAAGCTGAGGCATTACAATTATTTGAAAAAATAAAACAAAATCATTTAACCACTCTTAAATATATAATAACACAGCAATGGGAGAAAGCCACCAATGAACTTCAGAATATTTTTACTGAAGTGGAATGGCTGCTTCATGATAAGCCTGTAAAAGATTACAATTATTATTATGACCAGATTGTATGTGCAGGAGAGCTTTTATCAACCACCATTTTACATTTTTATTTGAATGAAGAAAAAATTAAAAATAAATGGATTGACGTAAGAGATGTTTTGCGAACGGATGATACTTTCAGGGATGCAGTAGTTGACTGGGCTGTAACAGAAAAAAATGTTGATGAAAAAATATTGCCACTTTTTAATGAAACAAATTTTATAATAACCCAGGGCTTTATTGGAAGTACAGATGAAAATGAAAGCACTACACTCGGCAGGGAAGGAAGTGATTATACCGCTGCAGTTTTCACCAGTATTTTAAACGCAGAAAGTGTAACAATATGGAAAGATGTGGAAGGCGTAATGAATGCAGATCCTAAAGATTTTAAGGAAGCTGTTATTATTCCTGCTTTAAGTTATAAGGAAGTAATAGAAATGGCTTACTATGGTGCGCAGGTTATTCACCCAAAAACGATAAAACCTTTACAAAATAAAAAAATTCCACTTTTTGTAAAGTGCTTTATAAATGAGCAACTACCCGGCACCGTTATAACTAAAAATAATCCTCATAACCTTCCGCCGATTATTGTATATAAGCGAAAACAGGCATTGATAACGCTTGAGTCAAAAGATTTTTCTTTTGTAGAAGGAGCTCCTGTAAATACGTTGCACGAAATTCTGGATAAAGTAAAAATGAAACCTAATATTACCCAGAACGCAGCAATCACACTGCTTGTGTGTGTTGATGATATTCCTGAAAAGCTTGAAGAGGTGGCAATACATGCTGCTGAAATTTTTGATGTTCAGATGGAAAAAAATCTTATGCTGCTTACTATAAGACATTATACAAGTGAATTTATTAATAAACTAACTGAAAATAAAACGATTGTTTTACAACAAAAAACTATTGATACTATCCAACTATTAATGAGGGAAAATTAATCAATCACGTAATCGCCTTTGGAATCTATTAAAACAAGAGGCACTTGTTTTGTTTCTTCAAATTTATCAAAAGCCTCTTTTAACTTCAAAACAAATTTTTGCAATGCAGCATTATATTTTGCAGTGGTTCTAAAATATTCAATTGACCTGCGCTGATTATATCTAAAAGGAAAAACATGCACAGGAATAAAATCCTGGCCTGCAGCTTTCGCATAGCTGGCTATTATATAAATTTCTTCAATGTCATTATTTGTAACGGGAATACATCCCACAGAAACACAACTACCGTGGATGTATATGGCATTACCCGGGCGCAAAGAATCGCTTAAAATTTTGTCAGAAGCATTTGGATAATTTAAACCCAGTGCAAGATGGTAAGCGCTGTGAGGGTTAAATTCATTAATATAATAAAATCCTTCGGGAACCTGGTAATCGCCCTGCAATCTTTTTGGTCCCATAGTTCCGCTTTGCATGCAAACTTTATACGTTTTAAAAAGATGGTATTTTTCTTTCACATCATTTTTAACCCAAACCTCAAGTTGTGCATCATATTTAAAGCTGCGGATATACACGTATTTCGCAGGCCATTTCAGTCCCTTTGCCTGAAATTCTTTTTGCAACGTGTCTTCCTTATTATTTGAAAAACCCGCAAAGCCTAAAGGTGATTTCTGATGTTCAATAAAAGAGGTTTGAGCACTGGAAGTTTCCGGAGAAAAAGATGCGATGATCAGAATAAAAAAAAGATTGCAAACTTTATTAGTCATTTTCTGTTGTTGGGAGAGTTATACAGTAAAACGTAAAAATAAATTTTTTATTGAAAAGTTTGAAGCGGTCAAAAATTTCTTAACGAATTATTTTTACTTAATGGTCTTCTTTATTCAAATTAGGGAAGGTTATAAATTTCCTCTTTCTGCCTGTTCCCTTTCAATTGCTTCAAAAAGCGCTTTAAAATTTCCCTTACCAAAACTCTGTGCACCTTTGCGTTGAATAATTTCAAAAAACAAGGTGGGCCTGTCTTCTACCGGTTTGCTGAATATCTGTAAAAGATATCCTTCATCATCTTTATCAATCAGAATCCCCAAATCACTTAATGGTTTAAGATCTTCATCAATATGGCCTACCCTGTCTAAAACTGTGGCATAATAGCTTGCAGGAATTTTTAAAAATTCTACACCACGCTTTTGCAATTCAGTTACCGTTTCAATAATATTATTAGTCGCAATTGCAACATGCTGGCAACCTTCGCCATCATAAAATTCAAGGTATTCTTCTACCTGGCTTTTCTTCTTTCCTTCAGCAGGCTCATTTATTGGAAACTTCACGTAGCCGTTACCGTTACTCATTACTTTGCTCATCAATGCAGAGTATTCTGTAGAAATATCTTTATCATCAAAGCTTAATATATTTTTAAAGCCCATTACTTCTTCATAAAAACTTACCCATTTATTCATCTGGTTCCAACCAACATTTCCCACACAATGATCAACGTATAAAAGACCAGTCTCTGTTGGGTTGTAGGTGCTCTCCCATTTACGAAATCCCGGCATAAAAACGCCGTGATAATTTTTATTTTCAATAAAAAGATGAACCGTTTCTCCATAAGTATGAATGCCGCTCATTATTACTTCGCCCTCAGCATCTTTTAAAATTGCAGGTTTCAAATAACTTTTAGCTCCACGCTTAGTTGTTTCTTCCCATGCACTTGTTGCATCATCAACTTTTAATGCAATCACTTTTACACCATCCCCATGTTTGGCAATATGATTGGCAATTTCGTTGTCCTTATTTAAAGAAGTGGTTAATATAAATGTTAGTTTATTTTGTCGTATTGCATAACTCACTTTATCCTTCACACCCGTCTCCGGTCCCGCATAAGCAAGAGATTGAAACCCAAAAGCTGTTTTATAATAATGTGCTGCCTGCTTTGCATTGCCAACATAAAATTCAACATAATCAGTACCAAGCAATGGCAAAAAATCGTTTGTGGATTTTTCGTTTTGCGCAGGTTTTACAATTTCTATTTGCATGAAGATATTTATATCAAAGATAAATAATTTTCTTTCCTCCTTTCTACAATGTCATTAAGTTAAGCTCGGTTAGGAGCTAATGTGTTTATAGCATGAATGGTTAGAAATATTGCAAGTTCCGTAAGGAGCCACGTCTTACGAAGCACCTATCGGAGCTGAAAGATCTTTGTTCTAATTGTACTATAAACACAGCCCCTATAGGGCACACTTCCTTAGCTTAATGACATTGTTCTCTGGGAATAAGGGCTTTGGCAAGATTTATGTAATACTCAAACAAACATCTTAATTATGAAAAAAACAATAGCGGTTTTATTTTTCGCTGCCATTACTTTTATTATGGCAAGCTGTTCCTCATCGAAAAATGCTACAAATCTTTCAGCAACAAACGGTCATCTTGCCGGCAAATGGACCATTTCAAATATAAGTGTAGATGTACCATCAAATTTTAAAGTTACTGATGTATTTGATGAAGCGCCTTATAACGATTTCAAAGGAAGCACGTGGGATTTAATAAGAAATGGTAAAGGATCTTTCATGCTAACGAATGGTACAAAGGAAGATATTTACTGGAGTATTTATGGTAAAGGTGATAATGCGCAATTTCAATTTAAAAAATTAAAAGGTATGAAGCCTAAGAATGTTGAAGATGGCTACAGGCTTCAGTTACAGAATATCAGCAGTAATAGCTTTATTGCCAAATCCCCGATAGATCTTGGCGATGGAAAAACAGGTTACATCACTTACACATTTACAAAATAATTTTAGAAACTCCACCATTAACCGGCTTGAAATTTCAGGCCGGCTTTTATATCCTGAATTTTTCAATACTTAATCTCTTTCGATAAAGTTTCAAACATTTATCTTGCAGGAAATTTTTTAAATGCAGAAAATCGGCATACTCGGTGGCGGCCAATTGGGAAGAATGTTATTACAGGCAGGCGCCAATTATCCTGCAGAAACTTTTGTAATGGAAAATGACCCCACCTGTCCGGCAGGGCATTTATGCAATCATTTTACAAAAGGAGATATTACTAATTATGATGACGTATATAATTTTGGAAAAACATTAGATGCCGTTACCATTGAAATAGAATCGGTAAATGTGGATGCCTTAAAAAAATTAAAAGCAGATGGCGTAAAAATTTATCCCTCGCCTTCTGCATTGGAAATCATTAAAAATAAAATTCTTCAAAAACAATTTTATATAGAAAATCAAATTCCCACTTCTGAATTTATAATCACCAAAAATAAAAATGAACTCAGCAATCATATCAATTTTTTACCTGCTGCTCATAAGCTTGCATTGGGTGGTTATGATGGAAAAGGTGTGCAGATATTAAAGAATGAAAAAGATTTTTCAAAAGGCTTTGATGAAGATGCTGTGCTGGAAAAATTGATTAATATCAAAAAAGAAATTTCCATTATTGTATCTATAAATGAAAAAGGGGATACTGCTATGTATGCCCCGGTAGAAATGATCTTTAATAAGGATTTTAATTTACTTGAATACCAATTAAGCCCTGCCAATATCAATGAAAAAACATTGTGGAAGGCTGAAGCTATTGCCTTAACGGTTGTTAAGAAACTTAAGAGCGCCGGTATCTTTGCAGTTGAAATGTTTATTGATCAAGCTGATAATGTATGGGTAAACGAAACTGCGCCCAGGGTTCACAACAGCGGCCATCATACCATAGAAGCTAATTTCTGTTCGCAGTTCGATATGCTTTGGCGCATCATGCTGGGTTATCCATTAGGAAATACAAAACCTATCATGCATTCAGCCATTGTAAATTTAATTGGTGAAGGAAATTATAAAGGCGAAGCAAAATATTGTAACCTCAATGAAGTATTAAAAATTGAAAATGTTTTTGTTCATATCTATGGAAAAAAAGAAACAAGGCCGGGAAGAAAAATGGGACATGTAACCATCCTCAGCAATGAAAGGCAGCATTTAACTCATATTGCCAATAAGATAAAACAAACGTTAAAAGTTATATCAGCTTAAGTTTTTATTCCTCGCAGTCTTTTTAAAAATTCGGCGTCTTATTTGGTACGTTATTTATAATCAGAAAATCAAAATAATCAAAATTAAAGTACAGGAAAATCCTTGCAGGAATTCTTTTTTTATTTTTTATCTCATCATGCGGAAGCAAATCAAAAGATCCTGAACCAACAAAAAAAGCCGGAGCGAATGCTAATGCATCACAGGCTCCATTATCTGTAGAAGGATTTTTGGTTCAGCCCACTGTATTACATTCATAGAGATTGCGGGGGACTTTATTACCATTTGATGAGACAGAAATTCATCCGGAAGTAGCCGGAAAAGTTGTGATGCTTTTTATAAAGGAAGGTGCTCTGGTAATAAAAGGAACGCTGCTGTCAAAGCTTTTTGATGGTGACCTGCAATACGGGCCTTCTGGTTCTATCGGTATAAGCGTTCCTTTATTTAGCGGGGCTTTGGTAAAAAAGCAATTGCAAGTAACCGATATTCAAATAAAAAATCAGGATCTTACTATTGCACAAACAAAGAATGATCTTGAAACTGCAATGAACAATGCTTACATCAATTATAATAATTCATTGAAAGCAATTGATCTTGAAAAAAATAATCTTGTGCTGGCAACTGAAAATATTTTTATTGCAACAGAGCGTTATAAAAAATTAAACATTACATCTGTTGAACTTCGCCAGGTTCAAATAAGTTATAACGATGCAAAAAATCGTTTGTATAATGCACTCTACCAGGCAAAAATTGCAGAAGCAGGAATTGCATTGCTTACCGGGGATATTGCCAATCTGTAAATTAGTGATTAAGTCATTAGTCATTGATCATGTCTTGTCTATTGGTTATTGACTAAATTTAATTTCTAAAGAAATACATTTGCATTATGTCAGTAAAAGTAGGAATCATTATGGGCAGTGATAGTGATTTAAAAATCATGGAAGCTGCTGCTGAAATATTAAAAAAATTTGAAGTTGAATTTGAAATTACCATTGTATCTGCACATCGTACACCCATGCGCATGGTTGAGTATGCTTCGAGTGCGCATGACCGTAAGTTGAAGGTTATTATAGCAGGCGCGGGTGGCGCTGCACATTTACCGGGAATGATTGCATCTTTAACTACGTTACCTGTTATTGGCGTTCCTATAAAATCTTCCAACTCTATTGATGGATGGGATTCTATTCTTTCTATTTTGCAAATGCCCAATGGCGTTCCTGTGGCAACAGTGGCCTTAGACGCAGCAAAGAATGCAGGCATTTTAGCGGTTGAGATTTTAGCCACATCAAATGATGAGCTGACTCAAAAACTTATTGCATTTAAAAATGAAATGAAGGAAGAAGTGGAAGGGAAAATTGAAAAATTGAAAAATTGAAAAGTTATTTAACCTCCTCAATTAAACAAAATTGTTGTTCAAGCGTTAATGAATTTTTATAAAGCATTTGCAAAAAATCAATTCCATGCTTTGCATAAAAGAGCATAAAATTTTCTGTTCGCTCCTGTAAATTTCCTTCTGGAAATAAGATTGAAAATATTTTTGTAAGCTGATTTTTTTGATCATCAAACTTTCTTTTTTCTGCTCGGAGCATTTTCTTTTCAAGAGCTGATAATTTTCTTAGACTCTTTGTCTCCATCGCTTCTGTGTGGTCCTTCAGAGTAATATCAATTTCTGCTGCAATTTTATTTATAGAATTATAAACACGTTGCATTTCTAATTTTTCTTCATCGAGTCTTAAGCGATGCTTACTTTTATTGGCTACTATTTCATTCAATAAATTCTGCTGCCCTTTAAAGAGATTCTTGGAATCGAGATTTAATTTCTCCATTAATTTCTGAATCTTCTTTTCTATAATTAAAAAAGAATTTCTTAAAACCAACATTGGAAACGGAACATCATAATTAATAAATAAATCTTTTAATTCAAGCCAGTAAGCAAGTTCGCCGCTGCCGCCAATGAAAGCAATGTTTGGTAAAACCATTTCCTGGTAAAGCCCTCTTAAAATTACATTAGGGCTAAAATTTTCAGGATGCTCATGCAGCTCGCTCATCAATCCTTCTTTAGTGAAAACAATATCAGTATCATTTACAATAAAATTTTCACCCGACTGCACAATCCTGTTCCTGATATTTTCTTTAAAATAAAATAAATTGATTTCTCTCGGGTATGCCTGTACTTTATATTTGCGGGATAATTTTTCAGAGATTTTATTTACAATTTCGGAAGGAATATTTTTAAAAATATCATCTTCGAAAATGGGAACCATTAATTTTTTTAATGCAGCATTGTCAGGTAAAAAAACAATAATGCCAAAGTTCTTGAAAAGATGATGTATCAATAGGAAAGTTGATTGTTCAATTGAGGAATTCTTTTTAAAGCACTCTTTTAAAAGATCAATTATTTCTTTTCCATATTTTTCAACAGATATTCTTCCCGATATTTCGTCTATCAGCTTCAGTAAATTATCATCAACGATCATTCTGCCTATAGCACCGGTTTGCTTTGTTTGCCATTCATATTTTTTCCCATCAATTACTACATGATTTAATTCTGCAAAATCTGCATCTTCACTTCCCATAAAAAAGACCGGAACGAAATTGTATTGAGATAATTGTTTTTTTAAATCATCTGCAAGCCTTACAGTATGAAGAATTTTATAAATAAAATATAAATGTCCGGTAAAAATATTCGGTTGATGTGCAGTGCAAATGGTAAAAGTATTTTCATTAAGTAGCGCATTGATATTGCTTTGCACGCTTTCGTTATCATTTACATTTTTATATTGAAGCTTTAATTGCTCAAGAAGTAGCTTGCGGTTATTATTAAATTTCTGTCTTTGAGAAATAGCCGATTTTATTCCTTGAATATTTACAGGATACTCATAAAATTCTTTCAGCTCATCAGCCTCATCAATATAATCCAAAACAATTTTAGAAAAATTGTTTGTTTGAGAATAAGGTATGTATGTTGGTTGAAATGCCTGGCTCATGTATAAATTAATTTCCTTTATGATGCAGCTATTTTTTGAGGAGCAAAGATATAGGGAAAAAATTGGCGAAGAATCCAATATCATTTTTAAACAGGCAACCAAAGGATGAGTGGTTCAAAATCATCTATCAACAAAAACAATTTGCTTATCCGTTAGCAATGGTAAATTTTTAAACCGGAGAATTACATTAGCAACAGTCGCTACATCTTTTTCACAATAAATTGAAATTCTCTCTAAGTTTTTTTCTGTCCAAAAAACTTCACCTACTTTGCTTCCATCAATATCATCTTTAGGAGATGGAACACCAAGAGTGGCCGCTAATAATTTTAAAGAAGTATAATGTTTATAATCTCCAAACCGCCACAGGTGCAGCGTATCAAGCGCCGGAGTTTCCCATGGTTTCATATTTTGAAAATCTATGTATGGCGGAATTTCAATATTATTAACCAGCATTCTTCTGCATAAAAAAGGAATATCAAATTCTTTAATATTGTGCCCCGTAAAAATCCATTGTTGATTTTTTGAATGCAATTGGTGAAGCGTTGCAATAAAATTTTCAAGAATTTCCTTTTCATTTTCAGAATAAAAAGATTTTATTCTTAATTGCCATTCATTGTTTTCTTTTTTAAAATAACCGGTGCTTATGCAAATTACTTTGGCAAACTCTGCAAGTATTGCGGCACGCATCGGGTAATATTCTTCTACAGTAATATTTTGCGGAAGGCTTTTGAAAACTTTTTCTGTCCAGAGCTCTTTCCATTCATCAGTAAGCAAATGAAAATCTTTCGCCCCGGAAACGGTTTCAATATCTAAAAGAAATAAATTTTCAATAGCTATTTGCTTCATAAGATGTTTTTATGATTACAATAAATTATTTATAGTTCTCTAAAATACCATGATTCTCTCATACACTTGCATGTTAAGATATTGTTCTCTCCTTTGACAAAGGTTGGGGTAAGGCTTTATTGAAAAATACAACAAAAGCCCCGTTAACCAACTGGGCAGAAATAAAAATTGGTATATGTGGAGTTAAAATGTAAATCCTGCGAATAGGGTAAAAGCCTGGCTTTGCCACTTTTGCTGTTTGTCTATATCATTCAAATTAGTAAGACCCAATTCATAGCGTGCACCCAGATTTATAAATGGAATTTGTATCCACAATCCGCCAACAGCAGCCCAATCCGATTTTTTAAAAATGTCGCCATTATTTTTCAGGCTGTCAACGGTTTCTTTAAGCACACCGGCAACCTGCGGGCCTAATTGAAGCTTAACTCTTTTGCTGGGGCCAATATTTATATTCAATAATAAAGGAACTTTTATATAATCAAGCTTTGCTTTTCTTTGGCTGCCATCTCTGAATATATCATCGTAAACATTAGAGGCGTCATTTGTAAAAGATGAAGAGGATTGTACAAAATTTACTTCGGGCTGAAGCCCAAAAGTTTTTGAAAAATTTAATTGCATAAAACCGCCAAGCAAAAAATTATAATTGAAACCAGAATTATAAGACTGGCCATTTATTTTATTAATATTTACACCTGCCTTTGCACCAATCCTAAAAAAATTTTCATGATCAGCATTAGGATCAAATTTTTTTTGCGAAAAAGAATTGAGCGTAAGAAGAGCAAGAAAAAATAAAAGAAATTTTTTCATAAAGGCGCTATTTATTTGCATATAATTTCATTGCTTTATTAGCTTCATTTATAAATTCAGCAGAGCCGGTATATCCAACTATACCATTTATTACTTCGCCATTGCTATTAAAAAAAAGCATCGTAGGATAACCGGTAACATTATACTTTAAACTTATAGAAAGCCCTTCTCCTTTTTCCATATTCATTTTTAAAACAATAAAATTATCATTGAGGATGGAAACAACTTTACTGTTATTAAATGTTGTTTTATCAAGTCTTTTACACCAGTAACACCAATCTGTATAGGCATTCAGAAATATAGGCTTGCTTTGATTTTTTGATTCAAGCATAGCTTCTGCAAAGCTGCCTTTAAAATATTTGATGGACTCAGCAGGTGTATATTCTTTAGTGGAAAATAAAAAAGAACAAAGGCTTGTTGCAGCAATTGTTGCCAGTAATAAAAATGTAATTTTTTTCATGATTGATTTATAAACGGATTGTTTTTTCAATTTTACTTATCGAAATTATATTTTTTCTTTTGAGAAAAGATACAATAAAAAGTAAAAGGTTTTCCTTATAACACTCATAAAAAGTAAAAGTGTTTTAGGAAAACCTTTATGAAACAAATCAATCCTGATTACATTTTTAAAACCTTTCCGCTGCCTGAAGCCTTGCTGCTAATGTTTGATGCATTCCCTCTATAATACACATTTCCACTGCCGCTTATTTTAGCATCAATGCTATTGTTGGCATATACTTTTACATTTCCGCTGCCGCTTATTTTCGCATTAACATCATTGCTGTTAATGTTGCTGCAATCAATATTTCCGCTGCCGCTTACCGAGGCTGTGATAGTATTCGTTTTGCTACTTTTCAGGTCAATATTTCCACTGCCTGATATTGCTAATTCAAGATCTTTAAAAGAATCAAAACCAAGCTTAATATTTCCTGAACCGGAAAGGGCTATGTTTGTTTTACTATCGTTGGTAAATGCGCCATCGCCATTAATATTACCGCTGCCGCTTAACTGCAACGAATTTATTTTAGTCATGGAAACATACACTATCATTTTAGAACTCGATTTTAAGTTCACATTTTTTTTAGGTTTTATAGATAGCTTTCCATTTTCTACAGAAGTTTCAATATAGGGAAGCAGGTTTTCATCAGCTTCCACGACTACACTTTTTGAATCTCCATAAGAAATCTGCACATCCATTGATCCCTGTGAAGCCAATGAAGTAAAGTCACTTACTGTACGGGTTTCTTTTTTAATTTGACCGGTTCCTTTAATGGTTTCCCATTTTTGTGCAAATGAATTAAGGCAACTTAAAGTGAATACAGCAATCAATAATTTTTTCATGATATATATTTTATTTTTTGAGAGAAAATGGTGTAACGGATGGTTTCAGAAAAAGTTACAACAATCTTAAAATATTTTATTGGACAAATAGATTGAAGAAAAATTTTCTTCTGCATTTATCTTTTGCTCAAATTGAAACCTAATCTCTCTATGGAAGATGTAACTTTAATTATTCTATTAAAAGTGACAAATGTAAAATGAAAGCAAAAATAAAAGCTGATGCAAAATGATACTCTTATTAAAGAACTTGTGGATCTTTTAGCAAAGGGAAACGCACATGCGTCTCTTGATGATGCTTTAAAAGATATTCCTTTTACATTATTAGGTGAAAAGCCCGGCAATCTTCCTTACAGCATCTGGCAGCTTGCTGAACATATTCGCATTGCTCAATGGGACATTCTTGAATTTTCACGCAATCCAAAACATATATCACCAAAATGGCCCGATGGATATTGGCCATCTGCGCCTGAATCTAAAGTTGAATGGGAAAAATGCATAAAACAAATTGTGGAGGATCGAGATGAATTTATTGAGTTGCTAAAAAATGCAGGCAACGGGATTAATACTCCTTTTGAATATGGCGACGGGCAAAGCCTGCTTAAAGAAGCATTGGTGCTTGCCGATCATAACAGTTACCATACCGGAGAAATTATTATTATAAGAAGGCTGTTGAATGCCTGGAAATAATAATTGTAAAAATTGGTAAGCAATGAATTTGTTTTTGATACATACAGGAATATCGTTTGAAAAATTTGTTTTATTAATCAACATAAAAAATGCTTGAGATTAAACCTATATGCGAAAATTGTGGAAAGCAACTTCCTAATGATAATGACGAGGCAATGATCTGTACATTTGAATGTACATTTTGCAAAGAATGTGTAAATGGAATTTTATTAAATGTTTGCCCGAATTGTGGGGGTGGTTTTGAGAAGCGCCCAGCACGGCCTTCAAAACTTTTAGAAAAATATCCTGTTAGTGCTAAGAAATATTTGAAGCCGATTGATAAAGAAAAATTTAAAGAGATGCTTTATAAATACAAAGAGATTGAGCCAAACAAAAGATAATTTTTTCTATTCTATTGAATAAGAATTCTCATTGAACTCCCTTTACTTTCATCTTCAATTTATAAACAGCCTTCGATGCAGTTATAAATAATATAACTTTTTTTCTTCCGCCGAATGTAACGTTAGATGTCCAGTCTGCAGGCACATCAATATGTTCAATCATTTTTCCTTCAGTATTATAAACCGTAACTCCTTTGCCGGCAACGTAAATATTGCCTTTATTATCAATCGTCATTCCATCAGAACCGTGCGCCGTAAAAAGAGTTTGATTGTTGAGAGTGCCATCTTCAGCAATGGTATATTTATAAATTTTATCAGCTTCTATATCGGCAACATACAAATATTTTCCATCGGGTGTGCCAATGATGCCGTTTGGTTTTATGAGATTATCTGCAACCACAACAACTGCTTTATCCTTCTGTAAATAATAAACTTTTTGTCCATCAATTTCAGGCGAGGTTCTTGTCCAGTAATCACGCTGATAATATGGATCAGTAAAATAAATTCCACCGTTAGGATGCACCCACACATCATTCGGGCCATTAAAAAGAAGACCGTCAAAATCTTTCAGCAATACAGTAACTTTCCCATTTGGTTTAATAGACCAAAGTTGATTGTGCTCATCGGCGCAGGAGATAAGATTTCCTTTTTTGTCAAAATACATCCCGTTAGATCGGCCCGCATCTTCTAAAAAAACAGAAAGCCTGCCATCAGTTCCATACTTCCATATTTTATTATTTGGCTGATCAGTAAAATAAATATTCCCGTGCTTATCAGCCGCCGGCCCTTCGGTAAAACTAAACTGGTTTGAAATTAATTGAAGTGTAGCTCCTTCTGCAATAACACTGCTATTTGAGGCAGGTGTTTGTGCCTCAGATGAAATAATTGCACTGAATAAAAATAACATGATTATTAATTTGAACATTATTGTATTATTAAAAAAAACTAATCAGAACTTAAAGTATAAGTTGTTGCATTTGCCTTGCATTATTTAATGCGCCTGTGCCCCATGTATTGTTGAAATAAATGTATGCTTCTTTTATCTTGGCAGTTGCTTTAATTTTCTCCGTTATGGTTTGTATAAAATATTTTTCATATTCTGATTTATACAAAACAGGCACTCCATGAAAACGATAATAAAGCAATGAAGTATTTTTTATAACATCATCCATAAGCTTCGGATGGCTTACGCCGCAAAAAGTTATTTTATTTTTCTTTAAAAGCTTATACACCTTCTCATTCCACCAGCTTGCATCCCTGAATTCTATTACATTATTAAATGATGAATTTACATTTTCAATTATGCGTATTAAAAATTCATCGCTGTATGGCACACGTGGAGGCAGTTGAAAAAGTATGCAGCCAAGTTTATTATGCAGGTTCTCATATACAGATGCATAAAAATCTCCGAGCAAACTTTCGCAATCTTTGAATATTTTATAATGAGTAATTAGCCGCGGCACTTTCACAGAGAATTTAAAATTTTCAGGACTTCTGTTATACCAGCTACGTAAGGCTTCCGGCCTGGGAAAGCGATAAAATGTTGTATTAAGTTCTAAGGTATTAAAATGATTACAGTAATATTCAAACCATTTTGTTTGAGGAATATTTGAAGGATAAAAAACTTCTTTCCAATCTTTATAATGAAATCCTGAACAACCAATCCACCATTTCATCACAATGAAGTTTTTATAGTGAGCTTCAAAAAAAAGGAAAGTTATTTATTGAATAGTACAGAATTTTATTTCAGCAGTTTCACATTTACCGCATTAGTTCCTTTAGGACCCATTTCAATTTCAAAAGTTACTTTATTGTTTTCGTTTATTGCTTCCGTAAGCGAATTGACATGAACAAAAACACTTTCCTGCGTTTCCTGGTCTTTTATAAAGCCATATCCTTTTGAACTATTAAAAAATGTTACGAT
The DNA here is from genome assembly GCA_038244655.1 of Chitinophagales bacterium. Lineage (GTDB taxonomy): Bacteria > Bacteroidota > Bacteroidia > Chitinophagales > Chitinophagaceae > Ginsengibacter. The sequence goes on from JBBRTG010000008.1 coordinate 80,919, forward strand.
ACCTTTCCTGATTAGATCTTCAGGGTTAACGGGTTCTTGCTTGGGAACGCCGATTTCTATATCTTCTACATTTATAACAATCTTTTTTCTTGGGTCTGGTGGCTTGGAAGAAAGGTTACCATTCTCATCGAGGTAAGCAAACATGCTTTCAGGGTCGTTACTGTTCTTGCTGTTTTCTTTGCGCTCTTGTTTTTTTTCCGCTTTCTCTTTCTTGTTTTGTTGCTTTTTCTTTTCTCTTTCCTTTTTGTTCCATGTTTCTGCCATAAATTTTCTGCTTTTGTTTTAAATTGTTGTTATATGAAATAGTGAAATAACCTGGTGAAAAAAAATATGGCTTTCGCCAGGTTCTGTTAAAGGTAAGATTATTACTTTTCTTATTTGCAATTAGAAGCTAGCTACTTAATAGAATTTGTTGTTTCAAAATAATAATTAATTCCTTTTCCAGCAGGAAATATAATAATGAATCTCGCTCTTAATCTTTTTTATCTTCGCACACATTTAATAATTTTTAAAATAAATGTAATGCTGCTTATACAGGCGAAAAGAACTTTGAATTTAGCTTTCCCGATTATTTTAGGAGAAGTGGCACAAATGTTTCTTGGCCTTATAGACACTGCTATGGTAGGTGCGGTAAACTACAAACACTTAGCAGCAGCGGCTTTGGTAATAAATGTAATGAATATTCCTTTTGTGTTTGGTATTGGTATTACTATTTCTGTTTCGCAAATGGTATCTATGGCTCATGGCAGAAAGGATAGTAAATTAGTAAGCCATTATTTGTTCAATGGTTTCTGGCTTTGCGCTATTTCTGCTGTGGCTATTTCTTTAGGAATTGAACTCAGCAAAAATATTTTATTCCATCTTGACCAGGATCCTGAAGTAGCGCTTCTTGCTTTACCCTATTTGCAAATTATGGGCTGGTCAGTAATTCCTATGTTGTTGTTTTTGGCGTTAAAACAATTTACTGATGGATTAGAATTTACAAAAACTGCTATGATTCTTTCTTTACTGGCGATGCCTTTAAATGTGTTTTTAAACTGGTTATTAATTTATGGAAATTGGGGTTTTCCAAGATTAGAATTGGTAGGCGCAGGTTACAGTACCTTAATAACAAGAACAGTTATTTTTATTGTGCTCGCAATAATTATTTTATATCATGGCACTTTTCAAAAATATATAGCTGTAAGAAGTGAGGTATGGAAAATGCAATGGCATACGATTAAAGAATTACTCGGCATCGGTATTCCAAGCAGTTTTCAAATCACCATGGAAGCAGGCGCTTTTGCTGTTTCAGGAATTTTGATTGGAACTATTGGCGCTGTGGAACAAGCGGCGCATCAAATAGCATTGAGCCTCGCTTCATTAACTTTTATGGTTTCTATGGGATTATCACAAGCGGGTTCTATCCGCACCAGCAATGCTTATGGCCGTAATGATCGCAAAGAAATTTATTTAATTGGGAAGAGCACTTTAATAATGGCTTTACTATATGGTACGTTTTGTGCCATCATTTTTATACTATTGCGGCACCAGTTACCATTTATTTTTAATGATGAAATACATGTGGTTTCAATGGCTGCTTATTTATTATTGTTTGCTGCTCTTTTTCAAATTTCTGATAGTACACAAGCTATAAGTGCAGGATTGTTACGTGGGATTAAAGATGTAAAAGTTCCAACCATTTTTATAGCAATAGCTTATTGGGCAATAGGCATTCCTATTGGCTGTTTGCTTGCTTTTCACTTTAAAATGGGAGCCGCGGGTATATGGACAGGCTTTATTGTGGGGCTTACTTTTTCTGCAGGTTTTTTAAGTTTTCGGTTTAAGAAAATGACCCGCCGGAAACAATAGCATCATTCTCAAAATTGTGTAACTCTTTCCCAAAGTAGTGTAACCTCAAAACATGTTGATGGTGCTACTTTGTGTTATCAAATTTTAAAATATAATTATCATGAAATCAAAATTAAAAATGAGCCAAAGCGCTAAAACAGCGGCCCCGGTTGTGGCAATCCCAATTGTACCTGTGAAATTTGTACTTGTGAAAATTGCACTTGCGGCTGTTAAATATTAAGCCGTCTGATTCGGTCGGCTTATTTTAAAGGATATTATAAAGCCAACACAATGATTTTTTAAAGCATGTACGCTTAACAGTTAGTAATTATCTTCAAATACATCCAATATTTTTAAAACATAATTTATAAACAGGGAATATTCATGCTTAATTAAAACAAAATATATCGGCTAAATTATCATAGCCACCTCCTCACTTTATATTTGTAATTAAGATATTCTTGTCCGAACCTGCGTTCAAGATATTTTTCTTCATGCTTGATTATGTATTCCTGAACAATTGTAAGAAGTATGGGAAACAAAATAATGTTCCACCAATTTCCAATTAAGCAGGTTATGCCTAAATATACGATAGCTAACCCAACATACATTGGATTTCGGGTGATGCTGTAAATGCCATTAGCCTGAAGAGAAGATGCAGGCCTGATAGTCATTAATGTGTTTTTGCTTTGAAAAAATTGTCTCAGGCTTCTGACTAAAAAAAATAATGCAATGACAATAAGTATAATTCCGAAAATTTTTATCATCTGCATTTGAAATAAGGAATTATTAATTGGAAATTTATTTTGAATAAATACAGCAGCTAAAAAAGTCAACACATAAAACAATGGCGGTGGAATATAAACACCGGGATTATCTTTTTTATTTTGCATCATGTTTGATTTTATGTGTGAGAGTTTTATGCGTTCAATATTGCTACGCGAAAACCCTGTTTGTACAATTTATATTTATGCAATCTATTTCAGACAAAACATTTACGAATCTAACTATAAAAACTTTCGCAAAACCATTTGATTTAATTGGTGAACGATAGCCGTTATTGTATTACTTTGAAAGTGTATAGAAATTTGTTTAGATCTGATCGAGTAATTTTCTTTTCATTGAGCCAACCTTCTTAAAATAAGAAGGAGTAAGTCCCGTAATTTTTTTAAATTGATTTGAAAGATGCGCAACGCTGCTGTATTCCATATCAAAAGCAATTTGTGATAAAGTCATTTCTTTATATACTAACTGCTCTTTTACTTTTTCAATCCGCTGTTCAATAAAATAATTTTCAATAGTGCGGCCTTCTACAGAAGAAAAAAAGCTACTTAGATAAGTATATTCATGATGAAGATGTTGTGACAGGTAAACAGAAAGCTTCATTTTATTTTCCTTTTCATTTACTTCATTCCTTGCTTTCCTAATTATCAGTTGTTTTAGTTTTTCAATCATTGCACTCATCCGGTTATCAATCAGCTCAAGCCCTATTGCTGCAAGGTTTGCGCTTAATAAATCATTTTGCTCCGGTGATATTTTTTCTTTTAAATAAATTTCGCCAATAGTAACTTTTTCAAATGGTATTGATATTTTTTCCAAAACATTTTCAACCGCTAACAGACAGCGATGACAAACCATATTTTTAACAAGCAGGATATTTGAGGCCATAAAATATTTTAATTTAAAATGCTTTATAAAGCTACTGATTATTGAACTTTGGATAATAATTGATGGGTTTGTTTTATAAATAACTAATTAAATCAGGGAAGGCTTATAATATAATTGCTATTTTTCAATTAATAAATTTTTTGTATGAAATTAATAGAGAAACCAAAAAGAGGAGAGTACCCGCCTTATGCAAGAATGTATATTAAACTCATTCCTGATGATGGAATGGTTTTGCAACATTTGAAAAATAATTTCATTGCAATAAATAATTTTATTCTTTCCCTGCCCGCAAAAAAATTAATCTATAAATATGCAGAAGGAAAATGGACGATTAAGGAAATGCTTGTGCATATTATAGATGATGAACGTATTTATGCATACCGCGCTTTATGCTTTGCAAGAAATGATAAAACAAAATTACCGGGCTTTGAGCAGGATGAATATGCTTTCTTTTCAGGAGCCAATGAAAGGCCTGTAATAAATATTCTTGAAGAATATGAAGCAGTGCGTAACGCTACCATTACTTTATTTAATGGACTTTCAGATGAAGCATTGTTAAGAAAAGGAACTGCCAATAAAAAGAAAGCGACTGTTCGTGCTTTAGCTTACCATATTGCCGGCCACGAATTGCATCATATAAATATTATAAGAGAAAAATATTTAAGATAAAAATTTTCATTCGCTCGTCAATTCAAAAAATTATTTTTTCTGAAAAATATTGTAACCAATATGTATGCCTGTATAATGAAAATTTTCGTTGTGCCATAAGCCTGATGAACTTCCTTCAACTCCATGAACACTTTCAAAACGTAAACCTATAACAATGCGTTTAAAATTATAACCCGCTCCTAATGCCCAGAACAAGGCACCTATAGAAGGCCGTGCATAATCTCCGCTAAAAAATATTTTACCACCTAATTCACCAAAACCAATTTGAGGTTCTATAAAAAATTTATATAGATTTTGTTTATAGCCTGCCAAGAACGGGATAAGGCGTGTAGTAGTTTTTGATAACTCAACATTGTCTTTTGAATGAAACTTAGAAACTCCTGCCGTAAATGTAAGTTGTGCAGACTTTCCGATTCCATATAAACCCTTTATAAATCCGCCAAAGCCCTGGTCATTTTGATAAACAGGAACAGTACCCTCTGCAATAAGAGTTACCGCGTTGTTACCTTTTTGGGCTTCTGCATTACAAACACAAAGTAGGAGTGTACAATAAAAAAAGATTTTCTTGCTCATAATATATTATTGACAATTACATTAAAAGACATTTCAATTTTCATTTAGCTGCTTAAAAACAATTTTATAAAACTGAAGCATGAAAATCAGGCAATGAAATAAATGCAGTATAAAAAAAAGAAGATCAATAAAAAAAATTATTTAGCTCTTTCATATTGCGCCGGCCATTTTACATCTGCACCTAAAGCTTTTGCAGCATGTAATGGAAAATAAGGATCCCGTAAAAATTGTCTTGCTAAAATAATAAGATCAGCCTGCTCATTCATAAGAATTTTTTCAGCTTCTTCTGCTGTTGTAATCATGCCAACCGCGCCGGTGAGTATTCCCGTTTCTTTTTTTATTTTTTCAGCAAAAGGAACCTGGTATAATGGCCCGACAGGAATTTTTTGTTCATGAGAATTTCCGCCGGAAGAGCAATCAATTAAATCAACACCTTTGCTTTTTAAAACTTTTGCAAGCGCAACAGAATCATTTTCTGTCCAGCCGCCATCAACCCAATCTGTTGCAGAGATGCGAACAAATAATGGATAATCATCTTTCCATACTTCACGAATCGCTGAAACAATCTTCAGCAATAATCTTATCCTATTATCAAAGCTTCCGCCATATTTATCAGTTCTGTGATTGCTTAATGGAGATAAAAATTCATTTAATAAATAACCATGAGCTGCATGTATCTCAATTACTTTGAAGCCTGCTTCAATAGCTCTTATGGCAGCAGCTTTAAAATTTGCAATTACTTTATCAATATCATCTTTACTCATAGATTTTGGTAATGGCTCGCCTTGTTTATAAGCAACGGCGCTTGGCGCTAATGTTTGCCATGCATTTTCTGCAGATGTAAGTGCAGCGCCGCCTTCCCAAGGTATATGATGGCTTGCCTTTCTGCCTGCGTGTGCTAATTGTATTCCTGCAACAGCATCTTGTGTTTCAATAAATGTGGTTATTCGTTTTAGTTCAGCAATATGTTCATCTTTCCAAATGCCAAGATCAGATAGAGTTATTCTTCCTTCGGGTGAAACTGCTGCAGCTTCTGTAAATATTAATCCTGCACCGCCAACAGCCCTGCTGCCAAGGTGTACCAAATGCCAGTCGTTGGCAAATCCATCAATGCTTGAATATTCGCACATAGGCGACACCGTTATCCTGTTTTTAAATTGTATATTTCTTATTTGTAAAGTTTCAAAAAGTAATGCCATAATTTTTTTTGTTTCAATTACAAACTTATGTCCAAAAATGTTTCAATATTATAATGAGGAATATAAAAAATTCTGCTATCCGCTATTTTGAATTTTTATGAAAACAGAATTAAATTATTTACTTAATTACTCAATTTTTTCGGTCGTATTTTTGTTGACTTTAAAAATAAAATTATGTCAAAAACAAAAGCTTATGCTGCGCAATCAGCAACCATGCCACTTGCACCATGGACACTTGAAAGAAGAGACCCAAAGCCACACGATGTGCAAATAGACATTTTATATTGCGGCGTTTGCCACAGCGATCTTCATACGGTAAGAAATGAATGGGGTGGCACCATTTATCCCGCAGTTCCCGGTCATGAAATTGTAGGCCGTGTAACGAAAGTGGGTTCTCATGTAAAAAAATTTAAAGAAGGTGACCTTGCTGCCATAGGCTGTTTGGTTGATAGCTGCCGTGTGTGTGATAATTGCAAACAAGGGCTGGAACAATATTGCCTTAACGGGATGGTAGGCACTTATAACGGCCAGGAAAAAGATGGCAGTGGAAACACTTATGGCGGATATAGTAAACAAATTTTAGCTCATGAAGATTTTGTTCTTACCATTTCGGATAAGCTTCCGCTTGAAGGAATTGCTCCATTGCTTTGTGCAGGAATTACAACCTACTCACCATTACGGCATTGGAAAATTGGAAAGGGACATAAAGTAGGAATACTTGGTCTCGGTGGTTTAGGGCACATGGGTGTAAAGCTTGCTGCATCATTTGGTGCAGAAGTTACCATGCTCAGTCATTCTCCATCAAAAGAAGCAGATGCAAAAAGATTGGGTGCGCATAAATTTATTTTAACCAGCGATATGGAACAGGTAAAATCAGTAACCAATTATTTTGATTTTATTTTAGATACCGTTTCTGCGCCGCATGATTATAATATTTATTTGAATATGCTGAAAACAAATGGCGTGATGACTTGTGTGGGCGCTCCGCCGGAACCTGCACAGGTGGCTGCTTTCAACCTTATTATGAAAAGGCGGACACTTGCCGGTTCATTGATAGGAGGCATACCCGAAACCCAGGAAATGCTAGACTATTGTGCTGCGCATAATATTGTATCGGATGTGGAAATAATAGATATAAAAGATATAAATGAAAGCTATGAAAGAATGCTGAAAGGTGATGTGCGATACAGGTTTGTAATTGATATGGCAACGCTATAAAATCATATTTAGTTTTAGCCTCTGTGTACAAATATTAAATCAATCCTTTTAAATATGCAAGTCGCATAACCTGTGCTTTACTGTTTACATGCAGCTTATGATATATGTTGCAGGTATGCTTTTTTACTGTGTTTGGGCTTATATTAATTTGTGAAGCAATCTCTTTATAATCAAGGCCGCGGCAAAGCAGTTGAAGAATTTCTTTTTCGCGTTCACTTAATGAAAAAAAATCTTCAGAAGATGAATAATCACTTCCCTTTAAATTTTGCCCGGAGTGGTTTTGAATCATCTGTAATATTTTGTAGGCAATGCTTGGAGAGATAGGGCCGGCGCCATTTTCCCATAAATTAATAAGCATCTCTGCAATTACTGCACTGCTTTCTTCTTTTAAAAGGTAACCACATGCACCTGATTTAATTGCTTTAAAAATTTTATCATCATCATCAAATACTGTAAGCACAACAAATTTTATATCAGGATATAAAGAAGACCCGCTGGCTATAGTTGCCACACCATCTAATACTGGCATTTCAAGATCCATCATTACTACATCAGGCTTTTCATTGTCATTTAAAGTCCTCATCTTTTCTAAAAATTCTTCTCCATTTGTCGCTTTAAATGATACTATAAATAAATTGTTGTGCAGTAGTTTTTCTTCCAGAATATTCCGGTTACTTGCCTTATCATCTACAATTGCAACTTTTATCATAAATCTGTTTTATCAAAATTGAAATCTTTATTTCCTTTTATCAATAATCATTTTGGGTTATTTATTTTTTTCTCTAATGGAATATGCAAAGCTACGCAGGCACCTTTTCCTTTTTCACTTTCTATGTTTAAGCTTATTTCAGCAATAGAAGATCTTTCCTTCATGTTGTTTAAACCAAAGCCACCTGAACTTTGATTATCAGTGCCTGCGCTAATTCCTTTTCCATCATCCTTTATATTTATTATCCAGGTATTATTTTGTACAATGCTTTCTGTAATAATATTTTTTGCATTGGAATGCCGCACAGCATTGTTCAATGCTTCCTGAACTATTAAAACTATATGTAAAGCTTTTTCGGAATTAAATATAAATTTATCCGGCAACACCCCTTCAGTTGTAATTTTTATTTCTTTATAAAAAAAACTTAGCTGCCTGGAGAAATTGATAATCCGGAACCAGATCTCAGATGTCTCTGCATCATTATGCTTCATTACCCAAATAGTTTCTCTCAGTGAATGCATCATATCTTTGGCAGTAGTATGAAGATTGCTTACCAGGATGGATTCTGATGTATTTAAATTTTGAAGTTGTTCTGTTCCATACAATAAAGCATTTGCCTGTGCACCAAGATTATCATGTAAATCGCGGCTAATGCGTTCTCTTTCCTGCTGCATTTCATTTTTGGTTTGGAGCAATTTTATTTTTTGCCTAAACTTATTCCGGTTATAAAGATGAACTATAAAAGCAATTGTTGATATTGAAAAAAAGATAGCCAATACAATAAACCACCATGTTTGCCACCATGGAGGAGAAATAATAATGCTGATATTTTTTTTGAAGAAAACATTTGTGGAAAGGTTAGGGCTGCAAATAATTTCCAAAACATATTTTCCCGGCGGCAAAATGTAATTAATGTTGTCAGGCTGGTGAGTAGTTTCCCATTGATTTTGAAATCCCTTTAGCCTGTATTTATAAATATATTGATCAGGATTTAAAAGGCCCATTGCTGTAATATCAAGCTGCAAATGATTTTGTGAATAATTTAAAAGTATAGAATCGCCTTTGCTAACTGAGGATGAAAAATTATATGAAATATCATTTATTACAAGTCTTGTAATAAATATCCCCGGTGTATCATTTATATCTGATAATGCTTCAGGATAAAAAGATGTAATACCATCAACACCTCCAAAATATAACTTACCTGATTTTGTTTTTACACATGATGCGGTATTAAATTCAAGATCCTGAAGGCTTAGCTCTCTTGAATAATTTTTTATAATACCTGGTAAAGAAATATAAGAAATTCCCAGGTTGCTGCTTGCAAAAACAGAACTGTTATTTACCGGCAGCAATGAATATATGCAATCATTACTCAGTCCCGTTTCTGAGGTAATTTCTTTTAAGAATTTGCCTTCCTGAGAATAAACGCAGAGCCCCTTATCTGTGCCAACCCATACATTATGTAAGGCATCTTCTGCAATAGTTCTCACTATATAATTCCCGGGTATATGGTATGTTTCAGCATGATGATCTTTATCAAGCTTGTAAAGAATACCGGTTGAAGTTCCTGTCCATAAAGTTTTATCTTTTGCATACAAAAAACAATCTACCTCGTTTTGAAAATCATTTGTAAGAGATAAGAGTGGGGCAGCAGATTTTATTTTGGCTTTATCGAAAACACAACGGAATATATTCCTGCCTGTAGCAATTAAAATGGTACTGTCATCTATCCGCTGAAGGTTATTGGTAAATCTTACCTGCCTGGGTTGTACAAGGGTTTCAAGAGCAGCAGAAAAATTAAAAGGACGAATTTTTCTGGTAGACAAAGAAAATATGTACCAGCCATTTCCAAAAGTGATAATTAAATATTCATCCGGAGTCAATTTCTCAATGGAAAGAATATCTTTTGCATCCTTCGTTACTAACGGCTCTTTCCATAAAGGGTAGGCAAGGGTATCATATAATTGTAAACCACCATTAAAACAACCTGAAAGTAAAACATGTTTTTGCTCATCATAATAGATGCTTCTTACAAAATTGTTTTTAGTATCTGGATAGATAAAATGAATAAAGGGCGTTTCAACATTTTCAATACGTATGATATTATCATTGCTTAATAACCAGATGCGCTTGAATTTATCCTGATAAATTCTATTAATAAATCCTGCAGCAACTACAGGATTGCGATTTAGATCTGTAATTTCAGTTTTGTTATTACCAGAAGTATCAAATTCATATAAATGATTATTCATTGACACGAATAGCTTGCCATTATCACCAAGGCTTATTCCATTATTATTTATAGTTTCATTGTTGATTTTATTTATGAAAACGGTTTTTTTTACCTGGTCATCATTAATATTTATTAATAATAATTTACCATCAGTAGCTACAAATAATTTATCTTCTGTGCAAGTTAATTCCATGCTATAACTGCTTTCACAATTTATAAAGCTGAATTTTTTTGTGGTTGTATTAATCTTTAAAATTTGATTATTCTCATCAGCAATAAATATATTATCAGTATTAACAGCAATTATTGCTTTATATAAAAGCTCTTCAGAAGAAATAATTTTATCAATGGTTGCCGGATTATAAAATGAAAACGTCCTCGTAATTTTTCCTTCTGTGTTGTAAATAATAATTCCTTTTTTCTCCTGCATGCACCAAATGCCTTCGGGAGTTTCTTTTAAAGGCACAATTAAGAATCCGTTATTTCCAGTAGATTCCAGGATAATTGCCTTCCTGAAAGAATTTCGAAATGGATTGTATTCTAAAACATAATTCTCATAGCTGATCCACATCAGGCCGTTGTGCAGATTAAATAAATACACCGGTTGATTAATGTCCAGCGTATCGTTATCTACCACGGGTAATATGGTTTCTAATTTATTGCCATTAAACCTTTGCAAACCTGTTTTGGTAGATATCCAGGTAAATCCCAGCGCATCGGTCAATACAAATAAGGTTGAATTATTAAGGAGCCCGGTTTCATAATTAAGTGTTCTTACCGGGCATTTTTTTTTGGTCTGTTTAATTGGGATTTGGCCTGCTGAAATTGAAAAAGTAATTGATAAAAAAAATAATAACCAAAAGTGCTTATACAATTTCATACCTCAAAGTAATTGAATTTAATGGTGCAAAATCTATCAGCATAATATAATAAAAAATTACCCATAAGTAGTATTGTTTGCTGCACACGAATAATAAAACTTTACCGTATAAACTTTATCAAACTTTAAAATGAAAAAATGAAAACAAAAACTTTCTTCAAATCAATCCTTGCCGCCATATTAATAATGGCTTTTATTTCCTGTAAAAAAAGTGACACGAAAACACAAACAGGCACTATAGCAGGTACATGGAAAACGACAGTCTGGGGCGGGCAAAGTGGCAATATAATGGAATTTGTTATAAACTCAAGCGGTACTACAGGAAATATAACCCAGTTAGGAATTCAACCATCGGGATTCTCTGTTGGCGATGTACTTTATGCAAGCATTGCATCTTCCGGGTCAGGTACTTATAACAGCACGGGTTCTTATCACTGGGGAACCAATAATTCAGTAGTTGGACATGCATCATGCGTTCTTACCTTACAAAGTAATAACACTGTGTTATATGTTCACTATGCACAAGATGCGGCTACCGGAATTACACCCCCCGATTATTATTATCAGAAGCAGTAGGGATTTTAATCTGTAATATCAGCATTATACAGAGCTTATTATGTTTTCGTTGATTTTTGTTATTTATAACGTACTACAACTATAGAATAAAATTGAAACTATAAATATGCTCTGGCAAATTACCCATAAGTAGTATTGTTGATGATGTTTGGTAGTGCGAAATTTATTCTTTCAATTTTACAATATCCTTTCTAAGCCTGCACGCTGCTTATCCGGAATTCACAACTTTTAGTTGAAAGTCATATATCATTAAACCAATAAAACAAAATATATGAGAAAATACTATACATTTCTTTTGTGCCTTATGGTATTAAATATAAATGCTACAGCGCAAACACTTGTTGCCTCTTATCCATTTAATGGTAATGCAAATGATGCAACAGGCAACGGAAATAACGGTGTGGTAACAGGCGCTACCCTTACTACAGACCGTTTTGGAAATGCCAACAGCGCTTATAGCTTTAACGGTAGCAGCAATTTTATCCAGGTTGCCAATAGTGCATCTTTACAATTAGGCAGCCAGTTTACTATCGCCGCCTGGAGTAAGCTGAGTGCTTATAACATGGGTAATTACCAGGGAAATTTCATTTTAAGCAAAGGTTCCGATGTTGCTAATGCTATGTCATTTAATCTCCAGGTTGGCGAAATTGATAATAATATAAACCCGGATCCTAATGGATATAAAAGATTAATTTTTTTTAATAACCCGACCGGCGCCGCACCTTATGCCGAAGATGGTGATATAGTAGTGGCTCCGCAAATAGAATTGAATAAATGGTATTATACGGTTGCCTCCGTTAACGGAAATGTAATGAAGGTATATGTTAATGGAAGCCTGGTTGAAACAAAAACATTTGCAGCTACGTTAAACGCATCTAATGCCCTGGATTTATTTATAGGCCGGCAGAATCTTAGTGGCGAACCTGCGTATTGGTGGAACGGTTCATTAGATGACATAAAAATTTACAATGGTGCATTAACCGATGCACAGGTTGCAGACAGTTTTGCTACACAAAGTTTAGTAGCTTCCTATCCCTTCAATGGCAATGCTAATGATGCCAGCGGTAATGGGCACAATGCAACTACAACAAATGCCACACTTACTACCGACCGTTTTGGAAATGCCAACAGCGCTTATTTATTTAATGGCACCAGTAATTACATTCAGGTGCCTGATGCGGTAGACCTTCGTTTTACCGGACCATTTACCATTAATGCATGGGTACAACCTGCAGGGTTTTATAGCGCCGATTGTCAGGGAAATACTATCATACAAAAAGGAGGGTATCTTTCTCAAAATGCCTTTAATTTAGGATATGGAGATAATATTTTAGACGGGGGTAATTGCTCAGCCTACAATCCTAACAAGGAAACATTTTTTGGTTCTTACGATGTGGATCCGGATGGAGCAGGGCCAATGCCAATAACGCAATACTATAGTTATGATCCCAATATAGTTCAATTGAACAAATGGTATATGGTTACGGAAGTTTATGATGGAACCAATATTAAATTTTATACCAACGGAAAATTACAAGGCAGCAATACAGTAACCTCGGGGGGTGGCAGTCCTAATACAAATGATATTTTCATAGGGAAGTTTGGAACAGGAGATGGTTCACATCCATATTGGTTAAACGGGAAAATTGATGATATAAGTTTATACAATGGTGCATTATCAGATGCACAAATTTTTGACACGTATGTAAACGATTTGAAAAAACCCGGCAGCGGAAATGCAATACAATTAACAGGAACGGGCAGCCTGGCAACAAGTCCATACATCAATTTGGGAAGCGGTTTTGATTTTGGTACGCAACCATTCACTTATGAAACATGGGTAAAAAGAGATGTAATATCAACTACATTAAACAATTACGGAAAAGCACTATTAGTGGGTGATAATAATGGCTCATGGGGTATCGGCATTATAAATGATAATACCCTCTTCTTTACTAAGGTGGGTGTTAACTTTGTGGCCTCTACGGGCACAATAGCAGATACAAAATGGCACCATGTGGCAGTGGTATATACCGGTACACAAGTAGAATTTTTTATTGATGGCATAGCGGCCGGCAATCCGGCGTATTTTGATAATTTCAGTAACAATTCAGGTAATTATTTTATCGGTCCTCGCCAAAGCTTTGGTAATAGTAATGGTGATGGTACGTTAGATGGCCAAATTGATGAAACAAGAATATGGAGAAATGTGGCATTATCACAAACTGAAATAAGGGATTGGATGTGTAAAAAAATTACATCGGCACATCCTGCTTATGCTAATCTGTTTGCGTACTACCGTTTAGATGAGGGAAGCGGAACTTCAACATACCGCGTGGGTGGCCATCCCGGCACATTAGTAAATTCTCCTACATGGGTTACCAGCGGAGCTTCTTTTGGAGATGCATCGGCTTATGATTATACTAATGCAACAAAAACTGCTACGCTTAATGCATCAACAGGTGAAACATTTACTGTTACCAATAGCACTGGAGCTCCCGATGGGTTACAGATATACAGGGTAGATACAATCCCCAATACAACTGCCGGCGCCAACTCCGGCGTCAACAATAAATACTTTGGTGTGTTCCAGGTAAATGGAACTTCTCCTACCTATACGGCTGTTTATAACTATAATGGCAATCCTCTTATAAATCATGAAAGTGATCTTCGTTTATTTAAACGGGCTGATAATTCCATTACTTCATGGACAGATTGTGGCGCAACATTAAACACAACTAGTAAAACACTTACTACCACAGGGCAAAGCACAGAATATATATTAGGAGTAGTATCAGGAACATTACCCGTTACACTTATTAATTTTAGCGGCTATAAAGAAAATGCAACTGTAAAGCTTAACTGGCAATCAGAAAATGAAATTAATTTTTCAGGATATGAAATTGAAAAAAGCACTGATGGGTTAAGCTTTCATTCAATAGGAAGCTCGACAGCATTACATTCTGCTGGTATTAATAATTATTCTTTTATTGATAACACACCTGTAGCAGGAAATAATTTTTACAGGCTTAAGCAAATTAATGCAGATGGAAAATTTACCGACAGCAAAATAATAAAAATTGATTTTAGTAAAAAACTAAGTATAACAATTTTACCAAACCCTGCACATAATTACATCAACATTAATACATCATCTGTAATACAGGAAGTAAGATTAATAAACCTTAGTGGTAAATTAATAGACAGATGGACCAATATATCAGGAACTTCAGCACTTGATATTTCAAAAGTTGCATCAGGAGTTTACATTTTAAAAATAATTGCCTCAAATGAAGTGCAATCACAAAAATTGATAAAAGAGTAAAGTGTGTGTGTTTTCATAAGGACATCTCCCGGTGATTTTTGCCGGGAGATTTTTTTTTTATTTGAACTAACAGCCTTACTTTTTGTGATAAGGTGATAAAGCTTATTATTCTTTTATCATTGCCTGTACATGAAACAGCACTTCTGTCCAGGCTTTAGAGCTACCAGTAATATCCCTGATTCTTCCAAATGCAATAGATACGCCGCCAGTCGGTCTCCATCCTTTATTTATCCATGCGTTAACTTCGGTAACGAGATCGCTGGCATCATTTTTTTTTACTACTATATATTCCATAATTTTTTTGCATGAAGATAAAATATATCATAGCTTAACAACTTTAAATATTCCATTAACAAGAAAAAATATTTTGACAATCTCAAAATCTATCGTAATATTGCGTTTAGAATGGGAACGACAAAATCATATCATTTCAGTGTAAAAGAAAATAAGCTGGCAAAAGTTGCCAAGGCTTTAGCACATCCTGCACGTATTGCAATATTAAATCTATTGGCAAAGCGGCAGACTTGTGTTTGTGGCGATATAGTATATGAATTACCACTTTCTCAAAGTACAGTATCGCAACATTTAAAAGAATTAAAAGAAGCAGGATTAATAACCGGGGAAATAGAAGGCGCAAAAGTTTGCTATTGTATAGATGCTAAACAATGGAAAGCAGCGCAGGCCGTATTAAATCAAATGTTTGAAACATATAAGGGCAGCAGCAAATGCTGTTAACTTTTTTTGCTTTTTACAATCGCAATATTTCGATAACAATAAAATATAAAAAAATGAAAATTGAAAACAATGTAAAAGAAATGGTAAAGCAAAAATATGCTGAGATTGCTTTACAAAATAAGGAAGCCAATCAATCTTCCTGCTGCGGTTCGGGTTGTTGCAGTGATGAAGTGTATAACATCATGTCAGAAGATTATCATCAATTGGAAGGCTATAATCCTGATGCAGATTTAGGTTTAGGCTGCGGACTGCCAACACAATTTGCAAAAATAAAAAAGGGTGATGTAGTGATTGACTTAGGCAGCGGTGCAGGCAACGATGCATTTATTGCAATACATGAAACCGGTGAAACAGGCAAAGTAATAGGTATTGATTTTACACCGGCTATGATTGACAAAGCAAGAATCAATGCAGAATTAAGAGGATTAAATAATGTAGAGTTCCGGCAGGGCGATATTGAGAAGATGCCGGTTACATCTAATGCTGCTGATGTAATAGTTAGTAATTGTGTGTTGAATCTTGTACCCAATAAAGACGAAGTATTTAAAGAAATATTCAGAGTATTAAAGCCCGGTGGACATTTCAGCATTTCAGATATTGTATTAGAAGGTGAATTGCCTAAGCAGATAAAAGAAGCTGCTGAAATGTATGCAGGCTGTGTGGCAGGCGCTATTCAAAAACAAGCGTACCTGGAACTGATACAAGCAAATAGCTTTAAAAATATCACTGTTCAAAAAGATAAAGCAATTATACTTCCTGATGATATTTTAAGCAACTATTTATCAGCAGAACAAATTGAAACTTTCAAACTATCAGGTACGGGTATACGAAGTATAACAGTATATGCAGAAAAGCCTAAGCAAGATTCTTGTTGTGGACCTGATTGTTGTAATTAAACAAAATGAAACGTATATTAGTTCTATGTACAGGTAACAGTTGCCGAAGCCAGATGGCAGAAGGATATTTAAGGCATTTTGCAAATGATAAAGCAGAAATATATTCTGCCGGTATTGAAGCACATGGAGTAAATCCAAAAGCAATCGCAGTAATGAAAGAAGATGGCATTGATATTTCAAACCATACTTCAAACAGCATTGATGAATACCGTAACATTGCTTTTGATTATGTAATTACCGTTTGCGATAATGCAAAAGAAAGATGCCCATTCTTTCCGTCAAATGCAAAAAAGTTTCATCACAATTTTCCAGATCCTGCAAAAGCAAGAGGCAGCGAAGAAGAAATAATGCAACAGTTCAGGGAAGTAAGAAATATGATTAAAATGTATTCTAAAAATTTTATTGCTGATGAGGTTGTTGAAAAGGCAATAAATAATTAATCAATTGTAATTTATTTGAAACTCTCCGTAACAATGCAGGTGTTTCTTTAGAGAATTTTAATTTACTGTAAAAAATCAATAACATACAGGATTATGCTTGCAAATAGAATAAAATAAGATTAGTTTTGAAAGACTCTTGTCATTTTCCCCCCGAATGAATCTGCTGCTGAAATGCTATGAAGCCTTATTAAGGTAACTTCTCTTATTTAATTTTTTAAACTTCAGAAAAATGAAAAGAAAAATTTTTTTCACAAAATTGCTTTGTGCCATTCTTTTTTTGGCATTTACTTTTAGTTGTAACCAGGCCCTTCATGCGCAGGAAATAACAATGTATCAATACAGGCATGTTGCTCCTGATAAAGTTGATGAATTTATTAAACGCGAAACTACTTACTGGAGTAAAGTAGCGAAGAATGCAATTGATAAAGGCACATTGACTTTTTGGGGACTTTTTCAAAAAGTAGGCGGCGCTGATGAAATGAACTCACCCAATTTCCTGTTTATAAATACTTATAAAGATGTTGATGGAAACATGGGTGATATATGGAATGCTACCAAAGCATTTCCTGGTATTCCGGCTGAGAAAATGCAAACAGGCTCAATGAGTAGTACAACATCAACTATTTTTTTGAGTGATGATGGCTGGCAGCAATCAGCCAAAGCAGTGCCGGCCAAAGATTTCAATTATGTGGTAATGAATTATCATAACTCTTCTAATCCTTCAGCATTTGTTGCAATGGAAAAAAGACAATGGGGGCCATTTATTAAATCAGCGATGGATAATAGTCAAACTCCACAGGTAGCCTGGGGTAATTCAATAGTATTATCTCCTACCGGGGGGGATATGAAATTCAACTGCGTATCTTTCGATCTTTTCCCTAGCCTGAAAGCAGCACTGATGCCTGATTGGAGTGCAAATACAAAATTTCCTGCCGAGGGCTTAGATTCATTACAAAAAATATCTTTAAACATGCCGGCCACTGTGGTTTACAGAACTGTAAAAGTGGAATCAAAAAATTAGTTGCAATCTATATACAAAGCCTTCACCAAAAAATTGATGAAGGCTTTATTTAACACGAAGGATACAAAGATCCAAATGAATGCATCCTTTTTTTTAAACTAAAATTTAGCAGGATTAGTAGTGGTTGCTTTTTTGTATTGCTTTTGCAGTGCCCAGGTGCTTGTACAAAGTGGGTAAAGTTTTAACCGAAAAATTTTTAAATGCAGAATCTTTTGAATTTTTGGCAACACCTTCAAACGCATCAATAGCATCTTTATGACCGCTAACCATCATGTTCACATAATTTTTATCAAAGGTTTTACCGGTATCTTTGCTTAAATCATTTATATGTTTTTGCATATCATCACCTACTGCCGCAGGCAAAGTAATATTTTTTGAAGATGCAAGATTTTTTAATTCATCATTAGCCTTTGTATGATCTTTTACCATCATAGCGCCGAATTCTTTGAGCCCTTTAACAGTACCTTTTGTCTCGGCCATTTTGCCTAACTCTATTTCCGTCATATTTATATTGGCTACCTTAACGGCAAACTTTGCAACATCATCATTTACCGGCATCGCAGCCATAGTATCTTTCTTATTATCGCTGGTCATTGCTGTGGTGTCTTTTGCAGCATTTGCATCATTGGCTTTGTCAACGCTGTCTTTATTATCGTTGTTGTTACACGATTGGGTAATGCATAAAATACCAATTATTATAAGACTGCTTATCTTTTTCATAATATAAAATTTAGGTTAACAATTTTTTAAACTTTAATCAAATACTAAGCCATTTTAAAATGTAAATGGCGGTTCGTTTTTATCCGTTATGATTTTTCCGGGCAATTTATCTGTACAACTACCGAAAAATGCTCCCCAAAACATATCCTGCAATTCCATGGTAACTTTTCCCCTTTAAACAATTTTGTTGTTTTCGCTAGTGTATCAGGTTCCAGGTTAATATAATTAAACATCCTAAACCCATTCAGGGATTGAGGATAACATAAAAAACCGTTTCGTGAATTTGCCACTATGATGCCTGCATAATGAGTGATAAACGAAACGGGTCTACAATTTAAGTGAGTCAATTTTATCCCTTAGAAGCCATTGCCTCCCCATATGAGTCATAATATTCTCTGTGCTCATACAATTTCCCATCTCTGAAATAAAATGCCATGGCCCAGTCACCGGAATAAGGCTTACCTGTTTTCTTGGACTTTGCATCCCAGTAACCAAGGCACACCACCTTATCACCCTCTGCGATAAACTCTCTCGGCTCGAACTTAGGAAAATCTTTGTTCTCATAAATAAGCCTGAAAAAATCCGCTACCTCTTTTTTCCCATTGTAAACACGGGCATAAGGGAGTATCTCAGTAGGCCCCGGACAAGTCCATTTAATATCATCAGTTAGCAAATCGAGTATAGCGGGAACGTTACCCTCGCCGAAATAGTTATAGAGTGCCTGGGCAATCTCTGTGTTTGTCATTACTGCTGTTTCCATTTTATTAAGATTTAATTGTTAAAAAAGATATCTGTACAAAGATGTTAAGTTAAATATGTTACTTGTAGATTTGGGAGGGGATACTGCTGCATGACACGCAACTCAAAAATATACGAAAGTTTTATTATCTCAAAGCAGTCAGGTTATATATTATCAGGTTTACCTAAAAAAAATTTAAAACCAATATCTCTTTTTTGTAAATGTTTAATTTAAAAGTTGAAGACCTACAAGCATATAAAATGAACATCTCTGTGCAAGCCGTGCCCTCGCGAGAAACCCGGCTGAAATTCGATTAAGCAATGGTAAGAACAACGAACAATTAATTATACATTTGGCTACACTTCCGATTTATGGAGATGAAATATCGGCTGCAAAAAGCGTGGCCATGTAAGAAATTAAAATCAAAGCACATGAAAATGAGAATTGGACTTATAATCATTAGCACAATCCTGGCATCCTGCATTGTAAAGACTCAAAATGGGAAAATAAAACAAGCACTTGTACCAATAGTTGGAACCTGGCAACTTATTTCAGGTACCACCATAGAAAAGGGTGATACCACAGTTATTTATTACACAAAAAATCTGTCGTTTATTAAAATCATTAATGATACCCATTTTGCCTTTTTAAAGCATGATTTGAATAAAGGAAAGGACTCATCTGCTGCTTTCAGTTCCGGCGGAGGCAGATATTCTCTTGAAGATAGTTTGTATACCGAGCATTTGGAATATTGCAGCGATAGGGAATGGGAAGGCAATGATTTTAAATTTACAATTACAATAAAGAATGATACACTAATTCAAAGTGGTATTGAGAAAGTTGAAAATGCAGGGGTGAACAGATTAAATATCGAAAAATATATCAGGTTGAAAAACTAAAATTCTTTCAAAAGAGTTCTCATGAAAGCGACACGACCGCGAAGCTGGAATAACGGCTATGGTTATACGCTTTAGGTTTGTATTGTTGGTACAGCCATTACTCCCAGGCAGCCCCAACAATAGCGAATTTAAAAAAATGAAGAGCTGCCTAAGGCATAAATATTATTCACAAAGTTTAATGGTATTTGTTGCTTCGGTACTGAACTGTATCTTATTTACTTTAGCTGCGGCATTATAGTACAGGATTAAGATACCGTAAGAAGTTTGAAAAGCATCCCAGCTTACATCTTTTATTTGCGGACTCCCCAGCAATTTAAATAAACCAGTGCGTGGAGCGCCCATTAACGGAATGCTAAGTTTTCCTTTAAAGGCAGGGCCTATTTCTATATAATTACGGGTGGTATAAAAATAAACATCCTTGTCTTTGTAAAAAACACCGGCACCGCATTTGGCAGAAGTACCCTCCTCTTCAAAGCTGGTAAAGCAGGGCAGGTTAAGTTTTATTTGCCCTACCGTAGAAATAGGAAGCAGGATTTTGTTTACAATTCCATCAAGTATATCAATATCTATTTCCGGGCATTTAGGTGTTGTTTTTAATTGGGCTGATGCAACAACAGATGAAGCCAGGGAAAAAAGGGATACAATAATCGTTTTTATGTTCATAATTTATTTACTAAGGTTGTTGAAAAGATGCGGCGCTTTTATTATGCAAATTTCAGGCTAAACTTTATATAATATCTATGTGAGGCAGTATTTCCAAAAAGGGAGGCGGTGTTAAACGGGGAAGTTACGAGTGACGTATATCAGAGAGTAGACTTAATAGAAGTCAGCCGTTAGATGAATGTTTTTAAAAACTTTAATTAAGCTCGTACCAAATAATTTTTATTGCATTTGTTTGGAAAATAACTATAAAAATAATAGGCAATTTTTCTTAATCCGGTAAAAAAATCTGAACAATAGTAAGTAAACTCTTCTTCATCTAAAAGAACATCAGAAGCAGTTTGATTCAGGGCTTTAAAATAATCCTCTGTTATAAGAATATAATTAGATGGCCCCGAGCCATTTTTTAATAATCTATGTGATTCAATTACAGTTTCACCATACAATTGTCTGAATCCTTTTATTTTATACACGTTTATATTTCCATAATGAACAATAAACTTTAAAGAAAGATCACATTCAAGATGCCGGCATATCTATTGAGAGCAAACCTAAACCAAGAGTATTGCTGGGCGCCTCATTGATATATGGAAATAAAAATCGTATTATGTTTTCAGCCGGTGGTGTAGCCGGTTTTGTAGACAGGCTTTCATCTGTTTATGAAAATAATACAATTGGATTGCATGCAAATCCTATAAATTCTACAAACAGTGTAATGAAAATAAATTTTTTCATTTCAATTAATTATAGTTTTTTAAATAATTAACGAGTTATAATACTAAGGATAAAAATTTCTCTATATATGAAGGATTAAACCTTGCTATTGTTGGCGTCCGCTCCCACACTGGCGCAGATATGCAGCTTGGCTTTTTGTGTGGCTCGGTATCTGTGCCATTGATAATACTTTACACAATTAAAGTGTCCAGCTTTAATTTCTAAAAGCTTTAAATATAAGGGATAGCTTTGTAATAGCAATCATTCCTATATTGGCACAGATACGCCAATGTTTCTTAATCTTAGCTGCATATCTGCGCAAGTGCTGCGAACAACACGGCCAGAAAACACGCCATTACTCAGACACGAAATATGTAATTTTTAATTTTGCAGTAGCTGGTCTTCCTATCAAAAATAAAAATAGTTCGAACAATAAAAAGAAGCCGCCGAGGTTGTGTGTTCGTGCTGATGGTTTTTGCAGCGTGGCTACACTAACATCTGTTTGAAGCCCTATTTCAATTTTATGCTAACTCACTCAATTAGTAAGAAAACCAAATTCATCTATACCGCTTGTATAAAACTGTTTGACCTTAGCGCTTATGAAAGATGTTCATGCTGTAAAATAAACAAATCTATCGTTTCGATTGTGAAGGCACCAACCGATAGAAAAGGTAATCAATCCCCTTTGCTTGGGCAAGCGTTCGCTCCTCCACTTTGTAGTGGTTTCAATTACAAATTTTTAAAATGCCCGTATACTGAGATTGAATTGGATAAAATTAATTTATGCCAAACTCTTTATTGAAATATGAAATTATTTTTGCGATTTGTATAATTGCTTTTTTATTTAAAGTTTCTACTTCTACTTTTATAGACTCTTTGTTAACATCATTTTCAGAGAATTTGAAGTATGCTTTTTGTAATTCCACTCCAATAACTTTAAGCTCTGAAAAATCTTTATTTTCTGATGGGATAAATAAAGTTATCTTATGAAACGTGTCTATAAAGTCTTTCCATGCTTGTAAATGGGCTTTCAATAGTTCCGGGCTATCTTTTTCTATACTCAATTTGTGCTCTATTAAAATTTTTACATGAGACTGCCATGACATATAACACGAATAAAATTTCGATATTATTTTAAGCCTTTCTTTAAAAACAAGTGTGCTTTTAATCTCCAATTTTTTAATCTTGAAATCCCAATATCCCTTTAGAATATAACCAATGACTCCTACTAGAACAGTGATTTGTGCCCAATATTTTAAAATAAAATCCATTTTTAGTAAAATTTTTTGCACTAAATATAAAACGATTCAAGTTACAGAACCCAACCAATGTATGTATTTTTGTAGTCGATGGTCTTCCCCTCAAAATTAAAAAAGTTGGAACAATAAAAAGAAGCTGCCGCTCTTGTGTGTTGGTGCCAATGGTTTTTGCAGCGGCTACACCAACATCAGTTTGGAAAGCCCTACTCTAATTTTATGCTAACTCAACCAATGCGTAAGAAAACCAAGCTTATTGCCAAATCATATATTCATCACTGCCATTCCGCAATGGTATTCGATAAGTTTTCGATCAATGTTCATGCACCGGCCGTAATAATAATTGACCCACAGCATTTATTTATTCATTTTACTATTTGCCGTTATTCCATTCGTTATTTTTTCTATCCATATCCGGTAAAACATTTTCAGGATCGAGTATTATTTTATCAATTTTAGTTGTGGAGGGATATTTAAACGTCCAGGTACCGCCGCGATACCATACGTCTGCCGGTAATTGTATCGTTGATGCTTCACCGTTAGCTTGCATTACTTTTATGATGGCAGGCATGATCATTTTGCCTTTATTATCAATAGTGATCAGCGCTCCTTTGGAGGGATCATTGTCAACATAAGTTACACCGGTAATTGCCTGGTCCAGTTTCCAAGTTGTAAAAAACCATTCTTTCCAAAACCAGTTTAAGTCTTCGCCGGCTGCACTATTGATACAATGAAAAAAGTCGTAAGGTGTGGGATGTTTAAATGCCCAGGCTTCAATATATTTTCTGAAAGCATAATCAAAACGTTCTTTGCTGACTACTACTGTGCGTAATAAATTAAGCCCGTAAGCTGTCTTTCCATAGAACTGGTAGTGTTGTGCTTCATCCATGGCTTCCGATACCGTTATGAGCGGATCTTTGTATTGCATAAATTGAATATAATCCCGTGACGCAAAAAAACCTTTATCAAAATACGCGGGGTCATTTACGTACTCGCCTTTATTAAAAAGATCAGTGGCTATGTAATTGATATAAGTATTAAAGCCTTCATCCTGCCACATGTATTTTCTTTCGTTACTGCCCACAATCATAGGGAACCAGTTGTGCCCTATTTCATGTGCAATCAAAAACCATAAGCGGGCTTTAGTTTCTTTATAATTATTAAAGATCATCCCGGGATATTCCATGCCACCGGTTATACCACCGTTACTAACGGCAACATTCCAGGGATACTCGAAAAAGTTTTTCGAGTATATTTCTATGCTTGCCTTTAAATATGCTGTTGATCTTGTCCATGCAGTATCACCTATGCTTTCCACCGGGTAGCACGACATTGCCAGCGCTTTGCGGCCGGATGGCAGGTTAAGTTTAGCTGCATCCCATATCATACCTTTTCCTGCTGCCCATGCAACATCTCTTGTATGCCGCATCGAGAAATGCCAGGTAAGGTTTCCTTTGGTTACAGGGCGTGTGGAAGACTTTCCTGCTTCATCTGCACCAATGATAGTAACAGTTTTATCACTCGTTGCTGCAAAAGCCAATCTTTTTATTTCTTCGGTTGTCAGTACTTCTTTTGCATTCTGCAAATCGCCGGAGCCGTATACTATCATCTCTGCAGGTGCAGTGATATAATATTCGTAATCGCCATAGTCGCAATAAAATTCTCCAAGGCCCATGTATGGAAGCGTGTTCCAGCCTTCCACATCATCATACACACACATACGAGGATACCATTGTCCTATTTGATACACGACGCCATTTTTAGTGTACTGCCTTCCAAAGCGGCCTGCTCCATCCAGGGGTATTATAAAACTGAAATTTATTTTTACAGATATTTTATCTCCTTTAGGCAACATCGGCGTATGTAAACGAACCTGCATTCGTGTATCCGTAATAATGGGTTGTACGGTATAAGTTTTTCCACTCTGTGTTATTGTTACATCTTTTATATGGTAGCCACAGCCGGGTTTGCCGACCACAGCAAAGTAATCACCGGGGTAGCGTGTAGCCGCAACAGATCGTGATGAGGATTCAAAAATATTTTGATCGAGCTGAAGCCACAGGTAGTCTAATTCCTCAGGACTGTTGTTGGTATAAGCAATGATTACATCACCTGTTACGGAAGTGTCCTTTTCACTAAGGGTTGCATGTATCATATAGCTGGCGCTGTTTTGCCAATATAACGGTCCGGGCACTCCTTTCGCCGCACGGAAAGCATTACCTGCAGGCGGATTAAAAGGTTGCGTAAAGAAATCGTGAGGGTTATAAGCTGCTGAATAATCATTTTCATTTTGTGCATACAAAAAACAAACGCATAATAATTGAAGGCAGAATAGCAGGATCTGTTTCATTGTGTGAAGTTTTAATTTTTTTTGAAGATACAGGTTAATTCAGGTATTAATGATTGAAAGTTACGGCTAACCGTTAGTTCCGTGATAGGAATGTAATATCAACTCTATTAGGGAAAGGCCGGAGAGGAAAACCTGGCGCAATTTTCTTCTCATAATAATCCGGAACTTAAACCCAATTGTTATTATGCTGCTTCTTATCAAATAAAATATCAACTGCTGTGATTTATTTATTTCGCTAATTTCATAAATGCAACATAATAATCTTAAGCAACAATTTCTTTTACGAAACGATATTACCAATTTAAATTTTGGCGCTTATGGCGCTTGCCCAAAACCGGTTTTTGAAAAGTATCAAAGCTTTCAAAGAGAGCTGGAAGAAGAGCCTACTTATTTTATGCACGTAAAAGGCCCGGACTATTTAAGGGCCGCACAAATTGCTTTAGCTAATTATATACATTGTAACGCAGATGATGTTGTGTATGTAACCAATCCATCGTATGCAGTTAACATTATTGCAAAAAGCTTTGACCTTAAGCCCGGTGATGAAGTACTAACTACCGATTTGGAATACGGCGCCTGTAACAGAACCTGGAAATATTATTGCAATAAAAAGAGCGCTACCTACGTTCGCCAAAAGATTCGCTTCCCTCTGGAGTCAAAAGAAGATTTTATTGCACAATTTTTAAAAGGTGTAACATCAAAAACAAAACTAATTTTTCTTAGCCATCTTACCAGCATTACCGGCTTACGGTTACCCGTAGACGAAATATGCGCCTTTGCAAAAGAAAAAGGTATTCTAACTTTTATAGATGGGGCACATGCACCGGGACAGGTAGAGGTAAATTTAGAAAACCTGCAGGCAGATTTTTATACCGGCGCTTGTCATAAATGGATGCTTACGCCAAAGGGTTCGTCTTTTCTGTATGTAAAAAATTCATTGCAGCATTTGTTTGACCCTTTATTAATCAGCTGGGGCTATGAAAGTGATAATCCGTCGCATTCTCAGTTTTTGGATTATCACCAATTGCAGGGCACAAGGGATTATTCGGCATTCTTAACCATACCTGCTGCTATTGCTTTTATGCAGGAGAATAATTGGGATGCAGTAAGCCAGGAATGCAAAGCAATAACGCAAAATAATGCAGAACGTTTTTATACCTTATTAAATGCAACGCCGCTTTGCCCGGTAACAGATGATTTTATTGCGCAGATGTACAGCATCAAATTAAAAATAAATGAGCCCTGGAAATTACATGACCTGCTATATGAAAAATATAAGATACAGGTGCCTGTAATGCCTAATGGCGAAACATTTTTTTTAAGATATTCTATCCAGGCTTTCAATAGCAATGAAGACCTTGATAAATTGTATGCAGCTTTAAAAGAAATAATTGCCTGAATTTAAAAAATCTATTTATCTCTCGGCGCAATAACTTTCGATACGGAATTATTTGATAAAATTATCGAGGTGCTTGTTTCTCCAAACTCCTGTAATTTTTCTATTACTTTTTCCAGTTCTTTTGTAGAAGCAACAATCACTTTCAAAATAGAGCAGTGCGTGCCGGTAACTCCGTACCATTCCATCACTTCCGGCATTTCATCGGCCATTTTCAGCATTTGGGTATGACTGATTTTGGTAGCTTTAAAATTAATAAATACCGGAACGGTAAGCCCAAGCTTATCGTAATCAACAACGGTTCTGTATCCTTTAATATAGCCGTCATTTTCCAGCTTTCTTATTCGCTCAGCTACTGCCGGCGACGATAAACCAATTCTCTTTCCAAGCTCAACTATGGTTATCCGCGCATTCATCTGCAATTCCCTTATGATTTGCCAGTTGAAATCGTCCAAAGTTTTATTTGCAGGTTCTTTTGCCATAAAATACATTGAAAGTAAAGTAAACAGTAATAAAAGCCGTGTTATTTAAAGCGATTAATAAAAAAGGTATAATAATTTTAATGCTAAAATAGCGAAGGATAAAAATAGCAACTAAAATTTATAAATACAGTCAGATGCACGAAATGGCATTCACCGAAAATGGAAATTTAATAATCACACCTGCTAAATATTCATCGCAAAATGATTTTGATTTTTTAGTTGGGAAATGGAACATTCACAACAGGAAATTAATATCAAGGTTAATCAATTCAAATGAGTGGATTGAATTTGATGCTACACACGAAATGCGTAAAGTGTTAGGCGGAGCGGGTAACATGGAAAACATATCCTCAACTATAGATAACAAGCCTTTTGAAGGCATGGCAATACGTTTATTCAATGCTGCAACAAAGTTATGGAGCATCTATTGGGCCGATAATAATTCCGGCACAATGGGTGAGCCGGTAATTGGTTCATTTGAAAATAATGTCGGCTTCTTTTTTGGCAAGGATATTTTTAACGGCCAGGAAATTATACTTCAATTCAAATGGGATGCAACAAATCCTGACAGGCCGGTATGGAGCCAGGCATTTTCTGCTGATAACGGAAAAACCTGGGAATGGAATTGGTTCATGTATTTTACGAGAAGAAGTAATGATGCAATTCAAAATAAAAATGCAAACAGCAATATAAAAGTAATAGAGCTGCGGAATTATTTAATTAAACCTGGGCGTCGCGATGAGTTTATAAATTACTTTGAAGAAAATTTTATAGAATCTCAAAATGAACTTGGCGGTTATACACTAGGGCAATACCGGGTAAAGGGAGCTGATGATAATTTCTTTTGGATTCGGGGATTTGAAAACATGCCTGCCCGCAATAAGTTCTTAAACGATTTTTATTATGGTCCATTTTGGAAAGAACATAGAAATGTGCCGAACTCAATGTTATTGAATAACGATAACGTTCATCTTTTGAAACCATTAAATGTAAGTGACAGTACAGGCTTCAATACTAATTGGTTTGGAAAAGAAAAAGGGATTGCAGTTATTGATTTTTATACATCGAATACGAAACTGGACAAATTGATTGAGTTTATAAATAAAAGATACATTTCTATTTTAAATAGTTGCGGAATAAACAATATTTCATTTTGGATAAGCGAAATATCTCCAAATGAATTCACAGCTTTACCGGTTTTCCAGGATTCAAATCTATTAGTGCAAATAAGTTTTTACAAAGATGAATTGGAATATCAATCTAAACTTGCAGGGATACACGAAACAATGAATGATGAATTAAAAACGGAGATGGCAGATTTGGTAACGATTAAAAATACATTAACTATTTATCCAACTGAAAAATCTTTTTTGTTACAGAAGCAATAGTTTTATTTTTTATTTAAACCATTTTTCTAATTAAACTATAATATTATTTTAAACTTGAAATACTTAGCAATATCGATACTGGTTTTTTGTTCAGCATTTTCATATAGCCAGGTAAATAAACCCTTTGTGCTTGGTGTAATAGACGAAATTGAATCTCACGAACTATCTGAAAAAAGAATTTTAAATATTTACCTTCCCGAAGGTTATAATTTTGCTGATACAATTAAATACCCGGTTGTTTACCTGCTTGATGGTTCTGCAGACGAAGATTTTATTCATATTGTGGGACTGTATCAATTTAATAATTTTCCGTGGATAAACCGTGTTCCAAAATCAATAATTGTTGGAATAGCTACTGTTGACAGAAAGAGAGATTTTACTTTTCCAACAGCTATTACAGAAGATTTAAAAAAGTACCCAACTTCCGGGAAATCAGAAAAATTTATAAAGTTTATAGAAAAAGAGTTGCAACCCTATATGGAAAAAAAATATAAAACCAACGCTGAAAAAACTATTATAGGACAGTCTTTAGGCGGCCTGTTAGCAACCGAAATATTATTTAAAAATCCAACATTGTTCAACAAATATATTATTATAAGTCCTAGTTTATGGTGGAACAATGGCTCATTACTAAATATAAGATCTGAACTGTTGCAAAAAATATTCAGAGATAAAATAGATATTTATATCGGTGTCGGAAAAGAAGGGCTTACACCCACTGACAATCCCAAGGTAATGGAAGTAGATGCAAACCTGTTAGCGGAAAAAATAAAAAATTCTGAAAGCAAAAGTGTAAACGTATATTTTGATTATCTGCCACAAGAAAATCATGCAACAGTTTCGCACCAGGCAGTATTTAATGCCTTGCGGCTTTTATATCCAATAAACAATAACAAATAATAAGTGTTATGAAAAGAATTTACAGCATTGATTTTACGCGAGGCGTTGTTATGATTATAATGGCGCTGGATCATGTGCGGGATATGACGCATGTAAACTCAATAACACAAAGCCCGACAAATTTATTAACTACAACGCCAGCCTTATTTTTTACCCGGTGGATTACTTATTTATGTGCGCCGGTATTTGTTTTTCTTGCAGGAACATCGGCATATATTTCTTTTAAAAATAAAAATAACCTTGCAGCAAGCAGGCGGTTTCTGCTTAAGCGTGGCTTGTGGTTAATCTTTCTTGAATTTACTTTAGTAAATTTCGGGCTTTTCTTTGATGCGGGTTTTCACACATTGATTTTTGAAGTAATAGCAACCATTGGCTTTGGCTTTATTATACTTTCATTGCTGCTTAAAGCATCAGCAAAAACAATTTGTATTATCGGGCTTGCAATAATATTCTGCCATAATCTTTTTGATCTTATGCCGCCCACTATTATAAAAACTTTATTGTCACCTTTGCTTAGCATTACTCCATATTCGCTTTCTTCAAAAGTTAATTTGGTGATAGCATATCCGCCCATTCCGTGGCTGGGAATTATGCTGGTTGGTTTTGCATCAGGAAAATTATTTGAGCTGCCATTGCAAAAAAGAAATAAAATATTTCTTTCAATAGGGTCAGTAGCATTGTTGCTTTTTGTAGTGATTCGTTTTATAAATATTTACGGAGATCCCTCACTATGGTCTGCACAAAAAAATGCAACTTTTACTTTTCTTTCCTTTATGAATATAACAAAATACCCGCCGTCCTTACTATTTGACTTAATTACTTTGGGAATTATGTTTTTGATATTTGCCATCGCTGAAAAAGCGAATAGCCGTGCCGGTAATGTTGTTTCTGTTTATGGAAAAGTTCCCATGTTTTATTTTTTGGTCCATTTTTATCTTATTCATGTAATCCTGATTATTATCCTGTTTTTGCAAGGCTTTCACTGGGCAGATTTAAGTTTTGCAACCGGTAATTTTGGAAGGCCACAAAATGTACAAAGCGGGGTAAGCCTTTGGGTAGTTTATCTAATATGGATCTCAGTTGTAGTGATATTATATAAACCTTGTGTTTGGTATGGAAAATATAAGTTATCGCATAAGCAATGGTGGCTGAGATATCTTTAGAACATACGATAAAGTCTTCTTTATAGCTAACGTCATTTATTTTTCTTTGACGATTTTATGCCCAATGCGCTTAATTCGATTTGATAAATATTTCCTGATCCGTTTAAAATGCTATTGAAGTTTTCTTTTAATTTCTTATAGCTGCTTACGTTGTTTGTTGCGTTTGCGGAAAAATCTTTTTCACTGGTGAAGAAAAGATATTTTCCGTCGGGCGAAATTCTTGGGCTGTAATCCCTGAACCTGGAATTCACTTTAGGCCCCAGGTTTTTAGATGCTGTCCATTTACCATTTACTTTTTTACTGATAAAAATGTCATAATTGCCATAGCCATCTTTTCTTCCGTAAGCGCCCATTAATAAAAAACTTTCATCGGGTGCAATAATGCAATCCAGTTCTACAGAGGTTGAACTTACTGAATCAACCAGATGTTCAGCGGCTGTATATTTTCCGTTTATAAATTTTGAGCTATATAAATCCGCATCGCCTTCGCCACCTATTGCTCCGGGCCTGTTTGAACTAAAATATATATTTCCATTTGAAGCAATCGATGCAAAGTGCTCGTCATAAGAGCTGTTAATAACCGTATCAAGATGTTCCGGATCGCTCCATTTATTGTTTCCTGTTTTTTTTACCATCCAGATATCATAATCTGTTTTTAATTTACCATCAACAGGACGATTGGATGTAAACAGCATTTTAGTTCCATCGGGCGAAAGTACAGGATCGAAATCCCTGTATTGTCCTGAGAATGGTGCTACCTGCGGCTTTTGCCATTTGCCATTTTTAAATTCCGAATAACAAATAACATCAAGATAAAATCTTAAAACACTTTTACTGAAATAACAGGTTTTGCCATCATTAGTAAATGTGCCGCCAAACTCATCATCTTTAGTGGTAATAATTCCCTCGCCAAAAAGGGTCGGATTATTTAGCACACCTTTATGGGTGTAAGGATAAATTTTTGATAAGCGTTTGGGAGGATGTGGTGTTGCCAGTGCTGTAAGTAGAGCACAGGTAAAAACAACAGGTAAAATAATTTTTTTATTCACGATAATGTTTTTAGCGGCTTAATTCCATAACTGCGTTTATGGGTACCTGGTAGATATCTCCCAAACCATTTCCGGTTTTGTTCAATTGCTCTTCCAGGGAACTATAATTTAATTTTTGTTTCATGGGAATGGTAACAAAATTTCTTTCGCTTGTGAAATACAATGTTGTGCCATCATGCGAAACCCACGGGTTTGATTCTTCTGCGTTAGAATTAATGGCGGGTCCTAAATTTTTTGCTTTGGTCCATTTACCATCTTTAAAAAAACTTATGTACAAATCCCCGCGCGCGTAGCTAATGCTTGCGCCTGCATCGCTCATTCCATCAGGTCTTCCCTGCGAAGCAAACAAAATATAACTTTGATCGGGCGCGATAAACGGATCAGTTTCTCCATATACACTATTCACTGAATCGCCGAGGCTTTCAGGTTGTTGATATTTTCCATCTGTAAATTTTGATTTGTATAAATCAGGATTGCCGGAAATTCCTGTTGTGCTGAAATACAATGTTCTATCTGTAGCAACAGAGCATCCCAATTCCCAACCATTTGTGTTCACAGGGGCGCCGATATTTTTTGGCTCGCTCCATACATCACCGTTTTTTTTACACATCCATATGTCTGTATCATTTTTCTTTTTGCCACCGACAGGCCTGAGGGAAATGAAAAAGAGTTTTTGGCCATCGGGCGAAATGCAAGGATTAAAATCCCAATAATTTCCCGAG
This sequence comes from Chitinophagales bacterium, assembly GCA_038244655.1. Taxonomy (GTDB): domain Bacteria; phylum Bacteroidota; class Bacteroidia; order Chitinophagales; family Chitinophagaceae; genus Ginsengibacter. The sequence goes on from JBBRTG010000008.1 coordinate 113,332, forward strand.
AAAGAAACAATCTCAGGCTGGCTCCACTGATTGTTCTTAAAATGAGAAACACAGATCACTATTATATTGCTTGAAATAGTTGAGGGGGATTTCATGCAGAAGTAGCAAGTGTTTCCGTCAGGCGAAAATGTTTCGCCAAACTCATCATCTTTTGTTGAAATTATATTTTCGGCAAACAATACAGGCTTTGGATCAGCAGCCTTTTTTACTTCATATTTTTTGGAACGAGAAAGCAGGCGATGTTTATTAAAGCCCGTCACAAAAACAAAGGCAATGATTAAAAGAAGAATTAATTTTTTCATGTAGAAGTATTTTGATCCTACAATTTGACGGGGCTGCAAATCTTATATCAAGATAAATACTTAAGCCTGTAAACCTTTGGTTATTTTATGAAGCCTCGTTTTAAGCAGATAAATGGCTTTAAAATATTATAAAGTGAGACCTGATTATTTACTTCCCTTTCACCAAAATCCTTTTCCTGTGCTTGCTTCCCCAGGATTGCAGCTCATCAATTAATTTTTCTAAAGTTTTGCCGTATGGCGTCATGGAGTATTCTACGATTACGGGCACGGCATCGTACACCGTCCTTTTAACAAGCTGGTTCATTTCCAACTCCCGCAGCTCTTTGGAAAGCATTTTATCCGTTATTCCCGGTATTTCTTTGGCCATCTGGCTAAAGCGTTTGTTACCGAAAGAGAGCGATATAATAATATGCAGCTTCCATTTCCCGCTTAATATATCCAGCGCATCCCTTACCGGAAGCATTGCCTTGGTGCATTCTCCCAGGTTTTTTTCCTTTGGCTTACTAACTTTTGGCATTTTACTTTCTTTTAATACAGTGCTATATAAATGTATAGTACTATATTTTGTATAGTAAAAGTAGGTATCTTTGTGTTCTCAAACAAATAAATTTTAAAAAATAAATTATATGCAAACAACAAAATGGTCAATAGATCCAATGCACTCAGAAGTGCAGTTCAAAGTAAAGCACCTGGTGATTTCAACAGTTACAGGTTCTTTTAAAAAATTTAATGGCGAAGTTATTTCATCAGATGATGATTTTACCAATGCCAATATCCATTTCACAATGGATGTGAACAGCATTGACACTAACCAGCAAATGCGTGATGAGCATTTAAAGAACGGCGATTTTTTTGATGCAGAAAAATATCCTGTAATCGATTTTGAATCTACTTCCTTTTCAAAAAGGAACGGGGACGAGTATAAATTAAAAGGCAACCTTACCATGAAAGGTGTTACAAAGCCTGTTGAGCTTGATGTGGAATATGGAGGATCAGAAAAAGATCAAATGGGGAATACCAAGCATGGCTTTGAAGTTACCGGGAAAATTAACCGTAAAGAATTTGGATTAACCTACAATTCATTAACCGAAACCGGTGGCCTTGCATTGGGCGAGGATATTAAGCTAATAGCAAATATTCAAATTGCCAAAGCAGCATAAGAACACACAAAAAATGTTTATAAAAGCGAAGCCATTACTGGTAAATCAGTAACGGCTTTCTGCTTGCTTGCATAACCTTGTTTTTTCAAAGAAGGTGCAAGAGGTGGTTTAATATTTTTATTCAACCAGTTTATAAAAGTAAACCTTTGGCTGGCCCATAACGCCGGCGTCCATCATGATTTTTTTCAATTCGGGAGAAGCAGCTCTTGCTTTTGCTTTTGCCATATCAGTAACAGCAAATACTATATATACCATATTGGAATCATCTATACCCCGTGCCATGCCCCTGTCTATCATACCGTTTGCTTCTCTTGTTGCTTTACCTTCACCGTCATAAGCTTTTAGCCAGGTATCAAAATCCTTTACCTTATGTGCAATCATTATACGATCCTTCTGATCAATCTTTGAATCATCGTTTCGAATTACATTCACATACGAAAATATTGGCGCACTGTTTACCCCTGCTTTCTGCATGGCTTCTTTCAGTTTAGGAAGCCCGGCAAATTCTTTTGCTCTTTTTTCATCATTCATTTTATCAATCACCATCACCATATTGGAATCACCAAGTTCCCGGCCAATAACATAATGAGTTATACCATAAGCCTGCCTCATAGAATCATGTGCCATGTAAGCAGCTTTCCAGGTATCAAAGTTCTTTACATGGTGATGAACCATAAATACCTTGAACGGAGTAAAAGCGGGCTCGGCAACAGTGGTGGTGTCAACTCCGGCAGTGGTAGTAGTGGTGCTGTCAGTTGTTGTTGCTTCCGTTTCTTTTCCATTGCTGTTGCAGGAAGAAAAGAATAAAATTACGCCTGCTGTAATAATTGCGAAGATTCGTTTCATTGATTTTTATTTTAGTAAATTAATAATAACATGCCCTGCATGAAATAAAGATGCTTTTGATAGATCGGCAGAAAAGTTTTCACGGGAAAGAATTAAGGCTGCAATGTACTAAGTTATAAGTTATTGAATGTTTATTAGATTCGGTATGCCCATTTGGCTAATTTTTTAATAAAGAGAATGGCTCTTAAGTTATGGATTGCATTTATAAAATGCTTAATATGAGTTAAAAATATTTCCAAAAATTTTAAAATCTATTTACGTTTATCCCTGATGTTATAATTGCTTTCAAAAATTTATTGTATAGCACATAGCGAGCCTTAGGCATGGAGTTTGTTCCCAATAGGGATAATTATTATTTTTATGTTCCTATATCCTAAAATCAAAATCTATCTCTTATTTCTGATCTTTCCTTTCTTAAGTTGTAAACAATATGTGGAAGATCTACATTCCCAAAATAAGTATGCAGAAGCTATACATTCCCAAAATGAAAAGCCGGCCATATCAGGGCATTCTAATAAAACCTTTGTACACCCAGACCATATTATATTTGTTTGGTTTGAAAACAAAAAATACAGCAGTATTGTTGGAAGCCCTAATGCTCCCTATATTAATTCTCTTATTGCAAAGGGCACTTTATTCACTAATATGTTTGCCATAACCCATCCAAGTTATCCAAATTATGTAGATTTTTTTGCAGGGCAACCTAATGGTATTACTAATGATAATTGCATTAATACAACAACTCTTACTACATCAAATCTCTATACAAACTTAAGCATTGCACGTAAATCATTTGCATGGTACAGCGAAGGGCTTCCTTCATCGGGCAGCACAATATGCCAATCTGGTTATTATGTAGAAAAACATAATCCTATTACTGTTTTTGCAAATGTTCCGGTTTCCAGAAATAAAACCTTTGCAAGTTTTCCTGCTGATTATTCAAAACTTGAAAATGTGGTATGTATAACTCCGAATTTAATAGATGACATGCACGATGGAAGTGTTTTAACAGGAGATCAATGGTTAAAGACACACTTGTCCGTATTGGCAGAATGGTGCAGCACTCATAACAGCATCTTTGTAGTTTATTTTGATGAAAATGATGGTACAGGAACAAACCAAATCCCGGTTATAGCATTTGGGCAGCATGTAAAAGTAAATTATAAAGAAGCTACATTATATGATCATTACAATTGGACTCGTACTATATGCGCAATGTTTTTTGCACCTAATACCTGGACAACCAATTTAAATACAAGACATAATATAGACGGTTGTTGGAAATAATATTGGCAGAAAATCTTTATTGTAACGCTGATGGAGCTTGCTGATAAAATTATTACTTCAGATTATAAAATCAAGAAAATCGAATACCCTTAATTGCTCTGATAAAGGATTAAAATCTTATTTCCTATTTCATTCCTCTTGTATCTACACTTCCTTTAAATGATGTTTTATCAAGCATGCGATTGGCGGTGCTAACAGCAGCATCTTGTTCATAGCTCTCCACTCGTTGTGCGATGAATGTACCGGTGGTAATATACTTAATAGCTTTGGCAAGAGACGACTCTGTTGGATCACCCCAATTTTTATCAAGCCCGTCTGCCACCTGGCTATCAACCGGTAAACCGTTAAAATAATTTCCTGCATTATTACTATTTGTTGATCTGAATGAGATTGGAAATACATACCAATCTCCAACAGGTATAGGGAAAAATCCTACAGGCTTTCCATCTGTATGGGATGGGCCTATAATCTTTACATCCATATATGGTTTCAGATTATTTATCAGCAATTCACTTGCCGAGGCTGTGCTTTGGGTAACAATAAATAAAATATGATTGGGATGCAAAGGGCCTGTTTTATTAAAATAGAGCGTGGTGTTATAAACCTGGTGCTTATCATTATAGGTTTCTTTCATCATAACACCGCCATTGGCAGATGAAGGAGCAAGATAATCGGCAAGTTTTTGCTGTACTGAAACATAACCGCCGCCATTATACCGTAAATCAATTACAAGGTCAGTTACATTGCTTGATGAAAAATGATTCATAACTCTTGCAAATTCATTAAAAATAGAACTGGTATCTCCTAAAAAAGAATTGAATACCATATAGCCAATTGTTTTTGCACCAATGTTGTAAACTGTATCAAGATATACGGGTTGCTGCGGGTAAAGAGCCGCAGTCAATGTTATATCAACCGATGTGCCATCGGGTTTTAAAAATGTAAAGGTGGAGCTACTGCTTGAAAAAACAGCATTAACAATAAAGTCAGAATTGGATGTAGTAATGTTAGTATTGCCATTAATTTTTGTAATGCGCCAGCCGCGTTTAATTCCTGCAAGCCCTGCGGGGGCAAGCCTTTCAACCAGCTTTACTCTCAAATCGCCTTCGACTCTAAAAAATACATTCAATCCAAAATCCCCATTAGCGCCGAGGATATTATTAGCATCTCCAATACCGCCGCTTAATTGGTTCCAGTCAGCTTTTTTAATTCCAAAGCTCCACCTGTCAACAGGCGCATTAAATCCTGGTTCCATGCTGTATTCTCTCAAAGCTATCATTATTGCAGCAGGGTCTTCATAATTTTGTGCATTAAAAGCAGAGGGAATTTGGCTGTACCATAAATAAAAATCTTTTGCTATTAGCAATGTAGAGTCTTTAACTTTTTTGGCAGCGGTAGTAGAATCTGTAGGCGGTGGCGTTATTACATTTTTATTTTTTTTACAGGAAATGAATCCCGCTGCAATAATAAAAATGATAACGAGTATTTTTTTTTGATGTATCATAGTTGTTTACGGTTCAATAATATCAGTGATGTATATACGCAACTATTTTGCGGAGATTATTACGTAAAAAGTATTTAACACAATTTAAAGAATTCCTGCCTTATTACGCTAACTCTAATGTAAATGAAAAAAAAAGAATTTACATTTCAAATATCAAAATACCTTGACCATGACTAAAAAACAAAGTGCAGGATTAATGTTGTATAGAAGAATTACTAATACTCCGGAAATTTTTTTGGTACATCCCGGCGGCCCTTACTGGAAAAATAAAGATGAAGGAGCCTGGTCAATTCCGAAAGGTGAGTTTGATGAAGACGAACAACCCTTGCATGCAGCGATAAGAGAATTTTTTGAAGAAACCAGGATAAAAATTTCGGGTGAATTTGTAGAATTAAAACCCATTCAACAAAAAGGAGGAAAAACAGTATTTGCCTGGGCGCTTGAACAGGATATTGATGCTGCAAACATTACATCAAATTATTTTGAAATGGAATGGCCACCACGCTCGGGAAGATATCAAAGCTTTCCCGAAGTAGATAAAGCCGCCTGGTTTGCGATTGATGAAGCAAAAAAGAAAATAAATGAAATGCAGATTGGATTGATAGAAGACCTTGTAATAAAAATGCCCTATATTAATTCGAGTAATTAGTGCATATAATTCGTGGTATTCGAAAAGATTAATTTAATTGAAGCCTCGGCAATCTGAAAGTTTGCCCGTCATACACAAAAAATTCATCAATTTCATAAATCCAGGATTTATATAAAGAAGATTTTACAAGAATTTGTTCCACCTCATCTTTTGAAGTTGCATTAATAATAATCCATGAGCGATGTGTTTCCATGCTTACTGCATAACTTTCAATTACGTTAGTATTTATAAGCATATTAATGTAGGTGCGGTGTTCAGGTACATAGCTCATGAAATCATCCTGAAATGTAAATTGTATGGTAACTAAAAAAGTTTTCATCAGATGGTAAAATCAATAATATTATTAACCCACGCTGCTTTATAAGGTAAGGTAATTTTAATATAGTTATCAGTATAACCCTCCATCATGCCCTGCGTGTCCGGCAGGCATGCATTTTTGTTTTGACCTTCAAACAAAACCTGCCTTGTTTCGCCGGTATGTTGTAATGTGAATTCCTGTAATTTTTTATAAGATAAGTTACGTAAAATTTTTGTACGCTGGTTTCTAATATTTACAGGTATTACCGGTTTAATATTGAGTGCATAAGTATTTGCTCTTTCAGAATAAGTGAATACATGAAAATAAGAAACGTCCATTTCTTTTAAAAAATTTACAGTCTCGTTAAAGTCATCATCAATTTCCCCGGGGAAACCTGTAATTACATCAACACCTATGCAACAATGCGGCATGAGTTTTTTTATTAAAGAAATTTTTTCAGAATACAATTCTTTTTTATAACGCCTACGCATAAACGCAAGAATTTTATTGCTGCCACTTTGTAAAGGAATATGAAAATGAGGCATTATTTTTTTGCTTGCAGCTATCAGCTCAATTATGCGATTGGATAAAAGATTCGGTTCAATCGATGAGATGCGATAGCGTTCCACTCCGTCGTAATTATTTATAGCTTGCAGCAATTCATAAAAATCCTCATCTCTCTTTTTACCAATATCATCTTTGCCAAAATCGCCAAGGTTAATTCCTGTTAATACAATTTCTTTTACACCAGCGTCTTTAATTTTTTTTATTTCTGATAAAACATTTTCAATAGTGTTGCTCCTGCTTTTCCCCCGGGCCATCGGTATGGTGCAAAACGAGCAATTATAGTCGCATCCATCCTGTACTTTTAAAAAAGTTCGGGTGCGACTATTAATTGAAAAAGAAGAATGAAACCCGTTGACTTCTTCAATATCGCAACTGCATATTTTAGCGCTATCGCCTTTAGTTAATTGTTGAAGATGGCTGGCAATATTAAATTTTTCAGCAGCGCCTAATACCAAATCAACACCATCAATAGCGGCTATTTCTTTTGGTTTTAATTGTGCATAGCAACCCGTAATTACTACCATTGCTTTTGGTGCCTTGCGTTGTATTCTTCTTACAAGCTGCCTGCATTCTTTATCTGCATTCTCAGTAACCGAACAGGTATTGATTACATACACATCAGCTTCTTCAGTAAAATCTTTTTTCACAAAACCATCATTTTCCAGCAGTCTTGCCATTGAAGATGTTTCAGAATAATTAAGCTTACAGCCCAAAGTATGTAATGCAACTGTTTTAGCGGAAGACATAAATGCAAAATTAACTAATGTCATATTAAGAATAAAAATGACAGTGTAAATTTCAAATTTTTTTTATTGCTGAAAGCTAATTGCTAATGACGGCAGCGATACTTATTTTTGTAAGCAAGGCTACTTCCAAAACAATTATAATAAGATAAAAAGAACTATGACAAATAATAAAATAATTTTTGTAACAGGCGGAACTGGCAAACAGGGTGGTGCAGTTGCAAGAAATTTATTGCAGCAAGGCTTTATAGTAAAAGTGCTTACAAGAAATCCGGATTCTCCAAAAGCACTCAATTTAAAAAAGCTAAATATCCAGCTTGTAAAAGGCGATTTAAATAATGCCGATACTTACCGTGAACATTTGAAAGATGTATATGGAATATTCAGCGTGCAAACTTTTGAAAATGGGATTGAAAAAGAAATTAACCAGGGGATTACATTAGCAACACTTGCGAAAGAGTTTGATGTAAAGCATTTCTTGTATTCATCAGTATTTGGGGCTAACTTAAATACAGGAGTCCCGCATATAGATAGTAAATTCAAAATTGAAAACCATATTAGACAAACAGAATTACCTTTTACCATTATCAGGCCTACTTCATTGTATGAAAATTTTTTAATAACTCAGGTAAAAAAAGGAATACTAAAACGAAAACTTGTACAACCAATTAACAGAAATACCATACAACAATATATAGCAGCAGAGGATATTGGCAAAGCCGCTGCAAAGATATTTCAGAACAGGGATATGTATTTGGGTAAAACAATTCCATTGGCAACAGAACAATTGAGCACCCAGGAAGTAGCTGATACATTTTCTATTGTGCTGAACAAGCAAATAGAATATAAAAAATTACCTGTGCTCATAACAAGATTATTCTTGGGGGAAAATTTATATAAAATGTTTAAGTGGATGAATGAAAAAAGTTTTTTTCCAAAGGAAGATGTGGAGTTAACAAGGAAAGAATTTCCAAATCTGTTAAGCCTTAAAAGCTGGATAGAGATGAATTTTAAATTATAATATTTAAAAAATTATTATGGGATTAATTATTTACGCCGTTTACACATTCCTTGCTGCTTACAATGCCGGCAACATGACTTCTTTGCAAATGCAACATTATGGCACTTATCCTTTTGTTGGTAAAGAGAATTTCAAAAGTTACATTATTGCCAATAACAAAGCAGCTCTTATTCCGGCAATTCTACCGGGCATGTTAATGTTTATTTTAAGTATCTTTTTAATGTTTATTCGTCCTGATTTTATGACAAATACTGAAGCTACGGCCTCGTTAGTTTTAAACATTATAGCTTTCATCTCAACAGTTAAGTGGCAACGGAAACTTCAGTCAGATATGGCAAACACAGGATATGATGAAGCAAAAATTAAACTGCTGCTTTCAACCAATTGGATAAGAACAATTGCTTTTTCCCTTCTTGGTATTTTGACAATTTCAATTTTAGTAATGGCAGTAAAATAACTCATAAGCACATCAGGCAATAGAAAATGCCTTAGCGTTTTCTGAAATTATATTTTTGATTCATGAAAAAAAATATTTTCATTTTTCTGGCTTTAATAGTATTGATAATTTTTGCCATCTGGTTTAAAAATAAAAATCATTCTGCTATATCTTCTTCCAGGGGCGATTTATTTCGCAATACAAATCACCTTATTTTAACCAAACATGCCAGATGCCGCATGGACTGCCGGCATATTACTTCTGAAGAAATAAAACAAATCATTCATGATGGTAATGTTAATTATTCAAAAAGCGGAAAAGGCAGCAAAGGAGATGAAACGTATGCATTAGAAGGATACGACAATAGAAACGAGCATTTAAGAGTGGTAGTAGCGCCTGAAGATGATGGGCTTGTGGTTATTACCTGCATTGATCTTGATAAAGAGTGGCCATGCAATTGTAATTGAAATCCAGTAAAATATTTCTGCAAAATTTCTGTTTACGCTATCGGAAACTTATATTTATGGTAACATACTTTCAATCATTTCTATGTAATTTGCGCCCTTAACGATTAGCTTTTAAAATGAAAATAAAATCCTTCCTGGCAAAGCCATTTGCCATTTATATTCATAAGCAGATTCGCAAATCTATGCTTACTGCAGTTACTGACCAGGAACATATTCTTCAATCGCTTATTAAAACAGCAATCAAAACTGAATTTGGTAAAGAACACAATTTTGATACAATTAAAAACCACGCTGATTTTGTAAACAATGTTCCTATAAGAGATTATGAAGATTTTCATAAATACATTGATAAAATAAAACAGGGAAAGCATAATATTTTGTGGAAGGGGCTTCCTATTTATTTTGCAAAAACCAGTGGCACAACAAGTGGAATTAAATACATTCCTATTTCAAAAGATTCGATTGGCAACCATATTAACACGGCAAGAAACGCACTGCTTTGTTATATGGCAGAAAAAGGAAATACACAATTTGCAAATGGGAAAATGATATTCCTGAGCGGCTCACCGGAATTGGAAAGAGTAGGTGGAATTCCTACAGGCAGATTAAGCGGAATCGTAAACCATCATATTCCACGCTATTTGCGGGCAAATCAATTGCCAACATTTGAAACCAATTGTATTGATGATTGGGAGAAGAAACTTGAAAAAATTGTGGAAGAAACTATCAATGAAAAGATGACATTGATTAGTGGTATTCCCCCATGGATGCAAATGTATTTTGATGCATTGATAAAAAAGACGGGCAAAAAAATAAAAGATATTTTTCCGGATTTCAGCGTAATGGTACAAGGTGGTGTAAACTTTGAACCTTATAAAGCAAAACTTTTTGAAAGTATTGGAAAAAAGATTGATACCATAGAATTGTTTCCGGCAAGCGAAGGATTTTTTGCATTCCAGGACAGCCAGAAAGAAGAAGGTTTATTGTTGAATACAGCCAGCGGAATTTTTTATGAATTTGTACCCGTTACTGAAATTCTTAATGATAATCCAACGAGATTAACTTTAAATGATGTGAAGTTGAATGAGAGCTATGTGCTGATAATAAGTAGCAATGCAGGTTTGTGGGCATATAATTTAGGAGATACAATAAAATTTGTTTCGCTAAATCCTTATCGCATTGTTGTAACGGGAAGAGTAAAACATTTTATTTCAGCTTTTGGCGAACATGTAATAGGAGAAGAAGTTGAAGAAGCATTATCAAAAGTAGCGGATGCCGAGAATGTAACAATTACAGAATTTACAGTTGCGCCAAGAATTGCTAAAAGTGGTGAAAAGAGTTTTCATGAATGGTTTATTGAATTTGAAAACTTTCCAACAAACATGAAAAAGTTTGCAAAGGAGCTTGATGATAACCTGCGTAAAAAAAATATTTATTATAATGATCTTATCAAGGGGAATATTTTACAGCCTTTGAAAATAACACCATTGCAAAAAAATGCTTTTATCAATTATATGAAGAGCGTCGGTAAACTCGGCGGTCAAAACAAAGTGCCGCGTTTAAGTAACGACAGGCAGCTTGCAGATGCCTTGCAACCATGGGTGAAAAGCAGTCTGACTGTCCCCGTCTGACCGATACAAAATTATGGAAGCTGTTAGGCCAATTCAAGTAGTCAGACACTTCTAACAAAATATTTTCATAAAATAACTTTCCATAATAATTAATATATTATTTTTGCTCTTCAATGTTTTAAAATTATAAGAACAAGTCTTGAAAAAAAATAATCCATATAATTTCTTTTCCCCGGTAACGGTACATCTTTTACGACGTGGATGCTGATAGGCCGAGCAGTTGACAACGCCCCTATCAGTGAAAAAAAATCCCCACGCTCATTCTTTTTTTTCATAATTAAATTTTTTTGCAAAATTGGAACAATCAAAAATTATTGTTCGTGTTGCAATTTCTAAAGATATAATACACGCATCAACTATTACTGATGAAATGGCTTCCTCAGCACAGGCAAGAGGAACAGGTATTGCAAAACGATCTACAGAATATATAGAACAAAAAATAATGGAAGGCAAAGCAGTCATTGCTGTTACAGAAGATAACGCATGGGTTGGCTTTTGCTACATTGAAGCATGGGAACATGAAAAATTTGTAGCAAACAGCGGGCTGATTGTATCGCCTGAATTTAGGAAAACAGGGATTGCTAAAAGTATTAAAAGAAAAATTTTCGCACTCTCCCGTGAGAAATATCCGCATGCTAAAATATTCGGGCTTACCACCGGGCTTGCTGTAATGAAAATTAACAGCGACCTGGGTTACGAACCGGTAACGTACTCTGAACTTACTGATGATGAAAATTTTTGGGCAGGTTGTAAAAGCTGTGTCAATTACGATATACTCATAAGTAAGGACAGAAAAAATTGTATGTGCACTGCCATGCTTTATGATCCTAAAGATCATTATGAACCGGAAGAAACTGCAACAGAGTTCAAGAAAAAATCGAAACTGTATGAAAGGTTCATGCGTATTAAACAAAGCAGGCTCCTTAAATTTTTAAAAAGAATGAAAGGAGATAAGCAAAAATCTTTTTTTAGCATTTTATTCAACCTGTAAATTTTTAGAATTGGTAAATAAAAAAGTAGTTCTTGGTTTTAGTGGCGGCCTCGATACTTCATATTGTGTAAAGTATTTTACAAATGAAATGAAATATGAAGTTCATAGCATCATTGTAAATACTGGTGGTTTTTCTAAACAAGAATTGGATGAAATTGAAAAGCAAGCAAAAGCATTAGGCGTTACATCACATACATGCATAGACGCAATTAAAGATTATTATGATACTATTATAAAGTATTTGATTTATGGAAATGTTTTAAAAAATAATACCTATCCTTTAAGCGTAAGCGCAGAGAGATTGTCGCAGGCGCTGCATATTGCAGAGCATGTAAAAAAATTAAATGCTGATGCAGTGGCCCATGGAAGCACCGGTGCGGGAAATGACCAGGTAAGGTTCGATATGATTTTTCACATATTGATTCCCGGTGTTGAAATCATTACGCCCATCCGGGATATGGAATTATCAAGACAACAGGAAATTGATTACCTCAAATCGAAAGGAGTAAAAATGAATTTCGAAAAGTCGGCTTACTCTATTAATAAAGGCCTTTGGGGAACAAGCGTTGGCGGTAAAGAAACGTTATTATCTAACGGCATGATACCCGAAAAAGCATGGCCCACACAACTTAGTAATAACAATCCTCAGGAAGTAAAATTGCATTTTGAAAAAGGGAACCTGTTCGAGATTAATGAAAAAAAATTTAAACATCCTGTTGAAGCCATTCAATATTTGCAAACCATTGCCGGTCCTTATGCAATAGGCCGTGACGTGCATGTTGGCGATACAATTATCGGTATTAAAGGCCGTGTAGGTTTTGAGGCTGCTGCTCCAATGATTATCATTAAAGCACATCATGCTTTAGAAAAACATGTGCTTACAAAATGGCAATTAAATATTAAAAGCCAGCTCGCAGATTTCTATGGTAACTGGTTACACGAAGGGCAGGTACTCGACCCCGTTATGAGAGATATTGAATCGTTTTTACAATCTTCTCAACAACAGGTAACGGGTGATGTTTTTGTACAACTGATGCCTTATCGTTATCAGGTTACAGGGATTGAATCGCCCTTTGATTTGATGAGTAGTAAATTTGGTAAATATGGCGAAATGAATAGAGGATGGAGCGGCGATGATGTAAGAGGATTTAGTAAAATTTTTGGTAATCAGACAGCGATTTATCATGCTGTAAAAAATACCTCAGATGAACAGTAAAATCAGGACAGGCATTATTGGTGGCGCCGGTTATACTGGTGGTGAATTGATTAGGTTACTAGTTAACCATCCTTCAATTGAGTTAATTTATGTTCATAGTAAAAGTAATGCAGGTAAGGCTTTGCACACTGTTCACCAGGATTTAATAGATGAAACTGAATTACAATTTTCGAGTGAAACACGCGAAGATATTGATGTGCTTTTTTTATGTGTTGGGCATGGAGATTCAAAAAAATTCCTTGAAGAAAATGTAATTCCAAACCATATAAAAATTATTTCACTTTCACAGGATTTCCGCCTCAACCGGCAATCGGTAATCGGCAATCGCCAATTCGTTTACGGCCTTCCGGAAATTAATAAGGAACAAATAAAATCTGCAGATAATATTGCAAACCCCGGTTGTTTTGCAACTGCAATAGAGCTTGGGCTTTTACCGCTTGCAAAAATGAATTTGCTACAGGATGTATATACAACAGGCATTACAGGTTCTACCGGTGCCGGGCAAACGCTTTCAACAACCTCTCATTTTTCATGGCGTGAAAATAATGTCCAGGCATATAAAACCCTTACACACCAGCATCTTGATGAAATTAATGAATCGTTGTTTTCTTTATCAGGAGATCTTGCTTCTGTTCATTTTGTTCCCTGGCGTGGCGATTTTACCAGAGGAATATTTATTACTTCTCAATTAAAATGTTTGATAAGACTTGATGAAATATATGCAGCTTATAAAGAATTTTACAAAGAACATGCGTTTGTAAAACTAAGTCTTGACCCAATTTTTTTAAAGCAATCAGTTAACACCAATAACTGTTTTATTCATCTTGAGAAGGAAGATGATAACCTCGTTATTCATTCAACTATAGATAATTTATTGAAAGGCGCCAGCGGCCAGGCAGTTCAAAATATGAATCTTATGTTTGGTCTTGATGAAACGGCTGGTTTGAAACTAAAAGCAAATTATTTTTAAAAGTGCATAACGTCTCACTCATAACCCACAACTCATAACTTATGACCTTATTTGATGTTTATCCAATTAACGATATCAGCATTGTAAAAGCAAAAGGGTCTTATATTTGGGATGATAAAGAAATAGAATATCTAGATATGTATGGAGGCCATGCAGTAATAAGCATTGGGCATACACATTCTTATTGGGTTGAAAAAATTGAAGATCAACTTAAGCGGATAGCATTTTACTCCAACTCAATAAAAATTCCTATTCAACAAAGGCTGGCTGATAAACTCGGTGTTGTTTCAGGTAAAAATAATTACCAGTTGTTTCTTTGTAATTCAGGTGCAGAAGCAAATGAGAATGCTTTAAAGCTTGCATCCTTTCATAACGGCCGCAAAAAAATAATTTCTTTTTCAAAAGCTTTTCATGGCCGCACTTCATTGGCGGTTGCTGTAACAGATAATCCATCAATTGTTGCTCCGGTTAACGAAACTGAAAACGTTGTTTTTCTTCCATTCAACGATGAAGAAATACTTGCTGATTATTTTGCAAAAGCAGGCAATGAAGTTTGTGCAGTAATTGTTGAAGGCATACAGGGTGTTGGTGGAATAAATGTTGCCAGTGAATCTTTTTTGCAACTCATTCGAAAAAAATGCAATGAATATGGGTCTGTATTTATTGCAGATGCTGTTCAATGCGGATATGGAAGAACCGGAAAATTTTATTCACACGATTTTGCAGGTGTAGACGCAGATATTTATACAATGGCCAAAGGCATGGGCAATGGTTTTCCTGTTGCCGGCATTTCAATTGGTCCAATATTTCAGGCAAAACATTTTATGCTGGGTACTACTTTCGGTGGTAACCATCTCGCATGTGCTGCAGCTCTTGCAGTGCTGGAAGTAATTGAAAAAGAAAATTTGATGCGTAACGCGCAGGAAGTGGGCGATTATATTTTTTCAGAAATTGAAAAAATAAAAGAATTAAAAAATGTTCGTGGCAGGGGACTTATGATTGGGTTTGATGTTCCACCAGAATTAAAAGATTTGAAAAAAAATCTTTTATTAAAGCATAAAATTTTTACTGGAGAAGCAAAGCCTAATGTGATAAGATTGTTACCTTCTCTTGCTTTAACAAAAAATGAAGCAGATAAATTTTTAATCGCTTTGCGGGAAGAAGTTGCTGTTCTTTCAAAAAAAATATTCGAAACCGAGTTATCATAATCAATCTTTTAATAATTATATATTTGCCGCTTAATTATAGAAAAAAATTGACAAACTTTCTTTCAGTAAAAGATGCGGGAAACATAGAAGAGCTTATCAATTCAGCCAAGGATTTTAGGAAAAATCCTTTTATGCTACAGGGTTTGGGAAAAGGAAAAAGGATTGGCTTGTTATTTCTGAATCCAAGCATGCGTACACGGCTGAGTACGCAAATTGCGGCACAAAATCTCGGCATGGAAGTAGTTGTTTTTAATGCTTCACAGGATGGCTGGTCGCTTGAATTTGAAGATGGCGCTGTAATGAATGGATCAACTGTTGAACATGTAAAAGATGCTGCACCTATCCTTGGCCGTTATTTCGACATATTGGGCATTCGAACATTTCCTTCTTTGAAAAACAGGGAAGAAGATTATAGTGAATATGTAATGAATCAGTTTATAAAACATGCTAACATTCCTGTAATCAGTTTGGAAAGTGCAACCTTGCATCCTTTGCAAAGCCTTACAGATATTATAACCATTACCGATTGCCTTCCCATACAAAATAAAACAAAACCTAAAGTGGTGCTATCATGGGCGCCTCATGTAAAACCTTTGCCGCAATGTGTTGCAAATAGTTTTTGTGAATGGATAACAGCTTGGGATAGTTGCGATTTTATAATAACTCACCCGGCAGGTTATGAACTGGATAAAAATTTTACATCAGGTGTAAGGGTTACTAACGACCAGGCACAAGCGCTAAAAGATTCAGATTTTATTTATGTAAAAAACTGGAGCAGTTATAATGATTATGGAAAAAGACTTTCTGTTGAAAAGAATTGGATGCTTACCAATCAAAAGCTTGCTGTAACAAATGCTGCAAAAATTATGCATTGCTTGCCTGTTCGCAGAAATGTTGAACTTAGTGATGAAGTGCTGGATGGCTCAAATAGTATAGTAACTGAGCAGGCAGCGAATCGTGTGTGGGCTGCACAGGCAGTTCTCGCACAAATTTTAAATGACATGTAATGAGTGCAATTGAAGATAAAAGATCGCAGCTTTATATTATAAAAATTGGCGGTAATGTAATTGATGATAAGAAGAGCCTGCATTTTTTTCTTAAGGATTTTTCCTTGATTAAAGAAAAAAAAATACTGGTACATGGTGGCGGAAAAATTGCAACAGCTATTGGAGAGAAACTTGGCATACAATCCAATTATATTGATGGCAGAAGAATAACTGATGATGAAACAATTGATTTAGTTACGATGGTATATGCAGGATTGCTGAATAAAAAAATAGTTGCAGCATTACAATCTTTACAATGCAATGCGATTGGGCTAACGGGTGCCGACGCTAATGTTTTACCGGCAAAAAAGCGCCCTGTGAAAACAATTGATTACGGCTGGGTTGGTGATGTAAATGCTGATAATATCAATTCTCATAACTGGCAATTATTTTTAGATAATAATATGATCCCGGTTGTATCTCCGCTTACACATGATGGGCAAGGCAATATTCTTAATACCAATGCAGATACGATGGCCAGTGTGTTATCAATCAACTTATCAAAATTATATGATGTTAAGTTGGTGTATTGTTTTGAAAAAGATGGTGTATTGAAAAATGCGAATGATCAAAATTCTGTGCTCACTCAATTGGATGCAAATACTTATAAAGAGCTTAAAGAAAATAAAAAATTATTTGCCGGTATTTTACCAAAAATTGATAATGCATTTGATGCTGTAAAGAATGGAGTAAGAGAAGTAATTATTGGCAATTCATCACAATTGAATCTTTTAATAAATGGGGAAAGCGGAACGAAAATTTCTTTGCAATGAATGAATTAAAAAATATTGATGAATTATTTTCTGATGCAATTAATTTATTAAAACAATTAATTGTTACACCATCATTCAGTAAAGAAGAAAATGAAACTGCAAATATTATTGGAAAATTTTTGCAGAAAAAAGGTATCACAATTAACCGCTACTTGAATAATATCTGGGCCGTAAATAAATATTTTGATGCAAAGAAATTTACTATTCTTTTAAATTCTCATCATGATACAGTAAAGCCTAATAAAGGATATACACTTAATCCTTTTGATGCTATTGAAAAAGATGAAAAATTATATGGGCTTGGAAGTAATGATGCGGGCGGTGCATTAGTATCTTTAATTTCTGTGTTTATTTATTTTTATTATTCTTCTGATCTTCCTTTTAATTTAGTTTTATCTGCTACGGCAGAAGAAGAAATATCAGGCCAAAATGGAATTGAAATACTTCTTTCCTTACTTCCAAAAATTGATTGCGCAATTGTAGGTGAACCCACATTAATGAAAATGGCAGTTGCAGAAAAAGGATTGCTGGTGCTGGATTGTACTGCCCATGGAGTTGCAGGTCACGCTGCACGTAACGAAGGCGTAAATTCAGTTTACAAAGCAATGAAAGATATTGAATGGCTTAAGAGTTTTGAGTTTCCAAAAATATCTTCTGTTCTTGGCCCTGTTCATATAGCAGTTACCTCCGTTAGTACACAAAATAAAGAGCATAATATTGTACCTTCCGAATGCAATTTTGTAGTGGATATAAGAGTAAATGAATTGTATACATTTGAAGAAATACTTTCAGTGATAAATGAAAATATAAATAGTGAAGTACATCCAAGGAGCACAAGATTGAAATCTTCTTTTATTGAAGAAAAACATCCATTAGTAATTGCGGGGAATATGATGGGACTTGAGTCTTATGGTTCTCCTACTTGTTCAGACAGAGCATTGATGCCTTTTCCTTCTTTAAAGATTGGTCCGGGTGACTCTGCCCGCAGCCATAGTGCCGATGAATATATTTTTACTGAAGAGATAAAAGATGGTATTGAAAATTATGTACAGCTATTAAAAAACCTGTAACAAATTATTGTTTAAGTTTGAAAGAAATAAATTAATAAAATATTATTCACAAACAAGAAATTCATTCGAGTAACCTGTCTGCTCCAAAGGAGTCCTTTGTGACCAACAGGCATGTTCGTGTTTTATAATTCGTGTAATAAAAAATGAAACTCTGGCAAAAAAATATTACTTCTTTAAAAGAAGTTGAAAAATTTACAGTTGGCGAAGATCGTAAGCTTGATTTATATCTTGCTCCTTTTGATATTTTAGGTTCATTAGCCCATATTCAAATGTTGCAATCAACAGGTTTGATAAGCGACGATGAACTAAAAGAATTACAACAAGGCCTTAAAGAAATTTATAAAGACATCCAGGACGGAACATTTGTTTTGAATAAAGATGTGGAAGATGTGCATTCACAGGTTGAATTTATTTTGACCAAAAAATTCGGGGATGCCGGAAAAAAAATTCATAGCGCCCGCTCGAGAAACGACCAGGTATTGGTTGATATCAAACTTTATTTACGACAGGAAATTGAAGATGTTGTGAATGAAATAAATATTTTTTTTACTCTTCTTATTCAGCAAAGTGAAAAGTATAAGGATTATCTTATGCCTGGCTATACGCATTTTCAACTTGCAATGCCTTCCTCATTCGGGCTTTGGTTTGGAGCTTATGCAGAAAGTCTTGTAGACGATATGATCCTGTTACATGCAGCATGGGAAATTGTAAATAAAAATCCATTGGGCTCAGCCGCCGGCTTTGGTTCTTCTTTCCCGATTGACAGAAAACTAACTACTCAATTACTTGGCTTTGAAGATTTAAATTATAATGTGGTATATGCGCAAATGAATCGCGGAAAAACAGAACGCATCATTGCTCAGGCACTCGCCAATATTGCTGCAACACTCAGCAAACTAAGCATGGATGCATGTCTTTATCTCAATCAGAACTTTGGTTTCATTTCTTTTCCTGACGAATTAACAACCGGAAGCAGCATTATGCCACATAAAAAAAATCCCGATGTTTTTGAATTGATACGGGCACATTGCAATCGCATCCAGGCTTTGCCAAATGAGATTATGCTGATGTCTGCAAATCTTCCATCAGGCTATCACCGCGATTTCCAATTGCTGAAAGAACATCTTATTCCTGCTTTGGAAAATTTGCATTCCTGTATTTCAATGGCGACGTTGATGATTGAAAACATCAGGATAAAGGACAATATTCTTTCTGATGAAAAATATAAATACTTATTTACTGTTGAAGAAATGAATAAGCTTGCTTTGCAAGGAACGCCTTTAAGAGATGCTTATAAAAAAATAGCTGCCGAAGTAGAAAATAATGCCTTTACTTATGATGCAAAAGTTAATCATACACATGACGGCTCAATAGGTAATCTTCAAAATGATGCAATACTTGATATGATGAATAAGGTATTGGCACGTTTCAATTTTAATAAAGTGAACGCGGCATTACAAAAATTATTAGAGTAAATTGCCAATCCTGTTTCCTTGTTGTGCGGAAATAATCTTATTATTAGCAGGTTCGATTTATAACGAAAGAAAATTATGGCTGAAACAAATAAAAAAAGAATAGCAATTTTTGGCTCAACGGGTTCCATAGGTACACAAGCACTGGAAGTTATCGACGCTAATTCTGAATTATTTGAAGTGGAAATTTTAACGGCGCAAACTAATGATAAGCTACTTATAGAACAAGCACTTAAATTTTTACCCAATGCTGTTGTTATTGGTGATGAAAAAAAATACGAGGCTGTAAAATCGGCGCTCACTTCTAAAAATATAAAAGTATTTACAGGTGAATCTGCATTGGAAGAAGCAGCAGATTTTGATACCTATGATATGATGCTGGCGGGCATTGTAGGCTTTGCCGGATTAAAACCAACATTAAAAGCAGTTGAAAAAGGGAAAGCAATTGCACTTGCAAATAAAGAAACTTTAGTGGTTGCCGGTGATATTGTAATGAAGAAAGCTGTAGAAAACCGGGTTCCTATAATTCCGGTGGATAGCGAACATTCCGCCATATTTCAATGCCTGGTAGGAGAAACAAGAAATAAAATTGAAAAAATAATTTTAACTGCAAGCGGTGGACCCTTTCTTGGAAAAAAGCCTAATTTTTTGGTGAACGTAAAGCGGGATCATGCTCTGCAACATCCTAACTGGAACATGGGTGCAAAAATTACGATTGACTCTGCAACCCTTATGAATAAAGGGCTTGAAATGATTGAGGCCAAATGGCTTTTTAATCTTCAGCCTCAGCAAATACAGGTAATCATTCATCCGCAAAGCATTGTACATAGTATGGTTCAGTTTGAAGATGGAAGTATAAAAGCGCAAATGGGATTGCCGGATATGAAACTTCCCATTCAATATGCGCTTACATTTCCGCAGCGTATTGCAAGCGATAATGCCAGGTTAGATTTTAAAAAAATAAATAATTTGACTTTTGAGGAACCCGACATTAAAACTTTTCGGAACCTTGTGCTTGCCTCAGCAGCTTTACAAAAAGGCGGCAACCTTCCCTGCGTATTGAATGCAGCCAATGAAATTGCTGTGTGGGCATTTTTAAATAATCGCATAGGATTTTTAGATATAACCGCAGTGGTGGAAAAAACCATGCAGAAAATAACTTATATAGAAAAGCCAAATCTTACAGATTATTTTGAAAGCGATGGCGAGGCACGTAATTTCGCCGCTTCATTAATAAATATGTAAAAGCCCCCGGCCCCGAAGGGGAGAAGCAATTTTTATTTGGTAAATTAAAATGAAAACTCAAAAATTGTACATCGTACATCACACATCGTAAATCGTACATTACATCACATCATACATTCTATGACAATATTAGCAATCAATTGGCCGGCTGTAGGTTTGCAAGCCGGTTATTTAATTTTTTCTCTTTCCATTTTAGTAATCCTGCATGAGTTTGGGCACTACATAACAGCCAAGTGGTTTAAATGCCGCGTTGAAAAATTTTATTTGTTTTTCGATCCATGGTTTTCACTGGTAAAGAAAAAAATTGGTGAAACAGAATATGGAATTGGCTGGCTTCCATTGGGAGGCTATGTAAAAATTTCAGGAATGGTTGATGAAAGCATGGATAAAGAACAGATGAAACAACCGCCGCAACCATGGGAATTCAGAAGCAAACCTGCCTGGCAAAGACTTATCATAATGCTTGGCGGAGTTACTATGAATGTGTTGCTTGCATTTTTTATTTATGCAATGATTTTGTTTACATGGGGGGATACAAAATTACCTATGGCCAATTTAAAAGACGGCATTTGGATTACAGATAGCCTGATGTATGACCTTGGTTTGAAAAACGGCGATAAAATAGTAACCGTTAATGGTGAACCGATAAAATATTTTAATGATCTTCCCGGGAAAATTATTCTTGGAAAACAAATTACATTGGTAAGAGATGGTAAAGAGCAAACGATTACTTTACCTGTGAATATGATCGAAAAATTGGTGGAGAAAAAAGGAAAGCGTAATACATTGCTAATGCCAAGGATGCCAATTATAATTGGCGACCTTAATGATAAAAATTCTGTAAATGCAAAACAGGCAGGCTTGCAGGTCTTCGATAAGGTTGTTGCAGTAGATTCAGTTCCTGTTCAATTTTTTGATGAAATGGCGCCTTTGGTGAATAAGAAAAAAGGAGACAGCATTATGCTTACTCTTATAAGAAATGGTAAACCTGTTCAGACAAAAGCACTTGTAGATTCTGCAGGAAAAATAGGTTTTTATGTAGTGAATGAAGACCAGGCAGATAGTCTTGGTATTCTGAAGCAGGAAACAAAAAAATACGCTTTTCTTGCTTCCTTTCCGGCAGGAATTAAAAAAACAGGTGAGCAGCTCAACTTTTATATTCAACAATTTAAGTTGATCTTAAATCCTCAAACCGGTGCCTATAAAGGGCTTACAGGTTTTAAAGGAATGGCTTCTATCTTTCCTGATTCTGGATGGAACTGGGAAGCGTTCTGGAAAATAACTGCTTTCTTTTCTATTATACTTGCTTTTATGAATTTGCTCCCAATACCAGCATTAGATGGCGGACATGTGTTGTTTACTTTAATTGAAATGATTAGCGGCCGTAAGCCCAGCGATAAATTTTTGGAATATGCACAAATTGCCGGAATGGTCTTTCTTGTTGCTTTAATGTTATTTGCTAATGGGAATGATTGGTTTGGATGGGGAAGAGGGCATTAAGCATATGTACAAAGTACTATGTTTAGATGTCTGTTCTTGATATGAGTTCTTCATCAAATTGTGAAACATTCGAAAGTGCCAGCATTGACTATGCAAGTCCCTCCCTTGGAGGGATTTGGGGAGGCCTTACAACTCAATTCCAATCTTCTTCATTAAAATAGATGCATTAAGGCTGGTGCAAACTCCGGGTTTAAGAACGTAATCAAAAAACAATTCATCATTGCTTACTTGCACGTCAAAATGATAATTAATAATATTATCAGGGAACTCATCTTTTAATTTTGCCAAATCAAGATCGTGTGTGGCGATTATTGCGGCTGCATGATGTTTTATTAATTGCTTTACCAATGCAACAGATCCCGTATGCCTGTCAAGTGAGTTAGTTCCTCTTAAAATTTCATCTAATAAAATAAAAACTCTTTCTCTTTTATTCACCATTTCAATAATGGTTTTTAATTTTTTTAATTCAGCATAAAATGTAGAAGTGCTTTCAGCAAGATTATCTGTTATACGCATGCTGCTTGCAATTTGCACATGTGATAGTTTAAAAATTTTTGCGCATACGGGCGCACCCGCCATTGCCAATATAACATTTACACCTATGCTTCTCAGGTAAGTGCTTTTGCCTGCCATGTTAGAACCTGTTACCAGCATCAGTTCGCCATCATGTGTTAATTCAATATCATTATTTACACGTTTGGTTTTTTGTATTAATGGATGTCCTATTTCTTTGCCTTCTATAAAAAAATATTCAGAAAGAATAATGGGAAAAACCCAATCTGGTTTATTAAAATGAAGCGATGCAAAACTGCTTAATGCTTCAAAATGCCCCAATGTTTTAAACCATGTATTGATATTTTTTTGCTGATCGTTTTTCCATTTTTCCAAATCAAGAACCTGTTGAAGATTCCAAAGCAATAAAATATTTAAAGGCGCAGAGATGACAAGGTTATATCTTAAATCAAGTTTATCAAGTAACTTATGAAGGCTTTTAATATCATGTGAGGCATTTTTATTATTATGAAAAAAAGCTGATTGTAATGTAAGCAGTAAAGGGCTTTCAAATGTTGTGCTTTCAATATGATCAATACTTTGGGAAAGTATTTCAAGCTCATCAGCAATTTTTGATAATTTTTCATGAACAGGCGCTACATACTTATTAATTTGATAAGCTAAGGCGGCAAAAATGAAAAGTGTAAAATAAAAAATACCTGAACTAACCTCATCAAAAATGTACAGCATTACAGTACTTATTATGATAGCAGGTAATAAATACCGCAACCATTTCCATGCTTTAAATTGTGAAAATACGGGAGTTTCTTCTATCCATTTATCCAAACGGGTTTTGGTTAAAAATATAATTTCTTTTTCTTTCCCTTTTGCCTGAAGACTCTGCCGCCATTCAATTTTTTTTGATAATTCTTTAATTGCAATTTGTCTTTGCAAAATCATTTGAATCTCTGCAGGAAATTGTAAATAAGCTGCCAGTTGGCCACTTCCCATTTCAGAAGTGGTGCGGTTTATATATTGAAATAATGAAGCCTTGCCAAAGATATCCAAATCATTTGCATATAAATGTTCTTTAGGAATATGTTGACTGCCATCATTAAAATCATAATAATTTCCTGCAAGAAATTTTAATTCATCTTCATTAATTTTTATTAAGTAGTTGGTATGATTTATTGCTGCTTTGTTATTCAAATCAGCATATAATAATCTTACAAAAATGATGAGCAAAAGAATGCTAACGATTACAACATACCAAACACCCAAAGACCATAAAATATAAAAAGCAATTATTATTGCTGCAATGCTGCCAAAGCGAAGCCATCCAAATGCAGATTTTCTTTGCTGCAATTTTTTTAATTCTGTTTGTAACGCTTCAATTTTATTCTTGTAAAATATTGCTGGTTCCATTTATATTTTTATCATTAAAAGTTGGTAAAAGTAATAGAACTATTGCTTATTTATAGAGCGAGGTAATTTTTGTAAATTTGCAAATTCAATTGTTCCTTGTCTATTGTTCCTTGTCAATTGAATTCGGGGCTGACCGGTTTTGACAGCATAGTTCTTTGTAAGTGTAAGCATGTAGTGCGTTGCGTAATTAGCACTTAAATATGAATACGAAAACTTTAAATGGCAATACTTCGTATGCCATGGCTGCTTAATCGATAGATTAGCATCCATTAGGGCCGTTGAGCTGGCTTACCTGTTGCCATGCTCTTCCGCCGACTCAAAAATAAAACCGGTTGCTGTCCCGAAACGAAGTGAGCGGGACTTAAGACTATACTTCTAAGGAAAAAATTGGTTTGTTTTGCTCCTGTTTTTTTCCCGACAAATAATGCAAAAATAAACATGTAGAAAGCTTACGGCGAATATGTTTGGACCAGGGTTCGACTCCCTGCAGCTCCACTTTTTCACTCACCAAATTATGCTAAAAGCCTGCAAACACTATGTTTGCGGGCTTTTTTGTTTTTTGACATTGGTCAAAATGTTCATTTAAATCAAGCACTTCGCGAAACATAATTTTATAATTCTGCATCTTTGCCAAACAGTAGTGATTCTTAATAATATTTATTTTTTGAAAGATAATTTCTCACATAATCTTCCACGCCTTCTTCTAATGAAAATATTTTTTCATTATATCCCATATCTTTTATTTTTTGCATTTCTGCTTGTGTATAATATTGATAAGTGTTACGAATATCTTCCGGCATATCAATGTATTCAATTTCCGGGTTGCAATCAAGTCCTTTAAAAGTGGCTTTCACCAGGTCGTTAAAACTTCGTGCTTTACCTGTGCCCACATTATATATTCCTGAGATAAAATTTTTTTTATCTTTTTTCCAGGATTCTAAAAACCAGTAACATATTTTAAGAACATCTTTTACGTAAATGAAATCCCGCAATTGTTCGCCGTCTTTAAATTCTTTTTTATGCGATTTAAAAAGCTTCACAAATCCTTTTTCAATTATTTGATTATATGAATGAAAAATTACACTCGCCATTCTTGCTTTATGATATTCATTGGGACCATACACGTTAAAAAATTTTAATCCTGCCCATGCTGATGGAGATTGTTCTCCTTGTCTAATTGCCCATTTATCAAATTCATTTTTTGAAATGCCATAGGGATTCAATGGTTTTAAATCATCAATAATTCCATGACTGTCTTTATAACCAAGTTCACCCAGCCCGTAGGTGGCCGCAGAAGATGCATATACTAACGGTATTTTATTTACCGTGCAATACTTCCAGATTTTTTTTGAATACTCAACATTCAAATGCTCATGTATTGAATAATCAAATTCTGTAGTATCTGTACGGGCGCCAATATGATAAACAAATTCAATATTGGGTTGCTGTTTTTCCAGCCAGTCAAAAAAGATTTCTCTTTCAACTTTAATCGTAAATTTTTTTCCTGAAAGATTATGTTCTTTTTCAGAATCTGTAAAATCATCAACTAAAATAAGATTGCTGTAACCCGAATCATTTAAAAATGAAACAAAGCAACTTCCGATAAAACCTGCTGCGCCGGTAACAACTATAGCTGATTGATTATTCATTTATTCCGGTAAATAATTTTTAAAATAATTTCCTATGGCATTATCATACTTTTCGCTCCACTCATTAATGCTGCCCCAGTTTTCATTATCGATAATAATTTCACTATTAGTAACTGCTCCTAATTTTTCAAAAGGAATGTCTAATACATTTTCAAAAGCTTCTGTATCACTTGCATTTACTGAAACTACTATCCTGCCTTGTGCTTCGCCAAACCAGAAAGCATCTTTCCTTAATTCATTATTTTTCATTGCAACATTAAAGCCAAGACCTTCTGGAAAACCACTTTCTGCAAGTGTTACAAACAGGCCGCCCTCACTTACATCATGTGCTGACTGTATCATTTTATTGCTGATTAGGGAACTAACGGTTTGATGTAAACGAAATTCTTCATCAAGGTTAAAATAAGGAGCCGGTGAAAATTGAACGTTACATATTTTATGCAAATATTCAGAACAATTAATATCATTTTTGCTGCTGCCTAATAAATAAATAATATCGTCTTCCTTTTTAAAATCCAATGTCATTTTATTATCTATATTTTCAAGAAGACCAACCATACCAATTGTAGGTGTTGGGTAAACAGGACCTGAAGGAGACTGATTGTAGAAGCTTACATTGCCCCCGGTAACAGGCGTATTAAATTTATTACAGGCTTCTGTCATTCCCTTAATGCTTTCCACAAATTGATAATACACTTCTGGGTCATAAGGGTTTCCATAGTTGAGACAATTAGTAACTCCTAATGGAGTGCCACCACTACACGCAATATTTCTTGCTGCTTCACTTACTGCAATCATGCAACCGATATATGGATTTGCAAACACATAACGGCTGTTACAATCTGTTGTAAGAGCAAGCGCTTTGGTTGTATCTTTCACCAATATCAAAGCAGCATCTGAAGGAGCATTGGTGTTGACATTGCCGGTACCCACCATGCTATCATATTGATTGTAAATCCATTTTTTTGAAGCGATATTAGGCAATGCAATTATTTTTTCAGCGATTGATTTTATATCATCAGGAACAGGGATTTTATTTACATCAAATGAATTAATTTTTTCAAAATAAGCGGGGACTTTGTATTCTCTTTCATACACAGGTGCGCCACCACCAAGCACTAAGCTTTCTGCAGGTATTTCTGCTTCCAAAATATCATTCATATAAAAGCAAAGCTTCTTACCATTAGTAACTTCACCAATTTGCGAGCAGGGCAAATCCCATTTCTCAAAAATATCTATCACTTCTTTTTCGCAACCTTTCTTTACCGTTAGTAACATTCGTTCCTGGCTTTCACTTAAAAGTAATTCCCATGCTTTCATACCTGCGTGTCCGGTAGGCAGGTTTTGCCGTGTAGGAACTTTTTCCAAATAAATATTCATTCCTACTCCACCCTTGGCGCTTGTTTCCGCTGTAGAGCAAATAATGCCAGCAGCGCCCATATCCTGCATCCCGATAACAGCGCCTGTTGCAATCACTTCTATACAAGCCTCAAGAAGTTTTTTCTCCTGGAAAGGATCACCTACCTGTACTGCAGGAAGATCTTCGGCGCTGTTTTCAGTAATATCTGCAGAAGCAAATGCAGCGCCGCCCATACCATCTTTTCCTGTGGCACTTCCAGCAATAAAAACAGGGTTTCCTTCTCCCAATGCAGTGGCACTAACGGTTTCGCCTAAACGCACAACTCCTGCACTCATCGCATTTACCAATGGATTAGTATGGTAACAATCTTCAAAATAAATTTCACCCCCCACAGTCGGTATGCCAAAACAATTGCCATAATGCCCAATACCATGCACTACGCCACTTAATAAATGTTGGGTTTTTTCATTTTTAAGATCTCCGAATCTTAATGAATTCAAAGCTGCAATTGGCCTGGCCCCCATGGTAAAAATATCGCGGTGAATACCACCAACTCCGGTAGCGGCTCCCTGAAATGGTTCAATAGCTGAAGGATGATTATGACTTTCAATTTTAAAGACAACGCCCAGTCCATCGCCTATATCCATAAGGCCCGCGTTCTCCTCACCTGCTTTTATTAAAAGCTTTGAACCTTCACGGGGTAACGTTTTCAGCCACTTTATTGAATTTTTATAACTGCAATGTTCACTCCACATAACAGAGTAAGCACTTAATTCAGTGAAATTAGGGGTGCGTTCAAGTATGTGAACAATTTTTTCAAATTCATCTTTTGTAAGGCCAAGCTTTTCTGCAGTTTCAAATGTAATTTTCATAATTATTTTAGAAAGCGCAATTTACAATCTCTTAAACTTTATCAACATAAACCCGTGCAAATATTTTAACTAACTTCCCACAATTAAATTTTCTGCTTGAGCTATTTACTTTTTATTTTTTATTGCATTCTTTTTTGCTGGCTTATTATCCGCATCAAATTTCTTTCTGAATCCGGGCTGGCAAATCGTGTGCTTATTTTTTTATTCCTGTTGAGAATTATTGCGTCGCTCGTTAGCTGTTATATTAATATTTATTATTACCAGGGAACTGATATCACCAATTTTCAACAGGCAGGTATAGCAGAGTTTCATTTGCTTTTTAGCAATCCTGCTGAATATTTTACTAATATTTTTTATAGCGGCCATAGTAATGGTTATGGGAATTTTTTAGCAAGTTCAGATTCGTACTGGAATGATACGCGAAGTAATATTATTGTAAAGATGCTATCCATATTTAATATTTTCAGTGCGAAGAATTTATACATCAACACACTTATTTATAATTTCTTTATCTTCTTTGGTGCAGTTAGTCTTTACAAAGTTTTTATACAAATTTTTCCCGGTAAAAAATTTATATTGATTTGCTGTATTTTTCTTTTACCATCTGTTCTTTATTTCACCAGCGACATTCATCGTGACGGGCTTATTTTTTTATCACTTGCCATTGTAGTTTATCACTTGTTCTTTATGTTGAAGAACAAATATTTTTCATGGAAAAGAACTTTGGTGGTTTTTATTTTTTTGTGCCTGATACTTCTCTTAAGAAATTTTGTTTTTATAACACTTGTACCTGCAATTATTGCCTGGTTTGTGGCAGAGCTAAAACCGAAATATGCTTTCATCTCTTTTGTAAGCATTTATTGCATTATTGCAATGCTGTTCTTTTGTTCAGGGTATTTATCTCCCAAAACCAATCTTCCTGGCTATGTGTCTACACGCCAAATTGCTTTTATTGAAATTGCAAAAGGGGGCGGATCTGCAATTAATATTAATCCGCTATATCCAAATTTCAGGAGCTTTTTAAATAATACCCCGCAAGCGCTTAATCATAGTTTAATGCGGCCTTACTTAAGTGAGAAACTAACGCCTCTATATATTCCGGCTGCTGTAGAAATTTTTGTTTATGAAACCTTTTTTATTCTTTTTATTTTTTTCAGAAAGAAAAATCTTTATATCAATCCATTTGTTTATTTCTGTATTTTCTTTAGCCTGAGCATGATGCTGGTTATTGGATATACTATACCCATTATTGGCGCCATCGTAAGGTATAGAAGTATTTATTTCGCTTTTCTTTTAACTCCCATTCTTTGTATGATTGATTGGAATCAAATTAAAAGACTTTTTAGTATTAGTAAAAATTAGCATATTACTTTTTTATTCACATTTATGAAAATTTTAGGCACATTTTTAATTAAAACTTTGTTTTTGTAAAGTTTAAGTCTTTTTTTTGCGTTCTAAAATAAAAATATGCAATCTTTAAGACTTAATGCGCTTCATAATCTAATTTCTAATACCAAGACGCAAGCCGTTCCCGGTTCACAAAAAATTACAGGAATCTTTGGAGAAAATGTTTTTACAACTAAAACCGCGAGAAAATTTCTTAGTGATGATGCTTATAAAAGTTTAGTGTCATCTATAAAAAGCCAGAGTAAAATTGACCGCAGAATGGGTGATCAAATTGCTTCAGGACTTAAAGCATGGGCCGAAACAAAAAATGTAACTCATTATACACATTGGTTTCAACCGCTTACCGGTGCCACTGCAGAAAAACACGATTCATTTTTTACATTAAAAGGCGATGGTACTGCATTGGAAGAATTTGATGGTGCTGCCTTAATACAGCAGGAACCAGATGCTTCCTCATTTCCGAGCGGCGGATTAAGAGCCACTTTTGAAGCACGTGGCTATACTGCATGGGATCCATCTTCACCACCATTTATTGTAGAAATAGGTAATGGCAAAACGTTATGCATTCCTACCATATTTGTTTCATATACCGGCGCTTCATTAGATGCGAAAACACCTTTATTAAAAGCATTGGTAGCGCTTGATAAAGCTGCTATAGATGTATGCCAGTATTTTGATAAAAATGTAACTACCGTAACACCTACACTTGGCTGGGAGCAGGAATATTTTGTTATTGATGCAGGAATTGCCAACGCACGACCTGATATAGTAATGACAGGTAGAACTGTTTTTGGCCATGCTCCTGCAAAAGGCCAGCAGCTTGAAGATCATTATTTCGGTTCTATACCGGAAAGAATTTATGCATTCATGAGAGACTATGAAGAAGAAGCTTATAAACTGGGCATCCCGCTTCGTACAAGACATAATGAAGTAGCTCCTTCGCAATTTGAATGTGCACCTATTTTTGAAGAAGTAAATCTTGCCGTTGATCACAACACGCTTCTTATGGATATTATGACTCGTGTGGCAAAGAGGCACAATCTTATTGTGTTATTGCACGAAAAACCTTTCGCAGGAATAAATGGAAGTGGTAAGCACAATAACTGGAGCATGGCTACCAATACAGGTGTGAACTTACTTGCCCCAGGCAAAACACCAAAAACCAATTTGATGTTTCTTGCTTTTTTTGTGAATACCATTAAAGCTGTTCATGACCATGCTGATCTTTTGAGAGCTTCTATTGCTTCAGCAGGAAACGATCACAGGCTTGGTGCAAATGAAGCGCCACCTGCTATCATTTCAATATTCATTGGTAAGTATTTAACTGATGTGCTTGACCAGATTGAAAAAAGAGTAGGCGATAAATTTGATGAACAGGATGAAGCCATACTAAAACTGGATATTCATAAAAGCATTCCTGAGCTGATGCTTGATAATACTGACAGAAACCGGACATCGCCTTTTGCATTTACAGGAAATAAGTTTGAATTCAGGGCAGTAGGTTCGGCTACCAACTGTGCAGGGGCAATGACTGTTTTAAATACAATTATGGGTGAAACACTTTCACAATTTAAAATGGATGTGGATGCACTTATTGATAAAGGCGAAAAGAAAGAAGTGGCCATAATGCAGACCATTCAAAAATATATTGTTGAAAGTAAATCTGTTTTATTTGAAGGTGATAACTATAGTGCAGAGTGGGAAAAGGAAGCTGAAAAAAGAGGACTTCCTAATGTAAAAACCACGCCACTTGCATTGGATGCATTCGTAACAGATAAAGCAAAAAAAGTTTTTGAACACCATAATATTTATACGCATAGCGAGCTGGAGGCAAGGCACGAAATAATGTTGGAGACTTACATAAAAAAAGTGCAAATTGAAGCCAGGGTAATTGGAGATTTGGCAACCACCTTTATTCTTCCTGCATCCATAAAATACCAAAATGTGTTGATTAAAAATATTCGCGGCTTGAAAGAAATCGGGATTGCAGAAAGTGGATACGCTATTCAAAAACAAATAGCCGAAAAGATTTCAGAACACATCAGTAACATTAGCAGCGGCGTTGAAGGAATGATAGAAGCCAGGAAAGTTGCTAATGAAATTGCAGATACACGTGAGAGGGCTATTGCTTACTGTGATTCAGTAAAAAGTTTTTTTGATGGTATACGTTACCACGTAGATAAGCTCGAGCTTCTTGTAGATGATGAATATTGGGAATTACCTAAGTATCGTGAATTGCTTTTTTTAAGATAAGATGTTTTGTATTTTCATGTTTTGATAAAACCCTGTTTAACGACAGGGTTTTTTTATAAAATAATGCCACGAATTTTAAACACGAACCTGCCTGACGGTCACGAAGGACTCTTTTGGAGCAGACAGGTTACACGAATTAGAAGCAGTCTTTTCAATTCGTGTAATTCGTAATAATTCGTGTAATAAATATGATTAACAATGCTATCATTAAACTTCATTAAATAAATTTTATCTATACCTCAAATAAAAAATATTACATGAAAGAAATTATTATGATAGTAATATCTATCAGCTTTTTTGCTGCTGTTGCAAAAGCCCAGATTAAAAGAGAATCAAGTCCATCTCAAACAAACCAGAATATTCAAAAAAAGAAGAACGGAAAAAAAATGATGAAAGAGCTTAACCTGAGTAAGCAACAACGTTCGCAGATGAAAGAATTTCATCAATCAATGAAGCAACAAAAAGAAAGCCTCAGCAATGATAACACGCTTTCTGATGCCCAGAAGCAGGATAAAATGAAAGACCTTCGAAAAGAACAACACGAAAAAATGAAAAGCATATTAACTCCTGAACAAATCGAAAAACTGAATGAGCAAAGAAAAAATATGAGGATGCAGCCCGATGTAACAAATGACAGGATGCCACCTGTTCAGAATCCTGATAAGAAATAGAAGCCCTGTTATCTTTACAATTACCTATTCAAACTATATAATATTAAACTGATATACTACACTGTCTTAAGCTTTAAGCCTGTTGTAATTTTACACAATGGCAGATGTGTATAGTAAACCCACAGCTATAATAACTTGTCCAGTTTTTATGGGATGAGCCCGCATTTAAGCAAGAATACAAAGCCTGTCCGAAGGACTCCTTTGGAGAAATGCCTGAGAAAGTAATTAGATAACTTAAATAACAAAAATTGTTTTATCTTACCGCTAAGATTCTTAATCTTTCCCTGTTTACAACTTTCGCTTTATCTGTTGCAGCTTAAACATTAATACCTAATCAAAAAAATTTTAAACTTAAAAACAAAACAAGTATGAAAAAATTTCTTTTATGCTGCTGCGCTGGAGCATTTTTAGTATCATGTAACAATGGTAAAACTACAGACACATCCACCACTGCCAAAGACTCAACTGTTGCTACCACTACAGATAAGCCCGCGGCGGACCTGCCTTACACGGCTTCTTATTCCAGCAGCTTCAGCACAAATGTATCAGATGCCGATCTGAAAACTGTATTGATGAGCTACAAAGACTGGGCTGATGGTAATATGAGCAATGTTGCAAAAGAGTATGGAGATACGCTCGAGTGGGACAGACCAAACGGGGAACATTACAAGCTTCCTAATGCCGGCATTATGAAGATGTGGACTACTTACAGGGATAGCCTGAGCTCTATAGCTCTTGATATGCAAGCGTGGCAAAAAATGTATTCCACTGATAAGAAAGACGCAATAGTTGTAACCTGGTACAAAGAAACAGACACTTATAAAGGCGGCAAGGTTGATTCCGGCTACTACCATGATATTAATGTAATAAAGAACGGAAAAATTGACTATCTCGGTCAATACAAAAGAGCAGCGAAATAACAGGGATATCCTTTATTGTAAAAAGCCTCTCATTGCAGGGGCTTTTTTATTTGTACAAAACAGTAATGTATCACACAACATACCATTTGCTATCCTCATGCGATAGGTAAAACCATGCACCATATAACGGTATCGGCTACACGATTAAACCCTGAAGCAATTTGTACACAAGTAAGCAATTAACGCATCACACTATTAATGCGTATAGAGCAGTTCATAATACTTGACCGTGTAAACTTCGCCTGCATACCAATTATTTGTATATTTAATCATACATTTATCTCACTCCAACAATCTCTGTTTAATATTCCTATAGATAACAAAATAATTATCATAAAAAGAGTTTAAAATGAAACATGTTTTCATCACCGTTGCTTGCCTGCATGTATTTGCAAGCATGCATGCACAAGGAATAACATTATTATACAAGAACGACATGGGCTGGAATGATCCTATGAGTTGGGTACAAATAAATACCCCTTCAGGACAAATGCCCATACAGCGGGTACCGACAGAACTTGACGACTTGGTTATTAGCAATTCACTATCGGGCATTTCTACTACCGGGTTTTATTCTGATAATGTAAATACTGATTTCTTTGTTGGCAGCAATAATACTACCGGGTACAGGTGCAAAAGCATGCATATAAGCAATACTGATGTATCTTTTGACAATCCTCTTTTTGTTGATGGCGCGCCACCAGTAAATATATACACCTCTAATGGTGGCTTTGTAATAATTGATTCCGGATCGAACGTTCATCATGGACATTTTCATCTGCATGGAGGCAATCCCGCTATCACAGACCTCCAGATTTTACACAGTACTTATGGCATTTTGTTTTCACATGCCAATGGAGTAGCCTTAACTGGGACGCCGGTGGAAGGGCCAGGCTGGTAGGCAGTACATTGGGAGGTCTCAATATGGGCAGTTACTCCGGTGGAAATATATATGCAGATAGCTGCACGTTTACAACTCAGAACTTTATATTGGGCGACAATTCTACAGATACAATTTTAAACTCTTTGATCCAGGATGATGGTAATAATATTGGCCTAACGTTTTTTATCGGGCAAAACGCGAGCCTTGTTTCTGACAGTGTGAAAATTGAACCATTCGAAAGTCTTGACTTTTGCACTTCAGGTTCTGTTGTAAATGGAAATATCACATCACGCGCTATTCCTGGTAATGTGAGTTTTTACCAGGAAGATCCGGCGCACCCTTTACCAAATATATTAAATGGTAGTCTCGTTACCAATGAGGCAGAACATTATGGAATCAGCGGTGATTTAAAAATTTCCGGAAATTTTGTTTGTAACGGGATAGTGGATGCCTTTAATGACGGGCAAGTGTCTGACACTAAGCGAAGTGTATGTTAACGGCAACAGAGTTTTTGAAATAGGCGGCATCTTAAATTTTCAGCGAACAGTTACTATAAACAGCTGTGTTCAAAATTATTGTCACTATAAGATGGAGTTTTTCGGTAATACCAACAGCAATATTTCATGGCCCGGTGGTTTCCCAGTTGATACGCTTATTATAAATAAAACCGGATGTGCAAAAGTTACCTGCACTAATTCGTTGTATGTAGCCGGAGCTACAAGAATAGATAGTGGGCAGTTGGTACTTAACCCCAATGATACTATTGCTTACAAGTTTGTTTGCGCAGGCAATGTGGATATAGCGCGGGGTGGGGGGTTGTTTTTGCGAAAAGATGCCGCCGGTATTACAGCCAATATGGCTATCGGTGGAACTTTAACTGATCACAATCCTGTTGTAGATTCTACATGTGCGGGCCTTAGCAATCCTTACAATGGAGCCATTACTTTTTATACAGCCATTTTGCCTGTTACACTTCTTGATTTTTATGGCAGGTATAGCAATAAAGCTGTTACACTTAGCTGGAGCACAGAAAAAGAAATCAATAGAAAGTATTTTGCAATAGAAAAAAGCTTTGACCAGGTATCGTTTACCCAGCTTACAAATGTTGCTGCCTCCGGCAATATGCAGGGCAAAAAAAGTTACCAGTTTACAGATAACACTTCGTTAAAGAATATTAATTATTACAGGTTAAAAATGGTGGATGCCGATGGCAGGTTTACTTACAGCAAAATAATTGCAATTGCTGCGCCTTCGGTTAATGCAATCACTATTTTCCCAAACCCCGTAAAAGATAAATTATTTATAAGGCTTGCCGGTGTGCCTGCGGAAACAGACATAACTATTGCTGATGCAAAAGGAACTACTGTAAAGACATTACAATTGAAAGCCGGAACCACTGATGCTTCCGTTAACACCACGGTTTTACCGGCGGGAGTTTATTCAATTTTCATTCAATCGGGTAAATTAAAAAATACGCAGCAGTTTATTAAACAATAGAGCAGAGTGCTCCATTAAAGGGAAGTGTACAAAGCTGAAAATCTGAAACTAAAAGTCGGGATGGCTGGATTTGAACCAGCGGCCCCTACCTCACGAACGTTGTGCGCCGGCTGCGCTATATCCTGAAAAATTTATTGTGCTCAAATGTAAAAACCTCAGCCTTTTTTATAAAATATAAAATTTTTAGAAACATTTTATCTATATTTTAAATGCTGTCTAAAGGCGGCCATTTTACAAATAGATTTATTTTAATAAAACAGCTTATCACTTCGAAAACCTCTTAAACATGCAATGCAGTAATTTTACGGTCTTGCATTTTATAAAAATGTACTCTATGTTTGTTCCCGAATTAGAAATGTCTGTTACCTCTTACTTTCTTCTTCACGCTATACCTCCAATCTTGTAGAATAACCTACCGCTTCCATTCTTTTTGAAATTCCTTGTTGAACACAATTTTTAAGAAACCTCAAAACCCAAGGAAATGAACAAAAATTTTACCTCAACCGGTAAGTTATTAATACTTACCATTTTCACTCTTCTTTCAGCTTTTTCTGCTAACGCAGGCACCGGAAAAGGTAGCGCAAAAGCACCTCAGTTTAAATTTAGTAACCCAATTTTAATATCGGGCATTGCCGGCCAAATTGGTGCTAAATACCTTTTTAAAAATGTTTATAATAACAAAGACGCCGTCATTACAATAGAAAATATTGTGGGTGGTGCTGTACTTAAAGATATCGATAACACTTCTACAGGTTATCCCGATGCATGGCAGCCAACTGTTGGCGGGCCGGGTACCTTTGGCATGTCATATATTAAGTGGGACGTAGAGTTTGACAGTGCAGGTGTTCCTTATGTATTCTCTCTGCTGGATTTATCTGCTGCAGATGTTGACGGAGATAATGTGAGAGTAAGAGAAATAAGCGGTATTGTTGGCAGCAATATTAACTACGACCTGCCTGATAGTATAGTACCAAGCTTGTTAACAATTTCCAGGCTAAAAGATACTGACAACACCTGGGGAACCGATGATGACGATTCAGTTTTTTTGGCTTTAGGCCCTGTAGCTAATCGCGTAGGAATTGATACTTTAGCATTGGATGTGAGAATTGATTATACTTTTACTAACCGTTCCAGCTTTCAGATTTATACCGGCGCGCAGGTTGATAATAATGGAAATAATGGCGCAATCGCTACCGACCGTTACCACAGCATTTACTTTGGAGACCTTGTAGGTACTTTTAGTATTCTGCCGGTAACTTACGAAAGCTTTAATGCCATGTTGAATAAGAACTCCGTTAGCTTAAGCTGGACCACAAGTGCAGGTATTACGAATGATCAATTTGAAGTAGAAAAAAGCTTTAACGAGTCTGACTTTTCAACAAGCGGATTTGTTTTAGGAGCCCAATCAGTAAATAACGGAATAGCTCAATTTAGTTTTGAAGATAAAGACCAGGAAATCTTACATCATAAGATTATATACTACAGGTTAAAACAAACAGATGCCAATGGCAAATATGCTTACAGTACTGTAAAAGCGGTGCGCATTAATAATACAGATGATCAAAAGATTGCTGTACAGGTTATGCCAAACCCGTATATGGATAAATTAAATGTAAATTTCATCAGCCATAACAGCGGAAAAGCAGAAATCAGGATGATAAGCGCGTCCGGTACTGTGGTAAAAAAAGTAGAATCAACTATTAATGAAGGGCCCAATACATACCAGTTACAGAATCTGTCTTCTCAGCTGCCGGGAATGTATGTTGTAAATATTGTGGTGAACGGACAAACAATAGGAAGCCAGAAAATAATAAAAAACTAACACAACTACTTTTCTTTGAGGGCTATTAATTATACAAAAGGGACGGGGTAACGTCCCTTTTTGTTTTTATGCAAGGCCGGTAATTTTCAGGCTATAAACCTGGAATGATGTTGCGGAAAATTTTTATCTGCACATGTTACCGGTACCGGCTACACGAAAAAAAGAAACCTAATGAGCCTGCAATTAGCTTCTATACAATCGAGATGTCCAGTTATCAACAATACAGGAATTTGCAAAAATACTTGAAGGCTAATTTTGCGCGAATGCCTGCTTGCCGGGAGCCAGGTTCAAGCCTTTATTGTTTTACTAAAACATAAAAAGCAATAGTATTGACTATAATTTCCAAATTATTTATATTGTGTAAATAATTTACTGCACATGAAATAGCAATTCACTTTTTTGATTGTTTTAGTTACGGCAAACCTGTTATTATTATTCAATTCCTGCAAAAAAAGTTCTACCAACATGGGTGGTAAAACCAAAAACACAAATAATTGCCCAGGGCTCATGGAGGCTTACCAGTGCCAGGATACCGGACGGTTCAAGTGTATTAGCCTTAGCTCTATAGCTCTTGATATGCAGGCATGGCAAAAAATGTATTCCACTGATAAAAAAGATGGTATAGTTGTAACATGGTATAAAGAAACCGATACCTATAAAAACGGGAAGGTAGATTCAGGGTATTATCATGATATTAACGTAGTAAAGAATGGAAAAATTGACTACCTCGGTCAATACAAAAGAGCACCGAAATAAACAGCATATTTTTTATTGTAAAAGCCCCGCAGCGGGCTTTTTTCTTTGTCATAAAAGCAGAGTGAAGGTTTTGCTAACTTCATATTATGGCAGATATCTACTTGCCGGTGCATAAAAAAAAAGAAGATAATCCCATTTTTAGTGGATGAGCCTTATCAACGGCATTCTATGAAAATTTATTTTCACACTATTGCTGAGCATTATTTATTGAAGCACGCATAGCATCAAGTTCCTTTAACCTGTTTTGCTTCTTTTCCAAATCGCTGCTCAGGTTGCTTATCTTTTTATTTTGATTATCAAGATTATTATTTGCCTTTCTTGAATCCTTTGCGTCTTTTACTGATCGTCTTGCTTCCCGCTTTGCTTTCCGCGCATCTTTTACACTTCCGTTAGTAGCATGTGATGCTTTATCCGTAGTTGCCATAGCTGTGCTTTGCGCATCTGAAGTTGCTTCATCTGCCCTTTTAGTGTAATGAGATAAATCATTTTGAGCCGTATTCAGTTTAGTAGTAAGTTCAGCAATATCGCTACTCACCTTTGCGTACTCTCTGTTAAGAGCAGCAGTATCAGCAACTGTTTTATATTCCTGAGAAAATACAGGTAAGCCGGCCATAATAAACATCAGGGCGGCAAAAAGAATAATAATTTTTTTCATTGATTTTTTATAATTGTTATTGAATGTTTTTAGCAGAAGCCTTCGAATCCGAAATCGGAGGGGTAACATTATGGAGTACCACAATTAACGAGCCGCATTCTATAAAAAATATTACTCAGCAGATTGGTCATGTGCAATGGCCTGACAAACATGAGAAATGCGCAGCATTAATGACAACATTAAAACATCAGACCAATTACGGATAAATAAATTTCTTAGCATTATAAATCTTTATTCCGTTCTTAAACTGTTTGCCGGATTTGCCAAAGCCGCCCTCGTTGAGTGAAACATTGCAGTGATTACTGCCGTAAGTACAATCACAAACGCTGATACAATAAACGGAATTATAGATAAGCCCGCATTGTAAGAAAATATATTAAGCCAGTTGTGCATAAAATAATAAGCAACCGGAAATGCAATCAATGCAGCAATTAATGCCAGCCACAAATAATTGCGGGTAATCATGCTGATAATTTGTGGTATGCTGGCACCCATTACCCTGCGTATGCTTATTTCTTTTTGTTTTTGTTGAGTGGTAAATGCAGTAAGGCCAAGCAACCCGAGGCAGGTAATGAGAATGGTGAGTATGGAAAAAGCCGCGAAGATTTTTCCACGCTTCTGGTCGGCTGCATATTGCGAATTAAAATCTTCATCCAAAAATTTATATTCAAATGGTAAATTCGGAAAATATTTTTTCCAGGTATTTCCTACCTGCGCAATAGATGTTTTAAGATTGCCTATATTCATTTTTAACTCTATGATATTTCCGTTGGGGCTATAAAAAAATAAAAGAGGAGCAATAGGATTATACAATGATTTCTGGTTAAAATCTTTTACAACGCCTACTACTTCCAGATAATTGCTTGAAGTGTCACCCGGACGTTTTACACGTTTGCCAATTGGTTCATCCCATCCAAAATGTTTTACCATTGCCTCATTTACCATAATGCTGTGGAGTGTATCTGAAAGGCTTGAAAATTTACGTCCTTTCACCACAGGAATATTTAATGAAGACAGAAAATTTTCGTCTATTCCGTAACATTCTATTCCTTTATCTACGTATCCATTTTTAGTTTCTACACGAAAAAGATTCAGGTTAATATTCGCACTGCCGGGGTAACAATTTCCGGTACCCACAACCTTAACACCGGGAATGCTGCGGAAGTCATTGTCCATAGCGTTTATTTTGCCCCGCTCATCCTCACCTGTATTCACGGTTACCATCATTACCTGGTTTTTATCAAAACCCAAATCTTTTTTTTGTATATAAGAAAGCTGGGAATACACTACCCATGTACAAATGAGCATGATCATGGAGATAGAAAACTGCAATACAACTAATGTGCGGCGCAGGTTTACATTGCCTGATGCTTTTGAAAGAGTGCCTTTCAATATACTTACCGGCTGAAATGACGAAAGATAAAATGCGGGATAGCTGCCACCAACCAATCCTGTAAATAAACCGATACCAAGCAATAAAAAAATATTGGCGGGCTGAAATAATGTATGCAATGTAAATGACTTGCCTGATAAAGAATCGAAAGCAGGCAGTAACGCCATTACCAGCAGCACACTTAATAATACAGATATTAAAGCAGTAAGAACTGATTCGCATAAAAACTGCAGCACCAGTTGTTTTTTTGTTGAGCCTGTTACTTTGCGAATGCCAATTTCTTTTGCCCTTCGTGCAGACCTTGCCGTGGTAAGGTTCATGTAATTGATACAGGCAATCAGCATCATAAAAAATGCTACTGCAGAAAATATCCAGATGTACGACATGCTTCCCAGCTCTTCTGGCTCCATCTCCAGTTTTGAATGCAGGTGAATATCTGTTATCGGTTGCACTCCGTAATGTATCTTTACATTGGATGCTGCAAAAATAGGTGCCATGAATTTTTCATACATGGGTATAAGTTTTTTATTAAAGGTATTGGCATTGGTTCCAGGCTTTAGCAGCACATAAGTAAAGTTGTTGAAGTTGCCCCAGTTTTCACCACCATTCTGATCTTTTGGTATTGATGACCATGATATAAGCATATCGAAACGCAGGTGCGAATTGTAGGGGACATCTTCAATAACAGCCGTTACTTTATACACGTCATACACGGTACGCAATGTTTTACCAACGGCAGGAGTGTTTCCAAAATATTTTTCAGCAAGTGATTTTGAAAGTACTATGCTGTGCGGTTCATTTAAAGCGTGGGCAGCATTGCCTTCCACAAATTTGTAAGTGAATATGTTGAACACCGTACTGTCAGCATAAAAAACTTTTGTTTCATAAAAATTGTTCGTGCCTTGCTTAAATAAAGTTCGTTCCCTGCTCATAAACCTTGAAGATTCTTCCACCTCGGGATAATCTTTTTTTAATGTAGCGGCAAGAGGCGCCTGTGTTATGGTTATGTCAGTATTTTTATCTTTTTCCTGTACGTAAGAAACTATCCTGAATATTCTATCAGCTTTTTTATTATACCGGTCATAGCTCAATTCATCTTTTATATAAAAAATTAAAAACAGGCTGAAGGTAATGCCAATGGTGAGCCCCAGTATATTGAGCAGGCTATACCATTTATCTTTTTTAAAATTGCGTACAGCAATCAGTAATAAGTTTTTTATCATGGGGGTTTATTTACCTGTTTATAATCTTTTTAATTTGTGATAGCGGCTTTGTTTTGTTTGACGCTTGTACGTATGTTTTTGTTACTTCTAAAAAATAAATATACCAGTTGGATAGAATAATTGATAAGGCTTTTATATAGCCGGTTATGATTAAGGTTGAACAACGCGGTATTGGGGGAAAGAATAAAAAGAAAATGATTGCTTGCACTCTTCTGGCAAAAAAATATATAACATATACGCATAAACGCAGATATTCAATTGATAAAAGATGCTAATGTGTGTGCAGAATTAAAAGTACAATTGATTATTACCAAAGGTGACGTGCGGTGCCTTAGTAACAATTGAAAGCGGCAATAATATAGTAATTATCAGCAATGGCCGGCAACATTTCTTTAATCTATTCATAGCATTTAGTGAGGATAAATAAATCATAATTAATTATTAAGATTTTTTTGAAAGCGTCCTTATATAATTTATAAGTTGCCAACGCTGGGTTTCAGTTAATATGGATTTATATTGGGGCATAGGTTTTCGTCCGTGCGAAATCTTATAAAACAATGAGCCATCAGTTTCTCCCTGTAAAGCAGTGGAAGTATGGTCGGCGGGTTTAGGGTTTAGCGCAGCCGCAGCCGGCCCATCTCCCTTACCTTTATTTCCGTGGCATGGGGAACAGTAACTTTTGTACAGGGTTTTACCTCTCAGTGCTGAAGGCCCATCGTGAGCCAGGGGGTTTTTTACTTTTACTGCTTCTGCAGGAGCCACCCATGGCTTTGATTGTGCCTTTGGGCTATTGAATGGCGTAAAAATTAAAACCATAACAAAAAGCAAAGTGTTTTGAATTATTTTTCTCCCCAAAAATTGTTTGTTCATGATGTAAATTTTAATACTGATTTTTAAACTGCGTCTAACCCTTTGTGTGATATCCCAGGAAATTATCGAATCTCCATATCTCTATGAAAAACCAGGTCTGGTAGCATAAATACCATGCCCCGTTTTTGCAATCAATAATTGTTAATCAAATATTATCTCAATGTATTGATATGGTTTGATTACCGCAATTATCAGCCCACAGATCAACGTTGTATATAGCGGATTAATATATAAAATTTCTGAAAATACATGATATTAAAGTGATTCCCCAATACGGGATAAGCTTTTAAATATTTCCCAACTTCTTATAAATACAAGTGTACATTTTTATATTGTTCGGTTTCTCTAACTTCGTGCACCTCTAACGGAAAGGTATAAACGTAAAGCTAACGCCATCTTTTAACCAGACTCTTTTCTACACCTACGAAATACAAATAGATACAGGCGGTAATGTTGTAACGAACAAAAAAGGGAAAGTTCAATTAACTAACTTCAGGTTTTATAAAGTAGCCGGGCGTGGACAAAACAAATAACTATAAAGGCTGTAATACTTTGTTGTTTCAAAACAGGAACATGCTTGGAGGATTTATAAATAGGGCAGGAGTATCAGGAAGAAAGAAGTTTTGCTTTTCCAAGCAATGTATTCATTACTTTAATTT
Organism: Chitinophagales bacterium; assembly: GCA_038244655.1. Taxonomy (GTDB): domain Bacteria; phylum Bacteroidota; class Bacteroidia; order Chitinophagales; family Chitinophagaceae; genus Ginsengibacter. The sequence goes on from JBBRTG010000008.1 coordinate 156,541, forward strand.
TTTTTGCAAAAGGAGATTCCCCTGTAGATTTGGATTTAGTAACAATAATAGTTTTATTTTTTACTCTTTTTACAGAAGCCCTTCGGCTTATATTTTTTTTAGTTAATGCCATAATATCAAAATTAAGTTTTTCTTTTTACAAAAAAAGCCAGGTAAGGTTCTTTAGATTCCGCATCAAATGCTGTTTCCCGGGGACTGTATGCAGGCCCCTCCAATACTGTAATTAAAAATTCTTTCCGGAAAGTATCCAAATAGGTTTTTATGATTCGTTGATAAAGCGCTGTTCTTTTCTTTTGTACTTCCTGTGAACACAATCTTTGACTCCGGATTCTCCTCTGTGAAATCTTTTATAATATAAATAACGGTGGAAAGTACCTTTATTATATCCCCATTATTACTATTGGCTTTATCATCAATGCTTCCATCTGGCTTTAGATCTCCAAAGCCCAGATTGTATATGTTTTTAAAAGCAAGTGGTGTAAACTCTACAATTTTTTCAACAGGCTTTCTTCCGGTACTAAAAAAACGGTAACGTGTTGACGCTTATTTTTTATATAAATAAGGTGCCTTAGTCATATTTGCCGGTTAAATTAAAAAAAATATGATAAATAAGATAAGAATATGTAGTCAAGAAGATATATATCTGCGATATGATTAAAAGTATCTGTCTTACGTTTTATTGTATAATATGAAGCTCTGTTTAACTTTACAGCATGGCAATGTGCATAGCAAGAAAATAAGAAGCTACAACAACTCTTGTCCACAACATGAGCCGCATTAAAGGCAAGAATACAAAGCCTGTCCGAAGGGCCCTCCGTGAGAGTCCTTTGTGACCCCCGGAGAAATGCCGGTGCGAAGATTTTTACATGCTAACGGCTTCCGTTATACGCTGCACCAAAAACATTACCCTGTAAGCCCGGTATAAACAATTATTACAAATAACTCAGCCACCATTTTTCTTTGTGACCTTGCTTATACGCATCAAACCATTTGCATAAAGGATATAATAAAACAACGATGCCTATCCATACCAGGTACACTACCCAAAGGCTGAAGCCATATCCCTTCATGGCAGGTACAAATCCTATCCATGCAGGCAATATAAAGAGATGCCAGCCAAACCCCGAAAGCTGTGCAAAAAGCATTGCCAGTAAATGAATGATATAAAGATGCAGAATGTAATAGAAAAAAGGTACCCTGCCATAGACACTGAAAAAATTTACAATACGGCCTTTCAGCTTTTCCGAATTGGCCAGGAAAAGAAACAGGCCTCCCAGCGTCATTAATAAATAGTCTAATGACGGCGGGTATTTGGCAGGATTTAAAAATGAGATCACATCTTCTGAGAAAGTATCGAAAGGGTGCCATGCCATGGGATTGCCATATACACTGGTAACTCTTAATATAAAAAAAAGCACAATAGAAGATATACCGATGGTATTGAAAATCTTTTTTCTTTTACCGCTGTCGTAAGAGGGCCCGTAAAAATCGCCGAAGTAATAACCGAGCGACATTACCGCTATCCATGGTATAAGCGGGTAGCCTACCAGCAAGCCCGTATGAGAATTTAGCGGGTAAAGAAATTGCCGGTGAATAATGCTCCAGCCTAAACTGCTATCGTGAACACCATCCAGCAGGTTGTGGCCAAATATAAGCACGATGCTAAAAGCAAGAATCAGCCTTCGCGGAAGATGAATTAATGCTGCCAAAACAATCATGCTTACACCCAGCGCCCATATAACCAGCAACCCGAATGTTCTGAACTGAACATCGAAATACCATGCAAAGTTTACAATAGTAAGCTCAATAAAAACCAGCCAAAGGCCGCGCTTGAATAAAAAGGATGAAAGCTGTGCTTTGGTTTTCTTACGGCCTGCCATAAACGCAGAAAGCCCTGCAAGAAAGCTAAAGCCGGGTGCACAAAAGTGCGTGATCCATCTTGTAAAGAAAACAGGTAATGATGAATGCACCGGGTCTGCAGGGTTAAAATAATTGGCAGAGAAATGAAAATAGTCCCTCGTATGGTCTAAGGCCATAACTACCATTACAAGCCCTTTCAACAGGTCAATAGATTCAATTCGCTTTGGTTGTAGGCTTAGCGTTTGCTGCATACCGTTAGTTTTAGTTATTGGTGATTCTTAGCGTGGGTTTATCCGTTAGTTATGTATTAAACCGGTTTATGTAAACCCATTACGCATAAATGTAAAACAATATAGTAAAATTAAAGATAAATTATGGCCCGCTCTTATTCGAAAACATTTTGAGATACTTATTTTGTAGCAGCGAATTTATATAAGTGTTAGCTAATTTTACATAATGGCAGATGCCTGCCTGCCGGTAGGCAGGTGCATAGTAAAGAAATAAGAAGTAAAAATATGGCAGCCATTAAAGGCAAGAATACAAGGCCTGTCCGAAGTACTCTCCGTGGAGTCCTTTGTGACCTTTGGAGAAATGCTGGTGCGAAAATTTTTACATGCTAACGGTTTCCGCTATACGCTGCACGATAAAACATTGCCCGGTAAGCCTGATATTGTTTTACCAAAATATAAAACAGTAACATTTGTGCATGGATGTTTTTGGCACGGGCATAAATATCTGACTGGCCGGCAGACAGGCTGCAAATACTTTGTTGTACCCAAAACAAGAACTGAACAGGACTCAATAAAATAACGGCATATTACTAATGACATAAAAGGCGCCAGGTATTAAAAAAAGAGGGATGAAAAATTACTAAAGAGACTACCTGTTTTGCGTTTTAAGCGATTTATAAATTCTTTGCAACTCATCAGAGAAAGAAGGTAATTCGTTTTTTATCACATTCCACACAAGTTGCAGATCAGTACCAAAATATTCATGAATCAGCCGGTTTCGCATTCCCTTTATGAGTTGCCATGGAATTTGCTTTTCACTTTCCCTGACGTCATCCGGAAGCTTTGAAACTGCTTCACCAATTATTTGAATATTATAAAGACATGCTTCTGTAACCATAAAGTTAGCAACAAAATCTTCGAAGGTAAGATTGGCTGTATATGATTGAGTATGATCAATGCATTGTAAAATATCGCCGATAATAACTGAAGGTCTTCTTTCAGACATATACAATATCTTTTTCTACAAAGGGCAAGTATTCAGGTTTTATCGAACGGCTGGGCACTACGTCTGTCTTAATACCAAATAAGGCTTCGATTTCATCTGCCATAGCTACAAAATTTAATCCCATAGGGCCTGTTATATCAACGGCAATGTCAATATCACTTTTTTCATTGGCTTCTCCGCGGGCATAAGAACCAAACACACCGAGCCTTGCAACTGGATATTTGCGTTGCAATTCAGGTTTATGCCTGCGAAGTGTTTGCAATATGTTTTGCAGTGTATGCATACTGCAAAATAAAGCTAATTTTCTATCTTCTCTACCTTTACACGATGGCAGACGTGCACACCAAAGAAATCCGTAGTAAAAACATGGCGGCTATTAAAGGCAAGAATACAAAGCCTGAAATGCTGGTGCAAAGATTTTTACATGCTAACGGTTTCCGCTATACGCTACACGATAAAAAATTACCCGGCAAACCCGATATTGTTTTACCAAAGTATAAAACAGTATACCGTTAATGTATTTCTATCATTATTTTAATTTTCATTAATTTTAAAGATTCATAAAATTATTATGTCATCAGCACAACCATTAAGTAACCTTCAGCAGGAATTACTAAAGCTTTATTCTTCTAATATTGCTGATGCTGATCTTGAAAATGTAAGGCGATTTCTCGCTAAATATTTTGCTGACAAAGCTATTAAAGAAGCTGACAGTATTTGGGATAAAAAAGAATATAACAATCAAACAATGGAGCAATGGCTTAATGAAGACAATGAGCCATATCAAAAAGATTAGACCATGGCAGATGTGCATAGTAAAGAAATAAGAAGTACTACAGTCTTTGCACAGTTAGATACTTTTTTAATGAATGACCAACCATTCACCTGCCCTTATTGCGGTTCAAGGTGCGAAGAGATTGCAAGCTTCTATCATACCAATGCAAAAGCACTCATTGAGAAATGCTTGAATGTTGAATGCGGTTTTATTTGTTACGAAGAAGAAGATGAATATTTTCTTACATTGTGAGAATAACTTAGCGCTTATGAACGAAGCACGAAAGCTTTGGACAAGAGATGAATTAATACTTGCATTAAATCTCTATTTAAAATTACCATTTGGAAAGCTGCATTCCGGTACACCCGAAATAATTCATTTGGCAAATATTCTTGGAAGAACTGCAGGCTCTATTGCAATGCGATTAAACAATTTTGCAAGCGTTGATCCATTTCATCAACAAAGAGGTATTGGTGGTTTACCAGGCGGAAGAAAACAAGTAGAACCAATATGGCAAGAATTTATAAATAACAAAGACGCCTTGCTTTTTGAGAGTGAAAGAATATTAGCAGCAAAAGAACATACCTCTATAGAGAATAAATTTTCTGATGAATTAAAAGGAACAGAACATTTAAAGGGTGAATACAAATTGCGGGAGGTAAAAACAAGAGTTAACCAAAATGTATTTAGGCAAATTGTTATTGCTAATTATAATGGCAAATGCGCTATTACAGGAATTGATATTCCAGATTTATTATTAGCCAGCCATATTATTCCTTGGAGTAAAAATGAAAAAGAAAGATTGAATCCTGAAAATGGTATTTGCCTTTCTCCTTTATATGATAGAGCTTATGATAAAGGATATATTGGCATTACAGAAAAATTTGAAATCGTTTTATCTTCTATTTTAAAAAAGCAACACAAAGAAGAATATCATGCAAAATATTTTGAACCATTAGTTGGAACAAAAATTATTATGCCTAAAAAGTATTATCCAAAGAAAGAATTTTTGCAATATCATATGGATAAGGTTTTTAAAAGATAAATTTTTAAGATTATAATAATATTGATATGGAAATACAGGTGATTTTTATTTTTCACCTCTAACATTTAATCCAAGTCGGGTATACATGTCTATCCCATTGTTAAATAACTCCATGGACTCCTCTATTAGTTTTTTAATTTTATTTTCGTCAGACAAGGTTGTGCTGTACATAAAAAGTATTGAAGATAATTTGACATAGACATAAGAAAAATTAGGATCTAAACTCAATACTTTACGATAACATTCAATTATTACAGGAAGTCGTTCTATATATAATTCTTGAATTTTTTCTTTATTTGGTGTTGGAATATATTTAATACAATCCCCTCTTATTAATTCTCTCATTGGGCTCTCACAAAAATCTGTATTAAGCATATCTTCTATCGTTTGGTCTAACTTTTCAGAATTTGCTTCTTTTATAATTTGACAAATGATTTCTTGAAACAAAGGCATTTCTGGATATTTTCTACGTTGATAAATTTCTGTTCCCTTATTTTTCATTTCTTCCTCATCAAAATTTTCCATGTTCTCTTCTCCTGTTTCTTTTAAATCCTTAGTTACTTCAATCAATCTTTTTGAAAACTCAGAGGCATTTTTTAATGAATATTCTTCTTTAAATTCCTCATAATCACGATAGGGATGAAATGGATTTAATTTTATTGCATTAAATACATGTCGTAAAGCACCATAATACTCTTTTTGGATAGTAAGGATTATGCTCCTAATTCTTTCAAACTCACATTCCCATCCTTTTTTGAATCGCATCACTCCTTCTATTGGAACAGGTTTTATTTTATTGACAATAATTTCAAAAGACGTTTGCATAATCTTTCGATTATCATCTAAAATTTTATGTTGATTTTCTATAGTATTTAAGTTTAATGAACCAGTTGCATATATAGCGATAAAAATTTTGGAGACTTCAATGATATAATCTTTATTGAAGCCTTGATTTTCAATAGTAAGGTTAGAAAATGTATTGATAAAGTCTCGTATAATATCAAATTGAGGTGTAGGAATAAATATTACGTCAAATTCTATTTTGCCTGTTACTTCATTCTTAATTACTAAAAGAGAAGCAAGAATATTATTACTTTTTATTTCTGTGGATAAGAAACTTTTGAGGCTTAATATGTCTTTGAAAACGTAGAATATTCTTTTCCTAGAAACGAGCAAAACATTTAAAAAACCGATTTTATAAGAAATATATTGATTATTGAAATAATCAATCTGTTGCCATAATTTTAATAAAATATCTTTAGAATTTATGTCTATATCTAAGTATTCATCATTTTTGAGTACAAGACAGTTGTTAATTGTTATTGTAGCTGCTTTTAATTTATAATTTTTAACTTTAAAATCATGCCTCAAACCAAAAATAACCCCCGGAATTGAAGATATCAAAATGCAAAAAATAACGGTTTCTATCTGATGGGTAATAAAAAAACGGATAAAATACCTGTAAACAAAAAAAGAAGTACCGTAAAGGAAAGCAATAAATAGCCACCAATATTTTACCATAGAGGACAATATATAAGTGAATAATACTTGAGATATTTTTATTAGCCTGAATGGTAAAAAAGCCAGAATTTCTTTCATGTTATAAATTTAGCCCCTTCATTTAATTTTTTTACTTCCTATGTAATTTATATTTGACTTATGTGAAAAATCAAATTTTATAAAATAATATTGATTATGAAATTGAGCTATATAATTTTTTATTCATGGCAGTCGGATTTAGAAACAAAACTTAATAGATCATTTATAGAAGAATCATTAAAAAAAGCGGCTAGCGCAATTTCTACCGATGACGTTTTTAAGTTAGAAGCATTAATCGATAGAGATACATATGGCTTACCAGGCAGTCCTTCAATAGTAGATTCAATAACAACTAAAATTTCTAAAGCAGACATCTTTGTATGTGACGTTTCTATAATAAATAAAAAATCAAAGCATCGTTCTACACCAAATCCCAATGTCATGTTTGAATTAGGTTATGCTGTGGCTTTACTGGGATGGGAAAGGATAATAATGGTACAAAATAGTGCATATGGAGGCCCAGAAATTTTACCCTTTGATCTCAGAGGTAGGCGAATTGTTCAATATAACACAAATGAGTTGGAAAAGTCAGGTATTAAAAAGAATTTAAAAGACCAATTAATACATGCTTTTCAAGTAGCATTTAAGCATTATTTAATAAATGGATTAGGGGATAAGGAAGTAATGCTCTGGTGGGGCTCTTGGGAACTTCATTCTAATAGTAGTTCGAGGGGTGGTAACTTATACATCTATAGATCTTCTTCAAAAAGTTTCTTTTTTGAGATTTCGATTTATGATGGGGCAAGAGGTGGACAAGTTTCAGGAAAGGCAAAAATTGTAACACCAAATTCAGCTTTTTCACAAATAGACACAATGGATTCAGAAATTTGTGAAATCGTGTTTAGGAGAAGATTAGATGGAAATAACTGGATCATCAATATTGACGAAGGCTTGTTTTGCAAATATTTTCATGGAGTAGGGACAGCTTTCTCTGGCACATATATACATAAACCAGAAGAGATTGTTGATTTGGGATTTATAGACGAATTGGATCTAAATGAAATTGGTAGAATATCAGGTAAATTCATATTTGACCTTCTCAGTTGTTTTAATCAAATTCGCGAAGAAGATAGCCTTGACAACTCCATAACAAAGGTTATTGTCGGTGGTACCAAAGGATTATACACAATTAAGGAATCCATAGTTTGTAAAAACGAAATCGGAGATATTTGGGCCGCCTTTATCGATTCAAACTCAGATGTAGTGAGATATTTTACTAATGTTTATTCTGATTACGAAAAGCTTCCAAAATCAATTGAAAAATGGCGTTCAAGATTTCAAGATAAGAAGATCATTTACGGCACAAATGCATAGCTTACAGTGTAGTGATATAGCACCTTACTTGTAAAATTCAAACAAATAAAAATTAAGCGGTATTTTTGGAGTTTCTAAGACAGCTGTGTCTCAGCGGGGTTTTCGGCTTTTAAACTTTGAAGATAAAAATTATTTTCGCCGAGACCCCGATGGTGAATACATCGCCAGTATCATAAAGCCATTCTTCCCATTAAAGAGTTTTACCGACGCTGATGTTCGCCATTAATTCGCATGCCCAAATTCACTTCTCTTGAGAGCCGCCGTCTGGTCTCCGACCAACTTTACCGACGTTGGTGTTCGCCATTTTTACCGACGTTGGTGTTCGCCAATAATTCGCAAGCCCAAATTCACTTCTCGTGAGAGCCGCCGTCTGGTCTCCGACCAACGGCAAAATATTTAAATACTTAATTCCTGCATGGTTGTTTTCTTTTTTTATAGATTAGTAGAATGAAGGATTTATATATAATAGAACCAACACAATTTTTTACGGCGACTATTTATGGATGGAATTATCTACTTAATGATGATAAACATAAAGACATAATAATTGACAGTCTTCAATTTCTTGTAAACAATAAAAGAATTGAAGTAAATGCTTTTGTTATCATGAATAATCATATACATATAATTATGCAACCCTTAAATGGATTTACTTCATCTGCAAACCAGGCATCTTTCATGAAATATACTGCGGGGCAATTAAAACGTTCACTCATAAAAAACAATAATGATAGTTTGGAAACTTATAAAGTAAATAAATGCGATAGAGATTACCAGATATGGAAGAGAGAACCGTTAAGCATTGATCTTATTAATGAAACTATATTTATTCAAAAATTAGAATATATGCATTACAATCCTGTAAGAGCGGGATTGTGTAAATTACCGGAAGATTATTATTATTCATCTGCCAGATTTTACCATGATGGAACTAATAGCTTTGGAATGTTGACACATTTTTCAGGTAACTAAGTACGGGTATATACTCCCGTTGGTCAAAGACCAGACGGGGGCGTTCCTTGCCTTGAAGATGTATTGGATTTGGAAGTGGAATATCAACATGAGGGGAATAATCATTCTTCCACACGCTGCATCCTCAGCGAGAGACTCTGCGGAGACGAGACAAAAATAAATTGCCCATAATATATTCTTACCCTACTCAATTACCCCATGTATCTTATTTTTATGAAAAATAATTGTAAGGCGGCAATACGCATTTACATGGTAGTTATTTTGCATAGCGCTGTTCCATTGGCCTGAACTTTTGAGCAATGCGGTTTTAAGCGCAGCCGCAAAACTAAGGTTGCCTGCCGTATTGGTAAATTGGTAAATATATTCTCTCGCTGATACGATAAATACTACGGTGCCATTTTCATTATTACCTGCATCAGAGGTATTTTGTCCCCCGCCGAGTCTCCCCTTATAGAACCCGGCGAGTTAGTTCTTAAACAATAATCATTCTTCCATACGTTGAGTCCTCTGCGATAGACTCATCTGAGAAAAGAGAAAAATAAATCGCCATAATATCTTTCTTACCCCTACTCAATTACCGCATGTATCTTATTTTTATGAAAAGTAATTGTAAGGCGGCAAAACGCATTTACATGGTAGTTATTTTGCATAGCACTGTTCCATCGGCCTGAACTTTTGAGCAAAGCGGTTTTAAGCGCATCTGCAAAGCTAAGGTTGCCCCCCGTATTGGTAACCTGGTAAATATATCCTCTCGCTGATACGATAAATACTACGGTGCCATTTTCATTATTACCTGCATCAGAGGTACTAATATTTTGTGTAAGATAATTATCAAGTGCTTCTGCTCCGGCTTTAAAGGAAGGCTTTACCTCCACTTTGGTAAACAATCTGTCCAAATCTTCTTTAGTAGTATCGGTTTGCGACTGGCTGAAAGCTCTGTTTGTTGTTATGGTAATAAAAACAATGGTTGTAATAAATAAGCGGGTGAATGTCTTTTTCATTTTAATTTTTTTGTTTAAAGCAAATTATTACTGATTCTTTTATTGTTTTAAATGCTTAATTCCTTAACCAGGGAAGCCGAATCTCTATGAAGGGTTTTCAATTTTTTGTTTCAAAATTGCAATTCATTATTCAAGGATTGCACATCTTTAGCTAAAGACGCCAAAACTTTGTTTTTCCATAGGAGTCTCCAAGGGAGTCCTGCGTGACCTTTGGATAAAAAAAGAAATTCCTTGCTTCAAGAAGTCAATCTTTTAACTAAAAAAATAAATTCCTTGCTTTAAGAAGTCAGTCCTTTGGTTTAAGAAGTCAATCCTTTGTCTCAGAAAGCAAATTTTTACCGCCGATTTCTATGACAAAAACAAATCAATTTTAGGCTGCTTTTTTCACATATAATTCCTGTTTATTCACAACAGCTATTACCCTTGCTAACAATTTATTTTTAACGGCATTGAGTACACTAAGTTTGCTTTTTCCGTCTGCTAC
>JBBRTG010000009.1:0-137898 GCA_038244655.1 Chitinophagales bacterium
GTTCAAAAAGGACCACAAATTAAAAGATGGAAAAATTATTATAAACCCAGACAACAAAAAAGAGATGAATTATTGGAAGCACATAACAGCCAGCCGCACGAAAAAATCTTTAGCTATGAGGGCTACCGATTTTTTTCGCCAACGCACGGCAACTTCACAAAATGTCAACCCTGGTTAGGATCAATTATATTTGTCAACCTATACCAGGATTATTATTTAAAACTGTCAACTTTTTTTAGGACGAGTCATTATTAATTTAGCTTTTAGTTCGGGCAGACAAACCTTGATTTTCCAAGCATCGCCAAGCCCCGCCCGTTATCGGCAATGCTATAGCGACAGTACTAACTTGAAACTGACGAACATTTTGACAGATTATTTTTGATGAAGACACAAACTATTTCCATCCAAATCTTTCAACCATGCAAATTTGCCCCAAGGAGTGTTATCAATCTTTCCGACTTCAATTCCTTTTGCTTTGAGTTCTTTAATTTCGGTTTCAATGTTTTCGGTTTCACAAATGATGCCCTGAAAACCTGCAAGAGAAATAGTTGCACCACCATTTGGCAAACCCATCTGTATCCATGCTTCACCATGTGGGTCCGTGGCTTCAATAACGACTTGAAAACCGAGTTTTAAATAAAACTCTTTTGCCTTTTGTCTATCCTTTACAGGAGTCATAATTATTTCTACTAATTTCATTTTATTAATTTTTTAATTGTTTACATTTATTTTACAACGCAAAATTACATTCATAACTGACAGCAACACTTGGTAAATACGACAATATTACCCATTGATTGCGACAAAGCATTTACATACTTTTGCACCATGAAACATATTTCCATTTTACCCCTTTACGATGCAACATTGACAAGCATTGACAGCAGTCATCAAATTCTGACACGAGTTAATGATTTCATGAAGTATCAAGGCAAACCACCTTTTTACAATGTAGAGATAGTTGGATTAGAAAACAAAACAAAACTTAATGACGGGCTTTACAACATTCATGTGCATAACACAATAGACAAAATTAAAAGAACAGATGTAATCATTCTTCCTTTACTATGTGGAGACTTTTCTAAAGCCATTTCCAAAAATAAAAAATACAGAGATTGGATAATTGAACAATATCATAACAACGCTGAAATTGTTTGCCTTTGCGTTGGTTCTTTTTTTCTTGCATCAACAGGGTTGTTAAAAGACAGAAAGTGTGCTGTTCATTGGGCAGCAAAAAATGAATTTAAAACAATGTTTCCAGATGTAAAAATTATTGACAACACAATTATTACGGACGAGAAAGGAATTTACACTTGCGGTGGTGGGTATTCTTATTTGAATTTACTACTTTACATTATTGAAAAACATTTGGGCAGAGAAATATCAATCCTTGCATCAAAGATGTTTGAAATTGATATTGAAAGAAAAAGTCAAAATCCGTTCATGATATTTGTCGGACAGAAAAGGCATGGCGATGAAATTGTTCTCAAAGCACAAGAGCACATAGAAAATAATCCAACTGCCGCTTTTACGGTTGATGAAGTTTGCGATAAGTTTAGCGTTGGACGAAGAACATTTGAAAGGCGATTTAAGAAATGCACCAGCAATTCAATAGTGGAATACATTCAAAGGGTAAAAGTTGAGTTTGCAAAAAAACATTTAGAGACAGGAAGAAAAACCGTGAATGAGATTATCTTCGAGACAGGTTACAATGATGTTGATGCGTTTAGAAAGGTGTTTAAAAAATTTACAGATTTGTCGCCTATTGAATATCGCAAAAAGTTTGCAGTATAACATTGGGCTGAAACATCTTCGGATGGACAGCAGCACAGCCGATAACAATGGGTTCCTATGTACCTAAAAGTCTTTGAGAAAGTTAATATGGTAGATTGTTTTTATTAATTATCCTCTGCGTCCTGATTAAAAAAATCTTTCATTTAACTCCATTACAAATTAATTCCTCCTGATACTTCAATCCTTTGTCCGTTTATCCATCCGCCATCTTCACTGCATAAAAATGCAATCACTCCGCCAATATCTTTTGCAAGCCCTACCCTTCCTAACGGAGTCATAGACGCTAAAAATTTCTTCCGCTCAGGAATATCCCTGTTGCCACCACTATTAAAATCAGTTTCTACAGGGCCGGGCGCTACCACGTTTGCAGTAATTCCTTTTGCACCTACATCTTTAGCAAGGTAGCGGGTAAACACTTCTATAGCGCCTTTCATAGATGCATATATTGAATAACCCGGAACACAAAAATGAGTTGTGCCTGTGGAAATATTTATGATTCTCCCATTATCATTTAGTAAAGGAAGCAATTGTTGTGTAAGAAAATAAACGCTCTTAAAATGAATGTTCATAAATTTATCAAAGTCTTTTTCTGTTGCATCTTTAAAAGGGATGGTTGCGCCAATACCTGCATTGTTTATTAAAAAACCAAACGTCTGTACATTCCATTTGGTTTGAATCGTTTGTCTGAATTCATTTACAAAATCTTTTAGCGATGCAATATTATTTGTATCTAAATGTAAGGCAGATGCCTGTTTGCCCATTGCTTCAATTTCTTTCACTACCTCTTCAGCGGCTTCTTTTTGTGATACATAAGTAATAACAACATTGTGCGCATGTTCTGCAAGCCGCGAAGCCATGTCTTTACCCAATCCTCTGCTGCCGCCAGTTACCAATGCTATTTTGTTTGCCATAGTTTTAAATTAAAATGTAAAAAATGTATGTTATAAAGTTCCTTTTTTTAATAAGAGATAAAAATAAGATCATAATTTTTCTTCATAAAAAAGGCTGCTTAAAAAGCAACCTTTTGATTTGGGATAATAGGTAATCAATCTTAACTCCCAAAATTTTATTACCTAACTATAAATTGATAACTGTTCCGGGTTAACGCTACTTCAGAATTTACCGTATCAATAATTTGGAAATGAATTTCATTTTGTTGTTTTATATCCTTCAAAAGACTTCTCTTTTCAATTTCTTCCAAACCGTAATGCACTCACATTCTTACCAATAACATTTCCCTGGTCTAATCCAATAAAATCAGAACTGCGAATATGTATTCCACCATAGATGCGTGAAAGCCCTACTTCATTGGCATAATCAGAAAATTTTGTAAACGTACGCGGTGTAAATCCAAGGTTGTTGATACTATTATCAGTAAAAGTGGTATTGTTCCCAAAAATGTCAGCAAGTACTCTCGCCGCTGCGCCTGTTTGTACAGAATGTGAAGAGGTATAATCAGGAAAAGGCGGCGGTGCAAGCAGGGCAACCCATGTTGGATTAAAGTTCGCCCGAATAAAAGTAATAGGCCTTTCCTGGTTATAGGCGTATTTTGTTTTATAACACGATACGAAAGCGTCAGCAGTTGCTATACCAACTTTGCAATATGCTTCGGCAGCATCGGCCAAATTAGAATTCTTACTGTCAAGCACTGAACTCAAAATAGAAATTGATACACAGGGCCCCGGCAAAGCAGCCCAATATAAAACAATAGCGCGGTGTTCGGGATTCTGGTTGATAGACTCATTGTAAACTTCCAGCTCTTCTTTATAAAATTGTGATGAAGGATCAGTAGAATAAGCAGGCGGTGGTGGTGGTGGTGTATTTGCATTGTCTTTAATAAAGGTTCTGTTATTGCCCCAATAAGGAAGCTGGGCAAATTGCCCCGGTTGAGGAACCCATAAGCCCGGGCCTGTCGGTATCACATAAGTTGGATAAGGATTAAGATAGGCCTGATCACCCCCATCAGATACTGACCAATTATAAATAGCGGTCGATATGGCTTTACCAAAACCGGCTGAACGATCAAAAACATAATTTGGAATAATTGATTTGAACGTTTCATTAAACGAATTTTCTAATGAATCAATTGTAAAATTTTGTGCCGTAGAAGTATTGCCAAACATGTGATGCACCATATTGGCTAATGCTGCATTTGCTGAGGCAGGATAAAAATATTTTTCTCCGCACTGCACCTGGGGTAAACGTGGCAATCCATTTAGTTGCCTTTGAATAGATTGATGCGTTGATATGCCTGGCACAACTGATTCGTACAGAGCAAGCCCCATATATCCGAATGTGCGTGAAATAATGGGCCCAACGCTTTGATTGGGTGTAGTACGGGACATCTTAATGGCAAGAGCATACCATTTTGCTGGCACATCAGCTGCAATTTTTATAACCCCGGCACCTTGTGTTTTAGCATTAAATTCTGCAGTGGCAGAATTATCGCAAGGTGAACCCGGATCATCATTTTTTTTGCATCCATTAATAAGGATGAATAAAACTCCCATAAGCAGAAGAATGGGTTTAATTTGCTTTTTCATTTTTTTTAATTTAATAGTTAATTAATTTTTGGATTAACAATTAAAAATACTTTGCTGATAACAGCCTTGCCAGTGCGAAAGAGTAGCTGACATATTAAAAGGGTGATTGGTAAAAAGTGAAATGTTTCAGAAGAACTTCAATAAAGAATCTTTGCGGCTGCGTGAAACATTTACAGAAGAATTATTACTCATAACAAGATATCCGCCTTCGCCACGAACATATTTAACGACCTCATTTAAATTAACCATATAAGAATTATGCACACGTATAAAGAAATTGAAATCCTGTATTTGTTTTTCCATTTCTTTTAGTGTGCGGCAGGCTATTATTTTATTTTTATTCTTCACAAAGAGATGCGTGTAATTATCATTGGCTTCAAAATATAAAACCTGGTCTGCAGGAACTAATTCAAAACCTTCGGCTGTGGGCACCGCAATTTTATTAAAGCCACTGCTTATACCATTAATTTTTTTAAGGAGCATCTGGAATTGTTCGGCAAGTGGTAAATACCGTTGCTCTGCTACTTTCGTAACAGCATTCATTAATTCTTTTGGCTCAACTGGTTTTAATAAATAATCAAGTGCGCTGCAATGAATGGCTTTAATTGCATACTGGTCGTAACCTGTAGTAAAAATAACAGCAAAATTAATTTTAGAAAATTGCTCCAGCATTTCAAAACCATTCATGTGCGGCATTTCAATATCAAGAAAAACAAGATCGGGTTTATATTTTTCAATTGCCTGCAAGCCTGTTGCAGCATCAAGGCATTTATCCATCACCTGCACATCGGGGCAATATTCTTTCAGCAACATGCTTAGTGTTTTAAGGCAATGCATTTCATCGTCTATAAGAATGGTTTTAATCATAACGAACAGGTATTTTTATTAAAACTTCTGTACCACCTGCACTGCCATCAGGAAGAACTAAATCATTTATTGCTATGAAAGTTTCCTTTTTTTGATTTTGTTGTTGCAGCATTGCAATACGATCGGCTGTAATACGCATGCCCATTGATTTATGTGTAAGTGTTGATTTGCTTTTTAATTCTGCAGCCCTCTTTCTTCCTATACCATCATCGGTAATTTTACAAAACAAAATTTCTTCCTGCACATATAACTCAATCTCCAGGTTTCCTTTTTCTTTCTTATGCATTAGCCCATGCCAGATGGCATTTTCAACATACGGCTGCATGATGAGCGGGGGCGCTTTAATTCCTGTTGTATCCAAATCTTCTTCTGCAATAATTTTATATGTAAACTTATTTTCAAAACGAAGCGATTCCAAATCAAGATATAATTGCAGTGCTTCTAATTCTCGTTCCAAAGGAATGAATGCCTCATCAGAATTTTGAAGAATCAATCTTATCAGTCTTGAAAATTTTGAAAGATATTCTGATGCCTTCAGCTTATTGTTTTCAAGTATAAACATATTAATGGCACTAAGTGAATTAAAAATAAAATGCGGGTTCATTTGTGAGCGAAGGGCTTGCATTTCGAGTTCTGTTGCCTGTTGCTGAAGTTCTGCCTTTGTTCTCACAGCTTCTATCTTTTGTATTTGCAATTGGTTTTCGGCTATTTCACGCTGATGTTTTTCATTCTTGCGCCTTAGCAATATGATACGAAAAATAATTCCACTTATTAAAATTAAACCGACGATACCCCATGTAAGAATTTTCTTTTGAAGTGATCCTTGTGCCAGTTGCTGCTGTTGAATTTTTAATTGCTGTTGACTGATTAATTTTTCATTGTTCATCAAATTAATTTGTTGTTCATAATTATAGGCAGCAAACTTTCCTTTTGTTTGATCGCTTACTACAATATCTTTTATGGTTATATATTTTTGATAATAGAAATAAGCGCTATCTGTTTGATGGAGCCGGTCATACACTAAATAAAAAATCTGGTATCCATCCCTTATAAATTGCATTGATTTTGTTTGCAATGACAAGTTAAGGCCTTCCCTTGCATATTTTAATGCTGCCTGGTTATTGTTGATAACAAAATAAGTTTTTGCAATATCCAGCAATACCCGCTTTATCTCATTGCGGTCATTTAATTTTCGGTGCATTGCCAATCCACGCAAAAAATTTTGCAAAGCCTATTTATAATTCTTTTGCAACAAATAAGTTTCTCCTGTGCTCACCAGGTAAATGCGCAGGTCCTTTTCAGTGACCTTAGTTGTATCAAATAAATTGTAATAATGCCACGCTGAATCAAATTGATTTAATAAGCTGAATAATTCAGCATATTCCATTCTTGTCCAGGTCTCGAAAGACCCGTCAATTCTGCTCTGAATAGTTTCACGAGTATCGGTTTGAAATACTTTTCGATAATTATTTAAAGCAGTTTTGTAATCTCCAATTGCCCTGTATAATGTGCCGAAATCAATTAATTCATTTGATATAAGCGCATAATTTTTGTTGGCAATTGCAATCTGTTGTGCTTGCTGGCTATAGTAAAAAGCTGAATCATAATTACCTTCCTGGTAATGAATCACACCCATTGAACTTAATGCATTACGCATTACAGATTTGTCTTTATTTAGCTTTCCGGTTTCATATTGTATTGATACTATCTTATATGCTTCATCGTACTTGCTTTGAGAAAATAAAGCAAACCACAAATCACCATTTGCCTTTTCAATACCTTTTTTGTTCATTGTTTTTTCAAACCAACGAAGCGATTCCCTTGCCAATGTTTCACATTCTGAATAGATGTATGTAATCTAAATCAAAAGGCGCTAACAGAATAACGCAAATGAGTATTACGCAATCCTGAATGGGTGGTTTACAGCAATAAGTAACCATGATTTTTTTTAAGAAAAGCCAATTTTTATTAAGTGTCATCACTAATGTTATTGCCTATGCGCTGTTATGTGTTTCGATAAATTAGATTCATTGACAGCTTTTTTACCTCATCTCTTTAGTTCAATTTTAAATTTCTCTATTTGGCGCCTGTGTCGTAACACATGTACAATTGCATGTTCCATCATCTGCTCAATGTCGTAAAATTGTTTCCACGAAGTTTTCATCTTTTTTGCATTATCAAATTCTTCAAGCTCATGATCATGAATATCAGCAAATGTGTCACACGTAAATTTAAAAACTTCATCGAGGTCTTTTTGATAATCGTTAATAGTTAAGCGCAGCATTTTGCCCGGATGTTTTACTTGAGTACTTTTCAAGTTATGAATATAAATGGCATAAGAATACCCGGCGCTTACTACATGAGCCAGAATTGTTTGAATTGATTTACAATTTTCGTCAGCAGTTATATTGTCAACAACTGTTGTCAAATCTAATGGTGAAATATCTTTTATTACATTTTGCAATTCTGCAATTGCCTTTTCGTATTCGTCAAGCAATGCACCCACTGCACCTTGTTTATATTTTTTATTCATTAATACTATTTTCATAAAATGGAACTAAAGTTTAAGCATAGCTGATGATTTTTCTTTTCAATGTGTGAGTAATGATGTACTTCCATTTTTAAGTTTTTTTATTATAGTTTTGTTTTGTCATTCCGATTTATAGTTCCAATCTTTCATAAATATACAAACCCATCTTAAGGAATCAATGGTAGCAATAGTGTGCATTGTTTTACTTAGTCAAAACTGCTGATTAATGATTTGAATCCCGAAAAATAACTGGTACAAGAATCATAACCCCCAAATCTTTAACTTCTTTGTAATTTGTCTAACGTATTGGTTTGTTTATTTTTGCCTCTCAATTTTCTTTCCCTGAAAAAAGTTTATAAAATATTCCTGAAGATTTTGCTGGCATTTTTTGTGCTCATCATTGTACTATGGATATTATTGCAAACTTCTTTTTTTCAAAATTATATTGTAAGCAGGGTTACACACAGGCTATCGAAAGACCTTAATACTAAAGTATCTATCAAGCACGTTGACTTTGAACTTTTTGATAAAATGCTGTTGCAAGGTGCGCTGGTGCTCGATCATAATCATGATACACTTTTATATGCAGGCACTGCAAAGGTTAGTATTACCGATTGGTTTTTTTTTAAAAATAATATCACACTTAAATATATAGGGCTTGATGATGCTGTTATAAACCTGAACAGGAAAGATTCTGTTTGGAATTACCAGTTTCTTGTTGATTATTTTTCTGGCCCGAAGAGTAATGTAAAAGATACTTCAAAATCAATACAGCTTAACCTGAATGTAGTAACACTTAACCGGGTTAAAATATGGCAACAGGATGAATGGAAAGGACAAAATATGCTGGCATCGCTTGATGGCTTTAATTTAAAAGCAGATGTTTTTGATTTACAAAACAACATTATAAAAATTAATTCAATTGATTTTGATCACCCGGTTTTTGCGCAATATGATTATGATGGCAGGCGACCGGTTGATACTACTTCTGATCCTATAAGTAATATCACGCCCGATTCTTCGGGCTTACAATGGAATACTGATGGCTGGCAGCTTTCAGTAAAAAATATTCATATTAAAAACGGTGGTTTTGCTTTTGAAAAGCAGACCGTTAGAACACCGTTTCCTAACCGTTTTGATGACAGCCATATTGTGCTTTCTGAAGTGAATGGTGATTTTAAAAATTTACAATTTGTGAAAGATACATTAAATGCCAATGTACAATTAACCGCAAAAGACAGGAGTGGTTTCATCATAAAAAAATTAGCGGCAGATTTTAAATTCACGCCTGCAATAATGGAATTTAATCACCTTGATTTAATAACCAATAAAAGTCATCTCAGAAATTATTATGCAATGGGCTATAATAATTTTAATGCGGATATGCAGGATTTTATTCACCTGGTAAAAATAGAAGGCCATTTTGAAAACAGTGAAGTAAGCAGTGATGACATTGCTTATTTTGCGCCGGAAGCTGCAACCTGGAAAGAAGTTTTTTCTTTAAATGGTGATGCAAAAGGAACCATAGATAATTTAACAGCGAAGAAAATGATTATTAAGGCAGGACCTGCTAATTATCTTGACGGTGATATAAGCCTGCGTGGCCTGCCGGATATTGATCAAACTTTTATTGATTTTAGATCAAGAGAATTGCGAACCAATTATAATGAGCTCGCAAGACTCATTCCTTCTTTAAGAGATATTACCAATCCAAATCTTAGTGCCTTTGGCAACATAAAATTTATAGGAAGTTATACAGGTTTCATTCGCGACTTTGTAACCTTTGGTACATTACAAACTGATATTGGCACATTAAAAAGTGATCTGCAGATGAAGATCCCTGTTATTGGAAAAGCAATTTATAATGGAACCATTTCAACAGATAATTTTCAATTAGGAAAGTTCATCAGCAACAGCCAGATAGGCGATATTGCTTTTAACGGAAAAATAAATGGTAAAGGTTTTAATGCAAAAGATGTTGATATTGGAATTGACGGAAGTATAAGCCGTGTTGCATTTAAAGGCTATACTTATACCCATATTATTGCTCATGGAAACTTTAGAAAAAAATTATTCTCAGGAACAGCCAGCATACATGATCCCAACATAAGAATTGATACACTTACCGGCTCCATCAATTTTAGTAAGACTGATCCCCAGTTTAGTTTAGATGCAGATGTTTCTGCTTTGAATCTTAAAAGCCTTGGGTTTACCAATGATAGTATTTCTTTAACCGGCAAGTTTGATCTTGATTTTACAGGAAATAATATTGATAATTTTCTTGGTTTTGCAAAATTATACAATGCCATTTTGCTTGATAAAGATCAACACCTTTCTTTTGATTCGCTTACCATTAATTCTTCAATTGACAATGGTAAAAAATATTTAACGCTTGAAACGAACGAGCTGGATGCCACATTAAACGGCCATTTCAAAATATTGGAACTGCCTGATGCTTTTCAGTTGTTTCTTAATAAATATTATCCTGCTTACATTAATAAGCCGAAGCGAAAAATAGAAAACCAGGATTTCACTTTTTTAATAAAAACCAAAAATATAAGTGATTATATCGCTTTGATAAATACAAAAATCAGCGGCCTTAATAATTCTGTTTTTATAGGAAATATTAATATAGCAGAAAATATTTTAAATATTCAGGCAGACATTCCACAGTTTAATTATAGTAATGTAAGCTTCAATAATATTCATTTTACAGGACGCGGAACTGCGGATACACTTACATTTAATGGCGATATTGATGATGTAATTATTAACGACAGCCTTCATGCTCCCGGCACTAAAATAAAAATTGTTGCCAATAACGATGTTTCAGATGTGATGATAACTGCATCTGCAAACAAAACATTGAATGCAGCAGATCTTTCCCTGCGAATTCAAACTAACAAAGATGGTTTCAAATTATTATTTAATCCATCTTCATTTACCATTAATGAAAAGAAATGGAGCATAGCTCAAGGTGGTGAATTGGTTCTTATTAAGAATATGCTTTTGGCAAATAATATAAAATTTGACCAAAACGGACAGGAAATTAATATCTCAACAGAACCATCATCAATAGGTTCAAGCAATGATGTGGTAATTAGGATAAAAAAAATAAATATAGGAGATTTTGCTCCCCTGTTTATTAAAACACCAAAGGTAGATGGATTAATGACAGGCAACATTCGCATCAACGATCCTTTTGGAAAACTGGCTGTTGAATTTGATACAAAAACAGAACAATTCAGATTTGAAGATGATTCAATTGGGGTACTTTCAACAACAGGAGAATATCTTGCTGGCCCGGGCAATTTAAAAGTTCATGCCATTTCAGATAATAAGCTGTATAATTTTTCAGCCGACTTTGGATATAGTTCTAAAGATTCTTCATCAAACCAGATAAGCGGAGCTATCGCCTTTAATAATTCAGAAATTCATATTCTCGAAAAATACCTGGGTAATGTTTTCAGCGATATTTATGGAAGAGCAACCGGCAATCTAAATGTTTCAGGAACAGCCAATGACACAAAACTTACCGGAAGCGTAAGACTCGACAGCACTACACTAACGGTGGACTATACACGCTGCCGTTATATTTTTGATAATAATACTTTAATAACTTTTAATCCTGATGAAATTGATTTTGGAACAATAAAAATAAGAGACACGCTTAATAATACCGCTACCGTAAGCGGCAAATTGTATCATAGTTTTTTTGATAATTTTTTCTTTAATGAATTTCATTTTAAAACGGATGCAAGAGGTAACAGTCCGGCAAGATTTGTTTTATTAAATACTACTTCAAGAGATAATAAGCAATTTTATGGCAACCTTATAGGCAATGCAGAATTATCACTGAATGGTTTTGTAACAGATATGAGAATGAATATAACGGGCGAACCCACTGATAGCAGTCATATTTATTTACCAACGGGCGCCACTGCAGAAACGGGTTCATTGGATTATATAGAGTTTACAAAATTTGGCCATGAAATGAAAGCTGATTTAACAGCCCGTCAAAATTCAAACATTAAAGTAAATATGGAAATTGATGCAAACCCTTTTGCAAAAATTGATGTAATACTTGATGAAACAACCGGCGATGTAATAAAAGCACAGGGAAGTGGAAAATTAAATATTACCGCAGGCACAACAGATGCTTTAACCATAAGAGGAAGGTATGACATAGAAGAAGGGGAATATACTTTTAATTTTCAAACGTTTTTAAAAACGCCTTTTACATTACAGCAGGGATATATAGAATGGCAGGGCGATCCCTATCTCGCCAGCCTCAACATTGACGCTATTTACAGGGCCAAAGAAGTTAGCCTTGCAGATATACCTACCAGCTCCGGAATTACCAATGCAAGCACAAAAGGCGATGTTGATATTATCTTTAAACTTAGAGGTACACTTAAAGATCCACGGCCTGAATTTGAATTCCAGTTTCCTTTTGATAATCCCTTAAAACAAGACCCCATTGCAAATGAATATTTAAAAACAAGATACCTGGCTGATAAAAATGAGCTCAATAAACAAGTTACTTCTTTGTTATTGTTCAATACATTCATGACTGGCAATCAAAGCCTGCTGAGCAGTAACAATACAGGAAATTTTGTAACAAGAAGTGTTGGGCAGTTATTGTCGGCCACGCTTACTTCTTCTCTTAACAACTGGCTGCAAAAATTATTGAATACAAATTCAGTAAATCTTTATACAAATATCAATACTTCCGATTTTAATTTTGGAAGAGGCGCTAATCAAAAACAAATTCAGAACGTTGGGGATTTTGGATTGAGAACAACTTTTCTTAATAATAAGCTTTTGGTAAATGTTGGTGGAAATGTAGATTATAAACTGGTACAGTCAAGCAATTCAAATTCTAATTTTTTATTTACACCGGATGTTTCTTTTGAATACCTTATTTCACCCGATGGACGGTTAAGAGTAATTGGCTTCAATAGAAGTGATGCTGATATTGGGGACTATGTCGGCATTACCCGCCGCAATCGCACCGGCGTTCAGCTTTCATACAGGAAAGAGTTTGATAGCTTTATTGAATTTTTTACGAATGACAGAAGAAGGAAGAGGAAATAGAACTAAGAATTCAACTTCTCAAGTAATATCTTATGCCCCATCTTATCTCTTTTTGTAGTGAGGTATTTTTCGTTATGTGAATTAGGGATTATTTCAATGGGAACGGTTTCAACAATTTCGAGACCATAACCTAAAAGTCCCGCTCTTTTTTTAGGATTATTACTGATGAGCTTAATTTTTGAAATGCCGAGCTCTCTTAATATCTGCGCCCCTACTCCATAATCTCTTTCATCCATAGCAAAGCCAAGTTGCAGATTTGCTTCCACTGTATCCATGCCTTCTTCCTGTAGTTTGTACGCTTTTAATTTATTGAGCAGGCCGATGCCTCTTCCTTCCTGGTTCATGTATAATACAACCCCTTTTCCTGCAGCCTCTACCATCTTCATTGCTGCATGTAATTGTTCGCCACAATCGCAACGCAGCGAACCTAAAATATCTCCCGTCATGCAACTTGAGTGAACCCTTACAAGCACTGCTTCATCTTTTTTCCAGTCTCCTTTTTTAAGCGCCATGTGTTCTTCGCCGGTATTGATTTGCTTGAAAGCTATTAATTCAAATTCTCCAAATTTTGTCGGCATTTTCACCCGTACATCTTCCTTAATAAGTGATTCCATTTTAAGTCGGTATTCAATAAGATCTTTTATTGAAACCAGCTTCAGGTTATGCTTTTTAGCAATCACTCTTAGCTCGGGAAGCCTTGCCATTGTTCCATCTTCATTCATTATTTCTACAAGTACTCCAGCCTCCCCGTGACAGGCAAGTTTTGCCAAATCAACTGTTGCTTCAGTATGCCCGGTTCTTCTTAAAACGCCACCACTTTTTGCACGCAATGGAAAAATGTGGCCTGGCCTTGCAAGTTCTTCAGGCTTTGTAGCCGGATCAATTAATGCCTGCACAGTTTTAGCACGATCATGTGCTGATATACCTGTAGTACAACCATTGCCTAAAAGATCAACACTTACTGTAAAAGGCGTTCCATGAAGTGCGGTATTTTTATTCACCATAAGATCAAGCTCAAGCTCCTCACATTTCTTTTCCGATATAGGCGCACAAATAAGCCCGCGGCCATGCTTGCTCATAAAGTTTATAATCTCCGGAGTTACGTTTTTGGCAGAAGTAATAAAATCACCTTCATTTTCACGATCTTCATCATCAACAACTATTACCAACTTTCCATTTTTTATATCCTCAATAGCAGCTTCGATTGTATCTAACATATTGTGTAATTATAATGCAAAGATAGTTTAGAAGTTTAGAAGTTTAGAAGTTGATTGGGTCATTGGTTATTGAATCATTAGTCATTAGGTCATTTCATTTATTGCATTGACTTATTGACCATTAACCATTGACCATTGACTATTTGCAAAAATCACTTAACCTTTTCTTAATTTGAACCACGCAGCGAAAGGGTAAAAGCAAATGCCTTTAAGTTGTTAATAAATGTTAATACTATTTAAAAGATTATTTACTTTCTTTGCCACAAAAACTAATCGTCATGAATTTAAAAAGAATTTTACCTTTTCTTACCGCTATTTTATTCATACCTTTTTTAATGCAAGCCCAGGTTACTACCAGTAGTATAAACGGCTTTGTAAAATCTGAAACCGGAGCACTTTTGGAAGGAGCTACAGTAACCGCTATACACGAACCAACGGGAACTATATATTCAGTAATTACCCGAAAAAATGGGCAATATGATATAAATAATATGAACCCCGGGGGGCCTTATAATATCCAGGTTTCATTTGTAGGTTACAATACTGAAAAGAAAGAAAATATTTTTCTTTCGCTGGGTGAAAAGGCGCAGTATGACTTTGTGCCTTCAACAAAGGCTGCCCAACTTACTGAAGTTGTAATCGCAGCCACTAAAAATTCAGGGCAATCGAAAGGGGGTTCTGAAACAAATATTGGAAGAGATAAAATTCAAAACATTCCTACCGTTAGCAGGAGCCTCAATGATTACCTCCGCTTTACACCACAGGCAAAAATAACCGGCGATGGTGGAGTATCATTGGCGGGACAAAATAACAGGTATAATGCATTTTATATAGATGGCGCTATTAATAACGATGTATTTGGCATTGCAGCATCAGGTACTAATGGAGGGCAGGCAAATATTAATCCCATTTCAATTGATGCAATTGATCAATTCCAGGTAGTGCTAAATCCTTTTGATGCATCCATTGGTGGTTTTACTGGCGGTGGTATAAACGCAACAACCCGCTCAGGTACTAATAATCTAAATGGCTCCGTATGGTACTATTTCCGTAATCAGGACCTTGCCGGAAAAACACCGGGTAATATTCCTAAAGCTCAAAGAACTAAACTTTCCAGTCTTGATAATAAAATTTATGGAGCCAGGTTGGGCGGCCCGATTATAAAAAATAAGCTTTTCTTTTTTTTACTGGCAGAAGGCGAAAAAAACACCCGTCCACAAACATTTTCCGGAACTTATAATGGCAACGCTACTCCTGATTCAATAAATAAGCTGGTTAGTTTTTTGAAACAAACTTACAATTATGATCCCGGACAGTATTTAGATAATCCTGAAAAAGTAAACGTTGACAGAATAACTGCCAAGCTTGACTGGAACATTAGTAATTCAAATAAACTATCAGTGAGTTATAGATATAATAATGGAACACGTTATAATACAAGTGCAACAAGCAGCAACACAATTAATTTTTATAATGATGGCTATATATTTCCTACTACTGCACACACAGGCACCGCAGAATTGCGTACCACTTTCAAAGGAAATAAAACTAACCGTTTATTAATAACTTATACTCATGTATTGGACGACAGGAATCCATTGGGACCTAAATTTCCAAGAGTTACTATAAGAGACGGGTCAGGAAGTTTAGTTTTTGGCACCGAGAACTTTTCAACAGCAAATTTGCTGAGGCAAAAAAACTGGACATTTAATGACGCTTTTAAATTTGCAGCAGGTAAAAACCTCTTTACTGTAGGAACAGATAATTTATACAGCGATGCCTATAATGTTTTTATCCGGGATCTTTTTGGTACTTACACTTATGCCAATCTAAATGATTTTATCACCGGTGCAAAACCAACACGCTACGATCATTCTTTCTCTTTGCTTGAAAATAAAACCAATGAAGCAAATTCACCTTCGGCTGCTGCATTCAAGTTTTTAAATCTTGCCTTTTTTGCAAATGATGAAATTAAAATAAACGATCAATTCGCTTTAAACTTAGGGGTACGTGTTGAAAAAACAGACTATCTCGATCAGCCAAAAGAGGATAAGTTTTTTAATGATACAGCTCTTGCTATTCTTTCTCAATATTATAACTTACGTGGCGCCCGTTCAGGAAAAATTGCTAAAGTACCTTTTTCATTTTCTCCCCGTGCGGGCTTTATATACAAGGTTCCTGATGAGAATGTAACTATCCGAGGTGGATTAGGATTATTTGCCGGGCGAATTCCGCTTGTATGGCCGGGCGGAGTGTACAATCAAAATGGTGTAAGCCTTGGCGGCGAAGGTATTAACAATCCCAATATTACTTTCCGTGCTGATCCATTTAACCAATATACCCCGCAGGATTTAGGCATAAGCCTTGCCAATGCAAAAGGTGAAGTTGATTTAATTTCTAAAAGTTTTAAATCTCCTAAAATTTTCCGTGCATCTCTTGCTACTGATAAAAAGCTTGGTAATGGTTGGACGGGTACTATTGAATTACTGTTTACAAAAAATATTCAGGAAATTTATTATCAGCAGCTAAATATTTTGCCGCCAACACGTATGTCCACAGGCCCTGGTGCAAGAACTGTTTATAGTTTTAGTGGCTCTCCCGTAAAGCCTGGACTAAGGCCGGGAAATATTAACCCTTATACTGACATTCTTCTTTTATATAATAATTCAGATAAAAAAGGCTTCTCTTATAATTTTACTGCAAGCATTAATAAAGCTTTCAATAAAGGCTTTGCTTTTAATGCAAGCTATACTTATGGAAACTCGCAGGTAACCAACGAAGGAACGAGTTCACAAAACTCATCTCAGTGGAGGTTTATGGAAACAGTTAATGGAAGAAACTTCCTCCCTCTTTCCACCTCAGACTTTGATCTAGCTCACAGGATATATGCGTATGCATCTAAAAAATTCACTTATGCAAAAAATCTTCTGTCAACTACCATCAGTCTTGTTTATAATGGGCAATCGGGATCTCCGTATAGCTACGTTTATACAGCAAGCCCTGTGGGAGACCGGAGCAGATTTGAAACCAATGATCTTATTTACATTCCTACATCCAGCGAATTACAATCACAAACTTTTCTATCAAATACAACGGGTGGTGTTACTTACACTCCTCAACAACAAAAAGATCTTTTAGATCAATATATTCAAAAAGACAGGTATTTATCTAAGCATCGCGGCCAGTTTTCTGAACGCAATGGCGCAAGGCAGCCATTTACCAATATTATTGATTTAAAATTAACCCAGGACTTTAATGTAAAACTTTCCAATCATACTTATCAGTTAGAACTTACCTATGATGTATATAATTTTACTAACATGATAAACAGGCGTTGGGGTAAAACCTATTTTTTAACTAATGACAATTACAGCTTAATACAATTTGCAGGTTATATAAGTGCAACCGACCTTACACCACAATACAAGTTCACTCCTCAAACCAGCACTCCTTATGGATTAAGCACCAGTACTGCTCCTGGCCTTAGTGCCAGATGGATAAGTCAATTGGGATTGAGAATAAATTTTTAATTAATTTTTTAATAAATTGTTTAAAAGAGGTTGTTTTCAAAAGAGCAACCCCTTTTTTATTTTCAGTTTTTAAAGAAACGGCAAGAAGATTTGACAACCTTTTTAAAGTATTCATCTTAAAATGACTGCATAAAAAAAATCCCCTACATTTCTGCAAGGGGTTTTACATTTTTAATTTTACATTTTTAATTAGTATCCCATATCGCCCATTCCACCACCCATAGGAGGCATAGAAGGTTTTTCTTTTTCGGGCTTGTCGGAAATTACACACTCTGTTGTTAATAACATACCCGCAATTGAACCTGCGTTTTCCAAAGCAATTCTTGTTACTTTAGTAGGGTCAATAACACCGGCAGCCATTAAATTTTCATAAACTTCTGTGCGCGCATTAAATCCAAAATCACCTTTTCCTTCTTTAATTTTCTGCACAACAATGCTTCCTTCAACACCGCTGTTAATTACGATTTGCCTAAGCGGTTCTTCAACAGCACGTTTCACTATTTGTATGCCTGTGGTTTCATCTTCGTTAAGGCCTTTTAAATTTTCAAGGCTTTCAATAGCGCGTATATATGCAACGCCGCCGCCAGGTACAATGCCTTCTTCAACCGCTGCCCTTGTTGCATGAAGCGCATCGTTCACACGGTCTTTCTTTTCCTTCATTTCCAACTCAGTTGCTGCGCCTATATACAATACTGCAACACCACCGCTCAATTTTGCTAAACGCTCCTGCAATTTTTCTTTATCATAATCAGATGTCGTAGTTTCTATTTGTGCCTTTATCTGGTTTACCCGGGCAGTAATATCTTTTTTAACTCCTTTACCACCAACGATAGTTGTATTGTCTTTATCAATGGTTACAGATGATGCTTCGCCAAGATAAGTTAAGTCAGCACTTTCTAATTTGTAACCTTGCTCTTCGCTTATTACAATGCCTTTTGTAAGCACTGCCAAATCCTGAAGCATTTCTTTTCTGCGGTCACCAAAGCCGGGAGCCTTTACTGCAGCGACTTTTAATGTACCACGTAATTTGTTTACAACCAAAGTTGCCAAAGCTTCACCTTCAAGGTCTTCAGCAATTATTAAAAGCGGGCGGCCACCCTGGGCTACTTTTTCAAGTATGTGAAGAATATCTTTCATAGAAGAAATCTTCTTATCATAAATTAGTATATAAGGATTCTCCAACTCCACTTCCATTTTTTCACTGTTGGTAACAAAATAGGGAGAAATATAACCCCTGTCAAACTGCATACCTTCTACAACTTCTACAGTTGTATCAGTACCTTTTGCTTCTTCAACAGTTATTACGCCTTCCTTACCTACTTTAGTCATAGCCTGGGCAATCAGCTTACCTATAGATTCGTCATTATTTGCTGAAATTGATGCTACCTGTTCAATCTTATCGTTGTTATCTCCAACAGCCACAGATTGTTTTTTTAAACTCTCAACAACTGCTGCAACAGCTTTATCAATACCTCTTTTCAAATCCATTGGATTGGCGCCTGCTGCTAAATTTTTTAAGCCTTCACTTATGATTGATTGAGCAAGCACAGTAGCAGTTGTGGTACCATCACCGGCAATATCAGCGGTTTTAGAGGCTACTTCTTTTACCATTTGAGCGCCCATGTTTTCAATAGGATCGTCCAGTTCAATTTCTTTAGCCACCGTTACACCATCTTTAGTTACGCTGGGCGCACCGAATTTTTTTTCTATTACCACGTTACGACCTTTTGGCCCAAGAGTTACTTTTACAGCATTGGCTAAAGCATCAACGCCTTTTTTCATTTTGTTACGGGCTTCTATTTCAAAAAATATTTGTTTTGACATGTTATTATTAATTTTTAATTTTTTAAATAAGATTATTTTACTTTCATTAAAATATCAGAGGCACGCATAATTAAATAATCCTCTCCTTCTATAGTAATTTCAGTACCACCATATTTGCCATACATAACCGTATCTCCGGCCTTTATATTTAGTGGAATTAAAGTACCGGTCTGCTCTGCATACTTTCCACTGCCTACAGCAATTACTTTGCCTTTTTGCGGCTTTTCTTTTGCTGTATCAGGAATTATAATTCCGCCTGCAGTTTTTTCTTCTGCTGCATTAGGCTTTACCAGAACTCTATCATCAAAGAGTTCAAATTTTTCATTTGCCATAATTAGTAATTTTTTTTTATTTGTTAATTGTCCAAAGTATTCCTCCAAGGAGGGTTGCAAATGTACACGAATAATTGTACCAAAAGTTGCAATCAGTTTTGTTGTCATAACCTTAGCATATCCTGGCAGAATTGACAATCTACAATCAGCCAAAATTTCATTTTTGTAAAAATGATGGGAAGGCGCAATGTATAGGATACTCTATACTGATGCCATTTAGTAAAGGGTTTTGCCCTATAAGGGCTATGTATAACGTGGCTCCGATGGAGCCTGCGCCAACTTGACTAGCACACTTCTATCAACACGAATCTCCTTATAGAGCTGAACTAAATGACATTATAGCTTTAGTCCCCAGGTTTTGTAAAGGTTTATGAGTTCCTTTTGGGGCATGCGGGGTTGAAGGTAATGTCCCTTTGCTTCTTTTTGCCGGAAGGCTTCATACAGCGTAACAGCGCAGGCAACAGAAATGTTAAGCGATTTAATAATGCCAACCTGCGGAATCAGAAAATCACCATCAGAAAAGCGACGGATTTCTTCGCTAACGCCAAAGGTTTCATTGCCAAAAATAAACGCAATTGATTCAGTTAAATCAAGTTTGAAAATATCGGTGGCTGTGTCGCTAAGATATGTTACATATATTTTCTGGTAACGTTTTCTTATTTCAGCAAAACATTTTTCAGCATCTGTAAACTGGTAAACCGTTAGCCATTCCGCGGCAGTTGATGAGCTTCTGTAACCCCATTTTTTGTGGGGCGGAATGCGGTTATTTAAAATGTAAACATCTTGTATTCCTACAGCATCACAGGTACGCATAACCGCAGAAACATTATGAGGATCAAAAACATTTTCCAGCACAACTGTTATATCAGGTTGACGGTGGTTGAGTACAGTAGTAAGACGGTTGTAACGTTCAAGTGTCATAATTATCTTTATTGACAAAAATACTTCTCTATGTTATTTACAAACATAGGAGGTTTTAAAAAGTATTTATAATTTGAAATAAAAAAAAATCTTCTTGATTTAAAATGACTACTAAACTTTTGAAAAATTAATCTCACTTATTTTCACAAGTTTCTTTAATTGGACTTTTCAAAAGTTTTAGACACTAACTATTGACGTAGACGCAAATGATAATCACAAGTAAAAGTTGACAACTTTTAAAAAGTTGTCAACTCTCTTTATGCCTTTTCTCCAAAACTTTAATCACATCATCAAGTGTTTTATTTTTTGCCTGTAATAAAATCATGAAATGAAACAATAAATCTGCTGCTTCATTTAAAAAAAGTTTTTGGTTATGATCTTTGGCTTCTATAATTAATTCAACAGCTTCCTCTCCTACTTTTTGGGCCATGGCATTAATACCATTTTTAAATAAAGTAGAAGTATAGGAACCGGAAAGAGGATGCTTTTTTCTTCCTTCAATAATCTTTTCGAGGGTCCGTAAAAAATCATCAGAAATATTTTCTTCATTGAAACAGGTTTCGGCGCCGGTATGGCAAACGTTACCATCCGGCTTTGCTTTAATAAGTAATGTATCAAAATCACAATCCGTTTTTATATCAACAACATGTAAATAATTTTTACTGGTTTCACCTTTTACCCATAACCGATTTTTACTGCGGCTGAAAAAGGTTACCAACCTTGAATCAATAGTTTCCTGCAATGCTTCAAGGTTCATAAATCCAAGCATCAAAATTACATTGGTAGATGAATCCTGCACGATAACCGGAATGATACCATCACCGGATTTGTAAAAATCAACTCTTCTAACTAATTCTGAATAATTTTTTGTCATAATCTTACAATAACATTTTTTTTAAATAAAAATTGTTTTAAAGAAGGTATCTCTATTTCACCAAAATGAAAAACGCTTGCTGCCAGTGCCGCATCGGCATTGGCTTTTTGAAATACATTTGCAAAATGTTGCATTGATCCTGCACCACCCGAAGCAATAATTGGCACAGGAAGATTTTTCGAAAACATTAAAGTTATATCTTCTGCAAATCCATTTTTTGTTCCGTCATTGTTCATCGAAGTGAGCAGAATTTCGCCTGCTCCAATATCTACGGCCTCCTTTGCCCAATCGTAAGCAAGCACACCAGTATTAATTCTTCCGCCATTTAAGTACACATACCAGTTTCCATCTTTTTCTTTTTTTGCATCTATTGCCAACACCACACATTGGCTTCCAAATTCTGTTGCCATCTCAGCAATAAGATTTGGATTTTTAAAAGCAGCAGAATTAACGGAAATCTTATCAGCTCCATTTTTTAATAATTCAAAAGCATTATCAACAGAAGCAATACCACCGCCAACGGTAAAAGGAATATTAATGGCAGCCGCAACTTTTTTAACCAGTTCCGCGAGGGTTTTTCTTTTTTCAATTGTTGCGGTAATATCAAGAAAAACCAGTTCGTCTGCGCCTTGCCGTGAGTAATACATTGCAAGCTCCACCGGATCACCGGCATCACGGATGTTTACAAAATTTACACCCTTGACAGTTCTGCCATTATTAATATCAAGACATGGTATAATCCTTTTTGCAAGCATTCATTAATCTTTTAAGAAATCTTTTATTTGCAACATAGTTATTTTCCCTTCATAAAATGCTTTGCCAATGATGGCCCCTTTGCAACCAATTTTTTTTAAAGCCAGCAGATCCTCATAACACGAAATGCCTCCACTGGCAATAAGATGCAAGGCAGGAAATGTTTTTAAAATTTCTTTATACAAATTTGTTGCAGGCCCATGCATCATGCCATCTTTAGAAATATCAGTACAGAAAATTTGATGAATCTCAATTCTTATCAATCCTTCTATAAAATCAAATACATTAATATTTGTATCTTCTTTCCAGCCATGTATTTTTATTTTTTTATGAAGTACATCTGCGCCGGGTAAAAATTTTTCAGGGCCAAAATCTTCAATCCAATTAGAAAATAAACCAGGATTTTTTATGATGATGCTTCCAAGGCTTATCATCGCAGCCCCGGCATTGAAAGCAGATATCATATTGTCTGTAGTTTTTAATCCGCCACCAAAATCAATAACCATTGATGTATTAGCTGAAATACTCTCGAGTGTTTTTAAATTTTTTAATCCTTCTCCATTTGCTCCATCCAAATCAACCATGTGCAAACGTTTTAAACCTGCAGCTTCAAACTCTTTTGCTACTTCCAAAGGGTTATCATTATAAATAATTTTTTTTGAAAAATCCCCTTTAGCCAAACGGACGCATTTGCCATCAATAATATCAATTGCAGGTATTAATTCCATCTACGTAATTTTTAAAAAATTTGAAAGTATCTCAATGCCAGTCTCAGCAGACTTCTCCGAATGAAACTGAACTCCATAAAAATTATTTTTTTTAATAGCGGCGCTAAAAGGAATTATATAATCAGTGGTGGCAATTGTTTGGGACGACAGTTCAGCATAATAACTATGGACATAATATACATAAGATTTTACATTTACACCATCAAATAACGGAGAATTAAGATTGCAAATCGTGTTCCAGCCCATGTGAGGAATTTTATATGAAGATGTATTTTCATTTTTCAAAGATTTTTCAAATTTTTTTACAGCAGCATCAAATATGCCGAGGCATTTTGTATTTCCTTCTTCACTTTTGCTACATAACAATTGAAGCCCAAGGCAAATACCGAGCACAGGCTGTTTCAAAGAAATGATTAATTCATCAAGCCCCTTTTTTGTTAAATATTCCATTGCAGAAAAGGCATTTCCAACACCAGGAAAAATTACTTTATCTGAAGCAGCTATTTCTTTGTGGTCATCAGTTACAACTGCGTTTACCCCTAACCGTTTTAAAGCATATAAAACACTTTGAACATTGCCGGCGTTATATTTTATAATAGCTATTTTCATAACAACCCTTTTGTAGTAGGCAAAGTATTATTCAACGGATCTCTTTTTACAGCCATCTTTATTGATTTAGCAAACGCTTTAAAAATGGCTTCAATTTTATGATGTTCATTAATTCCTTCTGCTTTAATATTAAGGTTACATTTTGCAGCATCGCTGAACGATTTAAAAAAATGATAAAACATTTCAGTTGGCATCTCGCCAATTTTTTCTCTTTTGAATTCAGCTTCCCAAACTAGCCAACTTCTTCCTCCAAAGTCTTGTGCAACCTGCGCCAGGCAATCATCCATAGGAAGGATGAAGCCGTATCTTTCTATTCCACGCTTATCACCTAATGCCAGTAAAAGCGATTCACCAAAAGCAAGCGCAACATCTTCAATGGTGTGATGCTCATCAATATCCAAATCACCTTTACAAGAAATAGAAATATTCATTCCTGAATGTTTTGCGACCTGCTCCAGCATGTGATCAAAAAATCCCAATCCTGTTTCAATCTTTGCTTGACCTGAACCATCAAGGTTTAATTCTACTTTAATTTTTGTTTCATTAGTATTTCTCGAATGAGAAATTATCCTTGGAGGCCGACGCAGAAATTCATAAATATCTTTCCAGTTTTGTGTTTCAAGCGCAATTGTATTTACAAGTTTTTTCGCAGTATCAGGTAATTCATGATTGCCTAAATCATTATAGTTATTTAGCCAAAACGCTTTACAGCCAAGGTTTTCAGCAAGCTTTACATCCGTTAACCTGTCGCCTATTACAAATGAACTCTTCATATTATACTGCTCTGCATTCATGTATTCAGTAAGCATTCCTATACCCGGTTTCCTGGTAAGTTTATTCTCATGAGGAAATGAGCGATCAATAAATATTTCTGAAAAAACAATCCCTTCATTTTCCAAAGCTCTTAAAATAAAATGCTGAATGGGCCAGAATGAATCTTCAGGAAAAGCCGCTGTTCCTAATCCGTCCTGGTTAGTAACCATAACTAGTTCGTAATCGAGTTCCTTTACAATTTTAGTAAGGTATTCAAATACGTGCGGATAAAATTCCAACTTTGAGAAAGCATCCAACTGGTATGTTGGCGGCGCTTCTTTTATAATTGTTCCATCGCGATCGATGAATAAAACTTTTTTAGTCATTCCGGTATTTTTTTAATGCTTCAATTAGTAATTCATTTTCTTGTGGAGTGCCAATAGTAATTCTTATACAATTTTCACACATGGGTTCTTTACTTCTGTTTCTAATAATAATTTTTCTTTCAGATAAATAATTATATACCTCATCTGCATCATCGGTTTTCATTAAAATAAAATTTGCATCTGTTGCATAAACTTTTTGTATAAAATTAAATTGAGGGAATTGCTTCAAAAGTTTTGTTCGTTCAGCAATTGTGTTTTTAATATTCTCATTTACTTTATTAATATTTTGCAAAGCTTTAATGCCCAATTCCTGCGAAGCTTTATTAATATTATATGGTGGTTTTACTTTATTAAAAAGATTAATAATTTTCTCCGATGCGAAAGCTAGTCCCAGCCTTAGTGCAGCAAGTCCCCATGCTTTTGAAAGTGTTTGCATTACAATTAAATTCTCATACTCCGTAAGCTCTCTTAAAAAAGTTTTTTGCCTTGAATAATTAATATAAGCTTCATCAATAATTACAATGCCGTGAAAATTATTAAGCAGCATTTCTATATCAATCCGGTTCATATTATTTCCTGTCGGGTTGTTGGGAGAGCAAAGGAAAAGTAATTTGGTATTGTTATTTGCTGCTGATAAAATCGCATCAGTATCCAATTGAAAATCTTTTGTAAGACTAACTTCTTTTATTTTGACATCATTGATATTCCCACAAACTTTATACATTCCATAAGTTGGCGGGCAAATAATCACATTGTCTTTACCAGGCTCACAAAAAATGCGATATGCCAAATCAATTACTTCATCACTTCCATTTCCTATAAAAATATTTTTAGGCGGAATGCCCTTTATTTTTGAAAGCTCTTTCTTCAACTGCCACTGCAATGGATCAGGATAACGATTAAAATTTTCATCTAACGGTGAGCCAAAACTGTTTTCATTAGCATCTAAAAAGATGGCTGCATCACCTGTATATTCAGTGCGTGCAGAAGAATAAGGCTTCAGATTTTTTATGTTTTTTCTGATAAGGTTTTCCAGATTAAAATTTTTCATAGACTATTTTTAACCGGATAGTTATAGCTTTTTTATGGGCGTCTAGGCCTTCTGCTTCAGCCATTCTTTCAACAGTGGCTCCAATTTTTTTTAATCCTTTTTTATTTATTGACTGAAAGGTAATTTTCTTAACAAAGCTATCTACAGAAACACCACTCTGCGTTTTGGCAGTACCGTTAGTAGGTAGTGAGTGATTGGTCCCTGAAGCATAATCACCGGCACTTTCAGAAGAATAGTTTCCAAGAAAAACACTTCCGGCATTCTTTATATGCTTTGCAATTTTTTTTGATTTTTTTGAAGCAATGATTAAATGCTCCGGTGCATAATCATTTAAAAAATTAAAAGCTTCTTTTACTTTATCGAATACTAAAAACTGACTGTTAGAAAGGCTTCGTTCAACGATATCCTTCCTGGTTAGCAAATACGATTGTTTAGTAAGCTGTTTAATAACTTTTGATATAATCTTTTTATTTTCTGCAACCAATACAACCTGGCTATCGGCCCCATGTTCGGCCTGGCTTAATAAATCTGCTGCAACAAATTCCGGGACGCAAGTCTTATCTGCATAAACAGCCAGTTCACTTGGACCTGCAAGCATATCAATTGCCACATTCTTGAGATTTACTAATTTTTTTGCACAAGTCACAAACTGGTTACCGGGCCCAAAAATCTTATCTACTTTTTTAATGCTTTGCGTACCATAAGCCATAGCAGCAATTGCCTGCGGGCCGCCCAATTTATAAATTTTATTGATTCCCATGAGTTGAGCCACAAAAAGAATTGCTGAATTTATTTTTCCATTTTTGTCGGCAGGTGTGCAAACAATTATATTGCTGCAACCGGCTATGTGTGCAGGAATTGCAAGCATTAATAATGTTGAGAATAACGGAGCAGTGCCCCCGGGTATATATAACCCAACATTTTCAAGAGGCACGCTTTTTCGCCAGCATACAATACCCGGGATGGTTTCTATTTTTTTGACTTTCTCTTTTTGTACGCGATGAAATTTTTCAATATTTTTTTTAGCAATGAGGATAGCTTTTTTTAAATCTTTATCAATTGAAATAGCAGCTGCCACAATTTCATTCGGTTTTACCAACAAACTATCCGGTGCATATCCATCAAATTGCAAAGAATATTTTTTTAATGCTTCATCTCCGTTTTGCTTAACAGTTTCCAAAATTTCGGAAACAGATACTACAAGTTCGGCAGTATTTAAATGTGGCCTTTGTATCAGCTCCGGCCATTTCTCTCTTGAAGGATTTATAAGAATTGAATTCATATATTTCTTTTAAAGAATCATTTTTTCAATTGGCACCACAAGAATTCCCTGTGCCCCAAACGATTTAAGCTTTTCAATAATTTCCCAAAAATCACTTTCATTTACTACGCTATGAACACTGCTCCACCCTTCTTCAACAAGCGGAACAATGGTTGGGCTTTTCATACCGGGCAAAACAGAGGCAATATTTTTCAATTGAGAATTTGGTGCATTTAATAAAATGTATTTATTATTTTTTGCCGTTTTCACTGCATTAATCCGCATCAGCAATTTGTCTAAAATTTCATTATTTTCTTTTGACAAATTTTTATTGGTTACTAAAACCGCTTCTGAATTAAGAACCACTTCAACTTCTTTTAATCCATTTGTGAATAAAGTACTGCCACTGCTCACCAAATCGCAGATAGCATCTGCAAGGCCAATGCCAGGCGCTATTTCAACAGAGCCACTTATTTCATGTATTTCAGCATTGACATTTTTTTGTTCAAGAAAATTTTTCAATAATGTTGTGTATGAAGTTGCAATTTTTAAATTTTTTAAATCTGCAACATTCTTATATTCCATATTTCTTTGTACGGCAATACTTAATCTACAACGCCCGAAACCTAATTTATTTACAACACTAATTTCTTTATTTTTTTCATAAACAACATTTTCGCCAACAAACCCAATATCGGCTACACCATCATAAACGTATTGCGGAATATCATCGTCACGTAAAAAATAAACTTCAACAGGAAAGTTGAAAGCAACTGCCTTCAATTGGCGGTTACCATTATTAATTTCAATACCACATTCTTTCAGAAGCTGTAAAGAATTTTCATAAAGCCTTCCCGATTTTTGTACTGCTATTTTAAGCATCCTGTATTTTTTAAAAATGAAAAAGGCTCACTTTTCAGTAAGCCTTTTTTTTGAAAATATGTTTATCACATAACAATCAACATAGCTTACACTTTGGTAAAAAATGATGATGGTGTATGTGAATTGTTTGTTTCATTATTAACACAAAGTAAAGAATGAAAGTTTATTGTAACAAAAAAAGTTTTATGGGCCCTCACCCCAACCCCTCTCCGAAGGAGAGGGACATGGATTATTAAAATGACTGAACGTCAACTCCAATACCATTTAAATGACTATAAATTATTTTTCCATGGTCAAATTTTACCCCATTACCAACGTCTTCGGATAACAACAAAGGCCCATCCATATCCACATAATCAAGTAGTGGCAATAGTTGTGCAATTGCAGAAGTCCCTATTGAGCTTTCATTCATACAGCCAATCATTACTTTCATATCAAGCTCACGAGCTTTTGATATCATGCGCAATGCCGGTGTAACTCCACTGCATTTTGTAAGCTTAATATTTATTCCATGAAAGTATACTTTACATTTTTCCACATCATTTTCAGACACACAACTTTCATCAGCAATTAAAGGGAGCGGTGAATTTTCATATAAAAATTTCATGCCTTCCCAATCATCTTTTGCTAAAGGTTGTTCAATAAATTCTACACCAAGGGTTTTAAAAATATTAATTTTTTCTAATGCTTCTTTTGGGTGCCAGGCTGCATTTGCATCAATTCTAAAAACAGAAGAAGTGTGTTTTCTTAATGCAGTAATTATTTCAACATCTTCATTTGTACCCAATTTAATTTTATAAATGGGCCATGGTTTTTCCTTTATTTTATAAATCATATTTTCAATGGTATCAATACCAATGGTAATATCAGTAAGAGGGTTTTTTGAAATATCAAGATTCCATAATTGATATAGTTGCTTTCGTTTCATTTTACCGTAGATATCCCAGCCGGCCATGTCTAACGCACAAACTAAAAATGGATTTTGAGGAAAAAGATGGTGCAGGTAATGCCAATATCTTCCAGGTTCTGTAAAAGAAAATTTTTCTATAAATTGTTTTTTTTCTTCAATGTCGGCAATCATCTTATCAACAGGTATGTTGTAATATTTTATTTCAGGCGCTTCCCCATATCCTTTTATTCCGAAAAAATCAAGTTCTACCAATAAAGCAGGTTGGTGGGTTTTAGTTCCTTTTGAAATGGTGAAAGGATGCCTGAACTCCAGGTTACTCGATTTGTATTTGATTTGCATTTCAGGGCTTAGGTGTGTTTCTTCCACTTTCTAACACATATTTTTTAATCTCTTTATTGAATTCATCTTCTTTCAATAAATCTTCAAGACTAATATGCATACGGTAATTCCATAAATGATTGGGATCGGAAGGAATATTAATTCTTTCTTCATTAGGGTTTTCACGCCTGATCTTTTCATTAATTCCCATTAAATCCTGCAATAAAAAAATACTCCACATTGCAGGAGAATATAAATGTTGCAACACAATTTCTTTATTAATCCACGGCTCACAATAAAAAGGCGCTTGCCCATAATGCCCGAGCATGTAATTATAAAAGCGCTGTGTTTTTCCACTGTCTTCTTCCCACCAGCCGCGTACTGTGCTCATATCGTGTGTTGAAGGAGTTACAACAGATAAATATGGCGCCTCATTAGGATGAAAAAAATCTGATTTCGGATCTTTAGGCATTCGTTCTATTTCGAGGCTTAATATGCCAAGCTCTTTCATTACTGATGGAACGCAGGCTGGTACCATGCCAAGGTCTTCTCCGCAAATCAGCATATTAGTGCTGCGCTTTAATTGCGGCAATTTTTTTAATGCTTCTTTTCTCCAGAAATCATCCTGCCTGTGATAAAAATAATTTATGTATAATTCCTGTAAACGATCTTTTGTATAATGTTCCAGTTGTTGAAATGATGAAGTGTTTTTCATTTCTATTCTAAAATGAAATTTTTGGGCGCCTGAATTTTCTTCTTCCAGTAAAATAATATTGCTTAGCAGATCAAACAAACATTGCTGCAAACTATCACTATGCTCAATTGCATTCAGATCAAAATATTGTACTACTTTTTGCTGAGTATTATATTCATCCTTCAACCTGTATTGTCCATTGTAAGTAGCTTCCAGAAAATTTTCTTTTATAAAATTTGCATGTTCATGACAAATCCATCCAATAATTTCATCAGTAATAAAAGGCTTGCAATACCTGTCATAATCAAACCAGATATTATTATAATGAAATTCTGAAATATGAACAGGAATGGCCTGGTCAAATCTTCCCATAATCCCTTCTACAGAATACATAGGTATGCTCCAGATTCTAAAAAATCCGAGAATATGATCTATTCTAAAAGCATCAAAATAATTACTCATCTGGTCAAAACGACGGCGCCACCATTTAAAACCATCTTCTTTCATTTTGTCCCAGTTGTAGGTTGGAAAGCCCCAGTTCTGGCCTTTCACAGCAAAATCATCCGGCGGGGCACCTGCCTGTTCATTCATATTGTATAAAGATGGATTAACCCACGCATCGCAACCATAACGATAAATTCCAATAGGGATATCTCCTTTTAAAACAATCTTTTTTTGATGTGCATAATCTACTGCAGACTTCATTTGAAGATGCAAATGGTATTGAACAAAATAAAAAAAAGCGATTTCATCGTAGTGAGATTGTACAGGCGCTACCAACTTTTGAATCGCAGATTCATTATAAATTTTATTAGTTTTCCATTGTGTAAAATCGGAAGTATTATATTTATCACGCAGGTAAGAAAATGCAGCATAAGGAACCAACCAATACCGGTTCAATTCAAAAAATTCAAAATAAGCAGGATCATTTTTAAATACAGCTTTTGAAGCAGCATATAATTCTTTCAATACTGACCATTTGAATTTCATTACCTTCTCATAATCAAAATCAGCAAGCTTATTTAATTGTTTTTGCTTTTTCTTTAAGGGCTTTACAATGTGTTCAAATTCTTTACCGGCAACTTTTTCAAGATTGATAAACAAGGGATGCATAGCAAAGGCTGAAATGGCAGCATAAGGATAAGAGTCACGCCAGGTATGCGTTGCAGTGGTATCGTTTATGGGCAACAATTGAATTAATTTCAAACCTGTTTCTACTGCCCAATCAATTAAAAGTGGAATATCAGTAAACTCTCCCACGCCGAAACTCTTTTTTGATCGCAGACTAAAAACAGGAATTGCCACACCGGTACCTCTCCAATTTACAACCGGAGCTTGTACAAAACCATCATGAATAATAGTAAGATCTACTTCGCTGTTATTTTTCTGAAGAATACGATTCTCACCTTCTTCGAACCTCACAAACTTTTTTTGAACAACATTATAAATGCCGTATTTATAAGAGGCAGGCCATTCATTTTCTTTAAGATAAATACGGGCTATAAACCAATTATTTTTTGGAATTAATAAAACAGGATCCAGAGAACTCCAGTTTTTTAAATTAATGGTTGAGCCACACATGCAAATAACTTCGCCGGGCTGCAACAAAGGAGCTTTAACCCTGAATTCATGCGTATATTTTTTTGGAAATACAGGTTTAATTTTTGTAACGTCGGCAAGTAACACCTGGCTGAAAGGCCGTGTAAAAAAAACATTTCCCAAATTGCCTGCGGCATTCCAAACATCAAGAACTGAAATTGTTTTTACTTTAATTAAAGACAAATCAATTGCCCGGTTTTCTTCACCATCAAAAATTTCAGTGCCGTCTTTATCTTTTAAAAAATATTTATATAAAATAGTATCATCGAAATTTTTGGGAAAATCAATTTTTACATGCCAGTAATCATCATTAAAATATGATAATTCAATTCCCTTTGCACTATCATTATTTCCTAAAATATTATTGTTCCCGGAAATAAAAAGAACCTGGCCAAACTCTGTATGAAACTTTAAATAAAAATTTATCATCATCACTTATGGGTTAAAAGACGGCAATTTAATCAGTTTGGATTAAAATGTAAAATATACACATTTATAAATCTCAATTAAATAAAAGATTTTATTATAGAAAAAAAATGCGGAGAATAATTATAAAGAGAGGGCTTTAAAATCTTTTGACTCATAAATTTTCTTTTCAATTTTTAAGGATGCTATTTTATAAGAATGATGTTTTACAAATGTAATTTTAAATTGATGCATTTAAAAAAAGAGGCTGCAAAATATGCAACCTCTTCTCATCTTAACCCTCTTTTAAAAAAATTATTTTACTTCTTCAAATTCTGCATCTGTAACATTATCATTTGCACCGGCATTTGCCTCAGCGCCTTCTTTTTGTTGTTCAGTATGCGATTGTCCGTCTCCGTTAGTTCCAGGTTGCTGTTGCTGTGTGGCTTTATACATTTCTTCACTTGCTGCTGTCCATGCTGTGTTCATTTCTGCAACAGCAGTATCAATGGCGCTTACATCTTGTGATTTATGAGCTTCTTTTAATTTGCTCAAAGCTGCTTCAATAGGCGCTTTTTTATCAGCAGGAATTTTATCGCCATATTCTTTTATTTGCTTTTCTGTCTGGAAAATCAAACTATCGGCCTGGTTAATTTTATCTACTTTTTCTCTGGCTACTTTATCTGTTGCTTCATTGGCTTTGGCTTCGTTCTTCATTTTTTCAATATCATCTTTGCTTAAGCCGCTACCTGCTTCTATTCTTATATTATGAGATTTACCCGTGCCTTTATCTTTTGCAGAAACATTCAAAATGCCATTGGCATCAATATCAAATGCTACTTCAATTTGTGGTACACCTCTTTGCGCAGGCGGAATACCATCAAGATTAAATGTACCGAGGCTCTTATTTTGAGTAGCCATCGGCCTTTCGCCCTGTAATATATGAATCTGTACGCCCGGCTGGTTATCACTTGCTGTAGAAAAAGTTTCCATTTTCTTTGTGGGAATGGTAGTGTTGCTTTCAATAAGCCTTGTCATTACACCACCCATAGTTTCAATACCAAGTGAAAGCGGCGTTACATCAAGCAGCAATACATCTTTTATTTCTCCGGTTAAAACACCGCCTTGAATTGCAGCGCCTACGGCTACAACTTCGTCAGGATTTACACCTTTGTTTGGCTTTTTGCCAAAGATTTTTTCTACCAATTCCTGCACTTTAGGAATACGGGTAGAACCACCAACAAGTATTACTTCATTAATATCAGCTTTGCTTATGCCTGCATCTTTTATAGCGTCTTCACATGGCTTTATACATCTTGTAAAAAGCTCGTCAGCCAATTTCTCAAAATGAGAGCGGGTAAGTTTTTTTACCAAATGCTTTGGAACACCATCCACTGCTGTTATATAAGGAAGATTAATTTCTGTTTCAGTAGAAGATGATAATTCTACTTTAGCTTTTTCAGATGCTTCTTTCAAACGCTGCCAGCTCATAGGATCTTTATGCAAATCAATTGCTTCATCTTTTTTGAATTCAGCAGCCAGCCAATCCATAATTACTTTATCAAAATCATCACCACCAAGGTGAGTATCACCATTGGTTGATTTTACTTCGAAAACGCCATCGCCTAATTCCAAAATTGAAATATCGAAAGTGCCACCACCCAAATCAAACACTGCAATTTTTTGATCAATACTTTTTTTATCTAATCCATAAGCTAGCGCTGCCGCTGTTGGTTCATTAATAATACGGCGCACATTTAAACCAGCAATTTCACCGGCTTCTTTTGTTGCTTGTCTTTGCGCATCATTAAAATATGCCGGGACAGTAATTACTGCTTCATTCACCTCCTGGCCTAAATAATCTTCAGCAGTTTTTTTCATTTTTTGAAGAATCATTGCGGAGATTTCCTGTGGCGTATAAGGCCTGCCATCTATGTCAATACGAACTGTATTATTATCACCTTTTATAATTTTGTAACTCCAATGTCCTGCTTCAGAAGTTACTTCATCCCATTTGTGCCCCATAAAACGCTTCACGCTCATAATAGTGTTCATCGGGTTAGTAATAGCCTGGCGCTTAGCAGGGTCGCCTACTTTACGTTCGCCGTTTTTTAAAAATGCAACAACAGAAGGCGTTGTTCTGCGGCCTTCATCATTCGCAATTACAACGGGCTCATTACCTTCCATAACTGCCACACAGCTATTGGTGGTGCCTAAATCAATACCTATAATTTTTGCCATAATCTTTTATTTTATATTGAAAACTTATTGACAAGGTTTGTGCCAATGGAGAGAAAGTGCAAAAATGGCAGACAAGAGAACGTCATCCCAACCCTTCTCCGAACGAAAAGGACGTTATCTGCAAACAATATTTTTAAAAAGGGAATTATTTATAGATTTTGTCCCTCTCCCTCGGAGAGGGGTTGGGGTGAGGTCTTAAATGTAAAATGCTTTTGAGATAAATAGCTGAATGTAACCACAA
This sequence comes from Chitinophagales bacterium, assembly GCA_038244655.1. Lineage (GTDB taxonomy): Bacteria > Bacteroidota > Bacteroidia > Chitinophagales > Chitinophagaceae > Ginsengibacter. The sequence continues at coordinate 34,361 of JBBRTG010000009.1, forward strand.
AGCCTGTAGCAAATATTCTTGCAATAGTTGGATAAAAATGCATTGCCTCTACCAATAATTTCAAAATACTATAATTGAGAATAAGATTTATGCCAACAATTAAAATGTAACGAAATAACTGTATCCGGCCTCGCAATTGAGATGAATTAAATACTATATATTTTGATAGGACGAAACCAGTAGGAAAGCTAATGCAAAATGCCATCCATAAAGCGGCAGTATAAGGCTCAAAAGCTATAAAACCGAGGTTGAGTATTTTCTTATGAAGAATAAAATTATAACTGATAAAATAAATAATAATATCGAGAATCATATTGCTGCCACCGCAAACCGCATAACGGAATGTTTGCAAAGGCATAAATTTTCTAAAGGGAGGGTAAAAAAAATCTATGAAAGCAATTATTTTTTTTCGCATTTCTGCAGTTGATTTTATTATGACGTCTAAAACTAAAATTCCCGGTGATAGCCGGGAATTTTTTTAAAAATTTTTATAAAATTATTTAAGAACATACCTTAATCCAATACCTAATGACAAGTTAGAACCTGTGGAAGGAGCCAAATAAAAGAATGGATCAAATCCAAGACTAACATCAATAGGTGCATCTGCAAATTTATAATCAACGCCGCCGGTTAAGCGCAGTGCAAAAAGAGCGCTGCTATTATTATGGCCTGTTCCAAAACCAAGCAAGCCGCCACCGCCAACAAAATATTGCAAACCTTCTGCGCCCGCTATCGGCCCCTGGTATTCATATAAGCCTTCTATACCAATGCCACCGCTAAAAAAAAGCAATGAACCTTCTAAAGCTGTATGTGGCGCAGTCATGTGACGAATATTAATACCACCCAAAGAGCCATCACCTGTATAAAACTTAGCGCCAACGGCAGTTTCATAAGTTTGTGCCTTTGCACCTGCAACTGCGAGGCATATAAAAGCCGCAATTAAAAAAGAAGATTTTTTCATAAAGTTGTTTTTGTTTAATAGATGGGGTTAATGTTTAAATATGCGGCAAAAATATTTAAATATGTTATTGTATCTAAAATATTTCCAGTATAAAGGCTAAAGAATTTCTTTTTTATAATTTCTTTATGAGTAATGAAACTATATTAAGCATATAATTCCTGGTGGAGAACTTTTATACGTTCATCTGCAAGATATTCATCGTAAGTACAAAGCCTATCAATAATTCCTTTGGGTGTTATTTCTATAATGCGGTTGGCAACTGTATCCATAAATTGATGGTCATGGGTTGTTAACAAAACAATTCCGGGGAAATTTATCATGCCATCATTGAATGCGGTTATGCTTTCAAGATCAAGATGGTTAGTAGGTTCATCAAGAATAATCACATTAGGATTTTGCAACATCATCCGGCTTATCATGCATCTTACTTTTTCACCGCCACTAAGTACTGATGTTTTTTTCATGATTTCATCACCACTAAAAAGCATCTTGCCTAAAAAGCCTCTCAAAAAATCTTCATCAACATCAGTATAATGATCCGGCACATATTGGCGAAGCCAATCCATTAAAGTTAAATTGCCGGTAAAAAATTCTGTGTTATCATTGGGAAGATAAGCGGTGGTAATAGTAGTTCCCCATTCAAGTTTTCCACTATCAGGCTTCATCCTTTTATTTATAATTTCAAAAAAAGACGTAAGTGCAACAGGGTCTTTACCCAGGAAGGCAATCTTCTGTCCTTTTACTACATCAAAATTTACATTATTAAAAATTGTTCTGCCATCAATACTTTTAGTAAGTTTTTGCACATTCAAAATCTGGTTGCCAGCATCTCTTTCGGGTTTAAAAATTATGCCTGGATATTTTCTGTTACTCGGCGTTATATCTTCAAATACTAATTTATCCAATGCTTTTTTTCGTGAAGTAGCCTGCTTGCTCTTTGATGCATTAGCACTAAAGCGTGCAATAAATTCCAGCAGGTCTTTTTTCTTTTCTTCCGTTTTTTTATTCTTATCACCTGCCTGCCGTGCCGCTAACTGGCTGCTCTCATACCAGAAAGTATAATTGCCAGTATAGATTTTTATTTTCTGTTTATCAACATCAGCAACATTCGTACACACTGCATCTAAGAAGTGACGATCATGACTTACCACCAAAACAATATTTTCATAGTCGGCTAAAAAATTTTCAAGCCATGAAATGGTTTCAACATCAAGATTATTTGTGGGTTCATCCAATAATAAAATATCAGGATTTCCAAAAAGCGCCTGTGCCAATAATACTCTTACTTTAATATTTGCACCAATCTCTTTCATCAGCATTTGATGTAATTCTTCCGGAACACCCAATTCATTTAAAAAAGTTGCTGCATCGCTTTCGGCAGTATAACCACCCATCTCTCCAAACTCAGCTTCAAGATGCCCTGCCTTCATACCATCTGCTTCACTGAAATCCTCTTTCATATAAATGGCATCTTTTTCATTCATCACATCCCACATTTTTTTGTGCCCCATCATTACAGTATGCAATACAGTAACCTCATCAAACTCAAACTGGTCCTGCCTTAGCACAGCCATACGTTCACCGGGCGAAATACTAACTGTACCTTTATTAGGCTCAATTTCGCCGCTGATTATTTTTAATAAAGTTGATTTGCCTGCTCCATTCGCTCCTATAATACCATAACAATTACCTTTAATAAAGTTGAGATTTACTTCATCAAACAAAACCCTTTTGCCATAAGCTAACGTTACATTATTTACACTTATCATGCTCTCTGCTTTTTTTGTCCGTGGGACTCATTTTTTGAGAAGGCGCAAAAGTAAGAATTATCGGCGGTCTGACCTACGGTTTCGACCGCGGTCGGGACGCCTGGCGTCAAACCATAGTGATTGAATTAACTATTTATCAAATAACCAATTCCTTATTTTTACAAAATGTCATTTACGTCTATCATACAATCGGCAGTCGTTAAAAGTTTAGAAGAATTATATGGACAGCAATTTTTTGAAAAAGATTTTCAGGTTAATGAAACAAAGCCGGAGTTTGAAGGTGATTATACAGTAGTTCTTTTTGCTCTTTTAAAGCCTTTAAAAAAATCTCCCGAAATTTTAGGAAATGAATTGGGAAAACATTTACTTAAAAATAATGCTGGTTTTATTTCAGGATATAATGTTATAAAAGCATTTTTAAATCTGAATATTTCTGATGAATTTTTAATATCATTTCTCACAAAAAATTACAATGATGTTTGCTTCGGAAAAAAATCTTTGAATCATAAAAAAGTAATGGTTGAATATTCGTCGCCGAATACAAATAAGCCTTTGCATCTCGGCCATTTAAGAAATAATTTTTTGGGATGGAGCGTTGCAGAAATTTTAAAAGCCAATGGAAATGAAGTGTATAAGTCAAGCATTGTAAATGATCGTGGCATTCATATTTGCAAAAGCATGATTGCATGGCAGCAATTTGCTAACGGTGCAACTCCCGATTCAACAGATACAAAAGGAGACCATTTCGTGGGTGATTACTATGTAAAATTCAATGATGAATATAAAAGAGAAGTTGATGAATTAGTTGATGAAGGAAAGCCTGAAGCAGAAGCAGAAAAAGAAGCGCCTATTATGAAAAAAACACAACAAATGTTGTTGGAATGGGAAGAAGGAAAGCCAGACATAATGGAACTTTGGAATAAAATGAATGGCTGGGTGTATAAAGGATTTGATGAGACCTACAAAAGAATAGGCAGCGATTTCGATCAGACATTTTATGAAAGTCAAACATACATTCTTGGAAAAGAATTTGTAAGAAAGGGTCTTGAAGATGGCTCGTTTTATAAAAAAGAAGATGGAAGTGTTTGGATCGATCTTTCCGATGCCGGGCTCGATGAAAAGCTTTTATTAAGAGGCGATGGCACTTCAGTTTACATTACGCAGGATATTGGATTAGTAAAACAAAAATTTGAAGACTATAATTTAGATGAAAGTATTTATGTAATTGGCGATGAGCAAATCTATCACATGAAAGTGCTGAAAGAAATTTGCCGCAAGCTGGGGTTCCCTTTTGCTGATAAAATTCTTCATTTAAGTTATGGCATGGTTGAACTTACAACCGGAAAAATGAAGAGCCGCGAAGGAACAGTAGTGGATGCTGATGATCTTATAGACGAAATGATTGCCACTTCAAAGCACCATACAGAAGAACTGGGTAAAGTAAAAGATTTTACAGAAGAAGAATTAAAAGCTTTATACGAAACGCTTGGAATGGGTGCAATGAAATTTTATTTGCTTCGGGTTGATCCAAAAAAACGAATGGTTTTTAATCCGGAGGAAAGCATAGATTTTCATGGTTTCACAGGGCCATTTATTCAATACACTTATGCACGGATTCAATCTATTTTAAGAAAAATTGGTGAGGTCAATTGGCAATGGGCAATGGGCAATGAACAATTAGTAATTGGCAAATTACTTCCACTTGAAAGAGACCTTATTATTTTTCTTGAAAAATATGATAATGCAATTTCACAGGCGGCGGAAGAATTAAATCCTTCGGTAATTGCTAATTATGTTTTTCATTTGGCCAAAACTTTTAACTCATTTTATGCAGAGCATTCTGTTGCCAATGCAGAAAGTGAAGAAAAGAGAAATCTTCGTTTACACATATCCGTGATGACGGCTATTGTTATAAAAAGCAGTCTTCAATTATTGGGTATTACTGTTCCGCGTAGAATGTAGCCCCTGGTGCCGCCCGAAGGACTCCTTTGGAGAAGGAGGAGAAGAAAAAGCCAGCACAACAACTTTACAAAACTGCGTTTACCATTAACAGTTATGTAGTAAAGCGCGCTTAATACTTTTACTATTTTTTCATCCTCTTTGTATAAATTTTTTTATAAGCAATTCTTTACGGCTCCTTGATACATTAACGATTGAGCCGTCGCTCATAACTAAATAGCCACCTTCACCTTTCACATATTTTTCAACTTCGTTTATGTTTACCAGGTAGGAATTATGAACCCTGATAAAAGAATAATCTTCCAGCATTTCTTCAATATCTTTCAGGTTGCGGGATGCCATCAATTTTCTTTTATCTTTTAAAAACAGGATTGTATAGTTATTTTCAGCTTCGCATTTTATGATAGCCTCTGCAAGAACAAATTGAAATCCTTCCATAGTTGGTATTGCCACCTTATTGAAAAGCACTGTTGGATGTTTTAATTTCTCGAGCAAAATTTCTAATTGTTGAGGCTGTGGGAATGAATTACGTTTTACAGCTTTTTTCACTGCCTGTTGTAATTCTTCAAGGTCTATTGGCTTTAATAAATATTCCAAAGCACTAAAGCGAATTGCCTTGATTGCATATTGATCATAACTGGTGGTGAATATCAATTCGAACTTTATATCGCCGAGTTTTTCCAATAACTGAAAGCCATTCATAAATGGCATTTCAATATCGAGAAAAAGTATTTGTGGGCTATGTTCTTTAATAGATTGTAAGGCTGTATCCGCGGAATAACAAATGTCTAAAATTTTCACGTCAGGGCAATACCTCTCTAATAATGTTGCCAGGGATTCGCAACAATCCTGTTCATCGTCCACTATAGTTGCGGTGATCATTTAATTTTTTTAAATTGTTATTAAGAAGCCTCAATCATATCTCTATACTGTATTTTCAGCTCGACCTTTGTGCCCGAAGTATTACCTTCCTGGTCTATAATATCTTCTATATCAAAAAACGATTTATGATCAATTGTTTTGTTCAAAAGCGCTAAACGCTCAACAGTAATTTGAACGCCCATAGACTTATCCTTCTCAGCAGTTTTGCTATTAAGCAAAGCAGCTTCTGCTCTCCCGATACCATTATCGGTAATGATGCTGGTTAAAATTTTGCCTTCGATGCTTAATGCAATATCAAGATGGCCTGAACCTCTTTTATGCATTAACCCATGCCAGATAGCGTTTTCAGCAAAAGGTTGCAGTATTAAAGGCGGGATAAATATGGCAGTTGTGTCAATGGTGTTAATAAATGTAATGCTATAATCAAAAACATTTTTAAATCTTAGCCTTTCCAAATCTAAATAATGACGCAGCATTTCTAATTCCTTTTCCAATGTTATCATTGATTTTTCTGAATGTTGTAAAGCCATTCTTATTAATCTTGAAAATTTTGTAAGATAAGATGAAGCAGCTTCTGTGTTATTTATTAAGATGAACCGGTTGATAGAACTTAAGCAATTAAAAATGAAATGCGGGTTCATTTGGGCACGAAGCGCCAGCATTTCAAGCTCGGTTTTTTGTTGATGCAACTGTGCGACTTCCTGTTCCCGTTTTTGTTTTTCCAGCGTAATATTTGCTTCGGTCATCATTAATTGTAACTGTTCTTTTTTTCTTTTCAGTCTGGTGTTTCTTATAATTAATGTGGTAAACAAACTAATCAAAACAATTGCTGAGATAAATACATAGAGTTGAGTTTTCTTTTCATTATCAATAAATTTTATTTTATCGTTATTACGTTCTTCATTTATTTTTAATTGATTTTGATAATTTGCTTCATTAATGTTTATATCATTGATAGCTTTCCACGCTGTAGCTTGTGATATATACTTATCATTTTGTAAAGAATCATTTAGCAGAATATATTCCAGATGATAGTTGTCAGCAAGCTTTGCTTTGTGTTGGGCTGTATAAATCTGCCATAATAATTTATATCCATCCCGTTCAAATCGTCTTGCACCTGAACGTTGCGCATAAGCCAATAATTGATTTGTATAATACAATGCATCAGCATTTTGATGTTTTTTATAATAAGCAGCGGCCATTGTTTTTAGCGCAGGCATAAGATAAACTACACAATCTCCATTTTTAAAAAAGCTTAAAGACTGGCGGCTATATATAATAGCACTATCAAATTCTTTAAGTGAAACAAACAAACCGCTTAAGGCAGTATAGTTTATCATCAATGCCACTTTCCTAAATAATAAATCTTTCTTGGATGATTGTATTATGCTATTGCTTTTACGTACTTCCAATAATGCCGAATCATACTTTTTCTGCAGGCTATAAGCTATTGCCATATTTAAATGATACGCTTCTAAAATTACATACTGGTCAACTGAAACAAGCGCAGCCTGCTTATAATAAAAGGCTGCATTTGCTGTATCGTCGGCAGCCAGGTAAACAGAAGCCTTTAAAGTTGCGGTACTTCTTTTACCCCAGGCATCTGTTGGTTTTTTTTGAATTACAAAGTCTTTTTGAAAATAGGCAAATGCATTTTCTGAATTCCCTGCAAAATCGTAAGCTCTTGCTGTCACCCTGCAAATAGCGGCAATATGCTCCGAATCTTTTATGGCTTCATAGTAAGGAAGTTCTTTTTTATATATTGATATGCTTTGCGCAAAAAAACCGCGATTATGTAAGATCCAGCCCAGAAAAACTGAACCTCTGTGATATTGTACCTGCATATTTTCTTTCTGTAGAATAGGCAGTGCTTTTCGTGTATAATCTTCTGCTACTTTAAAGTTACCATGCTCTTCTTCAATAAAGCTCATGTTTTGCAGAGCCCTGCCAATGCCTTTTAAATAATGTAATTGTTGCGATTCATTATACGCTTGCTGCGTATAAAATAATGCTGTATCTGTTTGTTGGTATTTTGATTTACTCCAATACCGGTCTGAAAATTCAGATCCTAATTCATTAAGGCAATCAATTCTTGCAGTATCTTTTAATAAGGGTAATATTTTTTTTAAGCTGTCAATTGTTTCGGTTTGGGCAAAACATAAAACGCACAAAAGTTGTGTAAGGCATATCAATATTTGTTTTGTTAGCGACATAAATTTTTATATATAACTAGCCGGAATTTTTATATCAACACCAGTGCCGCTGCTACATCCATCTTTATTCATGAAACCATAAATTTCTATTCTTATACCATCATCTATAATTATTGTGTTAATCATTTTTAAATTATTTACATTTTATATTTCACCCGGGTTATGGCGATAGCTTAATTTTTTTTTAATCAAAAGCTTCAACCATATTCCTGTATTGTATTTTTAGTTCGACCTTTGTACCCGAAGTATTTCCTTCCTTATCTTTAATATCTTCGATATCAAAAAAAGATTGTTGATCAATTGTCTTGTTCAACAAAGCCAACCTTTCTACAGTAATTTTCATACCCATAGATTTATCTTTCTCCGCAGTTTTACTCTTAAGCAGAGCGGCTTCAGTTCTTCCAATACCATTATCGGTAATGATACTGGTTAAAATTTTGCCTTCAATGCTTAATGCTATATCAAGATAGCCCATTCCTTTCTTATGCATCAGTCCATGCCAAATAGCGTTTTCGGCGAAGGGTTGGAATATCAAAGGGGGAACAAATATCGTAGCTGTATCAATCGTGTTGATAAAAGTGATACTGTAATCAAAAGCATTTTTAAACCTAAGCCTTTCCAAATCCAGATAATGCCGCAGCATTTCTAATTCCTTCTCCAGTGTTATCATTGATTTTTCAGAATGTTGCAAAGCCATTCTTATCAGCCGGGAAAATTTAGTGAGGTAGGATGATGCGGCTTCTGTATTATTTATTAAAATGAACCGGTTAATAGAACTTAAGCAATTAAAAATAAAATGAGGGTTCATTTGTGCACGCAGCGCCAGCATTTCAAGCTCTGCTTTTTCTTTTTCCAATTCAACAAGGCGTTGCTCTTTTTTTCTTCCTTCTAATTCTATATTTGTTTGCAATATTAATTTCTGCAATTGTTCTTTTTTCTTTTTCAATTTTGAATTCCTGATTGCGAGAATACTTATTAGTAATCCAACAACTAATACACCGATAGAAAGTGACAACATCAGTGATTTTCTTTCAAGTTCAGCCTGCTGAATATTTATTCTTTGCTCACTGTTTAATGTTACCTGCTTCAATAATTCTATCTGGGTTGCTTTTTGCTTATCATCTGTAGCTGCTTTATATAAAATAAGTTTTTTGCCAAACTGGTCAATCGCCATTGAATCTTTCATATCCATATACAGGCGGTAATAAAAATAAGCGCTGTCAGTCTTTTTTAACTGGTCATACATGATAAACATTAGTTGATTGCCGTCACGGAGATATTGTCTTTGATTTGTTTTTGCAGCAATCTGTAAAAGTTCTCTTCCGTATTTAAACGCACTATTAAAGTCTTTTTTCCCTACATATATTTTTTCTATATCAAGCAGTATCCGCATCTCCGTGCCAAGGTATTGTCCTCTTTCATTAGGCAGATGATACTGAAGAATAGGCATAGCCTTATCATATTCGCGGCGCTCGATGTACAGTTCCGCAACGCTCAGGTTAGGAAAAACCTTAAATCCCAATGTAGCAGGATCATTACTCAGTGATTCGATTGTTCTTATATATTGTTGCTGATAAAACATTGCAGAATCGTATTGTTTTAATAAAAAATAAGCATCTCCAATGTCGCCCAAAGGGTGCCAGAGTATATTAAAACCCTTTGCATGTTGTAAACTTTGAAAATAATAAGTCAAAGCTGTTCTGTGGTCGCCGGCATAGTCATACAGTTCCCCTATAGCTGCCAGAGAATGAGACATGAATTTATCGTCGTTAGCCATTGCGGCTTTTCTGTAACTTTCGTTATAATTTTCAAAAGCTTTATCATAATAGCCACCATCCGTATAATTAAAACCCGAAAGTAAAAATGCTCCGGCTAACCCATGCATGTCGCCAATTTTTTCGGAAAGCTTTTTTGCTATGTTACAATATTGCAATGAGCTATCCCAAAATCCTCCTGCATAATAGCAATAACCCAGGTTCCTGTATGCTTCTGCCAATCCTATACTGTCAGTAGATTGATTAAATATCTGAATAGCTTGCCTGCTGTATTGTTTCATTAAAAAGTTATTACCGAGGCATTTCCCATCAATTATAGTTAAGCTATTTATCGCTCTGCCCATTCCGCGTTTGTAATTAATTGCAGAGGCTTCTTTGAAGGCAGCATTTGCATACATTTTAGCTGTGTCATTTTGCAAATAAGCGTAAGCATTGCTCAAGGAATTTAAGCAATCAATTCTGCTGGTCTCTTTTAAAGAACTCAAACTTCTTTTGAGGCTATCAATAGAATTATTTTGCGAAAGGGAAAAGAATGGTATCAATAAAAGCAATATCACCCATCTATATTTCATTGAAAAGGTTTTTGCATTAGCTAAATTAATGGAAGAAAAATTTTAATGCAAGCATCTTGCAACCCTGATAGAGTTTTATCGAATATTATGTTCAAATCACTTTTTTGTTTTGATAAATAGTAAAATTAAAATCAGCCGGAAAAATTTCCGGCTGATAAATATTAATCATCATCAGTTTTTTACTTTCAGTCTGTTCACCATATCCCCGATTTGTTTTCCCTGGATTAATCCTATTGCAATGGAAGGTCCATAATGTATGCCTGCCAATAGCCGCGAATGACCAGCTTCAATTGCGTAATCTTTGAATGAATTAAATGACCTGGTGCCATAGCTGCCATCATAAGAATGATCTGTAAACTTGTAATTCTTCCCGAAAATGCTTTCCAGCACTGTTGCACTTGCCGCAGATACCACTGCATGTGCCGCAGAATATTCAGGATGCGAAGGTGTGGGTATCACGCTGTTCCAGGCAGCATGCTGCATTACATTGCGGATATAAGATATAGGCCGGATAAGATTGTAAATATACTTTGTTTTAAAGGTTGATATACTCGCATCATTCATTGCAATACCGTGAAGGGCATAGGCTGCAGCTGCTTCATACAAGTCCATCTTATTAAGCACGATTAATTGCGTTAATATATTGGTAGCATGTGCAGGCACATTCAGGTTGCCGGGCTGGTCGCCCCAAATTTTAGCAACGGTTGAGTCTTCATGTGTAAGTGACAGGGAAATAGTATATAGCTCATTCACCATTTCATAAAAAGGCGATTTAACTGATTCAGAATATGGGATAGGTGGCCCCGGTTGTGTAAGATTTGCACTGTTTGCAATAAAGCTCCTGTTTTCACCCCAATGCGGATGAACAGGCGGTCCAAACGCAAGTGGGGTTGGTATCCATAAGCCGGGCCCTACTGGCGCAACGTATGAAGGATCAACAATATGTTTGTATGCCTGGTGTCCTCCATCTGTTTTTGACCATTCAAAAATAGAATTGGCAACCGCTATACCATAGTCTTCTGCATTCTTTATTTTATCTGCATCAGCCTCATTTTGAAATTTAGTTTTATAGACAGTTTCAAGCGAATCAATAGTAAACATGTTTGCAGCTGAAGTGCTTTCAAAAAATTGTTTGGTAATAGATGCCATGGCCGCATTGAGTGATGCAGGCCAAAAATATGCATCCCTCTTTTTGGTTGGAGCTACAGATGTTCCACCTATTTGAGATAATAGTGACAAACCTCCGGGAACGTCTGGAGAAATGGATTCGTACAGCGTAATCCCCGCATAACCAAAAGACCGGTTTGATACTAACGAATTGTAACCGGCAGTAGATTTAGTGAGCCTTATGTGCAATTGCATCCATGCGTTAGCGACATCCGCAGGATATTTTTTATCAGCGGGAATGTGGTCATTTTTTTTGCAATTAGAAAGTGTAATAACAATTGCAATTAGTATGAGTTTTAGTTTCATAAAAAAAGATTTATGGTTTAAAATATTTTTGAATCTTAAAATTAGAAGGCAACAGGCCGTTAACATAACCAGAATGTACGGTTGGTTGTTATGTTTTGTAATTGCATTATTTCAATGTATGGATAACATGCTTTCCGTTTGTCAATTATATTTTTTCCCTCGACAAAACATTCAATTCATTTTATGCAGAGCATTCAGTTGCCAATGCAGAAAGTGAAGAAAAGAAAAATCTTCGTTTATGCATAGCCGTGATGACGGCAACTGTTATAAAAAGCGCTTAGTAATTATTGGGTATTGCTGTTTCGGATAGAATGTAGCCCCTGGTGCCGCGAAGGACTCCTTTGGAGAAGGGAGAGAAGAAAAAGCTGATACAACAACTTCATAAAAACTGCGTTTACTATTAGCCGTTGACCAAAACTATCTGTACCTTATGAAATAAAACACAAGCCAAATATGCTTTGCTTACTTATAGTTCTAAAAAACTATTTTAAACATTAAGATGTATATTTGCATCCAATTATATACTCCTACTTAGCAGACTGGATAATCTTCCCCACAGGTAAAAGCTCATCAAGTCATAGGTTCTGAGCATATTCGAAACAAACTTTCAGCTATCATTTCGATTCAGGGAAGTTATCATTTACATTAAAAAACCAGATTTTGAATTTTAAAGAATTGCATTTAATTGCGCCTATACTAAAGGCGCTAGAGACAGAGGGCTATACCACGCCCACGCCCATCCAGGAACAAGCCATTCCCGATGTACTTCGCGGAAAAGATTTATTAGGTTGCGCACAAACCGGAACAGGCAAGACTGCTGCGTTTGCAATCCCTATCCTGCAAAATTTATTTTTGCAAAAAAATCATGAAGTTGACAACAATGAAATCAAAGCGCTGATACTTACACCAACCCGTGAGCTTGCCATACAAATTGATGAAAGCTTTGCGGCGTATGGAAAACATACAGGATTAAGGCACATGGTTGTGTTTGGCGGCGTATCTCAGTATCATCAAACAAATCAATTACGCAGAGGCATTGATATATTAATTGCCACACCGGGAAGGTTGCTTGATTTAATTTCGCAAAGGTTTATTAGCCTTCAGCATATAAAAATGTTTGTACTCGATGAAGCTGATCGCATGCTCGACATGGGCTTTATCAATGATGTTAAAAAAATTATTGCAAAGCTTCCGGTAAAAAGACAAACTTTGTTTTTTTCTGCAACCATGCCGCCGGAAATATCAAGACTTTCCAATTCTATTTTAACCAATCCTGTGAGGGTTGAGGTTACGCCCGTTTCATCCACTGTAGAAAAGATTGACCAATCAATTTATCTTGTTGAAAAAAATGATAAACGCCAGTTGCTGATTCATCTTTTAAAAAATAATACCATCCAAAATGCTCTTGTGTTTACAAAAACAAAACATGGTGCAGATAAAATTGCAAAGGAACTCTACCGGGCAAGGATAAGCGCAGATGCCATTCATGGAAATAAAACACAATCTGCGAGGCAGAACGCTTTAAACAATTTTAAAACCGGAAAAATTCGCGTGCTGGTTGCAACTGATATTGCAGCCCGCGGTATTGATATAGATGATCTGAGTCATGTAATTAATTTTGAATTACCCAATATTCCGGAGACTTATGTACATAGAATTGGACGTACAGGGCGTGCCGGCGCTTCAGGAATTGCGTTGTCTTTTTGTGATATGGAAGAAAGAGAATTTTTGCGTGATATTCATAAATTGATTGATCAAACCATTCCTGTAGTTAAGGATCATCCTTATGCAAGCACCATGCAATTTGTGCAAACACCAGTTCTTCAACAAAATCCGCTTAGCCGCAAACCTGCATCACACAGTGGTTTCAGAAGAACAAGAAGCTGGAGCCAGGGAAGAGGAAGATAAATTTCTTATTTAAGTTTATACATTTCTAAAAACCTTTCAGTTGTTGAAAGGTTTTTTTGTTTACATAAATTTTGTTGACAACCATTATAGAATTGCTTTCATTTTTCAAATGAAATAATTATTTTGTTTTAAAATTTACCAAAATAAAATCATCATGAATAAACAAGATAAACGCATTGATGCATACATTTTAAAATCGCAGAATTTTGCAAAACCTATTTTAAATCATTTAAGAGAATTGGTTCATTCAGCATGTTCTGATGTGGAAGAAACCATTAAATGGGGCTTTCCGCATTTTGATTATAAAGGAATGATGTGCAGCATGGCCGCTTTTAAAGAGCATTGTGCTTTTAGTTTTTGGAAAACAACTCTCATGAAAGACGCAAAAGAAATGATGGGAAAAAATGAAACTGCTATGGGACACCTTGGAAGAATCACAAGCCTTAAAGATCTTCCTTCTGATAAAAAATTAACTGCCTGGATAAAAGAGGCGGTTAAACTAAATGATGAAGACATAAAAGTTGAGAAGAAAAAACCAGCTGCAAAAAAGGAGATTGAAATTCCTGATGTTTTTCAAAAAGCATTAAATAAAAATAAAGCAGTTGCAGCTACATTCAAAAATTTTAGTCCTTCACACCGCTATGAATATCTCGAATGGATAACAGAAGCAAAAACTGATGAAACAAAAAATAAAAGAATTGCTCAAGCTATTGAATGGCTTGCAGAGGGTAAATCAAGGAATTGGAAGTATATGAGGAAATAGAAATAATCACTTTGCATAATCCATTTCAAAATCTCCTTTAATTCTTTCCATTGAAGGATTAAAATATCCAAATTTTAAATCAGGAAATTCTTCCTTAAGTAATTGCATCATTTGTTTAATGCCCATGCATTCGCCCGTATCTGTAACACCAATTTTTTTAAGATACCAGTCGGGGTCAATATTAAAATTGCGCCATTGAATCATTTTAAGCCCTGTGGTTTTTATAAGATTTCTTAATGCTTCATATTCTTCTACATTATCTGTCATGCCGGGGAATACAAAATAATTAATGCTCGTCCATCCACCATAGTTATTTACAATTTTGAGGCTTTCTATTATGTCATTGAATTCATAATTATTAGGACGATAATAAGGCGTATAAATTTCTTTGCGTATAGAATTGGTACTTACACGAATACTGTTCAATCCCGCTTCACACAATTCTCTTACTGCGTTTGAGTCACTACCGTTAGTATTGATATTAATGCTGCCTTTTTGAGTATGTTTTCTTATTTCGAGAATTGCATTTTTAATAGTTTGCCACATCAGCAAAGGTTCACCTTCGCATCCCTGTCCAAAACTTACAATTGGAAACGGGGCAGTTTCCAAATGCGGAACGGTGTATTCAACTATTTCTTCTGCAGTGGGCTTAAACATTAGCCTGTCCTGCGTTGAAACAATTGTTTCATCCTGCGGCTGAAATGAAATGCAACCAATACAATTGGCATTGCATGCAGGAGATGTAGGAACGGGGCATTCCCATCTTCCTATGAAATAATTTCGTGCAGCAGGGCAATGATAAGTATTGCAGCAATTATCAGCAAGATGCTGAACCAAACGGTTATGCGCAAACGCAGTTTTCATTTTGTCAACTCCGGCTTTTATTTTCTCTTCATCAAAACCTGCACTCTCCTGCCGTATATCATTTTCAATACGAATGGCTGGCACATAAAATTTTTCTTTATACCAACCTGCAGCAGTATAACAAAAAAGCGGAAGCGTTTCTGCATCAGGCAATGTTTCATAAGCGGCAAGATAAGTCCCTGTATATGCAGGAGGAATGAAAGCGGCAACAGTCCAGCCTTTTTCACACAAGCGCATCTCTCCTGTTTTTACATCAATCCCTATACCGCGCCTGCCGGGCAATTCATACAACTGTCCTCCATCGGGCAATTCTATCCATTCATCTTTTTCAACAGGAAGTGCATCCCACCCGCTTCTGCCGCAGGAATACAGAGAAGTATCTTCAAAAATATTTCCACCTCCATCAGAAAATAATATATAAGGACTGTGTTTCAATTATGGGTTTAATCTTTTTTTATTACCCGAATTTTATCGTGGCAAAGCATGGTTTAATATTGCACTAAAATTTTGTTTCAAAAGAGTGTGAAAATGTTTTTAACCTTGATTGTGCAAATTCATTGAATTCAATTTCATTAATATCATTTTCAATTTCTGCCTGTATTAATTTATTATTGTTGAAATCAATGGTTAAAATATTGTCTCTTAAAATTACATTGCTTAACATGCTCCAGGAATATTCGGCTTCGGGAAAATTCATTCGCTTTACATGATTTTCATTAAAAACAAATGCCAATTTTTGCAAAGATAAATGATACATAACTCCCAATATAATACATAGAAAAACTGCAAGGTAATTTTGAAGCGCTACCCAACTTCCAGCCAGAATAAAAAAGGTTACTTCATTAATAAAAAAACGTGTATGAGTTTTTTTTGCTTTATACTTCAGGTAAATAACATACAATCCTGTAAGTAACAAAGCTGCAGATGCTTCATAAAAATGAACTTTCATAAATAACAAAAAAATAAAAATTGCAAGGTTTAAGAATACCAGCAGCAATGCAATAAATTGATATGATTTTGTTTTATCATTTTTAAGAACAATTTTAAACAGCTGCATGAGCATTTATTTTATCAGCAACCATTAAATTGCATAATTTAAACAAAACTCTTGCGCCTACATTTTCATCCCATTCATTAGGACTTATTCCAACTTCATTTAGATCGAAGCCTATTAACTTCTTTCCGCTTTGCAAAACTTTTTTGAACAGATAAAATATTTGTTCTGTTTCAAATCCGCCCTGAACAGGAGTTCCGGTATTTGGACATAATTTAGGATCAAGTCCATCTATATCAAAGCTTATAAAAACTTTTTCCGGAAGATGATTTACAATCTCATCTACAATATTTTTCCACGATGCGCCTTCAAAAATTCTTTCCTTAATATCTTTATCAAAATAAGTAACTACCCTGTTGTTACTGTTTTTAATATAATCATATTCCAAAGGTGAATAATCTCTTACGCCAACCTGCACAAGCTTAGTTAGCTGTGAAATTTCAGCCAGTGCATTGTACATAATTGAGGCGTGAGAATATTTAAAATTTTCATAAGCTTCCCGAAGATCACAATGAGCATCAATTTGCAAAATCCCAAAGTCTCCATGCTTTTCTGCAATAGCTTTAAAAAATCCTAAGGGCGTGCTGTGGTCTCCTCCTACAAGCCCTACCAATTTATCTTTATCAAGCAATTCTTTTGTTTGCTCATAAACCCAGTTGTTCAAAAAAATGCTTCCTGCGTTTACTTCTTTAAGTGTTTTACACATAAACTTATTATCGGCTACAAGCTCACCCTGTGAAATATAATTTATATATAACTCAGCTTCCTTGCGGAGATAATCGCTTTTCATTAAAATCTTCTTATCAATATCTCTCATATAAAAACCCTGCTTCCAGCCTTCTTTTATATCTGTATCAATCAGGTCAACCTGCAGGCTTGCTTTGCAAATATGCTCTGCAGCCCTTGCTGTACCAGCTTTGTAGCTTACTGTAACTTCCCAGGGAACGGGTATTAAAATCAAGGCTGCATCTTCTTCATTAAAAGGAAGGCCGAAAATATTGTTATTGGGATTGCCAACTGAGTTGGGATCAAAATCAAAATGATTTGTCATTTTTTAATCTAAAATTTTTAAGAGTTTGCAAAGATAGTGTAAACGTCCGAAGGACTCCTACGGAGAAAGATGTTATTTTAGTATAGATATGTTTGCAATACAACATGTTAAGTTTAAACTAACATGTTTTAAAAACCTTGAAGTTTATCAAAATATCAATTCGTTTTGAAGTAATTTTGCACTCGGGAAATAAAAAAAATGAAAACCTCAAGCATCATTATTTTAGTCGCAATTGCAGCAGCAATAGGCATTTTGTTAATGTATTCTGTTGATTTTTCAACTTACGATACTATTGAATCTGCAAAGCAAAAACAAGGAAAATATGTACACCTTATTGCGAAGCTTGATAAAACCAAACCCCTGCAATACGATGCAATAAAAGATCCTAATTATCTTTCTTTTTATGCTGTTGACAGCCTTGGTGGAAGCACCCAGGTTATTTACCGTAACACAAAGCCACCGGAGCTTGAACAAAGTGAACGAGTAGTATTAAAAGGAAAAATGGAAGGAAATGTTTTTGAATGCGATAACATATTGCTAAAATGCCCTTCGAAATATAAAGACGATAAAAAACAACTAGAGAAAACAGTTAATAATACCAAGCTGCCATCATGAAATTTGAAGGTGAACATTTATTGCCCGGCCAGGTGGGACATTTCTTCGTATTACTTGCATTTGTTGCTTCACTAATTTCTGCAATTGCTTATTTCAAAGCATCAACAATTACTCTTGAAAATGTACAGGGGAGTCCTTCGCGAGAAAAACGCTCGTGGATACTTTTTGCACGGGGCGCTTTTTTTATACAATTTATTTCGCTTATTGCAGTTTTTGCTACAATATATTTTATCTGTTCCCATCATTATTTTGAATACCTGTATGCGTATAAGCATGCCTCAAAAGAACTGGAACCAAAATATTTATTGGCCTGTATTTGGGAAGGCCAGGAAGGTAGCTTCCTACTTTGGTCGCTATGGCATGGCGTATTGGGAAGCATTTTAATTTTTACCGCTAAAAAAAGAGAAGCGCCCATACTTGGCATCATAAGCCTTGCACAATTTATTTTGCTGATGATGATTGTGGGCATTTATATTTTTAATGTACGCATCGGCAGCAGCCCTTTTGTTCTTACTCGTAACGAACTGGCCGGTCCTATATTCAGTGAACCGAATTATTTATCTTTTATAAAAGATGGAATAGGATTAAATGTTTTACTAAGAAATTATTGGATGGTAATTCATCCGCCAATTTTGTTTTTAGGATTTGCGAGTACGATAGTACCGTTAGGTTTTGCCTATTCATCCTTAAGCACAAAAAATTTTGGTGATTGGGTAAAACCTGTGCTGCCATGGGCTTTGCTAAGCGGATGCGTTTTAGGTGTAGGTATAATGATGGGCGGAAAATGGGCTTATGAGTCACTTTCATTTGGCGGTTACTGGGCCTGGGATCCTGTTGAAAATGCAGCACTCGTTCCGTGGATGATTTTAATTTCAGGATTGCATTGCTTGGCAATTTATAATTCAACAGGCAACGCACTAAGAGCATCATATTTTTTTATTATTCTGAGTTATTTCTTTGTATTGTATTCTACTTTTTTAACCCGTACCGGAATTTTAGGCGATACTTCTGTTCATTCTTTTACTGAAGCAGGAATGGCAATGAATGTATTGATTGGCATTTATGTAATTGTCATTTCAGTTCCTATGTTATTTCTTTTTATAAAAAATTATAAAAAGATTCCATCTATACAAAAAGAAGAAAATATTTCATCAAGGGAATTCTGGATGTTCATAGGCTCACTCATTTTTTTTCTTGCTGCACTTTTTATAATTGCAATAACATCGTTACCTGTTTATAATAAAATTTTTGGGACAAATATTGCAGATCCCGCAGATAGAGAATTCACGTATAACAAAGTACTGGTGCTGGTCGCAGTTATTATTGGATTGCTTACAGCTTTTTCACAATATTTAAAATATAGGAATACAGAAAAAAAATATTTATTTAAAAAAATGGTATTGCCCCTAAGCATTGCCGTTATAGTATGTGGTTTACTCGCAATTTTTTATCCAATAGAGTATTCTAAAAAAGGCCCCGGATTTTTGGGCGCCATTTACCTCGCTTTATTTGCATCATTTTTTGCTGTGATCGCCAATGCTTCATATTTAAGAACAGTTTTGAAAGGAAATTTAAAAGCTGGCGGCGCAGCTATTGCACACGTTGGCTTTACTTTAATGATTGCCGGCATGTTGATTTCATCAGGAAATAAAAAAATAATAAGCGATAATAGTAAAACCGGTTTGTTTATTCCATTTGATAAAGACCCAACTGGCAGGCAAACTGAAAATCCTTTAGAAAATTTAACGTTACTGAAAAATGTTCCCACTCAAATGGGAAAATATACAGTTACCTACCTGGATGATTCTGCAGCATTTGAAAAAAACCGGACTTTTTACAATCTGCATTTTCAAAAGATTGACAGCGCTACCGGTAAAGTAAATGAAGATTTTATTCTTGCACCTGATGCCTACCGCATGAAAGATAATAACCTTAGTTCCAACCCCGGCACCAGGCATTATCTTACACATGATGTATTTACTTATATCTCTACCATTTCAGTAAAAAACGAAGCAGAAGACACAACAAAATTTACAATTCATGAAATGAATATTGGTGACACGGTATTTTATTCAAAAGGGTTCTTTATTTTAAATAATATTCTTAAAAATCCGGATAATCAAAGATTTCATTTTAAGCCTTCAGATACTGCAATGGTGGCTGATATAACTGTGCATAGCAAAGACAGTACAAAGCATAAAGCTTATCCTGCAATTGATATAAAAAATTCTCAAATCAATTTTATTGATGATACGGTCGTTACACAAAATCTTTATCTAAATCTTGCCGGAATTGGGAAAGATAAAAAATTTAAAATAGGTGTTAAAGAGTCTGATACGCTTACAGATTTTATAACACTCAAGGCTTATGTTTTTCCGTACATAAATCTTGTATGGGCCGGCCTTCTTATTATGGCTTGTGGTTTTATTGTTTCTATCGGGAGAAGAGCCAAAGCAGCTAATTACATAACTGCCTTGTCAGTAATAGTAGTGCTGGCAGGATTATTTTATATGTTTTTAATTGCCAATAATTAGTAATTTTTGGCAATTTTTTATAAATGAATTCTTGCATACACCGGTTTAAAAGTTAAATTTACAGCCGCTATGCGTACCATTAACTATCATAAGGGCTTCATCATTTTTCTCTTCATGCTTTTGTTTTTATGTTCTGATAATAAATCAAAGGCTCAAACAAGATACGGCCAGAACGATACTATTTTAACTACTGCTGTTGTTTATGAGGGCGATACCATAGAAGCAAAAATTTTGCCTGGTGTTTACACATGGTCAAGGAACAAATACAATGCAAGAGAGGAATGGACCCGATTGCGGAATGCCATTTATGTTACCTATCCTTATGCAAAAAAAGCAGGGATAGTTTTTAATGACATTGAAAAACATATATCTACAAATCCTGATAAGCAATTAGTATCAAAATATATCAGCAGCCGTGAAAAGGAATTGAAGAAAGAATTTACAGATCCGCTTACCAATTTATCAGTTTACCAGGGAAGGGTTTTAATGAAATTGATTAACAGGGAAACAGGTGGCACCAATTGCTATGATATTTTAAAACAATTGAAAGGTGGCTTCACTGCACGGTTCTGGCAAACAGTTGCTTTCTTCTTTGGCAGCGATCTTAAGCAACCTTATGATGCAAAAGGACAGGATGCAGAGATGGAAATAATTGTAAAAGAAGTTCAAAGAATGTATGGATATTCAGGATGAAATTTTTAATTATTGAAATAACATTTTACATGTATGTGTTATATTTTTAATACCTCACTTAAATAGTTAATCTGTTAATTACGCTGCTTTTTTACCCTATCTTTGCCAGCGATAATATTTACAGCGTTACGCATTTTGTTATCCCATAAAAAATGAAATTAGATCTCCTTGCATTTGGTATTCATCCCGATGATATTGAATTAAGCTGTGCTGGGACGTTACTTGTTGAAAAGAATAATGGGAAAAAAGTGGGGATTATAGATCTTTCACAAGGGGAGTTGGGAACAAGGGGAACAGCAGAGACAAGAAAGGAAGAAGCTGAAAATTCTGCAAAAATTTTAGGAATAGATGTGAGAGAGAATCTTGGAATGGCTGATGGATTTTTTAAAAATGATGAAGAAAATCAAAAGAAAATAATTAAAGTTCTTAGAAAATACAGGCCGGAAATTATTCTTTGTAATGCTGTTGAAGACAGGCATCCTGATCATGGACGTTCTGCGGTATTAGTTAATGATGCGGCATTTTTATCAGGATTAAAAAAAATAATCACTTTTGAAAATAATGAGAATAAGCAGCAGGAACCGTGGAAGCCGAAATATGTTTTCAATTATATACAAGACACTTATATCAATCCCGATTTTGTAATTGATATTTCAGAGGTATTTGATAAAAAAATTGAGGCAATAGAGGCTTTTTCAACCCAGTTTTATAACGGAAATACAAATGATACAGAGCCGCAAACTTATGTTTCTTCTCCTGAATTTTTGGAAAGCATAATTAACCGTGCTAAGATGTTTGGAAAAATGATAGGCGTAAAATATGCAGAAGGTTTTGTTTCTAAAAAAATGATTGGAATAAAATCTTTCGATGCGTTCATTCAAAAAAGTACTTAAAAAAAATATTAAGCGTTTTAAACGCTGACAAGATTAATAAATAATTTAAACAACAAAAATGGCAACTCCAAAATTTCTTCAGGGTAAAGGTGATTTTCACATAGAGTTAAAAAAACGCGTCAATCAATACTTCACCGATCGCAAGCGCCCGATGACGGGCAACAATGCGCTTTTATTCAAAGCAATCTTATTTTGCTTAGGATATATTTTACTTTATGTACACCTCGTATTTTTTACACCTTCGGTATGGTTAGCCATTCCTGAATGCGTACTATTCGGAGGACTTACAGCAGCTATCGGTTTTAATGTGATGCACGATGGCGCTCATGGTAGCTTCAGCAAGCATAAAATTATAAACCAGGCTGCAGGGTTTTCGTTAAACTTTTTAGGCGCCAGCGCTATCATGTGGAATATGAAGCATAATATTATTCATCATACTTATACTAATATTGATGGCGTAGATGAGGATATTGAAGCACGTCCCTGGCTTAGGTTTGCTACTACACAAAAAAAATTGAAAATGCATAAGTTCCAGCATTATTATTTCTGGTTTTTATACACGTTGCTTCACCTTATATGGATTTTTCTTACTGATTATAAAAAATATTTTTCTGGAAAAATAGGCCCTGTATCTCTTAGGAAAATGACTGTTAAAGAACATATTTCATTTTGGGTTGCAAAAGTTGGGTATGCATTTATGTTTGTTGCTTTACCTATAATGTTATTAGGTTTTACAGAATGGTTAGTCGGTTTTTTGATAATTACGATGGTTACAGGTTTCGTAATCAGTATTGTATTTCAACTGGCGCATACTGTAGAGCATACTGATTTTCCATTGCCTAATGAAGTTACCGGTAAAATTGAAAATGAATGGGCAATACACCAGGTTGCTACTACGGCTAATTTTGCAACAGGCAATAGGCTTATCTCCTGGCTGGTAGGCGGATTGAACTTCCAGATAGAACATCATTTATTCCCGAAAATTTCTCACGTTCATTATCCTGCAATAAGCAAGATTATTAAACGTACTTGCGGGGAGTATGGTCTTACCTATATAGAATATCCTAAAATGAGACATGCTATACTTTCGCATGTAGCTTATTTAAGAAAATTAGGCAGAGCTAATTAAATATGAAAAAATATTTGTCCTGATATTTGCACATGACAAAATACCAGTTAATTTTATAAGATGAATATTAATTTTCATGATTTAATACCTAAAGATTTTAATGACAACTCCCGTGTGTGGGTTTACCAGAGTAATAGAGCTTTTACTATTTCAGAAGTAATGCAAATAGAAGTGCTGCTGCAAAATTTTGCTAAAGAATGGACAAGCCATGGAACGCCTGTAAAGGGTTACGCCGATTTATTTTTCGAACAATTTATTATTTTAATGGCTGATGAAACCGCGTCAGGTGTGAGCGGCTGCAGCACGGATAGTTCAGTAAGATTAATAAAAAACATTGAACAGGACTTTCAATTGGAATTATTTGACAGGTTAATGCTGGCTTTTATTGTAAAAGAAAGGATACAGCTTTTGCCCCTCGCACAAATAAATAAGTCTATTGAAGATGATATAATAACAAAAGATACTTTGTATTTTAATAACACTATCCTCACTAAAAAAGAATTATTAACTCATTGGATTATACCTGTAAGAGAAAGCTGGCTTGCACAAAGAATTCCATCATCACATAACACCTGATACCTCTTCTTACTTTTTAATCCAAGCATTATCATACTTCGATTTATCAGGAATAAATTCATTTCCTAAAACAATTTTTGAAATTTTGTTGATTGAATTTTTTGTAAAAAAAGTCATTTCCTTTTTTTGATCTTTCCAAATTTCAGCTGTGTTTTTTATAACAGATGTTTTATCATTTGAAATGATCGTGATGTAAACCGGCAAAGGCAAACCGCCTTTATTTTCTATTGTGATTTTTGTTCCGCTACCTGCTTTTTCAACTTTTCTTATTGACATATCAGGATACGACCAGCCAAAAAACCATTTATCCCAAAACCAGTTTAAATTTTTACCGCTTGCATTATTAAAACTATAAAAAAAATCATAAGGCACAGGATGCTTCCCATGCCAGTCATTTATGTATTGATGCAAAGCTTTGAAATAAATTTTATCACCCAATAAATTTTGCAATACATAATAGGATAAGCCGCCTTTACCATAAGAGTTGGAAAGATAGGCCGCATCATTATATAATTTTGTATTCGTAATCAGCGGCACATCCTTATCTGTTCCTGAAATATTCTCATATCGTGTTTTACTAAAAATTCCTTCATCTTCCGGCTCGCCCATAAGCGGGGAAATAACCGATTCACCAATCGTTGCCCATCCTTCATCCATCCATGCATATTGAGTTTCATTAATGCCCATATAAAATGGAAAATAACTATGAAATATTTCATGGGACGTTAGTTGAACAGCATCTTTATGCGTTTCAGTTGGATTATCATTTACCATCATTGGATATTCCATTTGATCGGTACCATCAAATACAGTTATGTGTTCAAAAGGAAAAGGATATTTCGGATAAAAATGACTCATATAAAAAACAGATTGATGCGCCTGGTTAGCAACATCAAAATAATCTTTATGAATTTTATTATACGCTGCTTCAGCAATTGTTCTTCTGCCTGTAGATGAATCAACTAACACTGAACTTGCATCCCACAAATAATGATTGCTTATCGCAAATACAAAATCAGTAACATCGTTTACAGAAAATTTCCAAATACCAGAAGCATCATTTTTTAAAACATTATTTTTTTCATAATCATTTGAATCAATTACATGAATAATATCAGTTGATGTGGAAGCATCTTTTATTTTTTTAATAATGGTATCATTAAAATTTTCTTCTGAATTATTTCTGTGGCCTGTTGCCCATACCACATAATTTTTAGGAACAGAAATGGTTACATTGAAATTTCCGAAGTCGTTATAAAATTCCTGAGTGCCATTATAGCTCCAGTCGTCCCATCCATCAATGTCATCATACACTGAAACCCTTGGAAAAAAATAAGCAATAAAATAAGAACCACTATCTACCATGCCTGTACGCACTTGAGAGCCAGTATTTACTTTGTAATGCCAGCTTATATTTAATTCAATTTTTGAATGCGGTAAAATAAAATCATTGGATTTTACAATAAGAATTGTGTTTTTATGGAATGCTTTATTAGGATTAGAAAAATTGCCGATGCTTTCATTTCCAATTTGAAAAGAATCAATACTAACACCATCATTCAAATCTTTTTCATTTATATTACTTAGCCTGTTTACTCCTTTCTTATATAAATCAGGATATAGACGAATGATAAGTTCCTTTAAAGTATCCGGGCTATTGTTATAATAAGTTATCAATTCATCTCCTCTCAATAAATTTTCTGATGGATTAAAATTTACATGTATTGTATAGTTACCTTTATTTTGCCAGTAATTTTTTCCGGGTTTTCCGGTTGATGTTCTCGTTTCTTTTTTATATGCATTTTGCACATTGGTAGTTGTAAATAATTGCTGTGCATGTATAAAATTTATGAAAAGAAATGTGGTGGAAATGAAAATTAGAATGCATTTTTTCATTGATTTTTATATTTGGCTTTGCTCATCCGGATTCTACAACAATATTATTAACTTTCTGCCATAGTGTCGCTGTTTTTAATTTGCTATCTTTGCCAACGAGATTAAAAAATAAGGTAAATGTTAGACTTCGCCATAGATAAAAAACATGATGAAATACGGCAGGGTGAAGCTTTTGCTTTAAAAGAAACAAAGCAAAAAAAATTTTCAAAAAAATTTTATATTGAAAGCTATGGATGCGCAATGAATTTTGCTGACAGTGAAGTAGTAGCTTCTATTTTACAGGAAAAAGGGTTTGGCATTACGCAACATTTCCAGGAAGCCGATATGATTTTTGTAAATACCTGTTCCATTCGTGAAAAAGCAGAGCTTACTGTAAGAAAAAGATTGACCGAATTCAGAAAGGTAAAAAAATATAATCCGGGTTTGCTGATTGGTGTATTGGGATGTATGGCAGAAAGATTAAAATCAAAATTTATTGAAGAAGATAAGTTAGTTGATATAGTTGTAGGGCCGGATGCTTACCGTACTTTGCCCGGCTTAATTGAAGAAGCTGAAAGCGGGCAAAAAGGAGTAAATGTTTTGCTAAGCCGCGAAGAAACTTACGGTGACATTTCGCCGATAAGATTAAACAGCAATGGTGTAACGGCTTTCGTAAGCATCATGCGTGGCTGCAATAATATGTGTTCGTTTTGTGTAGTTCCGTTTACCCGTGGCCGTGAGAGAAGCCGCGATTGTGATTCAATAATTAAAGAATGTACTGATTTATTTAATGATGGTTACAGGGAAGTAACTTTATTAGGACAAAATGTTGACAGTTACCAATGGCTAAATCCAAAAGATAATTCTGTTGTTTCTTTTGCAAACCTTCTTGAAAAAGTGGCATTAATTTCACCATTGCTTCGGGTAAGGTTTTCAACATCTCATCCAAAAGATATAACGGATGAAGTTTTATTTACCATGAAGAAATATGAAAATATCTGCAAATACATTCATTTACCTGTGCAAAGTGGCAGCACAAGAATTTTACAAATGATGAACCGCACTTACACAAGAGAATGGTATCTCGCAAAAGTCGATCGTATTCGTGAATTAATTCCAGAGTGTGGATTATCAACCGATGTCATTACAGGATTTTGCACTGAAAATGAGGAAGACCACAAAGAAACATTAACGCTTTTTGATTATTGTAAATACGATTTGGCTTACATGTACTTTTATTCTGAACGCCCGGGAACACTTGCTGAAAGAAGGTTTGAAGATGATGTGTCTGAGGAAGTAAAAAAAAGAAGGTTGCAGGAAGTGGTTGCTTTGCATAGAATACATTCTTTGAAAAGCATGGAAAAGGAAATGGGCAAAACGGCGAAAGTTTTAATAGAAGGCAACTCTAAAAAAAGCAATGAACATTGGGCAGGAAGAAGCGATAATAATAAAGTTGTTGTATTTCCCAAAAAGGGAAATCTGCAAAAAGGAGATTATGCAGATGTAATTATTGAAAATTGTACTGCGGGAACTTTGATAGGAAAAATAAAAAAATAAGATTATGAATAAACTATTAGAAGATTCATTAGACCAAATTAAGAGCGCTTGCAAAATGCATTCTGTGAAAACATTAGAACTATTTGGTTCTATAACCCGAAACGATGATTTTAATGAAACAAGCGATATAGATTTTCTTTAAGAATTTGATAAGGAAAAAATTACTGAGATGGAATATGCTGATAATTATTTTGATTTCTTTTTTACTCTTGAGAAAATACTTAATCGAAAGATTGATTTATTACCAAAGCATAAATTAAAAAATCCTTATTTAATAAAACAGATCAATCAGGATAGAATAAAAATTTATGGATAAAGATTCAAAAGCATATTTATCTGATATTTTAAATTCTATAAATCTTATTGAACATCATATAAAAGGTATCAATACAATGAAAGAATTTGAAAAAAATTTTACAGTTGCTGATGCTGCTTTAAGGAGACTTTCTATTATTGGGGAAGCATTAGCAAAAGCCTCAGAATTGAATAAAAATATTAATGTATCTAATCAAAATAAAATAATTGCATTGAGACATATTATTATTCATGATTATGATAAAGTTGATGAGAATGTTATATAGCCAATACTCAAAATTTATTTACCAATATTAAAATCAGAAATTCAAAAAATTTTAATTGAACAATATTAAATGGATCAGCAATTAATAAAAAACAGGTTTGGAATAATAGGTAATTCACCGGCACTTGTGTATGCGCTTGATGTTGCTATACAAGTCGCCAATACAGATTTAAGTGTATTAATAAATGGTGAAAGCGGCGTAGGTAAAGAAGTTTTCTCGCACATCATCCATTCACTTTCAGCAAGAAAGCACAATCCTTTTATTGCCGTAAACTGCGGCGCTATTCCTGAAGGAACCATTGACTCAGAACTTTTTGGTCATGAAAAAGGATCTTTTACCGGAGCAGTTGACAGCCGAAAAGGTTATTTCGAAACGGTTAATGGCGGTACTATTTTTTTAGATGAAATTGGTGAAATGCCTTTGGGCACACAAGCTCGTTTGCTGCGTGTTTTAGAAGCAGGTGAATACATTCGTGTTGGTTCTTCCAAAGTTCAAAAAACTGATGTAAGGGTTATTGCTGCAACTAATAAAGATTTGCTCGAATATACACATACCGGAAGATTTCGTGAAGATTTGTATTATCGATTGAATACAGTGCCTATAAGGGTTCCGGCATTACGTGACCGCAAAGATGATATTCCTTTGCTCTTCAGAAAATTTGCTGTTGATTTTGCAGATCGATATAAATCCCCGCCGGTACAACTGGATGAAGAAGCTAAAAATGCGTTAATGAATTATCCCTGGCCCGGCAATGTGAGGCAATTAAAAAATATTGCAGAACAAATGTCGGTGCTTGCTCACGATAAAAATATTTCCGGAGTTGAATTAAAAAGGTTTCTTCCTGAAACAAATTTTACAAGATTGCCTGTGCTTGCATCAGCAAGCCATAGTGGTGCAAATCAAAAAGAATTTAATAACGAAAGAGAGATATTGTATAAATTATTTTTCGATGTAAAAAAAGATGTAACAGAATTGAAAAGAATGTTTTTTGATGTAATGCAAAATCCTTCCTCATTTCATGTAGATCATAATTTTAAGAATGAAAAATTAATTGAAGACTATTATAAAGAACAAACAAATCCTGCGATGTCAAACCATCAACCTGTTGTTCTGAATAATAATATAGATCAACATCATGAAGTGGAAGAATCATTAAGCATTATGGATGCAGAAAGAGAGCTTATTATTAAAGCATTAAAAAAGCATCGTGGTAAAAGAAGGGATGCCTCAAGTGATCTTGGTATTAGCGAACGAACATTGTACAGGAAATTAAAAGAGTATAACATTAATGAGTAGATTGAATTATTGAATTGTTTTATTGTTGTCCGAAGGATTCCTTTGGAGAATTATCTTATTGCTTATTGCTGATTGTAACTTTAAAAAAAAATTAGTGTAATAAAAAAATGAAATTCATATCACAAATAAAAATTGTTTCTGTGGTAGGCTTATTGTTATTCACATTAAGTTTTGCTACTTGTAAATATTCTACTAAAGACACTGCTCCTATTCCGGCGGAGATAAAAACATTTCGTGTAAATTATTTTGAAAATAAAGCACGGTATGTAAATCCGCAGCTAACGCCACAGATCACTGAAAAACTGAAACAAAAAATTATTAGTCAAACAAGATTAAGACAGACAAACAATGAAGATGCTCATTATGATATAAGTGGCTACTTAACTGATTATAGTGTAACTACAACCGGCATCTCAAATCAAAGTGCGAGTACCAACCGGCTTAACGTTACTTTCCATTTAATATTTAAAAATACCCTTGACCAAACAAAAGATTTTGAAACGGACGTAACAAGTAATTATGATTTCTCAGCACAGCGTACCTTGCCAGATGCTGAATCCCAGCTTTTGGATCAGGTTGTAAAAAATACTACTGATGCAATTTTCAATAAAATATTTTCAAACTGGTAAAAGCAAAATCATTTTACATGAACGAGAGAACAAATTATTCTGAACTTTTATATCAGCGTTCAGGGCATGATATTGACATCCTGGAAAAAAATGCAAAAGAATATCCTTTTAGTTCTTTAGCTTCTTTTTTGCTTTTATATCATTACAAAAAAAATAATCATCCCGGTTTTGAAAAGCTTGCAAAAAAAACTGCGCTACATTTTAATAATTCACATTGGCTTCAATTTCTTTTAAGCAATGCAATATTTGAAACAGAACAGGAAATTATCAGTCAGGAAAATTTACAGGCTGCAGAACCGAAACATGCAAGTGAAATAAAATCTGGAAGCACGGAAAGTTTTAATGAACAAAATTTCAGGAATGATGAAGAACAAGCATCAGAAGAAAAAATATTGACAGAAAACAATTTTGAAATACCACAACAAATTCATGAAGTAAAAATAGAAGCTATACCCGAAACTTTATACGATCAGGATCTTCAACAAGAACCTGAAACATTAGAAAAAGAAAAACAATTTCAAACAGACAACCGCGAAACAGAACAAGAGAAAATTGTTTACTCAGAGGAACCTCTTGCCGAAGAAGCAATTGCTTTTGAACCTTTGCATACAGTTGATTATTTTGCATCGCAGGGAATTAAAATTACTGATGAACCTGCAACAACTGATAAACTTGGTAATCAAATGAAAAGCTTTACCCAATGGCTTAAAAGCATGAAAAAACTACATCCTTCAAAATTGGGAGAGCAAACTTCAGTAAATGAAAAATTAATACAAAGCGCTGCAGAGGAATCAAATATTAGTACAGAAATTTTGACAGAGGCAATGGCAGAAGTGTTGATAAAACAAGATAAAAAGGAAAAAGCGATTGAGATGTTTAGCAAATTAAGTTTGATTAATCCCTCTAAAAGCGCTTACTTTGCAGCCAAAATTGAAAGAATAAAATCAAGTTAGCATGTTAATAATTTTCGGAACACTCATCATAATTGCTTCCATTATTTTAGGCCTTATTATTCTTATTCAAAATCCAAAAGGAGGCGGCCTTTCTTCTTCTTTAGGCGGAATTGGCAACCAGCTTATGGGCGTTAAGCAAACTACCGATGTACTCGAAAAAGGCACATGGCTTTTTGCAGGTATCATTGGAGTTCTTTGTATTACCTCCGCTTTGTTTATTCCAAAAACTGGCGGCAGTTCAAATGATAATCAAATGTATGAAGCGCCTGTTGGAACTCCTTTGCAGCGGCCTCAACCTAACACAGCGCCTCTTAATGGAAATGCACAACCATTAACGCCGGCTACTACACCTGCGAAATAATTTATTAAATATTTTATAGCCCTGTCTTAAAAAAGGCTGGGTTTTTTATTTACTTTGAAATCAATATTAAAAATGTTGGCTTTTAATTTGAGTATATGAATATTTTATTCAAAAATTTTATAGAAAAATATTGAATCGTAAACTTCACGGATGAAGCAAAAAAAATTTATATTTTTTATATTTCTGATGGTAATAGTTGTTGCTGCCTTTTGCGGATGGATGTTTTTTGGCCCGACAGTGAAATCTCCGGAAAACAAATTCTTTTATATTCATACAGGAGCTACCTACCAACAGGTAAAAGATAGCCTCAAAAAAAATAAAATTATTGGTTCTGATTTTTGGTTTGATAAAGTTGCCGGTTATGTAAATTATTATAAAAATGTAAAGGCGGGCAAATACAAAATCAATAATGGGATGAGCGTTGTGAGTCTTGTGAAAATGTTGAGATCAGGACGGCAGTCACCTGTAAATCTTGTTATTACAAAGCTTAGGATTAAAGAAGATCTTGCAAAAAAAATAGGTGATAGCTTTGAAACTGATTCATTAAGTGTAATAGACTTTTTAAACAATAATGATTCTGTTTTACAATATGAGGTTGATACAAATTCTGTAATGACCATCGTAATACCCAACACGTACACTTTTACATGGAACACCTCTATTGAAAAAGTTTTAAAAAAATTATATGTTGAACAACAAAAATTCTGGAATGATGAAAGAATGAAAAAAGCAGAGCAGCTTCATTTTACGCCAAAAGAAATTTATACCCTTGCATCAATCGTAGAAGAAGAAACCAACCGCCAGGAAGATAAAGGCAAAATTGCAAGCGTTTATATTAATCGTTTAAGAAAAGGTATGAAGCTTGCTGCGGACCCTACTATAAAATTTGCAATGAAAGATTTTAATCTTAAAAGAATTTATTATAAATATCTGAGTTATCCATCTCCGTATAATACTTATGTACATGCAGGTCTTCCGCCAGGGCCTATTAGCATGCCATCTGTAAAAACAATTGATGCAGTTTTAAATGCACCCGAAACAGATTATTTATTTTTTGTTGCAAGGCCAAATTCCGGTGGCTTATCTGATTTTGCAAGCACTTTCCAGGAACATGCTGCTTATGCAAAAGCTTATCGTGATGCGCTTGACAGTGCAACAAAAGAAAAAGAGGTGAATCAATAATTTTAAAACCTATTTTAGTTATATAATTGATACGTTTTGATAAAAGCTGCCCGCATATTTTTAAATGTACATCCTGTAAATTATTTACGCAAAAAAAGTAAACAATGGAAACCACCCGGTTGCCAGGGCTTTTCTTTACATGATGTTCTTAAAAATTTTATGAAAGGGTTTAGTGTTCCGCATCTTACAGAACGTGCAGCAGCCATTTCTTATAATTTCATTATGTCAGTTCCGCCAACATGTCTTTTTCTTTTTACACTTATTCCCAATCTTCCTTTCGTGTCTAAAAGAGATTTAAAAAAAGAACTTCATTCTCTTATAGTTGACATCATTCCAAAACAAACAAATAACAAAAACCTTATTGAATTTGTGGATAGTTTTATTAATGGTTCAAAAATTGGTTTAATCTCATTTACATTTATCTTATCATTGTTCTTTGCATCCAATGCGGTAATGGGTTTAATGCGTTCTTTCAATAAAGATTATATAGGATTTCAAAAAATTAAAGGATTAAAAAAAAGATGGCGGGCATTAAAATTAACCGTATTGCTTTTCGGCCTTTTATTAATTTGCCTTGTTTTACTTCTTGTGCAAAGCAATGTACTTGGCATGATTGGAATAAAAAATATACAAATCAGGCATTTGATTTTGTATGGAAAATGGATCTTTTTAATAACCTTGATTTTTTATTCTTATGCATTCATTTATAAATATGCGCCTTCTACTAAAAAGAGATGGAAACTCGTTTCACCCGGTGCCGTTATCGCCACTTCTTTAAGCATACTTGTTACCATTGGTTTTGTAACCTTTGTAAATAATTTTGGCCGTTATAATATTTTGTATGGATCTATTGGAAGTATAATGGTCTTAATGATCATGATCTTTCTTAATTCGCTGGCAGTACTTATTGGCTTTGAATTTAATCTCAGCATTAATACACTTAAAACTATTTCAGAAGAAGTGGAAAAAAATTGACCTGTTCTTTCTTTGATACTTGCTTCTTGCTTCCTGATACTTTTTGCGCTTTGCACATTCTAAAGTAATTTTACCACGCTTTTTTATAAGCTTTTTATAATTAAAATATAAACAATATGGCATACGATGTAATAGTGTTAGGAAGTGGCCCGGGTGGTTATCCCGCAGCAATAAGGGCTACGCAATTAGGAAAAAAAGTTGCTATAGTAGAACGCGAAAGCCTTGGCGGAATTTGCCTTAACTGGGGATGTATTCCTACAAAAGCATTATTAAAAAGTGCACAGGTAATGGAGTATGCAAAGCACGCCGCTGATTATGGAATTGAAGTAAATGATTTTAAACAAAATTTTGGTAATGTAATAAAACGCAGCCGCGTCGTGGCAGATAAAATGAATAAGGGTGTTACTTTTTTAATGAAGAAAAATAAGATAGATGTGGTAATGGGAAATGGGAAATTAATAGCACCCAACAAATTAGAAGTAATTGCTGCTGATGGAAGCAAACAAACATTGGAAGCTAAAAATATTATTATCGCAACAGGTGCAAGAGCACGGGAACTTCCTGCATTAAAATTAGACGGTAAAAAAGTTATTGAATATCGCGTTGCTATGAATTTACCTAACCAGCCAAAGTCAATGATAGTAGTTGGTTCAGGAGCTATCGGTACTGAGTTTGCTTATTTTTATAACAGTCTTGGCACAAAAGTTACCATCGTAGAATTTTTGCCAAGAATAGTTCCTGTAGAAGATGAAGAAATTTCTAAAGAGCTTGAAAAGAATTTTAAGAAACAAGGAATCGCCATTATGGTTAACAGCGAAGTTACCAGCGTAGATACAAGTGGTAATGGTATAAAAGCAAAAATAAAAACACAAGACGGAGAAGTAACGCTCGAAGCTGATGTATTGTTAAGCGCAGTAGGTATTACAGCGAATATTGAAAATATAGGTTTGGAAGAATTAGGAATTAAAACTGAAAAAGGGAAAATTGTGGTAAATGCGGATCAACAAACTAACGTACCTGGCATATACGCAATTGGCGATTGCACGCCCAACCAGGCACTTGCTCATAAAGCCACAAAAGAAGGTATTAATGCTGCAGAACATCTTGCCGGAAAAAAGCCTGACGCCATAGATTATAATAATGTTCCGGGATGTACATATTGCACTCCTGAAATTGCTTCAGTTGGCTTTACAGAAAAAGCGGCTAAGGATGCGGGTTATGAAATAAAAGTGGGTAAGTTCCCTTTTGTGGCCAGCGGTAAAGCAACAGCCGCAGGCGCTACAGAGGGCTTTGTAAAAATAATTTACGATGCAAAATATGGCGAGCTTCTTGGTTGCCACATGATAGGATATAATGTTACAGAAGTAATTGCAGAAGTAGTTACTGCCCGCAAACTGGAAACTACTGCCCATGAAATCCTTAATGCAATTCATCCGCACCCAACTATTAGTGAAGCTATAAAAGAAGCAACAGCAGTTGCCTACGGCGAAGCGACAGATATATAAAAAAGTTTCCTGCGGCCTCAGTCGGTGTCCTCACCGACCGAAACAAGGGCTTTAGTTTTACCTGGTTCTTATATTTTATTTATTTGTAAAACTTTTTATGCGGATTGCTATAAATGGAATGGGCCGTATTGGCCGTATTTTATTCAGAAGATTAATTGAAGATCCTCAATTTGAAATTGTAGCGGTAAACGATACAATGCCGCCAGGTAATCTTGCTTACCTGCTTACTTACGATTCAATATATGGAACCTTTCCCGGCCATGCTTTATCAGAAGATAAATTTATTGTTATAAATAATAAAAAAGTTATTGCCTTGCAGGAAGAAGAACCTGCTAATCTTCCCTGGAAAAATTTGAATATAGATATAGTATTGGAATGTACAGGAAGTTTTAATTCTAAAACCGGCGCTGAAAAACATTTAAAAGCCGGGGCAAAAAAAGTTTTATTATCTACTACAGGCAGTGAAGATATTCCTTTGCTTATTTATGGATTTAATCAAAACCGGCTTACAGCCGATATGAATATCATTTCGCCCGGTGGCTGCATGACTAATTGCTGTACGCATATTCTTTATATTTTAAATTCTATAGGCATTAAATCGGTGCATATAAATATTATGCACTCCTACACATCACGCCAGCAGCTTGTAGATGCGCCACACAAGCAGTTTCGCAGGGGCAGGGCAGCAGCAGAATCCATTATTCCTGTAGAGATTGACTTACATACGTCATTGGAAAGACTGATGCCCGCTATGCAAAATAAAATTGCAGCGCTATCTACAAGAATACCAGTTGCCAATGGGGCAATGGCTGATTTTACGGTTCAGTTCAATGATGAAGTAAGTGTTGAACAGGTTAATACGCTTTTTAAAAAAGCTTCTCAACATGAGTATAAGGGCATTCTTGATTATACAGAAGATCCTATTGTATCGCTCGATATTAAAGGCAATACTAACTCCTGCATTATTGATGGAACGCTCACATCGCATATCGGAAACCATCTTAAAGTTATTGCCTGGTTTGATAATGAATATGGCTTTACCAGCAGAATGATTGACTGGCTGGGAACATTAAAAAAATTAATGTAACAGGAAAAAATTGATAAAAAAATATTCTGCCGTTGATTTGGTGTTCGTGCTGATGGTTTTGCTGCATAGCAATCACCAACAACCAGCATAGAGTATGAATTAAAAATAAGTAAAACTTCCCTTACTTTTAATAATCAGCCCCATAACACAAAACACCAATGTTGGCCGAAGCATTTTTAGTTTGCTTTTAAAGAACCTAATTATTTGATGTAATACTCCACAATAAAATAACCTGAATTATTTGATGGATCGTTGTCATTAACAACTAAATATAAACTACCACTCTCCTGGCAGGTAATAGTTTGGCCATTTCCCACCAGGAACCACTCGCCATCTTTTCCAATTTTTCCTAACAAGCTACCCTGTTTAAATCCTGGAACAAAATTGTATAAAGTAAATCCCTCAATCCCTTCCGGACTAGTCGTTCCGGCAAAAGGTCCTAATGAGATTGATCCCGAGGCTTTAAGTGTAATTATATTCCCTTTTTTTACAAAAATTCCTGTGAAATTCGAATAGGAAGATACATTTATTATATTCGGTTTTTCTATTCGGGCAGGGTTAATATCTGATTTGGATTTTTCGGATACAGACAATTTCCAAAAATTTGCTTCTTTAAAGGAGATAATTTGAAACCTACCGTTGAAAGATGAATAATATTTTGTTTTTGCATCTTTTCCATTTAGCACAAAATAGCTATCATCATTTAAATCTTTTTCAATTTTAATAATTGCTCCGGCACTTAGTTTTATCTTATAAAATATATTCAGCTTGTCATCAATAGTTCCGAATGATAATTCATTTCCAAAATTATCTTTATACGTGCCTTGCAATTCATCAGAGAAGTATCCATAACTATTAAGGTCATCTCTTATGTCCCCTGGATCAGGGAAGAGGCACAAGTTATACAAAGTGTTAAGTGTTAAATAGGTTTGGCCAATACATTTATTTGACCAGGTAAATATTAATAGAAATAAAACCCTAATAAGGAATAGAAATTTCATAAAAATTATTTTTATATATTTTTTAATTTAAGAATATTTAGTGAATATGTTTCGGCCAACGTCTACGGCTCTATGCACTCCGATATGTCTATTCCAAATTGCTCCAGCATACGCACATGGGTCGGTATCTTCACAAGGTCTTTATGCAAAGGCAATTTCATTTTTTTGAGTACTTCATTAATGCGCCGTTGCCGGTTTCTGTTAGCGAGATAACCATAGGTCCTTATTTTGGTAAACCGCTCAGGCAATATGTGCTGCTCAAAGCGGCGGATAAATTCAGTATGGGCACAGCCGGTAAAAGACCGGCTTTTTTTTATGCTACCATTTATGCTGCTAAACCCCGCCGGGTTAACTCTCAAAAA
Source organism: Chitinophagales bacterium (assembly GCA_038244655.1). GTDB lineage: Bacteria > Bacteroidota > Bacteroidia > Chitinophagales > Chitinophagaceae > Ginsengibacter. The sequence continues at coordinate 71,409 of JBBRTG010000009.1, forward strand.
TGATAAACAACCGACATCCCCTTATAGCCTTCTCCCATTTCAGGAAACATTGAAATGTTTTTAAACTTTTTATTCTTATGAAGTTCCGGAACTAATATTCCTGTTGCTGCACCAATAATAGATGACAGCACACAATCACTAAGGAAATGATACCCTGCCTTATATCGCATGTATCCCATTAATGCAGTTAATCCTCCTGCTGTTCCCCACAAATAAGGTTGAAGCTTTGAATGCGGATTAAAATCCTGGAAAATTTTTGCAGTTAAAAAAGTAGCAGCAGCAGTTGTAGCTACATGCCCTCCATAAAAAGAGCGTTGTGCACCCTTGTCCAATCTTTTTCCTAACGGAGCTTTATCGCCATAAACAAAAGGGCGGCTGCGGTAAACAAGGCCTGCAGTAAGTGTGTACATTGCCCCGGTAATACCAATTGTTTCAACATACAACACGATGAGTTGCCCGGCTTTGGCACGTTCGTTTTTATTAATGTAAGTGAATACTAACGGTATGGCATAGGCGGCATCAAAAAGAATGTAACTGTCTTTATCGGCTTGGGATGAATAATAACCTGCATTGCCCCTGTCAAAAAATGGAAGCTTGTCTTTTGTTTTACCGGCAAGTTGATCCATAGTTAAATCTTTTTTATTATTTATAAGTGAATAACCAAGCAAAGTAGTGCCAACTGCGCCTGTTATTACTAAGGCATCTGTAACAAATGTAGTTTTGTAAGGAGAAACAGCAGCCACACGAATGCTCCCTGATGAATCATTATGAATTAAAACTTTTGAAGAACTCCCGGATTGAAACAATTGCGGCGAAGAGCTAAGACTATCTTGCCCAAAACAAAATTGACAAGTAAGAAGAGCAGCGTAAAAAATAATAAATTGCTTCATGCAAATGATTTATAAAAAATGTACATAAATAATTAAATTTTGAATGTTACAAATATGATGCTGAAAATTATTATAAAGAAAAACCTTGCGTTTGTGTAAATTGATCTATTATATGCATTACCTGCGCCCCATCCTCGGCGCTGCATGGATTAGGGCCTTCATCTAAAAAATATTCAACTACTTTTTCAATCATAGGTTGCTGCACATGTTCCGGCGCATTGAAAGAAATAATTTCTGTTTCACCATTTTTATCAAGTGTTATTTTTTGTTGCCCAAAAACACTAAAGCTTATTTTACCTTCTGATCCTGTAATTTCACAAAGGTCTTTTTCATTTTGCCCATCAACATTAAAACACCAAAGCCCGGTAAATACAATACCGCTCTTAAATAATATATTTCCCGTTACCAAATCATCAGCATTATATAAATGAGACTGGTTTATAGCAATTCCTGAAACCTTATCAACTTTTCCAAAAAAATAATACATTAAGTCAAGCTGGTGAGGCGCAAGATCATGAAACAAGCCACCACCGGCAACTGCAGCATTTACTCTCCATGCATATCCGGGAACTTCAAGTTGTTCCTTTGATAATATTTTTTTGTAAAAATTAAGATTCGCAAATCGTATTTCGCCAATACTTTTTCCATCAATCAATTGCTTTATCTTTTTAAAATAAGGGTGTTCCCGCCGGTAATGTGCTACTGCCATTTTTATATTTGTTTCCTTTGAAGCATTCATCATTTTTATCGCAGATGCATAATTTAAAGCCATGGGTTTTTCTACATATACCGGCTTGCCTGCCTGCAATGCAGCCATCGTGTATGCCTCGTGAAATGAAGGTGGCGTTGCAATGTAAACTGCATTTACATCAGCATCATTTATTAGTTGCATTGCATCAACATACCATTTAGGAACATTATGACGGCTGGCATAATCTTTTGCTTTCTCAGCATTCCTTCGCATGACGGCAACTAAAGAAGAATTTTTTACTTTATTAAAAGCAGGACCACTTTTTTTTTCAGTAACATCTCCACAACCTATTATTCCCCAGTTAATTTTTTTCATGCAAATTATTTTATTGTTCTTGTCGCCGGTTGGTAAGGACCCAACCGGGGCAGCCTGCCGTGGGCGGTATCCTCACCGCCCACTATCAGCAAATTAAGAAATTAATGCGTTTTCAATAATTTTTTAAATATAAACAAAGAGTGATTTAAAAAACATTTGCCTGAATCTTTTAAATATTTATTTCCTTTACACCACAATCTATTTATTAATAAATAACTTCATGAATTTCTCCAAACCCAATTCCCAGCCTTTTTATTTTAAAATGGCTATGGTGCTTATTGGCATTATCGCTTTAGGTTATTTATGTATTTTAGGAAAGGAAGTATTGTGCCCTCTTTTATTCGGATTATTATTTTCAATTTTACTGTTGCCCGTTGCAAATTATTTTGAAAAAAAATTAAAGCTGCGGCGAGGTGCAGCATCAGCAATAGCTGTGTTACTCTTACTTCTATCGGTAGCTGCCATTTTATTTATTATGGGCGCAGAAATTTCAAACCTTACACAGAACTGGCCAATGCTTAAGCAACAAATTGTATTATCACTGCACCATTTGCAGCAATGGATTTCAACAAAATTTAATATAGATATTGAGAAGCAAATGAACTATATAAATTCTGCTACTTCAAAAATGGAAACAGAAAGCACATCGATGATTGGAGCAACAGTAGTTTCCCTTTCATCTGTTTTGTTGTTTCTTGTCTTTATAATGTTCGATACATTTTTTATGCTATTTTACAGAAGGTTGTTGCTTAAATTTCTGGTAGATATTTTTCGCGAAAAAAATTCGCAGGCTGTTTATGATATTGTTGCAAGAGTGCAATTTATTATAAGGAGATACATACTGGGGCTGCTGCTTGAAATGACGACAGTTGCTTTAGTATGCTGTACTGTATTTCTTATTCTGGGAATTAAGTATGCAATACTTCTTGGCCTTATCACTGCATTGTTTAATATTATTCCTTACATTGGAATATTTACCGCTTTGCTGCTAAACGTAATCATCACTTTTGCTACAACTGCTGTGGCGACTAAAGTATTATTAGTTGTTATTACCGTTGTCTCCATGCATCTTATTGACAGTAATATTTTACTTCCTTTAATTGTAGGTTCTAAAGTAAGAATAAATGCTTTTGTAACGTTGCTCGGCGTAGTGCTTGGAGAAATGATATGGGGAATTCCCGGTATGTTTTTATCAATACCGGTTATTGCTATTGCAAAAATAATTTTTGACAGAATTGAAAACCTGCACCCCTGGGGGCATTTGTTGGGAGATGAAAAGTTTGAAAAACGTTTTCGTAAATTATCAATAAAAAATAGAAAGAAGCAACCTTAGTTATTTTTGATTTTATTTATCGAAATGTATTTCTTCTAAATTTATTTACTCTTTCTCAATAAATTAAACATTATATTTAAAAAAACGTTTTAGGTTTTCATAAATTATTTTTCAAGTAACTGATTTCCAAAAGATTTTTTTTAATTCTTTCATTAGAATTAATACCCGGTTAAAACCCTTAACATTATGCTAATGGAAGGTTGGTATGGTTTTAGCATTGTTGTAAATTCTGTTAATTAAAAAAATAAATGCCACGAAAATTAATCGTGGCATTTATTTTTTATTTTTGAAAGGATTGCCATGGATGAGGTACCAGTAATTGCATTACTTTGAACTCTGAACTTTGAACTAATAATAAAATGCTTCAACTCAACTTCTCCCCTTTTCCTGAAATAAAAACGGACAGGCTTTTATTAAGAAGAATAACTATGGAAGATGCCAATGAAATTTTAATGCTTCGTTCCAATGAAGAAGTAATGAAATATGTTGACAGGGAAAGAGCTTCCTGCATAAAAGATGCCGAGGCTCTTATTAATACAATGAATGAAACCGTTGATACTAACAATGGCATTATGTGGGCAATTGCAAATAACAAAGATCCTGCTACATTGATTGGTTACATTGGTTATTGGCGATTAATAAAACAGAATTACAGGGCTGAAATAGGTTATATGCTTAATCCTGCTTTTTGGAGAAAAGGAATTATGAAAGAAGCAATTTTGCGTGTAATTGATTTTGGATTTGACGTAATGCAATTACACAGCATAGAAGGAAATATTAATCCTGATAATGAAGCCTCAGCAAAAATTTTAGAAGCCACAGGCTTTGTAAAAGAAGCCTATTTTAAAGAAGATTTCTTTTTTGATGGTACCTTCCGCGATACCGTTATTTATTCAAGATTAAAAAAATAATAACAAAACAAGGTTGTCTTTTATAGACAACCTTCTTCATAAAAAAATCATTATTGTGTCCGGTTAAAATATTGTATTAATAATAGCCTTGCATGCTAAGAGTCAGCTCCCGCTCCTTTGGAGAGGGGTTGGGGTGAGGTATTACTTAACAGTGAAATCAACTTTACGGTTTCCCCATAATAAAGTAACAACACCATCATTATTTATTTTAAAAGTCATTTTTTCTGACGGTGAAGATGCGGTTGTCCACTTAGTTTGAACACGTAATGCATCATCACCTTCCTGATATTTAAAGGCACCCCATTGTTTCCATGTTTTATTAAAAATAACAGTTACATCATTACCATTAAATAAAGTAAACAGCCCGTATTTCCCTGCTGGTAAACTTTTGCCGTTTACCGTTACATTTTTATCTGTTTCAAAAACAGTTGCTTCATTGGCACCGGTACGCCATACCTGGGCATCTATCGGTTCAACACCTGTGTCACCAGCTTTACCGATAGTACGGCCTTTCACCGATGGCTGGCTATAATCAATTGAAAGAGTTGCGCCGCTTTTTATTTTTTCAGTAACTTTTGCAGGCGGGCTGGGCCTTTTGCTTTTATCTTCTGCGTCCTGGGCGTTTGCATGAATGCCTGTCATTAATCCTGTAGCAAGTAATACGATCGTGAATAACTTTTTCATTGTATTTTCTGTTTATTTTTTTTAAAATTAAAATAGATTTCAAATATAGAAAAAACTTGTTAATCAATATTCCTTTATGGATGACTGGTAATATTAATTTGTTAACAATGAGCAGAACTATATATCTTTTTTATCGGTAGGAGCTATCTGCGTACAATGAGCCATCATTTGTTTCTATTTTATTATTTAGATTAATTGTAAAATCTGTAAAAACACCTTTCCATATTGTAGTATCTGTAAGTCGAATCTTTATAAGTGTATCATTAATTTGCCAAATATTAATTTTGGAAGACTTATCATCAAACCACTTAAATTTACCGATATATTTTTTTTTATTTTTGCTACTCTTAGTTACCCAAATAACATCTTGAGCAGTAGCTCCTCTTCCTAAGTAGTATAACGTAATTATACTACCGTCTTTTAGAGTTTGAGTAGCCACTCCCTTTAAATTATCTTCAAATAAGCAACTATGAATAAAACAAGTTGTTATGATTATAAAAAAAAAAAATTTTATACTTTATAATTTTCAAATAGCTGCAAAAGAATTTTGCAGACAATTATCTAAGATAAACTCTTTGCGCTGTTTAAATATTTTATCCGTTTCTCAGTTTTAAATATAGTGTCTTAATTTATATAAAAGTCTTTTAAAAAAAATTATTCAGTTTTATTTCAGATGTTTTACATTCGATAAATTCTTTTCAAAATATCTCTACATAATTTTTATTGATATGGGAAATTTTCAAATTAAAGTTCAGCCTAAAGTTTATGATGCAATTATTGTGGGTTCCGGTGCCGGTGGTGGAATGGCTACTTATGTTTTAGCCAATGCAGGTTTAAAAGTTTGCCTTATAGAAGCAGGCCCTATGTATGATCCTGCAAAAGATTCTAACCAGTTAAAAAATCCATGGGAATCTCCTCGAAGAGGTGCCAGCACAAAGTTTCGGCCTTTCGGTGATTTTGATGGATGTTACTGGGGCTGGGAAATTGATGGCGAACCATACACACAGGCAGAAGGTACAAAATGGGAATGGTGGCGTGCACGAATGTTAGGTGGCCGTACCAATCACTGGGGCAGAATTTCATTAAGATTTGGCCCAAAAGATTTTAAGCGCAAAAGTATTGATGGCCTTGGTGATGACTGGCCTATTAGCTATGATGATGTAAAACCTTACTATGATAAAATTGATCAACTGCTTGGCGTATTTGGAACCAATGAAGGATTAGTTGATGATCCCGATGGAATTTTTCTTCCGCCACCAAAGCCTCGCTTGCATGAACTATTTATTAAAAAAGCTGCAACCAATATTGGCATTCCTGTAATTCCTTCCCGTCTTTCTATTCTTACAAAACAAATAAATAAAGATCGAGGCCAATGTTTTTATTGTGCACAATGCGGGCGCAGTTGCAAAGTGTATGCAGATTTTTCCTCATCCTCTGCATTAATAATTCCTGCATTGCGAACGGGGAATGTTGATCTCGTCACCAATTCAATGGTTCGTGAAGTATTAACCAACAAAGAGGGTCTTGCTACCGGCGTTTCTTATGTAAACAAAGAAGAGATGCAGGAATACCAGGTTAATGGAAGAACGGTTATTCTTGCAGCAAGCGCATGCGAGTCTGCAAGGTTAATGTTGAACTCAAAATCGGCGCGGCATCCTAACGGTCTCGCCAACTCGAGCAATGTAGTAGGTAAATATTTACATGATTCTACCGGTGCAGATATGGGTGGAATTATTCCTGAATTGTTTGATCGCAAACGGTACAACGAAGATGGGGTTGGCGGAATGCATGTATATACACCATGGTGGCTCGATAATAAAAAGCTTGATTTTCCGCGTGGCTATCACATTGAATACGGCGGTGGATTTGGAATGCCTTTGTATGGATTTAATTGGGGAATTGAAAACTTAAATGGTACTTATAAAATTAAAGGCAAGCAAAAAGAAGCAGGTGGTTATGGCGCATCATTAAAAGAAGATTATCGTTATTTCTTTGGCGCTCATGTTGGCATGGCCGGTCGTGGAGAGGCCGTTGCAAGAGAAGACAGCTATTGCGAAATTGATCCAAGTGTTGTTGATAAATATGGTATTCCTGTATTGCGCTTTCATACTACTTATTCAGATTACGAAATAAAGCAGGCAAAGCACATGAAAGAAACTTTTGCTGAAATTTTGCATTCAATGGGAGCTGTAATTACATGGGGCGGTGATGATGGCCCTGAAAATAATTATGGCTTGCATGCCCCGGGAAATATAATACATGAAGCAGGAACGGTTCGCATGGGTAACGATCCAAAGCGATCGCCATTAAACAAATGGGCGCAGGCACATGAATGTAAAAATTTATTCAATGTTGATGGCGGCATGTTTGTTTCTCAAGGCGATAAAAATATTACATGGACTATCCTTGCATTATCCATGCGCACATCCGAATATATTGTTGACCAGTTGAAAAAAAATAATATTTGAAAAGAATTAAAAATTAAGAATTCACTAAGAACCATTTTTTAAAAATTAAAATTATGGATAGAAGAAAATCTTTAAAAGCGCTTGCATTAGGTACTGTATCAACAGGGCTTCTGTTAGATGCCTGTAAGCTTGCTGATAAAAAAGAACCTGCAAAAGATACGGGTAAAGTTGCCACTACCACAGCCAATGACGATACAAGTATTAACCGCATGAAAGAAGAAGCGGCACATTATAAAGAAATAACTGCTACTACATTTTTTACACCGCATGAAATGGCAACTATAACTATTTTAAGTGATATAATAATTCCTAAAGATAATATCAGCGGCAGCGCTTCTGATGCTAAAGTGCCTGATTTTATTGAGTTCATTGTAAAAGATATGCCAGAACACCAGTTGCCGATGCGTGGTGGATTAAGCTGGCTCGATATGCAATGCTTTAAGCTTTATAATAAATCATTTGTTGATTGCAGCAAAGAACAGCAACTGGAAATGGTTGATGCAATAGCTTATCCAAAAAAAGTTAAACCGGGAATGAAACAGGGAGTTGCTTTTTTTAACTTAATACGTAACCTGACCGCTACCGGTTTTTATACATCTGAAATTGGAGGTAAAGATGTTGGCTATATAGGTAATGTACCCAATCAATGGGATGGTGTACCGGCTGATGTTTTAAAGCAATACAATCTTGCCTATACTGACAAGGAATTAAAAGAGTGTGTTAGCTTTTCATGAATGGAATGGTCAATTGTCACTAAGCAATTGGCAAATCGTCTAAGGAATATCGTTAGTCTTTAATTATCTAAGCAAAATATAAATGAAAAAGAAATTACTTTTTTCGCTTGCATTTTTTACTGGGGTATTTGTATATGCTGATGCACAACAAATGAAACACGAAGACACAGAATTTTATTCTCCTGTGCCCGCAGTTGTTACGCCGGGCAAAAACTGCGGTGACGCACCTTCTGATGCAATCGTTTTATTTGATGGCAATAATTTAGATAAATGGATTTTAGCAGATGATACTACAAAACCTTCAGATTGGATTATAAAAAAAAGAATTCTTACAGTAAATAAAAAAGCCGGTAGTATCCGGACTAAGCAATTGTTCACAGACTACCAGTTGCATCTTGAATGGCGTGAACCAAAAGATATTGAAGGCTCAGGGCAAGAGCGTGGAAACAGTGGTTTATTCCTTGCTTCAACAGGTAAAGGAGATGATGGCTATGAAATGCAAATTCTGGATAACTATAATAATAAAACGTATACTAACGGACAGGCAGGCAGTATTTACAAACAAAACGCTCCCCTGGTAAATCCCAATCGTCCTCCTGGTGAGTGGCAAACGTACGATGTAATATGGACTGCTCCCCGCTTTAATGAAGACAGCTCGTTAAAAAGCCCCGCCAGGGTTACAGCATTTTTTAATGGCATATTAGTTCAGAATAATTTTGAACTAACGGGGCCTACCCGCTATGTTGGGCATCCTACGTATGAAAGGGCTGTGGAAGGTCCGTTTGCTATAAAGCTGCAGGCACATGGAGACAAAAGCAAACCTATCAGTTTCAGGAATATTTGGGTAAGGCCTTTGTAAAATATCTATAAAATAGATTTATAACTATCATCAGTAGACGCAATTAATAATATTCAATCTTTGAATTTTCTATTTTAAAAGCTCACCTGGTTGCCATGTAGATTTTGGATTGAAGTGTTTCCATAACAAAGCCGAAACTTTTCTTGTAAGAACCCAGGCCTCATTATTACTTTCCCAGCTTGTGTCTTTAATGTTTTTTGTACAAATGCAAAAAATATAAGGATGCGAGCCATTCACATATAATACTTCATTACGGCTTGCATCCACAGCGCCGCTTTTATCTGCAACAAATACATTTGGCGGAATTTGAGAAATCGCATCTTCATCCCAATATTGACGGCTCATTAATCTTAGCATTCTTTCACTAATCTGTTTATTTATAATTTTATTTTCAACAACTAATTTCAATAGTGTTGCCATTTCTTTAGGAGTTGTTTGTCCCCAACCATATTGTTCCCAGTTTCCTTTGCGGCCTTCTGTGCGGCTGTTCACCCTTGTGTCTTTCATTCCCAAGCTATCAAGATATTTATTGATTAATGTGCCTGAACCTGAAAGCCCTTGCAGCCACAAGCTTGCTGCATTATCGCTGGTGCTTAACATCAGCATTAATAGTTTACTTATTTGAATTTTTTCTCCATTTTTAAAAGAAGCAAGAATATCTTCTCCTTCGGAATAATACAATGAATCAGTATAAGTCATTATCTGGTGATATTGCAATTCACCATTGTAAATTTTATGCATCACTCCAATGGAGATGGGAATTTTTACCATACTTGCTGTTGGAAATATTGTATCTGCGTTTATGGCAATCGTTTTGTTTTTTGAAAGATCATAAACATATACGCCTGCCTGCCCGTTAAAGCCCTGCAAAAGGTTAGCTACTTCATTTTGTAATTGCTTATCTGTTTTTTGTGCGCTAACTGCAAAAGGAAAAAATAAAAAAATAAACCAGGTACATTTTCTCATTTCATATATTTTTAAAAGTTTACATAAAAGTTTTTTCAATAAAATATCTATACAATTATTTTTTGCGCCTTCTTTAAAAATCTTTCATTAACAACGGCGCCAAGCCCAGGTGTTTCAGGAACTTCAATAATGCCTTTTTCCTTATATACAATTCCTCCTTTAACAGGATCTTCAGTAAACATTAATGGTGTATCAAAATCGCAATGATGAATTGCATCATTGGTTAGCGCGAGGTGTGCTGAAGCGGTCATACCAATGCGGCTTTCCATAAAGCCTCCAATTTGCATAATTATGTTAGCCTTCGCTCCTATCTCTACAATTTTCAACGCTTTAAACAAACCCGATGATTTACCCAATTTAATATTAAACATCGGACATGCTTTCAAATCCACCAATCTTTGCGCATCATGATTATCTCCACAAGTTTCATCTGCCATTATCGGAATGGGGCTTGCAGCAGACACTTTACTTAACTCCATAAAACGCCAGCGTGGTATTGGCTCTTCACAATGTTCAATTTTATATTTTGCAAGTGCTTTTAAAACTTCAATCGCTGCTTCCGGTGTTGCCCAGCCCTGGTTAGCGTCTATGCGTAAAGGTAAGGCATTACCAATACCTTCGCGTATTGCCTTTATTCTTTCCACATCCTTCTTTTTGTTTTCACCCAGCTTTACTTTTATAGCAGGAAATCCCTGCTCTTTAAATTTGATTGCATCACTTTTCATTTTTTGTGGTTCGTCTATGCTTACTGTCATATCAGTAACAAGCGTTTTATTTTTTTTGCCACCAAGAAAACGATAAAGTGGCAGTCCCGCATTCTGCGAAGCAATATCATACAATGCCATATCGAACGCACTTTTAATGCTGGTATTTGCATAAATTGTTTTCTCCATAATTGAATGACATGCTTCAATATCCAACGCATTATTTCCTCTTAATGCAGTGGCGATGTATTGAGCCACCGTAAAACATGTATCAATAGTTTCACCATTAATAGTCGCATAAGGGCTGCATTCGCCATAGCCACTGCAACCGGAAGAAGTGCGGATAATAACAATTATATTTTGTGCATTATAAATAGGCCCAAGAGAAATAATAAATGGCTGCGTAAGCTGAATGTATAATTTATAAATTTCAACTGATGTAATGATAGCGTTTTCCTGCATTCTTTTTTATACGCAAGATAAAAAGTATAAACCTTATACTGTTTTTTATAAAGGGAAAGTTCAAATATTATCAAAAAGTAATGATATTAGCTATGCACGTATTTATCCGGTTGAAGTTTTGAGAAAACTACTATTAAACTTTTGTTTTAAATACGATCAATACCGTGAATATAATAGTTTTATAATGGGCATTATTGCGCTTGTGTGTATTTATGACTCATTATATCTTTGTTCCAGAAGTTGATTGATGTTCGAAAACATTAATCGAAATATCCAAATCCATTGAAAAGAACCGTATCCAAATCCAAAAAAACCAAAACAAAATCCGATATCAGTCAACTTCTTCTTTTTAAAATTAAAACCTATGAAAAATATAATAATCCCCAATGAAAACCAAGGCCTGTAAAGGCAATCCAATTATCCTGAATAAAAACACACCCCCCGGAATTTAAGTTTTTGAAGTTTAACTTAAGCTTCTGCAAAAAGCAGAGGCTTTTTTGTACTTATTTATACAATGATTTACCAAGTAAGGGAATCAAAAAGAAGGTATAAAAATATTTAGCATTCACCTGCGGCCACCTCTATCCTGCTTTGGATTATTCCTTTCTTCTGCCTGTGTAACTATAAGCGGTTTCTTACCAAGAGAAATACCTTTCAGATGTTCAATAGCTTCTTTTGCATCTTCATCGTTCGCCATTTCTACAAAAGCAAATCCCTTGCTTTTCCCAGTTTCTCTGTCTATAGCTACCCTGGCAGATTTGATAGCCCCAAATTTTTCAAATATTTCTTCAAGTTCAGCATCATCCAAATCATAAGGCAGTCCTGCAACAAACAATTTCATTGAAAATTTTTTGTAAAAGTAAACAACTTACATCGTCATTGCAATGTTGATTTTTTTGTAAAGGAAATAAAGATGATTAACAGCAGTAGACAATGCAAATTTTCAAAATTGAAAATTATTTGAAAAAAATAAAAATAATAATACCAGAAATAAATACAATGAAATGAAAAATAAATGCTATCAAAATAAACAGGCATTGCAGATGAGTAATTAAGAAACTAATTTTATAGAAACATTTTTTATGAAATCATTTCACTTCATAATGATTGCAGCACTGCCTTTTATCACTGCTACATGTAAAACTTCTACACCTTAGCCATTAGGTAGCCGTATTGCGAAGGCGATAGTTGTCTTACCTTAGAAAATTTTTCTACAAATTTGCAAGCCGAGTTTGATGGAAAAGTAGTGAAATATGCTTTTGTACTCCGTCATGGCCTGGCAATTGTTTCTCATGCAGGCGGTAAAAGAAGAACTGCTACAGGTCTACCAGAGCAGGACTTTACAACTGGTCATCGTTATAACCCTGCCAGTGTTACCAAGTAATAACAGCGGTTGCTGTGCTGCAATTGCTTGAAAAAAATAATCTTACGATAGAAGATAAAATATGGACTCACTTGCCTGTCGGCTGGATCATTCCCAACTCCGTAAAGCAAATTAGTTTCAGGCAAATATTAAGACATACAAGCGGTATAAGAAATGATCCCGGGGAAGCCAACGATAATATAAGAACAGTAATTGAAAATGGAATTAATCTTTCTGACACTGCAAGCGGTTGCGATGGCAGCGCTGAGATTTGTTACCGGAACATTAACTATGCCATGTGCCGCATACTTATAGCTTACCTTGATGGTTACAGACTTGTAACTATTCCTTATAACAACAGCATTGAAGAGGTGATAATTGCTAAAAGATTTTCAGATTATATGCAACATCACATTTTTGATACACCTGGCATTAAAGATGTGAGTTTTGCACCCCTTGCTAACGCAGGAGCTTTATTTTATCCTTTTCCGGCGGGCACATATCATGGTACTAACTTTGGAGACTGGACACTAACGGGGGGAGCCTGCCGGCATTCAATTATCTACTAATGAGCTCTCAACATTTTTGTTGCAACTTCGTATATCAACACTTCTGCTTTCAAAAAATATGTTACAGGTAATGGACGACAATTCTCTTGGCTGGGATGTGCCACCGGCGGGTCATCCATGGGAACTAAATGGCGACCAGTGCAACAGCAAAGGAGGTTTTTTTCCTGGAGATGCCACTAACGGGCAACTGAACAGTGCATTAATGGATTTTAAAAATGGGCTTCAAATTATGCTTGTTAGTAATGGCATGGTAGATATTTTTGGTGCAATTTCAAATGCGTATAAAAAATCATGGATAAAATAAACTCATCAAAATTATAAGAAAGAATTAGTCCTAAAATTTATTTGCATACTAACTGGCATCCTTAAATGATAAAACCACTAAAACAAAAGAAGGTTTTAATTTGAATGATACGCAGCAGAAAAAATTCAGTTAGAGATATTTATTTTGATAGTAGTATACGATGTATTGTAACTCGTATTATCATTATTATTATGATTGCTATGACATCCTTCGCTGTTTGAATTGATAATAGTTTTTGTACTGCTCAATATCACTTCATCAACACCGGTATAATCTGCAACAGGTACATACTTATATACAATGAAACCACTTTTTGTATCCAATACGGTTTCGCTTACCTGGGAATGAGAAGCCTGCTTGCTTATGCTTACAATTCCTAAACTATTTAAATTTAATTCGTAAGATTGATTAGGGGCAATCGTTACATTTATAGCATTAGCCGGTGGTATCGTAATCAAAGCATTAGCTGATTCCTTGGAACAAGACTGAAACACTGATATGCACAGCAAAGATGCGAAAATGAAGTATAGCCTTTTCATACAAATAAATTTATAAGAAAGTTAATACTTTTTAAAGAAGCCAGAAAATAATTCCGTGCATACTTATGAACAAAGAAAAATAATTTGGAATTATTGTTTCAGGATTACTTCTAAATAAATCACATAAAGAATTGCTCACTAACAATCTTTCCATCCTTTGCTTCGTAAACACATAGTTCAGACATGTTAGAGCGTCCTCTTTCTTTCATGGTAATATCCATTTGTAAACTAATTGCAAATGCGTTTCCTGAAACCATTGGTTCAGATATGGTGATTCCATGCATTTCTTCAACCATAGTTTCAAACTTATGGCCTTTCTCAATGATGGCTTTCAAACCTTTGGTTTCTTTTTCAAAAGCTGGCGTCGCTTGTGGTTCAACACTTATTGCATCATCTGCAAATAATTCTTTTTGTGCTTTTTCAAAATCACCCTTCCTGCAAAGCTCTGCAAGGCGATTTGCAATTTCATTTGTTGTCATGATTATTTTTTTTATTAAAATTACAAATTTCCTGTAGAAAATGCCAGGGCGTGTTCCTGCTAATGAATTTTTTTTGTGTAATTTTTTTCTCCTGCAGGTATGGCAACAGTTAACAGGTTTTCTTTTGGCGGAAGCGGGCAATTGTATCCTGTAGTATAAGCACAATAGGGATTATAGGCTTTATTGAAATCGAGAACTACTTCATTATCTTTTACATCGGAAATTTCTAAATCAAGATATCTTCCACCACCATAACTTTCAAAACCTGATGTGGCATCTCCGAAAGGAACAAATAAATAATCTTTGTATTTCTCTTGTTGCATTAAGTCTTTTGATTGGTAAACAACCAATTGTAAAAGAGAATCTTTAATCGCAAAAGTCAATAGTCCATATTTGAAATATCTCTTTTTCATCCCAGAGGAAGTGTTCATATAAAAACCTTTCGGGTCAGTAATTTTTTCAAGAGCAGCTGTTATACGATAGCTTTTATCAACATCATAAAATTGAATATATTTTCTATCATCCTTGCCAACTACTTCATGCGTGTTAACGTAATTCATTTGATAAGAAAGGATAGAATCTTTATAGGTTTTATTTTGTGCAATTGTATTTGAAGAAAATAAAATGGATATTATAAAAAAGAAATAGAATGTTTTCTTCTTTCGGGATTGTATAGGCATGCAATAAAATTAGAAAATACTTTTGTGATTGTGGAAATACGACATGCAGGAACACGCCACTGCGCGTCCCTACAAATCAATTCTTCAATATTTTAAATTCCACTCTTCTGTTTAATTGTCTTCCTTCATCAGTTTCATTTGTAGTTACGGGTTTCGTTTCACCGTAACCGTGAGACGTGATCCTCTTTTGAGATATGCCTTTGGAAATAATATAATCCATTACAGATTTTGCACGGTGGTCACTCAATACAAAATTATATTCATCGGTTCCCCTGCTATCTGTATGGGCGCTCATCTCTATTTCTATTTCAGGATTTTCATTCAGCAATTTTATTACCCTATCTAATTCAATAAACGATTCAGGACGCAGATTCCATTTATCAAAATCAAAAAACACATTATTCAATCTCACTACCGCTCCTATTTCTATTGGCACCAAATACAAATCTTTATGTATCTCTTTATACCCTGCCTTCACTAATGAATCAAGGTTCAGGTTTTCAGATATGGCAAAGAAATGATCTGCACTCGCACGAATGCTATAATTTTTATTATATGGTAATACAATTTTAAAAGCACCATCCTGTGGATTAGAAATTCCATTTCCTGCAGATACGCCATCAGGCAGGGTTTCATAAATCAATGAAGCGCTTAATGGTTCTTTTGTTTTGGCATTGTAAACATTGCCGCTTACAAGCAAAACCGGATTTGGTTTCTCTTTTTCCAATAATTTTACACGCACAATATCACTTGCACCATAGCTGTCCAAACCGGTTGTGAGGTAAGCATACTCACCACCTGCATCCATCGTAAAAAATGCATCCCATTCAGGCGTATTGATAGGGCTTCCAAGATTAACAGGGTCACTCCATTTTTGCCAGGTCTTATCAAGGCGTTTAGTCATCCAGATATCATTATCACCAAGCCCGCCAGGGCGGTCACTGCTGAAATATAATGTCTCGCCATCCGGCGCCAGGTAAGGAGTCATTTCGTTATAATTCTTTAGATTTATTTTTTTACCCAAACTTTTTGGTTCAGACCAAGTATCATCTTTTTGCAAAAAACATACATACAAATCATTGTTGGCACTTCCTTCAACTTCTGACATGTAGAGCAACAGCGTTTGCCCATCACTTGCCATTGTTGCACCATATTGGCGGCCACGATCATACTTGTTATAGTTTTTTATTTTCAGCATATCAGGCTTGCTCCAGTTTCCATATTTAGTGAGATAGCATAAGCTTACACCATTCCCAAAATAATCTCCATTTATAAATGCATTTCTTATCAATATCCTGTTATTATCAGGAGAAATCCAAAACACTGCATTGTATTCCTCTGTGTTGAGCGGTTTCCCCAAATGCACGGCCTTGCTCCATTTACCCGAACTGTCTTTTTCTGAAAACCATATATCCTGCGAGTTTGGAACTGAATTAAATTTTGTATTGTATGGATGATTCTGGCAAATAAAAAATAATAAATTTCCATCGGCAGAAACAGTTGGCCTTAATTCCGGCAATGCTGTATTTATAAGCGGTCCGAGATTTTCAATTTTAAGAATAGTTTCCGGAGTAATAATATTATCTTTTTGAGGAATCAGCTTTGCAGTTGTATCGCTCAATGGCTGGGCGTTTGCAAGGTGAACACATGAAGCAATAAGTACAAAGAGTAATGGTTTTTTCAAAATACAGGATTTTGGTTATCCTAATAACGCTAAAGAGAGCAGAAATAATATGAATCTTGGAGCCAATTTTATCTTTTATTACTACCCTTTGATTCATACAATCATTTCTTTCAAAAAATTCCAATTAAAATATTTTGAATAGGTTGTGATTTTTTTTACCCTCCTGCGTATAATATACAAAGAACTATTAAAGGCAACTGCTAATGCAACAAGGAAAGGATTATTTTTTACATGTAATTGATGAGAACAAAGGAATTATTATAAAGATATGCAACTCGTATTGTAATAATAAAAGTGACAGGGAAGACCTTGCTCAGGAAATTATATATACTTTATGGAAAGGCGGAAAAACTTTTAATCCTGACTTTAAATTTTCTACATGGATGTACCGTGTCGCATTGAATGTTGCCATCTCATTTTACAGGTCAAATAAAAAATTAAAAAATAATATTTCACTTGCCGAAGCTGATGTAGAAATTGAAGATGAAACATTACACTCGTTGCCGGAAGAAAATTTCAGCTTATTGCAAAACGAAATTGCTTCATTAAGGGAACTTGATAAGGCTTTGATAATTCTATATTTTGAAGAGAAGAGTTATAAAGAAATAGCAGAAATAATTGGCATCACAGAAACAAATGTTGCTACAAAATTGAGCAGGATAAAAGAAAAACTGAAACAAAATATTATAAACACAAAAAAATAAATTATGGAAGACATTGAATTAAAAAACATTTGGAAATCTTACGACCAAAAAATTGATGAGGCAAAAATATTAAACCTTCAATCATGGGCTGTAAACATAAAAACGTTTGAATATTTGCAAACTCACAAAGCGCAATCAAAACTCAGGTCTTTAGCTACATTTAAAATATGGGCAATTGTATTGGGGATATTCTGGCTACTTTTCTTAGGGGTGCTTGCTTATGGCAATCACTTTCAGAATGTATATTTTACCTCATCAGTAATTGCAATAATGCTTTTTACAATTATTGCCATAGCAGTTTATATAAAACAGGTCGTGCTTATCAATCAAATAAATTATAGTGAAAGCATTGTAACCACTCAACAAAAATTAACGGAGCTTCAGGCATCTACTTTAAATGTTGCCAGGGTACTATGGTTGCAAATGCCTTTTTATACTACATTTTTTTGGAATACAGAATGGATTACCGGCGATATTAAATTTTGGTTAGTTGCATTTCCTATTACTTTTTTTTTTACATTTCTCGCTATTTGGTTGTACAGGAATATTTCACTCAAAAATGCAAATAAAAAATGGTTTAAGATTCTAATGGGAAAAAAAGAATGGGAATCAATAATCATTGCAAAAAAGTATCTTGATGAAATTGAAGAATTTAAAAAAGGTTAAAATCTTTTATTCTATTCCTCAAATACATTTTTATTTTTTTTTTAAAATAAGTAGTAAATATTTAAAACCTCTGGCTAATTCTAATCCCCGGTGTTACACCTTTAAAAAAATTATCGAAATACATGGAAGGCTCAATGGTGGTTTTTAATAACTTCAATTTCCCTGCACCTAAACGAAAAGTATTTTTATCAATAAAGTCTCCTTCCTTGTGAATAAGATAACCTAATGAAAAAACCGCACTGAATGAAAAATCTTTTTGCGGATCATAATCAGTTGTACCGCCCTGTCCGTAAGTGAATGTAAGGAAATCGTTCCTGTAAGTTCTTAGTTTTCCCTGCAGATCTTTCGCAAATAAAAAGTGTGGTTCCCAAAATAAACCAGGTTCCCATTTGAAAGTTCTGTCGCGGTTAGTAAATACAAACATTGCCCCTAAACTAAAAGAAGGCACAAAATAATTTTTATAATTCTGTACATTCACTGTAATCATTGCTTCAAGAAAATCTCCTGTTCCTACATTTGTAAAACCCTTTGGCTTATCAGCAGATATACTTCTATCTTTTGAAAGATAATGAGAACTTCCCCCTAATATTAATGGCCATCTTGTGTTTACATTATTTTGAATAGTTGCAATTTTTTCTGTTAAGGTTCCATGCATATAACTTTTTAATTCATTAATATTATTGAGATAAAAAGTAAGATGATAATAACGGGGATGCGTAAGGCTTATTTTTTGGGATGGCTTTGGTGGATTAGCAATGATACCAATAATATTAATAGTATCCTGCTCTGTTCTTAATGAAGTAAGCTCACTATTAGTTACCAGGAATGTAGCGCCTTTCGGTTGAAATTGCTGTAACCGGATTTTTTTCCTTCTCTGTGCATCGGTAACATAATCTATGCGTTTTGATGTAAGCGGATCGGAAATTGAATCTTTTAAAGGAGTAATATCATCTATAAATATTTGCAGCAGCGAATCAATGTTTGCAATCTTTTGCAGATCGGTTATATCAGTCAGTTCAATCTCAAGCTTATTACCTTTTTCAAGATTAATATAAAACCGCCTGTTGATGATAATGTTTTCAGGAACTTCAAATGCTTTATCCGATTTATTTTTTGTTTGAGCACAAAGGTTTGGAAGGATGCTTATTAAAAGCATCAATACACTAATTGCTTTTTTCATTTTATTTTAGTTTGGAGAAGTTTTCGTTTTTAAAAAAGTATTGCCTGTGGTTTTAGAAGTAAGGGAAGAATTATAGGCTCCCCCGTTACCAAACTTAAATTGGAAAGAATGTATATCAGCATTGCGCGCAACATCCGGCGATTCTTCAACCGGATCTCCCAATTCATTTATATGAACCACTTTTAATTTTTTCTTTGCAGGAAATGTTGATGCCTTAGCTAAAATATTATTTTCCGGTTGCGAAACAATGTTTGAAGATTGTGCTATTGTATCGTTCGAACTAACGGTGTTGGGTACATGAATGTAATTTTTAGCTTTGGTGGCAATTGGCGAATGAATTATTTTACTTTTATTATTATCAAAAACTATAGTTTTATTCTTCTCAAATAAACCAGGATCGATACTCTTAATTGAAGGCTGTTTATTAATTGGTGAAAAAGTATTTTGATTTTCTGCTTGTTTTTGTACTGTTTCTTTCTTTATAATTTGATGATGTTCATTATTTGAATTTAAAAAGGAAATCATTAATACAATTAATACAGATGCTGCTGCAATCCAATACCACACGGCTTTTTTGATACTTTTTTTTCCTTTTAGCTTATCATAAAGCTTTTCCCATGAAACGTTTTTATCAAAGATTGTTTCACCTTGCAAGCTTTCCAATTCATCCAGCTTGCTTCTCCAGTTATTCGTATTATTTTGATTTTCGTTTAACATATTCAATTCCTTTTTGTAATAACATTTTTTGCAATAAATTTTTTGATTTAAACAATTGTGACTTTGATGTACTTTCTGAAATGCTGAGCAAAGTGGCAATTTCATTATGCTTCATTCCTTCTATTTCATACAAATTAAAAACAGTACGATAACCGACAGGAAGCTGAATAATGAGATTAAAAATTTCTGCAGCCGATAAATTATTAATCGCTTCTTCTTCCAATGAAACATCTTCGGCTGCAGTATCTGATACAATTGTGAACACATTTTTTTTTCGCAAGAACATCAGGCATTCATTAATCATTATTCTTTTCATCCAGCCAAACAACGCATCGTCGCCCTTGTAGCTGAAACCTGATAAATTTTTAAAGAACTTATAAAATCCATTAAGCATGATCTCTTCAGCATCTTCGGAGCTTTTCACATAGCGGCGGCAAATCATTAATAACTTACCAGCCATTTGATCAAACAAACATTTTTGTGCTGCAGCACTCCCCTGCTTTGCTTCTTTGATAAGATCAGATGCATTCATAAAAATTAATCATATCAGTTGTTTATAAAAATATAAATGCAGTTTAGTAATAAAGGGTTGCCTGATAAATAAAAAAAGATTTATTCTTTATAGTTAATTGCGTTGGGCAGCATTTGCAAAAGTAAATCTGCATTGGCATAATCTATTTTGTCATAAAACATTCCCAGCCTGTTTAAATTTTTATAGTATTCATTTACATGATGATAATAGTATTTCTCCGATTTAATGTACCATGCCTTTTCACCAAGATGTGCTGCAAGAAACCATTTTTCAAGCAGCCTGCCTGCCCTGCCATTGCCATCGTTGAATGGATGTATGCTTACAAATACAAGATGTATGAATGAGGCATAGTAAAAAATTTCTTCCATGCTGATTTTTTTTTGGAGTAGTTCTTTTATATCAATCCATAGCTTATTCATTTCTGTTTCCACTATTGCATAAGATGCGGCTTCAAATTGTATTCTGCCTTTTTTATGTTCCATTACCAGCATTTCATTTTTTCGATAAACACCTCTCCATTTTTGCGGCAGCAAATGTTGTGAAAGAAGTATATGGCTTTGAAGAAAATTAATTTCTGTTAAATTATTTTCCTTTGCAAATACATAAGCATTGTATAAATCGTTTGGCTTCTCTACAAGCTCAGGTAAATATTCAATATCCTGCATTTTATGTTTTACATAGCTGTCTATCTCCATTTGCTCGCCCTCTATGCGTGATGATGAAATAACTGCAACCGAAGTATAAAAAGTAAAACTTTGCTGGGTTAATTCTATTTCGTTAATATCTTTAATTGCATTTTTAATATCAACCGTTAATTGCTGCTTATAGCTTTTAAAATATTTATCAGATAATATCTTCATCTTATTTTTATTAAAAACCCGTTTTTCTAATGTCATGAAAATATTTTCTTTACAATTCTCTCTAAACTTACCGTAACGTATAAACGCTTTTATTTCACTTTCTTAAAATCCAAATCCTGGAAATCAAAACTGAAATCTGTTAATGGCGAAATGGCGCTAATCTTCATTCCTGAGGCTTTGCCATCATTATCCAAATCAAACATTACATAAGCATCTGCATCCATGCTCCGGTCATCCCACTTTACAATAAACGTATTGCCTTTGTAAGGAAACATTTCACCGTTTAATAAAAATGATCTTTTTGATTTGAACCACATCTTGCCATTGCTTGCAGATATTACCACATCACCAAACCATTTATCCGTGTAGGTTCCTGTAAATAAATTTATATCTGTCTTAGTATTATTTTTTTGCTGTGCATCAATGTCCTTCCACACTTTAGCCGTAATTTCTTTTTCGTTGGCTTCAGCAGCAACTACCCTATCGTGATTTAGCTTTACCCAATCTCGATTTTTTATACCAAAATAACTGTCTTTGATTGTGTTAGTAATGGCAGTAAAAGCAGCACCCGATTGTTGGTTGGTAAATATAATTATTCCAAGTTGCATTTCAGGAATAAGTGTAACCTGTGTAACAATACCTGCAAGGCCCCCGGTGTGTGTCGCCTGTTTATAGCCATGTACGTCACTTAAAAACCATCCAAGGCCATAACTTGCAAAGTGTGTGTTGTAGGGTGTTTCACCTCTTACCGGAATAATCGTTTGCGGCGTCCACATTTCTTCGTGCACATCTTCACTGAATAATTTTTTGCCATCACCATATTTTCCATTGTTCATTTGCATGATTATCCATTTACACATATCAGTAAGATTAGAATAAATACCTCCAGCTGAATTTGCTGCTTCATTCCAATCGCGGCGAATAACTTTAACCACTCCATCTACCGGCGCATGAGGATCTATAACATTCGATTTATTTTTAAGCAGTTTATATGAAGGTGCACTGCTGCTCATATTCATAGGATCTAAAATTCTTTTTTGAATAAAATCTTCCCAGCTCATTCCTGAAACTCTTGCCACCACTTCGCCTGCTACCATATAAAGATTATTATCATAATCAAATTTTGTTCTGAATGATGAAGCCTGTTTTAAATAACGCAGGTTATGTATCATATCTTTTTTGGTGAAATCGCTTGAGTCTGGCCAGAACATAAGATCGCCTGCACCAAGCCCAAGCCCGCTGCGATGTGTAAGTAAATCTCTTACAGTAAATTCTTCTGTAACATAAGGATTGTACATCCTGAATTCAGGAATATAATCAGTAACCTTATCGTCCCATTTTAGTTTGCCTTCATCAACTAATATTCCCAAAGCCGCTACTGTAAATGCTTTTGAGTTAGAGGCAATTCCAAATAAAGTATTCTCATCTACCTTTTGCTTTGTATTTAACGATCGTACGCCATAACCTTTTGCATGAATAATTTTTCCATCTTTTACAACAGCAACTGCAATACCGGGCACATCAAAAGTTTTTAACGTAAGCTCAGTTAAAGAATCAATTTGCACTGATGTAATCACCTGCGCCTGTAAATTAAATGATGCAACAACCAGGAAAAGTATTATTATTTTTTTCATTAGTGAAAGTTTAAGGAGTATAATTTTTATTAAACATGAATGTATAAAATGATTTGCAATAAGTGCACTCTTTTTTAAGAAAGGAATATAGTTTTAAAATATTTTTGCGAAAGTATTTTATTACATAATTCGTGTAATTCGTTTATAAAATTCGTGTCATTGCACTACTCAATTTATTTTTTCAAATACATACTTCCCTTTAATATGCAGGTTCAAATAGGTTCCTTTACTATCCGATATTTTCATAACCTTATATACTTCTTCAGGAACATTTTTATAATCGTACACCATGCCGGAAACAAAAATTATTCTCAATGTTTCAGTAGCGGCATCATACCGTATTGCAGAAATTACTGACGATGGCATTTTACTTTTTTCAAATAATTTCTTTGCCGTTAAAATCGTGCCACATCAGGATAATACCCGGTGCCATCAAGCGATAGCGTTTCAATATTTTCCAATGATACGGCCAATTGCTTTGCTAATTTCTTTTTCATGAATAAAGAAAAATAAAGTTGTGGCAAAGAATCTTTCCTGCGATAATAATCAATAACAAGTGAAGTTTTATTATTAGTTAAACGCTTTAATGTAAAATAAATGGAGATTGTTTTCTTTTCATCGGTTTCACTGTAAGTAAACGTATCATCACTTTGGCTGAATGAGCTTGAATAAAAATCATTGAACGATTGTTAAACACTGAGCGATGCTTTACACCCAAATGATTAATAGGATGGCTTACGTGGTCAACTGATTTTACGCCTTCCATCCATTTTGATCTAAAAGAAAAATTTTCTATGATGCTAAGAACAGTTAACAATGGCGCATCAATCGTTTTACTTTGGCTCAGCACTTTAATCTTATTATCGTCTAATCCAAATTCTGTTGGAGGATCGGGCTGTACTTTTTCTTTTAATTCAGATAACATAGAATATTTAAAAGCCACTTCACCCTTCTCTGTCTGTTTGTTGCCTTGCTGCCAATTCATCCACTGTGGCAAACCGGTACCAATTTGTTTTTCATTAAATAAATTATTTGTTACAGCCAGTATTCATGATGATCAATATCGTTCTTCAGCATCGCCTTCAATTTCAGAAATGGTCAATCCTATTTAATTGGAGTTAATAATATTCTCAAGTAATTCGCTAATGATATAACGGCTATGTTCAATGGCGGTTTCGTTCACAAATTTAATGAAGCCGCTGATGTCGGGAATAAAAAGCAAGCCACTATTATTCATGAATATATTTTTTGTAAAATTACTACAGCAGAATGTTTATTATCAAGGATTTTATGAAGAAATAAAATATGAGCGGCAATCACACTTCCTGCAAATAATGTATTTTAGCCTTAAACTTTTGTATGCTTTTCGATTTAAATAAATCTATTGAAATCCTGGAACGCACGCCGGGTGTTGTCAACGCCTTATTGCAGGGATTAAGTAAAGAATGGCTATTTAGTAATGAAGGCGAAAATACCTGGTCGCCGTATGATGTGATAGGCCATTATATTGAAGGTGAAAAAACAGATTGGATTCCAAGAATGAGAATTATTCTATCTGCTGATAAGGATAAGCGATTCGTTCCATTCGATCGTTTTGCACAGCTTGGCAATGACAAAAGCAAACCTATTAAAGCTTTACTGAATGAGTTTTCTGAGTGGAGAAAAAATAATATTGCAGAATTAAAAAAAGCAAATCTTGATGAAGAAAAATTAAATAAAAAAGGTATTCATCCTGAATTTGGAGAAGTAACACTGCGTGAACTTTTGGCTACCTGGGTAGCCCATGATTTGAATCATATTTTCCAGATAAGCAGGGTTATGGCAAAACTATACAAAGAAGAAATGGGACCTTGGCCAAAATACATTTCTGTAGTTAATATGTGAGTCTCGCAGAAGCTTTAGCCGAATATAACTGGAAGGCCTAAACGAAAAAATAATCTACATACTGAATGAAATCCAGCTTTAAAATTATCTGCCTTCCCAGCTATTATTTTTTCGATTGATATCCGGCAATTCATTATGCGGATCTAAAACGATTGAAGTAATAGGTGTAGTTGAATTGTATTTAAAAGTCCATTCACCGCTGCGTTGCCATACTTCTACCGGTAGTCTTATTTCCTGCGATTGACCATTTTGCTCCGTAACTTTTACAATTACAGGTAATACCATCTGCTGCAAATTTTCAATGGTGATCAATGCTCCGTTAGCAGCATTGTCTTTTGCATACTTAACTCCTTTCACTGATTGATCAAGCTTCCATGTTTCATAAAACCATTCTTTCCAAAACCAATTTAAATTATCACCTGCGGCATCATTCATTGTACGAAAAAAATCATTCGGTTGCGGATGTTTAAATGCCCAACGATTGACATAAGTTCTAAATGCATAATCAAACCTATCGGCCCCTATAACTGTATTTCGTAAAATGTTTAAAGCCGTTGCTGTTTTAAAATAATACTGTCCATAATCACCGAATGCCATTGATTCCGGCGCAGTCATTAAAGGATCTTTAGTTGTAATCATTGTTCGGGCCATTCCTAAAATGCCATTGTTAGTGGTATCGCCATACTCTCCATGATTAAATGAATTAGATGCATAACCATTAATAAAAGTATTCATTCCTTCATCCATCCACATATAACTTCTTTCATTGCTTCCTACAATCATAGGAAACCAGTTATGTCCTATTTCATGCGTTACATCGTGCCACAAATTCCCTTGTCCTATTTCATAACTGCAAAAAATAATTCCCGGGTATTCCATTCCTAAAGCTACGCCAGCTACTACTACCGCTGAGTTCCAGGGATATTCAAAATAATTTTTCGAATAAAATTCAACGCTTTGCTTTAAATATTGTGTGGATCTTCCATAAGCATTATAGCCTTTACTTTCTATAGGATATACTGCCATAGCAATACCTTTTCTTCCTGAAGGAAAATTAATGCGCGCAGCATCCCACGTAAATGCTTTGGATGCAGTCCATGAAATATCCCGTGAATTTTGCATTTTAAAATGCCAGGTTAATGTACTGTTTTTTACAGGCCGCATAGTCGCAGTTGCCACTTCATCTTCTTTAATAATATGAATAGTGCTATCGCTTTTGTGTGCCTCATTCAAGCGGTTCATTTCTGTTGCTGTTAATACCTGTGCAGCATTTTGCAAATCGCCCGAACCGGCAACAATCATATCAGCAGGCACAGTAACATAATAATCGAAGTTGCCATACTCACAATAAAATTCTCCCAAACCCATGTAGGGAAGGGTATTCCAGCCTTCCACATCATCATACACACACATACGAGGATACCATTGTGCCAATTGATAAATCACACCATTTTTAGTATACAATCTTCCCATACGATCTGCTCCGTATCGCGGAATAGAAAAATAATAATTTACCTTAATATCTATCTTATCTCCATTTGGTTTAACGGTAAAGGGTAAACGTAATTGCATACGCGTATCAGTAATAACCGGAGTAATTTTATAAGTTTTCCCTTTATAAATTACAGATGCAGATTCAATATGATAACCACCTTTTGTATAACCTTTCACATCGAAACGATCTCCTGTAACCAGGGTTGTTGCTGAACCGCGTGAATCTGGATTGAAAAGATTCTGATCCAACTGCAACCATAAATAATTTAAAACATCAGGACTGTTGTTGGTATAATTAATGGTTACATCGCCCTTAAGCGTGGTATCCTTTTCATCCAACGTAGCATGAATCTTATAGTTCACCCTGTTTTGCCAATACTTAGGCCCCGGCGCTCCGTTAGCACTTCTAAACGTTGTACCATCGTGCGTCATAAACGAAGGATCAAATACCTGGTTCTTGTTATAAACTGAAGTAGAGTCTTGCGCTGAAATAGTTTGTGAAAAAAAAAGAGATGCTAAAATGTAAATAGATAAAGAGGTAATAAGTTTCATTGATAAAAATTTTTGGGAAATAAAATTAATAGAATAATGTGATAGTGAGAGATAAGGTTGAAAAATACGCTGTTGTTCTGCTTTCATTTTCTTTAGGTTTCAGTTACTAAGTTTAAAAACTGAAAGTGTTTTAAAGCCTTCAGGAAAATATAAAGAAGATATGATCAATTATGTGATGAATGAAAAAAAAGATCATAAAAAAGAATACTTTGTAAATAAATTAGGATTTTTACAACCAGATGAATTTGAGCTGAAAACAGATCTTAAAAATGATTCAGCAAAAACCTCAGTCAAATTATCTATTGAAAAAATACCAGAATTTACTTCAGGAAGCAAAATGTTTTTGAATCCAAGAATTTATAAAATCTATAATGTAAAAATTGCCAGCAACTGAAAAAAGAACCAAGTCTTTTTACTTCCATTGCTTTTCTCCAGCTTTCTCAAAATATTATTCCTGCAGAAAAATTTACTGAAAAAACAAAGTTTTTTAGTAATGTAATTGAGGAATACACAGAGAAAATAATTATTAAGAAAAAGTGAAGCGGTCGGAACGCCTGGCGTCAAACCGCAATGTGGAACATGTCGACGGGCTCACCTGCTGTACCGACTGTTACCATTCGTTAATTACTCTGCTGCTTTTTTTAAATCTTTGCGCATTAAGTGCATCACCTATTAACCCACCAAACCCAAGGCGGTAGGTATATACAGGCTTAAATCCTTTTTGAAATCCAGCTACTGCGTCTATCCTTATTATTTTAAAAATATTTTCTAAGCCAACAAATACTTCGGCATATTTTGTATCGGGATTAATATAAAGCGCATTGGCTCCTTCTACCAAATTCCAGTTTAGTTTTTTAAAAAATGGAATTTTATTAGTAAACAATCCGTTTGAATGATGTTCAAAATGCAGCTCTGTAAAAAAAGAAGAAGTACTGCTGAATTCATAATAAGAAGCGAGTTGAAAGGTTTGTACATATTCTTTGGCAACATGAGAAACATTTCCGTAGAAATGTTTGTAATCCTGAATATAAACATTATTTGTATTTAGAAACCCGCCAAGTGTTAGATTGTATTTTATAGAACCAGCGAGTTTTAAATTTACTTCATCAGAAATATTATATGACCATTTGTCAAAATCAACACCGCTGCCAAAAATATTTTTTAATCCTCTTGTATAATCCATGGTAAAGGTTGGAAACTTTGAACCAATGGCAACTTTTGATTTAGGGAACTGTATATATTTCTGCCCTGGCGTTATACTGAATGATGCATGTACAAGAACTGCCTGGTGATGTACAAACTGCGATGATAAAATTTCCACCGGATAATTTGGCGTAAACCGGTCAAGCCATTTTTTATTTAATATAAAATCAGTAGTGTTGTCAAGCGGAATTCTGTCTTCATATTCACTTTCTATTAAAAATTTTGCACCACTCTCCCACTGTTTTGTGAAACCTGTTTTGGCAAAATAATTTTCATAAATCTTCATTTCATTTCTTCCATATAATAAAGTGCCTATGCTATTGCCCAAACCATCTAAAGAACTTTCTTTGAAGAACTGGCTTACTCTTTTTCCGCCTGCAATATAAAATGATTGTCTTTTAAATTTTTCATCAATATCAGAATTTTTTGCGCTGAAATTCAAGCCTGCCCATGCATTCAGGTGATTGTTATTAAATCCATAGCGTAGATCTCCAATAAAGTTAACAGTGGTATTCCATTTTTTTACAAATTTTGAAATAGTAAAGGAAGGGTTCAGAACTATTCCTTCCACAGTATTGTATTGCAAGGTTTTTAGCAAAGGATCAATTTCAAAACGATAGGTGTTTGTTTTACTATAATGTTTTCTGTTTATGCCTGTCCAGAAAATTTGTGAAAGCTTTACTTTGCCTTGTTTCTTTTTTAGTGAATCAATATTTTGAAATGAAGAATCTTTTCTTAATTCATAAATCCTGTCTTTAATTGTATAATCTTTTATTTCGTCAGGCTCAAGTGGCACAGGCCGTATGCTGTCCCAATAATCCTTTGGTTTTTTATTTACAGCAGTATCATATTTTATAATTACACGATTAAAAAAGTCTTTTGAAAAATTTGGATTCAAATTATATTTAGAATAAATATTTACAAAATCGCCAACTGCGTCTATGCCCAGTTGGTTAAAATTAAAATGAAGCACCTGGTTTTTTATGCGCCATATACTATCGGTGATGGGTACATGTATTTGTGATATTTCAATAGAATCTAAAATTTCAAGCTGTGACTTTTTTGTAAGTAAAAGATCACAACTGTAAATGCGCCAGTCATTTTCAGTAATATTGATGATGCCCGAAAAAAGTGGTTCATAATTTCTTGCGGGAGTTACTTTTATTACATCAATTTCTTTTCCATCTTCAAAAAAACTACCGAGAAATTTGTAAGTATAAAAATGTAAACCGCCATCTGCTATTGGCGATACAAACCCGCGTGAGCTTGACTGTGAAGCAAACATGTTTACATTGTTTTTGTAAAAATTAATGAATGCCGGAAAATTAAAACCAAAGCCTTTACTCCCGCTTTCCCTGCCGGAAATAACTTCAAGTTTTACTTTATCCGGCTGTTGCATTGAAACTTTTGTAACAGATTCAGATAAATAAATAATTCCTTTACCACTGGAATCAAGCGCCATATTATTGCGATCTTCATCAGGAATTTTTTTGCCCAAAACTTTTTGAGGTAACTTTCTTAATTTAATAATTCCTTTTATATATACTTCGGCCTCGAATGCCTTAACCTGCTTTTCATAGAAGGGGCGTTTTTTAATAGCCTGTCGTATAATTTCATAAGCAGGATCTTCACCACCTTTTTTAATAATTATTTCTTTAAGAATTAATTTTTGAATAGATAAAGAAAAATTAAGCGTTACATTTTGTGTTGCAAGCATTACAGATTTTTCCTGTGTTGCATATCCAACATGACGGCAAATCAATGTATAATTTCCGGGAGACAATGCAATACTGAATTTCCCCTGGTTATTTGCGCTAACACCTAACGATGTTCCTTTTACGAGAACAGAAGCGAATGGTAAAATCTTTCTTTCATCATCATATACAGTGCCTTCAATTTTTTGTGCTGATGCAGTAAACGCAGTTATGCAAAGTATAAGCAGTAAAAGTTTTTGCATAAGCGAATGTGGTTCTAAAATTAAGTAAGTAATTCTTTAAGAAAATGGTATAATTTTTTTTAAGTCTAACGGCGTTGCATAATCGCAGGACGAATATAACTTGCAGTCAGTGCTGCAAAACCTGCTACCAGTGCACCTATTAATGCAGAAACGAGTATCAGCAGAAACGCATTATCGGTTTTAAAAATTAGCTGAGAAACCCTGTGAGCCAATATATCATTATTATTAGAACTAATCCAGAAGCTTAAAATTCCCCACAATAAAAACAGAGCAATAAATCCTGAAAAAAAAGAAGCTATAGGTGTTTGCGGGATAAGTGCAGCAACAATGAAAGCTACAATAGCAATACTCCACCATGGAAAATATAAGCAGGCGCAAAAACTTAAAAGCATTATTAAGATGATAGAGATTGGAAATTTCATATTTTTTATTACATTAATTAAAACTAATTACACGAATTGTTGAATTGCTAAATCGCTTTATTGTTGAATTGCTGCTGATTCAAAATCATTCAATAATTAAATAATTTTTTCTTAACCATATATCAATAAAACAATTAAACAATTTATGGTTTAAAACTCATCTTCCATTTTACTTTGTTACTGGTAACATCTGTAGCCTTCATTATCCAAAGTGAATTATATTTTCCTGCGGCCCAGGTATCTACAAAATCATCATAAAATTTACTGCCTGGGTTACCGCTTTGGCCGCCGGGATATACAGCCCAGGCTTCTGTTTGCGGAGTTAATGAAACAATCATTCTCCAGCTTGCCCCATGTTGATTATTGGTTGCATTAATGGTATTAGTACCACCACCAATGGGCAGGTGCAACCTGCTTAAAGCATCGAGCCTTGCTAAGTGTAAAACTTTTGTGTCTTTATATTTTGCCCATTCAAGTCTGCCATCAGCTTCGGCATCTTTTGCAATAAGAGCAGCTTTTTTAAATGCAGTCGTTACATCATCCTGCAATGTTTCAACTTGCGGCGTATTTATATCATCTAAAAATTTGAATAAAGAATCTTTCTTAATATTATCCAGCAATGTACTTTCATGAGGCATCATCATCTGCATATTCGATTTTAAAAATTCATCATTCCATACTTTATTTTCAAGACTGTCCCATGTAAGTACAAAAAGAGTTGCACCTTTTGAATCTGGATCATTTCTTATATCCCATTTTTGTAAAATATCAAAATATTTTCTTTCATCAGCGCTCAATTTGGTAACATCTGTATTTTTAATCAAAACAGGAAGCGCCATTTCGCCAAAAACATTATAGTTATCTGTTTGAAGCTTCATCATATCCTGCGGCGTTATATCGTTCATAACACTTAATCTTTTATTAATCTCCCATGCACGGTAAGAAGGATAGCTTCCACCAAGGTAATAAGGATAGGTACTATCAACAGGCAATTGATTAGCGCTGCTTACAAAGCCTCTTTCAGGATTTATAAGATGTGGATTTTCATCTTGTGGTATTGTTCCCTGCCAGAAATAGCTGCTGTCTGTTCCGGGCATTATAAAATCTCCCTGCCTTTTCCATTTCGCAGGAAACTCGCCCTGGTCCCATATCGCAATATCTCCGTTCTTGCAGGCGAATGCACAATTTTGTCCCGGTGTATGTAAATATTTTATAGCCGCCAGGTAATCATCATAATTTTTTGCTTTGTCAAGAAGCGTAAACATTTTTAATTCGTTACTTG
Organism: Chitinophagales bacterium; assembly: GCA_038244655.1. Classification (GTDB taxonomy): domain Bacteria; phylum Bacteroidota; class Bacteroidia; order Chitinophagales; family Chitinophagaceae; genus Ginsengibacter. The sequence continues at coordinate 103,191 of JBBRTG010000009.1, forward strand.
GATCATGCGCCTTCCATCTTACGGCATAATATTTATCATTGGTTGATTTTCCGCCATTAAAACTTTTATCATACATGACGGGGCCAATATTTGTGTAGGCAACTGTATCCAAATAATCAGGGCCGCCTTTTGTTTTTATTTGTTCAACTCTGAATGTAGTTTTTTGCCATTTATTATTAAACCAATATTCTTTGCGGCTATCATCTTTAAATTTTATTTCATAATAATCTCTTACATCACGCATGGCGTTAGTAAAGCCAAACGCGCAACTATCATTAAAGCCAATGATAATAGCAGGCGCCCCCGGAAACGTTGCTCCGTAAGCATTGTAAGCAGGCGTGGTAATTTGCATCTCGTACCAAAGCGAAGGAAGGTTTAATCCGAGATGAGGATCATTGCATAATATCGGATATCCGCTTTTTGTTTTTTTACCACCTACCACCCAGTTATTGCTTCCATTATCAGGATTAGGTTTTTGTTCATCAATAGTTGTAGAGTCTTTTTTGTCAAAATAAAGTGAATCGGCTGTGGAGGGGATTTTTAATTCTATTCCCGGCTTTGGAAAAACAGTTCTTTTGGGAACAATGGGATCAAGCGAATCCATAATCACCGGATAAATTTTATCAAAGTCTGCTGAAGAAAAGACCGATTTTGCATTCGTCATTTCAAAATCATTTTCCTCGCCTGCCAAATCAAGGCTCATATATTTTAAGAAAAGCGCTGTTTTTAAATTGGTCCATTTCTCTGGATAGTAACCTAAAAGTTTATATTCCAGAGGAAGACGGCTTTCATTCAGCGATTCAATATAAGCGTTTACGCCTGCTGTATAGTTATCACATTGCGCCAGCGTTGCGGAATCTTTTTCCACTTCTTTCAAAGAATTTTCCGCTGCGAAAACCATTCCCAATCTTCGTTTATCCCTGTCAAATTCAATTGCTTTTGGCCCAATTAATTCGCTTATCCTTCCTGCTGCTGCATGTGTTTGAAATTCCATTTGCCATAATCTGAATTTTGCATGAAGATAACCTTGCACAAAAAATGCATCATTTTCTTGTTCAGCAAACACATGAGGTACAAGCCTTTCATCAAAATAAACATCCACTTTTCCTTTGATCTGCGGAAAGGAAAGCGTTGCTGAAAAATTTTCGTTTACAGGTTCAGCATTTTGCCATACTCCGCTTTGAGGGCTTAATAATTTCCCTAACGGTGCCGGTAGAACGAAAGTTGAATTAAGAATTGTAACAAGTGCAGCTGTTATGACACCGAAAAGGATAAACGGAATTATTCGCATAATCAATTTTAAAGATGTAAAATAATGAAAAAACCCCTAACCCTTAAAAGGGAATGAAAACTAAACTATTGGAAATTTATTTCTTTTATTCTCCTTTAGGGTCAGGGGTTTTACCAATTGTGTTACTTCATCAATTGTATTAAACGAATGAAATACTATTCTTAGTCTTTCCTGGTTTTTAGGAACTGTTGGATATAATATTGCCCTAACATCCAAATTGTTTTCCTGAAATGTTGAGGCCAATTTTTTTACGACATCATTCCCCGGAACAATTACAACCTGTATAGGCGTATCACTGTTTAATGTTTTATAAGACAAAGAATTTTCTTTAAATAATTTTATTAATTGATTCAGATGCGTCCTTTCTTTATCCAGAAAAGGGAAAATTTTATAAGAAGCTGCAATTGCGTTTACGCTTGTGGGTGAGAGTGAGGTGCTGTAAATAAATGGCCTTGCAAAATTGATGAGGTATTTTTTTAATTGAGCCGAACCCAGCACAACAGCGCCATGACAACCACATGCTTTTCCATAAGTATGAACTCTTGCAAAACATTTTTGCTGAAAGTTCAATTGCTGAACAAGGCCTCCTCCCCTTTCACCAACAACTCCTGTAGCATGTGCTTCATCTATTATTAATCCTGCATTATATTTTTCACATAAATCAACTATTTCTTTTAATGGTGCCATGTCCCCATCCATTGAAAAAACTGATTCAGTAACTACAAAAATATTCTGGCCCGCTTTTGCGGCTGTCATTTTTTTTTCAAGATCATTCAGATCATTATGCATAAATGAAAAAGCGTTTGCAAAAGATAATCGTATGCCATCGCGAATTGATGCATGGCTAAGCTGATCATAAATTATTACATCTCCTTTTTTTGAAACTGAAGGAAGCAATCCGATATTAGCATCATAACCCGAATTAAAAATTAATCCTGCTTCTGCCTGGTGAAAATTGGCAATGAAATTTTCGGTTTCTTCAATCAGTGTATAATTTCCTGAAAGCAGCCGTGAGCCTGTGCTTCCATGCGAAAGATTTATGTCTGTTGATTTTTCGAGAAGCTTATTTTTTACAATGCCGAGGTAATCATTGCTGCAAAAATCTATTTTCCCTTTATTAAGAATAAGCGTGCGTAATGCATTAGATTCTTTTCTTTCATTTAATTTTTTTTCAAGAAAATCTTCATTCATTAAGTAAAGATAAGTATATGCCTCAACAAGCCTCACTCCAACCCCTCTCCGAAGGAGAGGAAACTATCTTACCATCTTGCTACTTATGTCTTGCTACTTATAATTATTTTTGAAAAATGGAAACAACATCGCAGGATACAAAAAATATTTTAGGGTTGCAATTAGTAACTGATCCACGTTGGGTTAATCTTGCCGCTATTTCTTTGGAAGAAATTTTGACCGATCATGCATGGTGCGAACAGAAAGCCGCTAACAGTTGTATTTCTCTTATTCAAAAATATAATGACAAAGATGAGTTGGTAAATGAGCTGTCACCAATTGTAACAGAAGAATGGGGGCATTTCAGATTGGTTGTTGCTGAATTAAGAAAAAGAAATTTGCAACTCGGTAAGCAACGCAAGGATGAATATGTAAATAAGCTGCTTGACTTTCAAAAAAAAGGCGGCAGCCTCAGTGAAAGATTTTTGGATCAACTGCTGACGATGGCTTTAATAGAAGCCAGAAGCTGCGAGCGTTTCAAGAGATTGAGTGAGTCGTTTGAAGATGCGTATATGCGAAATTTTTACCGGAAGTTTATGGAAAGCGAAGCCGGGCATTATACCTTATTTATTAATCTTGCAGACACCTATATTAATAAAGAAACAGTTAGAAAACGCTGGAAAGAATGGATTGCTTATGAAACAGATATTATGTTGAACATGGAAATAAGAGGCGATAGAATACATTAGGAATTGGTCAATGGGCAATGGTCAATAAAAATATTCCGTTCCTTTTGATTTTTCAGTTTTTCTTTGTACTTATGTGATTCTATTCCTCTCCCTCCGGAAGCTTTTTATTCATCTTTAAAAGTAAATCTATTATGGTAGTAAGATTAACACACTTCAATGTATCCACAGATGATACTGATGAAGTAAAAAAAATTTATAATCAGGATGTTGTACCTGAAGTAAAAAAACAAAAAGGTAATACCAATGTAATGTTGCTCGAACCTGTAGACGGCTCAGGAGAATTTATTTCAGTTACTGTTTGGGAAAGCAAAGCCGATGCTGAGGCATACGAATCCAGTGGAAAATATAAAGAGCTTGTTGCGAAGATAAAAGGAAAGTTTACAGGCCAGCCCATTTTAAAAAGCTATAATTCATAAACTTTCTCATTTTAAAAAACATATTTCATTAAGCAACCGTCTCATGATTAGGCGGTTTTTTTTATAAATAAGTTGGATTAAATAAAAGCCTTTGTATCTTTCTTAAAAAAGTTCTATGCAAAAAAGTAACAGGCTTTTATATTTACTTGCACTTCTTAAAATCATTATTCCGTATTTTTTGCAAAGTTCATATTACGACTTGCAAAGAGATGAATTTTTATATCTTGCCCAGGGTAATCATCTCGCCTGGGGATTTATGGAAGTGCCGCCAATGCTCAGTTTTTTTGCATGGCTTACTCATTTGCTTGGTGATGGAATTTTTTGGGTGAAATTATGGCCATCCTTATTTGGTGCAGCAACTTTTATTGTTACCGGAAAAATTGTCCAATCGCTTGGTGGAAAATCTTTTGCCATCTTTCTTGCCTTTCTTCCTTTTATGTTTGGGGTTTACTTAAGAATGTTTTTTTTATTTCAGCCCAATCCTCCTGAAGTTTTTTTCTGGACGGTAATTGCGTTTGCGATAGTCCGTTATATTCAAGCCGAAAAAAATAAATGGTTGTATGTTTTCGGCATAAGCATCGGTTTAGGAATGATCAGTAAATATTCTGTAGCTTTTTTTGTATTGAGCATGCTTGCAGGGTTGCTTATAACCCAACAAAGAAAAATATTTTTAAATAAGAATTTATATTTTGCCGGGTTAATTGCTATACTTATTTTTCTTCCAACTTTTTTATGGGAATACAATCATCATTTTCCGGTAATGGTGCACATGAAAGAATTGCAGAATACACAATTGCAATACGTAAATCCTGCCGGTTTTTTGATAGATCAATTGTTGATGAATTTGCCTTGCGTATTTATTTGGCTGGCTGGTTTGTATTTTATTATATTTATTAAAGAAGGCATAAAGTACAGGATGTTTGCATGGGCGTATCTTTTCCTGGTTGTATTATTACTTTTATTTCATGGCAAAAACTATTATTCAGTTGGTATTTATCCGGTGCTGTTTGCTTTTGGTGCTTATAATCTTGAACGCTTTTCCACACAACGATTCAGGGGATTTAGAATAGCTTTTGTATTGATACCTGTATTACTTGGCGTACTGCTTATTCCTTTAATGTTGCCAACTTCAAAACCTGAAGATCTTTCGGAGTATTATATAAAAAGGCATCTTAATAAAACAGGTGCGTTAAAATGGGAGGATTTAAAAAACCATCGGCTTCCACAAGATTTTGCAGATATGCTTGGATGGAAAGAAATAGCGCAAAAAGTTTCTGCTGCTTATCAAAGTTTAGACAGTAATGAAAAAAAGCAAACGATAATTTTTTGTGATAATTATGGTGAAGCAGGAGCAGTTAATTTTTATAGAAAAAAATATTCTCTTCCTGAAGCGTATAGCGATAATGGAAGTTTTTTATATTGGATGCCGCGAACGCTGCACATACAAAATCTTATTTTAGTTACAGATGATACACAGGAAATGCAACACTCTTTTATAAAAGATTTCTTATCGGCAAAGGTTGTTGACAGTGTTACAAACATTTATGCAGTAGAACAGGGAACGCTTATAATTATTTTAAAAGGGGCAAATGATGCCTTCAATAAAATGTTTAAAGAGAAGATTGATGCAAAGTATGCTCAATTTAAATAGGCTCTTTTCAAACAGCCTTAAAATGAAAGGATAATATGGTTCGCAGACGGGAACCCCGCAGCGGCGGTGTCTCCACCACGCGCAATATGTATCAAAGCCCTTCAAATTTTGTTTCCCCGCTTTTCAATATATATTCTTTTCCTTTCCATACAAAAACACCAGATGTTTCTTTTGGGATAAAAATAACTGCCTGTAATTTCGTTTGTGCATTTACGTTATAGTTTACTTGTATCTCCCCTTTGGGATGAGGCATTGTACCGGATGCTTTTTTAAGCTTGCCTAAATTTGGTTCTATTTTTATTTTATTAAATCCCGGTGCATCGGTATCAATGCCCAATACCGTTCTGAAAAATTCAATGTTAGGGCTTGCTCCCCAGCCATGGCAATCGGAACGTGCAGCATTAATATCACTTATCTCTGCCCAGGTGGTAAGGCCGTTTGCAAGATTATCTTTCCATATTTGCAAACGGTTGAGGTATAAATTACCAAACCCTGTTTTGCGTAAAGCCTGGTTTACATAATATTGAAAGTAAATGGTTGCCTGGGTTAAAGAAGTATCTGAAATTATTTTTTGCGCTAATTGTTTTGCCTGCTCTCTCTTTACAACATTGGTTAAAATAGCCAGTGTATTAGTATGTTGAGAAAAAAATTCTTTTTCTTCTGTATCTGCAAATAACTGTTTTGCATTATCCCAATATTTGCGTTTAATCGTTTGCGTTAGTATAGAAGCTCTTTTTTTATATTCATCAGCAAATGCTTTCATACCTAAACTATCTTCCAGCTTTGCTGCAATTTGATAAGCCCAGAGCAACTGCAGATCAAGTACTGCAGAACTTCCATCTTTACCAAATGGCGCCATTCCGCTTTCCCATCCTTTCCCTTCACACCAATCTGTAAATTCCCAGTAAGGTGCATTTTGTAAGCTTCCATCGGATCGCCGGTATTTATTAAAAAATTGCAGCACTTGTCTTTCGCCTGGTAAAAATTGTTTTACAAAAGATGGATCATTTCTGTATAAGTAATAATCATTTAGCATACCAATCCACCACAAAGAAAAAGTGGGTATCTCCTGGGCATTGGCAGTTGGGTAACGGCTAAGCGTAATTCCCTCTGCCAGCCTCGAATAATCTAATTGTGTTATTGCATTTCTCATTAACCTGTCGTCGCCGGTGTTATACAAAGATACCATCGCCTGTATGCGTGTATCGCCCGCATATTGCAATTGTTCGTAATAAGGGCAATCCATATAAGTTTCTACAGCGCAAAGCCTTGCCGTGTGCCAGCCGGTTTCAAATATTTTCTCAAGCGTTGTATCATCTGCAGAAAACTTTGCTTTCAATTCAAATGGATAACCGGTAAAAATGCTATAGAGATCAGTAATGGTTAAAGCTTCATCCGCGGTTTTTATTTCTAATTGCATGTACCGGTAAGTGCGCCATGCCAATGAAGTAAATATTTGCTCCTTGCCATCGGCAATTAATTCATCTTTTACGCCAACAAATCTTTTATCTTTTACTTCATTGCGATTACCTTTTTTTTCCTGGGCTTTCCAATCTTTATCATCACCTTCATTTATATATAACGCTTCCGCATATCCTAAAATAATATGGGCATCTTTTCCTTTATTGAATTGCAGTACGGGATAGGCATTGGTAAGCACACCATTGTCCAATAAAATTTTTATGTTTGTATTTGGCGGTATGGTAAAAGAGGTTTTGGCCGACGGAAATGCAGCAGGCAGGCTAATGCCGGTAACTGAGCGAACTGTTTGCAAACGTTGCATGGTTATTTCAACCTGTAGAATATTGCGTGGCATCAGCATCCAGCTTAAATCAGATTGCAGAACTCCTTTTGGCAAACCGCTGACTATTTGTTTAGACTGCGTCCAGCCTGTATCGTTATATTGCTCACCTTGCCAGTTGGCAGCATATTTTGCATAATCTATTTTTTCGCCCGGGCCTGCTACATAATAGCAATAAATTAAATCGGGTTGCAGGGGGCTGTAACTTGTGTCTTTAATACATTTCCACGAAGTATCGGTATTTACAATTTTTTCTTCATCTGTATTTCCCTGCAAAATAAAGCCTGTACGAAAAGATATTTGATGTTCTGGTCTGTAATCGCCATAATTCCAAACTACCGATGCCATAACGTTGTGGCCTACACGCAGATATTTTGCTATATCAACCGTTTCATAATTCCAATGGAAAACATCAGCACGGGCCGGCCCTAAAGAAACCATTGTGTCATTCACAAATAATTTATATCTGTTGTCTGCTGAAACATGTACAACAAAGGAAACCGGTTTATTATTGAGTAAAAATGTTTTACGGAAATGATATACGCCATAATCTTTCGGTGATGAGTTGGGCGCTGTTATCCAATAAGCGTTCCATCTTTTAGTAATTATATTTTTCAATATGCTTTGTGCAGCGCCATACAATGAAAAAATAATCATTAGAATAAAAAGCAAATTCTTTTTCATATTTCATCAATAATTTATAAATGTGAATATAAGCGTAATATTTTTTTTGCTTTGCGGGTGTTCGTTAAATTATCAGAAAGTCATCAAAGTTATTATACAAATAAAAAGGTAAAGAAATAAATGATTGCCCTAAAAATTTAGCAAGATTAAATAAACAGAAATAAAATCTTATTGGTAATTTTAAATATGCTTATTGATGCAGATATTTACCGGCGCGTAATTGCAGCCAAACTTTTTATGGATGAGAATTATCATGAGCCTATTCATCTTGAACAAATTTCACAAAAAGCTTTCTTTTCCCGGTTTCATTTTCATCGCCTCTTTACACGGGTATATGGCAGAACACCGCTTGAATATCTTACCACAAAAAGATTGCAGCAGGCAAAATATCTTTTGCAGCAGGAAGGAATAAGCATACAGGAAGTATGCAACAGTGTTGGCTTTGAAAGCCTTGCTACTTTCAGCCTTTTATTCAGAAAACGTAATGGCTATGCGCCTCAGTATTATCGTAATCTCGCTTATCTTAAAAATAAACTTGCCAAAGAGCAGCCACAAAGTTTTATTCCCCATTGCATTATTCAGAATATAGTTGCAAAAGATAGCAACATTCAATAAATGATTTTTAAAATGGCGATGTAGTTTTGTTCAAAACAAAATATATGATCACTAAACTATCTCACACAACCTTGTTTGTAACAGACCAGGATAAGGCTTATGATTTTTATGTAAATATACTTGGCTTCATAGTTAAGACCGATGCCAAAATGCAGAATGGCTTCAGATGGCTGAGTGTATCTCCGCCTGAACAATCTAATCTTGAAATTGCATTACTCTCGCCATTGCATGAAGGAATGAGTTTTGATGAAGAAACAAAAAAAGCTTTTAAATTTTTGCTTGATAAAAATGCTTTAGGCGCCGGAGTTTTATATACACCCGATTGCCGTGCTACCTATGAAGAATTAAAAGCAAAAGGAGTAGTTTTTAATTCAGAGCCAAAAGAACAGTTTTATGGCATTGAAGCAGTAATAACAGATAGTTGCGGCAATTGGTTTAGCATGACCCAGCCAAAAGAAAAGTAGTTGTAACAGCTGGTTAAAAAATTACCCAATTCTAATTTAAGAAATGTTTTATTAAGTAATTGTATAACGTACAAGCATAAATGTATTTGTAAGAAGAGTTTTATTTTTAGAAATAAAATAAAAGTAATTAAGCAGCGTCTGTAGAAATAAACTTAACATGCGACCGCTTTGCAACAGGCAGTAATGTTTCCTCCAGGGGATATTTTAAAGAAGTTTCCACTGCATATTCAGCAGGGTAGGCAGTTGGGTTCTATTGCGAATGAGTTCCATTTTAATATGCTCATAAGTAGTTGCAATGCTGCGGTACCATACATTAACATAAGATGTTTTAATGCTTCGGTATTTCTCATCATAATTTTCAAAAATAGAAAGGCGATTCAGCGCCAATAATGGCATGGAAGCATAAACTTTTAAGTAATTGATTGGAGGCATTACCAAACCATAACGGGGTAGCGTAAATGCTGAATAATTTTTTTTGCAATCAACATAAACATTCATTTAAAAAAAAATCTTCTTAATAAATTTGTTCATCGTAAGGTAAGGAAGCAGCAGGCAAAGGTTTTTTATTTGATATAAACGGGTTGCGCCACGCTGCAATGGCCGAGAGTAAGCACATTACAATTAACAACGAGAGGCCTTTTGAAAGATTTGCTTTTTCAGAAATAAACCCTATAACAGATGGGCCTGCAAGAAAACCAATGAGTCCACCGGTAGTTACCATGGCATACCCTTCTACCGTGCTTACCCCTGGAATATTTGCCGATGCCCTGAACAAAACAGGCACAATACAGCAACAGCCCATGCCAACCATAATATAACCCAGTATGCAAACAATTACTAACGGCGCTGTTACTACTACTAAAAACCCGGTGGCTGCCAGCAAAGCCCCTGATACTACTACATTTTTACTACCCAATTTTGTAATAAGCATATCTCCGTTTAATCTTCCAACAGTCATGGCTATGGAGAACCCTGCATAGCCAAGACTTATTAATGCTTTAGGGGCAAATAATATTTCTTTAAAATAAATAGCGCTCCAGTCGGCCACGCAACCTTCTGACATAAAACTTACCATGCAAATGAATGAAATACCCAGTATAGAAAAAGAAGGGAGTTTAAATGCAGACTTTGAATGAATAATATCTTTGTTAAGCAGTAAATGATGTTTATTGCAAAGAATGATTATGATGAGGATAGTTGCTACAGCCGCAATTTGCCAGCCCGATGGGATGTGCACTATAAATAATAAAGCTGCAATGCCAGCACTTACTGCACCTCCCAGGCTATACATGCCATGGCAGGTGCTCATCAGCAACCGATTGTATTTTTTCTCCATAAGGTTAACTGTGGCATTGGCAGATACTCCATTTAAAAAGCTAATGGCGCCTAAGCAATACAGGCAAATCCAAAACATGAGCCGGTTTACTGAATTAATCTGTAGTACCATAATGCCGCATACAATAATGTAGCCTGTAAACATCCACCGGCCAACAGTTATTTTACTGAATATTTTTGCAGATAATAACATGCCTGTAATAGCGCCTAAGGGCGAAAGCAGCAGTGACAGGCCAAGGCTGCCATCAGTAAAGCCAAGCCTGGCTTTTATGCCGGGTATAGAAGCTACCCAAATGCCAAATAAAAGACTGGAAACAGCAAACAAAAAACCTACTGCAAGTGCAGGCTTGTTTTTAATAAAAGAACTAAAGTTCCTGATCATGTAGAAAAAATGTAAGATGCGAACTTACAATAAAGTTATGCAGTACATTATCTGCATCGGAGAAATAAGTGATTTGAGTTTGATATTATGAGGCATTATATAACGTAAAACAAATTATGATGATGACTCACAAAGCCAATGTGAAACACCAACGTGCCCTTCTTATTTTTTTATAATCTATTAAGCCGCTGCAGGGGAAATAAATTTAATAAGCGACCGCTTGGCAACCGGCAGTAAAGTTTCTTCCACTGGGTATTTTAAAGGAGTTACTACAGCATATACAGCTGGATTAGGCAGTTGCGTTCTTTTCCTTATAAGTTCCATTTTTATATGCTCATAAGTAGTAGCAATGCTGCGGTACCACACATCAATATAAGATGTTTTAATGCTCCGGTATTTCTCATCATGCTTTTCAAAAATAGAAAGACGGTATTGATACACTAGTGTATCGCTGTGATTGCCAGAGTTAAGAAAAAAATAGCCCTCGTTAATATCAAGCGGCACAATACCTACAGGCGTTATCACCATCTTTTCTTCTACAAACTCATATATCTCTGTACCATCATGAATAGTTTTTTGAATTTTACCTGCTGAGAACTGTATTATATCTTCCAGTTCAGTCATCAGCTCATCATCTTCAATTAACTGCTCATAAAGCAATTGAAGCTTTTGCATTTGTATGCCCGATAATTTCTTAGGAAACTGATCCTGCAAAAAACGTTTATTGCGGCGAAAGGCAGCAATATTGTTATAATGAAAAATAACATCTGCCAGTTGCGGATAAAGCTTATGTTGGTTAAAGCAGCTATTCACTTGCTGCAGGTAAGCCATCAGGGTATATTTCTTCAGCTCAAAATCTATATAGCCTTCTGTAAACCAGGTTTCAGATAATGTATTCATAATTATGTAACGTGAATTTACAAAAAACATTGTAACAACCATGCAGCAATAATGGCAAACATCATTTTAACTTTTCAGTGAGCAAAATTGATCTTTGCCTGTTTATGAAAGATAACGGTAATGGTTAAACGACCATTAAAAAAAAGAGTATAGATAAGAAAGCATAACAATGCTGATTATGTTTTTCATTTTACTTGTTGATCGTTTGCAGCCTGGCAGATACACAATTTTTTATATTATTTTATAAAGATAACAGTGAAGGCTAAACGCTTCCTTTTCCTTCCCCCCAATATTTTTTCTTCCTAAGTAATTTACCATATTGAAAATGATCTTTTCCATTAAAAGCTACAGGTTTTTTATAATATCCCTGTAATCCCTGCCTATGGGGATAGATACGCCATTAACCTCAACCATTTCGGCTGTGTATGATTCAATCTTGTTTATTGAAACGATAAAGGAACGGTGAATTCGTTTGAAGAGATGTGCTGGTAAAAGCATTTCAATTTCATGAGTGCTCATCTTTGTAATGTATTCTTTTCTTGTTGTAATAATCTTAATGTACTCCCGCTGGCTTTCAATATAAACAATCTCTGAAAATAAAATCTTTACCCGCTTTCTTTCAATATTTAAAAACAGGTAATCTTTTATTTCGGGAGTTTCATTTGGTTCCTCTTTTTCTCTCTGTGCTGTTTTTATTTTATTTACTGCTATTAAGAAGCGCTCAAACTCAAAGGGCTTCAGCAAATAATCAGTTACATTTAAATCAAACCCCTCCACTGCATATTGATGATAAGCGGTTGTAATAATTACTGCAGGCGGATATGCAAGCGTTTTCAAAAAAGCCATGCCTTTTAATTTAGGCAAATGAATATCTAAAAAAATAAGATCTGTTTTATTATGCCGCAACCAATCAGTTGCAAGAATAGCATCTTTAAATGTTCCCTGTAATTCAAGGAAAGGCACCTGCGAAATGTAATCCGATAAAACTTTTACCGCCAATGGTTCATCTTCTATTATAATACATTTTATGTTATACATGGCTCGCAAGATTTATTTTTAAAGTAGCAGTAAATTCAGATAAATGTTGTTTAACAGAAAGATCATAATCTTTATAGAGCAATTCCAGTTGCCGCCGCAGGTTAGAAAGACCAATATTTTCTTTTAAACTCTCTTCTCCAAATGATTCAGAAGAATTTTTTACAATAAAAGCCAACTGTCGCTTATTAACTGAAAAATGAATATCAACAAATGGCTGATTTCTTGTTTCAGATACACCATGTTTAAACGCATTTTCAACTAAGGGTATCAGCAACAGGGGTGGCAAAGCTTGTTTCATATCTTCAATGTCATGGTTAAAATTTATTTGTAAAGATTCATCGTATCGCAATTTTTCAAGGGCAATATAATCACTGATAATTTTCAATTCCTGCTCAATAGATATATATGCTCCGCCGGTTTCGTACAGCATAAAGCGCAATATTTTTGAGAGGCGTAAAATTGATTCCGGCGCCAGGTCGCTCTTATCTCTTGCTAATGAATAAATATTATTTAAGGTGTTGAATAAAAAATGGGGATTCGTTTGCGATCTTAAGTAGTTTAATTCTGCTGCCTGCTTTTCAATACGTAACTGCTGTGCTGATTGTTTTAATTTTATGTAATTATAAATATGCCTGATGATTCCGAAAAATGTAACCGATCCTACGCTATATCCCATTTGATTTGCGAGCGCTTTCCCTAATGAAGAAAATACCTTTAATGAAGTATAAACATGTAACTGTATTCCCAGTAATCTCCAGGCATACGAGCCGTAAGAATATAACATCATGTAAATCCATAAGAAAAGAATTCCAAGAAGAATATTGTAAATGACGGCTTTTCTTTTCTTCAGTACAAATGGAATGGTATATTCAAAAAATATAAAATTTATGGCAATAACATAAACCACTCCCCAGGCATTATTGAATACAAGTGAAAAAAATCTGTCGGGATAACTTGCCAAAGTGCTAAACAGACTCAGGAAAAAATAACCAAGCCCAACCCATAAATAAAATTTTATCTGCTTTCTATTAATTGATATTTTCATCTTGTTATTTAGTAAGATAAATATCGGTAAATCTTTCGCCTTTTAAATTTTCAATCAATAGAATTGACTTTGTGGTAAACCAATAACCAGTAAAAGTCAATCAAAAAATTGAAAAGTATTTCAATCGTATGATAAATTAAAAGTCAAAAGCAAAAAATAAAAATGCTCTATGTCGCAGGGTCTTTTTTTTAGAACTTTTACTTTGGACTTAAAACAGTAATTACCTCTGCGATTAGCCTAACCCAGTTGTTTGTTTACCATAATCCGCAGTTTATTGACTTACCCTTTCAGTGCTTTCTTTATTTAGATATTCTTGTGTAAGAATTATTTTAAAATATAAATACTAAAATAAAAACAACTAACATGAAACAGATCATTCTTTCAATTGTAATTTCTCTTACTGCAATTGTTGCAACTGCTCAAATGGATGTATCACACCAGTCAGCCAATTATGAAGCAGCCAACTGGAATACATGGTTATTAGACAACCCACAGCAAATAATGATTGCTGCTGCTCCTTCTGTTGCTCAATCAAAAGCTGAATTGCAATCTGTCAAACAAAGAATTAATAATCTTAATGAAAAAAAACTGGCAGAAATAAAATATTGGGATGCCGGAGCACCTGCCTACCGCTGGAACCAGATCGTTATCCAAATGCTTGCTCAAAAATTTGACGTTCAGCTTCGCATGCCGGCATCATGGATGAACATTGCCATTTATGATGCAACGATATTAGCATGGAAAGAAAAGTTGAAATATAAAAGGAAACGTCCAAATATTTTAGATCCTTCGCTAAAGACTGCAATCAATGCGCCGCAAACCTATTCCTACCCATGTGAACATTCTGTAACTGCAGCAGCGGCGGCAACTATGCTTGCCTATTTCTTTCCTGCAAAAGCCGATTCAATTATGCAAATGGCACATGCTGCCTCACAGTCACGGATAGACGCAGGCGTACAATTTCCAAGTGATATGGAAGCAGGTTGGAAACTCGGTGAGCAGGTTGCTAAGCAAATTATAGAAAAAGCAAGGAACGATGGGTCAGCCAAAGAGTGGGATGGCAACATGAATAAAGACACAAAAAAATGGACAGGAAAATATCCGATGGGTATTACGCTATCTTCGTTTACGCCCATCGTTATACGCTCCGCTGATCAGTTCAGGCTACCGCCTCCGCCGAATTTTGAGAATGATATGGAGGAAATGAAAAACTTTAAGCAAACTTTCAAATCTGCTGCCACCGCATATTATTGGGCAACCACAGGCCCTGAATTATGGAATGATCTCGTTAGCAAGAAAATGTTTGAATACCGTATGAGCGATGATGCGCCGGCAGTTGCCCGCATATACGCAGTATTGAATGTAGCTTATCATGATGCGGTAATTGCCATCTTTGATTCGAAATATACTTATTGGGGAATAAGGCCAAACCAGTACGACACTACTTATAAACCGCTGATAGAAACGCCGCCTTTCCCGGGTTATCCATCCGGGCATGCAGCAGGTGCAGCCACTTCAAGCGCAATACTCGGTTATTTTTTTCCAGAAGATGCTAAACAGTTTAAAAAGCTTGCACAGGAATGTGCAGATTCACGATTCTATGCAGGTATTCATTTTCGCACAGATAATGAATCTGCATTGCAGATGGGCGCAACGCTTGGAAAATATGTTGTTGAAACGTGGATGAAGAAATAAAATTTTTAAAAACTTTTCCCAGTCTATCTTACTTTATTTTTAAAAGGAACTGCGTTTAAGGTTGGCAGCTATACTTAAAAACACTAAGGTTTTGGATTATCTCAAAATAATTATATATAACTAATAAAATGGAAAATCAAATCACTATTGCATCACAATCTAAAGCTGCAAAACTCGCAGGGCTCATATATCTAATTGCTATGGCTACCGGGCTCTTCGCTGAATTTTATTTTCACTTCCCCTCATCTCTCATTGTAGTCGGAGATGCTGCAAAAACAGCCAGTAATATTAAGGCTAATGAACGGCTATTTCGTATTGGTATTGCCAGCAATACAATCACGTTTGCTCTTGATGTGGTACTTATCTGGGCTCTTTATGTATTACTCAGACCTGTAAACAGAAATCTTGCGTTGCTTGCGGTATTCTTCAGAATGGTGGAGACTTCGATTGCTGGTTTTGCTATTGTCAATTATTTTGTTGCTCTGCAGTTCATGAGTGACGCTGACCCCCTGAAAGCATTCGATTCAGGACAATTACAAGTTTTGTCAATACTGCACTATACATATGGTTCTACTTTCACTGTTGTAGCAATATTTTTAGGTTTAGGGTCAACAATATTTAGCTATTTACTGTTCAAGTCAGGATATATTCCAAGGTTATTAGCTGGCTGGGGTAT
The DNA here is from genome assembly GCA_038244655.1 of Chitinophagales bacterium. Classification (GTDB taxonomy): domain Bacteria; phylum Bacteroidota; class Bacteroidia; order Chitinophagales; family Chitinophagaceae; genus Ginsengibacter. The sequence continues at coordinate 119,103 of JBBRTG010000009.1, forward strand.
ATTTTCTTCTTTGCTATTGATGATGACTGAATTCACTATCATTATTTTCCCTGATTTGCAGAATAAACTTATACCAGTCTGTTACGCTCCTATCGTTATCAGTGAAGTTGCGGTTGGTTTTTGGCTCTTGATTAAGGGAGCTAATATTCCCAATATGGAGTCCGGAAATTGAATGTGAGGTACCATCGTCTAATTAAAATCAATTATCATCAAATGAAATATTCAATTAAAACAACAGCAAGAATTGGTGGATTACTATATCTCATTGTCATCCTCGGTGGCATATTCGCCGAACTTGTTGTTCGCGGCCGACTCGTGGTGCATGGTAATGCCGCAGCTACAGCGCATAACATCATAACGCATGAGTTGCTTTATCGTTGGGGCTTTGCAGTCGAAGTATTCTACTGTGCGTGCAATATACCGCTCACACTTATCTTCTATAAATTGTTTAAATTAGTAAACAGGAACCTCACTTTGCTAGTCGTGTTCTTAAGCATTGTGGGTACTGCAATTGAAGCCGTTAGTTTACTTGCTCATTTCGCACCTTTAATATTTTTAGGCGGCGGACACTCATTGGCTGCATTTAAACCAGAAGACTTACAGGCTTTGGCGTACACGTCGCTGCAGTTTTTTGAATATGGTTTTTCCATAGCCCTTGTATTTTTTGGCTTCTATTGTCTTGCGATGGGATGCATGATTTTTCGATCAACATTCCTTCCCCGTGTTATAGGCGTATTACTGGCTATCCAGGGCCTATGCTATCTGATCAATAGTTTCGCGAATTTTCTCCCTCCAAAGTTCGCAACAATTTTATTTCCTGTTTTAATGGTATCGGGCATTGGGGAAATATCGTTTTGCCTGTGGCTCCTCGTGGTTGGCGTGAATGTAAGGAAGTGGGAAGAGAAGCAAACGCAGGTTAAGTTGGAAATTGAAAGTTGCCCAACACAATAATTATAAAATGTAACAGTTAGAATAAATTATGACCTTAAGTAAATGAAACAAACAGGCACAATTTTTTTTTCTTTTTATATAAACAAATTTATGAGCCAGCATTGTTAAAAAGAAAGTGAAGAGCAGTGGCTGCATGAATTGCCGCCTACTTTAAATGCATTAATAGTGTACTTAACAAGAGAGAACAATGGTGTAAGAATATATGAGCAAAAGAATTATATAGATCCCAAAAGTGTAAAACAATTCGTGTTATGAGTAATGGTTTTATCGTATAGTACTGATCATGATAGTAACTGGTACTTTGTGTAATAAAACTTTTTTTCACTCTCTACAGCTTTACTATCTTTAAATTTCGTTAATTCAATCATGTTCATATTAGGGGCCTTTCGGCATCCCCATGCTGCCATCGCTATTGCCGCTATATATTTTTATATTTACGCATACAAACATTAATCATGAAACTCATTACTCTCATTGCTGTTTTACTTTTTGCATCTGTGTCTTTACATGCACAAAACGCCAATAAAGATTACGATTCTGTTCTTGCTAAAAAATTAAATGCGGATGATTATGGTATGAAGAAATATTATCTCGTGATACTTAAAAAAGGAACTGCGGGTATAACTGATAAAACAAGGCTCGACAGCATATTCGGCGGCCACATGAAAAATATTCAATGGCTTGCTTCACAAAATAAATTAGTTGTTGCCGGCCCGATGGGGAAAAATGATAAAGACTATGAAGGCATCTTTATATTAAATACTGAAAGTAAAATGGAAGCAGAAAAAATGTTGGAAACAGATCCTGCTGTGCAAATGAAAGTGTTGGCTGCAGAATATTATTTATGGTATGGAAGCGCAGCTTTGCAGCAAACATCGGAGATACATAATAAGATTGCAAAGGAGCATTTTTAAAAAGTATCATTTTGTCAATTAGGAATGTATTAAAATTGTTATTGAAAACTTAGTATTCTGCAATCAAAATCTCGGCGGGTATTTTTAATTTTCGATGCAGCTCTCTTATCATATTGAGGGAAAGCTTACGCTTACCACTTAATATTTCTGACTTACGACTGCGGCCACCTAATATTTTGTTTAATTCTTTTTCATTAAGCCCGCTTTGTTCCAGCCGGTGCCTGATTGCAGAAATAGGATTTGGCGTAGGAATCGGGTAATGTGTTTCTTCGTAAGCCTTTACCAATATAGAAAGTATTTCCAGTTCATCGGCAATTTTTGGATTTGCTTTTACATTTTTCTGCATTAATTCATAACAACGTTGCAGTGCAGCTTCATAATCTTTTTTTGTTTTAACCGGCTTTAACATAAGTTATTTTTTTTGCATCAATTTTATCGTATTCTTTATGTATTCCTATCCACACAATAAAAACAATTTGTAAGTAGAATTCAATGTCAACAATCAATCTGTATTTGTTCCCATGAATATTAAACACTATTCTTTTATTACTGATAACCGAAGCATTGCCAAATTGTTGTTTCAAATCATTATGGTTTTTCCAACTGGCTTTATTAGTTTCCTGGTACCACCACAATAAAGATTGTTCTGCCTCTTTTCTCTTTTTAGCATATAGCTTCAATGTCTTTACAGCAATTATTCTCATTCTTAATTACAAATATACAAAAATGTTACCAGATTGGTAGCAATGTTATATTTCAAATTGTTGCAAGATCTTTTTTATATGCCCCAAAGGGGCTATCTGTTTGTAGAATTATAGACCAACATTAACAAGCTTTGCCACGTAGTGGTTACCAATCAAAAAATAAGGATAACAACTACATGGCAAGTACTTTAATTTATATTTCTTTCTACAAGCAGGTTGTGCCTTTGGCACACAAGCATAATTCTACAATCAACATCACCATAGTTATGAGGAGCTAATTAAAAAATTATTTTATCTTTTGAAATATTCTGCTCCATCTTGGGCCTTTGTCGTAGCTAAACCAAATTAAAGAAGCTTTGCCCACCACATGATCTTCAGGTACATAACCCCAGAAGCGGCTATCGAGTGAGTTGTGGCGGTTGTCGCCCATCATCCAATAATAATTCATTTTAAATATATAAGTGGTCGCGGGTTTGTCATTAATAAAATACTGGCCGTTCTTTTGTTCCAACTTATTGTTTTCATACACAGCAATGCAACGTTTGTAACGAATTACATTATCGGGCGTAAGCTGAATGGTGGCGCCTTTTTTAGGAATCCATATCGGGCCAAAATTATCTTCGCTCCAGTTAGTGGTTGTTGAATAATATGGAAATAACATAAGGCTTTCATCCTGTGGTGAGTGAATAACAGGAACAATGCTCTTTACGATTGGCAGCATTTTAAGTGAAGCCATTTCACCATCGCTCATATTGATTTCATAAAAATTATTATCACGCTGGTATACATCATTTTTTTCAGAATCTTCAGGATAAAATTTTATTCCCATGCTTATTAACTGATCGGGATCAAGAGGCCCGGTAGTAATAACATCATACTTGAATTCATGATACGGCGGAAATGGTTGTGCCACACCATTAATATATAAAATCCTGTTTTTTATTTGTAAGCTATCACCTGCAATGGCAACACATCGTTTAATAAAATTTTCTCTTTTATCAACAGGTCTTGTAATAATCATATCGCCGTATTGATCCCACACTCTTGCCCGTGCTTCCTGTTCAGAGATATGTTCCATAATCATCCTGCGCTGAATTTCCTGGTAATACGTGACTCTTGAACCAAAATTTACTTCATCATTTATTAGTGTATCGTTTACCGGAAAATTAAAAACCACTACATCATTTCTTTGCACCGGTTCTGCAAACCAGCGTGTATAAGGAATGTGAATCCATTCAACATAAGATTTTGTATTAAGCCCGGGAATGGTATGGTGAACAAAAGGCATAGCCAAAGGTGTATTGGGAATACGCGGCCCATAACTAAACTTGCTTACAAATAAAAAATCATTTACCAGCAAAGTTTTTTCCATAGAAGGCGTGGGAATAGTATATGCTTCAAAAACAAATGTGCGGATAATGGTAGCTGCTACAATAGCAAATGCTGCTGCGTCTATCCATTCCCGTATGGCGCCCTTTTTATAATTTTTTACAACGGCTGCACCTGCAAATCTTTCATTTTTAGAATAGCCCAAATAAGGAAAATAAATAAAGGGAATAAAAACGGTTGCGGCGTGATGCCAGAAGCCGAACCGACCGAAGAACTCAACAAATTTTATACATATCCAGATGGTGATAAACTGGCCGGCTACAGGAATCAATTGGAGAAAAAACCATATTCTATTCAATTTCATTTTTTCAACCATGCACCAGGTATTGTATAAAGGAATCAAAGCTTTCCACGGAGTAATTCCTGCTTTTTTAAACATGCCATACAAGCCGATGTGCCAAAGAATAACGGTAATAATAAATAGAAGTAAACCTATGCTCATAATGCTGATTGTTTTTTTGCAAATGCGAACAAAAGTACCATATAAAATTTCTACATGAAAAGCCGTTTGAAAATTGTTATCATTAGTTTAACAAGAACCCCCTATCCCTAAAGTGGAAAACAATCTTCATTCATTTCAAATAGTTTTATTAATCTAAAAGCATGGTGATAATTTCATTAACTTCTTTGGAATGGTTCATGATCATGAAATGCCCGCCGCCGGGAATTAAGTAATCTGCCTTTATATATTTTATAGGAAATATGCGATCCTTGTCACCTTGAATATGCTTTAGGTTTTTAGGTTGCCAATCGTTTTTCCAATTAAGGATTTGATTGACTGCCCAGTTAGTGTATAGCTGGCTAATATTCTTACGATACTCTTTCACTAAATTTAATTCTTCTTTATTTTCAATACCAAGATTGTAATTCTCTATAGGTTCAATCAGTTTGAAAGAACGGAGAGGAAATATTCTATTAAGTTTTGCTTTTGCTGAAAGCTTCATCCATAAAGGGATTTCATAAAATGATTTTATACTGGAAATTAAAATTACAAGTTGTGTGTTTATACATTTTGCGATTTCAATACACATCATACCACCAAATGATAAACCGATAAGTACAGGATTTTCATGTTGTATTTGTTCGCTCATTCTTTTTGCATAAGCTTCAATACTTTCATTAATAATAGGAAGAAGCCAGGAAAGATAATGAACATCATTGTTTCCGAAATCGAGATTTGAAAAAGCACGTTCATCTGCCCCGAAACCACTAATGCAATAAATATGTTTCATAAAAAAGTTCGGAGTTCTTAGTTCAGAGTTCAAAGTTCAGAAACTACAAACTATGAACTTATATGAACTCTGAACTTTGTTTATTTCTTTGGCAATACATAATTTTCAACATCATCAGGTGTGATGGTTTTGCCTGAAAGAATAATTAAGCGCTCAACAACATTACGCAATTCACGAACATTGCCTGTCCAGTTGTGCTTTTCAAGCAAGTTTAAAGCTTTATCATCCATTGATTTTTTGGGTTGCCCATACTCGGTAGCAATATCTTCGAGAAAGCGTTCAACCAATAATGGAATATCAGCCAACCGGTCGTTAAGAGAAGGGACATGCACAATTATAACACCCAGCCTATGATATAAATCCAGTCTGAAATTTTTATTTTCTACTTCTCCCAAAAGGTCTTTGTTGGAGGCAGCAATTACACGCACATCTACATTAATATCTTTATCGGCGCCTACTCTTGTAATTTTGCCTTCCTGCAAAGCACGCAAAACTTTAGCTTGCGCATTAAGGCTCATATCACCTATTTCATCAAGAAATAATGTACCGCCATTTGCCTGTTCAAATTTTCCTATGCGTTGTTTAACTGCTGAAGTAAAACTTCCTTTTTCATGCCCGAATAATTCGCTTTCTATAAGTTCACCCGGAATGGCTGCGCAATTTACTTCTACCAACGGACCATTCGAACGATTGCTTTTTTCATGTATCCATCTTGCCACAAGTTCTTTACCAACACCATTTTCACCAGTTATTAAAACTCTTGCTTCGGTTGGTGCAATTTTATCTATTGTATCTTTTATTTTTTTTATAGGCAATGATTCACCTACTATTTCCTCCGTCTTGCTTACCCTCCGCTTCAAAATCTTTGTTTCAGCAACCAATGAATTTTTATCCATTGCATTGCGAAGCGTAATAAGCATCCGGTTAAGATCAGGAGGCTTTGATATATAATCATACGCACCTTTCTTTACAGCTTCTACAGCGGTTTCAATATTTCCATGCCCGCTTATGATAATGATGGGGATTTCATTATTTATTTCTCTTGCCAGCTCAAGAAATTCAATACCATCAAGCTTGGGCATTTTAATATCGCACAGCACGAGGTCATAATTTTTTTCTTTAAATTTTTTAAAGCCTTCTTCTCCATCAGACGCTTCATCAATTTTATATCCTTCATAACCGAGTATTTCGGCTAAGGTTTTTCTTATACTTTTTTCATCATCAATAATAAGAATCGAGGGCATGTTTAGTTTTTTGATTACAGAATTAGTTTATCCTAAACGTGTTAAATTGTTACATTGTTGTATTGATAAATTGCTTTATTGTCAGATTGCTATATTATTAAAATTGTTTTATTATCACATCATCAAATTATCACATTAGTTTTCTGCAGATCTCCTCCACTAATTACAATTTGAAATACGCACACCAATATCAAAACATTCCATTTTTCCCTTCGGGTTAGGGGCTATTCCATCATTAAATATGCTTTTATAAATCCATCAAGCTCTCCATCCATAACAGGGCTTATATTACCCACTTCATAATCTGTACGATGATCTTTTATCATTTTATAAGGATGAAATACATAGCTGCGTATCTGGCTCCCCCACTCTATTTTTTTCTTGCCGGCATTGGTAGCGTCAATAACTTCCTGACGCTTGCGAATTTCTTCTTCGTATAAACGGCTTTTTAACATCGTCATTGCTTTTTCACGATTCTCACCCTGAGTACGAGCCTGCTGGCATTCAACAATAATGCCTGATGGCTTGTGAGTAAGGCGTACAGCCGTTTCTACCTTGTTTACATTCTGCCCGCCGCTGCCGCCACTTCTAAAAAAAGCCCATTCCACATCTGCAGGATTTACTTTTATGTCAATAGTATCATCAATTAACGGATACGCATAGACGCTGGCAAAACTTGTATGCCTTCTTGCATTACTATCAAAGGGGGAGATACGAACAAGGCGATGCACACCACTCTCTGCTTTTAAAAAACCAAAAGCAAAGGGGCCATCAAATTGAAGTGTAGCGCTTTTAATTCCGGCACCATCGCCGGACTGGTAATCAAGCTCGGTTACGCTCCAGCCCTGCTTTTCGCCATACATGCGATACATTCTTAAAAGCATTTCAGCCCAGTCCTGGCTTTCAGTTCCACCTGCGCCGCTGTTAATTTGCAGCACTGCAGGCATCTCATCTTCGGGCTTATCCAATGTACTTTTAAACTCTGCATCTTCAATGGCCTGCAAAGCTTTAGTGTACGCTTCTTTTACTTCCGCTTCAGTTGCTTCTCCCTCTTTCCAGAAATCAAAGAGCACAGCAAAATCATCAACCATTGTTTCAACATCATGATACATGTTAACCCAATATTCGTTAACTTTTGTTTCCTTTAAAATGGAAGTAGCCCGTTTATTATCATCCCAAAAGCCGGGAGAAAGTGAAAGCTGTTTATCATTATCTATTTTGGATTGACGATTCTCAACGTCAAAGAAACCTCCTCAAAACCACCACACGGTCTCTCATATCCTTTAATTGTTCTTGTGTCATAGGGCGCAAATATAATCATCATCATCTAAAGGATTACACAAAAAAATAGCCTCCTGTAAAAGGAGGCTATTTTATTAAACTATCAGCCTAAGCAGATATAGTTTTTATTTTATTTTTTATCACAGGCCGAAGAGTTGCCGCAATGTTTCATACACTTTTGAGTGCATTCTTTTTGGGTGCAGTTCTTACAGTCTTTGTGATGCCCTTTTGTAAAGGAGCTAAGTGTTATCATTGCGGCAATTGCCAGCAAGCTTATTTTTTTCATGATTGTTTTTTTATTTTATAAAATAAATTCCTGAATAAATTATCAGGCATTGGGTGGTTTCCAGCTTTTATTATAATAACCGGATAAATTTGTATTTACAAAATCACTGTATTCAATTTTATTGTTTACAGTTAATATAAAAAATCTGGTAATAGAGGTTGAAACCGTAATATAACAAAGAGGACAATCTATACAATTCATTGTTGGTTTAGGCTTATGCGAACAACAATCTTTTTTTGCCGGGCTTTTCATTGCTTTATGCATCATGCACATTTTTTTCCCGCTATTTCCATTTGAAATAATGGGAATGCTCATGGTTTCACCTAAAAAAACGATCAAACCAAAAAGTAATATGTATAATTTCCATTTCACACTATAAATATAGATAAAAATAAAACGATTAAGGAAGATTTGAGTATTAATAATTCATGCTTTGTAATATTAAGTTAATATCATTTGGCTTTTAGCTAATATATTTTTTGTATGAAGTAAATCTTCTACTAATTTTATGAAATGCATACAATATTCAGCACTCTTTTTGAAAGAGATATTAATAAATTAATTGAGGAAATAAATTTATATAAGGATGAAAACGATCTCTGGAAAATAAAAAACGGTATTCTCAATTCTGCAGGAAATTTAGCGCTGCATCTTATAGGCAATCTCAATCATTTTATTGGCGCCACTCTTGGTAATACGGGTTTTGTTCGGGAACGTGATAAAGAATTTTCTGAAAAAAATATACCTGCAGCAACATTAATTGAAGAGCTGAATAAAACTTCATCTGTAATAAAAACTACTTTATCAGATTTAACAGATGAAGATCTAAAAAAAGATTTTCCTTTGCCCATCAATAATAAAATTTCTTCAACAGCTTTTACCCTTATTTTTTTAATCGCTCATTTTAATTATCATCTCGGGCAAATAAATTATCACAGGCGGATGATTTAAGAGAAGGTTAATGGTGAATGGTGAAAAGTCAATGGGCAATAGGCAAAAAGTCAATAGAAAAATTTATTTTTAACAGCATGCCCAATGACTTAATGACCAATGACAAATGACCGCAAAACCTTTTGTATCTTGCATCCTGTATGGCTTTTAAGAAAATAGCATTAACAGGATATAAAAATTACGAATCTCAAACTTTTTATTTTCACCACCGGATTGTGGGTATATGCGGGCTTAATGGTAAAGGCAAAACAAACTTGCTCGATGCCATTAACTATCTCTGTTTTACCAAAAGTTATTTTTCAAAAACAGATGCATTGAATATTTTTTTTGGTGCAGAAGGCTTTAGGCTTGAGGCAGAATTGCACAATGGCAAAGCTGATGAAAAAGCAAGAAAGATTGTATGTATTTACCGCTCTTCTTTAAAAAAAGAATTTTATCTTGATGATATTGCTTATGTAAAATTTTCTCATCACATAGGTAAATTTCCTTGCGTAATGATTGCTCCTGATGATATTGAAATGATAACAGGAAGCAGTGAGGAAAGAAGAAAGTTTTTAGATACTTTAATAAGTCAGGTAGATGCCGAGTACCTTCAACAACTTATTAACTATAATAAAGTTTTACAGCAGCGAAACAGCTTTTTAAAAAATGAATCTTTCCAGGCAACTTTTGATTTGCATTTTCTTGAAGCGCTCGATGTTCAATTGATAAAATCAGGCGAATATATTTACAACGTGAGAAAAGAATTTTGCGAAAAGCTTATTCCATTGGTACAGAAATTTTATAAAGAAATTTCAGGAAAAGATGAAGCGGTTTCTATTTTGTATAATAGTTTTTTAAATGATAATGCTTTTTCAAAATTACTTATATCATCAAGGCAAAAAGATATTCTTACACAAAGAACAAATGCAGGAATCCACAGAGATGATCTTATTTTTTTATTAAATGAAAATAATTTTAAAACAACAGCCTCGCAAGGACAGCGAAAAAGTTTATTGTTTGCATGCAAATTTGCAGAGTTTGAAATGTTGTGCTCGATGAAAAATAATCCTCCTCTCCTGCTGCTTGATGATGTATTTGAAAAGCTTGATGAATTGCGTATGAAAAATTTATTGCAATATGTTTGTAATAAAAATAAGGGACAGGTATTTATTACAGATACTCATAAAGAAAGGCTGGAAGCGGCATTGGCGGGATTTGGCGAACAGGTACAAATAATAGAATTGAAATGATATTTCCGTTTGATTTAACTTTATTGTATGGCAGAATTTTCAATGGCTGAAGCATTAAATGAGTTCCTAAAAAAAAGCAAGTTAAAAAGAGGCGTGCAGGCATTGCAAATAGAAGATGCATGGGAAAAAATAATGGGGAAAACTATTGCCCGTTATACTGATAAAATTGAAATCATAAATTCTACATTATTTATTTCATCAACAGTGGCTCCTTTAAAAAATGAATTGCTTTATCAAAAAGAAAAAATTATTGAAAGAGTAAATGAAGCGCTGGGAGAAAAAGTAATAACGGAGGTGGTGGTTAAATGAAGTGGGCAAGTATCAAGAATGAAGACACAGGTACCAAGTATCAAGAAATGACACCTGTTCTATTTCAATTTCACTCTTGGATCAATAAGCCCATAAAGAATATCGGATAGAATATTAACCAAAACAAAAATAGTTGCAGCAAATAATACAGAACCCATTACCACAGGATAGTCCAGTTTTTCTAATGCATCAACGGTAACCTTTCCGATTCCCTGCCATCCAAAAATATATTCAACAAAAAATGCACCTGCGAGCAGTTCAGCAAACCAGCCTGTAATAGCTGTAATAACAGGGTTTAATGCATTGCGCAAAGCATGGCGATATACAACCTGCCTCATGCTCAATCCTTTTGCATAAGCAGTTCTAATATAATCCTGGTTAAGAACATCAAGCATTGAGCTTCTTGTTAATTGTGTTATGATTGCCAGTGGCCTTATGCCCAACGTTATTGCAGGCAATATTAAATTCTGTAATGTCAGGTAACGCTCACCGTTAGTCTCATCAATATTGAACCAGCTTCCTGTTAAAGAAAGCCCCGTATAAGAATGCAGCACAATACCAAAAACATAAGCAATTACAATGGCTGTAAAAAATGATGGTGCAGAAATGCCGATAACACTTGCAAAAACTGATGAAGTATCGAGCCATGTATTTTGTTTTACAGCCGCAACTACTCCCAGAAAAATTCCAACTACTGTAGCAAAAAGCATAGCAGCAAATGCAAGCATAATTGTGCCGGGCAATGCTTCGAGCAATACATCAATCACATCTTTTTTAGTTTGATAACTGCGGCGCAGGTAAGGAATCTTAATTCCAAATTTTGTATTGCCGCCAATAAAAAATCCTTGCAGGTTTTTTTCTTCAATTTCTTTTTTTGTATGAATAGCTATAGGCGACACATCATTTACATACAACAAAAACTGTTTCCATTTTGGCTGGTCGAGGTATAATTCTTTACGGATATTATCCATTGTTTTTTTATCGCCCGTTTGCCCAACAATAAGACGTGCAGGATCTGCAAATGCCTGAAAAATAAAAAACACCATTACCACAACACCAGCTAATACAAGTACGCCGTATAATAATCTTTTTATAAGAAGCTGAAGCATATTTATGTTTTAACCTCACAGGTTTTAAAAACCTGTGAGGTTTGTCAATTTATTTCAATGCATTTTTAAAATCTGTCCAGCCCCATTTATTTTTAATCACCGGCCCTTTCATAAGATATAATTCAGGATTGGTACGGGCTGCGGTTTTCAATGCAGTGGCATCAAGACTTAACACAGGAAGATTAAAATTATTTGTTGCATTAAAAAATTGTTGCCCTGCCTCCGCTTGTGATGTAACAATATACAAGGGCATGTTTTTATTTTTTGCCAATGTATATATTGCAGTAAAATTATTAAGCCAATAATCTGTTCCTGCAGAAAAATCTTTTACAAAAAATAAATAATAATCACCTGGCGTATTAAGAATTGCTTCTGTAGAATCATTGCCGGAAATAGTTGTAAGATAAAAGTCTTTTACAGGAGGCTCATTATTTTTTCCTTTCTCTACAATAACATCTTCCCTGCTTACAAATTCCCATGTTGAGTCAGGTAAATTATTTCTGGCAAATTCCTGTTGCTTGTCGTTTTTCTTATAAAAGAATTTAAAATCTTTTTTATCAGGAACAGCGTTAGCAGGCATTTTTCTTAATTCAAGAATATTATTTCCTTTCTTAAATGGAAGGCAATCAACAACCGGCATGTGACGCAATACAAACCATTGGAATCCTAAAACAATACAAACTGAAATTAAAAGAATAAAAAAATTAGCACCTGATGTTAAAACAGGTTTTATATATTTTACTCCGAAAAAAATGAGAAGTATCAGCGCAAATAAAATTAAATCTTTGATGAATGATTGCATCGCAGTTAATGGAATACAATCGCCAAAACAGCCACAGGTAGCAATCTTTCCCGATAATACTGCATAGCCCGTTAAGAAGCTAAAGAAAATTATCAGTAACAAAAGCAGCAAGCTGAAAAATCTTTTCCAAATACCGAGCAGGATGCCAACTCCAACAATAATTTCCAGCGTGATCATAATTATTGAAAAAGGCAACGCATAATTATCCAGCCAATGCATGAATGTTGTGAGAGATACATTCGCTGCCCACACATCAAAAAATTCCTGCATCTTATAAGAGAGGCCTAAAGGATCATTTGCTTTTACAAGTCCTGAAAAAATAAAAAGTACGCCGACAATAACGCGGGCTATGTTAACTAATATTCTCATTTTCTTTATTAAGAAATTTTTTATGAATCAGCCAATATTAAAGCAAAAGCTGCATAATTTATGATGTCGTAATAGTTAGCATCTATACCTTCGCTTACCAATGTTTCACCATTATTTTGTACAATTTGTTTTATGCGAAGAATTTTTGCAAGAATAAGATCAACAAAACTTTCCTCGCTCATTTCGCGCCATGCTTCACCATAATCATGATTTTTATCTTCCATTAATTTTTTGGAAATCAAAATTTTTTCATCATACATAGCAGCAACTTCTTCCAATGGAATATCTTCTACTTCATCATCATGAATATCCAATTGAATTAATCCAATGATTGCATAATTTAAAATTCCTTTAAATTCTGATAGCACATCATCATTTATTTTTTGAATACCTTTTTCCTGCACATTTCGTATTCTTTTGGCTTTTATATAAATCTGGTCTGCAATGGAAATGGTGCGATACACTCTCCATGATGTTCCATAATCTTTTGTTTTTTGTATAAAAATTTCCCTGCAACTTTTAACGGCGGTATCGTATTGAAGATCGGTAGTAACTTGCATAATTAATTATCGTCAAATTTAAACATAAACGCACAATGTTTTCATTGAACTGTAAAGGAAAATTACTTTTAATTGAAAAGCCTTTAGTAATGGGCATTCTCAACATTACTGACGATTCATTTTATGCAGGCAGCAGGTTAAACGGTATGGATGCTGTAAAAAATAAAGCGACACAAATGTTTAATGAAGGAGCAGATATTTTTGATATTGGCGCACAAAGCACCAGACCGGGAAGCACAAGAATTTCTGCAGAAGAAGAATTGAAAAAAATATTACCTGCTATTTACATGTTGAAAAATTTATATCCTGAAATACTTATTTCAATAGATACCTATCATTCAAAAGTTGCCAAAGAAGCTGTGAATGCGGGAGCCGTAATTGTAAATGATATCAGCGCCGGAGAAATGGATAAAGATATGATTGAGATGGTTGCTTCTTTAAGTGTTCCATACATCTGCATGCATATAAAAGGTGTGCCGGAAACAATGCATGAGCAAACACATTATGAAGATGTAACAAAAGAAGTGCTTGACTTTTTTATACAAAAAACAGCAGAATGTAAAGAAGCAGGAATTAAAGATATAATCATAGATCCGGGATTTGGTTTTGGAAAAAATATTTCTCAAAATTTATTGTTGTTAAAAAACCTTGAAGTATTTAAAATGCTTGAAAAGCCAATAATGGCAGGACTTTCACGCAAATCAGCTATTTATAAGACTTTAAAAATTGATGCGGAAAATTCATTAAACGGAACTACTGTTTTACATACGCTTGCATTACAAAACGGCGCTTCAATACTTCGTGTGCATGATGTAAAAGAAGCTAAAGAAGTTATTAATTTGTTTGAGGCTTATAGTAAAGCGAGCCATGAACTATAATCAATTGGCTTTATAATTTAGTCCGATAAATTTCACGCAAAGGCGCAAAGTAGCAGAGATGCAAAGAAAAAAATTTGTCTAACTGTCATTCCCATTTTGATATAAGTTATGAGTTTTCTGTTTAGCAGGCCGGTTGCCGAAAGCTCATAGCCGGGCCATCACAAACAAAAACGCCGGTTCTTTTGAAGCCGGCGTTTTATAAAATAAAAAATTATTTTCTTTCAGCTTACCACTTATCTACTTGTTCGTCATCCTGCGAAGGTGAAGTATTAATTTCAGGAGTGGCTGCTGGTGCAATTCCTGTAGGGCTTTCATCAATTTTTTCTTCTGATTTTTCTTCTGTTACTGCATCAACATCTTCTTCTTTTTTTGCTTCTGCAGGAGGATTCTCAGAATAGTTTTCAGCATTTTCATGATTGAATGCATCAAAGTCAAAATCGGGCATAAGGTCTGTCTTTACAAAATCAATAGCTTCTGTCATACCCTTAAGAAACTTATTGAAATCTTCTTTATACAGAAAAATCTTATGCCGGTCATAACCATCTTCGTTAAATTTTTTCCTGCTTTCAGTTATCGTTAAATAATAATCATTGCCGCGGGTTTCTCTTACATCAAAGAAATACGTTCTTCGTTTACCTGCCCTTATTCTTTGGCTGTAAACACTTTCCATCTTTTTGTCATTATTTTCGTACGCCACTTTTATAGTTTTAATTTTTTTATTATTTATTTACATTGAAGCAAAGATAAAATTGTTTTTCAATTAGCAAAATAATTGAACTTTTATACATCATGAAGCTACATTCTTCTCGTGTTTTTGCTGGTTATAATACATTTCTGCATATAAGCCTCCAAGGTTCAGTAATTCACGATGTGTTCCTTTTTCATAAATAGCTCCATCTTTCAATACGATAATTGTATCAAAATTAAAAAGTGAAAATATGCGATGCGTAATAATTATAGCTGTTTTTGAATGCAGGTAATTATATAAGTTCGATATGATTTCATTTTCTGTTTTTGCATCTACAGCACTAAGACAATCATCAAACAAAACAATTTCATGATCTTTTATCAGCGCTCTTGCAATGGAGATTCTTTGCTTTTGTCCCCCGCTTAAAGTAACGCCTCTCTCTCCTATCATGGTTTGATAATTTTGCGGAAACCGATCAATCTCTTTAGCAACAGCAGCATCCCTGGCAGCTTTATAAATATTTTCTTTCTTATTATTTTGAACAGAAAAACCTATATTATTTTCAACTGTATCGCTGAATAAAAATACATCCTGCGGCACATAGCTTATTTGTGATCGTAACGTGTTGAGATCAATGTTACGAATATCAATTCCCTCATACAAAATTTTTCCTTTTTGAGGATCATACATTCGCAGCATTAACTGGGCAATAGTAGATTTGCCAGATCCTGTTTTACCAATGATAGCAACCTTTTCACCTTTCTTAATATGAAGACTGAAATTTTTTATAGCATGAATTCCTGTATGCGGATAAACAAAATCCACTTCCCTGAATTCAATATCGCCATGCAGAATTACTTTATCAGGGAAGGAAGTATTCTGAACAGTGGGAACCGTATGTAAAAATTCGTTTATGCGGCGCTGTGAGGTAGCGGCTCTTTGTATCATACTTGCCGTCCAGCCTATTGCCATCACCGGAAAAGTAAGCATAAGAATATACATAACGAACTCTCCTATTACTCCAATGTTAATGCTGCCATTAATTACATACAGGCCGCCAATCAATATAGTAAGCAACGTGCTTATGCCAATCATTAAACCCATAGATGGAAAATAAATTGCCTCCGTTTTGGCTAATGAAATTGCATTGCTGCGGTATTGCTGGCTGTTTCTCTCAAAAAATCCCAGCATAGCTTTTTCCTGTACAAAAGATTTTATTACTCTTATGCCAGAATAAGATTCATGTGCATTAGTGGTAAGGTCAGAAAGCAGGGATTGAATTTTATCGCTCTTTTTATTGATAATGGTATTGACATAATAAATAGTGATTGCCAAAACAGGTAACGGCGATAATACGTAAAATGTAAGCTCTTTATTTTCATTGAACATATAAGAAACTGAGAATCCGATGGTAGCCGCAAGGTTAATAAGATACATAATAGCCGGCCCCGTGTACATGCGCACCCTGCTAACGTCCTCGGATATACGATTCATAAGATCGCCCGTATTATGAGTCTTATAAAAATTAGTATCCAGTTTTTGATAGTGATTAAAGATTTCATTTTTTTGGGCAAATTCAATGTGCCGGCTCATGACAATAATAGTTTGCCGCATCAGGAACATAAAAAAACCGCTGATGAGTGCCAGTACAAGAAGTATAATTCCGGAGTAAAGAATCCTGGTTTTAAAACTTGCGTTTTCGTTGCTCAGCTTATTGATAAATATTTTTACAAGCGGATCGTAATTTGTTTTTATCAGTGAGTCAGCAGGTGAATACTCTTTTTTAAGACTTATTTCAACAGTATTCAAAACGTATTTTGTAACCTGTGGGGCCAGTATTCTGAAATAGTTGGAAAGAATAATAAATACCATGCCCATTAAAAAGAGCCATTTGTATTTCCAGAAATATTTATTAAGAGAACGAAGATGTTTCATGCCTTATGAAAAATATTTATTGTTGAGTTAGAGAAAATTGACAACTGATGACTTATTGCTAAATTGTTGATTTGTTGAAGAATTTAAGTAGTTGCTTACATATTGCCAATTGACCATTGTCTATTGCTCATTGACATCATTCAAACTTATTAAACTCCCTTTCACCAAGTACTTTGTGAAATATTGCCCTGCTATGCTCATCAGTTAGCGCCTTTAAATGATTGAAGTGGTGAAGATCGGTGCCTACAAAATCTGCAAGATTATTTTTGAAAATAAAATTGGCAGCCTTAGCTGCAGCTTTTCCATAATACCCTGTAAGTGACAAAAGATTTACCTGCAGCAAAAATCCCAGCTCTTTAAGACGGTAATAAGCATCATAATTTTTATGATAATAAAAATATCTTTCCGGGTGTGCCATTAATGGCTGATAATCATTTAAATTAATTTCGAATGCAATTTGTTCAAGATTGTAAGGAGCAGTTGCATAAGAAAGCTCAGTAAGAATATAATTTTTTTTAAGCGTGAGTAACCGTTGTTTCCTGCGTAGCAATTCCATAAAATGATCATCCATCATATATTCTGCAGCAGCGGTTATATTGGTATGAAGACCATTTTGCCTGCAGGCTTTTTTTAAAATTTCCAAAGCTTCATTAATAGTTTCAGGAGTGTTTCGGTACATATCACTTATAATGTGCGGGGTACATATAAGCTGGTTGATGCCTGCCTGTGATAAAGCCCTAATTAATTCAACAGAAGTTTCTACATCAGGCGAGCCGTCATCAATCCCGGGTAAAATATGTGAGTGAATATCTTGTGCCAGGTACGAAAAATCGTACAATGAATCGGCGGTATTTTTCTTAGGGAAAAAAATCAAAATGAAATATTAGAAATATTATTTGACTAATCTGTCAGCTTCAGCAGGGAAAAATGAAACGGTAGTAAAAAAGAATTTATGTGTTTTATTGGGTTTAATGATTTTATGCCCGAGTGTACTTTTATATTGAGGGATTTTTATTAAAGGCTTCAGTATCGAAACTATCAGAGCAAAAGGGATATTATTTTTTTTCATAGCGAGGTAATCCCTTCGGTTGGCCCTCAACCTTCTTAGCATATTACCATTGCTTACTCCACCCATTCTCATTTTTACTATCATTTTGGAAAGGTAGATAGAACTTACTTTAAAACGGAAAAGATACCGGGCCATAAACTCATAATCTGCAGAAGTGCAATAATGATTTTCGTATAAACCGAATTTTTCCACAAGTTCTTTACGAATATAAAATGTTGGGTGTGCAGGCATCCACCCATAATTAAACCGCGACCGCTTATAAGAAAGTCCCTTCCATAATCGCATTACTTTTTGAGGAGTCACGGGATCAACATATACAAGATCGCCATAAATAGAATCAGTTCCTGTTTCATCAAAGCAGGCAACAATATCCATTATCACATCGGCAGATGCCAGCATATCATCACTGTTAAGCACGCCAATAATATCTCCTGTAGCCAGTTTCATACCTTTATTAATAGCATCATACATGCCGCGGTCTGTTTCAGAAATCCATACTGCAATAGATTTGGAATATTTTTGGATAATTTTTAAAGTGCCGTCACTTGACTTTCCGTCAATAATTATATGCTCAATATTACCGTACGTTTGCTTGCGTACAGATTCAATACAATCTGCAAGGTATTTTTCGGAGTTATATGTTACGGTTATTATAGAGACTTTCATTAGTTAGTTTCGGCTATAAATTAAGCATTTTTTTTATGAAATTGTAAATTGTAGATAAATTTATTTGAATAATTTTTTACTTTAACGCTTTTGAAAAATAAAAGTTGTTTAAGAAATTATTTTTCTTTCCCTGATTCTTATTGCAGGGTTCCCCTGGTAAATGCTCATAGGCTCTAAATTATTAGTAGCTACAGATCCTGCACATAATACAGCATGTTCTTTGCAAA
>JBBRTG010000010.1:0-131712 GCA_038244655.1 Chitinophagales bacterium
CACCCGTTTGCCGGTCTCCAGCATGTATTGCTACACCTGCTGCCCCACGACTTGCATGTATTAAGCCTGCCGCTAGCGTTCATCCTGAGCCAGGATCAAACTCTCCATTGTAAATGTTGTTTGATCTGACTTAAATTTTCTTATAGAAAATTAACGTCAAAATTCTAATTTGTTACGCTAAACTTTACCTTGTAGAATTTAAAAAATTCTGTGCTGTTACTTCCAAACTTTCAAAGATCTTTTGGCCTTTTTTTGACCACCCATTTTTATTTGGGAGTGCAAAAGTAAGAGCCTTTATTTTCACCACCAAATCTTTCTTAAAAACTCTTAAAAATTTATTGGTTGTAATTTGTATTTTTTGAAGAACTAATGCTTTTTTCAAAAGCGGACGGCAAAGATAGTATGCTATAATCTTAGCGACAAAATTATTTTAAAGAAGTTTCTTTAACATCCTAAAAAAGCCTGTGTTAATAGTAGTTACAGAAAGAATATATTTTTAAATTTTACATATTTTTCTACAGAAGAAAAAATTATTCACTGACCTAATTTTAAAAACCATTAAACTTTACTTCAACTAAAAAAAGTCCTTGAGGCGGAATAGAAAAAGATGCACTTGCACAATTATAACTTTTTATAACATCTTTAAATTCATTCAATGAAATTTTTTCGGTACCTACTTTTAGCATTGTACCTACAAGTCCACGCACCATTCCCCGCAAAAATCGATTGGCAATTACATTATAAATTATAAGATCTTTTTCTTTAGTCCATTCACTTTTTTTAATAGAACATATAAAATTATTGACTTGGGTATTTCTCTTAGAGAATGACGTAAAATTCTCAGTACATAAAATAATTTTTGCTGCCTCCTGCAATTTCTCAAAATCAATCTTATATGGATAAAAATAAGCGATGTCTTTATAGAAAGGATTTTTTTTCTGGCATATATAATATTTATAGTGCCTGCTAACAGCATCAAAGCGGCAATTTAATTTTTCTTCAACCGGAAAAATTCTCTTAATTACTATATCATCAGATAAAATAGAATTTAGAGAATATAAAGACTTTCCGAAATTAAAAAGCTGTAGATCTGTCTCCACATCAAAATGAAAAAAATTTTGCAATGCATGAACTCCTGCATCAGTACGGGATGCCCCCGTTAATTGAAAGGATTCTCTGAAACAGGTTAATAAAGCTCTTTCTATTTCTGATTGAATGGTGATTGCATTTTGCTGAACCTGGAAACCAGAATACTTAGTTCCTTTGTAAGAGACTTCAATAAAGTATCGTACCATTTTATAAGCGTGCTTATTTGTGAATCATGGCCTTAAAGCGATTAACATAATAGCTATCTGTCAGTTGTGATTGTAACGAGGAGTATTGATCAGAATCGGAAACATAGGCATAAGCAGCATCAAAGAATATATATTTTCCTTCATCAGTTAAAAATAGAAAAGAAAGGTTCTTAATTTGTTCTGTACTAAAACATTTTGAATGAAACACTTTCTTTGCAGCTTTTATCATATTATCATTTGAATTTTCTGATGCCATCTTTTTACGCAACTTCAAAAAATCCTGATCGTCTGCAAAACCCTTACAGTCGGAATTAATAACCGATGACTTCACAACTTTCGGCAGAACTACTATATCGTCTTGAGAATTGTCGGCAACTTTTTTTTGTGTCTTTAAAGAATCTGCAGTTTCAATTTTTGATGCTTCGTCTTCCTTGTTTTTTACTAACGCAGTATCTTTTTTTTCAACAACATTATTTCCAGGAGGAGTAACTTTAGAAATCATTGATGTCGAATCAGAACTCGTTCCGATTCCAGGATTCATGTCAATTTTGGAAGCAGAATCTTTAAAAAAATCTTTAATTGAGTCTGCGATAGGTTTTTCAATTTGAACAATATTATTTTCTGAAGCCTTTGTTTCAATTGACTTTTCTACAGGTATAAAAATTCTTATGGTATCACTTATATTATTGTTACGATCAACATAAATCATTTCCATCCCATCATTGTTTTTTTTGCTTAAAAGCCGGGTTGCTGGTGAAGGTAAGGAGGGCTCAGCCTTAACAACAACCGAAGAATCAACTTTAGCAGATGAATCAACTTTAGCTGTTACCTGGATCTCTTTCTCCGTTTCATTTTTTTGAAGGATAGACGAGTCTTTCACAACGTTTGCAAGCATTTTTGAAAATGGATCATCCTGTAATTTTTTTTTGGAGATTTCCGGAGAACCTGTACTACCGCCCATTACAACATTATAGGATTGCATATTAAATAGTCCCCACCCTTTTTCGCCAAAGTTTTTTAAAAGAAACCCCTGATTTTTTTTATCTGTCGAAATTTGAAAATTTTCTTCAGGAAATTCATTTTTAGGAAACCCTATTTTTAAATTGTAATCTCCATCTGAAAGTTTAGGAAGAATTAAATAACCCATCTGTGATGAACTCATTACTTTATTATTAAGCTTAACATAAAAAGGCTGGCCTCCTTCCGTTTGTAAATAAATAAAATGAACCTGCTGGGCTTTGACAAAAAGTGCGCATACAGAAATAAAGACAACTGCAACAAACCGTTTTAAAGTAGTAGAGAACATATTCAGCAAATCTATTTAATAAAATAATAAATTTTACCTTTTATCCAAAATTTGGTTTCTTTTCACATCAAGCCGTTTACTTTTGCGCACATCTTAAAATTTATTTATGAAGAAAATTTTGTTCGCATTTTTATTTCTTAGCTCTTTTGTAACCGTAAAAGCCCAGCAGGATGAAGAAGATAATGATACCACATGGAAACATGAATATCGTGCAACTGCTACCCGCATAAATGATCTTGTACATACAAAGCTCGAGGTAAGTTTTGATTATGATAAATCATGGATGTACGGAAAAGAATGGGTAACACTTCATCCGCATTTTTATTCAACTGATTCACTAACGCTTGATGCCAAGGGAATGGAAATAAAAGAAATTGCTATGATGAAAGGCAGTTCAAAAGTTCCGCTTAAATATTCTTATGACAGTATGCAGTTAAGAATTACGCTTGATAAATTGTATAAGGGTGGAGAGAATTACACTGTTTACATTAATTATGTTTCACGGCCCAATCAATTAAAAGTTCATGGCAGCGATGCAATAACTGATGCCAAAGGATTGTATTTTATTAATCCAAAAGGTGAAGAAAAAGATAAGCCAACTCAAATATGGACACAGGGTGAAACTGAAGCCAACAGCGCATGGTTTCCTACAATAGATAAACCTAATCAGAAAATAACTGAAGAGATTTACATGACCGTGCCTGCTAAATATGTAACACTTAGCAATGGCATTCTTATAAGTCAAAAGAAAAATGCTGATGGTACCAGGACAGATTATTGGAAAATGGATCTTCCTCATGCGCCCTATTTATTTTTTATGGGTGTAGGCGATTATATTATCGTAAAAGACAAATATAAAAACATGCCTGTTGATTATTATGTTGAAAAAGAATATGCTCCTGTTGCTAAAAAAATATTTGGAGAAACTCCTGCGATGATTGGCTTCTATGAAAAAATTACGGGCGTTCCTTATGCATGGCCTAAGTACGACCAGATAGTGGGAAGAGATTATGTAAGTGGCGCTATGGAAAATACATCTGCAACACTTCACCAGGAGAGCGCTTATCAAAATGCGAGGCAGCTTGTTGATGGAAATATTTGGGAAGAAGTGATTGCTCATGAGCTTTTTCATCAATGGTTTGGAGACCTTGTTACAACAGAAAGCTGGAGCAACATCACCTTAAATGAATCCTTTGCAGACTACAGCGAAACACTTTGGGATACCTACCGGCATGGCATAGACGCAGGCGATGAGCACATAGAAGAAAACAGGGAAGCCTACCTTGGAAACCCTGAAGATGAAAGCAAAAATCTTGTACGCTTTTATTACAAGGATAAAGAAGATGTATTCGACCAGGTTAGTTATCCTAAAGGTGGCGCCATACTTCACATGCTGCATAACTATGTTGGCGACAGTGCTTTTTTTAAATCATTGAACTTATATTTAACCACTAATAAATTTAAAAGTGCCGAAGCACAACAATTGCGTTTAGCCTTCGAAGAAATAACCGGCCAGGATTTAAATTGGTTTTGGAACGAATGGTATTATGGAAACGGCCAGCCAGATCTTTCTATTAATTATGACTACAGCAATGGAAAGGAACGTGTTATAATTGAACAGACACAAAAAAACAACCTATTTAAACTTCCAATAGCAATTGATATTTATAGCCAGGGTGCCAGCAAAAAAAGATATAAGGTTTGGATCAAAAATCAAATAGATACTTTCTATTTCGCCAGCGACAAAAAGCCTTCTTTGGTAAATGTAGATGCTGATAAAATTTTGCTCGTAAAGAAAACAGATAATAAATCTGCAGAAGAATTTCAACAGCAATTTAAATATGCTCCGCTTTATTTAGATCGCAGAGAAGCCCTTGCCTTTTTTTCAAAAAATAAAATGAGTGATTTGGCAAATGGCTTAAATGATAAATATTATGGTTTGCGATTATACACTTTGGAACAGCTTGATAAAAACAAAAGCTACTCAGTTCCTTCTATCTTAAATACAATTGAGCAGATAGCAGAGAAAGAACCAAACAAAAAAGTTCAGGCAAAAGCTCTTGAGATTTTAGTAAAGCAGAATGATAAAAAATATCAACCGTTATTTGAAAAATTTGTAAATGATTCTTCCTATTCTGTGTCAGGTCAGGCTCTTGATGGCCTTGCAAAGCTTCAGCCCGGGCAGGCATACACGCTTGCTAAAAAGTATGGGAAAGATGCCAGGGGAAAGTTAAGTAATATTTCTTCCAAACTTATTATGGAAAATGCTACAGAAGAGGACTTTGATTTAATCTTTGATCAATATAAAAATTCTCCGCTTTCTCAAAATAAAATTCAGGAGACATTTGCTTTTGGTGCATACCTCGTAAAAGTAAAAAACAGTGCGAATGTGAGAAAAGGGGTAGATGAAATGATGAACCTAAGAAACCAGGTTCCCGAAAGATTCAGGAAATTTGTTGATCCGGGATTTAAACAATCTTTCAGTAAAATAAGTGCTGCAAGAAAAGCCAGCGGAGATAATGAATTAGCAAATTATATTGATGGTTTAATAAAATAAATTTCAATTAAACTTCTAATAGAAAAAGTGCTGTCTAAAAAGGACAGCTTTTTTATTGCAGGTGTCAGGCCACTGGAAGTGGCCATACACCTACAATATCACTTCACCACTTTCCTCCTGCAAAAAAATGATTTTATTTTTTGAAAAACTTATTCCAATTTCATCACCGATTTCCATTTTATCCGCAGGCGGTCGCCTTGCTATTAAAGTTTGATTAGCTAAAGAAAGATATACAAGTTGTTCATTCCCCATATTTTCATAAGCCATCACTTTTAATTTACAATCGCAGGAAGTCGCAGGATCATCCAATACAAAAATATCTTCCGGGCGTATGCCAATTTGTATTGCATTGTCAAGATATTTTTTTAATTCAGCAGGAATTTCAGATCCTAAAGAAATATTGCATTCTTCAGTTTCATGCGTAAAGAAATAATTTCCTTCATGCTTAAGGTATCCTTTTATAAAATTCATTGTTGGCGAACCAATAAAACCGGCAACAAATTTATTTGCAGGATTATTATATAAATGCATAGGTGTATCAATCTGCATTAGCTTCCCTTTATTTAAAACCGCTATTCTATGCCCCAAGGTCATTGCTTCGGTTTGATCATGTGTAACATAAATCATCGTTGCATTTATTTCACGATGCAGTCGTTGTAATTCAATACGCATCTGGCTTCTAAGCTTTGCATCCAAATTGCTTAATGGTTCATCAAAAAGAAAAACTTTTGGCCTGCGAATAATCGCTCTTCCAATAGCTACTCTTTGGCGCTGGCCACCGGATAATGTTTTTGGCTTACGATATAGTTCATCTTCTATCTCCAGCAATTGCGCAGTTTCCATCACGCGTTTTTTTATTTCAGTTTTATTGAAATTTTTTAGCTTCAATCCGAAAGCCATATTATCATACACCGTCATATGCGGATATAATGCATAGTTTTGAAATACCATGGCAATATCTCTGTCACGCGGACTAAGCTCATTCATTCTTTTTCCATCAATAGAAAGTGTTCCTTCACTAATATCTTCAAGGCCTGCAATCATTCGGAGTAATGTAGATTTGCCGCAACCTGATGGGCCTACAAGCACCATAAATTCTTTATCATGAACTGTAAAAGAAATATCATCCACTGCTTTTTTTCTGCCGCGTTCTTTATCAACATCTTCATAAATTTTTGAAATATTTTGTAAGGTAACTTCTGCCATAATTTTTATTTATGAAATGATTTTGAAAAATATTCTTTTGATATCCTTGTGATGCGACAAGCAAGATCCAATTCTCCTGAGGCTAAAATAAAATCATCATTATGTTCTGCAATGCCGGTTGTAAAAACAACATCATTCAAATAAGTCTGATCGCTGACATTAGTTGTAAGATTTGAATTTGCTTCAAGCAATGGAGTTGTATCATTAAGATGCAAAATTTTTGAAGGATTGTCTTTATCAAGCAACGCCCAATAAGTTCGGTAGATGCCAACATCACTTTTATTTTCAACTCCATGATAAAACATTAGCCATCCGTCTTTAGTCAGTATTGGCGGGGTTCCGCCCCCAATTTTTACATTTGATAAAGAAGACTTTCGTGATCTTAAGAAAGGTTTGTCATTAGGTTTCCAATACAAAAGATTGGCAGAAGATGCTAACTGAATTGCTGCTCCGGGATAATATAATGATTCGGGAGAAGAAGCAAAATAGCATTCACCCATTGGCCTGGTTAATGCATAAAATTTTTCATTTATTTTTCCTTCAAACAAAAGCATATCCTTATTCTGATGATCAAGAAGAATTCCAAGAGAGGTATAATTCAATCCGTCATCAGAAACATACAACATGGTTGAATGTCTTTCAGAACTTACGCAACAAGTTGTCATGTAATAACGGTCATCAATAAACGAAATTCTTGGATCTTCTATTCCATATTCCTGGCTGGTAAATTGAGGAGAAATAATTTTATCATAATGAATTTTTTCTACTAAAGATCCATCTTCATTTAGCTCAACAGGGAGCAACCACGATAATGAAGTAAGGGCATAAACAGGAAAGCCATAACAATTTATTCTGAATTTTCTCGGGTCATTCATTGTTACTTCAGATAAAGGCCACGCATCAGTTACATACATGTTTTCATTCCATCTTATGCAATGAACTTTATCACCAACAACTGCATTTGATAAAGCTTCAGCGACTCTCACCATCATTAATAAATTTCCATTTGACAACCGGCATAATCCCGGATTGAAAGCGCCTAAAACATAAGTATCTTCTTTCAATCCATTTCTTAAAGGAGAAAAAGAAAGATCAACATCAGCAGGTGAAAAAATTAATTGATCATATTTAATTAAAGGCGCCATTATTTTTTATACTTATTTAAATCTGTTTTCACAGCCGGGTAACTTTCTACAATTTCCATTGTAAGCAAAGCTTCAATGGTTGACTCAGCGCCAGAATTAATATTTACAGAGGACGATGATTGTATTCCATCAAAGCAACGGCCCGTAGAAACAGAATACATAATTTTATTTGCATCATTCGCACCAAAAAACCATGCAGCAAGATGCCCTGCTATATCTGCATATTTTTCCTGGTTTGTTAAGCGATAAGCTTCCGCCGCTGCAGTAATCATTGGCCTTATTCCATAAGCTATCTGATCAAAACTTTGTTCGCTTGTAATCGTTATTTCAGTACCATTATTTTGCACAACAAAAGATGATTTAATTCCATTTTGCAATAACCATGGATAAAAATTATTAACCACTGCCATTCCTTTATTAGTATAACTCCCATCGTTTAAAAAAGCTCCTGCTTTCATGAGCGCATACGCCTGATCAGCGGCATAAGCGTGCCATGTATTTTCCCAACTTAAAATACATGAGTATGGAAAATGCGTTGCATCACCTTGCTGCATAAGTGCAATTCCATCAGCAAGCTTTTTTATAAATGAAGTTAATACTGCATCATTTTTTGCTGAAGGTATAAGGCCAAGGATAAGTATTGCTGCCTGGTCAGTACCACTTCCGGCAGGCAGCCATTGAGGCACAGTAATTCCTGTAACCATTTTAGTCGTTTGTGGAATAGGAACAAGATCAGCTTTTATTTTATCAACAAGCTTGCTTATTGCTGCATCAATTTTATCGGCCAGTTGAGCATCTTTATTTCGTACTAACGGGGCAGCTTCCGAAAGCGTATATAATGCCCGCCAAGACCACCAGTTTGCATTATTAATACTTGTAGCACCATTTGTATTAATAGTAAGGTCAGGAAATAAAAAATTATAAAAATAGCCGTTAGGTGATTGCATTTCCAAAATGAAACGGATTAAATTAAATGTTTTATTCTGAACAGAAGTATCGGATGCGAACTTACCACTTCTCAAATATACTTGTGTGGCCCGGGCCACATCATCCACACAAGTAAAGCCTTCATCAGCATCGGCTACTCGATGATAATCGGGAGCCTCAGAATATATAAATACACCCCCAGCTTTTGTACCGGTTGAGAAAGTTACCGGTATATATAAATAATCAAGATGGCTGGTATTAACCAAGGAAGTATCCTTTGGGGGGATAACAGGATTATTTGTTGATTGCTTTTTACAAGTAACCGCCATGCAACTAATTGCACATAGGCAAAGCGCAAATTGGAATTGTTTTTTCATATTAATAATTTAAATTTTTATTTCATTTAAAAGTTCGTCTAACCCAACCGTTACAAAGCCCGTTGCAGAATCAGACACTGCATAAGGTATGATCAACATATCGCCATGACGCAATAATCCACATGTATAAACAACATTGGGAACATAACCTTCTCTTTCCAATTCATCTGCTTTTATCAAAGGTTTTTCGAGCCTTCCAATAATTTTCGAAGGGTCTTTTAGATCGAGAAGAATTGCACTAATAACATAAGTTCTCATTGCGCCTACACCATGCGTTAGTAAAAGCCAGCCTGCATCAGTTTTTATGGGTGAGCCGCAATTGCCCAACTGCACAAGCTCCCAGGAATATTTTGGTTCCATCAGTATATGAAATTCTTCCCAAACAAATAAATCATCAGAAAACATTATACTCATTCTTTCACCCCCTTGCCTAGTAGTCATAACATATCTTCCATTCACTTTTTCCGGAAATAAAGCCTTTCCTTTATCAGATATCGCTGAACCATACAATGTTCTTATTTTGAATACATCAAAATCTTTTGTTTCAATTAACCGGGTTTTTATATTCTTTCCATCGTAAGCAGTGTATGAACCATAATAAGATGATTCTTCTGCCTCAACAAATTTCACAAATCGAACATCTTCCATTCCCATACGTTCTGCCTTTGCATTTGGAAAGATTACTTTTTCGTTTATGGGTAACTGTGAGGAAGATTGCAGCTCGTAATTGGCATCAAATATTTCTTGTAATTGTTTTATAGAAGCTGAAACAGATTCATCTTGTGAAAATTTACTTTTTATAAAAACCATTGCTTCTGAGGCAGTAAAATTATCCGGCAAGCTTTCAATAATTTTCATTTTAAATCCAGGGAAAAAAGCAATTCTCTTTTTAATAAACTCTTTGCTGTACTTTGCTTCCTCATTTTTTTGAAGGCAGGTGAAATATTTTGGTCCCTCATCAAAAGTGATGTTTAATAAATTATCAACTGTTCCTGTTTTAAAAACGATAGAAGAAATATGCCCTTCTCCTGTTGCACGCAGGCTCATAATAAAACGCTGCTCGCCTGCTTTTAAATTTTTCTGATCAAAATGTGGAACGATAGAAGGATTGAATAATGCAGCAGCCTGTATCGAATATTCTTTAGTGAAAAACGCACCCGCCAATAATTTTCTTGCATTAGAAAATGAAGAAATATCTCCATCAAATTGTTTAGCTACTTTATTAAAATGCTCCAGAAAAACTTTCTCAATATCTCTATGTCTTGCAGCAAAATTTTTCATCACATCTTCTAAACATTGATGCACTTCTTCTTCACTGAAATTTTTTATGCGCTCAACTACATTTTTTACACGATTCTCACCGGGTAAAAATAAAAATCGATTAATAACTGCTTCGGGTGAAGCATAGAATCTTATAGAACTTTTATTGACTTTCATTGTGAATGGTGAATAGTGAATGGTGAATTGGCAATCGTTAATGTTTAATTTGTGATACAATTAGTCCTGTCAGAATTTTAAAACATCTAATCATTGCCTCTCCTACTTTAGAAACATCATAATTAATTAAATATTCTAATCCGTTTGCAATATTAAGAGCCGCATCCATCTCAACTATTGAGCTTCGTGAAATTTCATAAAATCTTTTTCTTTCTATCTCAGATTTCCTCGAAGCGCCTTCGGCAATATTTAAATGAACAGACAATGCTGCTCTTCGTATTTGTGATACCATTCCAAACTTTTTGCTATCGGGTAAGCATTTACTTAATTTATAAAATTCCATAACAAAGACTTGAGAGAAATGGTAAACATCCAGTTTTTGATGATTGAGTTTTAAAAACATAAAATAATTTTAGCCGTTAAGAATAATTTTTAATTAATCCAGAAATTTTAAAAGCTTATCCCATTTCACGATTCACCATTCACCTGTCACGATTCACCATTCACCTGTCTTAATCTTTCAATCCCGTTGAGGCCATACTTTGTATAAAATGTTTTTGAAAAAATAAAAAAGCAATCATAACAGGTAGCGCTAAAAGTACCGCCGCTGCTATCTTTACACCTAACTGGCTATCTGCACGGCCGCCTGTTGCAAACAAAGTAACCAATTGCGGCATCGTCATTAACTGCTCATTTCTTATTACAATTAAAGGCCACAACACTTCATTCCATGAACCTATAAAGGATAAAATTGCAACAGTAACTAATGTAGGTTTTATGTTAGGCCAAAGAATGCGAAATATAATTCCCATCTCTGTACAGCCATCTAATCTTGCTGCGTCTATCAATGCCTGTGGTAAACCCTGGAAAGCCTGCCTGAACATAAGAATGGCAAAAGCACTCACTGCAAATGGAATTATCAATGCAAAAAAAGTATCCACCATATGCAGGTTCACCATTGTTATATAATTTGGTATAAGCGTAATCTGGAATGGCAACGACATGGTAAAAACAATTACATAAAAAATTAATTGTCTTCCTTTAAACTGCATTTTTGCAAGGGCATAACCAACAGTTGATCCTGTTATCATTACCAATGAAGTTGTAAAAAATGCAACGAGCAAACTATTGATAAGTGAGCGGCCAATAGGGATTTTTGCAATCATAGATTTAAAATTTCCGAAGCCTGGATGAGCTGGCCAAAGCGTCATCGTTCCTACTTCATGCAGTGGCGCAAGCGAAGCGCCAATCATCCATATAAAAGGATAAATAAATGTAAGCGCCGCAAGTATTAGGGCTGCATACATTAATATTTTTTTTGTCTCACCGCTCCATAGGAGTCCTTTTGACAACCCACTCTCCGAAGGAGGGGGAATTAACTTAGTAGTTACCATTTTTAATTTTTATTTCTCATTCTTACATCAGCTTGCATTTTCACATTTTCCTATTAGCACATTGGCAAATTATTAAACTTCTTTTTCAATTAACTTCTTTTGCATCACTACTACTGTCATTATCATTAAGGCATAAAAAAATCCGAGTGTGGCAGAGTAACCCATATTATAATATTGAAATGCCTGCTTATAGATATATAGAACTGCGGAAAGGGTTGTATTTAACGGGCCACCGCCTGTCATTATATATGGTTCTATAAAAAGAGAAAATCCACCGATGGTAGATAATATCACTACCATAAAAATTGTTGGGTTTATCATAGGCAATGTAATATGATAAAATTGTTGCCAACGGGTTGCGCCTTCCATTTTCGCCGCTTCATAATATTGCGTTGGAACCGTTTGCAGCCCTACTAAAAAAAGAATTACATACAATCCGACATTCTTCCATGTCGCCATAATTGCAATAGAATAAATGGCAACATCAGGATTAACCAGCCAGCCAATTTTTTTTGCACCAACACTCATTAAAACTCTATTAATTAATCCTGAATCATAACCTAATAATTGCTGCCATAAAATAGTTACAACAACACCTGAAACTATTACCGGCATAAAAAAAGAAGCTCTGAAAAAAGAAGCTGCTTTAATTTTTTGATTTAATAAATAGGCAAGAAATAATGATACCACCAACTGAAGCGGAATGTGCAATAACAAAAATTTCAATGTATTGCCGATGGCTTTCCAAAAAAGGCGGTCATGAAAAAGCCGGGAATAATTATCAACGCCTATAAATTTCATAGGAGAAATAATATTCCATTTATTGAATGTGAGAAAGAAACAAAATAAGACAGGGAACACAACGAACACTACCACAAAAATAAGATAGGGCGATACCAGAAGGTATGGCAACCATTTTTTCTTTTGTGAACGCTTTATTTTTTTATCCGGTATGTCTATGCTTAAGCTCATAATGGCAATTAAAACTTTGAGGGCATCTTATTTTTATTTTTCAAAATTTCCTGCTGCAACTTCTTCTTTAATGCTGATGCTCCCGGCAACTCACCTTTTAAATTTGCGGGCAATTGTTTACGATATGTATATTCAGCAACACCAATAGGATTCGACATTCCGCTTAATGCATACTCTACTTCTATTGAATTCTTTTCTGCACAAAGTATAATACCGATTGAAGTATTTTCATCCGGCAGTTTTACCTGTTCGTTTAGTAAGTTTAAATAGAAATTCATTTTACCGGCAAACTCCGGCTCAAATGTTCCAATCTTTAAATCAATAGCTACAAGACATTTCAACTTTCGTTGAAAAAATAACAGATCAACAAAATATTCTTTATCATTTAAATGTAAGCGATATTGATTGCCAATGTATGAAAAGCCATAACCCAATTCAAGAATGAAGTCTTTTATATTTTCAACCAGGCGGTTTTCCAATTGTCTTTCCAATAGGGGTTCTGCAATACCTAAGAACTCAAGATTATAATCGCTTTTTAATATTTCAGTTGCCTGTTCTGTAAGATGAGCAGGTAATGTGTTCTTAAAGTTATGCTGTTTTTGAATTAAGTTTTGCCTTGTATGAGCTTCTGCTTTAATCTGATTGAGCAATGTATTACGGCTCCATGCTGCTTCTATAGTTTTTGACAAATAGTAATGTCGCTGTTGTTCGTCTTTTATTTTTGTAAGTATAAGAATATTTTGGCCCCAGGGAAGGTGGAAAGCCAATTGCTGCAGTGTTTTATTGGATTGATACTCCAAAAAGAATTGTCGCATGAACCAAAGGTTTTGTGCAGAAAAACCTTTATTGCTTCCGGTTATTTTGTTAAGATCAGTAGCAAGTTGTTGAACCACTGATTTTCCCCAACCTTCTGCTTTCTGTTTTTTAACTATTGTACCACCTATGTTAAAATATAAATGCATTTGAGTTGTATTGAGTTCATGTGCAGCCTTTATGCGATGCTGCTCAATCTCTTTTAAAATCTCATTCAGAAGCAATTGATATGCTGATATTGCTGTTGCCATTACTATGGTTTAAATCTCTAACAGTTGTTGGAGATTTATTATTGACTATTTTTTAAATTCTCTAACAGCTGTTAGAGAATTATACTTGTTCATTTTTTTTTAAATATATTTCTGAAACAATTGTTTCAGAAATAAACATCCTATAAATTTTCAGAAGTTGCTCAAAATTTGTTTTTAGTAAAACTTGAAGTTTTTATATTCCATAGTTAAATTCATGCCTGCACCCATTTTAATATTTCTTTCCGATTTTAGTAACCTGCTCTGCTATTCTTAATGATTCAACCGCATTATTGTCATCTATAATTCTTATATGGTTTTTATTTTTGATCCAGCTCCATTGATCGGCTAACATATTCGTAAGCATTTGCTGGTAGCGGCTTTGCTTCTCAGCACTGCTTCCATATTCAATCGTTACATGATCATCAAAGCTTATCTCAGAAAATTTTCCCCGCACTTTCTTATTCGTTTGATTTGTATCATGTTTAACTATTGCAAATAGCCCAATCAATTCATGAAGCGTTTTCAATTCTTCTTTTTTTAAAAGCCCATGCAATTTCATTTTAACCGGAATCCATTCATACAAAGTGATGTCACCTCTTTCAAATTGCAACCGCATTTCCTGCCTGTCTAAAATTTTCGGCTGATCAAATCCATGATAAAAATTTACTATTCCATCTTTATATAACAGTGTAGCCTGAACGCGGTCATACATTTTTGTATTTACATTTTCACGATGCAATTGAATAGCGTTTATAACCTTACCGTTACCTAGCCAACCTGAAAACATGTCAAAAAAATGAACACCATGCTCAATAAATATTCCACCACTTTTTTCTTCATTCCAAAACCAATGTTGCTCATTTAAATTTTCATCACTTGCATAATTTTCAAAAAAGCCATGAAGAAAATTGCCCATTATTTTTTGATCAATTATTTTTTTAACTGTTGTATACAATGGATTGTAACGTTGGATTAAATTAACCACATACAATAAATTTCGCTCTTTCGCCAACGATTGTAATTCTTCTGCTTCACTGGTTTTTAATGCTGCAGGCTTTTCACAAATAACATGCTTTCCAGCTTGCAGTCCCGCTTTCGAGATTTCGTAATGGAGAAATGGTGGCGTTGCAATATAAATGAGATCAACATTTTTATCTTCCAAAAGCTTTCCGTATTGCAGATAAAATTTTGCATTTAATTCCTGAGCAAGCAAATTTCCATTTCCTTTATTTATATCTGAAACAGCAACAATTTTTATTCCCTTTATTTTTAAAAATGCTTTGGCTGCGAAAGATGCAAAGTTACCGGCGCCAATTATTCCGATGGGTAAGGCCTCACCTCTCCATAGAAATCCTTTGGACAACCCCTCTTCCGAGGGAGAGGGAACTATCTTACCAAATGCTCTTTCAACAGATTTATTTTGATTAATTATATTCAATGAAATAATTTTGAATTTTCATTTTTATTTATTTTCATTTCTTAATAGTACATTCACTGCCGATTCTGCATCTGCTATTGCCTTTTCCGGCGTTTTCTTTCCATAGATAACACATGCTTCATATTCCTGCGAAATAATATCGAGCACTTCAACAATTACTTCGCAATTATCAATTCCTTTTACATAAGGAATTTCTTTTGCAAAAGGCATCATCATCGGATTCTTTTTAAAATAATCTGCGTAATAATTATCTGTATCCAAATTTTTTCTTCGTGGTAACTGGCCGGTCACTTCAAGCAATTGAAGGTCCCCGTTTTTATCTACCAGTGTTTTTATAAACTCCCATGCCGCCTGCGGATTAGAACAAGTATTAAACATTACAATATTTTTTGGATCTGCATAAGTATAAACAGGGCCGGTATGATCATCGGGTACTATTGGCGTGAAATAATCAAAGTCAAAATCTCTTGATGGAATGTTATTCAAATATGAAATTTCCCAGGGGCCAGTCCACTTTGTAGCGATTGTTTGTATAACAAAAGGATCACTTGAAGCAGCAGTATTTTCCCTCGAAAAATAATCATTGGTATATAAGCTTTGCAAAAAACGAAAAACTTCTATGGCATATTTATTATTAAACGCTGCTTTATTGTTTACAACTAACGGTGCGCCATTAGACGCTGCCAGGTATAATGTATAAAAATTAAATAATCGTTCATACCAGATAACCTTTACTGCGGTATAGCCAAAGCGTTTTGTTAAGGATGAATTACTATTATTTATTTTAAAAGTTTCGGCGGCTTGTAAATAAGCGCTGTACGTTTTTGGCAGAGACTGAATATTATTTTCTGCAAAAAGTTTTTTGTTGTAGATTGTCATTATCGGGTTTGCCTTCCATGGTACCTGGTAAATATGACCATCTGACGAAGTGATTTCTTTTATTGTATTGCTATCGCAACGCTCTTTAACAAAATCCATAAATCCTTTTAAAGTATCTAAAGGAATTAATACACCTGCATGAGCATACATCTCCACATTTCCCTGCCACATATTTGCATAAATATCGGGGGCTGATTTACCAACCACTGCTGCAAGAATAACTTCTTCACTTGATTGCCCTTCGGGTATGGGCTGCATGTGTACCGGTGTAGCAACATGATCGTGATTCCATGTATCTTTTATTGCGGTACATAATTTTATTTCCTGGTTATTATTGGAACACCAGAATAATAATTCTTTATGTTGAACTGCATTATTTCTGCAGGATGTAGCACAAAAAACTAAAATTAAAACATACCAATATCGCTTAGTGAAATTCATTAGAAAAATTAAGAAAAAAAGTTTTTGAAACTTAACTTAAAAAATAATTCTAAAAAAAAACCCCCACAGGTTTTTGAATTTACTGCAGGGGTTTGTAAATAATTAACCCAATTTATATTTAAAGGTCTTTTTGATTAACATAAATTGAATGTACCTGTGGCCCGTCAAGAGCAACATTATAAAGCATTACGTCATCAAGGTCTCCGGTCCAAAATCCACCCCATGCAACCTGGAAATCTCCATCTACAGTAAGATATTTATTGGTGGGTAGATCTTGCCCAATTACAAAATCAATTGGATTAGCAAGTGTAAGTGCGTTGCCAGGAACCGGGCCTGAAGAAGCTGCATCCCATGTTTTAACTGGATCTCCATCAATATAAAAAACTTCAGTACCAGATGTAAATGTTACCACTAAATGATGCCATGCATTTTCAGCTATTGCGGTACCCGCATCATCACGATCATAAATGGTTGTATCTCCAACTGCTTTTACAACTTTTACAGTATAGAAAGGTAAATGTCCTGATTGCAACTGGAATTTGTAACCATTCCAACGGTTCATAGCAACCATTGTATAGGTATCTGCATTGATTGTTCTGCCTGTTGATGACCATTTTGCCCAAAGACTTATTGACATTTGAGCAGGGTTAAGCGAAGCGTTGTAAGGCACATCAATATTAGCGCCATGATCAAAATGATAGGCCATGCCTGCACGTCCAAATCGATCGGCCGCAGGTGCAAGAACGCCTGCTCCAAAATAAGCATGTCCCACTGTTATCACTCCGTTATTGCCATTACCGGATGAGTCATTAGCATTACCATTCATTTTCCAGAAACCAATTAAATTGACTGCTGCAATTTCTTTAATAAGATGTCCCTGGTAAGCTGCAATTGCCGCATCTAATTGTGCTTTTGTATTGTTTACTGATGTTTGGGTTGCACTTGAACTTGCTAAAACAGCTTTTGATGCAGTTAATGCTGTTGTTAAAGCGGCCTTGGTTCCTACTTCATACTGGCCCGGTTTTGTTCCTTCCACGGTATTATCATTAAGCCCCTGGGCTACTGTAACTGAGGCCTGCAACTGGGTTTTATCAGCAGGTGGCGGGGGCGGCGTAGAACTCTTTTTACTACAGGAAGTAATGACAACTCCTAAAAGGAAAGCCCAGATGAGCGTGGTTTTGAGAAATTTGAATTTCTGAATTGATGATTTCATAATAAGAAAATTTTAAATTGTTTAATAATGTTTAAAAAATTGAATTAATGCAAAGCCTTGTTTCTATCCCTTTCAATTTGAGGAATAGGAAAATGTTTATTTAAATCGTAATTAAAATTTGGTTTATCACTCAAAGCATGGGTTGCATAATCTTTACCCCAGCGAATGAGATCGAAATAGCGGTGAAATTCAAAACCCAATTCAACACGCCTTTCATGCTGTATTGCCGTCCGTACATCAGACTGGCTCGTTGAAGTTATATCGGGCAAAAGTCCTGCCGGTATATTTGGATAGCCTGCCTGCAAAGAATCGTACTTGTAACTTTCCCTTGCTCTTTTTCTTACACGGTTAAGGGGAATTAAGGCATCGGCAGTATGGCCCGATTCATTCAAAGCTTCTGCATACCAAAGTAAAACATCCGCGTATCTTATAGCTATGTAATTAAGATTACCATCGCTTTTATTTTGAACTTCCGATAGGGGCTGCTGATGTTTTCGTGTAAGATAACCGGTGCCTGGTGACCATGCTTTATCAAATATGCGGTTATTAAACCAGGGCATAGAGTCGCGGCCAACTGTATAATCTAATCGCGGATCAACAATATTTGTCCCTGTTTTTTCAAATTCATCTACAAAATTTTGAGTAGGTGCATTAAAGAAATATCCGTTGTCAATTTGCGGAGCGAAGTATTGATTTAATTCACTGCCAAGTTTTGGATCCTGGCCGGTTAAATGTTGTATTTCAAAAACTGATTCTTTATTATTTTTAAATTTTTGATTAAAATTTTCGGTATAGAGTGGCATTAAATCATACACATTGCTGCTTACAATTTTTGCTGCTGTAATGGCAGCCTTATCCCATTTGCTTTCAAATAAATACGCTTTTGCCAACAATGCAGTAGCAGCGCCAGACGTAACCCTGCCAACATCCGGCCCGGTGTAACCTGGAGGAAGATTAGTTATTGCATCTGTGAGATCTGGTTCAATAACGGTTTCAAAAATTTGTTGTACGGGAGATTGTGGTATTTGTAATTGATCAGGAGGCAAGGGCGTTAAAATAACAGGCACATCTCCAAAAATATTGGTAAGCTCAAAATAATACCATGAACGTAAAAATTTTGCTTCACCAAGAATTCTTGCCTGTAATTCTTTATCCATTTGTATTGGTGGCACTTTGCTTAATACGATATTGCAGCGTGTAATTCCATCATATAAAAGTGTCCATATACTCGCCAGATTTCCATTGGTGGAATTAACGTTGAACTGATCTATAAATTCTATATCTGCCTGGTCGCCGGGATTACCTCCTTTTGCAGCATCATCAGATGCAACATCGCCAAACACCCATAACCTGTTATTATTAGAAGTTGTAAATGCGAGAGGCACGTAAGCTGCATTAATGGCCAATACTGCCTGGGCCTGTGTTTTATAAAATTCACTTTCTGGATATTGCCCCACTACATCTTTTGTAATGTATTTTTTGCATCCTGCTATGCTTAGCAGTAAGAATAGAATTAAAAATGTATTGATGATATTTTTTTTCATACGCAGCCTCACCCCAACCCCTCTTCTCCAAAGGAGTCCTTTCGGACAAAAGGAGAGAGACTTGAAAGTCTTTGCAGATAAGTATTTCATAATAGTTTTAATTTTTTAATAACACGAATTTGATGCACTAACCTGCCTGTCGGCAGGTTCGTATTTTATAATTCGTGTTATACTTTTCATTCAATCGTGTTTTATAATTTAAAAATTCAAATTCAAACCTACTATATAACTCCTGGCACTTGGGTAAGTACCCCAATCAATTCCTGCACCTACATCTCCGCCATAGGTATCTCTTTTTACATTATCACTTATGTGCATTTCAGGATCAAGACCGGTATAATTGGTTAGTGTCCATAAGTTTTGCCCGGTTACATACAATCTCAGGCTTTTTATCCGAAACCTGCTCACAATTTTTCCCGGAATGGTATA
Source organism: Chitinophagales bacterium (assembly GCA_038244655.1). GTDB lineage: Bacteria > Bacteroidota > Bacteroidia > Chitinophagales > Chitinophagaceae > Ginsengibacter. Next base: position 19,625 of record JBBRTG010000010.1, read on the forward strand.
TCCTATCTGAAGATTTTTTAAACGCACATAAGATCCATCTTCAAGAAAGCGGCTGGATGGATATTTATTATTGGAAGCGCCATTGAAAGAAACCCTCGGCATCGTATTGCTTGTTCCCTCACCATGCCAGCGTTGATCATACACACGTTGTGTAACATTGAATGCACGATAGAACCCTTCAATATCCATATTCACCTGTGAATAAATTTTATTACCATATTGCCCCTGGAAGAAAACAGATAAATCAAAATTTCTGTATTCTAAATTGGCTGTTGCGCCGAAAGTATATTTTGGAATAGCGCTGCCGAGGAAAGTTCTGTCGTCTTCATTAATTACTCCGTCACCATTTTGATCTTTGAATTTTACATCACCGGGTTGTATATTTTTACCCTGATAAGCGCTGGCGAATACATCCGCCGCACTCTGAAAAATTCCTTCCTGTTCATAGAGATAAAATGATCCTATCGGATGGCCAACTGTAGTTAAGGTTGCATTATAGTTATTATCAATTCTTCCCCCGGCTATTGGCTGTCCATTACTTAAAGAAAGGACTTTATTTTGAAGGGTAGAAAAATTTACACCAACATCATACTTAAACAAGTGAGCATTATTTTTATAATTAAGATCCACTTCGAGGCCTTGATTCTGCACTTTGCCTGCATTTAAATAAGGAGGTTTTGCACTTCCGCCTATCAATGGAAACGGTATAGGAATCAGCATGTCTGAAGTAGTTTTAATAAAATAATCTACTGTCAGGTTTAATTTATCTTCCCAAATACCTACATCAATACCTCCATCTGCCTGGGTAGAAGATTCCCATTTTACTTTTGGATTACCAAGAGTTGCAATGGTTGATCCGGGATTGCTTATCGGGGTTTGGCCAAAAGGATAATTATAAAGATTTCCAATAATTGAAACGAATCCATAATCAGGAATTTCCTGATTACCCAACTGTCCGTAACTGGCTCTTAATTTTAATTTAGAAATGGCAGGCAAATGATTCTGCACCCATTTTTCATTATGTGCATTCCAGCCTGCTGAACCTGAAAAGAATGTACCATATTGATTATCGGGACCAAACCTTGAAGATCCATCTCTGCGTACATTTGCCGATAGCAGGTACAAATTACGATATGAATAATTTGCATTACCAAAAAGGGAAAACAGTGCAGATTCATTTTGGCTTTCAAAAGAAGTAGTAGAACCTATTAATCCATTTCCATTACCTAAATACCGAAAGCTTGAAGTTTGATTAGCAAAATCCCTGTCAGCGCCTCCATGCAAATTATTTTTATTGCTGATTGCTTCAGTGCCGGCAAGAACAGATACATTGTGAACAGCATTAAATGTTTTATTATAACTAAGTGTATTATTCCAAACAATATTCATGTTCGTGGATGTACTAACGGTTAGCCTGCTTGGATTATTTATACGCAGGTTGGTTCCATAATTTTCATCGAAACGTTTATCGTTAGTTATAATTGCATCAAGACCTATATCAGATTTGAATTTTAAATTTTTAAGAATTTTATACTCTGCATATAAATTTGAAAACACGCGGTACTGAATTTCTTTATTATCTGTTTTATTTGCCAAAGCAACAGGATTATACCCATCACCAAAAAAAGCAGGATATGCAGGAAGATCAGAATAAACACCGGCGCTGTCATAAACCGGTATAGCAGGCGTACGAAATAATGCATAGCGAACAACGCTTCCACCGTTTCCTCCGTATCCATCGCCGGAGCTGCCTATTGCATTTTTTTTGGAATATGAAAGATTAATATTATTGGCAATGCTTAACTTATCATTGAGATCAATATTCAACTTAGATAATATTGAATATCGCTCGTACGATGAATTAAGAATAATGCCATCCTGTTTAAAATAATTTCCTGAAATGTAATAGAGCGTTTTATCATTCCCACCCCTTACAGATAACTGATGACTTTGAATTTGACCGTTTTGAAAAATTGCTTTTAACCAATCGGTATTTGCAATAGGCAAAGTGGAAGGAATTTTAGGCCGTATCAATGCAGGATTAGTAACACCCGCATTATCATTATCAGCAGCTTCATTATACAATTCTACATACTCGGCTGTATTGGCCATCTTGGGTAAGTCTCCATGCGATTGAAAACCACCATACCCGGAATAATTAAATTGTGCCTTGCCTCTTTTGCCAGCTTTAGTTGTTATCAACACCACCCCATTAGCCGCACGTGAACCATATATCGCCGCTGAAGAGGCATCTTTTAAAACAACTATAGATTCAATATCATTAGCAGAAAGAAAATTTATTCCATCCTTTGTTGGTATGCCATCTACAATAAAAAGAGGATTGTTATCATTTATAGTTCCTACGCCTCTTATCCTTACTACAACCCCATCGCCCGGCTGGCCTGTGTTCTGTGTTATTCTTACGCCGGGCACTTTCCCTTCTAATGCCTGGTCAACACTAAGCACTGGTAATTTAGAAATGCCCCCAACGTTTACAACAGATACCGAACCTGAAAGATCACCACGCCTGCGGCTTTGATACCCAACTACCACTACCTCACTTAATTCCTTATTGGTAGATTCCATTTGTACATTTAATGATGTTTCACCTTTTACTGATACTTCAATAGTTTTATAACCAACTGTACTAAATACCAATACACCATTATCTGGTACATCTATAGAGAATTTACCATCTGTATCTGTTTGCACTGCAGTTCTGCTTCCTTTTACTGTTACTGTAACACCTGCAAGAGGAGCGCCGGCAACATCATTTACTACACCTGTTATTGGAGTTGCTGTTATTTTAAATACAGCATTTTTAATATTCTCTGGCTCAGCTTTTACAAGAATAATATTTTGCTTTTCTGTGAAGTGAAGCCCTGCTTGTTTTGAAATATTGCTGAGCACATCTTTTAACCGTTGCTTACCCGTAGTGAGCTTTATCTCTTTTGAAAGGTTAATATCATTTTCATCATATACAAATGAAAAGGGAGTTTGCTTTTCTATAATTGTGAATACTTGCTGCAACTTTGCGCTGCTGCTATTTATCACCACATACACATCTTTTATAAAAGGCGTTTTAAAATCATGTGCCTTCAAAGAAAGCACACTCAATACAATAAAAAATGCACTTAATATAATTCTTAAAAGAAAGTAAGTTTTAGAATTGGCTTTTCCCATAACAGAACTATTTTTTCTTAATTATTAATAAAAATTGTATCTCCTGCCGCTGTATTATGTAAATTTTTTATAAGGCAAATATTTTCTATAATTTCCTTTGCATTTGTGTTTTTAAATTCACCGGTAAACCGCCAGTTTTTCTTATCACTATTATTTATAACGGTTATACGATAAACGCTTTTTAGCCGGGCAGCAATTTCTTCAAAACTGTTTTGGCGAAAGCTGACAACCGATTCTGCAGAACTGGAATTCTTATAAAAATGCTTATCATGAAAAACATAGGTAGCCTTTTCATCAGAGTTCAGCAATATTGGTGATGTTGCTGCAGGATCTTCAATTTCTACTTTTAATTTGCCTTTTAATAATTCAACAACTATAGCAGAATCACCTGGCTTTTTTATATTGAATATTGTACCCAATACCGTCGTAACAATATTTTTGGTATGAACTTTAAAAGGAAAATTCTCATTTCTTTTTACATTAAAACCCGCTTCTCCCTGCAAATAAACCTGCCTGTTTTCCCCTTGAAAAGATGACGGATATTGCAGTGTACTATTAGGAGCAAGAGTTACAATGGTGCTATCGCTTAGAGTAAAAGTTAAAGCCCTATATCCGCTATTAACTGTTTGATTCAATTGAGATATTTTATTTACAGAATGATGAGTAAATAAAAAATAAGTTGCTGCTGCTGCGATGATGAAGAAGCCCAGTATTATGTATGGTATTGATCTTTTTTTGCGGCGACCTGCCTGCGAACTTTTATTCAAGCTTAATAAACGAAATGAAGAACGAGGCTTTTCTTTATTGATCGCAATTTTTATTCTTTCAAATTCGTCCTGGTATTCTTTTTCATTTAAGGTCAATGAAAGGGACTGAATTATCTCACTTGCATCCGTTACCATAAATCTTTTAGATGGATTTTTTTTTAGCCATTCCTCCCAAAAAATTCTATCTTTTTCATTTAATTTAAAATGATAATTAATAAAAGATTCATCTGTTACAAAATCTTCAACTCTATAAATTTCAATAGATTTCCTTTCCATAACTTATTAATTCGGGAGTGTAAAAGATTTTTGGTAACAGTATTATAATATAGTGGAGCAAGAATCTTTTTTTTACCGGGTATTTACAAATTTCTTTTATACATATTTATAATTACTGTAGGATAAATTGAAAAAATTAAGCATGTTGAGCCATGCTGATATCTTCACGAAGCCTTTGTATAGAAAGATAAATGGTATTATAAACGGTACGTGTAGTTAAAGTAGTTTTAGCAGCTATTTCAGCATAGCTCAGGTTTTCAAAGAATTTCAACCTGATTATTTCCAATTGTTTTTTGGTAAGATTATTTAAAGCTCTCGTTAGCTTTTCTTTTTTTTCTTCAGTCTCCTGGAATGCAATCAGCAATTCTTCGTAGGAGGTTTCATTGTTTTCACAATCATCCAAAAATTGTTCGGTATATCTTTCTTTTATAATCCTTGCTTGAATACGGCTGATTTTTCTTCTAAGCCACGTACAAAGATATGAGCATATATTTTGCACATCATTGTTGATAGAATCTCTCGTATTCCATATTTCAAGAAACATTTCCTGGATACAATCTTTAGTAAGTTCTTTGTCACGCGTTAAGCTAAAACCATAAGAAAAAAGAATATTATAGTTTTCCTGGTAAATATTCAGGAAGGCATTTTTGTTGCCTTCTTTCATGCATATCCAATTATTTTCATTTGCAAGCATCGTTTGTCGTTCGGTAAAGAAATGAAGTTAATTATAATCACCCGACACAAGTTAAAGAAATTATGACAGTAATGAATATATGTTTTTCTGTAATTTTTATTCAGCATACTTCTGTATAATTTACAGAAAGCACTGCATTCAAAATGATTACAATTCACTAAACAAGGCTTAATTATTCCCACATGTAATTTATCAATGACACAAAATACGTTTACAGAACTACTAAAAATTGTTATTTCTACGTTCTTCTATTCGTATAAATACTATAAAAACAGTAAATACAATACATGCAAAACAGAGCAGTAACGCTCTTGTGCAGGGTGTGCAGGCCGTGTATCTTTGTTCCAGAAGTTGATTGATGTTCAACAAACATTAATCAAAATATCCAAATCCGTTGAAAGAACCATTTCCCTATCCAGGAAAAACCAAACAAAATCCGATATCAGTCAACTTCTTTTTTTTTAAGTCCAATACCTGTAAATAACAAATTATCTAAAGGAAAACCAGCCGTTAAAATGGCTAATCATTATCCTGAAAAATCGCAAACCCTCCGGAACTAAATTATTAAAGCTTCTGCATTGAATGCAGAAGCTTTTTTGCGTTTAGCCAACGCCGTTATAAATACTTTTTTATATAGTCGGTTTTATGCGGCCAGACGGAGACCATCATATCTACCATCCGCCACTTGCCCCTCCTCCTCCTCCTCCGCCGCCGCCGAATCCGCCAAAACCTCCGCCTCCACCGCCAAATCCACCACCACTTCCCCGGCCACCACCGCCACCCAGCATATTGCCAAGTATAAACCATGGCAAGCCTCCTAAGCCTCTAGATCCTTTTCTGCTCATATAAGAACCGCCACCACCACCGCCACCAAGAAAAGAAATAATAACGAAGAATATAATTGCAAGAAGTATTATAGTTTTAAAAGATAAGCCACCGCTTTTTTTATTAGATGTATCTGCTTTGTATTCTCCAGCCGCCGCCTGGATTACTGCATCCACTGCATTATCAAACCCTCTGTAATAATCATTTTCCTTAAAATAAGGAACCATTCTTTCATCAATTATTTGTTTGGCAAGTATATCAGGAAGCACACCTTCCATGCCACTGCCTGTTTCAATGCGTGCTTTTCTCTCAGCTTTTGACACAAGAATTAATACGCCATTATTTTTTTCTTTTGTCCCGATACCCCAATCACGCAAATATTTCAATGATAGCTCTGCAATATCATAACCCTGAAGTTCAGGTACTGTAATAATTACAATGGCAGATGATGTACTATCATTATAATTTCTAAGTTTTTGTTCTAAGGCTTGTACCTGGAAAGGCTCCAGGAAATGCCCAAAATCATTTACAGCCTGCGGAGGATTTGGCTTATCAAATATTTTTTGAGCAACAACATGTTTGGCAAATAGCAGCAGAAATATTAAGAGAATTTTCTTCATGATTTATTTTCCAAAAATTATTTCATCGGGAAGTTCATTTTTATCAATTGTGGGATCGTATGGAAAATGATTTGCAAGCGCTTCACCTATTTTTAAAACACCTTCTTTAATACCAATGGCATAATTCTCTTTATTAAAATGAAAAAGGATTTGCTCTACAACTTCTTTCCAATATTGTTCCCTGGTAGCAGTGTGTATGCCACTATCAGCAAAGATTGCCAGTTGCCTGTCTTTTAAAGCTACATAAAATAATACCCCGTTACGATGTTCAGTATTTTGCATTATAAGCTGCGAAAAAATTTCTTTCGCCCTGTCAAGTGCATCTATAAAGCGGCATTTGCTTTCAACAAATACCCGCACTTCGCCGCTTGTTTGTTTTTCGGCATCGCGTATTGCCTGAACAATCATTTCATTTTCTTCTTTGGAAAAAAATTCTTTCTTTTTAGATAACGGCCACATGTAAACGCAGTTTATTTTATGTTGAACTGAACATCAGGAGCTTTTTCACTTCCGGGATCTGATTTATAAAAAGCTTTTTCATGATAGCCAAATATTCCGGCAAAAATGTTATTAGGGAAAGTCTTTACTTTAAGATTGTAGCTCTGAACAGCAGCATTATAATCTTGTCGTGCAACATTAATCCTGTTTTCCGTTCCTTCAATTTGTGTTTGAAAGCCCTGGAATGCAGCGGTAGTTTTCAAATCAGGATAGGCTTCAGCAACAGCCATTAACCTTGCAAATGAACTTTGTAAACCTGCCTGTGCAGCCTGGTACCTGCCAAGACTTGCAGAGTCGTTAATGTCAACATTTATTGAGGTGGCTCTTGCCCTTGCTGCTATTACTTCTTTAAGAGTACTTTTTTCAAAATTAGCAGATCCTTCAATTGTTTTTATAACACTGTTGTAAAGATCTGTTCTTCGCTGGTAGTTTGTTTCCACGTTGCCCCATTTGGTTTTCACCTGCTGGTCAACACCTATTAAATTATTATAAGCTCCACAGCCCCAAAATAAAAGGAGCACAATAATTCCAAGTATAACAAATAAGCCAGTTCTTGATTTCATGATTTTGTTTTTTTAGTAAAAAATTAAAGATATATATTTCAATTTTAAAGAAGGAAGTTTTTCTTTTTTTTATTACACGAATTTTTTTGATACTGAATATCTGCTTCCTGATACTTGCATCTTGATACCTGATACTTGATACTTGAAGCTTACTTCTTTAATTATTTCTTATTCCTCATTAATGGCTTTAATACCCGGCAATTCTTTTCCTTCAAAATATTCAAGCAATGCGCCACCGCCGGTTGATACAAAACTTACTTGATCTGCAAGGCCAAACTGGTTTACTGCCGCAACACTATCACCACCACCCACTAAACTAAATGCACCATTTTTTGTAGCATCGGCAATTGCCATAGCAATAGCTTTTGTACCGTGCTGAAAATTTTTCATTTCAAAAACTCCCATTGGCCCGTTCCATAAAATTGTTTTAGAATCATGAATAACCTTGCTAAAAGTTTCACACGCAATTTCTCCAATATCAAGCCCCATCCAGCCATCAGGTATATTGTTGCTTAACGCCCCGGATATTTCTGCATTAGCATCGAATTTATTTGCAATTATAGAATCCTGCGGAAGATGCAGGCAAACATTTTTTTCTTTTGCTTTCTCCATTAATTCACGTGCAGTTTCGAGCCTGTCATCTTCGCATAACGACTTTCCTATTTTACCACCTTGTGCTTTGTAAAAAGTATAGGCCATGCCGCCACCAATAATAATATCAGTAGCCCTCTCAAGCAGGTTTTCTATAATCAATATTTTGTCTGAAACTTTAGCGCCGCCAATAATAGCAAGGAATGGTTTTTCATTGCTATGCAAAACCTTTTCAGCACTTGCTACTTCTTTTTCCATCAGCAGCCCAAACATTTTTTTATCTGCAGAAAAATATTTTGCAATAACTGCTGTTGATGCATGTGCACGGTGGGCTGTACCAAATGCATCATTAACATAAACATCACCCAGCTTGCTTAATTTTTCTGCAAATGCCTCATCGCCTTTTTCTTCTTCTTTATAAAAACGAAGGTTTTCAAGAAGCAATACCTGCCCGGGTTGCAGGTCTTTTGCTTTTTGTTTTGCATCTTCTCCAATGCAATCATTGGCAAATAAAATTTTAGTATTACCTAAAAGTTCCTGCAAATGTTTTAAAAGATGCTTCAAAGAATATTTATCTTCATGTCCAGTTTTTGGCCGCCCGAAATGCGACATTAAAATCACACTTCCGCCATCAGAAAGAATTTTTTTAATGGTAGGGACTGAGGCTTTCATTCTTGTATCATCTGTAATATTAAAATATTCATCAAGCGGTACATTAAAGTCCACACGGATTAAGGCTTTTTTGTTTTTAAAATTGTGATCTGAAAATTTGCTCATAGTTCATTTTTTATTTCTACCAATGATTGATTTACCTGCCTTAAAATTGTAATTGCATTTAAAAAATATAAATCAAAGATTTGTCTCAAAGTTTTATTGGTAACATTACCAATATTAAGATAGAGAATTTTCGGTTTCCCACCTTTTTGATTTTTAATAGTAACAAAATCATAATCTTTAGTTGTAATAACAATTACATTAGGATTATTAGAAGCTTTCTTAAATACTTCTATGTCGGGAGTTGTTTGGAACCCTAATTCAACAAAAGGTTTTGCAGGAAAGTTAAATTCTATTTCAATCCAATAAGCTAAACACGAGGGAAGATTCATATCAATCCAAAACTCTAATTTATCAGGCAGCATTGAGTTCGATCTTAATAATTGGATGATCTATTTTTTCTGATGCATATAATAAAGATGCCTTAATATCATCAGGTTCTAAAAAAGGGAAGTCGGTAAGCAATTCTTCAGTGGTCATACCTGCAGCAAGATAGCCCAAAACATCAGCTACCTTAAAACGCATATTTCTGATAATTGGTTTCCCATTAAATATTCCCGGGTTAACGGTGATTCTTTTTAATAGCTCAGTTTCCATAACTATTTTTTTCAAATTTAAGATTAAAACGGTATTTTAAAATAAAAGAATTGCCTTATTCATCAACTGGGATAAAAGAACTTTCTTAGTTTATTTTCTTCGTTAAAAAAATCTAAAAAAAATATATTTGCAAAAAAGATTTGATAATATAAATGAATCCCTACTATATTTGTGGGCTATTAAGATGAGGCATTCAAAAACCATAATTCAGCAATTTTTCATTACCATGATTATTGTTATGTGCAGCCGTTGTATGCCGTAAGGCATTTATATTTAAAACTACCCGTTAAGGCTTTGCCTTTTTTCCTCAAGGAAATAATTTTTAATTTTCATCTTTTAAAAAAAAATTTATGAGCAGTTTACATTTCGAAACTTTGCAGCTTCATGCCGGACAGCAAATTGACCCTACAACCAAAGCAAGAGCCGTTCCCATTTATCAAACCACTTCTTATGCTTTTAATAATTCTGAGCATGCCGCAAATTTATTTGGGCTAAAAGAATTTGGTAATATCTATACCAGGATAATGAACCCCACCACTGATGTGTTTGAACAGCGCATGGCAGCGCTTGAAGGTGGAGTTGCTGCACTGGCAACTTCTTCAGGGCAGGCATCCCAATTTTTAGCATTGAATAATATTTTGCAGGCCGGAGACAATTTTGTATCCACCACTTTTTTATATGGCGGTACTTATAACCAGTTTAAAGTTGCATTTAAGCGTTTAGGCATTGACGTTAGATTTGCTGATGGGGACAATGTTGAAAGCTTTGTAAAGCATATTGATAAAAATACAAAAGCCATCTATTTAGAAACCATTGGCAACCCACGTTTGAATATCCCTGACTTTAAAAAATTTGCTGACCTGGCCAAAGAATATGACCTGCCCTTAATTGTTGACAACACTTTTGGAACAGCAGGTTATTTATTCAAGCCCCTGGAACATGGAGCCAATATAGTTGTAGAATCAGCAACCAAATGGATAGGCGGGCATGGCACATGCATTGGCGGTGTAATTATTGATGGCGGAAATTATAATTGGGGCAATGGGAAATTTCCGCAGTTTACCGAACCCTCAGAAGGTTATCATGGATTAAAATTCTGGGATGTATTTGGCGAAGGAAATCCGTTGGGCTTACCCAATATTGCTTTTGCCATTCGTGCAAGGGTTGAAGGCCTTCGAGATTTTGGTTCATCACAAAGCCCTTTCAATTCATTTTTATTGTTACAAGGATTAGAAACATTATCACTTCGCGTACAACGCCATGTTGATAATGCTTTAGCACTTGCCCAATGGCTGGAGCAACATCCGCTGGTTGAATTTGTTCAATACCCTGGGCTGGCAAGCAGCCTCTATAATGCATTGGCAAAAGAATACCTGCCCAATGGTTCCGGAGGCATACTTAATTTTGGAGTAAAAGGAGGGAAAGAAAATGCAAGTAAGTTTATTGATTCATTAAAATTAATCAGCCACCTTGCAAATGTAGGCGATGCAAAAACATTGGCTATCCATCCTGCATCAACAACACATCAACAATTAAGTGCAGAAGAGCAGGAAGCCGCAGGAGTAGCGCCCAACCAGGTTCGCATCAGTGCAGGTATTGAACATATTGATGATATAAAAGCTGATTTGGAACAGGCGTTTAATAAAGTTTTTTCAAAAGAATTGGTTGGGTAAATTTGTGTTACTAAATTAATTTTTATGACATCACTTGTGACGAAAATCTATCGCAGGTGATGTCATTGTCTTTATTTTTACTAATTATTTGAATATATAAATTTGGCTTACAGCATTTACAAATCCGGTGAATCCTTAACGCTTGAATCCGGATATACATTTCCGGATTATCATCTTGCTTATACAACTTATGGCTCACTTAATAATGCAAAAGATAATGCAGTATGGATATTTCATGCACTTACTGCGAATAGTGAAGCAGCCGATTGGTGGCCCGGGCTTGTAGGTGAAGGAAAATTATTTGACCCGGAAAAATATTTTATCGTATGTGTAAACATGCCGGGAAGTTGTTATGGAAGCATTGGCCCGCTTGATGAAAATCCCGAAACAGGAGAAGCTTATTATCATGATTTTCCTTTTTTTACTCCCCGGGATATGATACGCTCCTATCAGCCATTAAAAAATTATTTAGGAATTGAAAAAATAAAAATCGGCATCGGCGGCTCCATGGGCGGACAACAATTATTGGAATGGGCAATTGAAGAACCAGACTTGTTTGAATATATTTTTCCTGTGGGGACCAATGCTCAGCACTCATCATGGGGCATAGCTTTTAATGCATCACAACGGATGTGCATAGACGCAGATAGAACATGGAAAGAAAAAAATCCTTATGCTGGTATGGAAGGAATGAAAGCAGCCAGAAGCATTGCATTAATTTCTTACAGGCATTACGATACCTATCATGCAAGCCAGAGTGAACACAATATTGAGAAGATTGAAAATTATAAAAGTGAGTCGTATCAAAAATACCAGGGCGAAAAATTAGCAAGAAGATTTAATGCATTCAGTTATTATTTTTTAAGCAAAGGAATGGATTCGCACAATGTTGGCCGCGGCAGAATAAGTGTTGAAAATGCTTTGCAAAAAATTAAAGCAAAAACATTGGCGATAGGAATTGTTACAGACATTCTTTTTCCTATAAGTGAGCAAAAATTTATTGCCGATAATATTCCCGGTGCAAAATTTACAGCCATTGATTCTTTGTACGGGCACGATGGGTTTCTTTTAGAGTTCGACCAGATTCAACATATCATTAATCAATTTTTGACAACAAAAAAAAAATCTAAAAACCTATCAGCAATTGGCAGGTTGTGAATTAAATTCAATTTAAAATGACAGCACATAAACGGTTAACAATAGGCCTCTTTGGTTTTGGTGTAGTAGGCGAAGGCTTATATAAAGTATTACAACAAACTTCTTCTTTAAATGCAACGATTAAAAAAGTTTGTATAAAAGATGCGCACAAAAAAAGAAATGCGCCTGCAGAATTATTTACAACAAATAGAGATGAATTATTAGATGATGAAACGATAAATGTAATCGTTGAAGTTATTAATGAATCTGAACCTGCCTTTGAAATTGTTTCAAAAGCTTTAATAAATGGAAAGGCTGTAGTAAGCGCCAGTAAAAAAATGATTGCAGAACATTTGCCTCAAATATTACAACTGCAACTGGATACCGGCATGCCTTTTCTTTGTGAATCCTCCGCATGTGCCTCCATACCTGTTATCAGGAACCTTGAAGAATATTATGATAATGATCTTTTGCATTCATTGCGTGCCATTGTGAATGGATCTACCAATTATATTCTTACCAAAATGTTTGAAGACAAGCTTGATTTTAAAAAAGCATTGCTGCAGGCACAACAGCTTGGTTTTGCCGAAGCCAATCCCACACTGGATGTTGACGGTTGGGATGCGGTTAACAAATGGGTAATATTACTTTGCCATGCTTATGGAATTGTTACTTCCACTGATAATATTTTATTTACCGGAATACAAAACATTAATGAAAATGATGCCAATGTAGGAAGAGAAAAAAATTATGAAATACGATTGATAGCACAGGCAAAAAAATTAGTAAATGGAAAAATTGCTGCATTTGTTTTACCGCAATTTGTAACACACGACGATCATCTTTCTTTTGTAAAAAATGAATACAATGGTGTAGTAATTGAAAGTTCATTTGCTGATAAGCAATTTTTTTATGGTAAGGGCGCAGGCAGTTTTCCTACCGCTTCTGCAGTGCTGAGTGATATTTCAGCCTTGCGTTATGATTATAAATATGAATACAAAAAATTATACCATCATACACCCAATCAAATCAGCAATGATTTTTATGTAAGAGTATATGTAAGCTTTGATGATTGGGATTTAATCCCGCGTGAAAAATTTGAGTGGATTGAAGAATGGCATGCACAGGAAGGAAGAAAATATTTAATTGCTGTTATTCATTTTGATCATCTGGCAAAAGATGATTGGTGGAAAAAAAATAATACATCGATCATTCTTACTCCTAATGCTATAATAGAAGATATGGAATTAAGAAAACTAAAAAAGAAAAGCTTGGAATTGGCGGGAATAAGCTGAAAGCGTGAAAGCCCCCCTCTCCCTCCGAAGGAGTCCTCTCGACAAAGGAGAGGGGCTAAGACATCTATTTTAAAATTATTTTTTGAGAAAATTCTTCATTGTTGGTTATATCAACAATTCGTACAATATACATACCGGGGCTCATTGCTTTTGTTCTTGCAATTTGTAATGTATTACTAAAGCCGCTTGTAAAAGTTGCGTCTTTTATAAGCTGGTTTATTGTATTGAGCAATGATATTTTATAAACATGATTTTGTGAATTTTTGAAATCAATATTTATTATATCGGTAACCGGGTTTGGATAAACATGTATGCCGGTTTTCGTTTCATTATTCGTAAGCAAAATAGTATTACTGTAGGTAAAAGTATTATTATCATAAAAGATTTTCAGCCTGTAAAAATTATTACCAGGATCAGGTTTTGTATCTAAAAAATTATACTGTTGCTCTGCAGCAGAATTACCCCCAGCATCTTTTCTTCCCATTTCTGTAAAGTTGCTGTAATTGTTTTTGCGTTCTATAACATAATTTTTAATGTTATGCTCGCTGGTGGTTTTCCAGTTTAATAAAATTTTATCATTAATAAATTTACCCCCAAATGCAGTTAAGGATACCGGCAGAATTACAAAACATTCTCCATTAAGATTATAGTTGTACGTTCTTTTTACACAACCGCTGTTCACTTCAATATGGCAAATATATATTCCTGTATCTGATGGTAAAACATCAGGTATGAAATAGCTGGATCCTGATCCAATGAAAGTACTATCTGTGTCGCCTGCATTTGTTTTTTTGTACCATGCATAAGTTGAGTTATAAATACTGTCGACCCTTAATGTAGTAGGATTGAGAAGGCAATTGGAGCTGGAAATAATTTCATCATCAGACAAGGGCAAAATACTTGCATCGCCCAAAGTGGCGTTACCACAGGCATCCAAAGCCCTTAACCTTATTAATGAATAAGTGGTACCGTTATTAATATTAAATATGGGAGTGGATTGCGGCACAGTAACTATGGAAGGAACCGAAGGATTGCTTCCGATAATTGAATAACTAAAAGGCCCTACGCCATCAGAGGCTACTGCCCCCACACTAAACCCGTTTACATCGCATTGGTATGCAGATGACCGGTTTAAATTTGGAAACTGGTAAGGCGGCACCGTTACGGTATCATACAAATAAATGTTACAGGGATCATTTGCTTTATAACTAACAATATAAGTTGCTGGCCCCAGGTCACTAAAAGTATATACACTATCCAAAACAGAACTGGGATTTAATTTTGGCGATAATGTGACGTTATCTTTTTTAACAATCCTAACGGTTAGTGAACCCATGTTAGACGCAGCAGTAGTTTTAATATCACCCGAACCATTAGCCCATGTGCCGCCCGGGCACTTGGCAATTACTGACGGACTGTGAGTAAGATATCCTACAATAGTTCCTACCGTAACTGAATCTTTATTTCCGCATTTATCAGTCGCTACAATTTTATATGTTCGCCCTGCAATAACCCCAGGTATGCTATCTATATAAATACTGCTGCTATTATAACTGCTGTTATAAAACAAACTACCATTTGGATCATACACTTTAATATTCACCGGCAAAGATTCTCCAATCACTGTAATAGTAAATTTAGAATATCCGTAAGCACAGGATTTATTTGAAGTGACAGTTATGTTTAATGAGTTAGGTAATTGGGTAAAACATCTTGTTATAGTAGTATCATAACAACTATTAATAATTTTTATACAATAAGATCCATACAGCAAACTATCAAATATCCCTGTTGCATTGCAACTTATTTGAACGTTATTACTATCATAGATGCAAAATTGCGGATTGGTAAGATTAAACTGATTAATAATTTTTGCAGTAAAAGTGGCGCAATCATAATTACTGGTAATTACACTGCTGTTTACAGAAGGAACAGGGCGTATAGCCGTAAAGCAATTTGTAAATGTCGTATCGGGGCAATTATTTTTTGATTTTATACAATAAGAACCATACGAAAGATTATCAAATCTGCCGGTGCTATCGCAACTAATTAATGAATCAGCATTATTATACAAACAATAATAAGCGTTTTTTAAAATAGCGCTGCTTGCTGTCGCTGTAAAAGTGGTGCAGGTTTTATTGATCATTGCAATAGCAATATCATTTATAATTATAGGCGGTCCCGCATCAAAGCACCTGATAATTGTACTATCAAAACATGAGTCATGAATATGTACACAATAATGCGCTAATGCAAGACTGTCAAATACACCAGTGTAATTACAACCTATCAATCCACCAATGCTATCATATAAGCAATACCTTGGATTAGTAAGACTATCTCCGCCAACAATAATTTTAAAATGTGAGCAGTCGAGATACGAAGGAATGATTGAATCAACAATGGGTGCAGGACGTTTAGCATTAAAACATCTTGTAATAGTTGTATCAATACAACCATCCTTGGTTCGGATGCAATAATTTCCATAGGCCAGGCTATCAAATACGCCTGTTGTATTACAGGTTATTAATGTATTTGCAGAATCATATAAACAATAATTCGGATTGGTTAAACCATTTTGCCCAGTGATACCGGCGGTGAAAGACTGGCAAATTTTATTACTTATAACAACATTATCTCCAACAGATACAGATGGTGTTGCAATAAAACATCTTTGTATTGAAGTATCCGTACATTCATCAAATGCATGTATGCAATAACTGCCATAAGGAAGATTATTAAAAATTCCCGTTGAATTACATCTTAATAAAACATTATTGTTATCATATAGGCAGAAAGCCGGGTTGAAAAAATTTACAATGTTGGTTAATGATGCTGAAAATGAGTTACAGGTTTTATTAAAAATATTTACAATGGCGCCTACAGAAGGAATTAAATTAACGGAAGCTGTAGTTTTTTTAATTATACCACATGCATCCTTCGCAATAATATCGAAAGTAGAAACTCCTGCAAGGTTAAATGTAAAGAAGGGGCTTGCAGACCAGATAGTATCGCCGGGCTGCCTTACAATACCATAAGTAAAACCCGGGATTCCTCCTGCTATACTTATATTGCCGCGGCTATCAGCAACTTTTATATAACCCGTTGCAGAATCACAATTTATTTTATTGAACACCTCCGAATCAATCCGCCAGGTATAATCATTTATAGTGATTTGCCTTGTTTGAATTCCCCCACATGAGTCGGTTAATTGTATGCTGTAATTACCTGCAATTAAATTATTAAAAGAACCGGTGCTGTTTGATGTGCCTACGCCCATTGGTGACGGAGCAACTATAGTATATACAAATGGTGATCTGCCGTTTTGCTGATCATTCATTGCAATACTTCCATTACTACCTTGATCACAGCTTACATCAATATGCGTTAATGTAAATCTTGGATCTTCATACGTTCCTGAAACTATTACGCCGGTTTTAGTGTAGGTACAGTTGGTAACAATATCGTTAATAACAATAGTATAGGTTCCTGCTGATAAACCGGTAATAGAATCGAGTGTAGTAAAATTGGAATTTACGGGGCCAATTGTTTTGTATTTGTAAGAACCTGAGCCGCCTGTAGCAAACACTTTTATAGAACCTGTAGCAGCACAACGTGATTCATAGGTAGTAAATGTTGCGCTCAACTGCGAACAACTTTGGCTTTGAGAAGTTTTCGGGAAGATGCTGCAGAAACAAAATGAAAGTAAAATAAATAAGTAAAATTTTTGCATACTCGGTGTTTTAAAAGGCTTAGCTTCATTCAGGGATCAATTCATATGCTACATATAAACGGATTGGAAGTATGCATTATTGGGGCAGAAAATATTAGGGTAAAATCACTTAGCAGTAAATTTCCTGCTTAACGAGTAGAAACACTTTACAAAATGGAATTTGACAAAACCCTTTGCTGTATTGAGCTGCAGCAATAAAAAAATCAGGTAGCAAATTCATCTGCGTTTAGCAGTGAGCGTTAGTTTAATTGAATTAATGAAAAAAATTTACTGTCCGATTTTTTGGGGCATTTCATTTTCTTTGGTTTTTATTTTTAAATAATGTATGCTGTTCATAATGTTAGTTAGTTAGTTACAAAATGTAACAGACCCATTCCTATTTCAGTTGTCCGATTTTTGAGGACAACTCACTTCCTTAAGTTTTAAGTTTTCTTTTCAAATCATCCCAGTACTTTCTGGGGCGCTCACTATCTGTGAGTATTTGAATTACGTCCACTACAGAGAAATACCATTTCTCCTGTTCTGCATCCCAATGGCTACGGATTTTTTTGCTTTCAAAAAGTTTGATATTGGGCATGATTCAAAGATAACTTATGAGATATGAAGGGATAAGCTTGTTGAAAAATAAAGGCATTAGTAATTTTAGAATAAATTTTTTACTTCATTTAATTCATGCCTGCTTCTTTATTTACTGCTTTGATGGTGAGAAAGATGTTTACGATTAAGAGAATTGTAAGGATGATTTGAATGGAGAGCATTGATATGAATTATAGATTGTTATTGCTGTAATTAATTGTAGTAAAATCAAAAGATACTAAACCTAAAGTTAGTTTACATCTTAATGCTGAATGTAAACTAAAATCGTATTTGGTTTACATTAAAGAGAGGGATGTAAACTAAAATTAAACCCCGTTTATATTAAATGTTTCTTTAGAATATACTTTGTCTTTCGGCTTCTAACTTTTTATGTTTCCGCTGTTTTATTTAGTTCATTGCCTGCTTCTTTATTCCCTGCTTTGAGCGTGAGAAAGATGTTTAGGATTAAAAAAATCGTGAGGATGAGGAGGATGATTTGAATGGAGAGCATTAAGAGATTTTAGTTTTTAAGAATACGGTTTTATTTTTGAAACTTTGGATATATGCTTCTGAATAAAATTCCATTCGCTTCTAATGTCGTGATGTCTATTGATTTGACTTCTGATAAATCAGATTTGTATCTCACTTCAGCAACTTCTGACGGAATATAAATTTCTTCAATCTTCTTTATGTCTTGATGCTTGTAAAACTGCAATGAATCTTTTGAAATCTGATAATCAAATTTAATTTTGATTGATTGCTCTAAAGAATTTCCAAGCGTTCTACAAACAATGTTATTCAACTTGTCAGTAAGTTCAAAGTCGTCTTGAACTTTTGCAGTTATGCTGTCAATGATTTGTTGAATATTTTTTCCTGTATTGTTTTGCCTGATAAAAACAGATGCAATCAAAACCTGTGTGTCTGTCGGTGGATTTAATTGCTCGGCTGAAAATGTGTGTATGCGTTCAAAGTTTGAATTGCTTTTCACTTCAATTTTTTCTGCTCCAGAATTGAAATCAAATTTTTCCTCTGGTATGCTGTGCCAATAGTTCAATAGAGTTTTTGGATTTGTTGAACTCTCAATTAAGAAAAGTTCTGTCCAAAGTCCGTGAACTGTATTTGTTGGAGTGTCATTAAGAGAACGAAAAACTTCAACGAACTTGTTTATCGTCTCAACAACTTGCTCTTGTGTCGGTTTAATGTTCAATGCTTTCACGAATGATTCTGCAACACGAAGAAAATATTCTCGCAAGTGTCTGTCCGCACTTGTGAATGTAACAACTGTGAAAGTTTGAAAACTTTCTTTTCCGTCCTCTGAAATTTTGCATTCAATGTTTTGCAGAAGTTGTAAATACTTCAAGCGAAAATTTTTGAGAGAAATATTTCTCAACCGATTTGCAACTGATAAAAGCAAAACAGGATTTCCTTCAATGTCAATCGCAACTCTGAAATTTGGAAAGTCAGGAATAGGAATAGCATTGAAAACTTTTTGGTTGTCTTCGTCAGGAATTACAAGCGTATCATATAGCTCAACTAAGTTCATGCTCTGTTTTCAGGTTGGCGAATAATGTCTGTGCCAATGTGTTCGGGAATCCATATTGCAAGTGTGGGAACACTTGTGTAATCTGTATCACGCAAATTCAAAAGATGAACCTGAATTGAAACAAGATTTGCATTTTTAATTTCCGAATCGCCAGGATAAACATCTCCGATTCTGAACTGTGATGTGTCTTTGGTTGGTTGCTTACCTTGAAAGAGTTGTTGAATTTCATCGTTACGAGTTAATCTACGAGTTCTTCTTGTCCAGTCGTTCAAACTTCTTGCACTCATCAAGTAGATTAAACATTCTTCGTTTGGATGTTCAGCTAAATATCTTCTAAAAATTCCTCTTAAACTTGAATACGAAGCGGAATCACTTTCTCTTGTGAATTTTAATTTGTTCAGCAAGTTGCTCAAACAGTCCTGCAAACGAACTCTTGCAACAAAATGTCTTTGGTCTTGTGTTCTGTTGTTGTGTCCTTCATCAACTGCAAAACTGTTTTGAATTGGAGTTAAGAACTCAAACAGGTTTGTTCTGTTTGTGTCAATAAATCCTTCTGTGTCATGCGGTGCATTTATCCTGAACCATTCATCAAAGGTATCTCGGTCTAAGTTGTCATAAAGAATATTTGCTCTTGTCAAATTCAGCATCATATCCAACACTGCTTCTCTGTTCCAATTATCCAAAGGTTTGTTGTTGATGTCAAATTCTTCCAACTGCTCACGAACATTTTCTTCGTGGTCAATTATTGCGTTGTAAGAATCAATTGTAACTTGGTCAAGAAACACTCTGCAATAACCTAAGAACCCTCTCTTGTAACCAAAAAATCTTGCTCGCTGTTGTATCGTGTCAACATTTCCAACTCCTACATTTCTCGGCATGTATGTTACAGTTAATCCTTCAACTGTAAATCCTCTGTCCATTGATTGCCCTCCAACAAGAATCCATGAATACGAATCTTGCCAATTGATTTGTGGTGTTGAACCTCGTCTTGAATTTACTTCAACGATTGGAGTGTATTGAATTGCATGAACCAATTTGAAATCGGTTAATCTTTCAAAAGGTAAAATGTTTGGAACTGTTCTTCTCAAATCATCATACGCCTCTCTGAAATCAGCTATCAAAATATTTTTTTCTGCATCATCATTTCCTGTCAAGATTCTTCTCCAACTGTTACAAATTCCTCTTACCCATTCTGTGAATTGATTGTGGTCGCCTTGCAGTCGTGAAGGATGCACAAGCATTGAACGGTTTCTTTGGTCTTGTAAAATTTCTCCCGCAACAACTCCCAAAAAGAAAACTCTCATTGCAGCAATCAAACTTTCTGGCGGTTCGTGTAACGGATGATTCGGTGCAGGTAAATCAGTCAAAGGAATTTCTTCAACAAGATGTGCTTCTTGTCGGAAAAAATCCATTCCTCCTGTGTATTCTGTTCCAGGTGTAAGCAACTTGATAAAGTTTGGAGAAAGCCGGTCAACTATGTTGATGAATAAATTCGCTTGCGGTGTTGCTGTGTATTGAACGAAAGTGTGATGTGTGAAAAGTCCTTTCAATCTTGTTATCCGTCTGTAAATTGTTGAAACATCACTCTCGGTCAAATCTTCAATGTCAATTCCTTGTCGTGCTGCTCTCCTCGCAAGTGTGTTCAAACTTGCTTGGTCTCCCTCGTCATCAATTATTAGTGTTGGCACTCCATTCAAATTAAGTCCGTCAAAAATTTCTGCAATGTTGAACAAGTGGTCTTTCTGCTTCATTACAGTTAGTAACAAAGTTCTGCATCTTTCATTTTGAAAATTTGGGTCAGCCCATTGTGCTAAAACTGTTTGAATTGTTTCTTGATGTTCTATCTCACTCGGATTTGGAATCAAAGTCCACTTGCGGTCAAATCGTGTGTCCAACCTTAGTTCTCGTCTCAACCGATTTGTTGACTGATTAAAAAGTGAAGTTGAAGTTCCTGCAATTACAATTACAATTTGATAATTGTTGTCCCGTGCTAACGCTGCAAGCGTTGTGAACGAAAGCGTTTTTCCGCTTTGCACATAACCAATTACAATTCCTGTTTCGCTGTGGGTTGGATTGTCAGGATTCCCACACACTTGCATGATGCGATATGTTTCATCCAAAACTCGTTGCCCAGCTTCATACAGATTTCTATTTCCGTCAATAAGATTTGAATTGCTGCGAAGCAATTCGTTTGTTTCATCACCAACAAAAGGATTCCATTGTTCGTTGGCATCGTTGTCTTGAATTTCTATTACCTCTGGCATATCTATTCGGGATTACTTAAATAATTTATTAGCTCATTAAAATTTCTTCTGACTTCCAATTGTGTTTTTGCTCCGCTTTCTCTTGCAAGAACTTCTGAAAGTCCGAATGCTGCTGCAATGCGAAGTATCGGTTCAATCTTATTGCTGTCAACTCCTGTAAACTCTACCATGAACGGATGAGTTAATGATAAACGAATTCCTACTTGCCGAATAGAAGTATTATTTGATTTCTCTTTTATCAAGTGGTCGCCAACTTCAATCAATTCTTTTAGTGAGGGATCATACGAAAGCTCAATTGAAATATTCCATGTCATTTTGTTGAAACGAACTTCAAACTCACGATGAATTGTTTTTTCTGTTTTGCTTAACTCTTGTTTTTCTTCTGCTACTACTGGATTCTCTCGCAACTCTGTCAATGCTTCAGGAACTTTCTTTTCTAATTCATCAACGGTCTCATCCAATGCTTTTTTTGCTGCCTTGTATTCTTTCTCGGTTGCTCTCACTCTGTATTTCTCTGCTTGTTGTAGCAATGGAAAATCCTTGTGTTCTAATTCGTCTCTCAAACATTGCAGAAATACTTCTAAGTTTTCATCCCATTTAATTCCCTTCTTGGTGAAGATTACTTCAAAACCCTCAAGGTGTAATTCGCCAAATACTCTTTGATACCGAAAGCTATTTGGGTTTCCGAAAATATATTCAGGCCTAAAACCATTATCAAAACTTCCTTCTATTACTCTGCCTCTACGAAATAATGCAAAGCCCGCTTCTGATGTTGACGCTTTCTCTCTGATTGCAACAAATCCATTAACACTCAAACCGTCATGGACTGGAAAATTTATTTCTTTTCTCCATACGATTGCTTCTCCCTTCGGCTCACTATATTTCGGTGCTTTCAGAATTTTTGGCTCTTGATAATTCAATTCTTCATTGTCAACTTTCAGAATCAAAATTCCATTGCGAATAAATTCTCTATAAATACTTTTCAAGTGATCTTTCACTTTACCAAGTCCTCTTCGTCTCGGCATCTTATTTACATTACTTAATTCAATGATTGTATAGTGATGATTTTTGATTGCAATTTTTGTTTCAACTTCTAATTCTTCAATTTTCTTTTCAAAGATTTTTTTCATGTTGAAATGAACTGACTTCTCTACTGTTTCTCCCAATGCTTTTGTTCTTACTGTCCATTCATCGGAAAACCAACATGCCGCTGATTTCATTCCCATTCCAAATTCTGATAAACCACTGGTATCCGGTGGCGCCTCTGCTGCTTGAAATGCTCTCTCATAATCGGTATCACTGATTCCTGCGGCATTATCTCTAATTGTAATTTTATTTTCAACATCGTTAATTTCAATCTTTACTTCAAGTTTAAAATCTTTTCCATTTACAGCTTTTAACTCTTTTTCATTTAAAAGATAACTGGAAATGGCATTGTCAACGAATTCAGCTAAAGCAAACCATGTTTCATATTCCAAAAATTTTAGAACAGAAAGTATAGTAGTTTGTGGACGTATGTTAATTTTATTATACAACTTCATGCTGATACATTATTAAATCATTCTGATGTTTCTTAACTAAATTGTTATTTGCTTTTTTATTGATAATTAATTTTTCAGCAATCAACTTAACAATTTTTGCATTTACAGCATTTCCTAATGCTTTAAAAGATTCATTTTCATTATCAAATAATTTCAATCCTTCCAAAGATTGTAGCCTTAATGCTTCTTCCTTTGTAATATACCTGTCTTCCCAACCAATAATAGGAATTTGTGTAGAAGGAACAACTAATGAAGGAAAGCAATCAGCTTTCTTTATTCTTATCCCAGATGCTCTAAATTGTAAAATATAATTTGTAATTACTCTTTCCGCAGCTCCTACATTCCATTCAAGTTTTTGCCAGCTTTGTGAAGGTAATTTTGAAATTTCTTGAACTACTGATTCAACATGCTTTTTATTTTCATCATAAAATTTTCTGTTTTGATTAATCCATTTTTTTTTCCATTCAGGAAATTTCTTTTTCGTTCTTGCATAGCTTGGTAATGATTTTAGTTGCTCCCTTTTTATCAAACCTTTCAAACTAATTCCAAAGTTTCCTTTTTGCTCTCCTAATTCACCTACTTTCATGTGATATGGAACTATATCATCAAATGTATAGGTAGCTCCGAACTCCATACCCCATATAGGAAATCCTGGTATACTAATTTCTTGTGGTATATTATTAATAAATTCCTGCCAGAGTTTTATGCAATCCATATATCGCTTGGGGACCTTCTTTGCTCCTTGTGGATTTTCCTCTATAAATTGTTTAATGTCGAAAGAGTTTACTTTAAATCTATCTACCTCATCGAAGCTAAAATGATCTAACCCCTCAAGGCTTCCGGCTATAAAGATTCTTTTTCTGTGTTGTGGAATTCCAAATTGATGAGGAGAATATTCTTTATGTGCAATTTTATAGCGTAACCCATTGGATAATTTTGTTTCCAGTTTTTTTACAATATATTCCCAAGTGCTTTTATTATTATGATATTGAATGAAAGGAACATTTTCTAAAATAAAGTATTTAGGACGATGCCACTTAATAATCTTTAATATTTCATCAAACAAAGTTCCTCTTTCAATATCCATCATACCTTCTTGCTTTCCAGCATGAGAAAAGGGCTGACATGGAAAACCGGCACAGAGTATATCGTGCGTAGGAATTGAATAAATTTTTTCCTCTACAATTCCTCTAATATCACCGACTGGCTCTATACCCCAATTTTCCTTATAAAGCTTTCGTAATTGCGAATTGATTTCACTTGCAAAAACACACTCATGTCCTAATTCATGTAGGGCTTTGTGAAAGCCGCCCAATCCAGCAAATAAATCAATAAATTTCATTTATGGTCTATTATTATTTTGTTAAGTAGCTTGCCCAAAGTATTTTCTTGTTTTGTTTTTTCAAGTTCACATTCCCAAACTGTAAGAACTTTCCAATCCAATTTGCTTAATAGTTTTTCATTTATTTTATCCCTTTCAACATTCCTTAAAATTTTTGGTATCCAGTAGTTTGTATTGCTCTTTGGCATTTTATTGTATTTGCAATTTTTATGAGCATGCCAAAAACAACCATTTACAAAAACTACAGTTTTATATTTTGGAAGAACAATATCAGGATTACCTGATAAATTTTTTTTGTGAATTTTAAATCTTAGACCATTCTTAAATAAAAAACTGCGAACAAGTAATTCAGGTTTTGTGTTTGTCTTCCTGATTTTACTCATTACTTCGCTTCTTTTCTCTTTTGTAAATACATCCTTCATTGTGTTCAAAGATATTGAAATAGAGAGTGCAAGATTGGTTCTTTTTACTTTTATATTGTATTAATTATGCGTTCTTCACCAACAACTTTTTGATCATTCATTTTGCAAGTGAAAATAACTGAAGGCAATAAAAAAAACCATTCAATCTCCTGAATGGTTCTTCTTGTCGGGGCGGCAAGATTCGAACTTGCGACCTCCACATCCCAAATGTGGCGCGATGACCGGGCTACGCTACGCCCCGAAATTTATTCCTTATACAAATCAGGCCAAGGTTTGCGGAGAGGGTGGGAGTCGAACCCACGGTACAGTTTAA
This sequence comes from Chitinophagales bacterium, assembly GCA_038244655.1. Taxonomy (GTDB): domain Bacteria; phylum Bacteroidota; class Bacteroidia; order Chitinophagales; family Chitinophagaceae; genus Ginsengibacter. The sequence continues at coordinate 44,852 of JBBRTG010000010.1, forward strand.
CCCGTACGACGATTTAGCAAACCGTTCCTTTCGGCCACTCAGGCACCTCTCCTAATTAATTTATTAAGGGGTGGCAAAAGTAAGATTACAAATTGAAAATTAAAAATTAATAATTAAGAAAGAGGCCCTTGGAAATTACAACTCAAGAAGATTACAAAATGATAAAAATGAAAATGAATTCACAATGCTAAAATGTAAAGTACAAATGCTGATTTTTTGTGAATTGTTTACCTCCCTCTCCTTCGGAGAAGGTGAGGTTCTTACATAGCAGCTAACTGCACCTTTTGCTGAAGCTCAATTACGCTTTCTTTAAACAAGGTATCGGTGTCCATAAGATCTTTAACCGTTTGGCAACTATGAATAACTGTAGTATGGTCGCGGCCGCCAAAATGCTCACCGATTGTTTTTAATGAATTTTTTGTAAATGCTTTTGCAAGGAACATAGAGATTTGCCTTGCCTGTACTATTTCGCGTTTGCGTGTTTTTTGTAACAGCTTTTCATAAGGCACGTCAAAATAATCGCATACCATTTTTTGAATAGTATCTATGGTTATTTCTTTTGATGATGATTTAATAAAATTTCTCAAAACTTTTTTTGCTAATTCAAGATCTATTTCCCGTTTATTTAGCGAAGATTGTGCCAACAGGGAAATCAAAGCGCCTTCAAGTTCGCGAATATTATTCTGAATATTATATGCAATGTATTTCACCACTTCTTTAGGCATCTCCAGCCCGTCGTTCTTCATTTTCTTTTCAAGAATTTCAATCTTGGTATCATAATCAGGTATCTGCAAATCGGCGCTAAGTCCCCAGCGAAAACGGCTGAGCAATCTTTCCTGCACACCTTCCAAATCTTTTGGCGGCTTATCTGAAGTAAGAATTAATTGCTTGCCGCTTTGGTGCAAATGATTAAAGATAGCAAAGAATGCATCCTGTGATTTTTCTGCACGGTTAAAAAACTGAACATCATCAATTATCAATACATCTATCAATTGATAAAAATGTATAAAATCATTTATAGCATTGTTGCGGCCGTGATCAACAAACTGGTTAATGAATTTCTCGGAGCTTACATACAATACCACTTTATTATTGTGAAGCCTTTTTACTTCATTGCCTATTGCTTGTGCAAGATGCGTTTTTCCAAGCCCAACGCCGCCATATATTACCAATGGATTGAATGAAGTAGAACCAGGTTTTTCTGCTACAGTTTTTCCTGCACGCCTTGCAACACGGTTACAATCGCCTTCAACAAAAACATCAAATACATACACAGGATTTAACTGCGAATCTATCTGCATTTTTTTAAGCCCCGGAATTACAAAAGGATTTTTAACAGGATTATTTATAACCAATGGGAAATCCATTTCATTATTTGAATATGATTTATATCCCTGCCCTGGAATGTCCATCATCAAAGGTTTATTATTGCTGTTGCCGCTGTCTACCATAATGCGATATTCAAGTCGTGCCTCTTTACCCAATTCTCTTTTTAATGTTTTTGCAATCAGGTTTACATAATGCTCCTCAATATACTCATAAAAAAACTGGCTGGGTACCTGTATGGTTAATTTTTTTTCTTTTAATAAAACAGGAGAGATAGGCTCGAACCAGGTTTTGTAATGTTGCCATTCCACTATATCCTTTATAATATTAAGACAATTATGCCAAACTGTTTCGCAAGCTTTATCCATTTTTCTGCAAGCCTTTATTTGATTTTTAGATACATCCGCTTCCTGGAGGTTACTTAAAAAATTGATACAAAAATTATTTGTAAGTATTTTATAAGTAAGACAGCGAATATCAAAATAATTTGTTGAAAAAAAAATTTTTTATTCTTTGTTTTTATCACGATAAAAACAGTATAGTACTTTTAAAAAAAAAAACAATTTTGTTACTTATTTCAAAAGAATTTTTAATAAGTACGTCCACATTGGCTTACAGGAAAATTGCGTAATTTTTTGCATAATCTTTTAAGCATTTGCAAAAAAAATTGAACTTAAAAACTTAATTTAAAATAAAATTAAATGTGCAAAACATTTTTTGGGGTTACAGGCTAATGAAGTTGCTTTTAAAATAAATGACTATACCTTTAAAAAAATAAATTATAAAACATGAGTTATGAATTAACAGGAAAACTGTTGGAAAAATTTGAACCCATTCAACGCACAGAAACTTTTAAGGTACGTGAATTCGTTGTTGAAAAATCTGAAGATATTAATGGTAAAACCATTACCAACTATATTAAATTTCAATGTGTGCAGGATCGTACCAATATTGTTGATCGCGTAAATAAGGGTGACGAGATAAAAGTGTATTTTAATATTAAAGGAAGCAAGTGGGATAAAGATGGTAAAACTTCATATTTCAGCAATCTTGATGCATGGCGTATAGAACAAATTTTACAAGCCGGCAAAGAAGCATCGTCTGATGATGATCATCTTGAACCGCTTGATACGTTTACTTCTTCCTCACAGGATGCTATTGATGATCTCCCGTTTTAGAATCCCACTAACTTAAAAAGTTTCAGGATAAAAACCTGGCACTATGCAGCAAAAAATTTCTCTTACACTTCTTCCTCATGAAGCAGCAAACCATGTTTCTGTTATAGAAAATATAGCGAAAGCAACCGGAAAAAAAATCAATGAAATTACCGGATATTATATACTCAAAAAATCAATGGATGCCCGAAGCAAAATCATTTGGATAAATCTTAATATACATGTATTTATTAATGAGCCATTTCAACAACGTGCATTACAAAAATTTAATTTTAAAGATGTAAGTACCTCTCAAAAAAAAGTTGTTATAATTGGTGCCGGCCCTGCTGGTTTATTTGCAACTTTACAACTTATTGAGCTTGGCATAAAACCTGTAATTCTTGAAAGAGGAAAAGATGTAAGATCACGCCGAAGAGATCTTGCCTTATTAAATAAAAAAGGAATTATAAACCCTGAAAGTAATTATTGTTTTGGTGAAGGCGGTGCAGGTACTTACAGTGATGGAAAATTATACACCCGCAGCACCAAGCGTGGAAATGTTGATCGCATTTTAAATTTGTTTGTTCATTTTGGCGCAGATGAAAACATATTGTATGAAGCACACCCGCACATAGGAACCAATAAATTACCAGCCATCATAACGGCTATGCGTAAACGAATTCTTGATTGCGGCGGGGAGATTCATTTCAATAAAAAAGTTATTGATTTAATAATAAAAAATAATACACTTAATGCTATTGCCACTGCAGATGGCGATGTATTCACAGCAGATTCATTTATACTTGCTACCGGCCATTCTGCACGCGACATTTATATTTTACTGAATGAAAAGCAATTGTCAATTATTGCAAAGCCATTTGCTTTAGGTGTAAGAATTGAACATCCTCAATCATTAATAAATAATATTCAATATAGAAAAGGAGTTGAAACAGAACTTCCGCCTGCTACTTACAGTCTTGTTGACCAGGTTGACAATCGTGGTGTATTTTCTTTTTGCATGTGCCCCGGAGGTATTATTGCCCCGGCAGCAACCAATGCAGGTGAAATTGTAGTAAACGGATGGAGCCCCTCAAAAAGAAATAATCCTTTTGCCAACAGCGGCATGGTGGTACAAACAGAAATTGAGGATGTAATTAAAACAATAAACAACTGGCAATTGGCAATAGACAAAGATTCGCCTTTGTTGATGATGTATTTTCAAAAAGAAATTGAAGAAAAATCTTTTATTGCCGGTGGCGGAAATTTTGTTGCACCTGCACAACGCATGATTGATTTTGTTGAAAATAAAATTTCATCTTCGTTACCTAAATGCTCTTACATACCCGGCGTTCAATCATCATCGCTAAAAGAAATATTACCACCTTTTATAAATATTCGTTTGCAAACAGCATTGAAATTTTTTAACAAAAAAATGCCTGCAAGAAATGGCCATTGCGGTTATTATACTAACGAAGCTGTGCTGGTAGCCACTGAAAGCCGTACCTCTTCGCCGGTAAGAATACCGCGTGACAGTGAATTGCTTCATCATCCGCAATTAAAAAATTTTTTTCCATGTGGTGAAGGTGCAGGCTACGCAGGTGGCATTGTGAGCGCTGCTATTGACGGAGAAAGAGTAGCGAAAAAATTAGCTAATTCGATAATGTGCTAATGTGCCAATTGACTAAATCAATATCTTTTATTGAACATTTCCTTGATATTTGCAATTATCAATTGCTAATACATTAGCAAATTAGCATATTATCAAATCAGCACATTAAATTTTATGAACATACTCGAATTACAGGATCTTAAAAAATATTATGCCACGCAAAAGGCTGTGGATGATGTAAGCTTCTCTATCCCGCAAGGAAGCATCTTTGGGTTACTGGGACCTAACGGTGCCGGCAAGACGACATTACTAAGAATGATAACAGGAATATTTTATCCTGATAGCGGTAACATTTTATTTGAAGGAAAAAAATTTGATCCTGTTAATGATATTTCTAAAATTGGTTACATGCCTGAAGAAAGAGGATTGTATAAAAAAATGAAAATCGGTGAGCAGGCTTTATACCTTGCCATGCTGAAGGGAATGAACCGCCAGGATGCTATGAAAAAAATAAAAGAGTGGTTTGTAAAATTTGAAATGCAAAGCTGGTGGAATAAAAAAGTAGATGACTTAAGTAAAGGCATGAGCCAAAAGCTGCAGTTTGTAATAACTGTTTTGCATGAGCCGCAGCTTTTGATTCTTGATGAGCCTTTTAGCGGGCTCGATCCGGTAAATAGTAATTTAATTAAAGATGAAATTTTTAAACTTTCGCAAAAGGGTACGACCATTATTTTTAGCACACACAGGATGGAACAGGTAGAAGAAATTTGTAACAATATTGTATTGATAAATAAGGGTAAAAAAATTTTAGATGGAAGTGTAAAACAAATAAAGTACAACTGCAAAGAAAATATTTTTAAAGTTGGGTTCGATGAAATTCCGCAACCATTCGACAATAACATTTTTGAAATAGTTCATTCAAAAGATAGTTTTCTAACCGTAAAAATTAATGATAATTATAAACCCGCTGATGTATTGCAGCAATTTTTATCGCAACGGGCCAGCATTATTTCTTTCAACGAAATATTACCATCACTTAATGATATTTTTATAAAGAAGGTTGAGGATACAAAGCTCGCAAGGCAATTTGAAACGGTACAATAAAGTGTCAGACCACTGCAGTGGCCAGACACCTGTAATCCAGTTTACAACTAAACTAATAAACGAATTACCCATTTACAATGAATAAAATTTGGCTGGTTATTAAAAGAGAATATTTAACAAGAGTAAGAAACAAAACTTTTATACTTTCTACTATTTTATTGCCCTTATTCTTTATCGGGTTTATTGCAGCATCAGCCTATTTCTCCATTAAGAGTGTTGACATGCAAAAGATAGCAGTTGAAGATAACAATGGTATTTTCAAAAGCAATTTTCAAAGTGATAAAGTAATTGCTTATGAATTTCCTTCTGACGTAGATGCAAATAATTTTAAAGAAAAAGGTTATTCAGCTTTTTTAAAAATTCCTGAAAATTATGATTCACAAAATGATTCTATTTCTTTAATATCTGATAAGCAATTAGGCATTACTTCAGAAGAAAAAATAAAAGATCAGATAAATAATTCTATACGGAATAAAGCATTTCTTCAAAATAATATTAATAAAAAAATACTGGATTCTATTAATGGAATTGATGAAGAGCAATTGTACAAATTCAGCCCCGTAATAAAACAAGGAAATAAAACGGCGCAATCTAATTCAGGATTATCTTATGGTATTGGCTTTGGCAGCGGCATATTAATTTATATAACCTTATTTATTTATGGTGCTGCGGTTATGCGTGGTGTTATGGAAGAAAAAATGAATCGCATTGCTGAAGTAATTATCAGTTCGGTAAAACCTTTTCAGTTGATGATGGGTAAAATTATAGGCATAGCTGCTGTTGGTATTACACAGCTTCTTATATGGATAGTGCTGATTGTAGGATTGTCTTCTGTTGCCTCTTCATTAATATCGCATGATGTTTTGCAACATGCACAATCAATAAATTCTTCAATGATACCAGGCGCTACCAGCAGTGCTGCGCTTAATTTTATGAATACAAAAAATATGGTGCTTCAAGCCAATTGGGGACTTATTATTCCATGTTTTCTTTTTTATTTTCTTGCAGGCTATTTATTTTATGCTTCTTTATTTGCTGCGGTTGGCAGTGTGGTAAATGAAGATCCGCAGGAAGCACAATCATTGATGTTGCCGATAACAATGCCAATCGTTTTATCTTTTGTCATTATGACTACAGCAGCAGGAAAACCCGATGCGCCTATTTCTGTGTGGGGAAGCATGATACCATTTTCTTCACCAATTGTTATGATGGCAAGAATACCTTCGGGCAGTGTGCCGCCATGGCAAATATTCGTTTCCATGATTTCATTAGTTGCAGGTTTTATTTTAACTACCATGCTTGCAGCAAAAATTTATCGCACTGGCATTTTATTATACGGAAAAAAAGTAACCTTTAAAGAAATGGGAAAATGGTTATTCAGAAAATCATAAAGCAGATGCGGTAGAAGTTGTTGTTGTATTTTTTGAATTGCTTCCAAAGATTGCCTTATTAATTTCTTCTTTAAGAAATTTTAAAATGATTCCACTTACAAATATTAAAGCAGTTATAACTATTCCTGCAAAGAATCCAATTAATCCAAATAAGACAGCAGATTTATTTTGTACATCATAAGGTGGTTCTGGTTTATCAAGCACTTTAATAAGCGGAGTAGCTTTTTGTAATTTATAGGCAGCATTTTGTTGGTTAGCGACTGCCTGTGCATATTGTTGCCGTATCATTTGTTTATCGGCCAGCAAGTTTTCTGTAGGCACACGAAACTCAAGCTTCAATGTATTGGTAAATAAAGTTCTTTTATCAATTGCTATTAACTGGTTGTCTTTTGAATTCATTACATCTCTTAAAGAATCTACTTTACTGGTGGCAAATTCAAAATCTCTTCTTGCTTTTTCCTGCTTAAGCTGAATATAAAACAAGGAGATTTTATTAATGAATCCATAACTGATAACTCTTACCAAATCGGGACTGCGCCCGGTATATGAAAGAATGAGCATGTTATTTTTATTTACAGATGCATTCAATCCATCTTTTAAAACCTCACCAGCCCATGTTATAAGTGCATATTGATTCGGGGGCATTTGTACTTTATCTTCAAACCATCCGCGATGATTGTTTATATCATCTACTAACAATTCAGCGATGGTTTTGTTTCTCATTGATGAATCACGAATAGAAGCTACTTCTTCCCTGGTGGTACGGCTTTGAGCAAGCTCAATAATATTTATAGAGGCATCATCACTAAAACTTTTAGTGGTTTCTGTACCAAGCAATGCGCTTAGTGTTGATGAAGTTGCGCTGTTATCATTTCCGCTCGTTAAAGGAAAAACAGAAGACCTGGATGTATAAGTAACAGGTTTTTGCTTTGCATAAAAAACAAGCGCCAAGGCTGCTACAATGCCAACTATTATTATAATGACACTAACTTTCCTTAACCTTTGATAAATAGCTCTTGTTAATTCCTGTGTTGTCATAAAACGCTTTATAATCTTGTAAGAATATATGCCATGAAAAGTGGTAAAGAAGTTACCAAAACCTGGGTTGCAAACTCTCCAAACTTCTTACCTTCTGGTTTTGCAGGCACTACTATAATGCTTCCTGCTCCTACCTTTGGATAAAAATGGAAAAATCCAAAATTATGCGTTCGCTGGCTTCGTCCATTGGCATAAGTAACGTAGATTCTTTTTCGCCAAGGCCTTACGCCGAGGCCTCCTGCTTTATCTATATAATACCCAAGTCTTGTATGTTCTTTATCAAAGAAAATTTTTAATTGGGTCTGCACTTCACCTTTTACTGAAACAATAGAATTGACTTCCGGAACATAAATAATATCTCCTTCCTGCAGCACCATATCATACTTTGAATCTTTATTCTTTAAAGCTTTGTCAAGATCAATACTTACAGGTTCAGAAGGATCAAAAATAACACTGTCAACTATTTTACCAAGGGTATCTCTTATATATTTTGTACGGTTTCTTTTCAGCAATGGATTTTCCCTGTTTACTGTATCACGTATCCTGTATAAAATTGCGCCCTGCGCATTTGCGTTTTCTTTAAGGCCGCCTGCCCTTTCTATAAATGATGAAATCCGTTCATAATTATTAAGCTTAGGATATGTTCCTGGATATTTTACTTCTCCATCTAATTTAATATTTTCCTGCAAATGAAATGTTGGATTTTTTCTCACATACACTTCATCATAAGGTTTTAGTTTAATATTTTCTGTAACAGAATCTAATTCTAAATTGGTTTTTATAGAATAAGTATTGATAACAGTTTTGGTAGGCTTCAAACCTTTCTGAGCAGAGTCAATATCTACAATGCTGGATACATCAATTTTCCCAAATTCGGCAGAAGGCTTTAACCCATTAGCAAAATACAATAGGTCTTTCAGCGTCATACCACCAAACCGTTGAAATTTCCCGGTCTTACGAACTTCTCCTTCTATACTTACATACTGCTTATCAGCAAACTGGTTCCTGTTGAATACTTCTATTACATCGTTGGGTTCTATTGGAATATTATAATTGCTGTTTACATTTTTATTAAAGTCTGCAAGACTAACTTCAATTTTATCAGATTTTAAATTAGTGGAATCACCGGCGCCTTTGTAAACATAAGCTCTGTCAACATAAGAGTTTGGAGTAATACCACCTGCCCTGTTAATAACATCAAATAAACGATCTCCTTTCCTTATTTCATATACATTGGGATATGCAACTTCTCCTTTTACAATTACCTTATTACTAAGTCCCGGGTTTATAGGATTCACTACAACCACATCACCTTCATATAAAGGTTCATCAGTAATTTCTCCATTAGCTCTTAACCCTATTGCATTGAAGTTTACATTTTTTATTGTCTGCTTTTCATTTACATTTCTAATAATCGCACCCCCGGATTTGTAAGCTTCTGTTGTAAATCCCCCGGTATATTTAATAAGATCCTTCATGCCTTCATCTCTTTTAAGCTGGTAATACATGGGTCTTTTAAACTGCCCGGATGCAAGCACTTTTTTATCATAAAAAGGCACTATTACAAAATCATTATTTTCAAGATAAAGATGCTTTCCGAAATCGCCTGTGGTAAGATATTTATAAACATCAATTGAATCAATTATTCTTCCTTCACGTGAAATAAGAATATTGCGCATATTTCCAAACCTGGTAATACCTCCTGCAAGCGCAACCACATTTAAAGCATTAGTAAATGCTGAAACTACCATCGGCCCTGGCTTTTCAACTTCCCCGGTTGCCTGAATCACAATGCTTCGCGGTGCCCCGAGCGTTACAGCTATATTTGTTGCAGGTGGCACTACTTGCCTGAAACGCGCATAAATAATTTTTCTCGCATTTTCAAAGGTTAATCCCTGAACAGTAATCTTGCCAAGTCCCTGTGGAAAAATTGAACCATCGCGGGCAACTTCATAACTCCATTCAAAATCGGCGCCACCCCATAAAGAAACTACTATGTGATCGCCAACCCCTATCGGGTAATCAGGCGGAGGAGTTGATAATTGAGAAAGCTCCATAATCTGCCTGTCCTGAAAAAGATCTGCACCGTAAACACTATCGGGGTTAGAAACTTTTCTCCTAAAATCATCCTTTTGCAAACTATCTTTTGCGATTACGTTTTTGCTGTTAATATCTGAAATGTTTTTATGTAAATCTTCTCCTGCTTTCCTTTGCTGTTGATTATTATCTCTCAAATAATTTTGCAGATCTGATGGAGAGGCATTTTTTAATGCATTGGGATCAATGGGCAAGTCAGGCAACTCCGAAGGTACCTGGGCATATACATTGCTATTTGAAATACATAATAAAAAAGCGGAAAACAATATCAGTAAAATATATTTTTTACAGGCAAACTCTCCTTTGGAAAAAAACATTTGAAATGGGTTGATGTACAATATCTTTTAAAAACGAGCAAATATAAGATTTTATTTCAGTGGCTTGCTCAATGCCTCATTGAATTCCAGCCAAACATCTTTAACAATTTCAGCGGCCGGCTTTATATTATTTATTAAGGCACTTACCTGGCCAATTTCAAGTTCACCTTCATTCATATCTCCTTCAAACATTCCTTTCTTTGCCCTGCCTTTGCCCAACAGTTCCTGCAATTGCATAATTGTTGAATCATTTTTATAAGCATTAATTATTTGTTCATAAAAATTATTTTTCATCATACGAACCGGTGTAAGTTCTTTTAAAGTAAGCATGGTATCACCTTCTTTTGAATGTACCAACGCATTCTTAAAACTGCTATGCGATGAAGCTTCTTCACTGGCAACAAAACGACTTCCCATTTGTACAGCTTCAGCACCCAATACCATACAGGCAAGCATTTGCCTGCCCGTTGCAATACCGCCTGCAGCAATTACCGGAACAGAAACTGAAGAACAAACTAACGGCACTAAAATCATGGTAGTAGTTTCTTCTCTTCCATTATGGCCTCCTGCTTCAAAGCCCTCGGCAATTACTGCATCACAACCGGCAATCGCTGCTTTTTTTGCAAAACGGCTGCTGCTTATAACATGTATCACTTTAATTTTATGTTGTTTTAAATATGCTGTAAAAGTTTCAGGATTGCCTGCGGAAGTAACAACAATGGATACTTTATTGCGGATTATTATTTCAATTTGCTTATCAATTCCATGATAAAGCAAGGGAAGATTTACACCAAAAGATTTATCAGTAGCAGCTTTACATTTTTGTATATGCTCTTCAAGCACATCAGCATTCATGCTTCCGGCGCCAATCATTCCAAGACCGCCGGCATTACTAACGGCGCTGGCTAAACGCCATCCGCTTGCCCATATCATTCCGGCCTGGATTATTGGATATTCAATGTTTAGGAGTTTCGTAATTCTATTATGTTGCAATTATTAAATTATTACATTATTGAACAATATTATTGAATTATTTGAAAAGCCTCATCCCAACCCTTCTCCCAAGAGAGAAGGATATCACTTGTTAATGTCGTTTTTAAAAAATTTGAAAAAAAGCTCGTTTGCCAAAATAGGTAAGAAGGTTTCAAAATATGATAGACGTCTTACAAAAAAAAATGTTTATAATAAGTTAGTTTCCTCTCCTTCGGAGAGGGGTTGGGGTGAGGCCTTACCCAAAATCAATTTCTGTATTATCGCCAATATTCAGCGAGCGGGTTTCTCCTTTTACTTCGGTATCATTACCAATAAGAGAATCATCAAGCATTACATCGTATAATTTTGAAAACGAACCAATGATAGACGCTTTTACAATAGAAGAATGTACGATAGTATTTTCTCCCATAGCAACATGAGGCCCAATGATAGAATTTTTAATATCACAACCTTCAGCAATACTTACCGGCGGAATAAAAATGGTATTCTCAAACTTATTAGATTCTGCAATAGTGCCCCCAAACTTTTCCAATAAAATAGAATTGGATTGAAGCAAAGATTCTTTTCTTCCGCAATCAAACCAGTTTTCCACTTTAAAAGATTTGAATCGTGAGCCACCGGTAATCATACATTCCAATGCGTCTGTAAGATTAAATTCGTTATGGCTTTTAATATCATTCGTAAGAATATTTGAAACGCACTTAAATAATAACGAAGAATCTTTTATTTTATAAAGGCCCACTAATGCCATATTCGATTTCGGGATAAATGGTTTTTCCACAACTCTCGTAATAAATCCATCATCATCAATTTCTGCTACGCCAAAACTTCGGGGATCATCTACTTTCTTTACACCAAGCATTGAAAAAGGAGCATCAAGAATTTCTTTAATTTCATATTCACAAATCGTATCTCCTAATGCAATAAAAACTTCATCATCACCAATTATTTTCCTGGCAAGATCAATGGCATGAGCAGTTCCTTTTCTTTCATTTTGATAAATAAAATGACAGGTTAGCTGCGGATATTTTGCTTTTATATAATCCTGGATTTTTTCTCCGAGGTAACCAACAATAAATACAAATTCATTAATGCCTGCTTCATGCAGTTGATCCACGTTAATGCTAAGGATGGTTTTTCCAGCTAACGGAATTAAAGCCTTTGGCTGTGTATATGTGTGGGGGCGCAGTTTAGTGCCTGCCCCTGCCACCGGAATTATAGCCTTCATTTTTCTTAATTTATAATCTTACTCCTCAAAAAGGGAAGTGAATATAGTAAATTTTTGAATTCTCTTTTTTCATTCTTTCAGCTAATAGAATATGAGTTTGGACTTATAAACCAATTAACTTTTTAACTAATTAACTTTTTAAGTACGTTTGCGCAAAGTTCATTTATGCAAAGAGATACATTGGTTTTTGATATTATTAATAAAGAATTGAACAGGCAACGCGAAGGGATTGAATTGATCGCTTCTGAAAATTTTACATCGTTGCAGGTGATACAAGCGATGGGAACTGTGCTTACCAACAAATATGCAGAAGGTTATCCGGGGCGAAGATATTATGGCGGCTGCGAATTTGTAGATGAATCGGAACAGTTGGCTATTGATCGTTTAAAACAAATTTTTAATTGTGAATATGCCAATGTGCAACCACATAGCGGCGCACAGGGCAACGCAGCATTAATGCTTGCTATATTAAATGCAGGTGATACGGTTTTAGGCCTCGACCTAAGCATGGGTGGCCACCTTACACATGGATCTCCTGTAAATTTTTCGGGCAAATTATATAATGCACATTTTTATGGTGTAAAAAAAGAAACAGGATTGGTGGATTATGAAATGCTTGAGCAAAAAGCAAGGGAATTAAAACCAAAATTAATTATTTGCGGAGCATCTGCGTATAGCCGTGACTGGGAGTATGAGCGCATAAGAAAAGTGGCTGATGAAGTAGGCGCTTTTGTTTATTGCGATATGGCGCATCCGGCAGGCCTTATTGCAAAAGGTTTATTAAAATCTCCTTTTGATCATTGCCATTTTGTAACATCAACCACTCACAAAACTTTGCGTGGCCCGCGTGGCGGGATTATTTTAATGAAAAAAGATTTTGAAAATCCATTTGGATTAAAAGATCCAAAAGGAAAAACAAGAATGATGAGCCATCTTTTAGATATGGGCGTTTTTCCCGGAACCCAAGGCGGCCCGCTGGAACATGTGATTGCCGCAAAAGCAATTTCATTTGGAGAAATATTAACGGAAGAATTTACTACTTACGCAAAACAGATACAGTTAAATGCACAGGCAATGGCAAAATCGTTTAATGCCAAGGGTTATGATCTTATAAGCAATGGTACAGACAATCACCTTATGTTAATTGACCTTCGTAATAAAAATATTACCGGCAAAAAAGCGCAGGAAACTTTGGACAAAGCAAGCATTACACTTAATAAAAATGCGGTTCCTTTTGATGATAAGAGCCCCTTTGTAACGTCAGGCATACGGGTAGGGGTACCCGCAGTTACCACACGTGGAATGAAAGAAACTGATATGCAAACGGTAGTAGATTTCGTTGATAAAGTTTTAATGAATATTGATGATGAGAAAACAATTGAATCAGTAAAGAATGATGTAAAAGAAGTCATGAAAAAGTTTCCGCTTTACCCTGAGTTGGGCTGATGATAAAAAGTTGATTTATTTTCGCAGTATAAATTTTTCTCATGATACAACGTGTACAAACTATATGGATGATATTGGCAGCCATTGCCGTTTTCCTTACCATAAAATTTGCTTTTTACAGTGGAACACTTATAACTGATAATAGCTATCACCTTTTGATGGCTGCAGACAACTTTTTTGTATTAATTCTTACAAGCGCTTTGGGAACTGCTATTATTATTAATATTTTTTTATTCAGGCACAGGAGTGTTCAAAACAGAATTATATTGATCTCTCTTTTAGTTGAGTGTCTTATTATCTTTTTGTATGTAAGAGAAACTAAGAAATTTTCTGCAGGTAATTTTAATATATGGTCAGCATTACATATTCTTATTATTCTATTTTTAATTTTAGCTGCAAAAGGAATTTATAATGATTCTAAATTAATTAAAGAGAGTAACAGGTTGAGGTAAACGGCCTAAATATATTTTCCTGTATAACTTTCTTTTACTTTTTTTAGCCCTGAAGGAACACCGGCATATACAAGATTTCCACCACCGTCTCCTGCTTCGGGGCCAAGATCAATTATCCAATCGGCAGATTTTATAACATCAGTATTGTGTTCAATAACAATAATTGAATGCCCCTGTTCTAATAGTGCATTGAAAGAAGCAAGTAATTTTTTTATATCATGAAAATGAAGGCCGGTGGTGGGCTCATCAAAAATAAAAAGCAGATGCCCCTGCCCTTTCCCCTTTCCTAAAAAAGACGCCAACTTTACACGCTGTGCTTCGCCGCCAGAAAGTGTATCAGACGATTGCCCTAATTTAATATATCCTAAACCGACATCATGTAATGGCTGAATTTTTTTTGCAATTTCTTCACCGGTAGCTTCATTCTTTTTAGAAAAAGCTTTTTCTTTTCCAAAAAAAGAAATGGCTTCATCCACACTCATTTCGAGTACATCAAAAATATTTTTATCATTATATTTTACTTCTAAAACTTCTTCTTTAAATCTTTTACCTCCACATACATCACATACTAAATGCACATCTGCAAGAAACTGCATTTCCACTACCTGCTCACCTTCTCCTTTACATGCATCGCAACGGCCGCCATCCACATTAAATGAAAAATGCTTTGGCAAGTAACCGCGTATTTTACTCAAGGGTTGCTTGCTGTAAAGCTCTCTTATTTCATCATACGCTTTTATGTAAGTTACAGGATTGCTTCGCGAAGATTTACCGATAGGATTCTGATCTATCATTTCTATTTGAGAAATATAATCAACATCACCCGTGAGTCCTTTGCTTAATCCAACTTTCTCTGCAAATTCTCCCTTCAGCTTTTTTAATGCAGGATATAAAATTTGTTTCACCAAGGTAGTTTTACCACTGCCACTTACACCACTTATAACACACAATACATTTAAAGGAATAATTACATCAATATTTTGCAAATTATTTTGGCGTGCACCCTTCACCGTTATAGAGCGGTTCCATTTTCTAATATGTTTTGGCGGATCAATAGCCAGTTCGCCTTTCAAATATTTTCCGGTAAGGCTTTCAGGATTTTTAACGATGGCATTATAATTTCCTTCCGCAATTATTTCTCCTCCTAAATGACTTGCCAGCGGCCCCATGTCAATTATATGATCTGCTTCCCGCATCATGGTTTCATCATGCTCTACCACAACAACGGTATTGCCAAGATCGCGCAGATTTTTCAGAACAACAATCAATCGTTCTGTATCTCTTGTATGAAGGCCGATGGAAGGCTCATCTAATATATACAATGAGTTGGTTAGGTTGCTTCCAAGGCTACGGGTTAATTGTATCCGCTGGCTTTCACCACCGCTTAATGAATTGGCAAGCCTGTTTAAAGTAAGATAGCCAAGACCAACATCTAAAAGAGTTTGAAGGCGATTATTAATTTCAATTAAAATTCTTTTGGCAACAGATCGATCGTATTCTGATAATTCTATTTCATTAAACCAGATAGCCAAATCTTTTACGGGCATCTCACACAACTCGCCAATATTTTTATGATTCACTTTTACATACAACGCTTCTTTTCTTAAACGATAACCATTGCATTCAGGGCAAAGCGTGCGGCCACGATACCTGCTTAGCAATACACGATACTGAACCTTATATAAATTCTGTTCTACTTCTTTAAAAAATTCATCAATGCCGGAAAAATATTCATTGCCTGTCCATAAAAGATTGTATTGCGCTGTGGTAAGATCTATTATAGGTTTATGAACCGGAAAATCAAAACGATTAGCTACACGAATAAGCCTTTCTTTCCATTGCCCGAGCTTTTCACCACGCCATGGAGCAATGGCATTTTCATACACGCTCAATCTTTTATCAGGAATTACTAAATCAGGATCAATACCGAGCACCAAAGAAAATCCGCCGCAAACAGGACAGGCGCCATAAGGATTATTAAACGAAAATAAATTTGGAACAGGTTCCTCAAATTTAATTCCGTCCAATTCAAATTTGTTGGAGAAATGCAAAGTCTGTTTGCCATTAATTTCAAGAACTACTTCTCCTTCACCTTCATAAAAAGCAGTAGTAACGGAGTCGGCTATACGATGTTTATCATCTTCATCAAAATCTTTTACAACCAGCCGGTCAATTAATACATAAGGTGTTTTGTGTGTAAAGATTCCGGAAAGATTTTTCTTCTCCTGCAAATCTTCAATTCTTATAATTTCTTTATCAGCATAAATTCTTGAAAAGCCTTTTTGCATTAAAATGTTCAACTCTTCTTTTAGATCCCTGTTGTGATGTTGCTTAAAAGCAACCAGTAATAAAACCTTATCTCCATTTTCAAAATTTACAATTGCATTTACAACATCATCTACATCATCTTTTTTTACTTCCCGTCCGGAAACAGGAGAAATTGTTTTTCCGATTCTTGCAAATAAGAGTCGTAGGTAATCATATATTTCAGTCATACTTCCTACCGTAGAACGGGGCGTTCTGGTAATTACTTTTTGCTCAATAGCAATTGCAGGGCAAAGGCCTTTTATATAATCCACATCAGGTTTATTCATTCGTGCCATGAACTGTCTTGCATAAGCACTGAGGCTTTCTGCATAACGGCGCTGGCCTTCTGCAAATAAAGTATCTATGGTAAGAGAAGATTTTCCGGAACCTGATACACCTGTAACAACAATAAATTTATTGCGTGGAATTTCAACACTTATATTCTTAAGATTATGAACCCTGGCTCCTTTTATTAATATATTATTGGTCTTAAAAATTTTTGATGCATCACCGGATTTTTTATCAGAAACTTTAATTGTATTCATTTGTAATTAGCAAAAATAACGAATCGTAATTTTACTCTCTGCTTATTAAGAGTAGTATTCCTCTTTATTTAAATATTACAAAAAAAAAGTTAAAAAATATTTGGAAGTCTTATTTATTGTCATAATTTAGGTCTTCCAATTATCCTGAAAGAATTGAAGAACCTTCTGCGCTTCGCAATAGATTCCCACATTATTTTCTCTTTAATTGGTTGACTTGCACAATATCCTAAACCAAAAATCAAACAGTTTATGAAAATCATGAACACTTTATCTGACCAACAGTTGATCCACCTTTACCTTGATGGTGATGCTGAAGCCCTTTCAAGTCTTGTACACCGTTACAAAGACAAAATTTACACTTCTATTTATTTATTGGTAAAAGACAAATATCTCGCCGAAGATATTTTTCAGGACGCCTTCATTAAAGTAATTGATACAATTAATGGTGGCCGTTATACTGATGAAGGAAAATTTTTACCATGGGTAATGCGTATTGCACATAATTTATGTGTTGATCATTTCAGAAAAATTAAACGCAGCCCTTCTATTAAAACAAGCGATGACCGCGACATTTTTGAAGTAATCAATTTTGCTGAGGCAGGCGCTGATGAGAAAATGATGCAAGCTCAAAGCCATGAAAGAGTAAGAAAATTACTTGACATGCTTCCGGAAGATCAAAGAGAAGTTATTGTTATGAGGCATTATGCAGATTTAAGTTTTAAGGAAATAGCCAAATTAACCGATTGTAGCATCAACACTGCACTTGGGCGTATGCGCTATGGTCTTATTAATTTAAGAAAAATGATGACTGAAAAACAAATAGCTCTATAGTAATTTTATACTTTATTAAGAAACAGCAATCCTCTTCAAAATTTTTGAAGAGGATTTTTTATTAGACTCGTCTTAATTTGTTTTGAATTTGCTTTTAAAAAGGTAGTAGTTATATTCGAATTTATTTATAGAATAATTCTTGTCAATATTATGATTCACTCTACATTTGCAGATATTTTAAAATAAAGATGTTTGTATAAAATTTCTTTTAAGAACTTAAATTTGTGCTGTGAGCAAAAATTTCAATAAAGTAACCGGAGCAGGGTTACTTATTGCATTAGGAATTATTTATGGAGACATTGGAACCTCACCACTCTACGTTCTGAATGCCATTATCAGGGATAAAGTAATTTCACCGGAACTTATTTTGGGTGGCTTATCCTGTATCATCTGGACACTTACTTTGCAAACAACAGTTAAGTATGTTACTCTTACTTTAAAAGCAGATAACAGAGGTGAAGGAGGTATTTTTTCTTTATATGCCCTGGTGAGAAGGCAAAGAAAATGGCTGGTATTTCCTGCTATTATAGGTGGTGCTTCTTTGCTTGCTGATGGTATGATTACTCCTCCTATTTCTGTTACTGCAGCAATTGAAGGGTTAAAACAAATTCCTTTTTTTAGTGAGATTGGACATGCTACTATCGTTTATATTGTATTAGGTATATTGGCAGTTCTTTTTTTTGCACAACAATTTGGCACAGCTTCTATAGGTAAAATGTTTGGGCCAATTATGTTTACCTGGTTTTTAATGCTCGGGATATTGGGGTTTGTACACATCTTTGATGACTTATACATTTTCAAAGCCTTTAATCCTTACTATGGTATCAGGTTATTGATACATTATCCCGGCGGCTTCTGGTTATTAGGCGCAGTATTTTTATGTACCACGGGAGCCGAGGCTTTGTACAGTGATCTCGGGCATTGCGGCCGCGGCAATATCCGCATTTCATGGATATATGTAAAGACGGCGTTAATCATTAATTATCTCGGCCAGGGTGCATGGCTTTTACACAGCCATACTGGTAAAATTTTTACAAAAGATTTTATTGATGATGGCTTTAATCCCTTTTATGGAATAATGCCTGAAAGCTTTAAAATAATAGGAATTGTAATTGCAACGGTGGCCGCTATTATTGCCAGTCAGGCTTTGATAAGTGGTTCGTTTACGCTTATCAGTGAGAGCATGCGATTGAACCTTTGGCCCAAAATGAAAATAAATTATCCTACTGAAGAAAGGGGACAGTTATTTATACCGGGCATTAATATGGTTTTGTTTTTGGGTTGCTGCGGCATCACAATATATTTCAGAACATCATCTAATATGGAAGCCGCTTATGGGCTTGCTATTACGCTGTGCATGCTGGCCACTTCTATGCTTTTTGCAAATTTTCTTGTATCGCGGCGCACCCCTAAATTTTTAATTTACCTGTATCTGGCTGTTTACCTTTGCATCGAACTAAGTTTTTTATTTGCTAATCTTAAAAAGTTTCCACATGGTGGTTTTGTAACATTGATTGTAGGCGGCGCCCTTTTCAGCATTATGTATATTTGGTTCAGGGCAAGAAAAGTTAAGAACCGTTATATTGAATTTGTACGGATGGAGCAATACCTTCCAATGATCCAGGAACTTAGCAATGATTTAACCATTCCCAAATATGCAACACATTTGGTTTACTTAACCAGCGCTAACAATCCAAAAGAAATTGAACATAAAATCATTTATTCTATTTTAAACAGGAAGCCAAAGCGTGCAGATATTTATTGGTTTGTACATGTGGACACGCAGGATGATCCATATACCAGTGAGTTTAGTGTTGAAACTATTATTCCTAATGAAGTTATAAGGGTTGAATTACGTTTAGGATTTCGTATGGAACCAAGGATAAATCTCATGTTTAGAAAAGTGGTGGAAGAAATGGTAGCCAATAAAGAAGTAAATATTACCAGCCGGTACGAAAGCCTCCAAAGAAATAATGTTGTAGGAGATTTCCAGTTTATAGTATTGGAAAAATTTCTTTCGCAGGATAATGAATTACCTTTTTTTGAAAGGGTAATAATGAAATTATATTTCTGGTTAAAAGAATTGAGCCTTAGCGAAGAAAGAGGTTTCGGATTGGAACAAAGCAATGTAACCGTTGAAAAATTTCCTCTTATAGTTGCCCCGGTAAGCAAGTTGAAACTTAAACGTATTTTTAATGAAGATGAGGTGTAGGAAGATGAATTTGAATTTAGGATTTAGGATTTGAGATTTAAGGAAGTCTATGATTGCCCATTGCCTATTGCCTATTGCCCCTTCCACTGCCAACTGAAATTAATGTCTCCAACGCTGATTTATATTATTGCGGGTTATGCTTTCATCATTATTCTTGTTTATGTTATACAAGAGAAATTTATTTTTAAGCCGGAAAAATTAAAGCAGGATTTTCTTTATAAATATGATGTTCCTTTTAAAGAATTATTTATAGATATAGAACCGGGTGTAAGAATTAACGGGCTTCATTTTTATGTAAAAGAACCCAACGGCCTTATTCTTTATTTACATGGAAATACAAAAAGTATTAAGGGCTGGGCAAAATATGCCAAAGATTTTTACAGGTATCAATATGATGTGGTACTCGTTGACTATCGTGGCTTTGGAAAAAGTACAGGAATGCGGGGAGAAAAAGCTATGTTTAATGATATGCAGGTTGTGTACGATTCACTTTCAGTGCAGTATAACGAAAACCATATAATTGTTTATGGCAGAAGCCTTGGCAGCGGGTTTGCGTCTAAGCTTGCCAGCGATAACTCTCCAAGATATTTAATATTAGATGCCCCATATTATAGTTTTAGGAAAGCAGTACAAAGATTTATTCCTATACTTCCCATGAAATATGTTTTGCGATACCAACTGCAAACAGATAAATGGATTAGAAAAGTGAATTGCCATACTTACATTCTTCATGGTACCAAAGATTGGCTTATACCCATAAAACAAAGTGAGCAGCTTCAACAATTAAATCCACATAAAATAACGCTGATTCGCATTGATGGTGGCGGCCATAATAATCTTCCATCTTTTCCCGAATACCATAATTTCATCAGGGATATTTTAAAAAATTAAAAAGATTAATGACAGATAAAGTAAAAATATCAGGTACAAAAAAAAAGAAAACAAAAATCATTCGTGGTATAAAAATTATTGCACTGGTATATTGTTCTGTTGGTATTGCATTGTATTATTTGCAGGAAAAATTAATGTTTCATCCTGTAAAGCTACGACAGGATTATACATACAAATTTAATGTCCCATTTAAAGAAATCAATATTGCTGTTAATGCAAATGACAACCTTAATCTCGTTCAGTTTTTTCCCAAAGATTCAATTGCAAAAGGGGTTGTACTTTATTTTCATGGCAACCGTGAAAATATAAATCGCTATGCTCAGTATGCTGATAATTTTACAAGAAACGGCTACGAAGTCTGGATGGTTGATTATCCTGGTTATGGAAAAACAACCGGCGAATTAACCGAGAAAAATTTATACCTGCAGGCAAGAGAGGTGTATAAGCTTGCTAATTCAAAATTTGGGAACGACAGTATTATCGTCTATGGTAAATCGTTAGGTTCTGGTATCGCCGCATACATTGCCTCAAAAAAACAATGCAGGCGGCTTATTCTCGAAACACCTTATTACAGCATTCCGGATCTGCTTAGTACTTATGCGCCCATATATCCTACTAATGCAATGTCGCACTTTAAACTTACTACCGGAGAGTATCTCAAGGAAGTAAAGGTCCCCGTAACAATTTTTCATGGCAGTTCCGACTGGATAATTGCTTACAGTTGCGCAGAGAAATTAAAAAGAGTTTTAAAACCAGGCGACGAATTTAATACTATTGATAAAGGTTCTCACAATAACCTTAACGACTTTCCTTTATTTCATTCAAAGCTTGATTCTATTTTATCGTTGTAAAATTATTTCGCCTTAAAAGCAACAAAATAATAATTGTTGGCAGCGCCTATCAATTCCAAATCAAAATAATAGGAATTTATGAAATGTTGGTATGCCATGAATTCGTGAGTGGGCACAACAAATTCATCAAAGAAAATAATATCATCTTTTTTAAGAAATGGCGCAAGGCTTGTAAGTGTAAATAAAGTTGCAGAATATAAATCTGCATCAAGCATCACAATAGTTTTGTTGGTGTTTATAAAATTTTTTAAAAAGCCGGGCAATGTTTGTTGAAATAACCCCTGGAAAAATTTTCCTCTTTCATCTTTCACTACCGGCATATTATTGCTGTTGGCAAATGTTCCTTTTTTATATGGACCAAAATCTTCAGGTAAACCAGTGAATGTATCGAAGCCATAAAAGCGGGAAGCAGCATGGCTATTCTGCGTCATCCACCAATTGAACGAGTGCCCGTCGGCCACGCCAAATTCAAGATAATTTATTGATGTATTCAATCCTTCTTTTTCAATAATGTATTTGTATAAATCAAAACGTTTATTATAATCCCACTTTGAAGGGAAATCATTGAAGGCAATTTTTTTATTATCGTTCGCCCATTTTGAGAGTTTTGTCATCCACGTCATCTGTTGCCATATTCCTATACACCACAAATACACAACATGAAGCCGCAGCCTGATAAAAGTTGTTTTAAGAAAACGAATGATGGTAAACTTCATGAAGCAAATATAGTTGTCTATAATTCTTTTAATTCAACCAGAGTTGTTGAAACATTCAGTTTATATTTCACCCCAATTTTTAATGCATAATTCTCTTTATCATGGCTTACAGGAAAATTAAAACAAACAGGATAATCATATTCTTTAATAATTTCTTTTATCGCTTCTCCTGTTGTTTGCCCAAATGGAATAGTGGTATCTTTCATATCAGAAAATTTTCCTACAATTAATCCCTTTAAATTTTTCAATTTACCACTTCGTTTTAATTGGTACATCATCCTGTCTACGCCATAAATATATTCACCTACTTCTTCAATAAATAAAATTTTATTCTTTGTTTTTATATCTGATGATGTTGCAATGATGTGCGTTAGCAATGATAAATTTCCACCAACTAAAATTCCGGATGTTTTTCCATTTTGATTCAAAATATTTCCTTCACAACTATAATTGCATTTTCTTCCAATTATTGCATCATGCAGACTTTGCACATATTGATTAGTAAATTCACCATCATTAAAAGCTGCCGCCATTGGCGCATGTAAAGAAGCAATTTTGTAATTGGAAAATAAATGACTGTGCAATACAGTTATATCACTAAAACCAATAACCCATTTTGGATGCTTACAAAATTTTTTAAAATTTAATTTTTCAATTATTCTTCCTGTTCCATAACCGCCTCTTGCGCAAAAAATTGCTTTAATACTTTCATCATCTATCATGTGCTGAAGATCGTGAAGACGTTCAACGTCCGTTCCTGAAAAATAATTATGTTGGTGCCCAAGTGTTTTCCCTGGCACCACACGAAATCCCCAATTGGTAAGCGTTTCAATACAAGTATTTATTTTTTCAAGAGGCATATATCCTGCGGGGCAAAGCATGCCGATTGCATCTCCTGGTTGTAAATAAGGTGGTATTATCAAATTTTAGATTTAGATTTTAGATTTTAGATTTACAAAACAACTCAGCAATTCAACAATATACAATTCTTCACAGGAGTCCTCGTCAATAATTTAATAATTTAATAATGTAGTCCCTTCTTCACTCACAATCAGCTTATGCCTCACGCCGCATTTTAATGCATAATTTTCTTTTTGATGCCCCACGGGGAAATCAAAACATACTGGGTAATCGTATTCTTTTACTTTTTCAATTATCATTTCATAAACTGTTTTACCAAATTCCTCCCCGGGATCATCAGGCTTAATTTTATTAAAGCCACCCACAATAAGCCCTTTCAATTTATCAAATTTTCCACTGCGTTTCAAATTCCATAACATCCTGTCAATGTTATAAAGATATTCTTCAACTTCTTCAATAAATAAAATTTTCCCTGCAGTATGCACATCAGAAATACTTCCGGCAAGGTTTTCTATAATTGATAAATTGCCCCCGATTAATTGCCCTGATGCTTCGCCACAGCGGTTTTTAGCATTTGAAGGACAATTATATTTCATCACATCACCTATTAGGCATTGGCGTATTGAATCAATGGAATCAATTTGTGTTTGTTCAGCTTTTAAAAAATCATCAGGAAAACTATTGCACATTTTAGAATGAATAGTGGCAATACCATAATTATGATTGATGTGTAAATGAAAAACGGTTGCATCGCTGAAACCAATGATCCACTTTGGCTTTTTTTCAAATGTTGTAAAATCAATTTTATCAATAATCCTCACTGCACCGTAACCGCCGCGACCTAACATAATCGCTTTAATAGAGGGGTCATCCAACATTTTTTGAAAGTCATTAATTCTTTCTTCATCTGTGCCTGCAAAAGTAAAATCTTTAGCTCCAACGGTGTCGCCTACACGAATTCCAAAACCCCATTCTTTCATTTTATTAATCGCAGGCTGAACATCTTCCAAAGTGATATAACCGGATGGACATGTTATTCCAACAATATCTCCTTTCTTTAAATAGGGCGCTATTTTATCAGAGAGTTCAGGATCCTCAATTTTTTTATCTGAACCAAAAGCAGTTACCACAATACCTATTGGAACTACTGCAGACAGAAAATCTTTTCGCTTCATTAATTATTTCTTCATGTTTAAAGATCAAAGCCCATTCCTGCTTTAAGCGCTTTTTGATATTTACGCAAGTCAAATTTATAATAATAAGGAGCTTTGTGTGCAACTCCTTTTTTTGTCTCATCTAATTTTTTTAAAATTCCTGTGCCCGCAATTTTTCGTTGAAAATTCCGCCTGTCTAATTTCCTGTTCAGAATAGTTTCATAAAGCTTTTGCAATTCAGGCATCGTAAACTTCAAAGAAAGTAAATTGTAACCTACCGGGTGAAAATTGAGCTGAGTCTGTAAATTCTCTAAAGCCTTTTTGAGAATTTCGCGATGGTCAAGAATCATCTGCGGTATCTTATGAATATTGAACCATTCGCATGCCTCAGAAAATATATCGGCTACAGGCCTCACTTTTGTAAAATCTACTAAAGCGCTATACCCTACCGATATAAATCTTTCAAACATCCAGCTTCTATCAGCTTTTATTCCGATGTTTCTTAAAAAACCCTGGTTAATCTTTTTGGTAGATCTTTCAGGAGCGCTAAATACATGGAACTGCTGAAGATATATTTCATCGAGACCTGTCCTTTGTTTCAGGATGCGCTGTGCGGCATTGTCCATGTGTTCTTCTTTTAAAATAAAGCCGCCAGGCAATGCCCATTTGCCTGCATATTTTGCTTTGAGCAGCAATACTTTTAACTCATTTTCATAAAATCCGAATATGATGCAGTCAACCGATATATGGCGAAGGTATTTCTGATGCCCTTTAAAATAATGTTCTCTTAATTCTTTATCAAATCCCATATATAAAAGTAATGTGTATAATTAGATTTAAAATGTAATTATACCAAATCAAAAAAATTATTTATCATTGTGTCATAATAACACAAAGAAAAATAAAAATTTTTATCAATGAAAAATGTAATTACCTATTTTCTTACGATGTTGATTAGCTATCATCTTTCAGCACAACCCAATAATTCGGCCAAATCAAAAGAATTAGTAAGTAAAATGACTTTAGAAGAAAAGGCAAAGCTCGTTGTTGGCAATGGTTTTAAATTACCTGGTATTCAGCCGCAGGGACCGGTTATTGGCCAAACACAGGATAAAGTTGCCGGCGCTTCAGGAACTACTTTTGCTATTCCACGTTTGGGTCTTCCTTCAATTGTTGTGTCTGATGGCCCTGCCGGTGTACGCATTGATCCGATACGTAACAAAGACAGTTCTAAAACATATTATGCAACGGCGTGGCCTGTTGCCACTTTACTTGCATCATCGTGGGATACGGCATTAGTAAAAAAAATAGGCGTTGCTTTTGGCAGGGAAGTACATGATTATGGTTTGGATATTATTCTTGGCCCTGGCATGAACATTCAGCGCAATCCTTTAGGCGGAAGAAACTTTGAATATTATTCTGAAGATCCTATTATGTCCGGAAACATTGCTGCAGCATTGGTAAAAGGTATTCAAAGCAACGGTGTTGGTGTATCTATAAAACATTTTGCAGCAAACAACCAGGAAACTAACCGTAATACAGTTAACACAATTGTAAGTGAAAGAGCGCTGCGGGAAATTTATCTGAAAGGATTTGAAATCGCTGTAAAAAAATCTCAGCCATGGACCGTTATGAGTTCTTACAATAAAATAAACGGAACATATACCTCTGAAGAATATGATTTGCTCACAACCATCTTAAGAAAAGAATGGGGTTTCAAAGGGCTTGTAATGACTGACTGGTTTGGCGGTAAAGATCCGGTTGCACAAATGAAAGCAGGCAACGATTTGCTGATGCCAGGTACAGCGAAACAAACGGGTGCAATTATTGAGGCAGTAAAAAACGGAACACTTGATGAAAAGGTTTTGAATGAAAATGCAGAAAGAGTTCTCAATCTTATATTCGAGTCTCCTTCATTTAAAAAATATAAATTTTCTGATAAACCCGATCTAAAAAAAGATGCAGAAATTTCACGTGCCACTGCAGAAGAAGGAATGGTATTATTGAAAAATAATAACAATGCACTTCCTTTAAATAAAAGCACACATAACATTTCATTGTTTGGTGTTAATGGTTATGAATTGATTGCAGGCGGCACAGGCAGTGGTGATGTAAACAAAGCTTATACAGTTTCATTAATGCAGGGGCTTTCCAATGCGGGTTATACTGCAGATGGTGAAGTAAAAAATATATACACAAATTATTTAAGTGATGAACATACAAAGCATCCTAAGAAAAGTTTTTTCGAAGAGTTCATGCATCCCACTCCACCAGTAACTGAATACTTTTTTGAGAATGATTTAATAAATAAAAAAGCTTCAGAAACAGATATTGCAATTATTGCAATTGGAAGAAATGCTGGAGAAGGCCGGGACAGGAAATTAGAAAATGATTTCAATTTATCTGATACTGAAAAAACATTAATTAAAAATGTGGCCAATGCATTTCATTCTCAAAATAAAAAAGTAATTGTTGTATTAAACATTGGCGGTGTAATAGAAGTAGCGAGCTGGCGGGATGATGTTGATGCAATATTACTTGCATGGCAACCAGGACTTGAAGGCGGTAATGCCATTACAGATTTGTTAAGTGGCAAAGTAAATCCATCAGGTAAGCTGGCAACAACCTTTCCCATGAATTATAATGATGTGCCTTCAGCAAAAAGTTTTCCCGGCAAAGAATTTTCAGAGCAGGCAACCACTGGAACATTTGGAATGAAGTTGATACCCGCCGAAGTTACTTATGATGAAGGTATTTATGTTGGTTACAGGTATTATAATACTTACAAAATTAAAACTGCTTATGAATTTGGATATGGAATGAGTTATACTAATTTTTCATACAGCAATTTAAAATTAAGTTCTTCTAAGTTTAGCGGCCAGTTTGCAGTTTCTTTTGTAATTACCAATACAGGAAAAGTTGCAGGTAAAGAAGTAGCGCAACTTTATATAAGCGCTCCTTCAGGAAAATTAAACAAGCCTTCAGAAGAATTAAAGGCTTTTGCAAAAACAGCATTACTTAAACCCGGCCAAAGTGAAACTATACATATTAATCTAAGTGCATCAGACCTTGCATCCTTTGATACAAAGCGTGCTTCATGGGTTGCAGATGCAGGAAAGTACAGCATTAAAATTAGCGCTTCATCTGCTGATGTTAAGCAAAGTGCTGATTTCAATGTACCAAAAGAAATCGTTGTTGAGAAAGATCATAATGTTTTATCACCACAGGTAAGTATTACAGAATTAACAGGCAAGTAATTTATAATCATCTTTTAAATAATTCAAAACTCTCCGGATCACGGGGAGTTTTGATTGTTTGGGCAATGAAATCCTTTGCGGTATTTTTGCAACCCGCAGAATTTTTGCGTGCTATGTAATATGAAAGAATTCAAGCGATATTTAATAACTGCAGCTTTACCTTATGCCAACGGCCCCAGTCACATTGGCCATTTGGCAGGTTGTTATCTTCCTGCAGATATTTATGCCCGGTATTTAAGGGCAAAAAAAGCGGATGTAAAATTTGTGTGCGGCAGCGATGAGCATGGTGTGCCCATTACCATCCGTGCAATGAAGGAAAATATTACTCCGCAGCAGGTAGTTGATAAATTTCATACCATTATCAAAGACAGCTTTGAGCAAATGGGTATTTCATTTGATATTTATTCCCGCACTTCTAATCCTGTTCATCATAAAACCGCACAGGATTTTTTTTTGAATTTGTATAATAAAGGTTTGTTTGAAGAAAAGGAAACAGAACAATATTATGATGAAGAAAAAAATACATTTTTAGCAGACAGGTATATCATTGGCACTTGCCCCGTATGCAGCAACCCGAATGCTTATGGCGATCAATGTGAAGTATGCGGGTCTTCATTAAGCCCGGAACTATTAATAAATCCGCACAGTGCGTTAAGTAATGCAGTTCCTGTAAAAAGAAAAACAAGGCATTGGTATTTTCCTTTGCAGGATTACGAGCCTTTCTTACGGCAATGGATACTCGAAGATCATAAAGAATGGAAAACAAATGTGTATGGCCAATGCAAAAGCTGGCTGGATAAGGGTTTACAGCCACGTGCCATGACGCGTGACAGCAACTGGGGCGTGCAGGTGCCATTACAAGGCGCAGAAGGAAAAGTATTGTATGTATGGTTCGATGCGCCTATTGGATATATTTCTGCAACTAAAGAACTTACCGATAAATGGGAAGATTATTGGTGCAAAGAAGACACAAAGCTTGTTCATTTTATAGGAAAAGATAATATCGTTTTTCATTGCATCATTTTTCCTGCAATGCTAAAGGCGCATGGAAATTTTGTTTTGCCTGATAATGTTCCTGCAAATGAATTTTTAAATATAGAAGGCCAAAAAGTTTCTACAAGTCGCCATTGGGGTGTATGGGTTGATGAATATCTAAAAGATTTTCCCAATCAGCAGGATGTGCTGCGCTA
Source organism: Chitinophagales bacterium (assembly GCA_038244655.1). Lineage (GTDB taxonomy): Bacteria > Bacteroidota > Bacteroidia > Chitinophagales > Chitinophagaceae > Ginsengibacter. The sequence goes on from JBBRTG010000010.1 coordinate 73,822, forward strand.
CGTGCTATGCGCTAATGCGCCTGAAACCAAGGATAATGATTTTACATGGAAAGATTTCCAGGACAGAAACAATAGTGAGCTGGTTGCAATTTTCGGAAATTTTGTTAACCGAACTTTTGTTTTGATGCACAAGCTTTGCAAGGGAAAAGTTCCGCCATTGCATCCGGATATTCTTGATGATGATGATAAAAAAATGACAAATGAATTTGGAGCGACTAAAATTAAAATTGAAAATTCATTAGACCAATATAAATTCCGCGATGCATTATTTGAAGTAATTGACCTTGCAAGAAAAGGAAATAAATATATGCAGGATAAACAACCCTGGATAGTTGCCAAGCAAACTAACGGTAACGGACAGTTGACAACAGAAGCACAAAACGAAGTTGACAATTGTCTTCATATTTGTTTACAGCTTTGTGCAAACCTTGCCATTTTTATAAATCCTTTTTTACCTTTTACAGCAAAAAAAATGATTTATATAATGAAGGTTGTTGATAAAATGCTGGATTGGGATAATGCCGGAAAACCAAAGCTGCTAAGCGTTGGATATAGTTTAAGAGCGCCGGAATTATTATTTAGAAAAATTGACGATGCTGAAATAGATTTACAAATTCAAAAGTTGAAAAGTGGACTTGTTACTTCAGCAACTGAACAATCAGCAGCTAAAATTAAAAAAGAAAATAAAAAAATGGAACCAGCTAAATTAGATAATGGTAAAATAAAATCTGAAATCGTTTACGATGATTTTGCAAAAATTAATCTTAAAGTAGGAACAATAATTTCTGCAGAAAAAGTTGAAAAGGCAGATAAGTTATTAAAGCTTGAAATTGATCTGGGTTTTGAAAAAAGAATTATACTTTCAGGAATAGCACAACATTTTTCGCCTGAAGAAATAATTAAAAAGCAAGTTGTTGTTGTTGCAAACCTTGCTCCTAGAAAAATGAAAGGGATTGAAAGCAATGGAATGATTTTAATGGCAGAAGATAAAGAAGGTAAATTGTATTTTGTAAGTCCTGATAAAATTATTGAGAATGGAAGTGGAGTGAGTTAGTGAGCAATTGGCAATTGACAATAGACAATAAAAAAAACTCTTTAATTTTTTAAATAGTTGTTTAACTAATTTATACAATGCAAAAAAGAAATATAAAAAAAGTTGCAGTTTTAGGAAGCGGGGTAATGGGAAGCCGCATTGCATGCCACTTTGCAGGTATTGGCTTGCAGATTTTGTTGCTTGATATTCCACCAAAAGAATTAACTGATGCAGAAAAGAAAAAAGGTTTATCAATTGATAAAACAGTTGTAAAAAACCGGATTGTAAACGAAGCGTTAGCTGCGGCAATTAAGTCAAACCCTTCACCCGTTTTTACAAAAGATGTTATCAAAAATATTACCACCGGGAATTTTGAAGATAATATGAAAGATATTGCCAATTGTGATTGGACAATTGAAGTAGTTGTTGAAAGGTTGGATATTAAAAAACTTGTTTTTGATGAAGTAGAAAAATATAGAAAGCCCGGCACTTTAATTACCTCCAACACTTCCGGCATTCCCATTCATCTTATGGCAGAAGGGCGCAGCGATGATTTTAAAAAAAATTTTTGCGGAACACATTTTTTTAATCCGCCACGGTATTTACGCCTTCTTGAAATTATTCCAACACGTTATACTGATAAAGAAGTTGTTGATTTTTTAATGCACTATGGGGATCTGTATCTTGGTAAAACTACCGTGCTTTGTAAAGATACTCCTGCCTTCATAGCCAATCGTATCGGGGTTTTCAGCATTATGTCTGTCTTTCATTTAATGGATAAAATTGGTTTAACTATAGATGAGATAGATTCTTTGACAGGACCAATTATCGGCCGCCCAAAATCTGCAACTTTTCGTACTGCCGATGTTGTAGGGATTGATACGCTGGTAAAAGTTGCTAAAGGTGTTGCAGAAAATTGCCAAGATGATGAAGCAAAAGAAACTTTTAAAATTCCTGCGTGGCTTAATAAAATAGTTGAGAATAACTGGCTGGGTGATAAAACAGGACAGGGATTTTTTGCTAAGAGAAAAGGAGATAAGGGAGAAAAAGAAATTTATGTTCTTGACCTGAAAACATTTGAATATAAACCAAGAAGCAAGCCAAAGTTTACAACCACAGACGCAGCTAAACCAATTGAGGATCTCAAACAAAGATTAAAGTTATTAGCTGCAGGAAAAGACAAAGCCGGTGAATTTTATCGTGCTTTTCATTACAACCTCTTTTCTTATATATCTAATCGCATCCCTGAAATAAGTGATGAAATTTATCGTGTTGATGATGCTATGAAAGCCGGCTTTGGCTGGGAGATTGGCGCATTTGAATCATGGGATATTCTGGGAGTAAAAGAAACGACAGGAGCTATGAAAGCAGCAGGATATACTGTTGCAAAATGGGTTGATGATTTTATCAACGCAGGTAATACTTCATTTTATAAAATTGAAAATGGGAAGCGTTTATACTATGACGTTAGTTCAGGAAATTATAAAGCGCTTCCGGGTGGCGACTCATTTATAATATTAAGTGATTTAAAAGAAAAAACTGTTTGGACTAACGGGGCATGCAGCTTATATGATCTTGGAGACGATGTTGTGGGTTTGCAATGGAACACCAAAATAGGAAGCATTGGAAGTGAAGTATTGGAAGCCGTTAATAAATCAATTTCTATTGCAGAAGAAAAATATAAAGGACTAATAATTGCCAATGAAGGCCCACAGTTCAGTGCAGGAGCCAATGTTGGAATGATATTTATGTATGCCGCCGAGCAGGAATATGACGAGCTTGATTTAGCTATCCGTATGTTTCAAAATACAATGATGCGGGTTCGTTATTCTTCCATACCGGTCGTAGTAGCGCCGCATGGGTTAACACTTGGCGGTGCATGCGAAATGTGCCTGCATAGCGATAAAGTTCAGGCAGCGGCTGAAAGCTATATCGGACTTGTTGAATTGGGCGTGGGCCTTATTCCCGGCGGTGGCGGAACAAAAGAATTCGCTTTGCGGGCTTCCGATGCGGTACAGCATAATGAGCCCGATACGATTCCATTACAGAACAGGTTTATTACTATTGGTACGGCTAAAGTTTCTACTTCCGCATATGAAGCTTATGAATTGGGCATCTTACGGAAAGGCATAGACGAAATCAGTATGAACCAATCAAGAAGAATTGCTGATGCCAAACAAAGCGTCATTGATATTTTTGATCACGGTTATACAATGCCAATTCAGAGAACTGACATAAGAGTTCTTGGGCGCTCGGGATTGGGCATGTTATATGCAGGAATAAATGGAATGTTCAGGGGAAATTACATCAGTGAACATGATGTGCTGATTGCAAAAAAACTCGCGTACGTTATGTGTGGCGGCGATCTTAGCGAACCCACATTGGTAAGCGAGCAATATTTGTTAAACCTGGAAAGAGAAGCATTTCTAAGTCTTTGCGGAGAAAGAAAAACACTTGAGCGTTTGCAAAGCGTTTTGAAAACCGGTAAGCCCATCAGAAATTAATTATGGGAGAAGTAGAATTACAGCCCGCAAATAATCTATTGATCATTCATTCCACAATTTATTTTTATGGCAATGCCGCCAACGAAATTCTGAGCAGGCAAATAGCAAAAGATATAGAAGACCATTGGAATCTCCCAAAGGGCAAAACCATTATTAAAAGAAATTTCTATGAAGTTTTTTTTAAGATTGATGGAATTTATGAAAGCTTACTCAAACCTGAAATTGTTTTTGAAAATACTAATCCCCGCAATAATTATTTTAGAATTGAAGAATATGCATACGGCAACATTTCATTTGTTGATGGGCTGGGTTCCAATACGGGATATTTTAAATTAGAAAATTTATTAAATAATTCAACTACAGCAGCGCATGAATACGGGCATACATTGGGTTTAGATCATCCTGAAAATTTAGATATCCGCGGATATGGGCAGCCAGGAATCATGTATCCACGGGGCACTTTAGTGGATCCGCAATTTCAATATGATCCAAATATTCAGGCAGGATTAACCGGTGGAACTATCAATCCATTTACGCGAAAAGTTTTACAGAATGATATTGATGATTTAAAATTCAATCAATTAAATTTTAATAAATCGGGCTTTGCAGTTGTAGGAAAATTTTCAAGTGTATGGCATGAAGCCCAGCTTCCTTAGTAAATGAAAAGGATTATAACCTCTGCAAAAAAACATTGGCCAGATCCTACTGATCCGGCCAATGGTTTTAATTCTTCTTTTTGTAATCTTATCTTTTACCAACAATCAATTTTTCTACTGTATTAATTGATTGCGATTTTATTGTTACAATATAATTTGATGCGGGCAGCTTATTAATTCCATCAATTGAAATATAATTTTGTCCTGCCAGTACTGTATAATTCTTATTCATAACTATTCTTCCTGTATTGTCAATAATCTTTACAGAAAGTTTTTCATTATTCCCTGTAATAACCTGTAATGTTACATCATAGTATGCCGGATTTGGATAAATTAAAACTGCTTTATTGCCTGAAAGATTTTTTTGAACACTTAATATTTTGCTATAAAAAAATCTTCCATCTGCATCAATCATTTTTAACCTGTAAAAGTTTTTTACTGATGGAGTAAGGTGACTATAAGTATACGCTGATACATTGTTGTGGTAAGGTAATAATGCAAGTTTTGAAAAATGAGTTCCATCATTACTATACTCTAATTCAAAAGAGCTTAAATTAATTTCATTAGTAATTTGCCATTGAAGATCTACAGTATTATTATTCCACCTTGCAGCAAAATTTGATAAGGTAACAGGAAGCACACCACATGGTGAACTTATGTTACTTGAATTAACGAGTTGCGGAACAAAAGATAAACTTATTAATACACCGTCTGAACCTGCAGTTGCACCATAACTATTATCAATAGGCCCTAAAGCAGATCCTGATCTTGTAAATCCGTTCAAGCCACCAGCTACATTAGAAGATAAAAAGGTGCCGTTTGTAATAATTACTCCGCCGCCGCCGCCGCCACCTGGACCATAATCATAATAATTTGTCATATCGCCCCCATCGCCCCCATTAGCAGAAGCAGTAATACTCGCTAATCCTGTTGGGCCGGTTTGAGTGGTAACCATTATAATAGTACCACCGCCGCCGCCGCCGCCGGCTGCGTCCGTTTGAGCAGGAGTAAATGTAGCTGTAACACCCGGAGCATTTGATCCATCTGCAAGAACACTGCCTGAACCAACATAGCTTTTAGCTCTTATTAGCACAAGGCCACCGCCGCTGCCGCCGCTACAGTTATATTCATTAGATGCAATACTGTTATTTGCAGAACCTGCCCCTCCGCCGCCACCTAATATGAATCTCTGAAGAGATCTTTCAGAAAAATTACTGCCTCCATATCCCCCCGTTGGATAAGTAGTGACATTGCCTGAACCTCCATGCCATCCGCTACCACCTTGCCCGCCAGCTCCGCCATTTCCGCCGCCTCCGCCGCCAGTATTAAATTGATTTTGTGTAGAAGCGCCAACAGGAGATCCATCTGTTGCTCCCCCTCCTCCATTAGCAGGCGCTCCCCTGCCCATACTTCCGTTTATGTACCCCTCAACAGTACCAGTTACAGTAACAGAAGTGCCATCTTCAAAATAATACGCAGGAGTTCCGGCAATCCCTTCTCCTTTTGCACCACCGGTTAAATTTGCAGAATTTGTTATGGGAGAATTCCAACGGTAATCCGTATTAGTTAAACTACCAGCACCATTACTATTACCAGCAGTGGCTCCGGTTAAATTTTTTCCACCACCGCCTCTAAATCCCTTCGATCTAACATCAATGAGGCCGCTAAGATTAAACTGGTTTACAACATCTACAGCAACAACACCTCCTGTACTGCCATTCCATGATGGAGTGGTTATAGAAGCTGAGGGCTTGATTTTAAAATTATAATAACGTGGTATACGTATTACCTGATATCGTTGAATAGAATTTGATAGTGTAAAATCTCTGTTATAATAATTATTAATTAATGAATAAAGAAAAGTAATAGTTGGCCCGGAAGTACTTGCAACAGTATTATACTCATAATAACCTGCATAAAGATTCGAAGCCAAATAACCTGTAGCTGGAGACCCTGTTATATTATTGCCGTAATCATCAGAATTGTTAGTATTAATATCAGCTCCCTGCATTTGAATTATTAATACAAGATCGCCGGCAGAAATTGCTGTGGCATCTCCTCTCACATCAGCCGTTCCTACGGTTAACGAAGTGCTGCCTGCTAATGGATTGCCCAACCCGGGATAATAGGAGTTCACAACATTATTAGCTATAGAAATGGTGACTGAACCACTCGCAGGAGGAACACCGCATTGAGCAAAAATTTTATTACTACTAAAAAATAAAGTAAGAAAAAATAATAGAGTATAAAATTTGAAGTAAATCTTTTTAAGCATGTGTGTGGTTTTAAATTAAAAATAAGTTAGATTAATAATTAGGGCTAAATATAGTTTGATTTGGGGAATCAGGCATATAGAAGTTAAGATTGCTTAAAAATTAAAGTTAATGTATGAGCAAATATTAATCCTTGGTTTTATTCTTTGCCTTTGTATCTTTAAAATTCTCCTGTCAATTTTAAATACTTATGTCAATTCTTACCATTGAAAATTTATCAAAGTCTTATGGCCGCATTCAAGCACTGAAAAATGTAAGCTTTACAGTTCCTGAAGGATCTGTATTTGGAATACTTGGACCTAACGGTAGCGGTAAAACGACGATGCTTGGAACGATCATGGATATTTTAAAACCGACTTCGGGAACATACAAACTTTTTGATGAAGTGCCTAACGAACTGCATCGGAGAAGAATAGGAACGCTTTTAGAAACTCCAAATTTTTATCATTATTTATCCGGGGTAAAAAATCTTGAGATAGCCGCAGAAATAAAACAACATGGCAAAGAAGATATTTCGCGGGTATTGGAAATAGTAGATCTTACCAAACGGAAAGATTCAAAATTTAACAGTTATTCACTTGGAATGAAACAACGGCTGGCCATTGCATCCTGCCTGTTAGGCAATCCTAATGTGCTTGTTTTTGATGAGCCTACTAACGGACTTGATCCTGTGGGTATTGCAGAAATAAGGGATCTTATGAAAAAATTATATAGCCAGGGTAAAACAATTATTATGGCAAGCCACCTGCTTGATGAAGTAGAAAAGGTTTGCACACATGTAGCTATATTAAAAAAAGGTGAACTGGTAACAACAGGAAATGTAAATGAAATATTATCGAATGAAGATATGGTAGAAGTAAATTCAACCGACAATGAAAAATTATTCAAGGTATTAAATGGTATGGGTAACAACATAAGAGTTTCAAAAGAAGCCAGCATGGTGAAAGTTTTTTTTCCTGTAGGCACTGCTGATCTTGCATCAATAAATAATTACTGCTTTACTAACGGTGTAGTTCTTAATCATCTTCTTCTAAAAAAGAAAAGTCTTGAAGCCCGGTTTTTTGAACTTACTAACAATTAAAATCAACATGCTGCATCTATTAAAAATTGAATGGCTCAAAGTAAAAAATTATAAAGCTTTCTGGGTATTTAGCATCCTTTATTCATTTGCCATATTGGGCATAAACTATACAGGATATTATATTAATGAATTGGCCACGCAATCAATGCCGCAAAGCCAATTGCTTTTAGGAACTCCGTATGCATTTCCAAAAGTGTGGGAAACCGTTGGGTGGATGAGCAGTTGGTTATTATATTTTCCGGGCATACTTTTCATTATGCTTCTCACCAATGAATTTAATTTTAAAACACATCGCCAAAATATAATTGACGGCTGGACAAGGAAGCAATTTATTTCAGTAAAATTTGTTTTTGCCATTCTCTTTTCTTTAATGGCAACATTTTTTAATTTTTTAGTAGCCATTTTATTTGGCTCGCTTACTACCGGTTCATCATTTTCATTTGCAGGCATTGAAAATATCGTTTACATTTTTATTCAAACAGTTGCCTATATAACTTTTGCAATGTTTCTCGCCGTACTTTTCAGGCGAAGCGGCGCTGCAATAGCGGTATTCTTTTTATTCGGGTTAATATTTGAATGGCTCATAACGGCATTGATAAATTTCCAGATGAATCTAACGCCTGTAGGATATTTTTTACCATTACAGGTAACTGATGTTATGCTGCCTATTCCTTTTGGAAAATCTATAATTTATAAAGGCGCACCGGATCAATACATATTAGTGCTGGCAAGTCTCGCCTACATTTGCGGTTATTATTTTTTCGCTTTGAAAAAATTTACAACAGACGATTTGTAGAAAAATGTTTGCAATATTTGTAGTTTGAAGTGCATCTAAAAATATTGTTATTAAAATATTCTTTACAGCATTTTTATCATAGCATCCTCCTTCTACTTTTAATGTAATTTTACTTTTATGACAAAGGAAAAGCACATAAAACATTGGCATGAGAGTGCTCACGAAAGTTGGCTTCTGCTGTTTATCTGGCTAAAGGAAAATATTATTCTCTTTCTTTATTTACTCTTCATTTAACTTTAGAAAAATTATTAAACGCTTTATGGCTAAAGGAAAGTGTTAGTGATACTCCGCCTTATACTCATGACCTCCAAAAACTATGTGATGAATTGAGTTGGAAATAAGTGCAGAAGATTAAATTGTATCAAAATATTACAGCCAAATATCTTCAGAAACAAATTGATAAAGTAGCAATATTAAAAAAATGGTTAGAAGAAAAGATATAGAAGCAGAGATAAATGGCTATTTAAAAGCTTTATCCGAAATAGGATTCCCATTTCAAAAAGCCATTTATTTGGAAGCTATGTAAGAGGAAATCCGCATAAGTATAGTGATATAGATTTAGCCATCTGGAGCACTTCATTCACTGACGCATATTTACCATTATGGAAAAAGTAGCGCCCTTTCGCTGCACTTTTAAAATATAGAATTACATCCTTATTCGAAAGATAATGCAGAAAATAATCCATTTATTAAAGAAATAGAAAGCACCGGCGTAATAGTTATGCCAGGAGAAGAATTTAGCTTTGATAAAATAGATGCATTAAAAGTTTCACAAGTATAATATTAAGATAGCAATAAAAAAATCAATGCTTAATCAATTCTTCCAAAGCTGCTTCTATTGTTGGGTACAAAAAAGTAAACCCTGCTGATTTAATTTTCTTATCACTTACAGTTGCACTTTTTAAAATTTCTATGCTTCGTTTCCCCAAAATAAATTTTAAAAAAAACTCCGGAATATGCATGGTAGTATAAAATTTATTCCGAAGTTTTTCTGCCAATACTACTATTAAATTTTTTTGAGAAACAGTGTTTGGTGCCACTGCATTATAGCTTCCCTGCAAATAATTATTTTCCATAGCTTCGCAATATATCCTGCATAAATCATCAATATGTATCCAGCTTATTATTTGTTTTCCGTTTCCTAAAATAGCAGCAACACCATAGCTTAAAGGTTTTTTAAATTCTTTAAATGCTCCGTCTTCCTTGCTCATTACAATTCCTGTTCTTAATTTTACTAATCGTATTCCTAAATCTGTAACCGGCTCTGTGCTTGCCTCCCAGAGCAAACAGGTTTCTCCTAAAAAATCTTTTGCAGCTACATCTGTTTCAACAAATCCTTCTTTTCTTATTTGCGGTTTTGCATCTTCGCCATACCACCCAATAGCTGATGCTGAAATAAATGCTTTTACGTGATGCGGATTTTCTTTTAATGTTTTAACGAGGAATGCTGCGCTTTTCGTGCGGCTTTCAAGTATTTCTTTTTTATATTCTTCGCTCCACCTTTTATCCATAACACCTGCTCCTGCAAGGTGAATAATATAATCTGCTTTTTGTACAACTGCTGTATCAATTATCTCCTTTTTTACATCCCAATAACTATAATTTATTTTAGGATTTTGAGAAGATTTATTTTTATTTCGTGATAAAATAATAACCTCATAATTATTCTCAATTAAATGCTGTGTTAATTTTGTACCAATGAGACCGGTACCGCCGGTTATAAGAACTAAAGGCATTTTTTTTATCGTAAATTAGTAATGTTATTATAAATTATTTCAATTTACTATTTAGTTAAAAGCATTTAATTTAGCTTATCAACGAAAACAATATGAAGAACATTATTATCTTTTTTATTTTAAGTTTAATAACGCACGAATCTTTTTCACAACAAATAACTTATACCAAACCTGAATATGAAGATGTGCGGACTGTTGATTTTGAAATTATAGGTAAGGTAAGCAGTAATTTTTTAGTGTATAAAAACATAAGAAATAAATATGCAATAAGTGTATATGATAATGATATGAAACTTAAAGACAGGGTAGTTCTTGATTTTATGCCGGATAAAACTATGAATGTTGACTTTGTTGCTTATCCTGATTTTGCCTATATCATTTATCAATTTCAAAAAAGAAATATTTTACATTGCATGGCTGCAAAAATTGACGGCAATGGAAAAATATTAAAAGGACCGTTTGAACTGGATACTACTTACATAAGTTTTTTTGCTGATAATAAAATTTACAGCACTATCAATAGTGAGGATAAGTCTAAAATAATGATTTATAAGATCCAGAAGAAAAATGATAAATTTAATTTTACCACTTTACTTTTTAATGACAGCCTTCAGCTTTTGCATAAGTCACGATTAGAAACTTCTTTCGAAGATCGTAAAGATATTTTCAGTGATTTCTTTGTTGATAATACAGGAAATTTTGTTTTTACAAAAGGTTCCAAATCAGGATCGAGAGATTATATTCAAAAATTGGATTTGGTTACAAAGTCGCCGGAGCAAGATATTTTTGCTTTTAATAATTTGAATCTTTCAGGTCACTATCTTGATGAGATAAAACTGAAAGTAGATAATGTAAATAAACATTATCTCATCAATTCATTATTTTATGCAAAGAGAAATGGTAATGTTGAAGGGCTATACACGGCTGTTTGGGATAAAGGAAATGAAAAGCTGGTATCACAAAATTTTGCGCAACTAAGCGACTCCGTTAGAGAGCAGGCAAAAACCGAAGGTGGCGCAAGGCTTGCTTTTAATGATTATTTTATCCGTGATGTAATTCTTAAAAATGATGGTGGTTTTATTTTAACTGCTGAAGATCATTCTACCCAATCGCGCGGTAATCCATGGAACCGCTATGATTATTTGTATGGCTACCCTTCCTTCTCGCCCTATGATTCTTATTACCTGTATTCTCCATCTTCTTTTGGGTATTACGGAAGATCCAGGTATTATAACAATTATTCACAAGTAAGATATTATTATGAAAATATTGTTGTTCTTGATCTTAATAATTCAGGCGAGCTAATCTGGAGCAATGTGGTGCATAAATCACAGTTTGACGATGATAATGATAATTATTTGTCTTACAGCATTATGCTAACAGGCGGACAGTTGCATTTTTTATTTAATGAATTGGAAAGGCGAAATCAGCTTATAAATGATCAAAGTGTTTCTGCTAATGGAACAGTTGTAAGGAACCCGCCTTTAAGAAGCCTTGACAGAGGTTACGAATTTATGCCACGCTATGCAAAGCAGGTAAGTTCTTATCAAATTATAGTGCCATGCACTTATAGAAATTTTATTTGTTTTGCAAAAATTGAATATCAATAAATTTCTTTTGAAAGCAAAATATTATTTCTTTTATTCAATAGATTTACCTGAATTGGTTTGTGAGGACACAAACTACGGCGGAGCCTCGGTCGGTGTCCTCACCGACCGAAATCAGGAGCGGTAAATTTTTTTCAGAGGAAAACATTATTTCTTTTATGATTTTTCTATTGTGCTACTCTATTAATTTTTTACTTTTAAGTTTTTAATTTAACTCTCAGTAGTGACAGGAACCTTCCGGGCCAATAATCCTTTTAATACTTTCATGCTTCTTGTATATGGATTGCTTTTAAAACTTGTATGGTTTATCTCTCCGCAAATTCCTGTTATACAAAAATCAGATGGCTTTCTTTTCAACCATATTATGGGTATTATAAAACCTGCACTTGATGGTTATCCTTTAAGTTATTCGGCTATTACATTTTTTTTATTATATACACAGGCATTAAGCTTTAACAGGTTGCTCAACGACCGGAGGCTTATGCAAAAACCAAATTACCTGCCAGGGATGAGCTACTTGCTTATTACTTCTTTTTTTACTGAATGGAATGTATTAAGCGCCCCGCTTGTAATAAATACTTTACTTATATGGGTTTGGGCAAAAATGAGCAGCCTCTATAATAATCCACATGCAAAATCAACGCTTTATAATATAGGTATTGTTATAGGCATCGCTACATTTTTTTATTTTCCATCGCTTGCTTTTGCCATGCTGATTATTTTTGCTTTGGTTATTACACGTCCTCCAAAAATTTCAGAATGGCTTACCGCTGCTTTGGGCATTCTTACACCATGGTATTTTTTATTTGCATGGTTATTTCTTAGCGATAAATTATATAGTTTCCAGGTGCCGGGTATTCAGGTGAATTATCCTTTGTTTGCTAAAAACAATGCGCAATATACAGGCATGTTAATGATATTAATCTCTGTAGGAATAGGTGGTTTTTTTGTACAGTTAAATGCCCGGAGGCAAGTGGTGCAGGTGCGTAAAAGCTGGGGGCTTATGACTCTGTATTTAATCGTTGCTTTATTTATACCGTTCATTAACAGCAGCCACAATTTTCAATATTGGATTTTAGCAACTGTGCCCCTTTCTGCTTTTATAGCATGCTTTTTTTATTACCCGCAAAAAAGATGGATTTCTGCAACAGTGCATTGGATTATGTTTGCTTTTGTCATATACATGACGTATCTAAAAAAATAAAGAATGTATATGCCAGGAATTGTATACACTAACCTGCCTGACGGCAGACAAGTTGCACGAATTAAAAACACTTTAAAATTTTAATTTCTATTCAGACTTCTAAACTTCTAAACCTCTAAACTTTGTATTTTTGCTTTTTAAAAATTAATAAAATAAACAAATGAAATTTGGTGTGGTTGTTTTTCCGGGATCTAATTGTGACAGAGATATAATTGGTGCATTACAAAATGATTTGCAGCAGGAAGTAATTTCTCTTTGGCATAAAGACAAAGATATTTCTATGTTCAATACCGAAGATTGTATTGTATTGCCCGGTGGTTTTAGCTATGGTGATTATTTGCGTTGCGGCGCTATTGCGAGGTTTAGCCCAATGATGCAAAGTGTAATTGAATTTGCAAATAAAGGAGGAAAAGTTTTGGGAATTTGTAACGGCTTCCAGATACTTTGTGAAAGTGGTTTGCTTCCAGGTGTTCTTTTGCAAAATGGTAATATGCAATTCGTTTGTAAAAATATTTTTATAACAGACGAAGAGAAAAATGTCCAAGGGACTCCTTTTGGAGAAAAGAAAAATATTTATAAAATACCTGTAGCACATGGCGAAGGAAGATACTTTGCTAAAGAAGAAATTCTAAATGAAATGCAGAAACATGGCCAGGTAATTTATCGCTATTGCAATAAAGAAGGTTCTTTTGAAATTGATTATTCACCTAACGGCTCTACCAATAATATTGCTGGTATATGTAATAAAGAAAGAAATGTTTTTGGAATGATGCCACATCCTGAAAGAGCCTGCAGCAGCAAACTTGGTAATACTGACGGCAGAAAAATATTTTTGGGGTTGTTTTCTATAAATTAAAAAGTTTTTCAAAGTCTATAATCTAACAATATTTTTTATTTCTATCGGCGGAGTAAAGCTGGTTTCATTATCTGGCTGCTCATGAATTTGTTTTACAAAATTCATTCCTTCTATTACTCTTCCAAAAGCCGCAAAGCCTTGTCCATCAGAGTTTGCATCGCCACCATAATCATAAGCTGACTGATCGCCTATTACAATAAAAAATTCTGTGCTGGCAGTACCCGGTATAGTGCGTGCTAAAGAAATGGTTCCGTTAGTATGCAGTATTCCCGTTTGTTTTGTTGTTTCATGTGGTATGCCCGGAATGCTCAATTGCTTTTTATAATTTGTTTGCCAGATACCCCCTTGTATCAAATCAGATTTAAAAGCATTGGAAGGTTGATCTTCCGATTTAAGCACGCGATAAAAAGAACTGTTTTTATACAATCCTGAATCTACATAAGAAAGAAATGCTGCGACAGTCTTTGGCGCTTTTGCAGGATACAATTCAACAAAAATATTACCAAAATTTGTTTCAATTTTTATGGTTGGCTCTTTATACGTTTTCTTTGAATTGCATGAAAAATAAATACAAGAAGCAAACAAAAGAAAAACTTTAATAATTTTAAACATTCTTTTTTTTATTTAAAAACATAAAAAATAAAACACTTTGGCATAAGCAACCGATTTTTGTTTTTAAATATTGTATCATAACGGCGATGCTTATACGATTTTTAAATTCAACAAAAACCCCGGCTAACTTTTAGTCTCCGGGGTAATACAAATAGTACACACAACAACGAAGTTAATCCGGTTTTTTACCTTCCAAAAATGTATTGATGGTGCTTATTTCAGCTTTATTATTTTCGTCTGACTTTACAGTATAGTTGCTGTAAAAACTTTCCACGTCTGCAATAGAATTGTGCAATTCCATATTGCGGCGGAGGTAAGCAGGAACCGACTCAAACTCATTGTTAGGATCCGTAGCGTTAACATTGAAAGACAAATTTCTCAATTTCGCAATACGCTCCATAGCCCGGCGCTTTAGATCATCTGTTTCGTCCCCTATCGGTGGCTCCTCTACAGATGACATCATGATGGGCATTGCTTGGTGTACTTTCTTTTCCTCCTTTTCCTCCACCGCTTCATTGGAATTTTTTACCACCAACTGCATTTCAACTACAGGTTCGTCTTTCTGTTTTGAAATCATCAGCGGGGCTGGTTCCTCTACAATTTTGGATTCTGGTTTTGGCTTGTCCTCGGCATAAATTTGCGAAGGCTTCGCCAGGTAACCGCCTGACGTTGGGGCGGTGCTAGCATCTTTATTTTTTGAATTTGATTTATAGTTCTGGCTCAGAGGTTCGGTTTCCTTAGGAGGATGTTGGTTCGTTTCAGCAGTTATTGGATCAGGCTCCGAAGATAGAGTGAAATGAATAACCGTTTCAGATGATTTATCAACAGTAATTTTCTCTTTTACACTTTGTAATTTTACGTTTACAGGTTCAGGTATTTCTACGATTGTTGGCGACATTTCTTTTTCAACTTCCGGCTGCATAAATGCATGCACATCTTCTTCTTTTATACTTTTGAAACCTTTTTGTTCAACTATATTTTCTTGTTCTGCTATTTCTTTTACAGCCTGTTCTTCTTCCTTCTTTTCATCAAAAAGAAAAATAGGCTGACTGTATTTCTTTTTATCTTCTTCAGGATGCTGCAGTACCATTACAATTTTTTCGTCTTCTTTTTCTTCAACCGTAGGCGCTTTCTTTTTATCAAATGGATCTTTATGCTCGAAGCCTGTTGCTATTAAAGTAATGCCAATTTTATTTTGAAGAGCATTATCATATCCTAATCCTAAAATTACATCTGTATCATCACCGGCCTGGCTTAATAAATGATTTTGTATGGTTTCTACTTCGTCCATTGTAAATTCATTTTCGCCTTCGGCAGAATTTATATTTATTAAAATCCATTTTGCACCGCGAATATCATTGTCATTAAGCAGCGGAGAATTAAGTGCCTGCTCTATAGCTTTCTGTGCACGGTTATCTCCTTCTGCAGTTGCGCTCCCTAATATGGCCACACCGCCTTTTCTCATTACGGTGCATACATCTGCAAAGTCAACATTAATTTGCCCGGTGCTGTTTATTACATCAGTTATACATTTTGCTGCGGTCGCCAATACATTATCTGCTTTGCTAAATGCTGCCTTCATAGTAAGGTTTCCAAACTGGTGGCGCATTTTATCATTGCTTATAACAAGAAGCGTATCTACATGATCTTTTAATTTGCTGATTCCTTCTTCTGCCTGTGCAATTCTTTTTTTGCCTTCATAAGCAAAAGGCGTAGTAACAATGCCTACCGTTAGTATGCCCAAATCTTTGCAAATTTTTGCAATTATTGGCGCACCACCGGTACCAGTGCCACCGCCCATGCCGGCTGTTATGAAAGCCATCTTTGTATTTACTTCAAGAATCCGTTTTATTTCTTCCAAACTTTCTTCGGTAGCTTCGCGGCCAATGGCAGGATTGGCGCCAGCTCCAAGCCCTTGTGTTAAGTGCGGGCCGAGCTGCACTTTGTTAGGAACCATGCTGGTAGCAATTGCCTGCGCATCTGTATTGCAGATGATAAAATTTACGCCCTCAATATTTTGGCTGTACATGTGGTTAACAGCATTGCTGCCACCACCACCTACACCTATCACTTTGAGGATAGATGATTGTTCTTTTGGCAAATCAAAATGTATCATAGTAAGGCACCTCCTATTCCCGTTAGGGATGTTTTGTTTAATGGTTAGTAATTATTCCTATTCTTCTTAGGAAAAGAAAAAGGAATTTTTTTATGGGTTATTTTATTTTATAATTCTTTATCGCCTTCTTCTTTGAACATTTCAATTAAACCGTTCTTGAAAGAATCCATAAAAGCTTTTAAAGTTTTCCGCGGCTTAACAACAATATCTTTATGGTTCGAAACATCTGCTTCTACTTCGTCTATGCTTGGCTGTTGTAAACCTGAAGGAATGGAAATTTTTGCATATTGCAATTCAAACTGCTTGCGTTTATTTTCATAATCGTTATAACCTTTTAATATTAAGCCAAGACATGTTGAATACATCGGCTTTGCTAATTCTTCAATATGCCCTGCTGCAAGGTGCTCGTTAGGATAACCAATTCGTGCATTTAATCCTGTTACATATTCTGTCAATTGGATAAGATGCTTAAGCTGTGATCCGCCACCAGTGAGTATTACACCGCCATTCAACAAACGGTTATCAAGACCTACCTGCTTTAAATGATAAGAAACAAAATCCATTATCTCACTCATGCGAGCCTGGATTATGCCTGCAAGATTTTTTACACTTATTTCTTTTGACGCCATGCCACGTAAACCAGGAATGGTTATAAATGCATTTGATTTTGCTTCATCAGAAAGTGCACTTCCAAACTGAACTTTCATTTGCTCGGCTTGTGTTTTTAAAACACCCAAGCCGGTTTTAATATCGTTAGTAATATTTTCACCGCCGAAAGGAATAACAGCTGTATGTTTTAAAATGCCTTCATAAAAAACAGCAAGGTCTGTAGTGCCACCACCAATATCAACAATAGCAACACCGGCTTCCAAATCATGATCACACATAACGGCTGCTGCAGATGCAAGAGGTTGCAACACCAGATCTTTTGTTATCAATCCTGCTTTCTCTACACTGCGGTTAATATTTCGTATTGCATTTTTATCACCAGTAATTATATGAAAGTTTGCGCCCACTTTTACGCCACTATAACCAATAGGGTCAGGAATATTTTGAAAATTATCTACCGTAAATTCTTGTGGTATCACATCAATTATTTGATCGCCTGCAGGGATGTATGTTTTGTATTGATCATTTACAAGCTGATCAATTTCTGCCTGCTTAATTTCTTCATCAGTATTTTGCCGTACAATATCACCTCTTGTCTGCAGGCTTTTAATATGATGCCCCGCAATGCCCACATACACTTCCGTTATAGGAAGATTTGGATTGCTGGCATAACAATTTTCCAAAGCAGTTTGAATGGCCTTAATAGTTTGGTCAATGTTCAACACCATGCCGTGTTGCACACCGTTACTGTTTGCACGTCCGAAGCCAAGAATCTCGAGCTTGCCGAATTCATTTTTTCTGCCCGCGATGGCTGCAATTTTTGTGGTGCCAATGTCAAGGCCTACGATAATGGGTTGTTCGCTGTTCATGTTTTTGTTTTGTTTTTTTTATTGCCGTATTGGCTGTGTAATTCTATTTGTTTATTTTTTTTTTTTTAATTTTTCATTTTTTTTTTTTCAAGAATGAAAGATGATTTCAATAATCTGTTTTTGGAGGCATTACTGCCTTTGGTTTTTCTTTTGTTTTTTGTGGCGGCTTTGAGGCTGCCGGTTTAATAATTGTTTTTTTCAAAGGGACAGAACCTGGTTTTTCAACAGATGATGGATGTGTGTTCAGAGAATTCTTCTGGTGTTGAGGATAGTTTTCAATTAATGGTTTTTCAGGAACATGAATAGGGGTTACAGAAACACTTTTTTTATTCTTCGCATTGCTTTCATCAGGAATATTTTCTTTTTCCGATGATATATTAATATTAGCGTTATCATCTGCAGGCTGCACTAACTGTATATTGGTGGAATCATTTGAATGCTTTTGTGCATTCGCAATTATGTCTTTCATAATTTGAACAGCCCGCAAAGAATCCATTTTAATTTCCTCGGCACCTCTTCTCACCCCTATTACCTGGTTATCGTATTGAACACTTATTGATGAATAATGATTCCACCCGATTTTAGCAATCACTTGTTTGTAAAATGCGAGAAGCTTATTAAATTTTTCTTCGCATCTTTCTGCCGTTCCAAAATGAATTACCTGGTTGCCTAATTTTGGAATTAAATCAAAGTCACTGTTTGGTGAAATATCAACCTGGTCAATTTGCGCCATCCAAAAAGGATTGGCCCTTATAAATTCACTCATGGCTCTTATATCTTTTACCAGGCCGGTATCTGCTTTAGTCAATACAATTACATCTGTAGGAAAATTGGTAAACACAGGAAGTCTTGCAGAAAATTTATCACTCAATGGCAGTCTTGTGAGAGAACTATCGAGATAAAATGATAATCCTGTTGTTGTAAAAATTCTTGCAAGAGGTTCCCGCTCAGTAATTCTTACCTCAAGCACATTATTATTATCAAAGAACAATTCAGCATTTTTAATCCACCTGCTTTTTTGCAATTCTGTTTCCATTAAAGCAAGGTCTATTTTATGCAAAGGCTTATTTTTTAGCTTTCCACCATTTACATTTTCCAATATTAAAATCACATCTTTCTTGTCTATAAAAAAATTATTTTGAACGCCACTAATATTTATATCAACCTTAATGCAATGCTCATTATTTCTTTTAGTAATAGCCGCAATTAATAATACAACAGTTCCTGAGCAAAGGATTGTCCAAACCATTGCTACAAGAATTTTTTTAACTGCGTATTTATTTATTGTGAACATATTTTTTACAAACTATTTTTCAATAAAATTCTTTTAATAGGTTGCACCAGTAAATCAATATCTCCTGCACCGGCTGTAATTAAAACATTACCTTCTTCGTTATTCTCCATTGATTTTATATATATTCCCTCCATGTATTGCACCAATTCTTCTTTTGTAATTATAACTGCATTTTTATTTTTCATGTTTTGTAAAATCAAATTACTTGTTACACCTTCTATCGGTATTTCTCTTGCAGGATAAATTGGGAGAAGCAATACTTCATCAGCCTGGTCAAGGCTTTCAGCAAATTCTTTTGCAAAATCTTTTGTTCTTGAAAACAAATGCGGTTGAAAAATAATCGTGCATTTTCTTTTACTAAATAAACTTTTTGCTCCCGAAATCAATGCATTTAATTCCTGCGGATGATGGGCATAGTCATCTATAAAAATTACTTTACTTTTTGATCCATCATTTTGCGTTGGGCCAATAGTATATTCAAATCGTCTTTTAACTCCTTTGAAAGCCTCTACAGCATCTCTTATTTTACCGGGTTCAATATTAAGATGATGAGCAATTACTATTGCAGCAACTGAATTTTCTACATTGTGCATTCCACCCATATTCAGTTTTACATTACTGAGCATCCAGTTTTTTATCATTACATTAAATCGATAGCCGCCATTGTGCATGGTAATATTTGCAGCATACGCATCAGCCATATTATTTTGCTGGCTATAACGGATATGATTAGTCGCAGAAAATTCCTTATTACCTAATCCATAACTTGTTAGTAAAACTCCGCCTGATTTTAATTTCTCAGAAAATTCAACAAAGGCTTTTTTCATTTTTTCTTTTGTTCCGTATATGTCAAGATGGTCAGCATCCATTGCTGAAATCAAAGCCACATCTGGAGACAATTGCAAAAAGCTGCGATCGTATTCATCTGCTTCAACTACAGAAACATTATTATTACTACTCCAGAAATTTGTATCATAATTAACTGAAATGCCCCCCAGGAAAGCATTGCAACCGAAGCCTGAATGCCGTAATATATGCGCTGTCATTGTGCTTATAGTTGTTTTACCATGTGTGCCCGCAATGCAAATACTGAATGATGATTTTGTTATTTCACCAAGCAATGCACTGCGTTTTATTACTTCATAATTGTTATGCAAATAATAATTAAGCTCTTTATGATCTTTAGGAACAGCCGGCGTGTAAACAATTAGCTGTGCGTTTTTATCAAGCAATTCAATATTATCCTCATAGTGAATATTCATGCCATCACTTTCCATCTGCCTGGTTAAAATGGTCACAGTTTTATCGTAACCACTTACAGAAGCATTTTTGCTCAAATAATATTTGGCAAGAGCGCTCATTCCTATGCCACCGATTCCAATAAAGTAAATACGTGATATGGTTGTATAATCTTTCATAAAGTCTAACCCCAATCCCCTCTCCGAGAGAGAGGAAATGGATTACTATATTGTTTTTTTTAATTCTTAATTCTTAATTTCTAATTCTTATTGTTTTTAAAATTTCATTTGCAATGGTTTCATCTGCATTTGTATTACCCATACGCGAAATGTTTGTTTCCAATTCCTGAATCATTTTTTCATTTTGTATCAGTTCAAGAATTGTTTTCATTAATGTTGATTCTACATCAGCGTCCCTAACCATCAATGCAGCATCTTTTCTTACCAGGGCAAGTGCATTTGCTGCCTGGTGATCTTCTGAAGCAAACGGGTATGGAACAAATACCGCTGCTTTGCCCACGACACACAATTCAGCAATTGTCATTGCACCTGACCTTGCCACTACTACATCTGCGGCGGCATAAGCATATTCCATCCTCGTAATAAATGCATTGGTCCAAATGTTATTTCTTTCCTCTTCTGTTTTTGCTGCCCGATCTGCATACAGCTTACCTGTTTGCCAAATAAGCTGCAGTTTATTTTTTTTGAAAGCATCAATGTTTTTATTAATGGCTTCATTAATGCTTCTTGCTCCAAGACTTCCTCCCATAACAAAAACTGTTTTTATTCCCTGCTTCAATCCAAAGAATTCCAGCGCTTCCTGCTTTGAAATTTTTTCTGAAAAAATATTTCGTACAGGGTTTCCCGTTAGTACAATATTTTTTGTGAGAAAATATTTTTCCATTCCATCTGCAGCTACGAATATTTTTGCTGCTCTTTTGCCCAGCATGATATTGCTTTTACCCGGCAGGGAATTGCTTTCATGAATAAAAGTTGGAATCTTTCGTGTTTGCGCAACCCGCAAAACCGGGAAGCTTGAATAACCACCCACTCCAATAACAGCATCTGGCCAGTAGGTTTTTAGTATTGCTGTAACCTGAAAAAAACTTTGTACAATCTTCCAGGGTAAAGTAATATTTCGTATCAAAGAACTTCTGTTGTAGCCTGCTATTGTAAGGCCTATTATTTTATAGCCGGCCTCAGGAATTTTATCCATTTCCATTTTTCCTTTGGCACCCACAAATAAAATTTCTATGTGCGGTGCCTGTTTTTTTAAAGCAGCGGCAATTGCCAATGCCGGAAAAATATGTCCTCCTGTTCCGCCTCCTGCAATTATTATCCGGATACTATTTTTTGTTTCCGGAACAATATCTTCTACATTATCAATCATGTTTTCATTTCTCATTATGCGATCATTCTTCTTAATTAAGAAGTCACTTCTTCAGCTACCAATACATTTTCTTTTCCTTCCATTTGCTCAACATTGCGGGCAACACTTAAAATAATTCCAATAGCAAAACATGTAAACCAAAGACTGCTGCCTCCCATGCTTACTAATGGAAGCGTAACTCCTGTTGTTGGAAACAGGTTTACATTCACCGCCATATTTACCATTGCCTGTATCACGAGCGTAAAGCTTAATGCTACTGCGAGAAAAGCGCCAAATGCATACGGGCATCTTTGAAAAATCCGTATACTCCTAAATAAAAAAAGGAGGTAGATTAAAATCATAATTCCTCCTCCCACAAGCCCGTATTCTTCTATAATAATTGCATAAATAAAATCGCTGTAGGGATGTGGTAAAAAATTACGTTGCTCACTTTTGCCCGGGCCTCTTCCAAACAATCCTCCTTTTGCAATTGCAATTTTTGCCTGCTGCACCTGGTAAGATGCATCTGCTTTATCAGCATACATAAAATCCTGCACACGCTTAATCCAGGTGGGCATTCTTCCAAAAGTTAATACAGCAGGTAAATCGCCTGAAGTATGATCTTCCTTATTATAATAATGGGTGGCTACAAGTAGGAGCATTATAATCGGAATTAATGCAGTGCCAACCACAAGCATGATATGCTTTAAACTTACTCTTCCAATAAACATGAGCATTAAGGCAATGCCGCCGATTAATAATGCTGTAGATAAATTGGCAGGTGCAATTAAAGCGCATATTATTATAACGGGAACGATTAGGGGCAGGAAACCTTTTTTAAAATCTTTAATTACATTTTGCCTGCGGCTTAATTGCCGGCTCATATACATAAAGAGCGCAAGCTTTGCCAGGTCAGAAGTTTGAAAGGTCATATTAATTACTGGCAGCTTTATCCAGCGATTAGCTTCATTAATACTGCTGCCAAATTTTAATGTATAAAAAAGCAATGGTATTGATATTAAAAATAAAATAGTAGCAACCCTTGAATAAATTGTATAATTCACTCTATGTGCAAAATAAATTATGAGCACACCTAATGCAATAAAACCAACTTGCTTAAATAAATAGCTTTCTGTGCTTTTATTCATTTTATATGCAAGCGAACCAATGCTGCTATATACAACAAGAATACTAACCATAGTAAGCAAAATCACAATGGCCCATATCACTTTATCGCCTTTGGTGCGATTAAAGGCATCACCCCAACCCCTCTCCAAAGCCCGCCCGAATGAACCGTTCAGATGGGGAGAGGGATAATTTTCAGGGGAAGTTTTATTCATTTTTAATTTTTAATTATTCATTTTTAATTTTTATAAATCTTTTACAGCTTCTTTAAATTGTTTACCCCTGTCTTCATAATTTTTAAAAAGGTCAAAGCTTGCACATGCAGGCGACAATAAAACCACATCACCTTTCTCAGCAAAATGAAATGCAGCCTGTACTGCATCTTTTGCACTGTCAGTATTCACTATTAATTCTACTTCTTTACCAAATGCTTCATGAATTTTCCTGCTATCTTTTCCCATGCAAACAATAGCTTTTACTTTTTCTTTTACCAGGTCTTTTATAAAAGAATAATCATTTCCTTTATCAACGCCACCAAGAATTAAAATGGTAGGCTTCGTCATACTTTCCAGCGCATACCAGGTACTGTTAGTATTGGTTGCCTTGCTATCATTTATAAATTCAACACCTTTTATTGTTGCCACATTTTCCATACGGTGCTCAAGGCTTTCAAATGTTTGCACCGCATCTCTTATTTTCTCTTTTCTTATATCCATTACAACGGCTGAAAGTCCTGCTGCCATTGTATTGTATTGGTTATGTTTCCCTTTTACAGCGAAATCATCCACACTCATTGTCATTTCTTCGTTTTGCCATTTTATATGCATTTCTGTATTCGTTATGTAAGCGCCTTGCGGTAATTCGTGTGCCATACTGATTGGTAATGGGTTGGTATTGTTTAAAAATTTGTTTAAATATTTTATTGTTATTTCATCATCAGTGTTATAAATAAAAAAATCATTTTCAGTTTGGTTTTTTATTATGCTGAATTTGCTTTTTATATAATTTTCAAAATTGTATTCATACCTGTCCAAATGATCTTCTGTAATGTTGGTTAATACAGCTACATCTGACCGAAATGTTTTTATATCATCCAGCTGAAAAGAACTTATTTCCACAACATATAATTCCCTCGGATCTGCTGCCACTTGCCTTGCGAAAGAATAACCAATGTTGCCAACCATTGCACAACTCACTCCTGCTACCTTACAGATATGATAAATCATTGCAGTAGTGGTAGTTTTTCCATTGCTTCCAGTTATAGCAATAATCCTGCTGCTGCCTTTGTACCTGTAAGCAAATTCTATTTCGCTTATTATTTCAATTTTTTTTCTTCTTAATTCCTTTATCAATTCGTTCTTCTCAGGAATTCCGGGACTTTTTATAACAGTACCCGCAATAAAGATTTTTTCTTTTGTGTGCTTTTCTTCTTCAAACTCAATCTTGTTTATTACAAGCTCATTTTTAAACAAAGAATTTATTAAAGAACTATCGCTCACAAAAACATCATATCCCTTTTGCTTTGCCAGTAACGCTGCTCCTACACCGCTTTCACCGGCACCCAGTATTACGATTCTATTTTTCATCCTGTGTTTTTATCAGGCACAGATATTAAAAAAAGGTTTTTCAACGGCATGAATTTAACAGGTCAGAAAATGGACATCATTGGATTTGGCTGGCTTAATCTTTTTCAAATAGTGTTTTCATAAGAACAAATATTGAAATCGTAAAGCCATCTTTTTATTATCTTAATTTTAATGTTACTACTGCAAACACCACAGATAAAATTGTTACCACCCAAAAGCGAACTGCTATTTTACTTTCATGGTATCCTAATTTTTGAAAATGATGATGCAATGGACTCATTAAAAAAACTCTTTTACCTTCTCCATATTTTCTTTTAGTGTATTTGAAATAAGCAACCTGTATCATCACACTTAAATTTTCTATTAAAAACACAAAACAAAAAATGGGTATTAACAATTCTTTTCTAACGATAATTGCTAATGATGCAATGATTCCTCCAAGTGCAAGGCTGCCCGTATCACCCATGAAAACCTGCGCCGGATAAGCATTGTACCACAGAAACCCAACACATGCCCCTACAAAAGCTGCAATAAAAATTGACAATTCAGTAAGATTGGGTATATACATTATGTTTAAATAATCGGCAACTTTTACATCGCCGCTTACAAAAACAAATACTCCTAAGCACAAACCAATTATTGCGCTTACACCGGTAGCTAATCCATCAAGGCCATCTGTAATATTTGCCCCGTTAGATACTGCTGTTACAATAAATATTACTATAAGGATATAAATTATATATGTATAATTTTCCCATCTTTCAGGTAAAAGTTTTGCATAATTAAACTCATGTGTCTTTACAAATGGAATAGTTGTAATTGGTGTTTTCACTGTAACAAACCTGTGCACTTTGCCCTCAGTGATAATAGTATCTTCGCTAAGCTTGTGCTCTCCCCTTTGCGGCGTCCACGCTAAACCGTTAGTATTTGTTATGAGTTCTCTTTTCACCACAACATTTTGATTAAAATATAAAGTTGATCCTATTATAATTCCAAGAATTATTTGTCCAAAAATTTTAAATTTCCCCGCAAGCCCATCCGCATCAGTTTTTTTATAATCAATTCCTTTTGCCCTTGCAATACGCTTTGATTTTATTTTCAAATAATCATCTACAAGTCCTATAATGCCCAGCCATACTGTACATAATAACATTAACCGTACATATACTTTATCAAGGTTTGCCAGTAACAATGTTGGAATCAATATTCCCAGCAAAATAATGATGCCGCCCATTGTTGGGGTTCCTGTTTTCATTTTTTCTCCCGCCAAACCCAATTCACGTACTGACTCACCAATCTGTTTTCTTTTTAAAATATTAATGAGACGTTTACCATAAACAGTTGTTATAAAAAGTGATAAAAGCACTGCTACCAACACCCTGAAAGTGATAAAATGAAAAAGCCCGCTTCCTGGAAATTTTATTCCATTTTTAGTGAACCATTCAAAAAGCTGGTAAAGCATTTATTCTTTTATTCAGTTTAAAATTCTTTACTTGTCCATCAGTTCAAACATTTCCTGCAGCACTTTTTTATCATCAAATTCATATTTCATTCCATTTATTTCCTGGTATTTTTCATGGCCTTTTCCTGCAACTAAAACAATATCCTGTTGCTGCGCAAGATTCACTGCAGTTTTAATTGCTTCCTTTCTGTCAACAATTGAAATGTATTTTTTTCTTGCAATAATGGGGACTCCTTCTTCCATGTCTTTTATTATTTGTGCTGCATCTTCATTACGTGGATTGTCTGATGTAAAAATTATTTTATCACTGTATTCACAAGCCACTTCTGCCATAATGGGCCGTTTCGTTTTATCGCGGTTGCCACCACAGCCAACAACTGTAATTACTTTTTCTTCACCCTGTTTTAAATTTTTAATTGTAGCAAGAACATTCAGTAAAGCATCCGGCGTATGTGCATAATCAATTATCCCGATCACTTTTTCTTTTGATGACATCATGTAATCGAATCTTCCTTCTGCACCTGTGAGGCTACTAAGCACCTGCAAAACAATTTGCTTGTCTTCACCTAAACAAACAGCAGCGCCATACACTGCTAAAAGGTTATAAGCATTGAAAGTACCTATGAGCCTGCAATGCACTTCTACATCATTCACCATTAATACAAGACCCGACAAAGAATTTTCAATAATCTTTCCTTTAAAATCAGCCATGGTTTTAAGGCTGTAGAAATATCTTTTTGCTTTTGTATTTTGCAACATCACGCCACCACGTTTATCATCTGCATTGCTAATTGCAAATGATGAAGAAGGCAATGAATCAAAAAATTGTTTCTTAACTCTTATGTATTCATCAAATGTTTTATGATAATCCAAATGATCATGCGTGATGTTACTAAAAATTCCTCCGGCAAAATGTAAACCTGCAACACGATGCTGATCCAAAGCATGTGAGCTTACTTCCATAAAAATATATGAGCAGCCCGCAGCAACCATTTCCGCAATAAGCTTATTGAGGCTTACAGCATCAGGAGTAGTATGCGTTGATAATAATATTTTTTCACCCACCTGATTTTGAACAGTGCTAATGAGGCCGCATTTATAACCTAGTACCGTAAATAATTTAAACAGCAATGTGGCAATAGTAGTTTTTCCATTCGTACCGGTTACACCAATAAGCTTAATTTTTTCTGTTAATTGTCCATAGAAATTATGTGCCATAATTCCTGCTACCTCTACACTATTTTCAACTACTATGTATTGAATTTTTTTATTAATTTTTTCAGGTAACGCTTCGCAAATTATTACTGAAGCTCCGTTTGCAATTGCCGTTTCAATATAATTATGTCCATCGGTAAGTGTTCCTTTCACAGCAATGAAACATGTGTCGGGCGTTACTTTCCGTGAATCAGTTTGCAAATCGTTTACTTCACTAATGGAAGGCCCAGCTACCGATAGAAGATTTA
The DNA here is from genome assembly GCA_038244655.1 of Chitinophagales bacterium. Classification (GTDB taxonomy): domain Bacteria; phylum Bacteroidota; class Bacteroidia; order Chitinophagales; family Chitinophagaceae; genus Ginsengibacter. The sequence goes on from JBBRTG010000010.1 coordinate 101,311, forward strand.
CTTTATACAATATGTCTTGTAACAATGCCATTAATTCAATTGAAGATTTATTGATTGCCCTTTATGAAAATCTGCGTTTTGTGCCATTGACTGGTAAATAACTTTCCCTCTTCCTTTCGCTTCAACTTTCAATCCCATATTTTCTAACAAATACACTGCATCTTTTAAACCAAGCCCTGTTACATCTGGTACTTTATTTGCAACAGATACAATATTATTTGCAGAACCAAGCCCTGCACGATTGCCTTCAAGAATCATTGTTCTCCAGGAACCGGTTGCAGAATCTGTTGACGTATAGCTAAACATGTTTAAAATTTTACTGAGATCTGTTTTCAGTCCATAAAATTTATAAGTACTACTATCAACTCCATTTTGCTCGTAGAGTGAATTACTCAATTTGTTTAAAGGCTCGCTGCCAATTTTTTCCGCATAAATTTTATCAGCAACTTCTCTAAACACAGGCCCCGAAACAACACCGCCATAAGCTAATTTTGATTCATTCCCGTTTTGAATCACTACTGCAATGCTGTACTTTGGATTATCAACCGGGAAATATCCAATAAATGCAGACTGGTAAATTTTTGCCCCTTTATTATAACCGCGATTATCCATGGCCGTTACTGCCGTGCCTGTTTTACCAGCAAAGCTGTATTCATTACTTTTTAAAAGATGACCGGTGCCATGCTCACTTTCCATAACGGCAAGCATACACGCTTTTAGCTTGCCAAGCGTTGCATCGCTGCAAATTTTTTCAATAAGTACCTGTGGCTTAAAAGATTTTATTTCTATCCCCATTTCTTTTATAGAATTCACGAGGTAAGGCTTCATCATTTTTCCATTATTAGCAACTGCATTGTAAAGCATAAGCAAGTGAAGCGGCGTTATCAGTTCTTCATAACCATGCGCCATAAAAGGCAAAGTAGTTTTTGTCCAATATTTACTGCTTGGTTTTTTTATTAATGGAACTGCAGCGCCTACAATATCAATACCTGTTACAGTATCCAATCTTAAATGATGCAGGTGATTATAAAAAAGTTGTGGCTGATTATGATAATATTCATCAGCAAGCTTTGCAAAAGCAACATTTGATGAACGTGCAAAAGCTTCTTTCACCGTTATCTCATGCGTCCCTAAATGAGAGTCTCTGATATGAAGCCCGTAAAAAGATTTTTGACCACCTTCACAATCTACAATGCTGCCTGTATCTACATATTTATCTTCAAGAAGTGATAATAATGTAGCCAATTTAAAAACTGAACCGGGTTCAGTTTTTTTGCCAAGTCCATAATTGTAGTCTTCAATGTAATCTCCATCAGGTCTTTTACCCAGGTTCGCAATCGCTTTTATTTTTCCTGTTTGCGTTTCCATAACGATGCATGTTCCATGTAACGAATTATTTTCCACCATCATTTTCATCAATGCATTTTCTGCAACATCCTGAATATAAGTATCTATAGTTGTGATGATATCTTTTCCATTTTCAGGTTCTATTTCGGCACCATCAACCGGCACATAAGCGCCGGCCATATAGCGCATAAGCCTGCTACCCGACTGCCCTTTCAATACACTATCATACGATCTTTCAAGTCCTACATTTTTACTTGTATCTCCACGCGAAAGACCAATAGTTCTGTTAGCAAGAAGCACATAAGGATTTACACGGTTATCTCTTACATCTATAATAAATCCACTTTTATTACTGCCTTGTTTTACTAATGGAAAATCTCTTAGTACCTGGTATTCTTCAAATGAAATTTTCTTTTTTAATGGATAATATCTTTCCTTCTTTTTAAAACCTGTTAGTAGAAGTTTCCTGTATGATGTTATAGATGCGTCTTTAAATAAGCCTGCTAATGAAATACTGAGAGAGTCGAGATTATCATAAAATCTTTTCCCGTTTTTTTCACGCAGGCCGTCAGCAGCAAAATCAACATATATATCAAAAACAGGAATGGATGTACTAAGCATATTTCCATCTTCACTGTAAATGCTTCCACGTTCTGCGTTTACATCCATATATTTTAAATGCTGCGAGTTGCTGATGCTTTTCCAGTAAGCACCCTGCACCCGTTGTATGTATATTGCCCTGCCCAACACAATTGTTCCCAGCACTATAATGCCGAGAAAGCAGAGATACACACGCCATAATATATCTTTTTTTACATCCAACTTTGTTTAGAGTTTAGAAGTTTAGAAAAGTTTAGAAGTTCTTATTACTTATTCGTTATTTTTTATTGCTTATTGCATATTATTTCTCTTTCAAAGTATCTATAATTCTTACAGGTGGCGCCATCAATTCTTTCAAACCCAATGGCTCTACTGCTTTTGCCAGCTCACTTTCTTTGCTTCTAAAAATTACATCACGCTTTACTGTTTTAAATTCATACTCCATTTCCTTCAGGTGCTTGGCAGTTGAATTTATTTTCCTGATCGTTTTATCAGCATAATGCCCGTTAGCTATATATAGAATTGCAAACGCCGCCGCGAATAAATAAAATGGAATATTCTTTACAAGCCACCTGTTATACAACAAAACCCTGCGTCCTTTTTTTCGCAATAGCTTAGCCTTGTTTTCTTTTTTTATATTTTGTTCTTCTTCCATTTTTTAAACACTGAAACAAACCTGTTTTAAAATCATGAATTATTTTCTGAAACTCTTATTTTTTCTGCAATACGCAGCTTTGAACTTCTTGACCTCGGATTATTTTTTATTTCCTGCGGCGATGGAATAATTGGTTTCTTTGTAATCACTTTTAAATATTTTTTTTGTGAAGCGCCGTACAAATCATTTTGTTGATCTTCTTCAAAATTTTCATTCTTAAAAAAGTTTTTTACTATCCTGTCTTCGAGCGAATGAAAATTAATTACTGCGATTCTGCCTCCTTCTATAAGCACATCCGGAACCTGTTGCAGCATTTCTTTTAATGAGCCTAATTCATCATTTACTTCAATACGCAAAGCCTGGAATACTTGTGCAAAATATTTTTCAGGATTTCCTTTTACAACAGGGTACAGTGCATTTTTAAATTCGCTTATAGTATTCATTGATTGCGATTTTCTCAACTGTACAATTACTTTCGCCAATGTTTTTGCATTGGTTACTTCACCATATTGTTCAAAAAGTTTATGCAGCTTTTCTTCAGAATAATTGTTAATCACATTTGCGGCATCCAATTTTTCTTGTTGGTTCATTCGCATATCCATGGGTGCATTAAAACGTGTAGAAAATCCTCTTTCTGCTACATCAAATTGGTGGCTTGAAACGCCGAGGTCAGCAAGGATCCCGTTTACTGCATGAATTTTATGGAAGCGAAGAAAACGTTGCAGGTGACGAAAGTTGTGCGGAAGAAAAATTATTCTATCATCTTTTGGAAGATTTTTAATTGCATCTGCATCCTGGTCAAAAGCAATTAATTTTCCTTCATTGTTTAGTTGCTCAAGAATCGCAATGCTATGGCCGCCGCCGCCAAAAGTGCAATCCACATAAATACCTGAAGGAACAATCTGCAAACCACTTATCACTTCATTGAGCAAAACGGGCATGTGATATATGCCTTGCTGCATTGCTATGATTTTGCGATTTTATCAGTGGTCATTACTTCTTTAGCCAAAGCGCTAAATGCATCCGGTGAAAAAGTTTCAAAGAACTGTTGATGTTTTATTTTATCCCAAATCTCAATTTTATCAATTGCAGAAACCAATACAATGTCTCTTTCAAGACCTGCATATTCCATAAGGTTTTTAGGAAGCAAAATCCGCCCGGCATTATCAAATTCTACCTGGGTTGCTCCATTTAAAAAATATCTTTTGAATTGCCGAACTTTAGGATCAAAATCATTCAGATTGCTTAGGTCAGAAAATATAGGTTTCCAGCTTTTAGATGTGTATAAGCTCAGGCATTTTTCAAATCCCCTGTTCAATACAAAAGGTTCTACTCCGTTTTCCGGTAATTGTTTTTTAAAACCTGCCGGAAGAAGAAAGCGTCCCTTTGCATCTAATGTTGCTTCGTATTCACCTATAAAGCCTGTCATTATAAACGGATTAGAATAAATTAATTTGGAAACTTCCACAAAATAACACTTTTTCCCACTTAACAACAGTTTTAGGAAAAACTTTTTTTATACACGTGCCTGTAAGTTCATCTGAGAAGAAGTTTCAATGGAGTAGAGAAGGAATCATTATGCAAATCTTGTGAATTATATGTGTACAAGCTGTTAAAAACTTTAATTATGGATTTAGCCGGTTATTCTAAAACACCATTGATAAAAAAATTAGGGATTATAGCTTCTCAAAAAATCTTATTGATTAATGAGCCAGATAATTATTTTGATTTGATTGAAAAAGACATTTCAAAGTTGTTATGTGCAAATAATGAGAAGCCAGATTTTATACATCTTTTTGTAAGCATAAAAAAAGAGTTTGAAAAGCAAATGAAAGGAATAGCAGGGATAATACATTTCTGAAACTATAATCTGGGTTTCATGGTATAAAAAAAGCAGTGGTATTGTTACAGATGTTACTGAAGATGTAATAAGAAATTATGCTTTGCAAAACGGTTTGGTAGATGTAAAAGTATGTGCCATTACTGAAGAGTGGAGCGGGTTAAAGCTGGTAGTTCCTTTACATAAAAGAAAATAAAAATATTAAGACAACTGTTTTGCAACAGAAAAATCAATTGTAAAACAACTTCCCTTTCCAACAGTGCTTTCGGCTTTTATTTTTCCTTTGTGTGCATCCACAATGGTTTTTACATAACTAAGGCCAAGTCCGAATCCTTTTACGTTATGAATATTTCCTGTATGAGCACGATAGAATTTTTCGAAGATGCGGTGAAGTGTTTCTTTATTCATTCCTATTCCATTGTCTTCAATTTTAATTCTGAAATGACCATTATTATTTTGGGTAGATAAATTAATCTTCAAATTTTCTTTAGAGTATTTTACTGCATTATCAAGAAGGTTATTTATAATATTGGTAAAATGAACTTCATCTGCCATGATGAAATCATTTTTTGCATTTAGGTGAACGTCTAAAATTCCTTTCTTTTCGGCTAGCGGAAGATTGATATTATTTATTGCAGCATTAATAAGCTCGTGAGCATGCACAGGTTTTTCATTAAGCTGAATCTCCTGCTTGTCGAGCAAAGCCGCCTGCAGTATGGTTTCTACCTGCTTGTTCATTCTTTTATTTTCATCTTTAATAATACCAGAAAAATAATCCATCTTGGTGCGGTCATTAATAACCTTTTCATTTTTTAAAGCATCCACTGCAAGTGAAATAGTGGCAAGAGGCGTTTTAAATTCATGCGTCATGTTATTAATAAAATCAGACTTTATTTCGCTTAATTTCTTTTGATTTAATAATGCCCGTATGGTAATAAAAAATGCCGCAAAAATTATGAAGGTAAATATTACCGCGCCTATAACCATCCAATACATTTGCCTCCATACAATGTTGTTTACATGCGGAACAACTATAACCAGCAACTCCTGTGGAGAAAGTCCTTCGCTAATACTACCGGTTGGAGATTCAAGTGGGTAAACAAAAGATTTATTGTGCACACTATCCTGGTAAGCTTCATAAAAATTTTTTGACTGAAGATCGTCTCCAATCATAGAAGTGGTAGTAATGGCAAATTCAAAATCAACATTTTTAATATTGTTTTTTTCAAATGCCTTTTTTATGCGGTCTCTTATTTCTTCTCTTGTAAATCTATGTACAATAGTGGATGGAAATATATTTAATGGAAATAGTAAATCGGTATTTTTTCTTTTATCAAAGGGAGATAAATTTCCTTTCTCTTCAACAAGATCGTTACCTGCAGTAACCGTTACCATTTTAATACTTTCTTCAAATTGCTGTTCTTTATCTTCTACAGATTGTTTAATCCATAATATCTGCGAAAAAATTACTCCCAGTACAGAAATAAAAACGAGTATGGTAATAATGGGGAAAATTCTTTTCATGCAAAGGCAAATTTAAACTTAGCAATCACTAAAACATAGCAGAATAGAATTACATGCAAAATTTAACTAACTGTTATCTTTTATTTTTTTATTAAAATAAGATATTGATTAAATAATTTATCAGGAAATAAATATAATTTAGAATTATGATATCGCCTGAAAGAGGTATTTTATTGATAGCAAATCCGTTTTTAAAAGATCCGAATTTTAGCCGGACTGTAATTTTTTTATGTGAACATACTGACGAAGGCAGTTTTGGATTCGTGTTAAATAAAAAATTTCAGAAAACCCTCAAAGAACTTATACCGGAATTGGAAGCACAACCACTGCCTGTTTACCAGGGCGGACCTGTACAAAGAGACGCTTTACATTTTTTACATCAATACCCACAGCTTATAAGCGGCGGCGAAGAAGTTTTAAAAGATGTGTATTGGGGAGGCAATTTCGAAAGTCTTTTGGCAAATCTTAAAAATAATGACATTGAAAGTGATCGTATCCGTTTTTTTATCGGCTATAGCGGCTGGAGCGAAGGGCAGCTTGATAACGAACTCAAAGAGCAAAGCTGGCTAACAGTAAAGGCTACACGAAAATTAATTTTTGATACAAGTCCCGAAGACGTTTGGAAAAATTCTTTGAAGCACCTGGGGGGGAATTATGAAATGATGATAAATTTTCCTCTTGATCCGCAGCTTAACTAATAAGGATTTTGACAACTTTTAAAAGTTGTCAAATCTATTTTAAATATTTTTACAAAAAAGATTGCTTTATAAAATCTTATTACTTCCCGCAAGATTGTTCATTCACTTTTATTGCCGCAAGATTATTATCAATATTAAAAGCAGGTTGCGTGGGCATGGGCCTTTGCTGATAGCTGCCAACCATCCTAATTCATTTTTAGATGCAATTATATTGGCTACTCTTTTTAAAAATTCTGTTTATGCTTTAGCCCGGGGAGATGCATTTAAAAATAAATTTATCGCTAAAATTCTTACATCTTTCAACATGCTTCCTGTATATCGCGTAAGTGAAGGAGTTGAAAATCTTGAAAACAATTACAGCACATTTGATGATTGCCAAACCCTTTTTAAACAAAAGAAGATTGTATTAATATTTAGTGAAGGAAGATGTATAAATGAATGGCACCTGAGACCACTTAAAAAAGGAACAGCAAGACTGGCCTTAACTGCATGGCAAAAAAATATTCCTTTGAAAGTTTTGCCTTTGGGAATTAACTATAGCAACTTTAGAAAATTTGGCAAAACCCTGATCCTGAATTTTGGAAGCATTATTAATAAGGAAGATATTTATTCGGATATTTCATCAGGCAAAGCAGTCATTGAATTTAATCAAAAACTGAAAGAACAATTACAAAATCTTGTTCTTGAAATTGACAAAGATGATCATGAGAAACGTAAAAATTATTTTTATTTTCGGCAACCCTTGTTAAAAAAAGCAGTTTTGTTTATTCCGGCAATGGCAGGATACTTGTTGCAGTTTCCTTTGTATTATGCAATTCATTTTTGTATAAAAAATAAAGCAAGCGATCATTACGATTCTATTATGACAGGATTATTATTTTTTATGTATCCTTTTTATGTTCTCTTGATTACGCTAATTGTATTTGTTATAACAAAAAACTCGTACTCTGTATTACTATTGATTTTGCTGCCTTTTACTGTATGGAGTTATTTGCAATTAAAAAAGCAGGTATGAATTAGCTAATTAGCCAATCAGCTATTGATTAATTCTTCGGCACCTTCTACCAGCACCATAGTTTTATTATTTAATACTTCCACAAAACCACTTTGAATTGTATATAGGGAGGTTGCAGTTTTATCTTTTAAAATTTTAAGTTTGCCTGCTTTTAATGCACTTACAAGCGGAGCGTGCTTTTCAAGCACTTCAAACATACCGCCAATACCCGGAAGCTGTACGCCATAAACTTCGCCGCTAAATATTTTTTTCTCTGGTGTTAGTATTTCTAAAGTCATAGTTAATGTGATAATGTGATAATGTGATAATGTGATAATGTGATAATTAATTAGCACATCAGCACATTATTTAATTAGCTAATTAAGCCTGCGCCGCTTCCATCATTTTTTTACCTTTTTCAATGGCATCTTCCAAATTACCCACCAGGTTAAATGCCGCTTCAGGATATTCATCAACTTCCCCATCCATAATTGCATTAAAACCACGGATGGTATCTTCAATAGAAACCAATACTCCTTTTAAACCGGTAAATTGTTCAGCCACAAAAAATGGCTGGGAAAGAAAACGCTGAACTCTGCGTGCACGCTTCACCGTTAGTTGATCTTCATCGCTCAATTCATCAAGGCCAAGAATGGCAATAATATCCTGCAACTCTTTATAACGCTGTAAGGTTAATTTTACCCTGTTGGCACAATCATAATGTTCATCACCTACAATTGCCGGAGAAAGAATTCTTGAAGTAGAATCCAAAGGATCCACCGCAGGATAAATTCCAATATCTGCAATCTTCCTGCTTAATACCGTTGTTGCATCTAAGTGAGCGAAAGTCGTAGCCGGAGCAGGATCTGTTAAATCATCTGCAGGTACGTATACTGCCTGAACGGAAGTAATAGAACCATTACGTGTAGAAGTAATTCTTTCCTGCATCAATCCCATTTCAGTTGCAAGCGTAGGCTGGTAGCCCACTGCAGAAGGCATCCTTCCAAGCAATGCAGAAACCTCTGAACCCGCCTGTGTAAAGCGAAATATATTATCAACAAAAAATAAAATATCCTTTCCTTTTCCTGTGCCATCACCATCACGAAAATATTCAGCGACAGTTAACCCACTCAATGCCACCCTTGCCCTTGCGCCAGGTGGTTCATTCATTTGCCCGAAAACAAAAGTTGCTTTTGATTCTTTTAGATCTTCCAGGTTTACAGCATCCAAATCCCATCCGCCGCCTTCCATGCTGTGAATAAATTTATCACCATAATTCATAATGCCTGCTTCAATCATCTCACGCATCAGGTCATTTCCTTCACGGGTTCTTTCACCCACTCCGGCAAATACACTCAAGCCGCTATAGGCTTTTGCAATATTATTAATAAGCTCCTGTATCAAAACTGTTTTGCCTACACCAGCGCCGCCAAACAAACCGATTTTACCGCCTTTTGCATACGGCTCAATAAGGTCAATTACTTTTATCCCGGTATATAAAATTTCAGAAGTGGTACTTAAATTTTCAAACAATGGCGGCTTGTTATGTATTGGCCTGCCATTCTTTTTACTTACCTGGGGCAGCCCGTCAATAGCATCGCCGGTTACATTAAATAAACGCCCGTTAATTTCATCACCTATGGGCATCAATATGGGTGAACCAAGGTCAACTACTTCAATTCCTCTCCTCAATCCCTCGGTACCATCCATTGCAATGCAGCGAACGCTATCTTCACCCAGGTGCTGCTGAACTTCCAGTATAAGTTTGTCTCCGTTGGGCCTGGTTATTTCCAAGGCGTGAAAAATTTCCGGAAGTTTATTATTATCTCCCCCGAAATGCACGTCCACAACGGCTCCTATTATCTGTTTTACCTTTCCAGTATTTGGCATAAATTTTATTAATTAAGTCCTTGTTTCAATTTGGCGGCAAAGGTAAGGGGATACAGCGGAAAAGACAACAATGATTGAAGATAATTTCTTTTCGCAATAGGCATCAGTAAGTTCTAATTTCAAGCTTCGACAACTTTTGAAAAGTTGTAAAATCATAATGAAACCTTCATATTCATACACAAATAAACATTGTAATTTCACAGCTAAAAGAATATCAATGAAAAAATTTTTATTTGTTTCTGCTTTCCTGCTTCCCATTTGTCTTGTTACATCAGCCCAAACGAAAAAAGAATCTCCTTCAAAAATTACGTTACCCAATGGATGGAGCCTTACCCCCGCTGGGAAAAGTTACCTTCTTGGGGATCTGCCCCTAAACATAGCCGTTAGTTCATCAAAAAAATTACTTGCCATAACTAATAATGGACAAAGCACACAAAGCATTCAACTGATTGATGTGCCAACGGGAAAAATTCTTGATAATATAGAAGTAGCTAAATGCTGGGTAGGTTTGAAATTCAGTGCAGATGAAAAATTTCTTTATGCTTCAGGTGGAAATGATAACTGGATTTTGAAATATGCAATTAAAAATCATAAACTCCTATTACAGGATTCTTTAAAGCTTGGAGAAAAATGGCCCGACAAAATATCTCCTGCCGGTATTGATATTGATGATAAAAGAAATTTATTGTATGTAGTTACAAAAGATAATAACTCTCTTTACGTTTTAGATTTGAAAACAAAAAAAATTGTCGGCAAATATCCATTGGACGGTGAAGCATATGCTTGTTTATTATCGCCCGATAAAAACGAATTGTACATCAGTTGCTGGGGTTGTGATAAGCTTTATGTATTTAATACAATAACAAAAACATTTATTTATAAGATAGCGGTTGGTGATAATCCAAATGACATTTGCTTAACTAAAAACGGAAAAATTTTATTTGTTGCCAATTCTAATGATAATTCGGTTTCAGTAATTGATATTGTTTCAAAAAAAGTAATTGAAACTTTAACCACCTCTTTGTATCCTAATGCCCCACAGGGTTCTACAACAAACGGCCTTGCATTAAGCCCTAATGAAAAAACTTTATACATCGCCAATGCCGATAATAATTGCCTCTCTGTATTTGATGTAAGCAAACCAGGCGAAAGTAAATCAAAAGGTTTTATACCAACAGGTTGGTATCCTACATCTGTAAAAGCAATTGGTAAAAAAATCTTTGTTACTAACGGTAAGGGATTTTCGTCAATGGCAAATCCTTTTGGCCCAAACCCAATGAGGGAAGGTGGGGAAGTAATTTATCATGGCGCAGATACAAGCAGGAAAGAGCAATATATAGGAAATCTGTTTACCGGAAGTTTAAGTATCGTAGATGAGCCAACGCAAAAACAATTAAGTATTTATTCGCAGGCTGTCTATAACAACATACCTTATACAAAAGAAAAAGAAAAATTAAGTGAGGGCCAACCAGGCAATCCCATTCCCATGAAAGTAGGAGAAAAATCGCCGATTAAATATGTGTTTTACATAATTAAAGAAAACCGGACTTACGACCAGGTGCTGGGTGATATAAAAGAAGGAAATGGAGATCCCTCTCTTGTTTTATTCGGAGAAAAAATTACGCCTAATGAACACAAGCTGGCAAAAGAATTTGTACTGCTTGATAATTTTTATGTGGATGGAGAAGTTAGCGCTGATGGGCATAATTGGAGCACAGGAGCTTATGCCACAGATTTTCTTGAAAAAAACTGGCCAACAGAATATAGTGATCGCGGTGGTGATTATTATGATTTAGCAGAGGGTACCCGAAAAATTGCCAATAATAAAGACGGTTTTATTTGGGATGATTGCCAAAGAAATGGAGTTACATTCAGAACCTACGGAGAATTTGCTGATAATTACAAACCAAACATCCAGGTATTAAAAAATCATCTTTGCCCGTATTATACCGGTTGGGATTTGACAGTTCGTGATACTATAAGATTTAATCAATGGAAAAAGGATTTCGACTCACTGGTACGTATAAACGCTTTACCGCACTTAAATACTTTGCGGTTTCCTAACGATCATACAGAGGGAATGAGTAAAGGGCGCCCTACACCATTTGCTCATGTTGCTGATAATGATTTGGCAGTAGGAATGTTTATAGATTATTTAAGCAAAAGCCCTGTATGGAAAGAAAGTGCTGTATTTATTGTAGAAGATGATGCCCAAGACGGCCCCGATCATGTGGATGCACACAGAAGCACCGCTTATATTGCAGGCCCTTTCGTAAAAAGAAATTTTGTTGATCATACTTCTTATACTACATCCGGTTTATTGAGAACTATTGAACTGATATTGGGCTTACCTCCTATGAGTCAGTATGATGCTGCAGCAATACCTTTATGGCGCTCTTTTACTTCTACACCAAATGAAAGTACATTTAATCATGTACCTGCACAGATTGACATTACAGAAAAAAATATAGCTACGAATAAGCTTTCTGAAAAAAGTGATGCTTTTAATTTTTCTAAAGAAGACCGCGTTCCTGATGCAGAATTTAATGAAGTGCTTTGGAAAGGAATTAAAGGAATCAACAGCATTATGCCTTCTCCAAGACGAGCTGCATTTGTAAAATTGAGAGAAGACAAAGATTGAATAAGCCCGAAAATTTATTCCTTTTAACTCAAATCTTCGATAACCTTACTCAGTTCTGCTTCTTCCAGCAAAACTCTTGAAGATGCATTATTATTCCAATGCCATTTAATGAGACTTATTTTCCCCTCTGCTATTTCAATTCCAGTAATGTCATCATCATTATAACAACAACAGCCGCTGTTAAAATAAGAAGGTTTTAAATATTTTCGTCTATAGTTAACCGTTATATCTTCTTTAACAATAATATTGTTTGGATGATCGGAATATAATCCTGAGGCAAATACCGGCTTATGAGTATGGCCGGTTATGAGTAACAGGTTTCTTTTGTGGCTGCTCCATTCATACATCATAATATTATGCCTGTCACGCAATACAAAATCTTTTGCAGGTGTATTTACATTTATTTCAAGGTAGCGTTGCAATGGCCGCCAGATATGGCTTACAAGCCAGGTGCTTACAATATTATTGTCGCTCATTTTATCGCCCTGGTGTCCATGCGTTAAAAAAATGGATAATGGTTTTGTATCAATTGTTGTTTTTAAAAGCAGTCCTTCCCAAACAGGCAATGGCATAATAAAAATATTTTTAAACCACAGATATACTTCAAGCGGATCTTTCCAGTTAAGATCGTGATTGCCAAAAGTTTTAAAATATTTTTTCTCTTTATGAAATCGTGCTTCAGATTGTAAGGCTGTAATATTTTTCGAAATAACCTGTTCAGGTTTGTATTTCCAGAGTTCTTCACTGTCGCCTAAATTGATATAATTATATTGGTTTCTATAATAATAATCCAATGCCGCTAAATAATTTTTTTCATTTCCTGCAAAATCATCACCATGATCTTTATTGCCTTTATGATGATCACTAAAAATTATAAACTTATCCGCATTGAAATCTACATGCAAACAGAGTCCGCGTTTTCCAGGCTTTGTATTTAACTTACGCAGCAACGCACTCAACGATTTAAAAACTTCTTTCTTATCGGGAGCTGAAGCTTTTGATGCAAGCCTTGTTAATGTTGAGCGTAATATTTTTTGCAAAAATTTTTTCAAAATAAAAATGGAAAAATTCTATAAAAATTTTCTTTCAGGAAGATCGCTTGGTTTTATATATTTTCCTATTACAGGAAGTTTTACAAATTCTTTTCGTTCAACATTCATAATAAACCAGAGATAAAACATAAGCAATAATGTTGCTGTTACAAAGTTTACAACATTACCTGAAAAGAAATAAATAATGCCTTCATGAATAAAATAAAGCAGCACAACAATTATAATGTAAGCGCAAAGTTTTTTCCATGCATAAGGAATTGGATATGCTTTTTGTCCCCACAAAAATGAAATAACCATCATGCTGCCATAACAAAAAAAAGTTGCCCATGCACATGCCGTATAACCAAAGAAAGGAATAAAAATATAATTGATGATTAGCGTAATAACTGCACCGATAATAGTGATGTATGCTCCTGAAATAGTCTTGTGAGTAAGCTTATACCAAATGGATAGGTTATAATAAATTCCTAAAAACATATTCGCCAAAAGCAGGATGGGCACTACTTTTAAGCCTGTCCAATAAATAGGCTTTGTTAAAAAATATTTCCAAATATTGAGATACATTGATACTACCAAAAACATTATCGTAATTGTAATTACAAAAAACTTCATTACTCTCGCATATACTTTTTGAGGGTTTTGTCCTTCTGCCTGCTTAAAGAAAAAAGGTTCTGCACCCATTCGAAATGCCTGGATAAACAGCGTAATTAAAATTGACAATTTATAACAGCCGCTGTAAATCGCTACTTCATTTTTAGCCGCAGTAATATTAGCTACAGGCGCCAACCATGAAAGCATAATACGATCAAAAGTTTCATTAATCATTCCACCAAAACCTGCAATAATTAATGGCGAAGTATAGATCATCATGGCAATCCAAACTCTTTTATTAAACTTAAATTGAAAAGAAAAAAATTCTTTATATAAAAGAAATAATGAAAACAAAGATGAAAATACATTAGCGATAATTACATAACCTACACCATAATCAGGTTTATAAAATGTACCAATAAATCCATTGGGACTTTCCTTTGCCAAGCGGGGACATACTGATAATAAAAAATAAGTAAGCGCTATCTGAAATAAAATAGTTGCAATTCTTATAAGAGCATATTTGCGTGGCCTTTGCTCCTGGCGCAGCTTTGCAAAGGGCAAGGTTGATAATGTATCAAATGCAATGATCAATGCACTGTATGTAATTAATTCAGGGTGATCATCTAATCTAAGTATGTGGGCAAGAGATGAACGTGAAAAAAGTAAAATTGAAGTAAGTAAAAAAGTGCTGCATAAAATAGAAATGGTTGCTGTGCTATAAATATCTTTTTTATATTCTTCTTTACCTGAAAAACGAAAATAGGCAGTTTCAATTCCGTAAGTAAAAATTACATTAAGAAAAGGAATGGCAGCATACATAATGCTCATATCACCGTAGCCGGTGCTCGATAACTTGTAGGTTAAATAAGGTGTCAATAAATAAAATAAAAACCGTGCAGCAATGGAACTTACTCCGTACCATACAGTTTGCCCTGCTAATTTTTTTATGCTGCTCAAAAAATACCGGGTTTAAAAAAAATCAAATTTAGTTTTATAAAATTTAAAGTAAAGACAAATATCAGGGTTGAGAAAATCTTTTGTCTTTTAAAAATGAAGTATCTTTTAATGTGCGTAAAAAAATAAGAACAAACAAAAAATATCATCAACAGCCAATATTTTTTTGCTGACTTTACAAATCATAATCTTTAATTTTTTTTCGCCCTTCCTTAATGGTCCCTTTTTCTTTTTTTATTTTAATTCTTTTTGTTTTGGAAGCTTCCGTGGGTTTTGTTGGTTTTCTTTTTTTCTGTCTTATTAAAGCAGCATTTATTAAGCGGTTAATTTTTATTATTACTTCTTCTTTATTCCCAAGTTGTGATCTTTCTGTACGACTCTTTACCAGCAGGTAGCCACTATCCGTTATTTTAGTGGCAAGCTTTTCGGCTATTATTTTTTTTTGTTCTTCCGTTAAAATATTTGAGGATGCAACATGAAACCAGGCTTCCACCATCGTTTCTACTTTATTTACATTTTGCCCACCGGGCCCGCCGCTGCGTGCTGTTTTAAATTCTATTTCTTTTAAAACATTTACCATCATTAAAATTACTAAATTAAAAAGATTGGGACTGAAGCATAACGTTGCAGAGAATTAATCCGTAATTTGTTAAGAGTTAATTTTTATAAGACAAAAAAAATTGACATTTTTGCATACAACCATAAGTAAATGAAGTTAAAAGGAATATACACATCCCTCTGCGAACGAAAACTTACAGGTAAAAAATCTTTTGCTGTTTTAGTTGACCCCGATAAGGTGAACGATGCAAAAATGCAGCAGCTTGTTGAGCTTGCCGTTGCTGCAAAGGTTGATTATTTTTTTGTTGGCGGCAGCCTTGTTGTTTCCAATTATATTGATGAATGTGTTCAGTTTATAAAAAGAAATTGTTCCATATCCGTAATTCTTTTTCCGGGAAGCTCGAGCCAGGTTTCAAAATATGCTGATGCATTACTGTACCTTTCTTTAATAAGCGGCCGCAATGCAGATTTGTTGATTGGCCAGCATGTGGTAAGTGCTCCAGTGGTTAAAAAAAGCGGGCTTGAAATTATGAGCACCGGTTATATGGTTATTGATGGCGGCGCTCCTACTACTGTTTCTTATATTTCAAATGCCTCTCCGTTACCTGCTGATAAAAATGAAATTGCTATGTGCACTGCTATGGCCGGCGAAATGCTGGGCATGAAATTAATTTATATGGATTCAGGGAGCGGTGCCAAAAGGCCTGTTGCAGAAAGCATGATTGAAAAAGTTTCCAATTGCATTTCTGTTCCATTAATTATTGGTGGCGGAATTACGCAACCGGAGAAAGCTTACCTCAATTGCAAAGCCGGTGCTGATGTAATTGTTGTGGGTAATGCAATAGAAAAAGATGAATCACTTATAATGGAAATGGCTTTGGCAGTACATTCTGTACCAGAGAAGATTGGCGTAAGTCGATAAGGTATTTTTATGAAATTTCATTTATGATTTGCAGATTACCCTGCTTTTATTTTCGCAATAACTTTTTCAACAAGTATTTTCAAAGTTTCCCGTCGGTTGTCATGAGATAATAATAGGAATATGGAAATTTTTATCCTGTCAAGATTTTGTTAGTAACGCAAATTTTTATCAACTGTTACAAAATAATCACCATTAAAAGCGATGAGTCCTAAAAGCTCACCATTCTTTTTCCTAACCAACCCATATCACGGACTGTTCTCACTCATATTCTGTTCCAAAATCTTCTTTTAATTCCTTGGTAAATTTTCGTCAAGCAAAATTTTCATTGAGTAACTTTTCGGATGTCAATGTTTTGGAGGCCATCTTTAAAACCTGTATTACAGCATCTTTAGAAACAGATGGAAAGTCGTCTAAAAATTCATCGAGCTATCTCCGCCTTCCATATAATCAAACAAATTTTTGAATTGGCACTCTTGTACCGGTAAAGACAGGAGTTCCACCCATTGTTTCGGGATCAATATTAATTACGCCATAGTTCATGTTAATATTAGTTGGTTAAATTAAACTACAAAAAGCATTTGTGTTTTTTATAAAAGATCACAAGCTCATCATCTCCTTAAATTTAACGGCTTGCCTGCGGCTTACTTCAATCTTTTCGCCGCCGGTTAAATCCAATAAAAGGCCGCCATTAAAATAAGGCTCAATTTTATCAATCATCCGCAGGTTTATAATATGTTTTCTGTTAGCACGAAAAAATATTTTATCATCAAGCCTTTCTTCCAAAGCATTAAGGGATTTTAAAATAAGAGGCTTATTGTTACCAAAGAAAACCTTTGCATAATTTCCTACACTTTCAAACAAACGGACATCAGATAGTTTTACAAACCAGCATCTTTCACCATCTTTTACAAACACCTGGTCACTTTCATGCAACATTCCGCGGTTATTGTAAGAGAGTAATTCTTCTTCATCTTTTTGTTTCAGTTTTAATAATGCATCAGCCAGTCTTTTCGGTTCTACCGGCTTCATTAAATAATCAAGCGCATTTACTTCAAATGCTTTTAGCGCATGCTCATCATAAGCTGTAACAAAAATTACATGAGGCGCTTTTTCTATTTGCGTAAGCATATCAAAGCCGCTTTTACCCGGCATTTGAATATCAAGAAATATAAGATCCGGATTGAGGCTTTCAATTTTTTCAATTCCTTCATTTGCATTCGCCGCTTCACCAATTACTTCCACTTCCGGAAATTCCAGTAATAGTTTTTTCAATTCATTCCTGGCAAGGCGTTCATCATCAATAATGATTGCTTTTTGCATAATAAAAAAATTTTATGAGTTCTAAATGAAATTTTCTCCAATAGTAAAAATAAATTGATTTTTCTTTTGAAGGAATTTTTAGTTTTAAAAAAATCAATAAGATACAGGCATTATAATTTTGGCTTCCACTTCATTGCCATTAATAGATTTTATCTGAAAATCGGCTTTGCCATGAAATAAAAATTTTAGTCTGTCTCGGGTGCTTTTAACTCCAAAGCCTCCTTCAACCGGGTCTCCATCAAGTATTCCGGTATTTTGTACTATCAATTCAAAATGATGATTAGTAAATTGTGAAATTACCTTCACTGTACCGCCTTTAATTTTTTTACTGATACCGTGCTTAATGGCATTTTCAACAAGCGTTTGCAACATCATAGGAGGCACCGGCTGCTCAAGTGTATCTTCATCAATATCCATTTCAATTTTTAACCGCTCTTCAAAACGCATGTGCTCCAGTGCAAGATAATCTTTTACAATATCAAGCTCTTTATGCAAAGGTACTGTTTCCATTTTTTCAACCTGCATGCTGCTGCGCAAGATATTGGAAAGCTCAGTGATGGCAGATCTTGCCCGTTTGGGATTTTCATCAACTAAAGCCCGAATACTGTTTAAAGAGTTAAAAATAAAATGAGGGTTAATGTGCGATTTAATTGTATTCAATTCAAGTTCCTTTACTGTTTTTTCAAGGCTTAGCTTATCCAGTTCATCTTTGCGGTTTCGTTCCAGGTAATGCCATACCATATAAAGCAATAACCATAAAGCAATTAATATGAAGTTGAAAATAATATCCCACCAAAACCTTCCCTTTCTTTGGTCTTCATATTGCCAGATCCCTTTATTATCTCTATACCATCCCGTGCTTTTCTTAATACTCTGAACTGCCTGGTAATTAATAGAATCTTTAGGATTGTTTTTATCTGCTAAAAAATAATTAGTGCCGAAAATCCCAAGACTTCCCTCTTTAGAAATCGCTTGTTTCAGATATTGCTTTTTTTCATACTCCACTAAAGAATTTCCTGAAATTACTGCAGTTGATTTAGCTCCGTAATAGCTTAACAAGCCAGTAAACGTTACGCCTACTATGAATAATACAATTACTTTGTTAGATGAAAATTTTATCCAGTCTATTTTTTTTAAAATAAACCGCAGAAAATGAGTAGCTGCAATATACCAGGCAAATTCTATAAATAACACTGCAAAAAAAAGCCTTCTTGATTCTGCCTGTTTAAGATACATGTCATTTGCAAACAGATAAACAAAGAAAAGATTGAGAGATGACCATCCTCCCCAACCTAAAATCTGGCACACCCAATAACGTCGAGTTATTTTCCGCATAGGCAAAGTTAACTTGTAATTTTTTGCATAATTAATCACTTTTGATTAATGGTGAAATGGATTGGTGAAAGGTTTAACCAGCCTCAGGATTTAGGAAATTTTTGTTAACATATCCAATTAATAGGGCATCCGCTGAAACATAATCTGAAGCAATAAAATCAATTCAATTTTCTCTTTAACCTTGACATAAAAATTTTAGTTTTAAAAGTTTAGTTTTACAAGGCTGATAAAGATAACAAATGTCCAATCAAAATTTAAATACAGGTAAAGAAATATTAACTCCGGCAGATAAGGAATTTGAAAATAATATTCGACCTGCAGTAATTGAAGAGTTCAGCGGACAAAAGCAAATAATTGAAAACCTTCGAATATTTATTAAGGCTGCAAAACAACGCAACGAAGCGCTGGATCATATTCTTTTTCATGGGCCGCCAGGGCTTGGAAAAACAACCTTAAGCCGTATTGTTGCCAATGAACTGGAAGTTAATATTAAAGAAACGAGTGGGCCTGTTATTGAGAAGCCGGGTGACCTTGCAGGGCTCCTAACAAATCTTGAAACCAATGATGTATTATTTATTGATGAAATTCACCGGCTGAGCAATGTCGTTGAAGAATACTTGTATGCTGCTATGGAAGATTTTCGTATTGATATTATGATTGACACCGGCCCAAATGCACGAAGTGTACAAATAAATCTTAATCCATTTACATTAATCGGCGCAACTACAAGAAGCGGCTTACTTACTGCGCCTTTATTGTCAAGATTCGGTATAAAATCAAGATTGGAATATTATGATGCAGAAACATTACAAAAAATAATTTTAAGATCATCTTCTATTCTTAATACAAAAATTACTTCAGATGCTGCTAAAGAAATCGCCGGAAGAAGTCGTGGAACTCCAAGAATATCTAACGGCCTTTTAAGAAGAGTCCGCGATTTTGCACAGGTTCTTTCTAATGGTGTTATTGATCTTGCTATAACAGAACATGCACTAAAAGCATTGAACGTAGATGAATATGGACTGGATGAAATGGACAACCGGATACTAAGCGTAATCATTGAAAAATTTAAAGGCGGCCCCGTAGGAATTACAACCATTGCAACAGCAGTGGGTGAAGAAACCGGAACACTTGAAGAAGTGTACGAACCTTTTTTAATACAGGAAGGATTTATTATGCGAACTCCACGCGGAAGAGAAGCAACTGCTAAAGCTTATGCCCATCTTGGCAAGCAGCCTTATGTAAATCCGAAAGGCCCAACATTGTTTTCGTAAATTTTTTTTATTACACGAATTATATTGTTTTCGGTTAGGTTGAGTAACGCTTCAAGTAAATTAAATACTGTAAAAATTAAGTAACTGCTATAAGTTTAAAAATATACCACCCACCTTTTTTATATTTCTTGGAGCAATAGCTTATATCGGGTTGACAACTGTTACTTGTATTGTATTTGTTCCTATGTTGTTTATTGGCAGTAAAAAATTATTAGCAAAGAAAGTTCTTGCTACAGTTTTAATTTCATTTCCTTGTTTAATTGTTATGGGATTTTTATGTGCAATTATATTTGTACTCCCTGCACTTTTATTTTCTTGGTTAGCAAACTGTGGTTATGTTGACAAAAAACCAATCGCAGATTTTTTAAATAGCAATAAAGTTTTTTAAATTTTTGCGACCGTACCTAATTAAATTTAAAATTTATCACCCTTCTTCTTGACACAGAAAAACAAGATCTAATAAAGCCTGAATCGATAGGTTTAGCAATAGGCTGGCTAACAGATAACAATCGACTACAAACTTGTTTACGGAAGGTGGTTCTGTTTTTCAATCTGCTTTGGTTCCGGGCTGGACCAGAAGGCGTTGACTTTATTATTCAAAGCAAACCCTTGACATTCATTCAGAATTATAAAGCAAAACGCGCTGGCAAAAAATCTGTAACAAAATCAAGGACTTCTTCTTCAAAGCAAAAGACTTTAGCTTGACAAAAGAGGCTCACTGCTCACTGTTTCACACTAAGCCATTAATAAAAAAATAACCTGCTTTTTATGCAAATCTGTTTTTTCTTTTTTCCAATCAGCAATTGATTTTGTTTTTATCCATTCATTTTTTGAAGTAAGCTCAACAGCAATGCATAATTGTGTTGATGAATTGCAAACATGCAAAATTGTTTCCAGCATTTTATTATTACGATAAGGCGTTTCAATAAAAATTTGAGTACATTTTATTGCAGCAGATTCTTCTTCAAGCTGCTTTATTTTTTTATTTCTATCAATATTATCTATTGGTAAATAACCAACAAAATTAAAATGCTGTCCATTCAATCCACTCGCCATTAATGCCAGTAATATTGAACTTGGCCCCACAAGTGGTTTTATAACTACATTCAATTTTTGAGCTTCATTAATTAATAGCTGGCCAGGATCTGCGATACCCGGACAACCAGCTTCGCTTATAATAGCAATATTTTTTTCTTCTTTTATTTTTTGTTTGAAAGTGTTTATTTGTTCCATCTCTGCTTTATGAATTGCAAACCATTCATAATTATCAATCACAATTTCTTTATTCATTCTTTTTAAAAAACGCCGTGCTGTCCTTTCATTTTCTGCAAAAATTACCTGACAGCTTTTTACAGCATCCAAAACATATATGGGAATTGTTTCCACAGCATCATCAGCTAAAAAAGAAGGAATAAGATATACCATTCCGAAAAAATTATGTGTAAGAAATTATTAGGTTATGTAATCCATCTTAATTATTATTTAAGCAAAGACAAAGGACAACCATTGACAATTGACAATTGCCTATCGCCTATCACCTATTGTTACTTTCTCCTGCTTCAAGCTTAAAGTAGCAGCTATTACAGCATAGCCTGGCGCAAATATCCAACCGACAATTGGCAAAGCATGCATAAGATAGAACACCATCCCATTGCCAATAGCAAGGCCTTTGTGATTGTTAATAAAATCTACACTTTCCGATGTGGAAAATCCTTTGCGTTCGCTGGTATAATCCAACATAGAAAATCCAAAAAAGAAACATTCCACAAATAAAGCAAGCACTGGTGTGGCCCAGCCTATTACAGGAACGAGCGATAAAATCAATATTGAAATTACGTAAACCGTTTGCCACAGCGAATTACGTATGGCAATCCTGATTCCTCTTATTATATCTCTTATAAATTTTTTTAAGTTGAATGGATAAGAAGTATTGTGCATAATCGCTTCTGTTTTTTCACTAAGCCATGCAAAAACTGGTGAACCAATAATCAGGAATAGATACTTAAACCAGCAAAAATAAAAAAGCATAAGTATGATCTGCAAAATTATTTGCGCAAAAATAAAAACAAACCGAAGCCAGCTACCCTGCTCTTTTTGAATCCAGATTTTTAATCCTGTTTTTGAAAAAAAATAATCAATAACATGAGCAGAAGACTGCCAGAAAATATAAATACCACAAGCAAATAGAATGGCATAAATAATTCCGGGAATTAATATCCATTTCCACAGCTTGTTTTTTACAATAAAGCTGTGGGCTTTAAAATAAGCCTGTATAGCTATAATGATTTCTTCAAGCAAAAAATAAAATTATTGTTTACTTAAAATGATATTAACGAATATAATTTAGTTTAGAACCTTTGTAAAATTTAATATAAAAAAATTTAAATCAAAAGATTTTATTTCATTTTACTATTTTGAATAATTTTTTATGAAGAAAATACCTTTATCATTTTATGCCCGAAAAGATGTTGTACTAATTGCCAAAGAATTAATTGGAAAAATAATTGTCACCAATTTTGGCGGCAACATCACTTCCGGAAAAATTGTTGAAACAGAAGCTTATGTAGCTATTACCGATAAAGCTTCACATTCATTCGGCAACAGGCGTACAGCCCGGAATGAGCACATGTATTCCCCGCCGGGCACGGCTTACATTTATATATGTTATGGAATGCATCAAATGCTGAACATAGTAACCAATGATAAGAATGTGCCCGATGCTATTTTAATAAGAGCTATTGAACCATTGAAAGGAATTGATATTATGTTGAAAAGAACCAGCAAAAAAAAATTAGATAAAACGCTCACCCGCGGGCCGGGAAATGTTGGCAAAGCGCTTGGAATTTTTAAGCACCATTCCGGATCACATCTTTTAGACGATGTAATTTATTTACTGAATGCCAAAGATAAAATCAGCAATGACCAAATTGGCATTAGCAAAAGAATAGGCGTTGAAGGAGCAGGAGCAGATGCATTGCTGCCATACAGGTTTTATGTAAAAGGAAATAAATATGTGAGTGGAAAAAATAAGTAAGCTATAATTTCTGTATCTAAAACCTTATATCTCAGTTCACACTTTTTCTTTGCATCTATTTTACAATGCTTAAATTTGCCACTTATTTTTTAAAATAAAACATTCAAATTATGAGCACAGTAAAAGTTGCTATTAATGGTTTCGGCAGAATAGGTCGCCTTGTTTTCAGGCAAATTTATAAAATGGAAGGAATTGAAGTAGTGGCAATTAATGATTTAACCAGTCCAAAAGTATTGGCGCATTTATTAAAGTACGATAGTGCACAAGGCAGGTTTGATGGTGAAGTAAAAAGCACAGAAAATTCTATTATAGTAAATGGTGAAGAAATTAAAATATATACTCAAAAAGATCCTGCACAAATTCCCTGGGGCAGCCACAATGTTGATGTTGTAATAGAAAGCACGGGATTTTTTGCTGATAAAGATAAAGCCGAAGCTCATATTAAAGCAGGTGCAAAAAAAGTAGTAATATCTGCACCGGCAACCGGCGATTTAAAAACGATTGTATTCAATGTAAATCATGAGATACTTGATGGCAGTGAAACCATAATTTCCTGCGCTTCATGCACTACCAATTGCTTGGCGCCAATGGCTAAGGTGATGAACGATGCGTTTGGAATTGTTGTAGGTTTCATGACTACCATACACGCATACACGAACGACCAGAATACATTGGATGCGCCGCATGCGAAAGGAGATTTAAGAAGAGCAAGAGCCGCTGCTGCTAATATTGTTCCTAACAGCACCGGCGCTGCAAAAGCCATCGGCCTTGTATTGCCGGAATTAAAAGGTAAACTTGACGGCGGCGCCCAAAGAGTTCCTGTTATTGCCGGTTCTCTCACTGAATTAACTACTATTTTGAATAAAAAAACAACCATTGAAGAAGTGAATGCTGCTATGAAAGCTGCCGCCAACGAAAGCTTTGGTTATAATGAAGATGAAATTGTAAGCTCAGATGTAATTGGCATTCATTTCGGTTCTTTGTTCGATGCAACTCAAACAAAAGTAATAACCGTGGGAGACAACCAACTCGTAAAAACTGTAAGCTGGTACGATAATGAAATGAGTTATGTTTCGCAATTAGTACGTACAGTACATTACATGGCAGGACTGAAGTAAATAATATTTATTTAAAAATCATTTTACCGTTCCCGTTAGTTTTAAGATAAAATGGTAAACAATAAAAAAAGTATTGCTGCTTAGTAAAAATAATTTATTTCCTTTTATTTTTTCTTTAATCCTGAAAGATAATTTTCCAATGCAGAAACCATGCTGGGCATTTTAGGTTGCGGGGCAATAATATCAGGGCGCAAACCTGCGGCTGCTACAGCTTTTCGGGTATTATCGCCAAAAGCGCCAATCATTGTCCCGTTCTGTTCAAATGCAGGGCAATTTTCAACAAAGCTTCTTACCCCGAGCGGAGTAAAAAAGCAAATGATATCATAATGATGTTTTGCTAAAATTTCTTTTACATCATTTGAAATAATCTGGTATAGTACCGGTATGGCATACTCGCAGTTATTGGCAATAAGCCAGTTGGTAATTTCACTGTCAAATGATTGTGAGCATGGATACAAAAAACTTTCCTGTTCCTTATGCTTGTTAATTACATCAAACAGGCTTTTATTGGTACCATCAGCACCATAAAAAACTTTACGTTTACGGTATAAAATAAATTTTTGAAGATATAGCGCAACTGCTTCAGTTATACAAAAGTATTTAGTGTGTTGCGATATGGTGATTTTTAACTCTTCGCATGTTCTGAAAAAATGATCAATTGCATTACGGCTGGTAAATATTACTGCTGAATAAGCTGGTATTTCAATTTTTTGTTTACGAAAATCTTTTGCAGAAATTGCCTCTACCCTTATGAATGCCTGGAAATCCAACTTGATATTATATTTTTTAGCCATTTCAAAATAAGGTGATTTTTCACCCTCTGGCTTTGCTTGTGTAATAAGAATATTTTGGATTTGTTTCACAGTTTTAATCTCAGGTAATGCAGTGTTTATATCCATAATTAGGGGAACGTATATTTTGCAAAGTTATGTTTTTTGAATGAATATAATTCATGAGAATACAGTTTATATCCCTGAAATTCAATGTTTATATGAAATAATCCAGCACAACCTTATAAATAATAAGAAAAGGAACTACTTCAACAGCGGCCACATAAATTATAAAATGAAAGGGCTGAAGAGGAAATTTGTATTCAAGCGCTCCATACGTTTTTATATATCTTGATAAAAAAAAGAAGCCCAATAATAATAAAGAAAACGTGGAAATATAATTTACCCATTGAGGCAGAGAAAAAGCAAGGAGAATTATAAAAGGCACCAGCACAATTCCCACGATTTTATTTACCAGGAATATAACGAATATGTAATTATCTGTAGCTTGCTGCATTCCACTCATCCAACCTATAAACTTAAGTATGCAATATTTTATAAAATATAAAACGCCTATTCCTATTATGCAAAAAGGCAATAGTAATGTATTGCTTATAAGCCTCGGCGGATGATAATGTTTAAAAAGTAGCCACACATAAATACCGGTGCTTATTATAAAGAAAACATTAAGAATAAAAGATGGCTGCTTCGCCTGTAATAGCTGGTCGGTAAGCTGTGTTTGCCTGATGGATGTATTAAGAAATACCCTGAAAAGATTATTGAAATAACTTTTGTAAAAGGTTTTAAAAATACCCAGAATAAAAACGATGAAACATAATGTATAAAATAAAAATTCTTTTCCTTCCATCTCTTTTTTTTCAGCAATAAAATAAACGGGCGATTCTTTTACATTAATAAATTTATTGGAAGAAAGTAACTCTTCTACAACCGAACGGTACGTTTTAATTTTTGGAAGTTTAATTACTAATGTATCTATAGATAATTTAGAGCTGTCATTAAAAGTTGAAAGCGACGAATCAAATGAATGCAAAAACAATGAATCATTTTGTTGCTGTGAACAGGCGCCGGTGCTGAATAAAACCAATATAATAAAAATTGGAAAATGTAGTTTTGCTTTCAACGGATACATTTCAAATTGTTGCCGGCTGGCGGGGACACCAACTGTGGTAGCCAGCCGTGGACGGTGTCTCCACCGCCCACGATTAGCCCGCCCATACGGCAATTTGAAATGCATCCTTTTCAATTTCAGCATAGTTGCTTTCACGTTTATCAATCAAAAATAATTTATATAACCAAAATGTATTTTAGAAGAATTCCTGATGTCAAATTTTATATCATTTCTTTTTCCCACGGCATAGCTAAGATTGAGTAAACCAAATTTAGTTTCAAATTCAAGCCCGATTCCACCGCTTATAAAATCGTTAGAATAATTTGTAGTATTAAAATTTGTTTTGGTAAACCCTATATCAGAAAAACCGAAAAAGTAAGAATTGATTCCTACAAGATACCTGTATTCTAAGGTAAAAACTGCATACCTGTTAGCATAAATGCTTTCTTCATCAAAGCCACGCAACAACCTGTAACCACCTATTTGAAACAATTCATTCCTGAAAATTTGCGGGCTTTGGTACCAACCTATATTTACTGCGGTTTTTAGTGTACTGCTTTTGCCTAAAGGCGTAAAATGAGTTACAAAAGCGTTTAACCGTAACCGATAGGTTTTTAATTTTATTGAATCGTAAAGCGTATTAAAATTAAAACTCGGATTCGAAGGATCTTTGAGGTTCACAATATCATTGTTCTTTGTAACTTTTCTTATGCCGGCTGCAGCAGTTATATTCAATTCATTTCCCTTGCGTGGGTTCAGCCTGTAATTAGTATTAATAAAACTATAATTAATACCAAAGTTACCGGAGCTTACATCAATATTAAGCGGTAATATTCGGGTATTTAAAACCCTGTTAGTATCTACACCGCCAGAAAGTAAATAACTGCGTTCGTTCTGGTAAAATATTTTACCCGATTGATTAGCTGATAAAATATATTGAAGCCCGATAATTGCATTGAGCTGCAGGTAAGATGAGTCTCTTTTTAATAAATCAAAACTGAAATCAATGCCGAATAAAGAATTAAAAATATAAGGATGCTTGTATCCAAGATTTAACCTCGGTGATTGTGGCTGAAGCTGCTGCCAGTTAACGAAAATATTTTCACCGGAGCCCAATGAATTTTTAAGATCGAGATGCACATCCCCGGTAATTTGTGTTTTACCTGTTATAGTATTGCCTGGCAAAAAACCAATCAGCACATTAATTTCGCTGCTGCGTTTAGGCTGAAGGTATAAATTAAGAACTGACCCCGTTCCCAACATAGACATATCCCAGGGTTGTTGTTCCTGCATATAAGGAAGTTCCTGTAAGCGCCTGCTTACTTCTTTTAGCTTTTGATTATTATAAATAATTCCATTATTTATACCAAGATAATTCTGAAGAAATATATTTTTAATTTTTACTTTTCCATAAACATGTATGCTGTCAATATGATAAAGAGGTCCTTTTTTTACAAACAAATCAGTTTTAATTTTATCTCCGGAGATGTCAATATTTTTTAATGAAACTTCTGCAAATGGATAACCCGTGTTTTCATAATAATTTAATATTTTCTCTTCCTGTTGCTGCAGAAGTTTAAAATCAGTTTTTTTATTGTCAAATTGGTTTGCATTCCAACCTATAGCATCCAGCAATTTTTTATCAACACTGTCAGCATTTATTTGAACCCATTTATATTGCTCTCCTAAATAAAGTTGAACAAACGCTGATGTGGAATCATAAGAAACAGAATCCACCGAAGCGGCAGGAAACCCTTTGCTTAAAAGGATTGCAGGTAATGAATTCAAATAAGCAGTTGCAGATTCTTTTGCATCAAAAGATGTTTTAACTCCCAGCTGCTCTAAATTATAGGAAGTATCTTTGACAGAAAGAATATAATGCAGTGTATATTTTTTTTGACAAAAAACATTTGCATTGAACAAAAAAATAAGCAAATGAAAGAGAAAAAAAATGCGGGTGAAATATTTTCCTGTAGCTGCTTTCATGTTAATTCGCTCAAATCTAAAATGAAATTCTGAAACCGCACCTGAATAAATAGACGAGGTAAAATCAAAATCATTGGCAGGCATTTATCTCCATATTCCATTTTGCAAGCAGGCATGTTATTATTGCAATTTTCATTTTTCTACATCACTTGATTTAAAAGATGAAATTATAAATACTTTAATAAAAGAAATTGAACTTAGTACAATTGAAAATGAAATTATCGAAACCATTTATTTTGGTGGCGGTACTCCCAGCCTTTTAACGCAAAATGAAATTCTTTATTTGCTGAATGCAATACAAAAAAAAATTATTGTTAATCCTCTTGCAGAAATTACGCTTGAAGCAAACCCTGATGATATAACCTCAGAGAAATTATCTCAATGGAAAATTGCAGGAATAAACAGGTTAAGCATCGGCATTCAATCTTTTAAAGAAAAAGATTTACAATGGATGAACCGTGCACATAATTCAACACAGGCAATTGAATGTATAACATTGGCAACAGAAGCGGGCTTCCACAATTTTTCAGTTGACCTTATTTATGGAACACCCGGACTTACTGATGAAGAATGGAAAGAAAATGTTGATCGGGTTATAAACTTTAAAATTCCACATATTGCATGCTATGCATTAACGGTTGAGCCAAATACTGCTTTGCAAAAAATGATTGCACTAAACAAAAAAACAAACGTTGATACAGAACAACAAGCCCGGCAATTTTTACTACTTATGCAATGGATGAAAGAAGCAGGATATGAACATTATGAAATTTCAAATTTTGCAAAGCCTGGTTACAGAAGCCGCCACAACAGTAGTTATTGGCAGGGCAAAAAATATATTGGCATTGGCCCTTCTGCACATTCCTACGATGGAAATTCGCGAAGATGGAATGTGGCCAACAACACCCTTTATATTCAATCAATCAAAAAAAATGTTATTCCCTTTGAAGAAGAAAAACTAACGGATACGCAAAAGCTGAACGAATATATTATGACTTCTCTTCGCACTATAGAAGGGCTTGATCTGAAAATTGTTGAAGAAGATTTTTCACCAGCAGAAAGAAAAAGAATTGAAAATGAAATTGAAAAATATATTAATCAAAGAAAAATTATTCTTTATAAAGAAAAAATTATTTTAACTGATGAAGGAAAATTATTTGCCGATGGAATTGCTGCAGATTTGTTTAAGACAATTTGATTTTAAAACAGAAAATAATGCCACGAATAATACGAATTACACAAATTTTAAATAAACTAAAGATTTTTATCTATAAAAAAAGTCGTTGTAAAATTATTTTTCTGAAAACTTAATTCGCGTAATTCGTATTATTAGTGGCATCATACCAATGTTTCTTCAATTTCTCTAAATCCTTCTTCGGGCGATTGATGCTTCCACAAAATTTTATAAATAGTATCAGCAATCGGCATTTCTGCATGTATCTTTTTATTAATGATGTTCATGCATTTGCTTGCATTATAGCCTTCAGCCACCATGCTCATTTCAAGCTGTGCGGCCTGCACCGAATATCCTTTACCAATCATATTTCCAAAAGTTCTGTTGCGGCTATATAGGGAGTAACAGGTAACCAGCAAATCGCCCAAATACACTGAGGCCGCATAGTTTGTAGTTACATGATTTGTTTTTTTTGCAATACCATGATGCTCTATCGTGCCTACTTCAATATTTTTAATTCCCGCCTTTCGTAAAAACCCGGCCATTTCATCAGCGCTGTTTGCAATAAGAACACTCAGAAAATTATCTCCGTACTCAAGCCCATGAGCAATGCCTGCACCCAACGCATAAATATTTTTTAAGATCGCTGCAAACTGTACCCCATAAATATCATTATTGTGAAGAATATTTATGTACGATGTTTTAAAATGAGAAGAAATTATTTTATTTGTCTCTTCATCAATACCGGAAAAAGTGAGATAGGATAATTTTTCTGCAGCAACTTCTTCTGCATGACAAGGACCGAGTACTGTAAAATAATTTGTAAGCTCTACTGAAAAATTATTTTTCAGGTAATCATTCAGCAACACATTTTGTTCGGGCAAAATTCCTTTTATAGCAGAAACAATTTTTTTATTTTGAAAAATATCTTTTGGCAATCCTTTAAGCACATCTGCTGCATAAGCCGATGGAACAACTATAATAATACAATCA
>JBBRTG010000011.1:0-114545 GCA_038244655.1 Chitinophagales bacterium
GACGGAAAAAGCAAACTTAGTGTACTCAATGCCGTTAAAAATAAATTGTTAGCAAGGGTAATAGCTGTTGTGAATAAACAGGAATTATATGTGAAAAAAGCAGCCTAAAATTGATTTGTTTTTGTCATAGAAATCATCGGCGACGCATGGACTTATGCTGATGGGAACTTTTTTGGAACAGTCGAGTAAGCAAGGGCATTTCAGCCCAAGCTTCTCACAGAACCGTACGTGAGCCTCTCTACTCATACGGCTCTTGTTATCCATCATGCTTTTATTCCCAATCGCCAATGATAGAACAGGTCTGGATTAGCTGATTGCATCATTCGATACTTATATAGCCATGCTTACCTCGTATCTTATAAGTATTCTTTATCCATTGACGGATAAGTTCATTCAGATAATAGGATACATTGTACGCTATATTCCTATTGAACTTTGCATAGTAATTAACCCACCCTCTAATCTTCGGATTTAACTTCTGCGCAAACCATGTTAATTTCTGGTTGCTCCATCGTGTCAATAATATCTCTCTGAGTTTTGTCCTGATGCTTGTTTTGGCTTGCTGGCTTATGGCTGCATTGAACATCACTCTTCGCTTCTTTCTTCCGAACTGGCTTTTGCAGGACGAGGAGCCGTTTCGACACTTCATCAGCGGTTCAATGATGTTCAGCTTCTTTACACTTACCTGATACTATTTCAAACAGCATCTTTACCTGAACGTTCAGCACCATGTCTTTTGATCACAGCACCTTCAGGTGTTTGCATACACTGTCTGCACAGCCTATGCGGTAGACCTGCTACCATCTTTTATTCAGCATTCAAAGATCTATCCTGATCCTCGATTCGTGACACACCTGCATTGGCGAAAGTTATATGTTTCATGGTAACACGCAGCATCACTATAGCGAAGGCAACGCCCCTTAAAAGGCACGTACGCCATCCCGTTATGAAAGACTTCCGGCCGTCTCACACAGGTATCAACTGTGTAACTGATCTTACGTTCTGAGTAAGTATTTCCCCGTTTTTAGTAATAGGTATTTCTACGTCTCTTAATTGTTAGCTTATAATAGCTGATTTCTAAGCAATTTATTTTTGGCAGATTTTTTTATATACTAAAATAACAAAAATTTCTTTAACTTAAAATATTTCAATCATGGCAAACATTTTATGGACAGTCGCAGTGATCTGCGTAATTATTTGGGCGATCTCCTTTCTTGGAGGTTTTTTCACGGGTGGCATCATTCATATTTTATTGGTAATAGCAGTTATCGCTATCATCTACAATCTTATAACTGGTCGCAACGCTGTGTAGTGAACATCAGAATGCAGTTATTTAAGAACCCGCTTAGCGGGTAATTGGTACGAGGCCGTCTCATAATAAATGAGGCGGCTTTTTTATTGCCCTACAATTATTGTTAAAAATATCATTTTATTTTAGTGGGTTATCGGCTGCTGTAGGTGTTGATGTATGAGAACGCCTCTTTTTTTTAAAAACTACACCGGCCTTTCCGGGAAATACAAAGCCCTCGATTTATCAAGGCTTTTGACACAAACCACTAAAATAAAAACTGTTTATAATAAAGGCAAACAATCAAGGTTATGCCTAGCTGTTTATAACTTTTTATCATCATGAACTTCCCGTATCACTTTGGTTCGTCTTAACAGGGAAGGATCTTTTTCATCCGGGATATAAATAATCTCTTCGGTATTTTTTTCTGCATTAATATTTTTTACATCATCGGGAGTGGCCTCATATTTTTCTGACACGGGTTTATATTTATCATCTTCATGCACTCTTTCGCTAACGGTATTTTCTTTTCTTCTTCTGAACATTCTCCTGTCATCAAAATAATCATTGTTATAAAAAGCCTCCCGTTCAGGATATTCACCGGCTTCAAACTCGGCGAGCTTATGTGCAGCTGCGGAATCTCCCGGGATAAATACATCGCGAATTTGCCTTTCCGTGCTATACGCAATCTTGCCTTTCTTATATTCCGGCAAAGTGGCCAGGTGCCCGACCGTTACATCGGGAAAATATACCACGTTTTCAGTTTTATCCAGCTCCGCAAGGCCCACCGGTATCACCACATCTCTCGACTGCAGGTTAATCGGCTTGCCATCCAGGTCCACGATCACATATCTCACCTTTTGATGTGCCACATCAAACAGCACTTCTTTTACTTTTCCAATCTCCTGGTTGGCGTTATTGAGCACTTTCCATCCGCGGATGTCGGGCTCTCCCTTTACCATTTCATAGCCGCTTGCTTTTAATTCGCGAAGATTTTCATTAACTACTATTTTTTCTTTTGACATGATTGAATGTTTTTAAAGGTTATAAATATTTATATAAAATGTACACACCAGTACTTATACGAAGGCATCCATTGCAACCACTACAGCCGGTTGTGCAAATGTTTGTACCGCAGGAGCCTCTCTCTGTGCAGTATTGCTGAATGGGTTTATTCCTTTTTTATAATAATTAATATAGTAATAAATTCCTGCTGCAATAATTAATATAATAAGTATCCATACCCATACATAATTTCTTTTTTTGGGTTGAACATGTAAATTAGCCATAGCATAATATGTTTAAGATTAAAGAAATTGATTATTGTAATTAATAATTTGCCGGCGAATCCACGTAATTATTAATCACTGCAAACATAAAATAAGTATTAGAAAATCATGCCAGACCGATTTATACTTTACGCAGCAATGTTTTTATGAAAGCGGTGCAATTAATTACCCACCGTAAAGCAGCCATTTCATTTGCACGTGAGGTATAAAACCAATCATGGAAATTTTATAAAGCCATTTCTTATATTTATAATTAGCCGGAAATATAAATTTGATAATTATAGCAGTGCAATAGATTATTTTAAAGCTAAAGAGCTTTTAGAAATTATAAAGTTAGGCACTCATGGTGAAAGAAAAACGGATAGAAGTAAATGCGTTTACCATAATGAGTAATCATATACATTTGACCTGCCGGCAGGCAGGTATGGCAAATTCAGGATGGACAGGAAAGAGAAGCTGTTCAAAGAGATTTTTTAAAGTTCACTTTTCAAACCATTATGAGAGATTTAAAAAGAAATCATCCTAAAGTTATAGAAAGATTTTATGTTGGAGCAAAAGAAGTGTTTAAACAAAAAATGGAATACATCCATTACAACCCCGATGCAGCAGGTATATGCAACCTGCCTGAAGAATATAAATATTCATCCGCAAAATTTTATGAACAGGTGCAGATGAATTTAATATTATAACACATTGTATGGCATAATGCTGATGTTGGTGATGCCCGGCTGCAAAACCATCCGCACAACACACAACATAGGCGGCTTCTTTTAGTATTTGTAAAGGTTTTTAATTTTGAAAGTGGAAGACCAACAAAGGTGAAAAAAATCCCGATGGGGAGTTACAAACTAAACACAACAAATGAATAGGCTCGTTTGCACATCAAAAACCTGTGTATCACTGAAATTTTTTCTTTCCAATCTCCCGTGATTCCGCATCATCTGTAACAGGCTCTACATTCAGGTCCAATATTGCGTTCCAGTTGAGTGCCCATGCGAATAAAGCTGCCGCATCATCGCTTTCGCAAATAGCAACACCGGTTCCCGCTGCCATATTATGCCACCTGCCAATTAATTTTACTTTATCTCCAGCATCCCTTTTGTCGTCGTCCGGTGTCATTTGAGAAAATGCTTTTATAACATCGTGTCTTTTGTCCGACTGAATCTTCCATGTAATCATAAATTTCATAAAGCCTCCTTTTTTTATTGGTTAATAGATAAATTTTTTTATCTAAATGACACCCTGCTTAAGCATTTTACCTATAGCAGAGTCTTCTTCTTCGCAATGTTTTTTAG
Organism: Chitinophagales bacterium; assembly: GCA_038244655.1. GTDB lineage: Bacteria > Bacteroidota > Bacteroidia > Chitinophagales > Chitinophagaceae > Ginsengibacter. Next base: position 3,873 of record JBBRTG010000011.1, read on the forward strand.
CCTTGCTTTAAATCGTTGCCATATCTATGACAAACCTGTACTTCACATCGCTTTTCTCCATCCTTGCATAAGCTTTATTAATATCTTTTATATCGATGACTTCCACATCTGCGGTAATGTTATTGGCAGCGCAATAGTCCAGCATTTCCTGGGTTTCTGCTATGCCGCCAATTAATGAAGCGGCAAAGCTTCTGCCCTGGAAAACGAGATTGAAAATTGGCAGCATAGCAGGAGCATTGGGCAATCCCACACATACCATTGTTCCTCTTGTTTTCAACATGCCAAGGTAAAAATTATAATCATGGTCTGCCGAAACCGTGTCAAGAATAAGGTCAAATTTTCCCTGTACATTTTTTACCTGTTCTTCATTTGAAGTAAGCACAAAATTATGTGCGCCCAGCTTTTTAGCATCTGCTTCCTTGGAAGGTGAAGTACTTAACACCGTTACATCTGCGCCAAAAGCTGCTGCAAATTTTACTCCCATGTGTCCGAGTCCGCCCAAGCCAAGTATAGCTACTTTTTGCCCTGCACCAACTTTCCAGAGTTTTAATGGTGAGTACGTGGTAATACCGGCACAAAGCAACGGAGCTACTTTTTCCAATGGCAGGTTATCTGCTACTTTCAATACATAATTTTCGTCGCAAACAATATGGTCTGAGTATCCGCCATAAGTAATACCATCACCCAGTTTATCGGGAGAAGCGTAAGTAAACGTACCCCCATTCAGGCAATATTGCTCGAGATCCTGTTTACAGTTATCACATTCACGACATGAATCAACAAGGCAACCGATGCCAACGATATCACCCTCTTTAAATTTCGTTACATGGTCACCCACCGCCGTTACTTTGCCAACTATTTCATGACCGGGTACAAGCGGATAACTTGACATACCAAAATCATTACGTATAAAATGAATATCGGTGTGGCATACACCGCAATACAAAATTTCTATTTGTACATCGTGCGGTCTTGGAGTACGACGGGAAAAATCCCATGGCACAAGATCTGCAGAAACAGCCATGGCTGCGTAGGCTTTAGCTGGTATTCTTGTTTCGGTTGCTTTTATTACTGGCGATTCTTGAATTTCAGACATAGTTGTAATTTATGAAATGAAAAATAAAAGGAATGCTTCAAAGCGAAGAATTCAGGCAAGTTAGACAAACAATTAGAAGATTAGAAAAATTTTTTATGCCATTGCATGTGTTCATAAAAAAATTTTCCATCAGCCTAAGTCACTCGCCGCCTTTGTTGCGTGTTCGTGCTGATGGTTTTGTAGCATAGCAATCACCAATGGCAAAGCCATCCCTTTGGGACAACCAGAATGGAAGCATCTTTTAAGACCCGATAAATATAAAGATGTAATTATAGAAAGCCTTAAATTCATGGTGAAAGAAAAACGGATAGAAGTAAATGCTTTTACGATAATGAGTAATTATATACATTTGACCTGCCTGCCGGCAGGCAGGTATGGCAAATTCAAAGTTACTATTCTATAAAGCGACTTCTTATATTTATAATTATCAATAATATAAGTTTGCTAACTATAGCAGTGCAATAGATTATTATGGGGGTAAAGGGCTTTTAGAAATTAGAAAGCTGGACACTTTAATTGTTTGAAGTAATTTCAAAAGCACAGATATCCTTCCGCACAAAAGCCAGGCTGCATATCTGCGCCAGTGTGGGTATTAGTGGAAAACCTACGATGGAAAAATAAAAAGTCTACCGTCACACAAAAAGATTTCAAATTCTATTATTAATACTTTTCGTTTGTACAGGATAAATGACCAAAGGAATTCTGCTACTTAAAAACTAAGCCTGGAGAAGCTTACTATTATTAGTTTACGTAAATATTAGCCAATGAGCAATGAAATGTATTAGTAAAGCGTTACCAAGGTATGAATAACAACGATTACAAACCAGCAACGTGGATGAATATTAGTTTATTGTTATTGGTAATCTCATTTTTTATTTACTTAATAATAGTGCATTAAGAACTTTTGCCTCTGCAGGTGTTCTCTTTATTGCAAGCCAACAAATTCATCTCGTAAGGCATTAATAATCCCTAAAGAGCATTGCACTTCTTGCCCTTGTGGGTGTTTTCTTTTGTAAGCCAACTTTCCTAAGCCCTATCTCTATAGATAGCTTATGACAAAGCGGACGTCGCAAATATTTAGAAAAGAATTGATTTAACTTAGATTGATAGCGGTCAAAATAATATGATGGAGCTATTATTTTATTTGTAGCTTAAATTCTCCGTCAGTAATCAAAATATAGTCACTGTACATAGTTCCCGAAGACACATCTTCCTTGTAAAATGCACCTTCGAATGTGCCGGTAATTTCAGAGCTCGTTTTAGTAACTATATTAATTACAAGTGGCTGGGCTGATGGTGATTGAATTCCTGCACCATAAACGATAGTAGTACTATTTGGATTATATACACCCGCTGCAAGATAATCTAAACCTGAATTGTCTTCGGTATAAGAACCGGTTTGCACATTGGTGCCATTAAAAAAGTTTATGCCAAGATTAAATCCTTCCAGCGCAGTGCCGTTAGCCAAAAGATTTAGAGATATAACACCACCTGATGATGTAAAATCAGTGATTTTAGCCATCGCATTGGTGGTAAAATTAAATGCAACACCATCTTTTTTGCCCTTTATATAATTAGTGCTGGTGGAACTTTGATTACTATCTTTCTTGCATGAGAAAAGAGTAACAGATAAGGCAATGGATAAAGCTAATGCTAGGTGTATCTTTTTCATAGTAGTTTATGAGGTTAGTAAACAATAAACCGAAGATAGGTATTTTAGATTAATATGATTTTTTGCCCTTGCCAGTGTTATGCCCAACAGCGAAAATTCTTTTAATACTTATTTATTTTATAAGATTGCTATCTCATCTGGGTTTTCACTGGATAAATCATAAATTATTAAAACCTTACCCGTGAAACCCCGATGAATGAAGGATACGTTCAACATCAGGGTTTCATTCCCCGCCAAAGAAAGCACGCATCGAAGGATCCCCTGTTTAGGTGACAATATCAGGAAACTTCAAGCGTTTTATAATTCAATGATCCGGATTTAATACATCATTTAATCCAACCTTTAATCCCGTAGCTTATGAAAAATATTTTCAAACTTTTTACACTTTTCATGTTATTTCTATTTCTGTTATGCGGTTGTAATAGCTCAAAGCATGCCCCACGCTCAATGCATAATCACGGTGTAAATAACCGAAATTTCCAGGGGTACTAAGTTTTAATTCCTCCCCTGTATATTCCTTTTAGTCCATGCATTTTAAAAATCCCCTTAGTGAATCCATCCCTGGCCTCTAAGATAATTAACAAGACTGGGATCATTGACTGACACAGCCGGAAGCCAAACGCTTATCCGCTCTCGATTCCACCAAAGGCCTTGGGCATTGCCGGGCTTTGCAAAACTATACCGATAGAGCACTGCCCGGATATATCGCGGAGGCTTGCCCGGGAAGGGATTACCGGCAAAAAGACTTACAGCGTTACGATCGTTATGAAGCAATTTCCACACAAGGTTGAATGTCCAGGTATATTCATCGGGTGAAGCCATAGAAGCAAACCACATTTGCCAATCTAAATGCAACTGGTATGGCGCTATTTGCGGTGGCCGTTTGTCAAGAGCAACAGGCAGGCCTTTATAGATAAAGGGTTTCCAGTTCGCACTGTCGCCGGGGTTCTCATCCATTGTTCCTTCAAATATTACATTCAAACGTTCCTGATCCACCGTTCCAAATGCACCATAAGTGTTTACCAGTTCCAGAAGATCGTATGAAGTGTTCATGATTTGCCTGGGTGAGAGCATATTCAAGACAGGCTGGATGCTGAGAACCATAATAATGACTGTGACGATCCAGGCAGTGATTGACATAGAACGGGATGGTACAGCATGTTGGGCGGCGACTTCCGCTTCGCTAACAAGTGCCTGGGGAAGAAGCTTTGACCAAAAGCCATCATCGAAACATGCCAGCGCAGGAACAATGGTGAGCCAGTTTAAAAACGAGAGGTTGCCGCTGAGAATAAGGGTGACCTGGAATAGCACGATTACCGATCCTGCAATATGACGTGCAAGCCTTGGCCAGAAAACAAACCACGGTGCAACAAGCTCAGCGAGAAAATTAAACCAGACGCCGGTTTTTAAAATTGCACGGGGCAAAAAATGAAACCATCTGCTTAACGGCCCAGGAATAGGCTGTGTTTCGAAATGATGATAGAGGGCAGTTCCGTTGCGCCATATTTCATCACTCCGAATCTTAATCAGTCCGGAACCAAGCATCATGCGAAAGGTCAGCCAGCGGAACAAGCTGATAATTGGCATTGGCGTTGGGTGCTTGGGAAACGGGCGCATGTCGAGCAAAGGGCAAAGGAAGATAGCAAGAAACCCGGTTTCATTAAGCTGGATTTCCCATCCGTATCCGTACCATTCCTGCCCTGCATGAACAAAGGACATGTAGAGAAACCACAGTATTGACAGTAGCGGCACATTAGCAAAGCCAGCCACTACAATACAAGAAAGTATGAAGCCGATCCATGCAGTAGTAAGAAGTGCCGTATCAGAATGAACGAACCAAAAGATTGAGGGTAAGCGCATGAAGCCAGCCCCGGTTGACCCGAGTGCATTGCCAACCTGCTTCAGGTAAATGCCCACAGGAAGAAGCCCATCTGAGCCAATCAAAGGAATGATCTCATTTATAGCAACGAGAAAAGCCACTGCATACACTATTCCCAGCAGGCGAAGAATCATAAAGCGGGTGAGCCAATAGGAGCGGGGGCTACCCAAGGTATCGGGTATCACTGGTGATTCACTATTGATGTTGTTTTCGATTTTCACTTTCTCAAAGCATATCAATTCTTCGATAAATTTCTTACAAGAAAATTACAAAAGAGCATTCAAGTTAGATATATTGCTAAAAAAAATAAGATTGATTTTTGCTGCATCATAAAACATAAATAAAATAAGTATAGTGAAAAAGTATGACGCCATCATCGTTGGTTCAGGACCTAACGGTTTTGCGGCAGCCATTACTTTGCAGCGTGCAGGACTTTCGGTATTACTTATTGAGGGAAAAGAAACTTTAGGCGGTGGTGTACGTTCTGCTGAATTAACACTTCCGGGTTTTATTCATGATGTTTGCTCTGCTGTGTATCCGCTTGGGGAAGATTCTCCTGTCTTTAAACAATTACATCTTGAACAATTTGGTCTTGAATATCTAAAGCCTGAATATGCAGTTGCTCATCCTTTTGATGATGGCTCAGCAGTAGCAATTCAATCTTCAATAGAAGTGACTGCTGCGCAGTTTGGCAAAGATGCCGGTAATTATAAAAGAATGTTTTCACCAGTTGTAAAAGAATGGCCATATATCCGTTCAGCATTTGTAGGCCCTCTACATATAAGTCCTTATTCAAACGCAAAAGCAAGATTTGCTTATTATGCGCTTAGCTCAGGTAGTCACTTTGCAAAGCACCAGTTTGATACCCATGCAGCACAATCCTTTTTTGCAGGCATGGCTGCACATTCTATGCTGCCGCTAAATAAACTTACCACTTCTTCCATTGCAATTGTGCTCAATACTATTGCACACATTAATGGCTGGCCTTTACCAAAAGGCGGAGCGCAACAACTTACCAATGCTCTGGCAGCTTGTTTCAAAAATTTAGGCGGAGAAATACAAACAGGTAATATGATAAATTCTTTGCAGCAATTGCCCGCTTCAAAAATTATCTTGCTTGATGTAACGCCTGCACAACTGCTTTCAATAGCGGGTGATAAATTTTCTGCATTGTACAAATGGCAATTGAACAGGTATAAATATGGTGCAGGTGTATTTAAAATTGATTGGTCGCTGTCGCAACCGGTTCCTTTTACAAATGCCTGGTGCAGGCAAGCCGCCACTATACATATTGGTGGAAGCATGCAGGAAATTTACACTAGTGAAGAAATGGTTTCAAAAAATCAGCATCCAGATAAACCTTTTATTTTATTTGTACAACCCGGTGTTGTTGATAAATCAAGGGCGCCGGAAGGCAAACATACTGCCTGGGCTTACTGTCATGTTCCCAACGGATCAAAAATAAATATGACAGAGGCAATTGAAAAACAGGTGGAACGTTTTGCTCCCGGATTCAAAGATTGTATTCTTGCGCGAGGGGTTATGAATACGCATGATGTGGAAGCTCATAATTCTAATTATATCGGAGGAGATATAAATGGTGGAGCGGCTACATTAGGCCAGCTTTTTACAAGACCTGTTGTAAGACTTTCACCCTATCGCACTGCTGCAAAAGGTGTTTATGTTTGTTCGTCATCAACTCCCCCGGGCGGTGGCGTACATGGCATTTGTGGCTACTATGCCGCAAGGCGTGCTTTAAAAGATTTGTTTGATATACATCTTCCGTGGCTGTAAATAACAATGAGAGCAAGCCAGGTACTTTTTGTATTCAGAACACAAAAGCTTTATCAATTAAATTAAAAAGGAAGGTTGATTAGTTTGCTAATTTATTTGACTTCTTTTTTAATTAGGTAGGATTTATTCTATTAAATCAACTCATATCATACCTTTAGTAATTACTTATTTTAGTAAAGGCGAAATATCATCTAAAAAAATTTTATGACACCGGAAATGCTCAGAGAAGTCCCGCTGTTTGCAACACTCAACCCGGAAGAATTACAGGATTTATTAGAGCAATTGCAAACAGAAAAATATCCCCCTCATGCCGTTATTTTCTGGAAGGATGAACCTGGGAATAAACTCTATGTAATTGAAAAAGGAGAGATACGAATCAGCTACGCTAATAAAGATGGTGAGGAAATTACACTGGGTGTGCAGGGTGAAGGAACTTTTTTTGGTGAGTTATCATTGCTGGATGGCGGACCACATACTGCTACGGTGCGCACGATAAAAGAAACAACAGTGCTTACTATAAGCCGGGCCACTTTTTATAGTTATCTCGATAAGCATCCTCAATTTTCCCGCACCTTACTTGCTGTACTTGTTGACAGGCTGCGAGCCACCACAGTGAATATGCATCCAGATATGAGCGGGAGCTATGCTACGCCTTATCAGCCAGCTTCGTTTCGAAGGTTTGTAGATAAAGCGGCACGGTATGTATCCAGTAGCCGTTTTCTCATCTTTGCAATCATTTTCCTGGCAAGCTGGATTAGTTTTCAAACATGGTACTATCATAGGCTTCACAAGGGTGTTGTGAGTCTTACAGATAGTCCACCAACTTTTTTCTTTTTGGGATTTATACTCACTCTTACATCTTTTTTGTTTACCATTCTTGTGCTTACCAGTCAGCGGGGGCTTGCAGAACAGGACAGGATAAGGGCAGATATGGAATACCAGGTAAACTTGAAGGCACAGGCAGAAGTGATGAGGCTGCAGTTGAAAATAGATGAAGTGCTAAAGTTGCTGGAGGAAAAAATAAAATGATTGGTAAAGAAGAGAAGCTGCCTGCATTATATTTTGCCTCTGGGTGTTTCCACTATTATCGTAAGCATGCGCCGCTTGCTAAAGAAGCGTGAAGACATTTTCGTTTAGCCTATACTGTTATATCAATACAAAAAATATTGATTACTTTTCCGGCATGTTTTAATACTTTGATATCCACTGGTATTAGCCATATTTCAAATCATTAACACTATCTTAGTTAAGTTCTATTAGTGAACTAACATTAATGGATAAACGCAAATGAAAGCGGCCAACAATATTATCGGGGATAGATAGATCTACCGGTTTTATGTTTTACTGAACGGATTCAAATATCAAAATAATTGCCATTCCGGTAACGCCGCCAATTATTCCCGCAATAGCATCTAAAATATCATAATGCCCTTTTTTTGTAATTAGTGAAAACAATTCGAAACCGTAAGAGATTGCAATAACTAAAATAAAAGTTATTAGTATATCTGTAAGAAAATGCTTTGGCATTAAATGCCCTGTAAAGAATTGCAAAGCTGCTCCCATGAGGATACCTACAAAAAAATGTTTCCATTTATCCGGTGCAATTTTGGCCAATCAGTAAGGTTTTAGTGTGAAAAATTTTCGAAGTAAAGTTCAAATAAAAATTATTAAATTAATTAAATTTAGCATTATACCATCGGCAAAAATTTAGTTGTAAAATTGCTTGCTGTATTTAATTAATTTCGCTCTCAGGTAATCAACTAATCAATTTTATAAATGAAAATAGCTACCTATAATGTTAATGGCGTAAACGGACACCTGCCTGTGCTCCTGCGCTGGCTTAATGAAACATCGCCGGATATTGTTTGCCTGCAGGAGTTAAAAGCACCCATGGAAAAATTTCCCGAGAAAGCAATACAGGCCGCAGGGTATAATGCGATTTGGCATGGGCAAAAAAGCTGGAATGGCGTTGCAATCCTGGCCCGTAACGGAAAGCCAGAAGAGGTACGACGGGAACTTCCAGGAGATCCGGATGATAGTCACAGCCGGTATATAGAAGCCAATGTCAACGGTATACACGTGGGTTGTCTGTACCTGCCAAATGGAAACCCTGCTCCTGGTCCTAAATTTGATTATAAGCTCCGCTGGTTTGAACGGTTGACAAATCATGCAGCCGAGCTGTTTGCATCAGGCAAACCTGTGTTATTAACGGGAGACTTTAATGTGATGCCCACTGAACTGGACGTTTACAAGCCGGAACGCTGGGTGGATGATGCGTTGTTCCGCCCGGAAGTTCGCTCAGCCTTTAAAACACTCGTATCACAGGGATGGGTAGACGCAATTAGAAAACTATATCCGAATGATGTAATTTATACATTTTGGGATTATTTCCGTAATGCTTACGGCCGCAATGCAGGTTTACGTATTGATCATTTTCTGCTTAGCTCACATCTCGCCAGGCGCCTCACTGCTGCAGGCGTTGATCGTAATGTACGGGGATGGGAAAAGACAAGTGACCATGCCCCGGTTTGGATAGAACTGGCAGACAAATAAATTATTGCCGATATTCATCATCAGGGCAATGCTAAAACAGATTTTTTTATATCATATTATTTTTTACATTTATGCTTAAATATCCCCCTGCGTAAACTCCTTCCTGACCTCTTTTCAATTATTCATTAAAATATTATTATGAAAAAAAATGTCAAATTAAAACTAATTGTGTTTAGTATGTGTCTTGTATTTCTTGCATGTAACGAGGGTGATAAAAAAACAGAATCATCCAGTACAGTGAGCGATAGCACCGTAAGTACAATTACGAGCGTAGATAGTACTCCAAAAGTCCAAAATATGGATGCAGTGAGCGTTGCCCCTTCTCTTTACAAAGTTGAAAAAGATACAATGAGCATACGTGTGCTTGATGTATTGTACAAACCCGGCGATTCATCTGCAATGCATTCTCATCCTGACAATGTGCTTTATGTAATAAACGGAGGCAAATCAGAATTTACATTGAAAGATGGAACCAAACAGGTGCATGAATTAAAAAGCGGGGCGATAATGATATTGCCTGGCGGCACGCATAGTGTAAAAAATATTGGTACAACCACCACGAAAGCAATCCTGGTAGAAGTAAACCGCCCGGACAAAGCAGGTACACAAGACCCTGCATTGGATGCAGTAAAAGTGGCTCCAACTCTTTATAAAATGATACAGGATACAATGAATATAAGAGTTTTGATGGCCACTTATAAGCCCGGTGCTTCATCTGCCATGCATGCCCATCCTGACAATGCAATTTATGTGGTTGAAGGAGGTAAAGCAGAATTTACAGAAAAAGACGGAACCAAACACCAAAATGAAATGGCTAAGGGAATGATAGCAGTATTACCAGGTGGCACGCATAGTGTAAAAAACATTGGTAATACAACTACAAAAGTATTATTAGTAGAAGTTAACCGGCCTGTACAATAGCTCCGGGTAACAGTTAGCCATAAACGCAAATAATAATTCAACAAAATATTTGAACTGTTAAGCGGCACAATAGCAGACAATACCATAAAGGTGAAAAACAAATTATGCAGAAAATTAAATGCCCTGATGTAACAGGGCATTTTTTAAATTAACATACTATATAATTTAATTTTCGTTTAGCCTGTACCGTTATAAACAATAAAATAAAATATATCAGGATTATATACTTAGTTCGCAGAACCCTATTACAAATACTATTTGCTGTGGCTAAGCAAAGTATTTTAATGATTCAGCGGTATTTGTGATTTTTATATAACATAGTATAAATTGAATTGATATTTTCAATATGTATGAATAAAATAAAGTACGATAAAGCCACTTTATGGAATATTGTTCTCTTAATGGTTCGTGTATGGCTTGGTTACAGGATGTTTACTGCCAGTTATTCTTCTGTTACAGGTATTATTTTTGATTCAAAAGAAAGAGCATTTTTTGAAAAATGGTTTGGAGAAGAATTACATTACCCCATGCCGCTCCTTATGGCATTTTTAGCTAAAGGATCAGAACTTGTGGGAAGTATTTTAGTATTCATTGGACTGTATACAAAAGCATTCGCAACTCTTATCGCATTTATAATGATGATGGCTACGCTGACTGCTAATTTAGGTGCTGACTTTAATATTGACCGGGGCTTCACTATCTCTTACTTTATGTTTGCCCTTATCCTTATTGTACAAGGTGGTGGAAAATATAGTTTGGACTATTTATTATCTAAAAAGAGAACTCTTCATGTTATATAAATATATTTTCTTCTATACGCCTTTAAATTAATTCATCGTTACATCAAATGCTTTTCCTTCTGATAAAGAATAATCTTTTATCACATTGTATAAAGTTCCTCTTTCAACAGGAATTCGTTTGGCCTGCTTAATAAGTGTAACTAACTCTTGTGTGCTCATCGCAGGGCTTTGTTCTTCGCTGCCTGCCATTGAATAAATTTTTGTTGAATCATCTATTGTACCATCAATATCGTTTACGCCGAATGACAAAGAAAGCTGTGCATTCTGCCTGCCAAGCATAGGCCAGTAAGCTTTAAGATGCGGAAAGTTATCCAGGTATATTCTTGCTACGGCATACATCTTCATATCTTCTGCAATTGATGACTCGGGTATATGGCTCATGTCATTATTTTTATTGCGAAACTTTAACGGAATGAAAGTGTTGAAACCATTTGTTTTATCCTGCAAATTTCTTAATCTGCTCATGTGATCAATACGATGTACATAATTTTCTATGTGGCCGTATAATATTGTGGCGTTAGTATGCATGCCTAATTTATGAGCTTCTTCATGAATGCTGAGCCATCCTTCAGCATCCACTTTATCTGCACTTATTTGCTGACGTATTTCTTCATCAAATATTTCTGCACCACCACCCGGAAGCGATCGCAATCCGGCATTTTTTAATTTCAACATTCCTTCTGCAACAGATAGTTTGGCTTTCTTAAACATGTAATCAAGTTCCACTGCGGTGAAGCCTTTTATATGAAGATCGGGCCTGTGCTTTTTTATTTGCGAAAGAAGATCACAGAAAAAATCAAGGTTCATTTTTGGATGAACACCGCCAACAATATGAACTTCTGTTACGGGTTTCTCATCATAGTTTTTTACAATATCCATCATTTGTTCAATGCTCAATTGCCAGCCTTCATCGCGATGTGCATACAATCTTGAATAAGAACAAAACTTGCAGGAAAAAACACAAACGTTAGTTGGCTCAATATGAAAATTTCTATTGAAATACGTAATGTCGCCGTGTTTCTTTTCTCTTATGTAATTGGCAAATGTAGCTGCAAGACCAAGGCTTGCTTTTTCAAATAACAATAATCCTTCTTCATCATTTATTCTTTCATCACTTATGATTTTCTCTGCTATTTTATTAAAATCATTTCCTTCATGTAAAGAACTTACAAGTTGTAATAAAGCCTCATCTTTATTTTGTGTTTTCATTTTGTAAAGTTACATCATTGTAGAACGATATATGAAGTTTGATGTACGAGGTCATTGACAAACTAATTCAATTTGGTTAATGATAACAGTACCACATAGCACATCAACCATCGTACATTAAACATAGCTTTTACTGTTTTACTATTCTTTCTACAACAGTTTTCTCAAGATATTTAAGCTTAATAATATATACGCCTGCAGCGAGTTTGCCAAGGTCAACTGTCATTTCTGTATTGGCCGTTCCATTAAGGTCTTTTGACCAAACAAGCTGCCCCACTGCATTAAAAATACTTACACTTTGCAATGTTGTTGGTACTCTGTAGTTTCGTATAATAAAGCTATTCCTGAATGGACTCGGATAAATAATATAACCCCGGCTCTTCAACTGCTTAGGCAATATTTTGGTGTAGATATTAATATTATCAATGTAAAGATTATTTTGCTTATTGCTTTTTGCAACAAAATAAACCTGGAAATCTTTATTGCCAATAACAGGGCTTAGGTAAATATTTATATTTCTCCATTGATTAGTGGTAGGTATAAACCTTGCTCCATTAGCATAATTAGGATCACCTATTGTTTGAAGATCTTCACCCCATTTTTTCCAGATGGTTGTAAATGTTTGCCCGCAATCCTGCGTTATTTGAAGTTCAAGTGTATCAAGAGGTAAATTAGTACTGCCGGGATATTGAATACCCTGCGAGTAGGCATAATCAAATGAAACAAAAAATGAATCGGCTGCAGCATTATATTTAATTACAGGCGAGAAAAATTTATCAACAGAATTTGCAGTTGGATAATCATAATTGTTAATCACCATAGAGCCGGCTCCGGTTTTGGCAGCGGTAGTTGTTCTTTCCCATGTTAATAATCCATCAGGATTTTGAAGACCCCAGTTAGCAGGCGGAAATGTTGTTGTTTCAAAACCTTCTGATAACGGGGCATCTACTATCGGAGAAATGGTTATTGCTTTTTTCGTGGTATCGTTATCGTTATATTCATCAGCTATTCCATTAGGTTCAGTGCTATATACAGTAAGAATATGATTTCCTGAAGCAGAAGAAATTGGATTGAGCGTAACCACTTGCGTATTACAACGTGCCACACTTCCTGTAAAATTGTAAGTACCAACGACGCCATTATCTACCTGGTAATTTATTTTAAGAGATTTCAGCGTATCAAATCCATAATTAGCTATTGTAATTTCAGGAGTAAAATCTGAAGTGCATAAAGATAAAGAAGGCTTATTGATTGAAAGAACCGCAGCATTTGCCTGCTTAATATCTAATTTCGAAATGGTTAAATTATCAACGTAAATATTGTTACCATCACCATTAATAAATTTTACGCCAATTAAAATAGATGAAGCTTTAATATTACAAGTACCAATACTTACATTGTCATTACGCCACTGAGAGGCGACAGGTATAAAGTGCGACCTGACTAACGCTCCGCCATTGGTTACAAGTGACGAACCGCCTTTGCTGTATGAGGTAAGCAGCCAGGTAATTCCACAATCCGTTGAATAAACAATTTGCAGAGAATCTTTATAAGCTCCGGGATACAATGCATAAGCCACATCAAAATTTATGTTGATTGAGTCTACATTGTCTAATGAAATTCTGGGTGATTTTAAAATGTCAATTGCTCCCAGCGCTGTATAATCATAAGCATCAATCGTTATTGAAGCCGCACCGCTTTTGCTGGCTAATGTTGTTCTTGCCCAGGTAATGCTATCATCCGGATTAAACAATGTCCACCCGCCTGCAGGCGGAAATGCAGGATCTTCAAAACCTTCAACATCCGGAAGAGTTAATGTAGGAAGAACTGTAAATGAAACAAAAGAAGTATCGTTAGAAACTCTTTGATCATTTATACCATTTGGTTCAAATGTATAAGCCTCAAGAATATGAGTGCCGGGTGATGGATTTAATGGTAAATTAATAGTTACATCTTGTGAATTATATAAAGGAATTTTTAAATTATCTATTGAAATAACACCTATATCCACCCCATCTAATATTAAACCAATCTTAATTGATTTTAAAGTATCATAGCCAACATTTCTAATAGTAACTTTTGGATTGATCGGAAGATTACAATAAGGAGCTGCACCATTTGGCTCAATAATATTTGATAAAGAAGCATCTGTATTAAATGTAAGAAATGTAACCTGTGCCCACCAAACACCGTACCTCGAATCATTATCAGCAGCAGAAAGTCTTTGATCTGCATATTGCTGAATAGTCCATAAATCGCCAGTAACAGGGTCAGCTACTGAATGGCTGTAATCGCCCCAACGCGCTCTTCCGCTGCCATAATCTTTCCAGTAGGTGCTAATACCTCCTTTAAAAATATATTCATCATCAGTACTGTTGATCGCTGTAGCCGAAGTACGTGTGCTATAAGCTGCACTAACTCTTGTAGAAGGAGAAGATATTGTATAACCAATAAGTACATTCTCAGCAGGATTTACTGCAATAGTGGGGTAGTATCTTGAAACCAAACCTGTCGCATCATCAATTCGTCCTCTTTGTAAAACTGCTCCGGCTGTTGATAATTGCCACCACTGTACAGCAGTATGGTTGAAACCTGTAGCGGGTAAACCGATATGATGCGCACACCATATTTTTCCATTTACCAGTTGGGCAGAACTTATTCTTGCATCATTAGTAGCAAGCTTTCTTGGTTCATCTAACTGAGGTGCAGAATTACCTAATGGTGAATCTGTCCATGGTGATCCTCCGGAAGGAAAAACAGCAGTTGATGTATTCCAGGTAAGTGAAGGAATATCTCCTGTAATAGTAGAAAGCCTTATGGCTGAACTGCCACCATTCCAGTTTTGTACAATATAAAATGTAGTTGCCGGTGACGTAAGATCCAATGCCGTTACAGGGCAGGGAACATCTCCATCTGTAGCAGTTTTCTCTAATGTTTGAGCATTTGTTCCAAATTGTATGACATTACCGGCAGCTAAATTATTTTTATCAAAAACAAATAGAATCGGGCCTGTAAAATTATTGCCACCGGGAAATTTTCTACCGGTAATAACAAGCAGCCTGTTATCAAACCCCAGGTAAGTATGATCCAGAAGAAGCGCTCCGTCGGTGGATGAAGGAGTGAAGCTATACCTGTACCATGAGCCTGCAGGATCTTCGGTTTGAGAAACAGCTATGTAAACTTTATTAGGATTATCTGTTGATATACCACTAATCCAATAGCGCTTAAGATATGGATCAAATTGCATGTAAGGATCCGACATGCCACTTGAGTTAAAGAATGCATCATAAGTAAGTTTGCTTAATACAGCGCCTCCGTTTTTAGCATGAATAATAATAAATTCATTGGTTGCTGTAACTACATTATTTATTCCCACTGCACCATGTGTATCCGGGGGAATAAAATTTATTGGATCAAGATGTCCTAAAAAACTTTGTAATGGAGGAGGTGATAATGACTCAACTGAATTTGGAGTATTTGGAGTAAGAGTGTTAACCAGGCGTTGTTTCATGATTTTAGCTCCTGAAGGTATTAGCATATTGCCCTGAAGATACCGCCACCCGCGGTCAATTTCATGTTCTTCTTTGGATTGCCTCATTTGCCCAGCCTGACGGTTAGCCAATTGCGAAAAATTAAAACTTTCAGCTTGTATTTTTTGTGAATAAACTTTGAAATTAATTCCTAAACATAGCAATAATAAAAACGCAATGTGAACTGAACCTGCAATAAATTTTTTCAATACAGTTAATTTAATTTTAATATTGTTTTTGGAAAACAATATTTGGTGTTTTTGACACATTAAAAATAGGTTTTTTTTTCAATCAAAAACTAACTGGTTGCAATTTTATTAATTCTCTTATCTTTCAAAATTAATTAAAAACAAACTGCATGAAGGTTGTCAGCTTATCAAATTGAGTGTTTTAAAAATACTGCTTATAAAAGTTGGCAGCTTTTTATTAAACAGAAAAAATAAAAGAGCTAAATGAATATAAAGTTTCGTTTAATTGTAATGAGTTTTTTGCAATTCTTTGTGTGGGGATCATGGTTAATTACAATAGGCGCTTATTGGTTTCAAACGCTTCCTAAACTTTACCCGGTTATTGATGAAACTACTCATGCAAGTGTTTGGACAGGCTCTGCTTTTGGAGCACTTTTTTCGACGATGGGAATCGCATCTCTTTTTATGCCCGCTATTTTGGGTATTATTGCCGATAAATGGATTAATGCAGAAAAGCTATATGGCATCTGTCATCTTTTAGGTGCTGCTGTACTTTTTTCATTGCCAATGGTAAAAGATCCATCTACTATGTTTTGGGTATTGTTGCTTAATATGATGTTTTATATGCCAACCATATCTTTATCAATTGCAGTTGCTTATTCTGCATTAAAAAGAAATGGGAAAGATGTTGTTATAGATTATCCCCCAATAAGAGTTTGGGGAACAGTTGGTTTTATTGTCGCTTTATGGGTTGTAAGCTTATTACATATTGAAACTTCTGCCGATCAATTTTATGTAGCATGTGCTGCGGCATTATTATTAGGATTGTATGCATTCACTTTGCCTAAATGCCCGCCACAGACTGGTCGTAAGAAAAGCACTTCAATAATTGATGCCTTGGGCCTTAACTCATTTTCATTATTTAAGAATCGCAAGATGGCTGTGTTTTTCATTTTTGCCATGTTATTAGGAGCTGCACTTCAATTAACCAATGCTTATGGAGATACTTTCCTGCATGACTTTGCCAATATAGATAAATATAAAGGCCTGACAGCAGTCAAATATCCCGCAATCATCATGTCCATCTCGCAAATTTCTGAGACACTGTTTATTTTAGCGATACCATTTTTTTTAAGAAGATTTGGAATAAAGCAGGTGATGTTTATCAGCATGATGGCATGGGTTTTACGTTTTGGTTTGTTTGCTTATGGAAACCCCGGAGATGGATTATGGATGATAATACTTTCGTGTATTGTTTACGGAATGGCATTTGATTTTTTTAATATCTCAGGTTCTCTTTTTGTTGAAACACAAAGTGACCCTGCGATCAGAGCCAGCGCTCAGGGGCTTTTTATGATGATGACCAATGGCTTTGGCGCTGTGCTGGGAAGTTCCATCAGCGGGATTGTAATACAAAAATATTTTACCTATGCTGACAACAACAAGGACTGGCATGGAATATGGATAACTTTCGCATTGTATGCTTTAGTAGTCGCCATTTTATTTGTTATACTTTTTAAGCATAAGAATGACCCTAATGCTATTCAAAATGTACATCCGGAGGCATTGTTAATTACGGAGAAATAAAAGATTAAAAGAGTATAAGATAAAAAACCCGGTTCTTTCGATATCGGGTAATAGTTTTATAGAACAGAAATTATTTTAACGCTTCTATCTTTTTTACAAAATTTGATTTAGGTTGAGCGCCTACTAATTTATCAACCACTTTACCGCCTTTTACAAAAATTATTGCAGGTATGCTGGTGATGCCATAATTAATGCTAAGCTGCGGATTTTGGTCAACATTTACTTTACCAATATTTACAGAACCATCATATTCTTTTGAAAGTTCTTCAACCACAGGGCCTATTGCACGGCAAGGGCCGCACCATTCTGCCCAAAAATCTATCATTGTCAATTTTTCTGAATCAAGAACTTTTTCTTTAAAGTTTGCATCTGTGTATTCTACTGCCATAATTTTTATTTATTTTGTTATTAATTTATTTTTATAATTATTTAGTCATTACGTCATTCAATTCTATTGCAAAATTACACCCAATCTATATAAAATGATGAATTGGCATATCCACATTATGTTAATTCTACAGCAATGTCAAGTTCAGGCTTTTGTTGCAGGTAGTTAGCCAATTCGTCATTCATTTCAAAACCATTTTCTAAGGAATACAATCCAAATTTCAATTGCGATTTACTGTCATGAATACAAAATTTTAAAGAAGATTTACCTGGAAACCTTTTAATATTTTCTTCAATGAAATCAATGAACTCTTTTGAAATATTTTGCGGATTTACTTCAATCTGTAATTTTTTTGTACATGATTTCATTAATGATTCAAGCAAAGTAATATTGGCAACTTTAAATTCAAATTCAGACTTGCTATATCGCTGCCGGAAAGTGCCGGTTAAAAATATAACCATCCCGGCTTCGAGGTAATTGCTAAACTTTACATAATCATCACTAAAAAGCATAAGCTCCATTTTGGCTGAATAATCTTCAATATAAAATACGCCATACTTATTTCCTGTTTTTGAAATACGATGTTGCGCTTCAGCAACTAACCCTGCAATACGAAAGGTTCTTCCCGGATTAGGATGAAGACTTATGGCTTCTTTAAATTCATTAAATTCTGCAATAGATATAAGGCCATAATGTTTTATTTCAAAAGAAAAATTATCTAATGGATGCCCGCTCATAAACATTCCTGTTACTTCTTTTTCATAATCCAATTTTTTTATAAGTGGCCATGGCTCACACTCTGCAATAAGGGGCGGCACCACTTCTGTCATTTGTAAATCACCAAACAAAGTATTGGTGCTGCTTGAAAGCTGCGACTGATATTGGTTTCCAAAACGGATAATTTTTTCAAGGCCATTAATAGTATCACCGGGAGCTATAAAAAAATATTGTGCCCTGTGAATATTTTTAAAGCAATCAAATGCTCCGGCATAAGCAAGGCTCTCCAATGATTTTTTATTTACTGTTCTTTGACTTAACCTTTTTATTAAATCATAAATTGAAGTGAATGCTCCATGCTTTTCTCTTTCTTCAATTAAATTCTCAAGCGCTGCTTCGCCCACACCTTTCATTCCGCTAAACCCAAAACGGATTTCCCCTTTTTTATTAACTGCAAATCCTTTTTGCGATTCATTAATATCAGGCCCAAGAACAGTAAGACCCATTTGTTTACATTCTTCCATAAAAAATGTAATCTTCTCAATAGCGCCTGCATGGTTAAGTACTGCGGCCATATATTCACTCGGGTAATGCGCTTTTAAATACGCAGTTTGATAAGCAACCAATGCATAACAGGTAGAGTGCGATTTATTAAATGCATATTGGGCAAATGATTCCCAATCAACCCAGATTTTTTCTAATTTATTTACAGGATGATTATTTTTTTTAGCGCCTTCAATAAATTGTTCTTTCATTTTATCGAGCACAGAACGTTGCTTTTTACCCATTGCTTTTCTCAACACATCTGCATCACCTTTGCTGAAGCCCGCAATTTTTTGAGAGAGCAGCATCACCTGTTCCTGGTAAACCGTAATGCCATAAGTTTCTTTTAAAATTTCTTCCATTTCAGGAAGATCATAATGAATTTCCTGGCGGGCATGTTTTCTTTCAATATAATCAGGAATGTAAGCCATTGGCCCCGGCCTGAAGAGCGCATTCATTGCAATAAGATCATCAAATTTATCAGGCTTTAAATCGCGAAGATATTTTCTCATTCCGCCGCTTTCAAATTGGAAAGTTCCATTCGTATCTGCCCGTTGAAAAAGTTTATACGTTTTTTCATCATCTAATGGCAAAGTATCCAAATCAATAACAACTTCGTGATTTTGCGTTATAAGATGAAGAGCAGTTTTTAAAATGCTCAGCGTTCTTAATCCCAAAAAGTCCATTTTTAAAACACCGGCGCTTTCAATATTATTTCCATCAATTTGAGTGAGCCATAAATCTGATTCCTTTGAAGTGGCCACCGGAATTAATTCCATGAGATCCTGAGGTGCAATAATAATAGCAGAAGCATGAATGCCCGTGTTTCTTACAGAGCCTTCTAAAATTTCCGCTTCATGTAAAACTTTACTGCGCATATCCTCACCGTTATATATCTCCCGCAATTTTTTTATGTTATCAATATCATCTCCGCCTACGCCATCTTCAGTTAAAGATTTTAAACCGGTTATGGGAGCTTTTAAAATTTTTCGTAACGAAGTTCCCGGCCTGTCGGGAACAAGCTTGGCAAGAGCATTGCTTTCTGCCAAAGGCAAATCCATAACCCGTGCAACATCTTTAATGCTCATTTTTGCAGCCATGGTACCATAAGTAATTATTTGTGCAACCTGGTTTTTGCCATATTTTTCCACTACATAATTCAAAACTTTTTGCCTTCCTTCATCATCAAAATCGGTATCTATATCCGGCATTGATTTACGATCTGGATTTAAAAATCTTTCAAAAAGTAAATTATATTTTATGGGATCAATATTAGTGATGCCAATACAGTAAGCAACCACAGAACCGGCAGCAGAGCCTCTTCCGGGGCCTACAAATACACCCATCTTTTTGCCTTCAATAATAAAATCGCTTACGATTAAAAAGTAACCGGCAAAGCCCATTGTCTTTATCGTGAACAATTCAAAGTTGATGCGCTCTTCAATTTCAGGAGTCATTTCCAAATATCTTTTCTTTGCGCCAGTCCATGTTAAGTTTTCTAAATAAGCATCCTGTGATTCAAATTCTTTTGGTACAGTGAAATGGGGGAGAAGAATATCCCGTTTAAGATCGAGCACTTCTATTTTATCAATTACTTCATTGGTATTATCGAGCGCATGAGGCAAATCATCAAATGCAGTTAGCATCTCCGATGCGTTCTTCAGATAGAACTGGTTATTGGGAAATGCAAAGCGTTTATTCTTAACCGTTATATCATCATCTGTAAATTCTCTTGAAGCAGGAGTTACCTGTTTTTCTCCTGTGTTAATGCAAAGTAAAATATCGTGGGCATTAAAATCTTTTTTATCAACATAATGCGAATCGTTGCTTGCAATAACAGTTACATTATATTTTTTTGCAAACTTTAATAAGACCTTGTTTACTTTTTCCTGTTCTGGAATGCCATGCCGTTGCAGCTCAACATAATAATCTTTCTGAAAAATATTCAGCCACCATTTAAATTCATTTTCCGCTGCAGCTTCGCCTTTTTTTAAAATCGTTTGCGGAATTAATGCACCAAGGCAGCATGTGGTGGCAATTAGCCCTTCATGATATTTATGAATAAGCTCTTTATCTATGCGCGGATATTTTGAATACATGCCATCAATGTATCCAAGCGAAGTAAGCTTCACCAAATTTTTATAACCTGTGTTGTTTTTAGCAAGCAGTATCTGGTGATGCCGCGGATCTCTTTGCTCTTTGGTAAATTGTTTTTGAAACCTGTTTTCAGTGATATAAAATTCGCAACCAACAACAGGTTTTACCTTTAATGATCCATCTTCATTTTTTAGCGTGTGCGCATGTTTTACAAATTCAAATACGCCAAACATATTTCCATGATCTGAAATTGCCAGCGCCGGCATTTTATCTGCAATAGCTTTATCATAAAGCGCTTTAATAGATGCGGCGCCATCAAGTAAAGAAAACTGCGTGTGTACGTGTAGGTGAGAGAACTGCATAATGGATTAAATCTTCATCTGCAAATATCGCAAAAAGCGATCGGAAGGCTTTTTCAATTTACCCACATAATGGTAAAACTTTATAGAATCGGAAATGACTGCAAAGGTTAAAATACCAGATTTTATTTGCATTTTTATACCTTGAACCATATCTTCGCTAAGCTTGAGGAAATAACTTTAATAAAACTTCGTTATATTAAACTTCTACGTTGCACTTTTATTAGTATGAAAATCAACTGATACTTCTGTACGCAGATTTTTTTTTAAATGACCAATAACCCAAACCAATATGAAATATAAACTCAAAGTATTGTGTGTTTACCTCGTATGTGCAGGATGTTGCCAATGGGCCACTGCACAAACAAGTATTAACAAAATAAGAATTACTGCAGGTACTGAAAATATTTCTCCAAATTTTATTGATGGTATTTCTTTCACACCGGATGGCATTTTGCAAAATACAACAAGTGGCGGCTCAAAAAGTGTAAAAGTCAATGAAGTTCCTGTAGTTGCTAAAACTACTAATAATGCTACATCGAACGAATCATTATCAACTATTGAAAAACTTTCTGGCATTCAATATAAATATGCGATGATGCTGGATGTTGATATAGAGTCATTAAAAAATCTTTCTTTATTCAGCTTTATAGAAGATTGGTTTGGTACCCGCTATCGCATGGGAGGCACAACCAAAAAAGGTATTGATTGCAGTGCGTTTACCAGCACACTTTTAATGGCTGTCTATGGCTTTACAGTACCACGTACTGCACGTGAACAATATGATGCAACAGAACATTTAAATAAAGAGAATCTGAAAGAGGGCGATTTGGTTTTCTTTAATACACATGGTGGCGTATCTCATGTAGGTCTTTACCTTGCCAACAATTATTTCGTTCAATCTTCATCTAGCCAGGGCGTTACTATAAGCAGCCTTGAAGATGGTTATTATGCAAGAAAATTTATTTGCGGCGGAAGGGTAGTTGAATAAATTTTTTTTTTGAAAATTAGTGTAAAGCAAATCGAAATGGTTTCCTTTTTTTATTCAAATTTAAATAGCAATAAGTTTATTTATAAAGACGAATATAACGTTGTTGCATAAACGTAAATATAAAGGCTGCTCCATTGAACAGCCTTAGTATCTTTTTTTAAATTAAATGTACATTCTTAGTAAGTTGCCAGCCCGGTAGCAGCCGATGGTAATCCGGAAGCAGTTCCCATAGATTCTAATCCGCCAAAAAATGTGCGGTGATATTCACCAATTGTTCCTGCTTTTCCATTTAGTTCATATACATAATAATTATTTTTTGCAACAACTATATCAACAGGGCCATTATCGGTTGATGCCGCTACCTGCTGTACCAAATACAAATCTCCCCATGGAGCTACATAATAAGACGAAATTGAATTGCTTGCTGTATTTGTTAAAAAAGCAAATCTGCCATATTGTGTAACTGCTGTCCAGCAGGGTGCTGATTCATGATTAGCTACTGCTCCGTTTATCGCATGAGGTACGCCATTGCCACCAATAATGTAAGAAGTGGCAGAACCTGCACCTGCTGCACCTCCGGCAGCATTTGAAACAACCATAAAATGGTCACGTGCAAAATCGAACCCAAATGGAGTTGGGCCAGCGGAAGCAGTTACCACACCAGGCCATGCTGAACCATTATTTGTTATTTTAAATGAACTTATATTATTGGTTGCTTTTTCTGTAACAATCAGCCAATCTCCATTGGGAGTAAATGAAATTTGGGGAGCGTCTGTACCTGTACCGCTTAAAGCCTGAGTTGATGCCTCAATAGAAGTAAGTTTGCCTCCCTCCTCAATTCTTAAACCGTGAATGTTATCACTTCCGTGATTTAACACATATAACAGGTTGCCATAAACGCTAACACTGTTTGGATTTGTACCACCTGAACTTTCTGTATGAGCCAATGTGAGGCTTCCATCATCATGAACTTTAAAAGAAGAAACTGAATTGCTTCCGGCATTTACAGCAAACAGCCATTCATGATTTTTATCTAAAACTAATGCTCCCTGTGAGCCAAGACCCTTGCCTGTTCCGGCACCGCCTGATGCAGTGGTTCCATCAAGATGAAGGGAACCATTCCGGCGTATTTCATACATTAAAATTTCATTAGTTCCTGTTGCATTACTTTCTGTATAAAGAAAGTGCTCATTGCGATTTTTGTTTTTTGATTCAGACTTATCTGCGCTTAAATTTGTGTTACTTTCACTTTGAGTTGTTATCGCAACTTCATCAGGGTTGGCTCCTTTTTCAGCCATCATATCTTCCATAGAAACCTTTTGCTGATTAGGTTGAGTAATGTTTTTATCAGCATTTTTGCTACAAGAAACGGAAGTGAAAATTATAGTAATTACTATAATCACTTTTAAATAATTGATTTTTTTCATGATGTTTATATTTAAGAATTAAGAAATAATTTTTATTTAATCATAGACAAACCTCTATCCCTATTCCTAAAAGGAATTTTTAAATATCTTAAGATTGAGTTAGTTTAAACTATGGGTAATGCTTAATTGTAAACCGGTGCTGGTTACTGGTAAATTGCCTACTCCCATTCCTTTCAATGGAATTTTCAAAAAGGGTTCTATTCTTATATTCAGAGATTTAGAAACAATATGTTCGTAACCAACACTAATATTTGCCACTGCAGGAAAACTGTAATCATTTTTATTATAGACTCCTGAAAATTGTTCTTCATTTCCATTTAAAGTTGCTTTATAATTATTTTTTTCTGCGATCATTATATAAGAAGAAATGCCAGCAGATGCAAACGCATTTGTTTTATTATTAGCAATAAAATCATATTTTATTTTTACAGGAATTTCTACAACAGAGCTATTCGTAAATAATGATTTTATATGCATTCCCGCTGGCATAGTTGATTTTACTTTATCCATATTAAAATATCTGCCCTCGCTTGAATAATTTTTTTTATTTATTATCAATTCCGTTTCTAATGATATTTTACGGTTGAACTTGTAGCCAAACAATATACCCAGTCCATATCCTGTATTATTATTTGTCATTGATTTTACATTGCTGAAATCAACTGCTGCAACCAAACCAATGTATGCACCTCGTGCATGTACGATGTAATTTTTTTTATTCCTGTCTTCTTTAACAGAATTGTTTTTCTTATTGATTGATTCATCTGCGGGTTTTTTTTCATCAACTATATTTTTAGAAGTACTCATATCATCATTTAAAATGTCTTCAGCATTTGCATTTTTAATTTTAGAAGAAAACTTTTGTTGGTTTAACCAGGTATCAGAAACAATATTATTTTTTTCATTAATTATTTTTACATGCTTCTCTTCCGAATCAGCAATTGCGTAATGTATGTTACTATTAAAGTCAGATTTGATTTTACCTGTTTTGTAAATGAAGGGATCTTGTTTTTTATTTTGTTTTGAATTATTTACTGTGATGTTATTTTTACTTTCAACATTTTCAGGAGAATGCCTGTTAATACCGGGGTTTAATGATGCTTCATTTTTTACAGAAGAATATATTTTTCCTTTGTCACCGATATTTTTATAAATAAACAAACCAACAACTAAGCCAATGAACAGGAATATGAGTGCGATATATTTATTATTGATGCTGGTTTGTATTGTCGCTACAGGTTTTGTCTCGTAGTTGTGTTCAATAATTTTTTTGGAAACATTTTCCCAACTACTGTCTCCGCTTTTGAGCGGATAATCCTCTGCTGCTTTCCTAAACAAATCATCCATATCGTGTTCTATATTCTGCATAGAATAAGTTCTTCCTTTTCTTTTAAATATTTTTGCATTAAATTTTTTGCTCTTAATAAATGCGATTTAGAAGTGCCGACCGGTATTGCTAAAGAATCTGCAATTTCAAAATGCGTATAACCATCAATCACGTGCATGTTAAATACGATCCTGTAAGAGGGAGGTAATTTTTTTACAAGTTTTATGAGGTCTTTGTAAATCGTCACCTGGTCAGCAGAAGCGCTCTTATCTTTTACATTCCATACGTAATCGGGAATGCTTCCAATTTCCGGCAAAAGCATTTTTTTTCGTAAGAGATCAATAGAAGTGTTAATCATAATTTTTTTAAGCCATCCTGGTAACATCTTATCTATATCAGCTTCGTTTTCGCATCTGAACTTTTCAATTTGTAAAAAAAATTTTACGAATCCGTCATTAGTAACTTCCAGTGCTTCTTCGTACTTGTATATATACCTGAAAACAATCTTTAAAGCGAAGTCATGATATTTTTCATATAATATCTTTTGATATTTATGATCATGAATTCTACAGCCGTTTATTATCGTAACAGTGTTTTTCAAAAATCAATTCATAGTTTAGTATTTATTTCAATGAGACCAGGTTTTAAAGTTAATATACCCTGTGATCATTTTATATTATAATTATTAAAAAAATAATTTCAAAACAATTATTAAAAGCATTTGTATAATAATACGTTTATTCTAAAAAAGGGTTGCAACTATTTAAATATTTTTTTTTGGTATGTTCCTACCGAATTTTCTTAATTTACTTTATGGAAAAAAAATATCCTTTCTATTTCAGAGCCACAGTTACACTTTTTGGGATCATGCTTTTTATATATATGCTTTATGCACTTAGAAGCATAATGGTTCCAATTACTTTTGCATTAATGATCTCTATACTTTTAAATCCTTTTGTAAATATACTTTTGAAAAAAAAAATAAATAAAATTGTGGCTATATCTATTTCATTATTAGCTACGATAGTTTTTGTAGCTGGATTAATGTTTTTTATATCATCACAGATTGTAAAGTTTTCTGATAATATGCCGGTATTGAATCAAAAATTTTCAGAACTTTTCAGTCATCTTCAAATATGGTTACAAAATAATTATTCGTTGTCACTTGAAAAGCAAACTCAATTAATATCAGAAGCCGGAAACAGTCTGAAACCATTGATAGGGCAAACACTTGGAACTGTTTTGGGAACATTAAGCGTAGTGATCCTTCTACCCATTTATATTTTTCTAATGTTATTTTACAAAACACTTATTCTAAATTTTTTGTACGAAGTTTTTGCTGAAAAAAATTCTACGCAAGTAAGCAATGTTTTAAAAGAAACTAAAACGGCAATTCAAAGTTATATGGTAGGCTTGCTTCTTGAAGCCATTATTGTTGCGATACTAAATTCTGCTGCATTATTAATTCTTGGAGTTCAATATGCAATTTTATTGGGCGTACTTGGGGCTCTTTTAAACGTGCTGCCTTATATTGGAGGCATCATTGCTATTTTACTTCCGGTTCTTATTGCCACAGTTACTAAAGATGGATATACCACTCAAATGGGAATTATTATTGCTTATGCAATCATTCAATTTATAGATAATAATATATTGGTGCCACGCATTATATCATCACAGGTAAAAATTAATGCACTCGTTTCTATCATAATAGTTTTACTTGGTGGAGCAATCTGGGGAGTACCAGGAATGTTTTTATCTATTCCGTTTATTGCTGTACTAAAAATAATTTTTGATAGGGTTCCGGAGTTAAAACCCTGGGGCAAAATCCTGGGCAGCGAAGTACCGGTTTATCATAAAGGCCAGCTTTGGAACCGCAGAAAAAATAGAAAAAAATCTTTATCAGATGAAATTGTGAAGAAAAGTTGAGCAAGCTGGCAAGTTAAAATCTTATTCTTCAAGTTTCATTTCATCCGCATTTTTTATATTTGCATTTCTCACCAATAAAAATATAAACATGCCTTCATTTGATTTGGTAAGCAAAGTTGATTTGCAAACACTTGACAATGCTGTAAATACTGTTGAGAAAGAAATTAAAAACCGTTTTGATTTTAAAGGAAATCATGTGGTGATAGATTTGAATAAAAAAGATTTCAAACTTAACCTCGAAGGGGAAAGCGAAATGAAGCTAAACCAGGTAATAGACGTGCTTATAAGCCGAAGCATGAAACAGGGGCTTGCTGCAGAAATTTATGATTTAAGCAAAGAGCCTTTCCAGAGCGGAAAAATTGTGAAGAAAGAAATACCGGTAAGAAACGGGATAAAACAGGAAGATGCTAAAAAAATTGTGAAACTTATAAAGGAATCCGGGGTTAAAGCACAGGTAGCAATAATGGATGATATAATAAGGATTACCGCCAAAAAAATAGATGATTTGCAGGAGGTTATCCAGGCATCTAAAGGCTGGAACCTTGGTCTGGCGCTGCAATATATTAATATGAAAAATTAGTGCTTTTTAGTTTTGTCAATATTTATAAATGCCTTAGCTTTGCGCACTCAAAAATGATATGGCAAAACTCATATCTGCATAAATTATTTTATATGAAAAAAGATATTCATCCGTCTAATTACAAATTTGTAGTTTTTAAGGATATGAGCAATGGTCACATGTTTTTAAGCCGTTCAACTGCTTCTTCAAAAGAAATGATTAAATGGGAAGATGGTAAAGAATACCCGGTTATCAAGCTGGAAATTTCTAATACATCGCATCCGTTTTATACCGGTAAAAATGTATTGGTTGATACCGCAGGCCGTATTGATAAATTTAAAAGACGTTACGAGAAGAGAGAAAAATAATTATTTGATTTTCATTTTTTAATCCCCCTTCATTGGGGGTTTTTATTTTCTTCTATCTTCTTAATAAAAGTTTAGCAATGAATATTTTGCTGGATGATATTCCTTTCAATAATAATCTCTATCCTTTTGGTGCGTTGCAATCAATGGTGCATATAAGAATGGGCATTCTTTCTATTTTTAAAAAATGGCAATTTTATTTTCCCGGGAAAGTATTCGTAAGTTCAGAACAAGAAAATAATTCTGTTACAAATTCATTCAAAAAATTTTCTTCCAACATCATTCCTTCTGTAAATTTTTTGAAACAACTTCAGGATGCAAATGAAAAATTTCCATCAGCAGAGGATTGTAAAATACTCGAACATCCATGGCAAATTTTTGAATACAATGATTGGGCAATAAGGCAGGATTTTGAAATGATAACTGAAGGAAGAACTTCGCAAGAAATTTCCTCGGTTAATAAAACTATTTGCCCGGAAAATATTTTTGTTGAAAGCGGCGCAAAAATTATTCATTCCATTTTAAATGCAGAAACAGGACCGATATACATTGGTAAAAATGCTGAAATACAGGAAGGAAGCCTTATACGCGGGCCTTTTGCATTGTGCGAAGGAGGCAGGGTAAAGATGGGAACAAAAATTTATGGCGCTACTACAATAGGCCCACATTGTCTTGCAGGCGGAGAAATAAAAAATTCAATATTAATGGGCTATAGCAACAAAGGCCATAATGGATATTTAGGCGATTCAGTAATTGGAAGTTGGTGCAATCTTGGCGCTGGCACAAGCAACTCCAATTTAAAAAATACAGCAGGAATTGTAAAAGTATGGAGCAAAGAAAAAAATACATTTATTGAAGCCGGAAATAAATGCGGATTGCTGATGGGCGATTACAGCCGTTGCGCCATCAATACCTCTTTCAATACAGGAACAGTTGCAGGAATTAGCTGTAACATTTTTGGAAATAATTTACCCTCAAAATTTATTGAAGACTTTACATGGGGAAATGAAAATTATATTTTTGAAAAAGCCATCGCAGATATTCATAACTGGAAAAAATTAAAAGGAATGGAAATTACTCCGGAAGAAATAGCATCTCTTAAAAAAATTTATCAAACAAAAAATAAACAATGAGAAAACAAATTGCTGCGGCAAACTGGAAAATGAATTGTACTCTTCAGCAGGCAAATGATTTGCTGGATCAATTAATGAAGCAAAATATTTCGATTAGCCCTGATCGTGAGGTTGTTATTGCTGTTCCTTTTCCTTATCTTATTTTGGCCAAAAAAAAATTAAAAAACCATAACGGTTATTTTGTAGCAGCTCAAAATTGTTACACGCAAAATTCCGGTGCCTTTACAGGTGAGGTAAGCGCCGCAATGCTTGAGTCTATAAAGATTGACTATGTAATTATAGGCCATAGCGAACGAAGAGAAATTTTTGGAGAGAATAATAAAATGCTTGCACAAAAAATTGATGCTTGCATTGCTAATAATGTAAAACCCATATTTTGCTGTGGCGAACCTGTGCAAATAAGGGAAAAAGAAACTCAGGAAATATATGTAGAAATGCAAATAAAGGAAAGCCTCTTTCATATTGAAAGCGAAAAGATGAAAAACTTTGTAATAGCCTACGAGCCAATATGGGCAATAGGCACAGGAAAAACAGCCACTGCGCAACAGGCGCAGGAAATGCATGCACATATCCGAAAAGTATTTGCAGATAAGTATGGAAACTTAATTGCTGAAAGCATTAGTATATTATACGGCGGAAGTGTAAAGGCTAACAACGCAAAAGAAATTTTTGAAAAGCCAGATGTTGATGGAGGGCTTGTTGGAGGTGCTTCTTTAATTGCTTCAGAATTTGAAGTTATTATCAAAAGCCTGAAATAAATTCTCAATCATGGAATTGTAAAATTTTAATGATTGGTTTTTTTTAACGATTGATTATTGCAGTATCAATATTCAATTACCTAATTTGTATTTCAAAATTTAAATTAATCAATCATGAAAAAAATTATTCTCGCTGCGCTATTTGTAGCTGGTTCATTTGGTTTTGCAAATGCACAGGCAAAACAAAAAGTTGCAACAAAAAAAACAACTGCTACTACGTCAACTATAACGGCTGTTTCTAAAAAAACTGATAAAGCCCCCGTTGTAAAAATGAAGCAGCCTACTACTGCGACTACAGTTACAACTACCACAACAGCTAAATCAGGAATGAAAAAAGATGGCACTCCTGATATGCGTATGAAAGAAAACAAGATGGCTAAAACAACTACTGTCGGCCCTACAAAAAAAGATGGTACCGCTGACATGAGATATAAAGCAAATAAAAAGAAGTAAAATATATTTCGATTATTGTGTAAGAGCATCTTTTTTAAGGTGCTCTTTTATTAATACTAATTATCCCAAAGCTTCTTCGTTAGCTGAAACAAAATTTATAGGAACCTTATTGAAAGAATTTAATTTGTCTAAATGCAAGATCGTTTTATTGCCGCTATCAGATTTTTTGTACATAGGATTAAATTTAGCGCCAACAATTATTTCATTAAAAGTGTAGGAAGTGCGGGACACAACTACATTGGAGAACATATCATCAAATGCTTTAAGAAAAACGATAATTTCTCCTTTGGCATTTGCATAATCTTCTTCAACAAAATGATAAAAAGGACTTGTTTGCGTTATGGGATGCACTAATGTCCAACTGAGAGTGAGTGAATTTACCGAATTGTATTCGAGGGGTAGCTGAAAAAACTTATTTAGCATTTTACCATCTTCTTCCACCACTAACCCCAGGGTTACTTTCGCTTCTGCATCGGTTAATATTGTATTTTTAAAAGGCGCTACTCTTAACATTATTGCAGTAATATCGCGGTAAGGAGCCAGCAATGCATTACCGCTGAAACGCAGGTAGGCTTTAGGCCTGGAGAATCTTCCATACAATAAACCGGTAACCACTGCAAGACTAAGCAAACCAACTAATGCTTCCAATGCTGATATGGCGCTTGCCAAAAATCCGATCGGACTTATTCTGCCATAACCAACAGTTGTAAATGTTTGGCAACTAAAAAAGAAAGCTTCACCAAATTCTCGAATAGGAGATTTTGTAACAATACCACCAAGCTTTTCTATGCCTATTGCATAATAAAGACCACCAAATAAAAGGTTAATGATGAAATAAAATAACAGGATTACAAAAAGAAATTTTCCACGTGACAGTGTCAGTAAGGTATGGTACCAGCTTATTCTTTCAAAAAAGCCAACACCTGTTTTTTCAAGATTAGCAGTTCCGTTTTTATTCACAAACCTTCCTCCGTAATCAGATGAATTAACACCGAAGCCTGTATTAATTTCAGCTTTTGTCTTTGAATTTATTTTTCTTAGTAAAGACATGTTTATACAATAGTTTAAATAAATTTATGAATATTTATTTTATAAGCATGCAATTCAAGAAGGCGCTAACCCATAATATTATTTTAAAATCAATTAATGTACTTGTGCTTTTTTTCAGCAATGTTCTTTTTGTTCGAATCATGGGCGCTAACATTACCGGAGATTTTTTTTATTTAGTAACTATTCTTTCTTTTATTACATTAATTGTAAGCAGTTCTATGGAAGCGGGGATTACCTTCTATGCCTCAAAAAATACAAGTAATTCGCACTTATTCGCTGTATTAATCATTTTCTTTTCAATATTTCAGATTATTTTAAGTTTTGTAATTATTTCAATAACCGTCAATAATCAAACATCATTATCATTAGTATATTTAATCGTATTTGTTGTTAGTAACATTTTAATTTCCAACTTTACCGCTTTATATATTTCACGTCTCTGGTTCGTAAGTGTAAATGCCGTTATTCTTATAATTAATTTTATAGCTCTTTTATTTTTTTGGCAGTTATTAATGCAATACCAGGTTGAAGCGATTAGTAAGGCACAAAAGATTTATATTATATCCTTTTTTGTTCAGGCAATAGGATTAATAATATTATTTTTTATTAAAACAGGAATACATAATTGGCAAATTCCATCTATTAATATTTTTAAAAAAGTTTTTAAATATTCTTTTGTAGCATTAATTGGCAACATAAGTTTTTTTTTAGTTACCCGGGTAGATTACGTATTTGTAAAAATATTATGTTCATCGCAGGATTTAGGTAATTATGTACAGGTTTCTAAAATGGGGCAGATGTTTGTGCTGCTGCCAGCAATGGCGGCATCTGTAATTTTCCCTTTTACTGTTATTAATAAAGAAAATATTTTATTAAAAGTGCAATGGCTTTGCCGCTTAATGACAATGATTTTTATTGTAAGTGCAATATTTATTATTCTTTTTGGAAAATGGTTATTTCCCTGGTTTTTTGGAAAAGATTTTAATCTTATGTATCCCGCTATGTTACTTTACCTGCCCGGTATATTCGGGTTATGTATAAGTTCTTTATTGGCTTCATTCATAAGTGGTAAAGGTTTTATCTCTGTTAATGTAACTGCGTCTATTATAGCGTTAGTGATTGTTATCATCGGTGATGTTATTTTTATTCCAAAATATGGGATTAATGCAGCGGCAGCTTTAAGCAGCATTGCTTATTTCGCCTGCATGTTATTTTTATTAAAGCATTACATAAAAGAACATCATAGCAAATTAACCGCGTTTTTTAGCATTAGTTTTACTGAATTCAAATACCTCTTTTCATATATCACTAATAAAAATAAAAAGTAATTGGGTGCATCAAAAAAAATAAGCTGGCTTAGTACGTGGGTATCTTTTAACGCATTAAAAAAAATACTTGCTTATAGAATTAAGGGACAAGAAAATAAATTCTGGATTCAAACTCCTGAAAAAAATAAAGTCATTATTTTTAACAGGATTG
This sequence comes from Chitinophagales bacterium, assembly GCA_038244655.1. Taxonomy (GTDB): domain Bacteria; phylum Bacteroidota; class Bacteroidia; order Chitinophagales; family Chitinophagaceae; genus Ginsengibacter. The sequence goes on from JBBRTG010000011.1 coordinate 36,677, forward strand.
ACTTTATTTTACACTATTGTAAAAACAAAAACGTTTTGCATATAGGTTGTACGGATTATCCTTTTACCCGACAGAAACTTGAAAACCAATCACTGCTACATGAAAACGTAATGCGCGTAGCAGCAAGCGTTACAGGTCTTGATAATAATAGAAATTCTATTGAAGAATATATAATGCTTACTGGAGATAATGATGTTTATTATTGCGACATAATGCAATCTTATCCTGAAGAAATATCGTCCCAGAAATATGATATTATTTTGTTATCAGAAGTATTGGAACATTTAATAAATCCTGCAAAGGCACTGGATATTTTATACAATCAATTTAATGCCGGGACCCAAATTTTAGTAACAGTTCCTAACTATGCGGCCATTGACAATCTAGCTGCATCATTAAATAAAATGGAAACTATTCATCCCGATCATTATTGGTATTTCTCTCCATATACTTTGTGCAAATTGTTTAATAAAGAAAAGTTTGAGTTGCAGCAATTAAATTTTGGAATGTATTACCAAAGAAAAACAAAAATAAATAGGGTTATGAAAAGTTTTCCATTCAACGGCGATTGCATTATTGCAATTTTTTCGATAAAAAAATAATCAATGAATTATGTTTTATGGCTACCAAGCTGGTATCCCAACAAGTTAGCTCCTTTCGATGGTGATTTTATTCAGCGCCATGCAAAAGCAGTTGCTCGTTTTCAAAAAATTACAGTTATCCATATTAAGAAAGATGATGAAGGAAAAATAACTAAAGAAGTAAAAGCATTTTCATCATCTCAAAATAATTTGGATGAAATAATTATTTTTTATCACCCGGCAAAAACAAATTTGGGTTTTCTTAATCGGTTGCTTTCAGCTATAAAATATAGAAAAGTTTATCGGCAAGCTTTAAAAAAATACATGGAAGAAAATGGCAAACCGGATATTGTTCATGTACATGTTGCCTTGAAAGCTGGAATACAAGCGCTTTTCCTCAATAAAAAATTGCGTACACCCTATATCGTTTCGGAGCATTGGTCAGGATATTACGCAAATGCAAAAGTAAATATTTACAACAGCGGTTTTTTGCTTAGAAACTTAACAAAAAAAATATTATTAAACGCATCACTGCTTTTGCCGGTAACAAAAAATATGGGAGAAATTATAAATAATAAAATTGTAGAAATTCCTTTTGAAGTGGTTGCAAATGTGGTTGACACAAGCTCATTTTTTTATCATCCTTGTAAGCATATAAAATTCCGGTTTATACATGCTTCCTCGCTTAACTATTATAAAAATCCTGAAGGAATTATTCGTGCTGTAAAACAATTAGCTGATGAAGGAGTAAACTTTGAATTAATATTTATTGGGTGGGTAACAAAACCACTTGTTGAGCTGGCTGATAAATTATTATTAACGGATAAATATATTTTTTTTAAATCTCCAATCACGTATGAAGAAGTAGCAAAAGAAATGCAACAGGCGTCTTCCTTGATTTTATTCAGTAGGATTGAAAGCCTGCCTTGTATTATGCTGGAAGCATTGTGTTGCGGTTTGCCCGTAATATCAACTAACGTGGGTGGAATAAACGAAGTAATAAATAAAACCAATGGAATATTGGTTGAAAGCGAAAATGAAGAGCAATTAGCAAATGCAATGAAAAAAATGATTTTAAATTATAATTCTTATAATAAAATCGAAATTGCAAAAAATGCAACAAATGAATTTAGCTATGATGCTATAGGTAAGAAGATTTATGAAATATACAATAAGCACATGCAGACTAATGTAGAAAGTTGACAAATTTATTAAAAGTTGTCAACTCTGCGGGCTTATTCCTTTTTCTTATCTTCGCCGCCAAATTATGAAGAACATAAGAAATTTTTGCATCATTGCACATATAGATCACGGAAAAAGCACACTGGCTGATCGTTTGCTCGAATTCACTCATACCATTACAGGTCGCGAAATGCAGGCACAGGTTCTTGACGATATGGATCTTGAAAGAGAAAAAGGAATTACTATTAAAAGCCATGCTATCCAGATAAATTATAATACTAACGGTGTAGATTACGTGCTAAATCTTATTGATACACCAGGCCATGTTGACTTTAGCTACGAAGTAAGCCGTGCCCTTGCTGCATGTGAAGGTGCCCTTTTGTTAGTGGATGCTACACAAGGCATACAGGCGCAAACAATTTCCAATTTATACCTTGCTATTGATAATGATTTGGAAATTATTCCAATCATTAACAAGATTGATATGGATGGGGCTATGATTCCAGAAGTAGAAGATCAAATTATTGAATTAACAGGATGCAAGCATGAAGATATTTTACATGCAAGTGCTAAGACAGGAATAGGTATTGAAGAAATTCTTGCTGCTATTATTAAACGTATTCCTGCGCCTAAAGGTGATTACAATGCTCCGTTGCAGGCATTAATTTTCGATAGCGTATTTAATAGCTTTCGTGGAATTATTGTTTACTATAGAATCTTTAATGGCATACTTAAGAAGAATGATAAAATAAAATTTTCGAATACAGGTAAAGAATATGGTGCAGATGAAGTCGGTATTTTGAAAATCGGAATGATGCCGAAAAAAGAAGTGAAAGCAGGCGATGTAGGCTATGTGATTACCGGGATTAAAAATGCAAAAGAAGTAAAAGTAGGAGATACCATTACACTTGCAAGCAAGCCCGATACAGAATCAATTAAAGGTTTTGAAGAAGTAAAGCCAATGGTTTTTGCAGGAATATTTCCTATAAACACTGATGAGTTTGAGGAACTGAGAGATTGTATGGAAAAATTACAGCTCAATGATGCTTCTCTTACATTTGAGCTGGAAACCTCTAAGGCATTGGGCTTTGGCTTTCGATGCGGTTTTCTGGGGATGCTGCACATGGAAATAATTCAGGAACGGCTTGAACGGGAATTTAATCAAACAGTAATTACAACAGTGCCTAACGTAAGCTTTATTGCTTATACAACAAAGGGCGAAAAAATAATTGTAAATAATCCAACTCAAATGCCTGACCCAAGCAGGATTGAAAAAATTGAAGAACCATTCATTAAAGCGCAAATTATTACAAAGCCTGAATACATTGGTAACATTATGACGCTTTGCATTGGCAAACGCGGCATGTTAATTAACCAGGGATATTTAACACCAACCCGTGTAGAGCTTACTTTTGAAATGCCACTTACAGAAATTGTTTTTGATTTTTATGACAGGCTAAAAAGTGTAACAAGAGGTTATGCATCGTTCGATTATCATCCTATTGGTTATCGCGAAAGTGATATTGTAAAAATGGATATTCTTTTAAATGGAGAAAAAGTTGATGCTTTAAGTTCATTGATTCACCGCATTCGTTCGCAGGAGTTTGGAAGAAAACTTTGTGAAAAATTAAAAGATCTTGTACCGCGTCAGCAATTTCAAATTGCTATACAAGCCGCCATAGGAGCCAAAGTAGTTGCACGCGAAAATATAAGCGCTATGCGCAAAGATGTAACTGCAAAATGCTATGGTGGCGATATAAGCAGGAAAAGAAAATTATTAGAGAAACAAAAAGAAGGTAAAAAAAGAATGAAACAAATTGGAAATGTAGAAGTGCCGCAGGAAGCTTTTTTAGCAGTTCTTAAATTAGATGAATAGATTTTTTTTATAAACTAAAAAATTATTTATGTCAAAACTTTCACTCAGTAAAGAAATGAATATAGAAGTAAGGGTGCTTCTTCTTGCCAAAGGGACTGATGCTCCCATAACGGGAAAGGAATATACCGTGCGTCTTTTTGATAAAGATATTTTCAATGATGATTTTTTAGGAGAAAGCTCACTTAATAAAAATGGACTCGCAAAGTTTTATTTAACTGAAAAACATTTCGTCGGCTTTGCAAAGCTTGATGATAAACCAGATTTTTATTTTGTTGTGTATAGGAATGAAAAAGAAATTTTTAAAAGTCGTGTAATGCAAAATCTTGATCTCACTAACATGGAAGAATTTAAAATGCGAGAAGGTGAAGTTGTAGACCTCGGTACTTTTTTAATTGATGCCTGATTTTTTTTATTTCTTTTTAGATTTTAGTGAAGAAATTTTTTGAGCTTGAGCTGGAGAAATACTGTCAGTTGCCTCTTCTGTATTGCCTGATCCTTCCGGCATTCTGTTGCTTAATTTCGATTCATCAATATTTCCATTTACGTCTCTTATTGGCTGTGGTACAGGCTCCTGACCTTCTATTGTTTTTTGTGTAAATACTTTTTGTATGTGCACCCATTTTCCATCCATCCATTTTAATCCTTCATAATCACCATCAGGAATGTAAGTATATTTTTTTTGCGGCTCACCTGATTCAGAAATTAAATGTTCATAAATAATCATGTCCTGATCAGGATCATAGGTTAGGCGCGGACTGGCATCTTTTTTAAATTCCATAATATACCTTGCCTTATTTTTCTTAATAACACTGTTATCCTGGAAACTAAAATAAGAACCACCAAACATAGGCTCGCCGTTATTGAATGTAAGCATTTCAATAATTTTTTTATTACTGTTGATATTATTTTCATCATAACCAAGTAGTGTATAATAATTTTTTCCAAATGCATATTTTTCAATCAACTTATAATAAACAGCGCCTATCCATCCGAAATTATTTCCAACAGTATCATCAACATTTTTTGTTACAGCCGATTTATCAATAAGTGGAAAAAGTTTAAGAGAACCATCATCAGTTTTCATTTGGATAGCTCCATGCTGGCGTGTTACATAATCATTTACTACCATCTGCCAGGTAAATATTTTAAATGAACTGTCTTCCGGTACCAGCTTCGAAATAGTAAGCAGCGAATCGAAAGGATAATAAAATGAACTTTTAATTTTAAGCGCTCTTACAAACATTTTTGTAAACTGGCTATCGGCAATAAAACGTTCGGTTGCAGTTCTGCCCTGTATAATTTGCAAAGATAAAGTTGTGAGAGAATCTTCTTTTTTTTGTAATTCTTTTTTATTGCTTGTTGAGATTTGAGCAAAGCTAACATTCCCGATCAAAAGAAAGCTATAAAAAAATAACCGCATCTTATTCATCAAAAAAATTTGAACAAAGAAAATTGAATTAAGTGTAATTAATTGTTAAGCACTAAACTTTAACTAAGCTATAATGACCTGGCAACAGAAATAAGGTCTTTAAATACAAGGTCAATATCTTCATGAGTAGTACTGATTTCTTTTCGTGTTGGCAAAAAAATATTTAATGCAACACCAAGATTTCTTCCAAATTTCATGTCGCTTAATGTATTTCCTATCATAATACTTTTTGAAAAATTTACTTCAGGAAAATCTTTCTGTGCCTGTAAACCCATGCCCGGATTTGGTTTTCGATTTGGATGATCATCTTCAAGATCGATAGAATAATATATTTTATCAATTTTGCCGCCTGCTTCTGCAAATTCTTTTAACATATTAGAATGAATGATCTCCAAGTCTTCAAGCTTATGAATTCCTTTACCTACGCCACGTTGATTGGTCACTACAAAAATTTTCCCGAATGTTTTTGAGAAAATAGTAAGCGCTTTTTTAGCACCATCATAAAACCTGAATTGTTCCCAGTTATGAATATAGTCATCACGTTTTTCTATATTAATTACACCATCACGATCAAGAAATAATGTCCAGGAGTAATCTATTTTATGCAGGTCAATCATAATTTATAAAATACTTTAATAGGATTAGGCAGAACGAGCGCAAACAAAAATCATATAGCAAATGACAAAAATTATTTATTACATCGAAGTAACAAAAAATGTTCGTCCTTGGGAGAAGTTTTCGGGGATTTTTGCTGAAACTTCGAAGGACGATTTAATATAGAAGAAAAAATTATCTGGCTCCTCGAAATGACGAGTCTTTTTATTAATAATAAATTGCGTTCGTTCTACCTAATCCTATACTTTAATGTTAAATCATAATTCTTAATTTTTAATTCTTAATTCTTCCTGCGCTTTATGATAATCTTCAGGAATTCCAATATCAATAAAATATTCATTCTGAACAATTCCATATATATTTTTTTCTTCAATATTTTTTTCCAAATAATCTTTTTCAAAAGAAAATTTTTGCAGAAGATTTTCTTCCAGAAATTTTATAACATTAAGCGCATAGGCGCCACCGTTAATTAAACCGCTTTCATAAAATTGTTTTTCTTTAAATGATTTTACTGAACCATTTTTATTTAATTCAACAATACCATAACGGTTAAAATTATTCATAGGCTTTAAGCACAAAGTACAATCTGCCTCAACCTCTTTATGAAACTGGCTTAACACATCAATATTAATTTTAAAAAGAGTATCGCCATTACAAACAAGAACATTTTGTTGAGTAGTATTTTCGCAGGCAAGTTTAATTGCTCCTCCGGTTCCTAACGGTTCATCTTCTAAAGAAATTTTATAATTCAATTCCGTATAATTATTTTTTAAATAACCTTCAATCGCTTCATGCATGTAGCCAACACTGAAAATAAATTTTTCAATTCCATTTGCTCGTAAAAATGAAATAAGATAATAAAGAAAAGGATTTCCGCCAACGGATGCCATGCATTTTGGCTTATCCGAAATTACAGGTTGTAACCGTGTACCTAAACCACCTGCAAGAATAATGGCTTCATTAATCATTGGTATCTACAAAATAAATTTCTTCAACAAGCTGGCAAATAATATGACCAAGCGTTATATGGCTTTCCTGTATGCGTGGTGTATCATCAGAAGGAATATTTAATAACAGATCAGTATGTTTTTTTAATTTGCCGCCCGTTGATCCTGTAAATGCAATCGTAATCATTTCTTTCTCTTTAGCCACTTCAAATGCATTTATAATATTTTTACTATTTCCTGATGTGCTTAATCCTACTAATATATCGCCGGGATTTCCAATGCCTTTTATTAATCGGGAATAAATAACATCGTAGCTGTAATCGTTTGCCACAGCGGTTATATAAGATGTGTTGCAATGTAAAGCTTCTGCAGGCAACGCATCCCTGTCGGTATAAAACCGGCCACTGAATTCTGCAGCAAGATGTTGCGCATCTGAAGCGCTGCCCCCATTCCCACAAAACAAAACTTTATTTCCTTTTTCAAAAGCCGTTACGATTGTATTTACACAATTTATTATAGTTTGCAAAAGTTTATCATCTGATAGTATTAAACTTTTTACATCTATAGAAGACTGGATAATATTTTTTATTTTTTCCATTTTAATTTTTTAATTAGCAAAAGTTATATTTAATGTTCAATGAAATCTCGTCCTTTTTTTGAATAATTTTTAGAAAATATTTTATATACTCCAGGTTGATAATCCATACTTGGTAAATGTATAATTTTTTACTTCTCCACCAAATGTAAGCAAAGTATCAATAACCGTATGGCGTGCATTGCCCGGGCAATAAAATATCATAAAACCGCCGCCGCCTGCTCCGCTTATTTTACCGCCTGTGGCACCTGCAGTTTTTGCAGCTTCATAAATTTCTTCAATGCGGCTGTTACTTATATTATGTGCCATTTTTCTTTTTTGCTGAAATCCAAAATCAAGTATTTCGCCAAACTCATGCAGGCGTCCTTTTAACAATGCTTCTTTCATCATTCGTGCTTGCTCTTTCAATTGATGCATGGCTTCAATGCTTGCCTCATTTTTTTCATTTACATTTTTAACCTGCTCATTAATAATTTTGGCACTTTCACGACTGTTAGCAGTGAAGTACAAAACAAGATTATTTTCAAGCTCATGTAAATATTGAGATTTTATACGAAGAGGATTTACAATAACTTTATCGTTCTCATAAAACTCCATAAAGTTTACACCACCAAACATTGCTGCATATTGATCCTGCTTGCCGCCTGTTAAACATAAATCTTCTCTTTCTATTTGATAGGCATAATGAGCAATGTCATAATCGCCCAATGGGAGCTTGAGAATTTCAACAAATGCGCCAATGATGGCAACAACTAATGTTGAAGAAGTGCCAAGACCCGAACCCGCAGGTGCATCTACAAATGTTGCCAAACGGAATCCTGTTTGAGGCATCTTGTAATCTTTTTGAATACGATTATAAACTCCTTTTAATAAATCGAGTGTCCCATCAATTGGCAAAGCATTTGCGCAATCAAATTGTTGTTCTTCTTTCCTGTCTAATGCCTGAACAATTATTTTTTTTTCTTTCAAAGGTTCTATATTGGCATAAGCAAAAAGTGAAACAGTTGCATTTAAAATTGCGCCGCCATATTGATCACTGTATGGACTTACATCAGTGCCACCACCGGCAAGTCCTATACGCAAAGGTGCTTTACTGCGATAAATCATTTGAATAAAAAAAGTTTAGAATTTTTTGAAGGTGCAATGCGGGTAAAGTTATGAGTGTTTTTTACAATCATTCATGTTTTCTATAAACATTTATTCTTTCAAAATATTTAAAATAGCTTCTGTCATATTCTTCCAGCTATATTTCTTTTTCTCTTCACGAAGTTGGGGCAAAAAAAATGCTTCTCCCAATTCAAAATATTCTTTAATTTTTTGTGCAATGCTTTCCGGATTTGGCTCAGCAACCAATCCAACTTTTTTATCTGGTACTAATGATGGAAGCCCTCCCACATTGGTAACTATCATAGGAATTTCAAAATGGTAGGCAAGGGGCGTAACGCCGCTTTGCGTAGCATTTCTATACGGCTGCACTACGCAATCTGCAGCACATAAATAATATTTAACTTCACTGTCAGAAATAAAATGGGTGTTTAAAATGAGATTACCTTTTATTGCAGGATCATTTAATAAGTCATGATAGTTTTTTTCTTCTTCATAAAATTCACCTGCAATTAATAACTTTAAATTCTCAATTTTAAATTCTGAATTAAGAACTTTTAATGCTTCCAATAAAATATCGAGGCCTTTATATTTTCTTATAAAACCAAAAAATAAAAGCACTTTATCTTCATTATTAATTCCTATTTTTTTTCTTGCTTCTTCTTTACTTATTTTTTCTCCAAAGTTATCGTACAAAGGATGCGGTACAAATTGCGCGGGTTTATCTTTTGCAAATTGATGAAGATCTTCAAGTACCTTTTGGCTCATTGTAATAAATCCATCAACCGGTTGTAGAAAATATTTTGTAAAGATTTTATCTCCAAAACGTTTTTCATGCGGAAAAATATTATCTGCTATACATATAATTTTTGTATGCCTGTTTTTTTTTATTCTTCTTAATATAGTACCGAGGCACGGCCCCATAAATGGCAGCCAATATCTTACTACAACATAATCAGGTCTTATATTTTTTAATTCATTGCCTACTGCAATCCAGTTTAATGGGTTTACTGAGTTTATTTTTACTTTGATAGAAATATTTTCAGGAGCAGGCTCTGCAGAATATTGTGAAGTTCCCGGAAATAAAAATGCCGGATATTGATAAGAAAATGTGTAAATAGTTGTTTCATAACCTTGATCCATATACGCTTTTGCAAGCCGTTCATCATATGATGCAAGCCCGCCACGCAAAGGATACGCAGGACCGAGGATAATGACTGAGGCCTCACCCCAACCCCTCTCCAAAGGAGAGGGAACTAATGCCGCCGTGTTAGCCATAAAAAAGCATTTGAAAATTATGGTCATTACATTAGCAAATTAGCACATTAGCAAATTATACTATCCTGGCTTCAATTAAATAATTATTTCGTTCTGCATTGTTTCTTGAAATAAGTTCTCCCAAAAATCCTGCAAGAAAAAGCTGTGATCCTATAATCATTGCTACCAATGCTATATAAAACAATGGTCTCTCCGTCATGCCCGTTTTATCAAAAAAGAATTTACTAACGGTAAGATATACGAAAACAATTAAACCAAATAAAAATGACAAAGTGCCCCACAAACCAAAAAAGTGCATAGGATTTTTTATGAATTTTCCTACAAACATAATAGAGGCAAGATCAAGGAAACCATTTACAAAACGGGTCCATCCAAACTTGGTAACGCCATATTTTCTTGGACGATGCTCTACAATTTTTTCACCAAATTTTTTGAAGCCTGCCCATTTTGCAATTAAAGGAATATAGCGATGCATTTCGCCATATACTTCAATATTTTTTACTACTTTATTTTTATAAGCTTTTAACCCGCAATTAAAATCATGGAGATAAATTCCACTCGCTTTTCTGGTAGCTGCATTAAATAACTTCGAAGGAATATTTTTTGAAAACGTATTATCATGTCTTTTTTTCTTCCAGCCACTTACTATGTCGAACCCATCTTTTACAATCATTCTTCGCAATTCAGGAATCTCATCAGGGCTGTCCTGTAAGTCAGCATCCATCGTTATTACCACTTCGCCTTTTGAAATTTTGAAACCTTCATTCAATGCGGCGCTCTTTCCATAATTGCGCTGAAATTTTATTGCTTTCAGGTATGGATTATGATTTCGCAATTGCTGAATTACATTCCATGAATTATCGGTGCTTCCATCATCCACCATAATTATTTCATACATAAAATGATTTTGTTCCATAACACGTTTTATCCATGCCTCCAGCTCAGGCAAAGATTCTGCTTCATTAATAAGAGGAATAACTACAGAAATATCCATTATTGGCTAAATTTGATTGATGTTGCCAGGAATCTGACCAGGTTCTTTTTTAGTGATGGCCGCACCAACTAAAGCTGAAAGAGCCCCCGAAATAATATATATAAGAAGGGTTCCCCCAATAAGAATAACCATGAAAAATTTTCTTGTTCCTTCAACAAATTGAGAAATTTGTTCTTGGGATAAATCTTTATTTGCCTGCATACCTTTTCTTGCTTCGTCTATTGCCTTTTCTTTAAAATCGGGGAAAAGTGTAATGAAAATAATAATGTAAATGATCATTATTGCTGTTACTAACGCGGAAACCTTAAAACCGTGCGCAAAATAATTTCCGAAAGTGGAATTATAATTTATTTGTTTACCATAAGAATAAACTGACCAAATAATACCAAGAAAGTAAATGATATAACCTAACCATTTAACAGGGCCATTTACATCTATATTTCCAAAATACATTACCAATGCAAGTAAAATTAAGATAAGGCCAATTACCAACCCCTTCGTTGTTGTTGAAGTAACAGTTTGTTCCATGATTTTAGTTTTAGTTATGTAATAAGTCCTTCGGACAAAAATAGCTTGTCTCCATTAATAATCCCAATCACCTTACCTTTTAATGTTTTACCAATGAAAGCATTGTTTCTGCATTTTGAAAAAATATTTTTTTCTTCAAACACATATTCATCATCTGGAGTAAATAAAGTGATATTTGCTTTTTCACCTTTATTTATTGAAGGAATGTCTACATTGAAAATATTTCTTATATTTTCTGTTTGTATTTTTACAAAATTTTCTGCTGAAATGCCGCAAATTCGTGACACTCCAAAAACACTTTCCAATCCTTCCATTCCATTTTTTGCATATTCAAATTCACAAACCTTATTGTCCCAATCCTGCGGCTGGTGGTGAGATGCAATAAAATCAACTATGCCATTTTTAATTCCTTTTTGTAAAGCTTTTCTGTCTTCCTGTGTTCTTAAAGGAGGATTCACTTTTAAATTGGTATCGTAAAATGCGAGGTCATCTTCACAAAAAAATAAATGATAAGGGGTAACGGAGCAGGTTACACGAAGTTTTTCTTTTTTTGCAGCGGCAATCAATTCAAGGGATTTTTTGGTAGACACTCCCGTGAAATGAATTTTGGAACCTGTATACCTGGCAAGCTCAATATCTCTTGCAATCATTAGTTGTTCAGATAATGCCGGTTTCCCGGGCAATCCTAATTTAGTTGATATTTCTCCTTCATTCATTAATCCGTTTGTACCGATACTTTTATCATCGGGCAACTGAATAATTGTTGCATCAATGGCAAGAATATATTCCAAGGCCTTTTGCAAAATGCCTGATGATTGCACAGGATTTAATCCATCTGAAAAAGCGATGGCGCCGGTGTTGTACATGTCATACATTTCAGCCAGGTCTTTTCCTTCAGCATTTTTTGTAATAGAACCTATAGGAAAAATTTGTACCGGTAAGGCTTTGCTTTTTTGAACAAGATATTCAACCTGGCTTTTGTTATAAACAACAGGTTGTGTATTCGGAATGGTCATTACTTGTGTAAAGCCACCTGCTGCTGCTGCGTTGGCGCCACTTTCCAGCGTTTCTTTAAATTCCTGCCCGGGGTCACAAAAGTCAGCAAAGCAATCCATCCATCCGCAGGAAATATGCAGGCCATCCATTTCAATTATTGTATCTGCAGAAAAATTTATTTCTCCAGAAGGAGTCTCCAACGGAGTCCTTTGTGACCTTCCGACATTTTTAATTTCTGAAATGATTCCATCTTCAATTAAAATATCACAGGATGTACCGTGAAAAGGAGAGGAGCCTGAAAGTACAGTTGCGTTCTTTATTAAAACCCTCATTAGGTTTATGAAAAAATTTGGTTGCGCTAAGATAGAGGAAAAAATAATAAATGAATTTATAATAAAATAATAAAAACATTTTCATCGAAAAAGTGATTTCAATACGAATATTGAAACAAAAATAAAATGCTAAATAATAACTGATGAACGTTTCATCATTCTGTCGATAGCTATAAATACTAATGAGATAATAAAAAATACAATGGTAATTCCAAGTGAGTTTACGATAGTTTTATTTAGCCCAAGCTTGCCTGCATCAATAAAAGGGTAAGGATAAAACCCTGAGAAAGATCCACGGACTAAAACAAATATTATATATACCAAAGCAAAAATCATCCAGGAAAAAACATTGCGCCATTGCAAAGTACCTTTTGGCACAAAGATTAACCAAAACAATAAAAATAATACAGGAATAACAGAATGGAGCAATTCATCAACTAGCCTCTGTAATCCTTGCGGGTTCCATAGAAAACGCAATATTACATTATAAATAATGCCCACCAATACAATGTAAACGGTAATAGCAGTTAAGGTTTTGGGCTTTGCAAGAAAAGTACTGACATTTGATCTAAACAAAAGATTAGTACAACACAAAGCAACAATCAGATTAGTAAGTATTGTAAAATAACTAAAGTACCTGATTATTATTTCAGGTGCTGAAGCCACCTTGCTATTGATGTTTATATAAAATTGTGCTATTAATGCAAACCATCCGGCTATTGCTATGAGAGTTAAAAATATTTTTCTTGATTTTGATTGCTGCATTTGTTTTTCATAAAACTAAAAATATTTTTTGGGTTTCCTACCTAAAGATTGGGTTACCTATTTATTTTTTAAATCTATAAGTTTAAAACAATAAAAAATATAAGATTAATTATATTTTTGAAAAGAGAATAATTATAACCGATAAAATAAAAGAATGAAAACACAAAACTCCTCTTCAGCAATTGCAGGTACTGTTATTATTAGCGGCGCTAATGGCAATTTAGGATCTGCTGTCACAAAACAGTTTTTGGAAAAAGGATATTATGTTATTGCAACGGTAATAAATGAAACGATGAAAAAAGATATGCCTTTACATGAAAACCTGCGGGTAGAAATAGTGAATCTTGCCAATGAAGAAGAAGCTGCTGCTTTTGTAAAGGAAATGATTGAAAAATATAGAAACATAGATGCCGCTTTAATGCTTGTGGGCGGATTCGCAATGGGTAATATTGCTTCGACAAGTGGCCCCGATTTGAAAAAACAATTTTCTTTAAATTTTGAAACGGCTTATTATGTTGCACGCCCATTGTTTCAACACATGATAAAGAATGGCAATGGCAGGCTTGTATTTATAGGCTCACGGCCTGCAATAGACGCTGTTGCCGGAAAAAATTTAATAGCATATAGTTTGTCAAAGTCATTGCTTTTTAAATTAGCCGAATACATGAATGCAGAAGCCAAAGGAAAAAATGTTACAGCAACCGTTATTGTACCAAGCACATTAGATACGGAACTTAACAGGAAAAGCATGCCTGATGCAAATCCGGACAATTGGGTGAAACCTGAACAGCTTGCAGACATATTGGAATTTATTACATCAGAAAAAGGAAGAACCTTGCGGGAAACTGTTTTGAAGGTTTACAATAATTCTTAAATAATTTTTAAGCTAACAATATTAAAACATTGCAACAAATAATTAAGCCTGTAACTATATTTTGGTTTCGCCGGGACTTACGGCTAAATGATAATCATGGACTATATCAAGCTTTAAACAATTCCGATTCAGTATTAGCACTTTTTATTTTTGATACACTCATTCTTAATAAATTGCCTGAGAAAAAAGATAAACGTGTCGTATATATTTATGACATACTTTATAAGATGAATGATATTTTAAAAGAAAATGGCTCCTCCCTTTTAACGATACATGACACGCCAAAAAAAGCTTTTGAAAAAATTGCAAAAGATTTTTCTGTAAAGGAAGTTTATACCAATCACGATTACGAACCTTATGCCATTGAACGGGATGAAGCAATTAAGAATTTTTTATCAAAAAAAAATATTCCATTTCATACTTTTAAAGACCAGGTAATTTTTGAAAAATCTGAGGTTATGAAACCTAACGGTAAGCCGTACACTATTTTTACACCGTATTCAAAAACATGGAAACAAAAATTTAATGAAAAAAAAATCCAGGCTTTCCCAAGTGAAAATTACTTATCTCATTTTGTTAAAATTAAACCCTTGAAGTTTCCTTCTCTAAAGGAACTTGGTTTTGAAAAGGCAGATCCGGGAATTCCAGAATTAAACATTGATGAAGAAACAATCCGTTACTATGATGAGCATCGGAATATCCCCGCTTTTGATGGAACAAGCCACGCAAGTGTTTATCTCCGCTTTGGAACTATAAGCGTAAGGCATTTGGTAAAGCTTGCAACCAAGCTTAATGAAAAATGGCTTAACGAATTAATCTGGCGTGAATTTTTCATGATGATCCTTTTTCATTTTCCTTATATAGTTAATCACAGCTTTAATAAAAAATATGATCACATAAAATGGCGCAATAGTGAAAAAGAATTCGATTTGTGGTGCAAAGACGAAACAGGCTACCCGATTGTGGATGCGGGAATGCGGCAATTAAATGAGAGCGGCATTATGCATAATCGTGTACGCATGATCGTTGCCAGTTTTCTTACCAAAGATTTACTGATTGACTGGCGGTGGGGGGAAGCATATTTTGCTGAAAAACTTTTAGACTATGAGCTTTCATCTAACAATGGTAATTGGCAATGGGCTGCAGGAAGTGGTTGCGATGCTGCTCCTTATTTCAGAATATTTAATCCTTCAGAACAAATAAAAAAATTTGATCCAAAGCTGGAGTATATAAAAAAATGGATAAAAAATTTTACACCGGGCTATCTTCCTGAAATTGTTGAGCACAAGTTTGCAAGAAAGCGAGCGCTTGAGTTGTATAAACAGGCACTCACAGAACATTAACAACGTTTAGTTCAAACCTTGTTGAACAGCCTTGAGTTTATGTTTTGATCCTTAATAGTATTTCATTTTTAAGCAAATCAAAATCCTGCGATGTCATTGATTTTTTGGGAAACATAAAATCTGTATCTCCGTAAAAACTAATTGACTTGTCATTAATCACAACCTTTTTAAAATCTATCCATCGTACGATGGTAACAGTAGTATCCTGTTTTAATGTAAGTGTGTTCTCAGATAAAGTAATCCTTTGGTTTATAAATTTCGCCTGTTCATTTAAAAAATCTTTTATTGATCTTTTCCATTTTACTACAGGAGACATTTTCCTGATCAACTGATTCACTAAAAGAACAAATATCAAAGTGGTGATTGTAAAAATACCCCACGATTTGTTTACTATAACACTATAAAAAAGTGATGCTATAAAAAAGCAGCCGGCTATTAATGACAATATAAAATGTTCTTTTACAGTTTTTGAAAGCAATACTTTATCACTCCCGTTTTTGAAATATAATTCTTCAAAATCTGCCTTGTTAAAATTTAATGTTATTTCAGAAGGTTTCATAAGTAAAAAGTTCTCTTTGTATTAAACGAGTATTTCAGCTAATGATTGTCATGGAACTTATTTTCTCTAATCCCTTTGGTATCATTAGTTACTACAAATCTAAAATTGGCGCTACCGTCAGTTTTACTGCCTGGAAGCGGGGCAGCCAACTCTTTTATCTTTCTTGAAGGAAGCCATTCCGGCTATCTGCTTGTACTTGTCGAAAAAATAACGAACCGTGTAGGTGACTGCTATATAATAATAGCCATCCTTATTATTGGGGTTCCCGCGATTGACGCCGGTTGCCGGATAAGGACCGGCATGTACTTCATTGCCACGATAAGCAAACTCAACAGCTTTTGCTCCTCTTGCATTGAGCAGGCTGGCCTGGTCCACATATACATTGCTAACATCATCAAGATAATCGGTAAATATTTTGCGGTAACCTAATTCAATTCCTACCCGCTCGTCTTCGTTAATTGAATACATTGCCCCCAATCCTATGGGAACGCTGAATTGCGTGAGTTTATAATTTTTAACGCCTGGCATAAAACCTTCGCCTTCGGTGCTGAGGGGTTGCAGTAAATATTTCTTTCCGCTGGTATCCTTTGAGTAGGGGTTGAAATGATAAATACCGATGCCTGCAAATATATAAGGTGTCCACCAGCGGTCGTTAAGATTAAAAAAACTATACTGCCCGGTAAGTTCCCAGTCTGCAATTTTTGACCTGAAATTCAGGTTGCGTAGCTGCATGGCTGCGGTTCCTTTTTTATCATCAGCATGAAGTGATGTAAGAGTTAAGTAACTTCTCACTGTGATATGTTCAGACAAATCATACTGAACACCAAGGGCTCCCATTAATTTTGCCTGCGACAAGCTGATGGTTTTTTCTTTCAGGTCACCCTGGTAATTGGCAAGTCCGAGCCGCCCGGAGAAATGAAAATTCTGCGCTGCTGTTATCATGGGTAAAAAACAAAAAGCAAAAATTAATTTTTTCATTGAATAGAATCAGTTGATAATATAATTGCTAACGTTTTTTGATTCTATTTATTTCAGTTCTCGCGGAGATGATTTCAAAAAATCTGTAATGAATAATAAGGATCTTCTGCCTTCACAGGTATTTCTATGTTATCCTTAGCAACTTCTAAAATACCATATACCAAATTTCGCTATTCGTAGAAACATTAAATAATAAAAGAGTCGCTGTCGTTAGTTTGTAACTAAGGAAATTTAAGATCAACAAAGCTTGCAAATTTTGAATATTATTTGGATTTAGCAATCTTATGATAGTAGAGAGAATTCTAAGTCATTACCCGGCAACAAACCTCTTCCTCTTAAAGGCACTTGGATTCTCTCCCACAATTTTTTTAAATAATTTATTAAACCAGGAGAGGCTTTCAAACCCAACTTCATAACAGGTTTCTGAAATAGTTTTATCCTGAAGCAACAATGTTTTTGCCTGCGTGATCCGGTATTGATTTACAAAATTAGTAAAAGTCATTTTGGTTTGCTTTTTAAAATAGCGGCATAATGCTGAAGTGCTCAAATGCACGCTGGCAGCTACTTTATTCACATCCGGCGTTTCATTATAATTAGCATGTATATATTTATAAATTGCTCCCATTCGTATCTTATCATTCAGAAATAATTTTATGCTGGTGTCCTGTTCGTTAAGCTCAATAGCTTCATTAGATGTAGCAAGAATTTGAAAAATTTCGAGTAAGCATAACAGTTGTTCAAAATGCCCAATCGTTTGCATATAGTTTAATTTCTCTGCAACAATTGCTTTTGTTTTTCCTGTAAATGATAATCCTAAATAAGCTCTTTCAAAAAGTTGCTGAATGAATGATAGTTCAGGAGTTTCACTAAAAGCTTCTCCCAAAAAATTCTCTTTCAATTGAACAACTATTTGCCTGTATTTATTTTTAACGCCATAATCAAAATTTAAATGCGGAATATTTTTTCCAATTAAAACCAAATCGCTTTCCATATAACTTGATATGTGCTGGCCAACATGACGGATACCGTTAGACGCTTCTACATATACCAGTTCATATTCAGGATGATAATGCCAGAAAAAATAATTTCTTAAGCTTGGTTTAAAGAGTTTGAATGACTGGCCGGGGTCTGGCAAAACAATTTCCTTTTTAATTTTCACAACCTGAATTTTCCTGTGAAGTTATTAAAAGGCTATTAATTACATAACAATATGTCAATACAGAGCAAATAATAGTCATTACAGGCAGCAAATAAATAATATATCTATTTGAACTTTGTATTATTATTCAAGATTAATAAATATTATATGGCAAACGAAACAATGACCCAGACAATGGCCGCAACTATGGTTCCCAACAATGCTCATAAAGAAATACCCGGCAATCCTTCCACTGCTACAAGCAGCACTATTAAATTAAGTGATCGCAGTAACGGTGAACCGCTTCGTGTATTAAGTGAAGACGATTGGAAATTCTGGCTGCATAATGGTTATGTAATTATTAAAAATGCAGTTTCAAAAGAGCAGGTGAAAAGGACTGCAGATTTTCTTTGGGAGTTTGAAGAAAAAGATCCCAATGATCCTGAAACATGGTATGCGCCGCCGCGTGCTGAAATGCAAATGAAAGAATTAACTAATACCGGAATGGTTGAAGTATATAACCACCAAACACTTTGGGACAACAGGCAAATGCCTAAAGTGCACGCCGCATTTGCAGATATATGGGGAACAGAAAAATTGTGGTGCACCATTGACAGGGCAAATTTAAATTTTCCATTGCGCCCCGGTTTTGAATACAAAGGTTTTATACATTGGGATTATGATCCTGAAACAAAACCACAAAATGTACAAGGCGTTTTAGCATTGGCCGATCAGATGGATGAAGAGATGGGCGGCTTTCAATGCATACCGGAATTGTTCAGGACTTATGATACCTGGAAGCTTACACAATCTGAGGATCGGGATCATTTTAAACCTGATACTAACGGTTTTGATATTGAAAAAATAAAAATGGAAGCAGGTGACCTCTTAATATTCAACAGCGCTGAGCCACATGGCATTCGTGCAAACATGAGTAAAGATAAAGTTCGTATTGCGCAATACATTTCAATGATGCCTGCAGAAGAAGACAATGAAGCATTGCGTGAATGGAGAATTAAATCGTGGAGAGACAGGATAGCACCGGAAGGTTATGCTTTCCCCGGTGATCCTCGTAAGCTGGAACAAACAAAATATACTACTGCAGAATTATCACCGTTAGGCAGAAAAATTTTAGGGCTGGATAATTGGTAAATAATTTTTTTTTATACAAACTGCGTTTACGCATGAAAGTTATAAAGGTTATGTAAATAGTTTTGAGGGAACGTTCGAGGCTTGGCGATGGGCTGGTATTTTATAATGTCGAGCCCGGAATCAAAGCCGATTGAAAAACAAAAGATGAAGATAACAACTAAAGCTCAATTTATAATGTCCTGCTGGAACTATTGCTGATATTGATTTGTAGCTGATTGTTCTTCCGTCAGCCAGCCTATTGCCGAGCAACCTGCTGTTGTATGCCGGCTTTCTCTGTCAAACTAAAAGGCTGTAAATAATAAAAGTTTTTGCCAACGACTGTTATGCCTTTTTCCAATAAGTCAAATATGTAAATATGATTATTATTAAAGCATTGATGATAATAGCGATGAATTTGGCAACAGTCCAGATAGTATTAAGTATTTGCTTATTGGCATTCCACCTGTATGGTCTATTTCTCCAAATAAAAGGACTGTTTTCTAAAGCTAAAAGTCCGTCAAAGGAAATATAAAACGTCACTCGTTTGTTTCCTTTATCGTCAACTTTAGCGTCAGTGTAAACATACCCGTCCTTTTCTAATTTGTAAAAGGCTCGTACCAAGAGCTTGTTCTCTTGTGCGGTGAACTCTGGAGCGTCGCTTTTTGTCGGAATAAAAGATGCCTGATTTTTTATGTGCAATAACGCTTTGTCAAGAAAGTCAATTGTCATTTATGGAAGTATATTAAAAGAAGATAGTTTTATTATTTGATATTATGAGGCCTCTTTATCAGTTCCGCTAACTATAGCTTTGACTTTTTCATATTGCTTTGCCGGTAAAGTTTTAAGAATTGCAGCAACAACTTTGTTCAACATATTAACTTCAGTTCTAAGCTTTTCAATTTCATTTTGTGTCTTTAAAGGTCGTGAGTTGATTTCATTTAGTCTATTTGTTAGGCTTTGTAGCTGTTCAAATGGTGTCATAATTGAGTTATTATTAAAATATTAGGAAGTGTCACACAAGCTGGCATACAATGTTGAGCATTGGCGATGGGCTGGCATTTTTATAATTGCCCGGAACCAAAGTTGAATATTGTTACTAAAAGATGAAGGTAATAACTAAAAGCTAAATTACTAATGTCACGTTGGAACTGTTGCTGATAGTGAATTATAGATGAGGACTTGTACGTCGCCCCCTGCTATTGCAAATATTGCTGTTGTAGGCAGGCTTTCAATTGTCATCGGGTCGCAAATCGTTGTCTTGTGTACCTGCCAAAATTCTTGATATAACTCTTAGGAATTGATTCATACCATCGTTAGTAATAAATGCGTCATTTGGGTCATTTACATTTGTATTGTCATGTTCAGAAAATTTTAGTACAGGCAGTTTACTACTTGATAGACCTAAAAGGATTCCATCTTGATATAATTTAAAATCCAAAATTTTATCGTAAGAAATACTTCGATTTACGTTTTTATATTGTCCAATAAAAATTACTCTTTTGTTTGTCAGATACACCGCCCCAATATCTTGGATTAAAAAATCTTTTATTATTTGTGCCGAGTAACTAAGTGACCCGAAACGATAGCCACTATTTCTCCAAGCATATCCTGAATAATTAATATTTTTTCTTACAACTTTCTCTTCAAACCATTCAACGCTATATATATAATGATAAAGAATTTCATTTTCGCCAATATTGATTTTAAACTGTTCAAATGTTTTATCCTTGTCTCGTTTATATATTGGTTTATTTTGCAACCAGTCTCGTTGAGTAATATCCAAGAAAAAAGTTGTATACAAATCTTGGGCAGTTTCATTATTAGTTATTTTTAAATATTGTTTAATAGCATCTTGATTTGTACCAACTTCTTGTGGGATTTGCATTGTATTAAATACTTCCCTAACCGATAATGCAAGGTTTTCATCATATGCTTTTTTTAGTCTTGCTAAGGCAGATTTTCCAGGTTCTGGAAGTCCGTTAATTAGACTAACATAGAAATTTTGATTCTTAGAAATGGTTTGTTGAAGTGTATTTTTTTTGCCTGAGCCAAGCACAATCAAAAAAATTATTACTATCACAACGAAGATAGCAGCAGTAGTCATAACAGTATATTGGTTTATTATTTTGAAGTGTCAAATAAGCTGGCATACAACGAGTGTATAGCGTAATTCAATTATTAATCACTGCGCCAATACAACCAAATATAAAACGATTGCCGCAACTCTGAAAAATTCTTTTTAAAGTATAGCTTGATTTGAAGTTAGATTGTATTAAGCTGGCTTAACTCTTTTTTTAGTGAGGGATATTTCTTTCTAAGACGCTTTGTTTCTTTTTTAAAATTTCATAGGATATGTTCAAACTTATATTTAATTTACTTACTATCTGTTGGATGCTGATAAAGGCCAATGATATTTCCGGCGGGATCACTAAACCTTGCAGTAATTTCCGGTGCGTCCATGCCAATTGGCTGCACAAGTTTGCCACCGTTTTTAATAATCAATTTTATTGTTGCCTCTACACTGTCAACCATAATATAAATTAATAATCCGGGTTCATTTGCCGCGGGCTTGCGACCAGTAACCCAGGTGCCGCTTACTTCTCCAACTGCATCATCAAATGAAGTGCTTCCATCATCACGCTGCCTGATATTCCAACCAAAAACTTCTTTATAAAAATTTGCTGAGATATTAATGTCAATAGCGGGAAGCTCAACATAACAAATTTTTCCGTTTCCAAAAGTGGGATGATTTTCCATTTTATAATTTTATTTTTTATTAATCATGATTACAACAACACTTCACAATTATAACCGCTTGATTGCAATACTGAAATTATTTTTTTGGTACAGATAGTTACAGGAATATTTTTTTCTTCAACTCTTAATATTCTGTCGCAATCTTCCAGATCAAAATTTATCCTGCTTTGAGGAAAATGCTCAAGAAGCTTTTGAATCAGCATTTCTGTTTCTTCAATTTCCTGAACATTTGTTTTAAATACTTCAACTATCATTATTATCAATCTTTCAGTTTATGATAATATACATAAGAAACAATTAAGATTGCCATTGTAATTATAGGCGAAAAGGAACTTGCTGTAAGCCCGTCTGTTGCAACAATTGCTATCAGCGCTGAAATATAATCAATGCCAAATGCTACATAAGTCCATTCTTTCAAACGCTTGCCCACAGGAAGTATAATCAGGATCCCGCCAATGAGATGTCCAATATTTAATTCCCACCTAAACCATTCCGGTACACCAAGATGTTTCATTCCATCAATAGCCATCTGGCTGTTCATGAAAAAAGAGCCCGACAATTCGAACAAAGCAATCAAGCCTGTAGCAATCCAATAAATTATTTTATTTGTCTTTGTGCTTTTATTAATAGTTGTAGCAGTCATAATTTTATTTTTGATTTTTATCGTAATTAAACATCCATCTTATCCCAAACTTATCTTCAACCACTCCAAACATAGCGCCCCAGAATTGTACTTTTAAAGGATCAAGAATTTTTCCTCCATCTCCAAGTTTTGAAAATAATGTATTGATTTCTTCATCGCTGCTGCAGTTAACTGATAAAGCCATATTGTTGCCTTTAATAAATCCGTCGGGCGCAGTCATGTCAGAACCCATTAATACTAAACTATTCTTTGTAAGAGTAGAATGTAATATTTGATCCTGCATTCCTGCGGGAAACTGCGCTTCCATTGGTGAACCTTTTACAGGCATAAATGAAAGTTCACCGCCAATACATTCTTTATAAAATGTCATTGCTTCATGGCATTTGCCGTTGAATCCAATGTATGCATTAATCTGTGTCATATTGTTTGTTTTATTTGTTATTAATTTATTATTGTTATTGGATATTAATTTTTATTTATTGATGCAGGATCCATCCACATAATTTCCCAAAGGTGACCATCCAAATCCTGGAAACCATGGCTGTACATAAATCCCTGGTCTTGTTTTTCATTAGGAGTTGTTGCACCTGCAGCAACAGCTTTGCTTACCATCTCATCAACTTTTTCTTTGCTATCGGCAGATAAGCATATAATGGATTCAGCACTTTTAGTTGCATCAGCAATTTCCTTTTTTATAAAAGATTTAAAAAAAGTTTCAACTAAAAGCATTACGAATATATCGTCACTTATAATCATGCAGGTTGCTTTCTCATCAGTAAACTGAGGGTTAAATGTATAACCAAGCTTCGTAAAAAAATCTACTGATTTGTTTAAATCTTTAACCGGTAGATTGACAAAAATTTTTGTGGACATAATTGTGTTTTTTAAATTAAAGTTTATTGTTGGTTTAATTTATTTTTTCAAAAATGGTTTCAGGATTTTATTCATACTTCATTGCATCATATCCTAAAAGTCTACGCCATAAAGCTATTTGGCCAATGCAATATGATTCCCGATCACTAAAGGCCGTTATTGAATCAAAAAAAGTAAAGGGACCTCCTGGCATTTCCCAGGGATCAGGGCTGTTGAGTTTCTCTTCGCTAATATTAACCAGTGCATCTTTTAAAACAGAACTTATTTCGTTCCAATCTTTTTTATATTCTTCAAGTGACGGATATGTAGCATTATCCTGAATGCCTTTGTGATTTTCAAAAAATTTATCTGAAGTTTGTTTAAGCTTGCCGCCGAGAAGATTTGCTAATTCATATCGTTCATGAACAAGGCTTCCAGCAATCCATGCAACATGATTTGCTTTTGTGTTCATGCGGTTCTGTGAATCCTTGTCGGAAATATCAACAGTAACATTTTTAAAAAGCTTTGTATGCCAGTCGTACATATTGATGATAGTTTGCATTAATGTTTTTTTGTTTGTTGTTTCCATTTTAATTTTATTTAGTCGTTTAAAAAAAATACATCGTTATTTGACATTCTCGTTTTTTACTATTTTAAAAATATTTTTCAATTGATGAATATGCCTTTGTGTATGGTACAATACAAAATGAAATATTTCAAGCTTGGTTATTTCGCCAAATGCAGGAACATTAATTATTTGAAATAAGTTAACATTATCAGCCGCATTTTTTAGCTGCATAATTGATTTTTTTAAATCTTCAATAACTGTTTCTTTTTGATAAGTATCCTGCGTGGGTAAAATAAATTCCGGCGACTTAAATTTGCTACTAAAATCTAAAAACATATCTTTTAATTCCTGCACTCTTTCTTCGGCATTTCTTTCAACAGCTTTTCCTTCTATGTGCATTGCATGAGCAATAGACGTATTTGATTTTGTAATGTGTGTTGCCACCTGTGCTGCTGTCCAGTTATCTTCATAAGGAATTGTGTTGATTTCTTTTTCACTGAATGATGAAACCAATTGCAATAATTCAGTTGTTGTTTTATCATACGAAGCAAACAATTCTTTTGTCCCGATTTCTATCGGGATTATTTTTTTTGTTGTCATAACTTATTTTTGTTCAATCACTGATAAAATATTGCCCGCAGGATCCTTGAACCAGGCAATGTTTGGGCCTTTGTTTCCGCCACCGCGAACGATTCCTTTTTCATCTGTTTTTATTTCGCCGGTATATTGCCCAAATACAATTCCTTTTTTTGTAAGTGCGTCTACGGCTTCATCAATATTTTTTACCGGAAAATTAAGAATCGTAGATGTTGCCGGAGTGTGATTGGGTTTTGGATAAACCATTATATTATTGCCACCTTCAATGTGCAATTCTATTATTCCCATTGGGTTGTCAGTTACTTCTAAACCGAGAACATTCGTGTAAAATTTTTTTGCTTTTTGCAAATCATTTACTGAAAAACTGCTGAATGCTTTTGAATCTTTAAACATAAAATTTATTTTTAAGGTTTACATTTCAAATTTGATTATGAAAGCGAATTGATTATTTTAAAATTATATTCCTTTATACAATCAATTTCATTTCTTCCACAAACCTAATATCAATATTTAAAATTTATCGGGTGCAAATACGGCAATCTAAGGGGTTGTTTGCGACAAGAGTATTTTTTATATTTGCAGTAGAATTGAGGTGCTTTTCAGCTAAAAACCTTTTAATGAAATATGAATGATCAAAATAAAATTGATAACCGGCCATTAGCTTTTAAGAAGCTTATTAAATAAATTTGATAAAACAATTTTATATGAAATTAACAGAGATAAACAAAAAATTCGCCTCAGATGAAGAGTATTTTCTTTTTGAAGAAGGTAGCGAATTGAAGCATGAATTAATTAATGGAAATTTATATGAAATGAGCGGCGTGTCAAAATACCATAATACAATTAGCAGAATTATTTTAATGCTATTTACATCTTTATTAAAAAATAAAGATTGGGAAATTTATTATGAAGGATTTAAAGTAAAAACGCCCAATGACAATTATTTTTATCCTGATGTTTGTGTTTGTTTTCCGGATGTAAAAAAATATTTTACTGATCAACCGCTTTTAATTGTCGAAGTGCTGTCTGAAACAACAAGAAGTTTTGATCTTACAGATAAATTTATTCAATACCGCAAAATTGAAACACTTGAATATTATTTATGCATTGAGCCGGAACAGCAAGTGGTTATTTTTAATTTTAAAAATGAGTTGGGCGAATGGATGACAGAAACATTTACGAAAGATGAATCAGTCATCACTTTGCCAAAGCTGAGTATTTCATTTACTGTAAAAGAAATATACCAGGGCTGATTTTATTAATTTATTCAATCCTTTGA
Organism: Chitinophagales bacterium; assembly: GCA_038244655.1. Classification (GTDB taxonomy): domain Bacteria; phylum Bacteroidota; class Bacteroidia; order Chitinophagales; family Chitinophagaceae; genus Ginsengibacter. The sequence goes on from JBBRTG010000011.1 coordinate 62,618, forward strand.
TTCAGCTCTAAAATAAATACAAATAGTTTTTATGAAACACATTTCAATTCTTATTCCGCATGGGCACACAAGTGTTGTAAATATTGAGGGAACACACCAGATAATGAACGAGGTAAATTCTTTACGAAAAGGTATGGGCGAGCCTCCCTTATTTAAAGTGCAGCTTGTAGGAATTTCAAAAGAAACAAGTCAGCGAAACGGTTTGTTTACTATTAGCCCCGATGTATTAATTCAAGATGTAAAAAAAACAGATCTTATTATTATTCCTGCTATTCATGGCGATCCAAAAATAATGATGAAGAAAAATGAAACATTTATTCCATGGATAATACAACAATATAAAGGTGGTGCAGAGGTTGCAAGTCTTTGCATAGCATCATTCTTCCTTGCAGCCACAGGCTTGTTGAATGGAAAGCAATGTGCAACACACTGGACTGCGGCAAATGATTTCAGGGCAATGTTTCCCGATGTGAATCTTGTGGATGATAAAATAATGACTGAAGAAGATGGCATTTATACAAGTGGCGGTGCTTATTCATTTTTGAATTTGCTTGTGTACATTATTGAAAAATACGCCGGGCGTGATATTGCGATTCTTATAGCCAAAGCATTTATGATAGATATAGATCGTATAAGCCAATCGCCATTTATAATATTCCAGGGACAAAAAGCACATGATGATGAACCTATAAAAAAAGCACAGGAGTTTATTGAAAATAATTTTGAAGAAAAGATTACGGTGGACCAATTAGCGTCTATGCTTGCCGTTGGTAGAAGGAATCTTGAACGAAGATTTAAAAAAGCAACTTCTAATACTGTAGTAGAATATATGCAACGCGTAAAAATTGAAGCTGCAAAAAAGAACCTGGAAAAAGGCAGAAAGAATATTAATGAGGTAATGTATGATGTTGGCTATTCAGATCCCAAAGCTTTCAGAACTACATTTAAAAAAATTACCGGATTATCCCCCATACAATACCGCAGCAAATACAATCGTGAAATGTTGTTGGCATGAGCATAAAATAAATTTACGTTTAGGCTTGTACGTTATATTTGTTTTTGATATAAGTTTACTATTAAGAGCAGGATAAATTATTTTCATTTTAAGTAACAACTTTCCCCACATTAAAATTTCATAGATTTGCAAAAAATTTCGGGATGTAGCGCAGCCCGGTAGCGCACACGTCTGGGGGGCGTGGGGTCGCAAGTTCGAATCTTGTCATCCCGACAAAAAAGTTTTTTTAAATTGAAAGCCTGTAAACTAACCTGTTTATGGGTTTTTTATTTCTCCTGTCTTATAGTTGTCAAAATCCGGGTTCCAATAAAAAAAACCAATCAAAAAGTTATGCGAATACAAATGAGGGTATTACTTTTAAAGCTGCTTACTTTTTCTGTGACCTCTCTATTTTTAAATTTTAAAACTTATAACATGAAACGTTTATTAATTTCAATTTGCACATTCCTTTTTCTTTTAATTGCCATGGAAACTGTAAAAGCACAAAATGACAAAACAAAGATTAAGAATGATAATGGAAAAATGAAAGAGAAAGAAGATAAGTATAAAGCAAAAAATATGGATGCAATGTCTTATCCATATAAAGCAAATTACTCTTCAGATTTTAAGATGGGTAATCCTGCACACGCAAAAATGATATTGGAACTTTGGAAAGATTGGGATGACAATGCTTTTGAAAGGCATAATTATATGGCCGATACTCTTGTAATGTATTTCCCTGATGGAACAATGGTAAAGGGGAAAGATTCTGCTTTAGCGGGAGCCAAAAGATACCGGGGTTCCATGTCAAGCGCTGTTAGCACTATTGACGCTTTCATGCCATTAAAAAGTATTGATAGAAATGAAAATTGGGTTGCCGTTTGGGGTTCCGAAACAGATACCTTTCCTGATGGTAAAACACAAAAAAGAGATATTCATGAAATATGGAGGATTAATAAAGATGGAAAAGTTGATTTTATGAAACAATTTGCTTCTATCCCTGCTCCGGAATAATAATCAGCTTTATTGCTTAACTCTAATGCCCTGTTAGAATTTTTAATAGCAGGGCATTTTATTTTTCCTGATTATACTAAATTTTGAACTTTTTTGCTTATTTATTTGGGGATAGATACTTAACAGTATAAATAATCGTTAATGTTAATAAATGTGAACCCTACAAATTGAAAGAAATCAAGAATGCCGCAAACAAATTCTAAATTTGTTTTGCGGTATCATATTTGCAAATAATAATAGTTCAAAATCTTTTAAATTATACGAATGAAGCCCTTCCTGATAACTCTTTGCCTGTTTCTTTTTATGATTACAGCAAATGCACAAAATTTAGAAAAGGTTCATATTAATTTATCAGCAGGGATATCCAATTACCAGGGTGACCTGCAGGATAAAAGGTTTACTTTTGCCCAATCAAATTTGGCTGGCGGCCTGGGTGTTTCTTATGATCTTTCTGATAGATTTTCTATAAGAACCGGTTTAATGATTGGCAAATTATCAGCTGATGATAAATACGGCAGAAATAAAGCAAGAAATTTGAATTTCACCACAAAATTATACGAAGGTCAACTTGGGCTTGAATATTATATTACTCCTTTAGCAGACCATGCGCTTACACCTTATATATTTGCAAGTGTTGCACTTTTTCATTTCAGCCCTTATACTCATGATACAAGTGGTAATGTTGTTTTTTTAAGTCCCTTAAGTACAGAAGGGGAAGGTTTTATAAGTGGCAGAAGCATTTACAAGCGAACTCAAATTGCTATTCCTTTTGGCGGAGGCGCAAAATTATCATTAAGTGAAAATATTAATGTAGGTATTGAACTCGGGTTTAGAAAATTGTTTACCGATTATCTTGATGATGTGAGTACAACCTATGTTGATAGAAATTTATTATTGGCTAACAGAGGTCCTAAAGCTGTAGAACTTGCTTACCGTGGAGATGAACTTAAAAACGGAAGCCCTTACCCTCCTGCAGGAAATATAAGAGGAGCAAAAGCAAAAGACTGGTATTATTTTACAGGCCTCACTATTTCTTTTCGTTTAGGAAACAGTTTTGGTGGAGGTGGCGGCTCAGGCGGAAGGCACTCTCAATATGGTTGTCCTGTGAATGTAAGATAGAAATTCCAACCTCTCAAAGGGAAACAATTTGAGCAAACTAAATTGCTCCTTACCTATTAACTTTTAAACTGTCAATGATTTCCGAAGTAACTTTACTTCATCATGGCATATAAAAATCTCCAGGAATTTATTAATGTGCTTGAAAAGGAAGGTGAACTTATTCGCATTAAAGAATATGTAAATCCACATCTTGAAATAGCTGAAATTACTGATCGTATAAGTAAAAGCAACAATGGTGGTAAAGCGTTATTGTTTGAAAATACCGGCTATGAATTTCCTGTGCTTATGAATGCTTACGGAAGCGAAAAAAGAATGTGTCTTGCTCTCGGAGTGAACGATCTTAATGATGTGGCTCATGATATTGAAAATCTCTTTCATCTTCTTTCATCTCCTAAAGAAAATATACTTGACAAATTAAAACTGTTGCCAAAGCTTGGGCAATTTGCCAGTTGGATGCCTAAAGTAATTAATGGGAGAGGAGAGTGCCAGCAAGTCATCATGCAGGAGCCTGATATTACTAAGCTGCCGGTAATTACATGCTGGCCAAAAGACGGTGGGCCGTTTGTAACACTTCCTGTTATTCACACAAAAGATCCCAATAATAATTCACGTAATGTGGGCATGTACAGGATGCAGGTTTTTGGGCCTGTGCTTACGGGTATGCACTGGCACAAGCATAAAGTATCGGCAAAGCATTTTAATGAATATAAGAAGCTAAATAAGCGTATGCCCATTGCCGTTAGTCTTGGCGGTGATCCTGTTTATGCTTATGCAGCAACAGCGCCCTTGCCAGAAAATGTAGATGAATACATGCTTGCCGGTTTTTTGCGTAAGAAAAAAGTGGAGCTGGTAAAATGTATTTCACAATCTAATGTTGAAGTACCCGCAGATGCTGATTTTGTAATTGAAGGTTATGTTGACCCAAATGACGAATTGATTTGGGAAGGGCCTTTTGGCGATCATACCGGTTATTATTCTTTACCCGATTGGTATCCTAAATTTCATATTACTGCTATTACTCATAAAAAAAATGCGGTGTACCCTGCAACGATTGTTGGCATTCCGCCACAGGAAGATGCATGGTTGGGCAAAGCTTCTGAAAGAATTTTTTTGGCCCCAATGAAAATGACAATGGTACCCGAAATTGTTGATATGGAAATGCCGGTGGAAGGAGTATTTCATAATTTGGTAATTGCCAAAATAAAAAAAGATTATGCAGGGCAGGGACAAAAAGTTATGAATGCAATGTGGGGGGCAGGGCAGATGATGTTTAATAAAATATTGGTACTAACGGCTGGCTTAAACGAAATAAACAAAGCTGCTGATTTCAAGATTACGGATTATGAAAGTTTGGCAAAAGATATTTTTAAAAATTTAAATCCTTCCACTGATATTTATTTTTCACAGGGACCGATGGATGTATTGGATCACAGTTGCAGTAAAATGGGTTTTGGTGGAAAGATGTGCATAGATGGGACATTTAAATACGATGAAGAGAGAGATGAAAATTTCCTTAATGTTCTTTCAGGTTTTACAGTATCAATATCAGAAAGTTTGAAAGAAAAATTTCATGAGATTAAAGAAATTAATTTTTCTTTAGTTGAAAAAGATATTCCTGTTTTAATAATTTCTATTGAAAAAAATAAAAAGAATCATGTAAAAGAATTACATGAAGCAATCTGTGAAATGAAATTTATGGAAGAAATAAAAATGATTCTTTATGTAGAGCATACCGTGGATGCAAATGATTTGCCAAATGCCCTCTGGCGATTTTGTAATAACCTTGATCCTAAACGTGATCATTTTATTGTAAAAAAGGAATCTGCGTCTAATCCTGACAGTTATTATGCCTGCATTGGTTTTGATGGTACGCTTAAGACAAAGCAATTCGATGATTTTTATCGTGACTGGCCAAACATAATTATTGCCGATGATAAAACGATTGCATCAGTAGATGAAAAGTGGCCAACACTTGGTCTTGGAAATTTCATTGTTTCTCCATCATTAAAATTTAAAGGACAGATGTATGGAGAAGAGGCTGTAGCGGTGGTTGGATAAGTGTTGGTAATGCGCAAAAGAAATAATCAATAAGAATATCTTTTCTGAGCGATGACTCTAAACTACTCTACAACTTTTTTAAAATCGTCCTCATTTTTAAATTTACCAAACGAGGAATCTGTTCTTGCACTGGCCCTGAATTCCGGTTTTAATTCTATTGCCTTTTTTAAATTCTTAAGCATTTCTTCTTTGTTATCGAGCAATGCATACGCACAGGCTTTGTTATACCATGGGTTGGGATCTGCAGGATTTAATTTCATTGCTTTGTCGAGCGCTATAAGTGCATCATCATAACGGTGTAAGTTTATTAAAGTGTATCCTTTGCCGGCCCATGAATCCGGATAATCAGGGTTGAGATTTGTAGCCATTTCAAACTCCTTTAAGGCATTATCATCCTGCAAAAGATCATTATAAGTAACCCCATTATTATGATGCGCTAAATACAAATAACTATAATCTTTATAATCGCTAATAACTTTATTATTTGCCTCAAGGGCTTTGTCATATATTTTAAGAAAAATATTTGCAAGGCCAATATATAAATAGGCATCGGCAGCATTTCGTGACCTGGAATCCTTATCCAGGGCATTTTTCATGTAAACAATAGTTCTGTTGTAATCTTTGTTATCATAAGCGCTTATTCCTTTGTAATACCAATCGTCAAATGTATAATCGGCTTCAGTTTTGGTGGTTTTTAAAAGTTGATCATATTCTTTAAGTTTCTCTTTGGCAGATTCATCAATAATATTATCCGGCGAAAGATTTTGATTATTTAATACTTCCCCTGTTTCTGAAAGCCTGATTTGTCTTTGCAATAAATTATCATCGGCTTCCTTAAATTGCCCTGAAAGAAAAAGACGCATATAATTGTAGCCGTAATACAGCCCAAAAATGCTGAAATAAATAATAACGCAAACTGAAAAAATCTTCATTGAATTTTCTCCGTTAGTTTCCTTTTGAATATAAACTCCTATAGATTGTAAGTAACCCGGAATTCTTTTAATTTCAATTAATCCTAAACCGATAATAATTTTTGTAAGCCAATCTGAAATGTCAACGAGGTTAGTGCTTAAATTATAAGCTGATTCTTTATCAGTATTGCGCTTGGGTATGCCGAAAAGAAATCCTAAAAAGAAACCGGAAATGTAACATGCAGATGCCAGCAGAATAGAAAGAAATAAAATTTTCCAACCAGCCTTCTGAAGATTGAGCGCATAACCTATAATGCCACCGAAGCCGGTTAACACTCCAAGCCATAAAGTGCTCTTCAGATTTTTTTTTATCTGCTGAAGCGCTTCGGCGCTTAATGCTGAAAAGCTCTGGACCACCCTGTCAACAGGCCTTTTATTTTCGTCGTTTGGCATTTGTATTGATGGTTAAATACGCTAACGAAATTTTTTATAGATAACTCTTTGCTAATTTAATAAAAAGAAGCAGAAAATAAAATAGCTGAGTTGTTACTATAAATTTCATACACAGTAACTATACCCTCACATAAATTTTTCGTTTATTTAACCAATATCCCACACTCCAGCAAAGAAGCATATATGCAATAGCAAAAAGTAATGAACCTAAATAGGCACCGGCATGAATAAAGATGTTCTGATAAATCCAGCGGAATAAATTGTTATTAGCGCCTACAGGAATCATAAAAAGAATAGTAACCAGTAATTCTGAAACTAAATAAATAAACAAAGGATTTCTGCCAAACACCTGGAAAAAATTTGTCCATCCTATTTTCTTTTCAAAATCTATGAAGTAAGTAAGTGCTGCAAGTATGATACAATCTAACCCTATCGTATAGACGACGAAGCTGCTTGTCCATAATTTTTTACTGATGGGAAATAATAAATCCCAGAAGTAACCGCAAACAAGTAAAGCAAAGCCCGCTAAAAATAATTTAGTTAATCCTTCATACGTATTTCCTTTCTTTTGTATCCATCGCCCTGCAACGTAGCCGCCTATTACATTTCCAATAGCAGGCAATGTGCTCAGCCATCCTTCCGGGTCAAAGGCTACGCCTTCTCCATGGTACATGTGATTTTCTCCCATCAGCCATTTATCAAGTTTAAAACCTGCATTACCCTGCATGCTTAATGGATCATTAGGATCTCCAAACCAATACAATACTATCCAATACAAAAAAAGTATAGCAACACAAATAATGACAGATGCCTTTGGTTTTAAATAATACAGCATTAATGAAGCAATGCCATAACATAAAGCAATCCGTTGCAGCACGCCCATGATTCTTGTATGGCTTATGGGCGCTCCAACTATATGATGATTGCTATCAAGCCTGAAAAAAGGAAACCAGTACATAAGGTAACCCAATAAAAAAATTATTGCTGTTCGTTTTAATATTTTTAAAACCACCGTTGACTGTTTCATGTTTGCCCATTTATGCATTACAAAACTTTTAGCATTACCTACGGCAAATAAAAAGGAAGGGAAAACAAGATCAGTAGGCGTAAAGCCAAACCATTTTGCATGAAGCAAAGGAGAAAAAGTAGTATCACCATTGCCGGGCGTGTTTACTATTATCATAAAGCAAATGGTCATTCCGCGAAATACATCGAGAGAAATATTGCGATGGTGTAAAGCAGGAGCTGTTAGATTTGGATTCATTTAATTGTATGATTAAATTTTTAATAAGCAGGCGTTGAGTTGTAATAATTAAATGTACGGAAATAATTTTCAAAAAGCAGGAACATGCCGTGGCACATTCCATTTACTGTTGGCCATTTGCAAAATCAATGAGAAGCTGCTATTGAAATATACCAGATATTTAAAATGACATAAACCAATAGCAATATTTGTGCAGCAACCATATCAAATCTATTGGCCTGCTTAAGCTTATCTTTTTTAGCAAGATTCATAGAATAGGTAGTAGCTGTAATAACTGCCAGAATAAAAAATAATGTAATTCCATGCAGTGTATCTACCAGGGTAAATGTTTTTGATTCGGGCAATGCAGAATCAATAATATATTTATTACCAATTACTGCGAATAGGGCGCCCACACTCAATCCGAAACGTGAATCAATGCCGTCGGCATGAATGTAAAAACACACATAAGCAATTAAGAAAGCAATATACATTCCCAGAAACATTTTCCAAAACAATCCAACAGCGCTGCGCTCAATTCCAATTTTTACTTTAAAAGCGCTGTATTCTGCATGAGGCACCGTAAGGGCAGGGTCGCCAAAAGTAGTTTCATAAATGCGCTTTCCAACTGAAATTTGAAAGCTATCAATATCCCATCCTATTAATGTAAAACGGCTATCGAAATGTTTGCCCAGTGTATCGGGAGCAAACACCAAAGATTTTGAATCGTATTGAGAGTTTTCAATGGAGAGCCTCAGGTTCTGCCGGTCAAAAGGAAAGTCGTTTATCTTCCACGAATCTTTCATTTCGCATTGCATTTTCATAAGAAGATATACCTGGCCGCCTGAAGTATCAATAGTTGAAAACGACGTTGTCACTAACTCTGAATTGGGTACTTCAAGATTGCGCAAAAAATCAAAGTCTTTATTTTTATATTTCAGCCATATCCAAAAACTGATGGTATATTCCAGTTGCCTGAAATCAATATCATGTATGCTGGTAACATAAATACCGGTTTTAACCGTATCAGGAATTTCTTTTTGCGCAAAAGCTTTTGAAATAAAAAGTGAAGAAGTATAAACAAAGACTACAGCAAACAGGATGGCTTTTTTCAAAATAGATATTTTTTATTTGGGAAAGATAATCAGTTACCCGTTATTAGTGACCAGTTATGAGCTATGAGCTATGAGGTATACCGATCTGATCACTCATCACTACTTACACCAATAACAGCATCCGCTTTCATCCAATAAATATTATCAGAACCATTAAGTGCGCCTGTGAGTAAGGCTTTTAGGCTTGCAGCAGTTTGCTTTTGCGCATAAGGGGTTGTAATATTATTTCTGCCGCTTGAAAAGAAAAAATATTTTTTATCGGGTGTTATGTACGGGCAATAATCAATCCATTTTGAATTTATTTGGGTAAGATTAACCGCATGCATCCATGCATTTTGTTCATTCTTTTTACTTATATATAAATCTCCGCCGCCCATGTCATCGCTTCTTCCATAAGCGCTGAACAGAATATATTTTTCATCCGGATCAACAAAAGCATTAAATTCATCACCGGTTGAATTGATGGCATCGGGCAAGCTTTCTGCTTCTTCATAATGATCTTTATTAAACCGGCATACCATAATATCTTCTTCACGGTTTTCAACAGCGCGGGTAAAGTATATATTTCCATTTCTTGCAACAGAAGCATAAAATTCATTTTGTGCTGTATTAACCGGTGCACCCATATTTTTCGGCTTTCCCCATTGCTCGTTTTGTTTTGTTACCGTCCAAATGTCAAAATCTTTTCGTTTACCCGTGTCTGTTAATGGCCTTGTTGAAGAAAAGTATAAGGTATTACCATCAATTGAAAAGGCCGGTTCCAAATCACTATAATAGCCGGAAAAAAACGCCACTTCCGGAGCAGTCCATTTTCTATTTTGTTTTTTTGAATACATAATCACATTCACCACTCCGTTACCTGCCTGCAGTGTATAAAACAATTCATCTCCTTTAGGTGAGATAGCCATATCTCTATTACCAAATTGATCAGAAACAATATCTTTTGCAAACAGCTCCGGCGTATTTCCCGGATCAGGCCGGTTGAAGTAACTATTGGAATTATTTTGGGCGCGGGCTTGTATTATGCAGAGGAGTAATAAGGCAGTTAATAATCTTCTCATACAATTTCTTTTTATTAAAATATACAAATGTTATTACCTGCAAAAAGAATTTATTATAAACGGTATTTCTTTTTGAAACCATTGTAAAAATGTGACAAGAATATATTGGTACATATGGTTATTTGCTTAATATAGATTAAGGCTAACGTGTAAGAATAAACGCACTTAATATAAATGATACTCTTGTAGGCATAATGAAATGATTTAATTGTTTATTGAGAATAAAATTTCTTACCTCACATCAAGCCACATTACTAATCACTCAATGACTGATCACTAATCACTTGCCCATCCTACTTAGCCGGTGTAATTACAATATTTCTAAAATCAATGGCTCCATGATCTCCCTGAAATAATAATGGCCCCGGCTCACCTTCATTACTATTTAATGCGCCTCCTGTAATCCCCGGTATTTCCTGGCTGCAAATGATTGTTTTGCCATTAGCAACAACAGTTACCAATCTTCCTATTAAAGTAATATCATAAGATTGCCATTCACCTGCATCTTTTGCCACCATTGCGTTGGGAGTAAGAAATCCATAAACAGCACCGAGTAAATCTTTTAAAGGTTCCTTTCCTTTACTGTCTATTATTTGCACTTCATAACGCCCCCGAAGATAAACGCCGCTGTTGCTTCCTTTAGGATAACGAAATTCAATATGAAGTTTAAAGTCTTTAAAAACCTGATCACTTACAAGATTGGAACCCGAATGCGGGCTTCGCAAAATCCCTGCTTCTGGCTTCCATTGATTCTCGCCCATGGCATGCCAGCCCGTTAGATCTTTACCATTAAAAAGTTTAATTGCTTTCCCCCAAACAGGTTCTTCCTGCTTGTGAAGAAACGGCGCCCGAACTCCAGTCCAGCTATAATTTTTTTCATCACTCGAAATCATTGTTCCGGTTAAACTATCTCCCTTGAATGTTCCTTCAAATATGAAATCATCATCTCCCTTTTCCCACTGTGGCGGAACCGAAAAGCTGATTTTTCCATCACTGAAATTAATCTTTGAAATGGGCCGTGCACTTCCTACAATAATTACTACTTGCCCAACAAGCGTATGAGTTCCTGAATGACTAACTTCAAGCCATGCTGGAAATTCTTTGCCCGATTGTTTCAATGTAATATCCCAACGGCCTTCAATTGAAGCGGTGTCAGGCTTTTCAAAATAAAAGTTTTTTGCTTCTGCTTTGGATATTATTAATAACAATGCCATTGCTATTAATAAGGAAGAAGTAATATTTTTCATACTGATTTATTTTTTTTGCTAATATACAATTCTTATTTTTTACTGAAGATAACAGTAAGGGCTAAACGTAATTAATTTGAGTTTTGGGTTTAATGATCCTGAAAATCACTTTACTTAAATCCTGACATTACCCGAATGGGGTCGAACAAAAAGGTTGTGTTAATTTTATAAACATTTAACCACTTTGTGGTCAGCTTCATAATGAAAATCATAAAAACATCCAAAACCCACATTAATTAAAGTTTTATAAAAATACCAAGCTTTTAAACATAGCCTATGTCCTTATTGCCTAACAAATTTGCTAATTTTACTTCGCGAAATAATTTGAAAGTAAACATTATGGCTATTAATAAAAAGCCTGCGTATGCAAATAAACCAGTTGACGATTTTTTAGAAGGAAAATCTGAACATACCCTTTCACTATTCAATCACTTCGTAAACCAATATAGAAAGCAGGGCGAAATAACTTTGCACCCTGCAAAAACCATGATTGGCATAGCAAATAAGCATAAGCGTATTGCATGGATTACACAGTTTGGTAAAAACTTTATACATATTGTATTTCCTTTTGAAAAACCATATACTGATAACTTATGTTTTCAAAAGATAGCACAGGTGCCGGGAGATGAATCGCAATTCAATCACCATTTTCGTATGTTATACAAAGAGGATGTGAATGAAGAAGTCATAAAATTTATGAAGATGGCATATAAAGGAGCCTGAAAGATTTTTAGACAATCATACCGGCTTTAATTTTTTGCATCACATGTTTTAACTGATTCATTTTTAATAAATATAAGTGACATTAACGCACCAAGGAATGCTAATACAGCACAGATGCGCATTACATTACCATAAGCTGAAATAAAACTATCCCTGTAATATTTTTCAATTGATGCTTTGGTTGCAGCATCAAGGTTTGCAGGTACTGCAGCGTTGCCAAGGTTAACCGCTTCTGCCATCACTGCTTGTTTATATTGAGGCGGCAAATGAATATTATTAGTCTCTGTTTGTAAAAAACCAGAAAAAAATAAAATAGCTAATGCTCCAAAAATAGCATTGGCAAAAACACCGGCAATACGGCTGATAGCGTTATTAATTCCAGAAGCAGTTCCTGAAAAATGATTGGGCAGAGAACCCATAACCGTAGTGGTAAGTGGCGCCACAGTGAAAGACATTCCTAAACCAAATATCAATATGCCCGGAAAGAAAGTTATCCAGTAATCAGCAGGCCCCTTTGTTTCTTTTACAAAAGACAATAATAATAAGCCAAGCCCCGCTGTTGCAGGCCCCAGGATTAATAATAACCTTGGACCATGTTTATCAACAAGGCTTCCTGAAAGGCGTGCAATTACTATCATTAAAATAGTAAAAGGCAAAAGCGTTAAGCCTGCCTGCAACTGGCTATAGCCCTGTACCTGCACCATGTTGAGCGTGAGAAATAAAATGCCTGCGCCAAGGCTTGCGTATAAAAAAAAGGTAAGCAGGTTAGCCCCGCTGAAAGTTTTATTAGCAAATAATTGTAAGGGCATCATAGGATGCTTGCTCTTACGCTCAATAAAAATAAAAACGATTAATAATAAAATGCCAATGCTTAATGAAAATATTACCTGCACGTTATGAAACCCAATATCAGGTATACGTAAGAACCCGAAGGTTATTAATGCCAGCCCCGCAACCGTTGCAATTGCACCGGGAAAATCAAGTGTATGATCTGCTTCTTCATCTCTTGTTTCCTTAACCTTTAACCAAAGAATTAAAAGAGCAGCAATACCAATGGGAACATTTATAAAAAATATATACCGCCATAAGCCTGCATCTGCTAAAGCGCCGCCTATAATGGGGCCGCCGATGGTAACAATAGTTGTAATGGCAGACCATGTTCCAATGGCTTTGCCTCTTTCTTTATCTGTAAACGAAGATGAAATAATGGAAAGGCTTCCGGGAATCATGAAGGCGCCGCCAAGCCCCTGAACTGCTCTGAATGCAATTAAAAAATTTACGCTTGGTGCAAAGCCGCAGGCTATAGAACCACACATAAAAACGAATATGCCAATCATGAATATTTTCTTTCGCCCCAGCTTATCGCCCAGTGAGCCACCCAGCAATATTAATGCAGCCAGCATAAGAAGGTATGCATTCAGTATCCAGAATAAATCTGTTCCTCTTGCATGTAAGCTTTGTTGCAACGAAGGCAATACAACATTAAGGGCTGTGCCATCAATAAAAGCCATAGCAGAAGCAAGTATGGCGGCGCTCATAATCCATTTGCCTGCCGCACTTCTTAATGAAACTATTGCCATAGAAACAATGGTTATGAATTTATTTAAAGATAAATCTCTTTATCCTAAATTAATTTTACCAGGATAGAAGAAGTTATTTTATGCTCAATAAAAACAATTCTTTCTTTTAAATATTTCTTAAAAGAATTATCAGCAGTTCTTATGTTCGTAAGAAAATGAGTTACCAAATAAAATATGCAATTTATAATTAGGCAGATTTTTTGCTTCCAACAATTCATATATTTATGCAAGAGATTTCTTTTGCAGAAAAGTATTTTTAAAAAATCAAACCATAGTATGAACAAATCATTTTGTAAATCAGCAATGCTGATAATGCTTATAAGCGGCATTCAACTTTTAATGCCATCACCATTACATGCGCAAACAAAAAAAGTAATAGCCGATAAAAATAATGCAGGTTTAAAATTACCGCCAGGTTTTGCTGCATTGGTAGTGGCAAATAATGTAAACGGAGCAAGGCATCTGGCAGTAACAAAACAAGGAAAAATTTATGTGAAGTTGTCTGGGCCTGATAAAAATAAAAATGCTATTATGTTACTTACTGATGCTAACGGCGATGGTAAAGCCGATAGCCGTAAAGGTTTTTTTCAATATGGCGGTACCGGCATTGCTATTAAAAACGGCTACTTGTATGCATCGTCCAATGAAGAAGTATTTCGATATAAGCTGGATGCTAATGGCCATATTATTAACATGGCAAAGCCTGAAAAAATTATTACAGGTTTAAAAGTAGGAGGGGAGCATGAGAGCAAATCTATTGCCTTGGATAACAACGGTAATATTTATGTAAATGTAGGCGCTTATTCAAATTCGTGCCAAACGGAAGACAGGGCAAAAGGTTCAATGGGTATAAATCCATGCCCGGTTCTCGATTCTGCCGGAGGCATCTGGATGTTTAAAGCTGCTAAACTAAACCAGCATAATGCTGATGGTAAAAGATATGCTACCGGCCTTCGTAATGTAGTAGGGCTCGACTGGAATACAAAAACAAATACACTATTTGTGATGCAGCATGGGAGAGATCAGCTGCACGATATTTTTCCGGATATGTACACAACACAACAAAGCGCCGACCTGCCTGCGGAATGCATGTATGAACTGCACGAAGGATCTAACTGCGGCTGGCCCTATAATTATTATGATCCTTATCAAAAGAAAAATATATTATCACCTGAATATGGAGGTGATGGAAAGAAAGAAGGCGATCCTAAAGTACAGAATCCTGTAATGGCTTTTCCTGCACACCTTGCACCCAACGGTTTGCTATTTTATAGAGGCACTATGTTTCCTGAAAAATACTGGAACGGCGCTTTCATTGCATTTCATGGATCGTGGAACAGGGCGCCCGAACCACAGAAAGGAGCCTTTGTAGCTTTTGTGCCATTCAAAAATGGCAAGCCATCCGGTGATTGGGAAATATTTGCCGATGATTTTGCTGGTGATGGCGGCTACACTTCTCCAGGCAAAGCGAAGCATCGTCCGTGCGGCCTTGCACAAGGCCCTGATGGTTCTTTATATGTAACCGATGACCAGGGTGGCACTGTATATAGAATTGTTTACAATAAATAATTTTCTTTCAATTAACTCATTTTATACTCGTTTAAAAATGATCAAAGGAATTTTTAAAAAAAGCGTTTTAGCGTGTACGTTAGTGATGCTGTCTTTTACTTCTCTTCTGGCGCAAAATGCCAAATCTTCAAATGCTGCTGCTTTTAAAACATCAATACAAAAAGGAGAAATTTTGTACAAGCAATATTGCCTTACCTGCCATCAGGCTGATGGCTATGGAGTACCAAACATGAATCCCCCACTAATTAAAACAAATTATGTAACAGGTGATAAAAAAAAACTGATTGCATGGGTATTGAAAGGTTCTGGTACTACTAAGTTGAATATTGGCGGAAAGACTTATCAAAATAAAATGGCTCCGCAAAAAAATTTAAAAGATGAAGAGGTTGCAAATATATTAACATTTATCCGCAATGCTTTTGGAAACAAGGGAACACGAGTAACAATAGATGATGTAAAGGCGTTTCGGGCAGTTAACAAATAAATTTATATGCTTTAATTTTTACCTGCATCCAAAATATTATTAATGCCGGTCATTTTATATTTTATCAAAAATTTATGCACTTGTATTTGCAACATGCAATGGTAAGTGGGTAAATAACACACTTACTAGTTCATTTGTCTGCTAAGTTTACTTTCAAAATTTTCAACGATGTTATAAAACGTTAGTGCCTCAGCATCTGTTAATCCATTTCCTATTGTCGCCAAAGCACATTGTTTTTGACCTCCGGAAGATGCTCCTGCTACATACCCTATAAGAACAGGGTAATTTGTATAACCAATAGTCGGAGAATTCCCTTTTGATTTTGTAACTACAGCATTTTCATAACGTTTAACATCACTTGAAGTAGAAGAAAGCATAAATAAGCCTGTTGTAGTCGAAGGGGTGCTACCAAACTCATAATAACCAAACCAATTTGTAGCATTCACCGAATTATAAATGCCAAACTCATTATAATAAACAACATGATCAGCACATCCCATATCATATCCATCTATTGTATTTTGTGTTCTTGAATAATAAGAAATAGAATTATTATTATAACTAAGTAAACTATCTGCTAAATGTGTATTTGCATAATCAGCAATAGTTGGAAATAATACTCCTGTGGTGGCAAAAACAGGAGTGCCATTAAAGGTTAGCCTGTAGGCAGCGTCTAAATCTCGTGAGTCTTTTAAATTCCATTTGGTTGTAGCTGCCGTACCACCTACCATTGGATAGATTGCGATAAATTTTGTCCATAATGAAGAATCTTTTAATTGGATTACAAAATTATTTAAGGCAACTTTTTGCGTATTATCGGCAATGCCGGAGCTATCAATAAATTTTTGGGCATCTGCATCATAAGTAATCTCATTGCTTTTCGATTTGTCTTTATGACAGGATAAAAGTGAGGCAAACAAAAAAAGAACAGTCGTTAATTTCAAAACATTTTTCATTATTTTTTTTTAAGTGTGAGCATTAAGTACAATAACGTCATTTAAACATTTTTAGTATTTCAAAAAAACTTATCACTTCTGTTTATTTATGCAGCAATAAATTATTTGAAATAATATAGATTTTCACCGGCTCTTTAGTTTAGTGTGGTATGTTTTATTATCTTTTATCTGCCAAGTGCAGTTTCAAAATTTTTAACGATGTTATAAAACGTTAGAGCCTGGGCATCTGTTAAGCCATTTCCAATGGTTGCCAAAGCACATTCTCTCTGACCTCCGGAAGATGCTCCTGCTACATACCCTATAAGAACGGGGTAATTTGTATAGCCAGTAGTCGGTGAGCTACCTTTTGATTGTGTAACTAGAGCATTTTCATAACGTTTAACATCACTTAAAGTAGATGAAAGCATAAACAAGCCTGTTGTAGTCGAAGGGGTGCTGCCAAACTCATAATACCCAAACCAATTTGTAGCATTCACAGAATTATAAATGCCAAACTCATTATAATAAGTAACATGGTCAGCACATCCCATATCATATCCATCTATTGTATTTTGTGTTCTTGAATAATAAGAAATAGAATTATCATTATAATTAAGCACTGCATCACTTAAATGGGTATCTGCATAATCAGCAATAGTCGGGAATAGTACTCCTGTGCTGGCAAAAACTGGAGTACCATTAAAGTGTAGCCTGTAGGCAGCGTCTAAATCCCTTGGGTCTTTTAAATTCCATTTGGTTGTAGCTGCTGTACCACCCACCATTGGATATATTGCTATGAATCTTGTCCATAATGAAGCATTTTTTAATTGGATCACAAAATTATTTACCGCATCCTTTTGTATAGTATCGGTAAGTCCGGAACTATCAATAAATTTTTGAGCATCTATATCATAAGCAATTGAATTTCCACCTTCAATTGAAAACTCTTTTTGGCAGGATGGAAGGAAGGCAAACAAAAAAAGAAGAGGCAAGAGATTCTTCATTTATTTAGTTTAGAGGTTAAGCATTGCGATTAAGAAAAAGTACTGTAAGCTTTAAAGTGTTTCAAAAGAATTGAAAAATATTTTGCTTTTGTTTACGCTAAGCAGCAAAATTAATTGAATAAAGTGAATTTTTTTCAAACTAACCCATAATCTTAATCTAATTCTATGCCATTTAATTAAAATGATTTCAATTTAACTATAACCACTTCTGGTAGGAAAATAATAAAATGCTTTGTATTATAAATTCTGGCAGTTAAATATTATATTTAGCTCCTCATAAAATACTGTATTTTCCGTCCCCCAAATTACAGTACTGTTATTATCCAACATTTCATCAGATAAGACCTCGATTTTTTTAATTCCTATTGATTTACCATTCAATTAAAACTTACTTATAGAATGATAAAAAAAATTACCGGTCAATTAATTGCTTTGCTTATCATTTGCGTTGTAGTAAGCAATGAATCTATTGCCCAAAATTCAATACTGGTTAATTTTGGCAGCACCTCTTGCACCGGATCAGGTGAACCGGCTTTTTCTTTTATTAATAATCCACTTAGTAATTCGCCATCGTTATTAGATACCTGCAGCTTAATAAACCAGCTTCCGGATATTTTTGGTGTGTTCATTGCTTACAATCCAAAAAATAATAAAATATATGTAGCTGATATAAGAAGTTTCATTGATACAAAAATATGGGTGCTTGATATGGGACTGCCTGCTAATATTACCTGCCCGGCTGTAATACCGGCCACGCCTGATTATGCTTACAGTTATGTTTCCAATAATTTTGAGTTCGATAATAATGGCGACCTCTGGTCATTTTCAAATTATAACGATACTATCGGTCAGTGTAATATTGATAAATTTGATGTGAATACTGGAAAGGTTATCAATACCAGAATAGTTCAGTTCCCTGCTGATAATTTTCCTACAAATATTACCAGCGGTGACTTAACCATTTTGCCAAATGGCCGCATGTTTGCAACGCTTGGAAGTTTTCCTTCGAGGTTGTATGAAATTAATAATTATAGCAGTACTGCCAATGCTACGGCAACTTATTTAACCACCTTACCACAAAATTGCTTTGGCATTGCATACCTCAACGGGCAACTGGAAATTACCGGATCTGATTTTTCCGGCAGTTGTTATTATTATACTTATAATATTAGTACTAATGTTTTGGATAGTGCAAAAAATTTTCAGAATGGACAACTGCCGATTGACAATACCAGCGTTACTCCATCGCTGGGTGTTACCAAGCAATTGCTGAATACAATAAAAATAAATAATAATACCGGCGACTTTACTTACGAGATCTATGTAAGAAATTTAGGTAACGTTGCACTCAATAATATTAATGTTACTGATAACCTGGCTTCTGTTTTCGGCGCTGCAAATATATCTAATGTAAATGTGGCGTTTGTGTCCGGCAACAATGCAGCAGGGCTGGCATTAAATCCTGCGTACAATGGCAACACCGATAGTAATTTATTAATTGCCGGACAAAACCTGGCCAACCAGACTTCTGTTAACACAGATTATTTTTTCAAACTTCGTTTAGGCTTCCGCGTTACTAACCTTAACGCTGCCCGTGTTTACCTTAATTCAGCCATTGGCAGTGCAACTATTGGAAGTACAAGCACATTAAGCTTTATTAATGTATCCGACTCTTCTAACAATGGACCACAAACTGCAGTTGACCCTAATAACAATGGCAATGCAGGAGAAGCAGGGGAAAATGTTCCAACGCCATTTAGCTTTGCCACGCTTCCTGTCCGGTTCATCAGCGTTACTGCATCCATCGTTGATAAAACGTCTTCTATGGTGAAATGGGAAGTGGCTACGCCAACAGTTAATTCAAATAAATTTATAGTAGAATACAGTACAGATGAAAAAAACTGGAACAGCATAGGATTAATGAACATAATAAATGCAAACCAAAGCAGTTACCAGTTTTTGCATTCCAATATTCCAACCGGTAATTTGTATTACCGCATTAAAGAAATTGACATTGACAGAGCTTACGTGTATAGCAATGTTGTGTTGCTTCGCAATAAAAATATTTCCGGCAGTTATGTTATTTTCCCAAATCCTGCAAACAATCACATTTCGATAAGTGCACCTTATAACGTTAATGGGCAAACGCAAATTATTTTATATGATGCGGTGGGTAAAAAATTAACTTCTGCAATAATGACGGGATTAACAGAAGAAATTAATACGGCTAAATTTCCAAATGGTACTTACCTGTTGAAAATAAAAAATAATGGAGCAACTACAACACAGAAAGTTTTGATTATGTGGTAAGTTTCTTAGTATGATTTTTTTTATCTGCCAAGTGTAGTTTCAAAAATTTTGAACAATTTTATAAAACCTAAAAGCCTGTGCATCTGTTAATCCATTTTCTATTGTAGCCAGAGCACATTCTTTCTTACCATGACGTACCGTTACTCTTGATTTACCAACCAAAAACGTAAGATTTGTATAAATGTTAGTTGGCGCTGAGCCTTTGAACTAATGATAACACCATTTCTATATCGGGTAACGTTTGTTGCAGAAGATGAAAGAATAAACAATCCGGTTGTAATTGAACATATATCATCATGACTAAAAACCAAACCATTCAGAATCATCGGGATCAGGGTAAATAGACAGCTCATTATATGGCATAGCTCCATCAGTACATCCATATCATAGCCGGATATATCATTTTGTGTTCTTGAATAATAAGATATTGAAGCATTACTACTACCGCCTATTGCACTATCTGCTAAATGTGTATCTGCATAATCAAAAGTGGTTGGAAATAGCACCCCTGTGCCGGCAAAAACAGGAAGTCCATGAAAGGTTAACCTATAAGCAGTACCTAAATTTCTTGGATCTTTTTAAATTCCATTTAGTTGTAGCTGCTGTAGTACCACCATTGATGGTATTGCTATAAACTTTTTACATAGTGAGAAACCTTTTAATTCGTTTACAAAATTATTTATGGCAACCTTTTGCAGATTAATTGAAATAAAATAAAATAAGTTTTCTATTAAATCAAATTTAGTAAATCACACGAGGCTGAATAGAATATCCTGACCAAATTGGCTTATTTTTTTTCTGAAAAATTGAACGTATCAAATAATTTTCTATTATTGTCGTCTTTTGTCAAATAACATTAAATGATCCAATCACATATTCGACTTATTTTTTTAAATTTGAGTACAACGGTGTAAAACAAATTTTATTTTTTAACACAGAATTAATTCTGTTTAATGCAACAGCCCGCAATAGATCCTGAAACATCATCTCAACGGGTGAGACAACTTGCAGCTATTATGTTTGCTGACATGACAGGCTATACCGCCATGATGCAGGAAGATGAACAAAAAGCAAAAATTTTAAGAGATCGCCAGCGGCAAACATTGGAAAACTTTATTCCCGGTCATAACGGAAAAATTATACAGTATTTTGGTGATGGCACACTTAGTATTTTCGGCAGCGCTATTGATGCTGTAAAATCTGCCATTGATATTCAAAAGGAATTACAAAAGCCCCCAAAGGTTTTATTAAGAATAGGGCTACACTCCGGGGACATTGTTTATGACAGCCAAGGTGTTTATGGCGATTGTGTTAACCTGGCTTCGCGTATTGAAGCATTATCTTTACCGGGGGCCGTGCTCATCTCTGATAAAGTATATGATGAAGTAAAAAACCAGGCTGAAATAAAAACAACTTTGCTCGGAAAGTTTAACCTTAAAAATGTGAAGCGCCAGGTAGAAGTATATGCAATAACCAATGAAGGGCTTGTGATTCCAACACCTGCGCAGATGGGTGTAAAAGCAGGTTCTGAAAAAAGTATTGCTGTGCTCCCTTTTGTAAACATGAGCGCTGACCCGGAGAACGAATATTTCAGTGATGGTATTTCTGAAGAAATTCTAAATGCGCTTACCCGTGTAGAAGGTTTGCAGGTAACAGCACGCACTTCATCATTTTCATTTAAGGGGAAGAATGAAGATGTGAGGCAAATCGGGATGATGCTTGGTGTATCTACGGTGCTTGAAGGCAGCGTACGAAGGGCAGGAAAAAAAATAAGGATTACTGTTCAGCTTATTAATACTGCTGACGGTTATCACATTTGGTCAGAAGTATATGACAGTGATCTTGAAGACATCTTCGAGGTGCAGGATGAAATATCGCTTAAAATAGTAACCAGGCTAAAAGAAAATTTTGCAGGAGGTAATAAGAAAGAGACGATTGTAAAACCACCAACAGAAAATATTGACGCTTACAATCTTTACCTTAAAGGGCGTTACCACTGGAACAGGTCGAATCCTGAAGACATCAGCAAAGCCATTAAAATCTTTGAAGAAGTAATACATCTTGATCCAGGCTTTGCTTCACCTTATTGTATGCTTTCCTATTGCTATTCTTTTTTGGGATCAACAGGATTAATGCCGCCTGCAGAAGCCTATCCTAAAGCAAAAGATTATACGCTGAAAGCAATTGAGCTTGATCCCAATCATGCAGAGTCGCACCTTTCGCTTGCCACTATTAAATTTTTTCACAACTGGGATTTCGACGGAGCGGAAGTTTCGCTTAATAAAGCATTAAGCCTTAGTCTTAACTCATCTCTCGTTAACCAGGTGCATGGCTGGTTCCTTATTGCCAAAGGCGATTTTATAAATGCAATAGAAAAGATGGAACAGGCGCTTATGCTCGATCCTTTATCTCTGCCATTGATGAGTAATCTAGGTGATGCCTATTCTTTTGCCGGGCGTTTTACAGAAGCGCTGGCACAATATGATAAGATCATTGAAATGGATCACACGTACCGGCGTGGCTTTGAAGGAAGGGGAATGATTTACCTTGCCACATGTGAGTATGAAAAAGCTGTTAAAGATTTTGAACAATATCATAAGCTCGTTGGCAACCCGCTCAAAGGCCTTAGCTCACTAGGACATGCTTATGCGGCTGCAGGCCATACCGATAAAGCTGTTGAATGCCTTGAAAAAATAAGGCAAAGAGAAAAAGTAGAGCCTGGCACTATCTTGCACATGGATTATGCATTTCTTTATTCAGGGTTAAAAGATTTTGACCAGGCATTTTACCATCTTAATAAAACCTATGAGCAACGCATCGGCATTGCCTGCCTGGGAATGATCTTTTGCATAAGGTATCCTATGCTGAATGAGTTAAAAGCAGATCCAAGGTTTAAAGAGCTTACCCGTAAGATGGGAATAGATGGATAATAGAAGAACCTGCCGTAATTTTTAAGCAACTATGCATTGCCGTTAGTTAGTATCTTCTCATACTGTTCAATAGTTTTTCGCCTTATTTGTAGATTGTTTGAAGGTATGCTAATATTATATTAGAAAGATTCATCATTCCTGCAAACAATTTTATAAATTATATTTAGCTGTAACAGCTGCACCATAATATTACCTTGTGTAAGAAAGCTTATTCGAATATAAACTGTACGATGTAAAGATTGGATTGAAATAGATATAGGGCTCAATTAATAAATTATCAATCAACTTAATTGTTTTACTAACTTTTGCCATAGTGCCCAAAAGATTTTTATTGTTGAACTGGTATGATGAAAGTTGTAAAACATAAAAGTTAGGGGAGTAGAAGAATGTCTCTTCTCCTGCCATCCCAGATAAAAATCTAAAGAAGTCCCGATGGAAAAATTTATTAAGCTTGTTTTATAAATATATAATAGCGGAATGGTTAGAAATTTTTGCATGATTGAATAATTTACAGGAACTTCCGAATTAGCGCCATATGGAACTTTTATTATAAGATTATTGTCAGCAACTGCTCTATTATTTATATCGGGCGATTTTTACTTTGTGAAATGCATGTGAGCCCAAAATAGAACCTTGTATTAATAAAAAAGATATGGAAATTACTTTTTTGATTGCATATTAGTTTATAGTGATGATCACGAGTTATTTTATTAAATCTAGCAATGCATACCAATCAACTTCTTCATCATTAATAAAAAATCTTTAATAATTTTGATGCTTTCAAATTATATGCATGTCTTTTATAAAAGTTACAGAGCAACCATCGCATTACCGGCATCTCGAAAAAATGCCCGTTGCAGAAATCATTAAAAATATAAACCGGGAGGACGAAGGAGTAGTCGCAGCAGTTGAGCAATCACTTCCTCAAATTGAAAAACTCATTGAGGCGGTAGTAGATAAAATGCTTTCAGGTGGCAGACTTTTTTATATAGGCGCAGGTACCAGTGGCAGGCTGGGCATTTTAGATGCAAGTGAATGCCCGCCCACGTATGGAGTGCCCGCAGGGTTGGTCGTAGGTATTATTGCCGGTGGCAGCCCAGCCATTACCACTGCGGTAGAATTTGCAGAAGATGATACAAAGCAAGGCTGGAAAGATTTGCAGAAGCATCATATAAGCAAGGCAGATGTTGTAATAGGGATTGCCTCAAGCGGTACTACACCTTATGTAATAGGAGCATTGAAAAAATGCGGAGAAAATGAAATTATTACCGGAAGCATTTCATGCAACCCGGGTTCGCCAATGAGTGCTTTTGCAGATTACCCGGTTGAAGTAATTGTAGGACCGGAGTTTGTAACAGGAAGCACAAGAATGAAAAGCGGTACGGCACAGAAAATGATTTTGAATATGATTTCAACTACAGCCATGATACAGATTGGAAGGGTAGAAGATAATAAAATGGTAAACATGCAACTCACCAATCAAAAGATTGTAAACCGGGGAACAGAGATGGTTATGGAAAAATCGGGCATTACAAATAAAGCCCTTGCCAAAAAATTATTATTAAAATATGGCAGTGTAAAAAAAGCAATTGAGAATCAGAAATAAATCATTTGAAGTGTTGGGAATTTCTATTAAATTTATAGAGTTATTTAATTATTGTTGACCAAAAAACTTCTACTATGAAACCAAGACTTTTACTTTCGATTTTTTTACTATTCATTTTTTCCACCGGCTTTTCACAATTAAGCAACCGCGCATTTGCCATAACCGGGCAGGCCAATGGAAATTTTAACTGGACAGATATTAGGGAAATTGATATGAATTCAGGCAATACCAATGCCACTCTTTTTGAAAATGGGAAAACAAGATTTTCTTTTACTGATGCAGATACAAAAAAACCTGTTGAGCAAATTACTGTGCAGGGCAATCCTGCAAGCATTAGTCAAAATAATGTTTCAGCGTCTTCCAATACAATAATTGTTAGTAACCCATCGCCTACAATGCTCATGAGCGCTGCTGCCGCTTATGATAAAAAACACGATAAATTATTCTTTGCGTCTATGCATACCAGTCAGCTTATGTGGCTCGACTTAAAAGCTAATAATGGAACGCCATCATTTTATACTATTCAAAAATCTCTCATTAATAATGTTGATTTTAATGATGAAGCATTCAACATAACCCGCATGACCATAGGAGCTGACGGTAACGGCTATGCGCTAACCAATGATGCCAATCACCTCATTCGTTTTTCTACAGGTAATAAAATTATTATTGCTGATTTAGGAAATATAGTTGATGCTGAATCCAACAATGGAATTTCTGTTCATAACAAATGCAGCAGTTGGGGCGGAGATATGGTTGCAGACGCTTTCGGAAAATTATACTTATTAACTGCCAGCCGCAATATTTTTATAATAGATCCCGAAACAAGAATCGCAACTTACAAAGGAACCATCAGCAATCTATCAGGTGCTTATACCGTTAATGGCGCTGCTGTGGTAGATAATGATAATGTTATTGTAAGCAGTGCAAATACTTTTGAAGGATTTTACAAAGTAAATATGAAAGACTTTACTTCAACCAAGCTGGTTACAAAAGGGCAGGTGTATAATGCATCTGATCTTGCAAGCGCTAACCTGCTTCATCAAATTGAAAAGCAAAATAACGTAGGCATACCTGTTCTTAAAAATATTGAAGTAACAGGAAACAGGTACATTACCATTTATCCAAACCCGGTAAGTGAGGGGCAGGTAAAAATTACTTTTGAAAACAATGGAGGTAAATATAAAATTGCATTAGCCGATTTACAAGGCCGCTTCATTGAAAGTAAAGATGTTTATATAAAAGTACCGGGACAGGTAATAAATTATAAATTTCAAACAAAGCAGGCTTCCGGCATGTACCTGATAAAAATTACCGATGATGCCAGCAAAACTATTTATGCTGATAAGCTGGTTGTTGAATAAAATAATTGATGGGGTTTATTAATTCGGCCACTCTCTTTTGAGCGGCTTTTTTTATCAAGGCACTTTATTGCAATAACGGATCGTGTTCCTTCTTTCTGCATTAAAGTTCTTCTATTAAAAAAAAATTAACAAGAGCAGCAAATGAATATTTAAAATTTTGTTTTGCTAATTCCAATATTTTTTTTACCATTATTTATCATTAACAAATTATGTTTACAACAACAGGTGTAATATTTTTGTGATAGAAAATATAATAGAAAAATTTATAGAAATGTGAATGCAGAATATAGAACCATACGATAACTGGCAATACATTTATACATCAGAAAATGATGAGCGCTCACCATTTTATGGAAGAGAATACAGTGAATTTGCTTATACACAAACGGTGTATAATTATTACATTCATCCGCAATGGGATGAATTTAGCAGCGCTACTTTATACCTTAAAGTTTTGATGGCAGATTACCCGGAGCAGTATGCCATTATAGAATTGCTTGGTGAATGGAACGATGCAATTGAGAATGATATTATGCGGCTGAAGCGGGAAGTAATTGATGAATTTATACGACAAGGAATAAAGAAATTTATTTTGATTGCAGAAAATGTTCTCAACTTTCACAGCAGCGATGATAGTTATTATGAAGAATGGTATGAAGATGTTACAGATGCAGGCGGATGGATAGTATGCATAAACATGCCGGAGCAAACGCAATATGATTTTATAAGAGCGAGGCTTAATAATTTTATTGAACTTATAAATTTTCCTTCATGGCGTACATTAAAGCCTGATGTGATTTTTAACCAGGTTGATAATGTACTTTTAAGAAGATTAAGCCCCTAACCCCGAAAGAGGAAATAGAACCATCGTATAAAAAAGCAGAACTCAAATAGAGTTAAGCCTTCAAAACTTAATCTTTAAAAAAAAATTATTCAAAAAAAGTTTCAATTGTTTTTCCCCTTCGGGTTAGGGGCGTTTGTAGTATTTTTGCATATCTGAAATTTATCAACTCCCTGATTTATGACCTGGAAACAGTTATTCACTTCTTCAATAGGAAAAAAATATTTAATGGGGCTAACGGGTTTTTTTTTAATAATATATCTCGTTGTTCATGCCGCTTTAAATGCCCTGATATTTTACAATGATGATGGCGCTACATTTAATGTTTCTGCTCATTTCATGCTTCATAATTATTTTGTAAGGTTTTTGGAAATAGGCTTGTTTGCCGTTTTTGTTTTACATATTATACAAGGGCTTTTTTTATGGCAACAAAATAAAGCTGCAAGAAAAATAAATTATACCAGAACAAATTTTCCGAAAGAAATAAAATGGTATAGCCGCTATATGGGTTGGTTGGGAACTTTTTTATTGCTGTTCCTGGTAATGCATTTGTATCATTTTTGGGCAAGCACCAAACACGAGTTATATTTCAACGGGCCTGTTATTGATCTTTACCAGGAAATGAAAGAGATATTCACCAATCCTTTGTGGTTTACTTTATACATGATAGGGTTGGTTTCACTTTTATTCCATTTGTTACAAGGATTTCAAAGTGCATTTCAAACATTTGGAATTAACCACAGGCGATGGACTCCTATCGTAAAAGGAATTGGTGTTTTTTATTCAGTTGTCATTTGCATAGTGTTTGCATTAATGCCCATTGCATTTATGGCAGGGTGGCTTCAATAAAAAATAACACTGAAAAAGAATCTTCAAAATAAAAATATTCAATACTAACGTATGGCATTAGACGCAAAAATCCCGGAAGGTGAGCTTGAACAAAAATGGACAAATTATAAAAACCATTTAAACCTTGTAAGCCCGGCCAATAAAAGAAAATTAGAAATAATTGTAATAGGCACTGGCCTTGCCGGCGCTTCAGCAGCTGCTACTTTGGGCGAATTGGGTTATAAAGTAAAAGCATTTTGTTTCCAGGATAGTCCGAGACGTGCACATTCTATTGCTGCACAAGGTGGCATAAACGCAGCAAAAAATTATCAGAACGATGGTGATTCTGTTTTTCGTCTTTTTTACGAAACGGTAAAGGGCGGCGATTACCGTTCACGCGAAGCGAATGTATATCGCCTTGCACAGGAAAGTAATTCTATCATTGATCAATGCGTGGCACAAGGCGTTCCTTTTGCACGTGAATACGGCGGATTATTAAGCAATCGTTCTTTTGGTGGAACCCAGGTGCAGCGTACGTTCTATGCTGCGGGGCAAACTGGTCAGCAATTATTATTGGGAGCATACAGCGCTTTGGAACGGCAGGTTTCTTTGGGAAATGTAACTATGTATTCGCGTCATGAAATGCATAATGTTGTAAAAATTGAGGGCAAAGCGAGAGGCATAATTGCAAGAGATTTAATAACGGGAAAGCTTGAACGCTATTTCGGCCATGCCGTGTTAATTTGCTCCGGTGGTTATGGAAATGTTTTTTACCTAAGCACCAATGCAATGGGCAGCAATGTAACAGCCGCATGGAAATCTCATAAGAAAGGCGCTTATTTCGCCAATCCATGTTTTACACAAATTCATCCAACATGTATTCCTGTTACCGGTGATCATCAAAGCAAGCTTACACTAATGAGCGAAAGCCTTAGAAACGATGGGAGAATATGGGTTCCAAAAAATAAAGACGACAAAAGAAAAGCAATAGATATTCCGCATGAAGAGCGTGATTATTATTTAGAAAGAAGATATCCTGCTTTTGGAAATTTAGTTCCCCGTGATGTGGCATCACGGGCTGCAAAAGAAAGATGTGATGCAGGTTACGGTGTCGGCACCACGAAGATGGCAGTTTATCTTGATTTTGCTGATGCTATAAAACGTTATGGAAAAGTTGAGATCCACAAACGCGGAATGAAAGATACATCAGATGAAAGCATTATAAAATTAGGTAAAGAAGTTATTGCTGAAAAGTATGGTAACCTCTTTGAGATGTATGAAAAAATTACCGGGGAAAATCCGTATAATGTTCCCATGCGCATTTATCCCGCAGTGCATTATACTATGGGCGGCCTTTGGGTTGATTATGAATTAATGACAACTGTTCCCGGTTTATATTCTTTAGGAGAAGCAAATTTCAGTGATCATGGAGCTAATCGTCTTGGCGCATCTGCATTGATGCAGGGGCTTGCTGATGGCTATTTTGTAATTCCATATACAATCAGCAGTTATATGGCCGGTGAAATAAGAACGTCAGCAATTTCAACAGCTCATCCCGCATTTGAAGAGGCAGAAAAAGAAGTGAAGGAAAGAATAGAAAAATTGATGAGTATTAATGGAAAAGAATCCGTCGAAAGCTTTCATAAAAAACTGGGGAAAATAATGTGGGATAAATGCGGAATGGCCCGAAATGAACAAGGCTTACGGGAAGCTATAGACGAAATTAAAACATTGCGAAAAGAATTTTGGGAAAATGTAAAAATTCCAGGGGAAATTTTTGAAATGAATCCTGAATTGGATAAAGCCGGAAGGGTAGCAGATTTTTTAGAATTGGCGGAATTAATGTGCAAAGATGCGCTTCAAAGAAGAGAGAGTTGCGGCGGCCATTTCAGGGAAGAAAGCCAGACAGCAGAAGGCGAAGCTTTAAGAAAGGACGATGAATTTAGTTTTGTAGCAGCCTGGGAATTTCAACCACATGGCAATGAAGTAATGCATAAAGAAGATTTACATTTTGAAGTGGCGATGCCATCACAAAGAAGTTATAAATAGTTTGATTTAATAAAAACAATTTACGAATGGAACATTATAATATGAATCTCACCCTGAAAATCTGGCGTCAAAAAAACGCAAATACTAAAGGGCATTTCGACACATATAATGTAAAAGATATTTCTTCGGAAATGTCGTTTCTTGAAATGTTTGATGTGCTGAATGAAAAGTTGGTTCATGAAGGAAAAGCTCCAATTGCATTTGACCATGATTGCCGTGAAGGAATTTGCGGCGCATGCAGCATGTACATTGATGGAAGAGCGCATGGGCCATGGCAAAAAAATACTGTTTGTCAATTGCACATGCGTGCTTATAAAGATGGCGATACCATAGTAGTAGAACCTTGGAGATCAGTAGCCTTCCCGGTTATAAAAGATTTAATGGTTGACAGAAAAGCATTTGACAGGATTATTGAAGCCGGTGGTTTTATTTCTGTAAATACCGGTAATGCTGCCGATGCCAACTCACTTCCGGTTGATAGAAGTAAATCTGAAGAATCTTTTAATGCGGCTGCATGTATTGGCTGCGGCGCTTGTGTAGCGGCTTGTCCCAATGGTTCGGCTATGTTATTTGTAAGCGCAAAAGTTTCTCAATTGGCTTTACTTCCCCAAGGCGATCCGGAAAGGCATACAAGAGTATTAAATATGGTAGGGCAAATGGATAAGGAAGGTTTTGGTAATTGCGGAAATATTTATAATTGCGAAGCGGAATGCCCTAAAGGAATTTCCGTAGAAAATATAGCAAGAATGAACAGGGAATATTTAGGTGCATCGCTATCTTCGGAAATATAATGCCTTATTGTCCTCCTCTGTATGCCCATCTTTTGTTACAAATTCATAGAAATTTCCTACACTAAACGAATTTACAACACACGTAGAATGTAAAACCTACAAGCAGGCGTGTAAAAATTCAAAGTAACTGTGTAAGAACTCCAGGTAACTGCATTACAAGAATCAATGTAATCATTACAAGAATCCGTGTAGGAACTACAAGAATGTGTATTTGAATTCAAAAGAATGTGTGTAATTTCTTCTGTGAAATCGAACACCCACTCACAACTTTGATTGCTATTTTAATGTGAGTTTGGGTTTTGACTCCTTCGGAGTCAAAGCATTGCTATCGGCATTCCCAATCATTTGCATCTGCTATTGAACCATATAAAAATGAACGGAAAAGAATTTCCAAAAATAGCTTTGAAAAATTTACATCTCATGCCTTCAAAAAGAAATTGGAAAAAGAAAATCCTGAACTATTAACAAGTTTTCGTGGTTCAGGATCACACTCGGGGTTTTCTTCAGCTAACAAGGGAAACAGCGGAAGCAACAAATGATGTTTACCATCTTAATAAATGACCGAACCCAATGTCCTGTCATTTTTTTTAAAGTTACACATAAGATCAAATATTATGATACTTCGCCACCAATTGATAAAAAGAAAAGAAATATTAAAATGTTGTTATTACGAAATGGGAGGTGAAGAATTTGATTTCTTGGAATAAAAAACCACAAGACGGCAATCAGTATAAATTTATAGTAAAACAATTGACATAAGGATAAAGAAATAAAAATATAATTTATCATTAACTTGAAAGTTATAAATTACATATAGTGTATTATCTTATTTTATAAATTCATTTTTTATAATATAAATTATCATGGCTAATATTTTAATTCTTGACGATTCAACTGATTTATTAGATGTTTTGCAAATAATTTTTAAAATGAACGGTCACGAGGCTACAACAGCAGAAACAACGGATTTTTTCTTTCATGAACTTGAAAATGTAAAACCTGATTTAATTTTCATTGATGTGAATCTAAGAGGTATTGATGGCAGGGAGATTTGTAAGGATTTGAAAGAAAAAGAAAAAACTAAAAATATTCCTATTGTTTTGATTTCAGCAGCCCCAGAAAAATTAAAGTCTTATGAAGATTGTAAAGCAGATGGTGTTATTGAAAAACCGTTTAACAAAAAGGAGTTATTAACTACAGTTGAATCCTTAATTTCTGTAAAACAATTATTACTTGCCTCATAACTTAATGCATGAAGGCAAATTAAAAAGGCGAGACAACGGTAAAAAAGTAACCAATCCTAAACAGGCAATAGCCATCAGGTTATCAGAAACAAGAGAAGAAGGTGATAAAGTTCCAAAGAAGAAAGAGTAGATGTAACACGAAAATTTAAATCAGGATTTATAACAGCTAAGTATAAACGCAAATATATTTTTATGTAGGCAAGCAGCATGCCGCCTGCATTGGTAAAAGCACACCACGCGCTTGATAAAGCCTTTGATATTTGTTACCCGCAACCATTTATAAACGAAACAAAGAGAATTAAGTTTTTATTTGAATTTGTGCCCTTGCAGGGTGTGTCACGAATCGGGGATCAGGATAGATCTTTGAATTCTGAATAAAAGATGGTAGCAGGTCTACCGCATAGGCTGTGCAGATAGTGTATGCAAACCATAAATAATAAATTGAAGAAAGTTGAAACAGGCTGCCTTCTGGTGGCCTTTTTTATTTGCACCATCAAGCTTATAGGGTTCATTGCAAGGCTCCGGAGATCTCTTTGCGGGCAATTGTAGCTTGGCTTTATTGAATTTTGCACTGAATACGAATTTGCTTTTATCACCGTTTTATTAGCAAAATAAGAAAGTGATAAAGCTGCATTTGCCCCAACTTAAGCTCATAAGCCTTAATTTTAGTGATTCTAAAATCCAAACTAATTGAATTCCGCAAGAATATATTTTGTATTTGTTTTTTTACTGATTATACAGGATGTCTGTTCTCAAACAAATCCCGCATCTTCATCTAACCTTAGAAAAAAATACCTCTCAACAAAAATAAATCCTCTTCACTTTGACAGCAGCAGCATTATACCAAATACGGTAACTGTTGACGGAATTTCAAATGATTCTTTTGTGATTGATTATGTAAATGCACTTATAACCTGGAAGTCATCAGCTTTGCCAGACAGTATTTTAATTATTTACCGTGTATTTCCATTTAAGCTCAATTCAATAGTGAGGCATTTTAATTACGATAGTGTTCGGTTCAATTTTGCAACAGAAAAACCTTATATATTTAGAAATACACAGGCACAAAATAATAAGATTATAGATTTTGGAAACATCAATTACAATGGAAGTTTTGGTCGTGGCATTTCATTTGGTAACAATCAGGATGCAGTTGTAAACTCCACTTTAAATCTTCAACTAAATGGTTACATTGGCGACAGCCTTGAACTTTCAGCCGCTATAAGCGATAACAATATTCCAATTCAGCCAGAAGGCAATACGCAAGACATTCATGATTTTGACAAAATATTTATGCAGATAAAAAAGCATGGCTGGCAGGCTAATTTCGGTGATATAGACATCAGGCAAAGCCAGAATTACTTTCTAAATTTTTATAAAAGATTACAAGGCGCTTCTTTCATAACTGACAACCGTATAGGAAAAAATTCAACCAATTCACTTTTGGTAAGCGGCGCCATTGCGAAAGGAAAATTTACCCGAAATGTAATTACACCTATAGAAGGCAACCAGGGCCCGTACCGGTTAATGGGCGCCAATAACGAAGTATTTTTTACCGTGCTCGCCGCAACTGAAAGAGTGTTTATTGACGGGCAATTACAAACAAGAGGCGAAGACCAGGATTATATAATTGATTACAATACTGCCGAACTAACGTTTACGTCGAAACGCTTAATTACAAAGGATAGCAGGATACAGGTAGAGTTTGAATATTCTGACAGGAATTATCTTAATTCTCTTTTGTATGCAAATGATGAAATAAATATTAATAATAAGCTAAAGCTAAGCATTGGAGCTTATTCCAACACCGACGCAAAAAATTCTTCTATTAATCAATCGCTTGATGCTTTGCAAAAACAATTTCTTTCACAAATAGGAAAAAATATTGACAGCGCCCGGTATCCAAATGCCGTAAGAGATACTTTTTCAGTAGATAAAATTTTATATAAAAAAATAGATACGCTTTATAACGGCGTCCATGATTCCATATATGTCTATTCAACCAATAAGGATGATCAGTTGTATAATCTTTCTTTTACAAATGTTGGCGCAGGAAAAGGAAATTATACAATTGTAACAGGCAATGCAAACGGCCGGGTATTTACATGGGTGCAGCCTGTGAATGGTATTAAGCAGGGAGACTGGGATCCGGTGATTTTACTCATCACTCCCAAAAAACAACAATTAATAACTGCCGCAGCGCAATATTTTTTTAACCCTAAATCATTTATAAAAGGTGAAGTTGCTTTAAGCAATTATGATGTAAACACATTTTCTTCTAAAGATAAATCGAGTGATAACGGTATAGCTGCAAAATTTGAATACACTTCACAACAAAAAGTTTTAAGAAGCTTTAAAGATGGATTGAACCTGCAAACCAGCGTGGGCTATGAATTTGTAGAAGATAAATTTAAACCACTTGAAAGATTACGTAACGTAGAATTTAACCGCGACTGGAGCCTGCCATTTGATGCACCTGTTGCTACAGAAAATTTAATAAACGGCTCGCTTAAATTGAATGATGCAAAAAATAATTATATACGCTACCAGTTAACGAGCTATAATCGGAGTGATAATTTCAATGGCATTCGTAATTCTATAGAAAATGAAATAATGGTAAAGGGATGGAAAATATCTGATAAGTTTTATGTTACTAATATCAATAGCGATGTGCAAAAAGGTTCTTATGTAAGGCCTTCATTTGATGTGTCAAGAATATTTCCTGCATTAAAAAATATAAAGATTGGTGGAGGATATTCTGCAGAAAATAATAACCAGCTTAATAAGCAATATGATACTTTAATGCCTATAAGCTTTGCATTTAATTTATGGCAGCTTTATGTAAAATCCCCCGAAACAAAACTAAACCGCTGGAGTATTACTTATTTTACAAGAAGCGATAAATTTCCATTGCAAAAAAATTTAGTTACAGGAGACAGAAGCCAAAACATAAGCCTGATTACTGAAATTTTGAAGAATGAAAATCAC
The DNA here is from genome assembly GCA_038244655.1 of Chitinophagales bacterium. GTDB lineage: Bacteria > Bacteroidota > Bacteroidia > Chitinophagales > Chitinophagaceae > Ginsengibacter. The sequence goes on from JBBRTG010000011.1 coordinate 97,079, forward strand.
CAGTTTAAATTAAATGTTACCTACAGAAAGCTTAATGTAGTAACCCCAACACTTACAACACAAAAAAATGATGAAAGTCTTTTGGGCAGGGCAGAATATGCAATACATGAATGGAAAGGATTTATAACAGGAAGTGTTTTATATGAGCTTGGTTCAGGGCAGGAACAGAAAAGAGAATATACTTATCTTGAAGTTGCGGCAGGCCAGGGTTATTATACATGGATTGATTATAACAATGATGGTATTCCGCAGCTTAATGAATTTGAGATTGCCATTTACCAGGATCAAAAAAAATGGATAAGAGTTTTTACACCAACCAACCAATATGTAAAAGCAAATTATATTCAATTCAATTACAGTGTTGATCTTAATCCTTCTGCTATAATATCTTCATCCATAAAAAATAAATTCAAAAAGTTTTTAGGCAAGTTCAGTACAAGCTCTGCTTTGCAGATTAATAAAAAAGATATTTCTAACAACGGATCATTTAAATTTAATCCTTTCAGTAAAAAATTAGTAGATACTACTTTAATTACGCTCAATTCTTTTTTATCCAATACAATTTATTTCAATCGCATAAATAGTAAATGGGGAATTGATGTTACCCATAGATTGAATACCAGCAAATCGCTTTTGAACTATGGTTTTGAAAGTAACAAGCGTAGAGATCTTACAGTTAAGGGAAGATGGAATTTAAATAAATCTATTGCCACATCTCTTACTAATAAATATGTATTGAATCAATTAAGCACACCTTCATTTGCAAACAGGAATTATACCATAAAAGGATTTTCTGCGGAGCCTTCAGTAAGTTATATTTATAGAAGTGATTTGAGGGTAAGCCTTATTTATACGTATGATAAAAGGCAAAACCAAATTGACTTTATGGAGAAGGCAATAAATAATGAAATTGCAGCAGAAGTAAGGTACAATGTACTTTCTAACGGTACATTAAATGGAAGATTTTCTTTTAATAATATAAGCTTTAATGGCAATGGCGGAAGTGGCGCCAACAGCACTGCCGGCTACGTTCTGCTCGATGGCCTTTTGCCCGGGAAAAATTATTTATGGAATATAGAACTTACAAAAAGATTAGCAGGTAATATTGAATTGAATCTTCAATACGAAGGAAGAAAGCCCGGTGCCAATCCAACTATTCATACAGGCCGGGCATCGGTAAGAGCTATTTTTTAAGTAAGAAATAAGGAATAAAAATTACAAAGTAGGAAGTTTTCAAATGCTATAAGCAGGCATTGGGAAACTAAGAACTTTGAACTAAGAACTAAAAACTAACCACCAAACCCCGCAATTACATTTATCGTAAGCGCTATCATAATGGTATTGTACCCAAAAGATAAAAGACCATGCAGCATAACTATGCGGCGTAAACGCTTTGAAGTTACCTGCACATCAGAAACCTGGAAAGTCATGCCGAGTACAAAAGAGAAGTAGGCAAAATCAAGGTAATCCGGTTTACTGTCATTAGGAAAATCCAGGCCTCCTGCATGTGTATCAGGTTTCGTTTCATGATCTCCATAATAAATATGAGCGTACCGTAATGTAAAAATAGTATGAATTAAAAACCATGAAAAAAGCATTCCTGCTATGGCAAATAAAAGATGCGGCGTTTCGCTGCTGCCATTTTTTTTTGTAACGATTAATAACAACACAGCAAGAAAGCTTGCAAAGGTAGATATGAGTATGATGCTGAAAATTAACGTCCGGCTTGAATCCTGCACCTTAGCCTGCGCGCGTATTTGCTGTGATGTTGTAATAAAAAAAGTAATCCAGCTCATGATGATCAGGCAGAGGCTGAATGTATCCCAGCCAATCATTACATGCGTTAGCGTATCAATGTGTTTAATTTCTACAGCAAAATAAATTATGGTAGCAATAGCTAAACAAATGAACAGTTTTGCTAATGAATGTAGTCTTAAAAAAAATGGTGGTCTTGTCCCTAAGGACTCCTTTGGAGAAGAATTGCTTTTGGCAGAAGGCATAAATAGATTGAAAAAATTTTATTGTGTAAGTTAATATTATTCATTAAAGGAAAATAAAAAATCCTCCTGTTATAAATAAATATCTCAGGAGGATTTTTAAATTGAAAATAAAATTTGAATGCAGCTTTAAAGTTTTGAAAAACTTATTAAATACTTTCCAAAAAAAATCAGGTGATTAATGATGTTTTTTTGTATCACTGAATTGATAAAAAATTCCAAATTGAAAAACGTTACTTTGAATTGAAGGCCCGTTAGCATCATCATTTATATTGCTAAGCCCAAATGAATAACGTGCATCAAAACCAAAACCTGAAGTAGTGAGATAACCGATACCGAGCGGTATGGAAAATCCTGTTGACTTGAAACCTTTATTATCTGTACTGGTATTATTTACTTTTGTTTTTGCACTAATTAAAAAGCCAATCTGCGGGCCGCCTTCAACTCTAAAACCATTATCAAACATATATTGCAGCAGCACCGGAACATTTAAGTAATTTAAGTTGATAGTGGTTGTTCCTGATGAAATCATTTTAGTTTTTGCACCTTCGAGAGAATAGAAGATTTCCGGTTGTATAGCCCAGGTTTGCGAAGCATGAATGTGTGCCAGGAAACCTGCGTGTAAACCTATTTTTGTATCCCACTTTGCATGGTTACTAAAATGAAGCTCAGATGCATTTAAGCCACCTTTAATACCAAAATGCACTTGCTGGGCTTTAGCACTAATTAATAAAAAAAATGTTGCTGCTAAAATTATTATCTTTTTCATAAGGTCTGTTTTTAATTGATATTTTGTTTTTAAATAATTATTATCACATTAACAAAAGCCGTACCTCTTTTAAAAAAAAATGGATTTCTTATATTTGCATCTTATTTTTTATCTGCCTTTAAGGATTGATTTATCATGTAAATGTCTCATGTAAAACCGGGTAAAATTTAAATGATATGGCAGTATTACACAATCGTATTTCACAAAAAGAATTAAAGCAACGTTTACTTGAAGAAAAGGAACCACGCACCACCTTATCTTTTTACATCTATGCATTTATTGAAGAGCCGCAATTGTTTCGTGATGAATTGTATACAAATTTAGCATCACTGAAAGTTTTTGGGCGGATTTATGTAGCCCATGAAGGCATTAATGCACAGGTAAGCGTACCGGAAAATAATTATGAAAATTTTAAAGATTATATTAATTCAATTTCTTTTTTAAAAGATGTGCACCTGAACCCAGCTGTGGATGATGCTATCAAAAGCTTTTGGGTTTTAAAAGTAAAAGTGAGAGAAAAAATTGTTGCCGACGGAATAAACGATCCCCATTTTGACATGAACAAAAAAGGGAAATATGTTGATGCAGAATCTTTCAATAAGCTTACTTCAGATTCTGAAACCGTTATCGTTGATATGCGCAATCATTATGAGTATGAAGTGGGCCATTTTGACAATGCAATAGAAATTCCTTCTGATACATTCCGGGAGCAACTACCCATGGCCGTTAGTATGCTGGAGAAAAAAAAAGATACAAATATTATCATGTATTGCACCGGCGGTATTCGTTGTGAAAAAGCAAGCGCCTGGATGCTGCATAATGGTTTCAAAAATGTTTTTCACTTGGAAGGCGGCATCATTCAATATGCCAATAAAGTAAAAGAACTAAACCTCCCAAACAAATTCAAAGGAAAGAATTTTGTATTTGATGGCAGGCTGGGAGAGATGGTAGGAGATGAGGTAATAAGCCGGTGCCACCAATGCGGCGAACCTTGTGATACACATACAAACTGTGCAAATGAAGGCTGCCACTTGCTTTTTATACAATGCAGTTCCTGTGCAGAAAAATTTGAAGGATGCTGTTCTGTTGAATGCAGAACCATTCATAATTTGCCTGAAGAAGAAAAAAAGAAATTGCGCAAAGGAGTAAAAAACGGCATTATGGTTTTTAATAAATCGAGGAGAAGAATGGATAAATTAAAAGTAAATAAATAATTACCCTAAATTCTTAAGCGTAGCTACAATTCTTTTTTCCGTTTCTTCCTTACTCAAAACTTCGGGTTTAAATTTTTCATCAATAAGTTTTTCATACAGTTCAATATAACGTTCACGGATAGTTGCAGTCCATTCATCATTCATTTCAGGAACCTGCTGCCCTTCCTTTCCCATAAATTTATTTTCAATAAGCCATTCTCTTACAAATTCTTTGCTAAGTTGTTTTTGTTTTTCTCCCTTTGATTGCCTTTCTTCAAAACCATCTGCATAAAAATATCGTGAGCTATCCGGCGTATGTATTTCATCTATTAAAATAATTTCATTATTTAGCTTTCCAAATTCATATTTTGTATCTGCTAATATCAATCCTCTTTTTGCAGCAATTTCTTTACCTCTTGCAAAAAGTTTTAAAGCATAGGTTTCAAGTATTTCATAATCTTCTTTGGAAGCAATTCCTCTTTTTATAATTTCTTCTTTACTTATATCTTCATCATGGCCTTCAGCAGCTTTTGTAGAAGGGGTAATTATGGGATGAGGAAAATAATTATTTTCGTGCATGCCTTCCGGTAGCTGTACTCCGCATAAAATTCTTTTACCTTCTGAATATGTGCGCCAGGCGTGGCCTGTACAATTTCCTCTTACTACCATTTCTATTTTGAATGGCTTGCATTGTAAACCGATTGAAACATTAGGCGCAGGTATGCTTATAAGCCAGTTTTTGCAAATATCTTTTGTAGCTTTTAGCATGTAAGCAGCTACCTGGTTTAGCACCTGACCTTTATATGGAATTGGCCTGGGAAGAATAACATCAAATGCAGAAATGCGATCGCTTGCAATTATTACAAGCCAGCGATTGTTTATTGTAAAAACATCTCTTACTTTTCCTTTATAAAAATCAGTTTGACCAGGGAAAAAATAATTATCCATGTTGCTAATTATGTTTCAAAAATACTTATATAAACTTTATATTTTAAAAACAAAAAAAGCGTATTTATTGCCGGTTGGTGAGGACCCCAACCGCTGCAGGTGTCGCGGGCGATGTCCTCACCGCACACTATCAGGTAAAGTCTGGCCAGTTTTTTATAAAAATATATTTCAAAACCAACTTAACAATGCTTATTTTGCCCTTAAAATTATAAACCAAAACGCCTGCTATGAGAAAAAATTTCAGCATTTGTATTTTTTTGATCATTGCTAATATCTTATCGATAAATGCATTTGCTCAAAATACAACCATACTAAACGGAAATGTAAAAAACAATGCAACGGGCGATGTTGTTCCTGCTGTATCTGTTACCATTAAAGGAACCGGTGCCGGAACTTATACTGACGACAAAGGAAACTTTAAATTAACAAGTAACAAGTCAGCACCACTCACACTTATTATATCTTCTATAGGTTATGAATTAAAGGAAGTAAATGTAAACAGCGCTTCCGAATTCATAAATATTACACTTGTACCTGCAAGCACTTTAGGCCAGGAAGTAGTAATAGCAGCAACCCGTACACCTTCAAGAATATTGGAATCGCCGGTAACCATTGAAAGAATAAGCGCTGCCAACATTCGCAATACTGCTGCCGTTTCATATTATGATATGATTGGAAAATTAAAAGGTGTTGATGTAGTAACTTCTTCACTTACTTTTTCTACACCAAGTACAAGAGGCTTTAATGGAAGTGGAAGTGTAAGGGTAAACCAGATTGTAGATGGAATGGATAACCAGGCACCGGGATTAAATTTTTCTGTAGGAAGTGTAGTTGGCTTAACAGAACTGGATGTAGAAAGTGTTGAATTATTGCCGGGAGCATCATCTGCTTTGTATGGCCCCGGCGGCATGAACGGAGCAATAATTATTAATAGTAAAGATCCTTTTAAATACCAGGGGCTTTCTTTCCAGGTAAAAACAGGGATAATGAATATTGATAATAGAGACAACAACGCTTCCCCTTATTATAACTGGTCGTTAAGATGGGCAAAAAAAGTAAGTGAAAAATTTGCTTTTAAATTAGGGGGTGAACTGGTACAGGCGAAAGATTGGGTAGCAAATGATTACCGCGATTATGATCGCTTGGCTACTACGGGCGGAGTAAAAACAGGTACAAGACAGACCGATCCTAACTATGACGGCATAAATGTTTATGGTGATGAAACCACTATTGATATAAAATCAAGGGTTTTAAATACATTAGCAGATTCAATTCCTTTTTATGCACCTTATATTAATGCGTTACCTGCTTCAATTCCTGTTTCAAGAACAGGTTATAATGAAAATGACATTGTTAATCCAAATACCGTAAACTTTAAAGTATCCGGCGAATTAAGTTATAAGCTATCACAAAAAACTTCTTTAAATGCTGAAGGATATTGGGGAACAGGAAATACTGTTTATACAGGTAGTGACAGATATTCATTGGTGAATTTAAAAATTGCCCAGTATAAAATTGAATTGGTTAATGCCAATTGGTTTTTAAGAGCCTATACTACGCAGGAAAATGCAGGCAATTCCTATAATGCAACTGTTACTACAAGATTAGTAAACGAAGCCTGGAAACCAAGCGGGGGTAGCAATGGATGGTATGCACAATATTCTTTTGCTTTCTTAAATGCAAAATTAGCAGGCATGTCTGATATTGCTGCACACAATGCCGCAAGGGCTGTTGCTGATCAGGGAAGGCCTGCTCCTCGTTCTGATGAATTTAAACAACTGTTTGATAAAGTAAGAAGCATTCCTATTTCTAAAGGGGGCGGTTTGTTTGTAGATAAAACAAATCTTTATAATGTGGAAGGCCAATACAATTTATCACCCTATACTTCTCAATTTGCAGATGTTTTAATTGGAGCTAATTATAAAAGATATGTATTAAATTCTGAAGGAACTTTATTTGCAGATTCCACAGGAAAAATTCCTATTAATGAATATGGCGCTTATGTACAGGCAACCAAACGTTTTTTGAACGACAGGTTGAAACTAATTGCTTCTGCACGGTATGATAAGAATGATAATTTTGATGGAAGGTTTACACCACGGCTTTCTTTAGTAATTAAAGTAGCTGAAGATAATAACATCAGGTTATCTTATCAGGAAGCGTATCGTTTTGCTTCTACCCAGCAGCAGTATATAAATTTAAGAGTTGGCGGTGGCGAGGCTTTGATTGGCGGAGTGCCCAGCTTTAAAACATTTTATCATTTCAATACAAACCCGGTTTATTCAATTGATGATAATTTATTTGCCGGAAACCCACAGGTAAATCCTGTTACAAAATTTAAAGCAGAAAACGTAACTTCTTTTGAAGCAGGGTATAAAGGTTTGTTACTTCAAAAAAGATTGTTGATAGATCTTTATGGTTATTATGGAACTTATAATAATTTTCTTTCACGCACCCTTATAGCACAATCTGTAAACGGCGACAAAAGCGTATTTACCGGCACACCGGATCAAATAAAAGCAAACCTTAATAACCCTTCCTTGGTTACTACTTATTCAATTCCTGTAAATGTAAAAAGCAATGTAACTACTTATGGTTTTGGAATAGGACTTACTTATTCGCTTCTGTACAATTTTACAATTGGTGGAACGGTGAGTTCCGATAATCTTGATAATGTTCCTGCTAATTATCAGGCAGACTTTGATGCTCCGAAATACAGGGCAGGCGTTACTTTCAGCAATACAGGGTTTGGTTTTCAAAACAGGATCGGCTTTAATTTAACTTACCGCTGGCAGGATAAAGTAAATTTTCAGGGTGATTTTGCTAACGGCCTTATACCTGCGTATCAAACTTTAGATGGCCAGTTAAGTTATAAATTTCCTGCACAAAAAGTGTTATTGAAACTTGGCGCAACTAATTTATTAAATCAATATTACCGTGATGGATTTGGTAACGCAACAATAGGTGGCATTTATTATGTAAGCATTGGTTACAATATATTTTAACCACAATTAATTTTATCATTATTAAAGAAATTATATGAACTTAAATATTATTAGCAATACCAGGTTGTTTAAACTTGCAGGGTTTGTTGGTATAGTTTTAATTGTTGCATCGTGTAACAAAGATTTGCCTAATGCAACACCTATTATTTATCCTCCGGCTAACAGCAGCACAACCAGCATTGGCACTTTAATTAGTACTGACACCAGCTACAGCTTTTTTAAAGCAGCAGCAACAAAAGTAGGAGTGTTAGCAAGCCTGAGTGACAGTACAAAATTGTTTACTGTTTTTTTACCAAACAATAATGCATTTCGTGTCTCAGGCATTCCATCTGTTAATGTAGTAAACGCTTTACCAATAACTACTATAGGAGGAATCGTGAACTATGCTATTATTCCAGGCCAGCAATATACTTCTGCAACTATACTCACTACTTTTCCCAATATTCAATTGCCTACTTTATTAACGATTGGAAAATTACCCGGGACACCTATAAATTTAAACTTAAGTACATTTCCTTCAGTGCGTTCAAACGGGTTTTGGGATAATAACATTCCTGTTGTAATGCCTGATATAAAAATGCAAAATGGAGTAATTCATTTAGTGGCAGGTATTGTAGCGCCGCCGAGCCAGGTATTAAGAGATGCATTATATAGTGATCCTAATCTTACTTACTTTAAAGCTGCAATAGCAAGAGCTGATAGCGGACAAGATGGTCTGAATAAATTTGATTCACTTCTAAATTATCCGGTTACTAATATGACAGTGCTTGCACCTAATGATGCAGCATTTCAAACACTGATATTTGGACTTGCTTTCCAAGGCTATTTAACAGCAGTTCTTCCATCTCACACAGCCACTGATACAGCTAATGCAATTGCTACCGCAAACGGGGCTGTTGCTGCAGGGCCTTTTTTTTTAAGTACCAATAATGTTACAACTGCTCTTGTAAGAGGTGTCATTGCATATCATTTTTTAGCAACGCCTAATCCATTAACAGGTTCATTTGAACCCAACATAAGAGTGTTTTCTGTAAACTTTTCACCAACACCATCATTAGTTACAACCTTAGTAAACAGTTCTTTTGCTCCTCATCCCGGTATTCTTGTGTCCCCAACTTTTACAACAATAGGCCCTAATATCTCGATTGTAACTGATTTAAAATTTACAGGGCTGGCATTTTCTCTATCCGATCCTGGCGGCACACCGACGGGTACTGCTACTGCCACATCTTTGGATAACCATGCCGTAAATGGTGTTTATTATGTTATTGACAAGGTACTGTTGCCGCAATAAAATATTTTACTTTTAAAAAAGGGTGACTTGTTAATTGTCATGTAGCCGTAAGTGTTATAAAAAATAAATTGGGTGATTAATCTTTTCAATTATCACATGACCGTGCAGATGCTGCTAAAGCAGGTTTGGCAAAACGCGGAGTAAGAGCATAGATTACCAGTGCAGAAGGTTATGGTTCTCAATTTGCAAAATATCCTGCTACAGCAACTGATGCAGAGAGGGCTTTAGATCGTCATGTATCCGTAAGCGTTAGGAAATAAGATGGATTGGATTTCAGATTTTAGTCCCGATGATTATCGGCATACGATTTTAGATTTGTAACCCCGAAAATTTTCGGGGTTTTTTATAGAATTATGGCGGTCTGACGCCAGACGTCCCGACCGCGGTCGGCACCGTAGGTCAGACCGCGATCAGCACCGACCGATGAATCATTAAATATTAAACCTGAAATGCATTACATCGCCATCATGCACTATATATTCTTTTCCTTCTATTCTTAATTTTCCATTCTCACGGCATGCAGCTTCTGATTTATATTGAATAAAATCATTGTAAGAAATAACTTCAGCTTTTATAAATCCTTTTTCAAAATCGGTATGAATTACACTGGCAGCCTGTGGCGCTTTCCATCCGTGGTGAATAGTCCAGGCACGCACTTCCTGCACGCCTGCTGTAAAATAAGTTAGTAAATTCAACAGCTTATAGGCTGAATGAATGAGCCGATCCAATGCAGGCTCTTCCATTTTATATTCTTCCATAAACATTTTCTTATCTTCCGGGTTTTCAAACTCTGCAATCTGCGCTTCAATGGCATTCGTCATAATAATTACCTGGGCGTTTTCTGCTTTCGCGGCTTCCACTAATACATCAGAATATTTATTACCGTTATGCATAGACGCTTCATCAACATTGGCAACATATAGTACAGGCTTGTCCGTTAGTAAAAAACTATCCGCAATAGCTGCCTTTTCTTCTTTTGATAAATTAAGAGAAAGAATATTTTTTCCTTTATCCAAATGTTGTTTGCATTTTACGAGCACTGCATATTCTAATTTCACTTTTGCATCTCCGGTCTTCAGCATTTTTTCTGTTCTTGATAATTTTCTTTCAACATTATCCAAATCTTTTAGCTGTAGTTCTGTTTCAATTATTTCCTTATCACTTATTGGATTAATAGGGCCTTCATCCCGCAAAACATTTTCATCTTCAAAGCAACGAACCACATGGATGAGAGCATCCACTTCACGAATGTTTGCCAGAAATTTATTTCCAAGCCCTTCACCTTTACTTGCACCTTTTACCAGGCCGGCAATATCTACAATCTCAATCTGTGTGGGCACTATACGATTGGGCTTTACAAGCGCTGCAAGTTTTTCAAGTCTTGGATCAGGAACATTTACGAGGCCAATATTTGGCTCAATGGTACAAAAACGATAATTGCTTGCCTGCGCTTTTGCACTATTGCTAACAGCGTTAAATAAAGTTGATTTTCCCACATTGGGTAATCCTACAATTCCTGCACGTAATGCCATTTTTTTAAAGTTTGGGGCGCAAAGATAACAGGAAAATATTTTGTTGGTTATATGATATTATTTTAATAAATAACGATTTATATTTTCAAATAAGATGAAGAAACCAGTATAAAAAAATGGCTGACATGAGCCAGCCATTATATGTAAACACTTATTAAAAAAATTAATCAGGGATTATCATCTGAACTTGTTGTTTTCGTATAAGTAACTTTATCAGTACGTCCGGAGCTTCCGCCACTGTTGCCTCTTATCAATGCAATGATGATTAATAAAAGTACTACGCCACCTACAACCCAAACCCACGGCTGAACAGTAGTTGCATGTTCAGTGGTTGTTGTACTGGTTTGTGAACTGGAACCGGAACTGTCTTGTGCATATACAAAAGCCTGAACAAGACTCATCATTATAAAAGAAAATAAAAAGATGTACGCCTGACGATTAAAGATTTTTTTCATGATTGTTTTTTTTAGTTAAAATTTAAACTAACAATTAATATGCCATGAGCATATATTAAGCAAAAGCCCCTGGATTCAGGAGCTTTATTCATAAAAAAACCTATTTTATTTCATTTATTATTTCTCACAGGGAGTTTATTGCCCCACGCCCTGCATACCATTTTGCATTCCTTCCTGCTCGCCTTTTAAGTTTTTACGTTTGAATAGTGATACATCAAACTTACCAAAGCGCCAGTTAAAATTTAACCGCAGCATTTGCGGATCTCTTCTGCGTTCATTATCCTGTGTTGAATATATAGTTTTTGAAAAATTAGATGTGGAATGTGTATGATAAACTCTTGTTCTGAAAATATCATTCATGCTAAGGCTTAATGAGGCAGCTTTGTCTTTAAGGAATTCTTTTTTTATAGCAATATCAAAACCATAAACAGGATCAGTATATCCATTGGCTGTGGAAAGATCACCGCCTCCAAAAAACCGGCCACCACCGCCGCCACTTCTGTTAGGCGGTAAAATAGTTTTGCTTGTATAATCGCCTGTAAGCTGTATAGAATAATTTTTAGGCAAAGTAAAAGTATTGTTGAGCTTTCCGAACCAGCTTACTTTTTGATTATTGAGATCGCTTTCAAGGTTATTGCCATTTATTTTTGAATTGTAAACATTTACATTAGAAATCAAACTCCACCACTTAGCAATTTTATTAGAAGAAGTAACTTCAAGTCCATACGCATTTGAATTGTTCGCATTAGCATAAGAAGTTATAAATATTGAATCATCCTTTATAGGATTAGGATTTCTATCTCTATATTGAAAACGTGTAATAAGATTATTGGTTTGTCTGTAATAAGCCGTTGCAATTATGTTATTGCCATTTTTAAAATTTACATCGTACGATAATTCAAACAAGTTGGTGAATTCAGGAACAAGGCTGGGATTACCACGGCTTATGTTTAGCGAATCACTGTAATCATAATAAGGAATAAGCTGAAAGAAATTGGGCCTGTTTATTTTTCTTGAATAATTCAATTGAATGTCCTGCTTATCATTAATTCTTTGTGTTAAGAAAACACTGGGGAAAAAGCTAAAAGGATATGAATTTTCAAATACTTTATTTGAATCAATTAGCTTACCTGAATATTTAGAGCTCTCAACACGGCCGCCCAACTGGTAAGTAAAGTCATTTATTTTTTGTGAAAAAGTTGTGTAGGCTGCATATACCTGGTCTTTGAACTTATACCGGCTATTAATTCCCGGAATAGTTTCATATTTACCTGATGCCGGGTTATAAAAAAAGTTTTCATTAAAGCTGCTGTAATTTCTTACAGACCCTCTAAGTCCTGCTTCTAGTTTTATTTTATCAGTTATCGGGTCACTATAATCTGTTTGAGCAGTGAAATATTTTGTGGTGCCACCACCAGTTATTTTTTGTTGCAGCAAAGGTGATTTTGGCGTATGATCTGCATTAAAATACTGGGTAGAAAATTCGCTGTTGTTTGTGTTTTTACTATAATTATAGTTTGCATCAGCAGTTATATTTTTATTTGGCTTTGCAAAATTATGTTTGTAGCTAAGGGTACCGCCATAATTATTAAAAGTGAAATTTCCATGTGTATTCCTTAGCCCGGTTTCATTGGTAACATAAGAAACAAAATTGCTGTCCCTGTTAATATCAAGTAAATCGGTACTGCTAAAATTTCCACCTACTAATACTCCGGCAAGTGTTAATGTGTTCCTGTTATCAGGAAAATAATCGAAGCCTGCACGGCCAAATGCAAAGTGGCCAAAATTTTCTGGTTTATCTTTTTGTGACAGAGTTGCTGTTACACCATCAAAATGATCAATTCTTTGTGTGCTTTGAGTGCTAAGAGATTTACGTTGGTTATACATTGTATTGGCAAAGAAATTTATTTTTCCCTGCTTAATATTTATATCTGCACCCAAGCCAAATCGGGCACGTGAATCAACATTTGCCCTGAGGTTTCCATTATAACCGGCTTTCCTGTTTTTCTTAAGAACAATATTTAATATTCCTGACCCGCCGCCCGAAGCATCAAACTTTGCTGAAGGATTAGTTATAATTTCAACACTTTCAATTTCATCTGCTGGTATCTGATCAAGCGTTAATGTTGTAGGCCGTCCATCAATAAATATTTGCGGTGTTGCATTTCGAAGGGTAACATTTCCATCAATATCAACATTTACTGAAGGTACATTTTTCATTACATCCACGGCAGTTCCGCCAGCGCTGGTAAGGCTTTTATCAACATTAAAAACCTTCCGGTCAATATTCATTTGCAGCAAGCTTTTATTGGCAGTAACTACAACTCCTTCTAATGTTTTTGCATCTGCTATCATTTTAATATTACCCAAATCTTTATCAACGGCATTAAGCATCTGGCTCATATCGCTTCCATTCATTTTTAAGTTGAAGCTTACTTTTTCATTATAAGGCGCATATCCAATCGCTGTAATTAAAAGCTGGTAGGTAGTAATAACGGGAAGCTTGTCAATGCTGAAATCCCCTTTCTTATCAGTAAGCAACGCCGCTACAACATAATCCCGGCGTTTTTTTATTGCAGTATCCATTTTAGTTTGTGTAAGTTGTATAGAAGCTGCTTCAATAGGTTTTCCTGTCTTCGCATCTAATACTTTTCCATAAAAATGACCCATATTCATTCCCTGGCCACGATTACCGCCTGATGGCATTTGTGCAAATAACCCACTTGTTATACATAATGTAATAAAGGTTAAATAAATATTTCTCATGATAAATTTATTCTGGTTTTAGTTTTTAGACGTTCTTTTTTAAAAAAACATGCGCAAAGTTGAATAGAAAATTTCAAATGTTTTTTTTAAATCTATATGAGCGGTATTTGATTCTGCTCCCTGCCCGATTGAATGAGGCTAAGTTTAAAATGGTTTTGCTTTTAGTATAAATTTTTAATTAATTTTGGTGCCTTTAGAAATGGTGGTTGTAGCTCAGTTGGTTAGAGCATCAGATTGTGATTCTGAGGGTCGTGGGTTCGAGCCCCATCATCCACCCAATAAACTTTCCTGCATTAACGCAGGATTTTTTTTGCTTCTTCAACAAATTTTTTTATGATGAGAAATGCAATATTTTTCAAAATTAACCGTCCATATATTATACAAAACCTTTGTTAATTAAACATCTTAATTTTAATGCTGAAATTTATTTTCTGTTATTTTTACGTATGAATCCTATAATGAAATTTATTATGAGTAAAAAAATTTTACCGGTACTTCTTGTACTTATATGTGGTGGCTTGTTTTTAACCTACGGCGTAATGGGCAGGGGAGACCATCAAAATGATAATCCTAAAACCAAATATGAAAAAATTCTCAGGAATGTGGGAATCGTTCTGGAGCAGGGGCATTACAGCCCTAAGAAAATTGACGATAAATTTTCAAAAGAAGTGCTTCAAAAATATGAAGAGTCTCTTGACCCCGATAAATATATTTTTTACCAGAAAGATATAGACGATTTTAAAAAATATGAAAACAAAATTGATGACGAAATACATGGGCCTGCTCCGTTAGAATCATTTTATGCAATTAGCAAGACCTACCTGGCAAGGGTAGACGAAGTTTCTAAATTTTATAAAGAGGTACTTACAAAGCCTTTTGATTTTAGTAAAGATGAATCACTGCAGCTTGATGGTGACAAAAGAACTTTTCCTACTTCAGTAGCAGAACGAAATGATTATGGCAGAAAACGCCTGAAATACCTGGTATTGGGGCGGTTTGTAGATTTGCAGGATGAACGTGATAAGCATAAAGATTCAGCTTATAAAGCAGACTCAACTCTTGAACGCCAGGCGCGGGACATAGTTGGCCGGCAAATGGATCGATATTTTTTAACGCTTAAAAATCACAATACTTCTGATGATATGTTTAGTGATTTTGTAAATGCGATTACCAGCAGCATGGATCCGCATACTACTTATTTTGCGCCAGTAGATAAAAGGAGTTTCGATGAACTACTCAGTGGAACATTTTTTGGTATAGGTGCACAGCTGAAAGATGATGATGGAAAAATTAAAATAGCAAGTTTAATAAACGGTGGCCCAGCCTGGAAATCGGGTGATATTCAGCCGGAAGACGAAATTATTAAAATTGCACAGGGAAGCGGAACTCCTGTTGACGTAACAGGCTATGCAGTCACCGATGCAGTAAAGCTGATTCGTGGAGAGCTCAAAGGTTCTGAAGTAAGGCTTACACTTAAAAAAGCTGACGGAAGCATTAAAGTAGTTCCAATTATAAGAGACAAGATTTCTCTCGATGATACCTTTGCAAAAAGCGCAATAGTAAATGAGGGTGCACATAAAGTTGGATATATATATTTACCGGAATTTTATGCAGATTTCGATGATCCTTCTGCAAGAAGATCTGCAACAGATGTTGCCAAAGAAGTTGAGAAGCTTAAGGCGGAAAACGTGGATGGTATTGTGATTGATCTTCGCGGCAACGGTGGCGGATCATTAAATGATGTAGTTGATATGGCTGGCCTCTTTATTAAAGATGGCCCTATATGCCAGGTAAAAGGCCGCGATGAAAAAGCAAATATTTTAAACGATCGGGATAAAGATGTTTTATACACCGGGCCGCTTGCTGTAATGGTAGATGAGTTAAGCGCTTCCGCTTCTGAAATTTTTGCTGCTGCAATACAGGATTATCATCGTGGTATAATAATAGGCAGCACTTCCACTTATGGTAAAGGGACTGTACAAAGAAGCATCTCATTAGATCCGCAGGCAGAAAATGCATTGTTCAGTAAACCTTCCGAAGGGCTAGGAGATATTAAGCTAACTTTCAGAAAATTTTATCGCATTAACGGGGGTGCTACTCAACTTCGTGGTGTCGTGCCCGATATAGTAATTCCTGACAGATTAGAAAATGTAAAATTCCGTGAGAAAGATAATCCCGATGCGTTAAGTTGGGATGAAATTCCTAAAGCAAATTATACAACCTGGAATCCTGGTTATAGTTTTAATTCAGTTATAAGCCAGGCAAATACTCAATTAAATCAAAGTCCGACTTTTAAAGGAATAAGAGATGATGTAAATACACTTGATCAATATAACGAAAAAGAAACACCACTCAACATTAAGAAGTATCGTGAAAAAATAAATGAGATAAAAACGACTTCAAAACAATTGGAAGATTTTACCAAGCTTCCTGTTGATCTTACAGTAAAGAACATTACAACTGATTCTTTGCAATTGGCAAATGATAAAGACAAGGTTGCAAAAAATAAACAATTTCTTAAACGAATCAGCAACGATATTTATATTGATGAAACGATAAAAGTGGTTGATAAAATGATAGGCGAGGAAGAACTTGCTTTGCACAGTGTAAATAAATAATAAGTATAAAAACTTTTACAGAAATTCGTGATAAAACAAGCCGGCTTTTTGCCGGTTTTGTTTTTGTATAAACAACGTATCAGCCCACTGCGATTCCGTTTTTAAATAATATTTTTAGTTCTGTGTTAGTGAATCTTTGTTTGTTCAGTAGCTCAAAATTAAAATCAATAACGCTCTTGTTATCGTTGTAGATGATAATATTTTTTTTGAATACGGAGCTTTTGCGGTCATAAAGATTTAATATAACGGCCATACATACACGCTTTTTAGTTAACGGCACAAGCATGGCTAACACAAAAAACCTTGCTACCAAGCTTGCGCCAAGCCGTAATGGATAAGAAAGGCAAGGAATATAACAGAGGCAGAAGGAAGATTGGACGTTGCAGATATACATATTGGACAAGTATTAGCCCAATATCCTGAGAATGTTCCTGAGTGGGCACAAGAAAACATTTTTCAAATTATCGAAATAATAAACTCCGACAGTATAAAGAGAAATTACTCTTCTTCTATGTTCAATAAAAGAAGTTCTTCATCAAGAGGTCCATTTGATGGAGGCAACATTGAAAGAGGGCATGCTAAATACTTTGAGAAATTGGCTAATGATTATAAAAATAAGTATCCTAATCTTTCAGAAATTTTTAAACGACTTTCAGAAGGTTATTTAATTGATGCAAAGAGAATAGATGAAGAGGCAGAAAGTGACAGACTTGAATATTTAATAAAATATCAACGAATTGGGTGGCACATTTTGTAATTCGCACAATAATTATTCAACACTTTTTACCCTATCTTTGCGCACTAAAATTTATAAGCTTGGCTACAAAGTTTACAAAAGAAACTTATTTGTATTGGTACGAATTGATGCTTTTGCTTCGCCGCTTTGAAGA
>JBBRTG010000012.1:0-97698 GCA_038244655.1 Chitinophagales bacterium
CAACAGGACACGGAATAAATGATCCGGTAGCAGATAATAAAACAGCAGCAGGCCGTGCCAAGAACAGAAGAGTAGAAATGAAGCTGAGGAATTATTAAGAAGAATTTTTTAAAATAGTTTTATTAAAAAACCCCGTAATTTTTTACGGGGTTTTTTAATATTTATGCTGGTACTAACGGTGAAGCATAATTGCTTTAAAAATCAATACAACAATATCATTGCACCTTCTTCTCCGGTTCCATTTATTTTTTCATACTCTCTAAATGCAAGATTTGGCTGGTGAGTATGCTTGCAATGCAAAAAAATAATGAACTATTTACATTATTTTTTGGGAACAATAATCGCATAAATAACATACAGCCATCCTAAAATGCCATGAATGATAGCCCAAAGTATAGACTTATTGCGGCTCCATGAAATCACAACAGCTATTATTGTTCCTAATCCCACACCAGGGCCAACGTATAGAGGCTGCGTATATACCGGACCGTTAGGATTAGCAGTACAGGAAATAAAAAGAAGAACCAGGGTGGGAAGAGCTAAAAAATTCTTTTTCATGAAATGTATTTTAAGAGTTATGATTTTTATTGCATAGTTAAGGAAAAATTTTATTAATTAAATTTCTGGCTTGATATAATCTAATCTAATCTAATGAGTTCCATATTTGCTAACTCCTTCCCCTGCATTGATTTCGCAAAAACAAAGAATCCTCATGTACATTTATCTTTGCAATTCCCTTTTATCTTCGCAAAGTAAAATGTAACAATTGTATTTATTTAATTTAAAATTATGATCGGCCACAAAAAAATAAACCCTTTTTCACGGCAAAACAATGATACTGGTTTTGGCAATAAAACTACAGAGCCGGGAGGGCGGTTTATTAATAAAGATGGTACTTATAACCTGGTAAAGGAAGGCATGCCTTTTTTTAAAAGGTTTAGCATTTTTCATGATATGCTCAACCTGCCACGGTGGAAGTTTATCATGGTAATCTTATTATTTTATTTAGGCATTAATGTTGTTTTTACATGCATCTATTTTTGGATAGGTCCGGCAGAATTGAATGGCCTGCCTGATAGTAATAACTGGAAAATTTTTAAAGAAATGTTTTATTTCAGCACGCAAACATTTACTACCGTTGGCTACGGGCATGTATATCCTTCAGGCGATGCTGCTAATATTATATCGAGCATAGAAGCGCTGGCAGGTTTTTCATCTCTTGCCATTGCTACCGGCTTAATCTATGGAAGATTTTCAAAACCTAAAAGCTATCTTGTTTTTAGTGATCATGCTTTAGTAAGTCATTATAAAAATAGTACAGGACTCATGTTTCGCTTTGCAGCCTTTAAAGATAAGCATGCATTAACAGATCTTGAGATAATGGTAAACATTGGTATGCAGGTATTGGAAAATGAAAAACCGGTTTATAAATATTTTACTTTAAACCTTGAAAGAAAGCGCGTGGAATCTATGCCTTTGAGCTGGACAGTTGTTCATCCTATTGATGAAACAAGCCCTTTTTATGGCTTTACAGAAAGCGATATTAAAAATGCCGATGTAGAGTTGTATGTAATGTTGCGTGGCTTTGATGAAGTATTTTCAACTTATGTGCAGCAACGCACTTCTTATACATTTACCGAGATTTTTTTCAACCGCAAATTTATTCCTATGTACCGCGAAAGTGAAGATGGCAAAACCACCATTTTAGAACTTCACAAATTAAATATTCACAAAACAGTTTAAGGAGTCTTAAAAAAATAAGAAAATAAAATGTAGAAATAAATTATCTGCGTTTATACCTGTACGTTATAAATATTTACTGCGGGCAAATAGAAATGGTCCGCTTCATTTAAATAGACTGAAGAATAAGCAACACTTCTTTTGTCAACGATCCAATTTTATCATATTCCTTATTATTCAGGTATTCCTTGCTAATCAGCTTGCTTCCCATGCCAACTGCACAAACGCCTGCATTAAACCAGGCATGTAAATTTTCTTTTTCGGTTTCTACTCCGCCTGTAGGCATAAATAAAACGTTAGGAAATAATTCTTTTATAGCAGAAATATAAGATGTGCCTAACAAACTTCCCGGAAATATTTTTACTAATGTAGCTCCGTTAGTTTCTGCTGTATAAATTTCTGTTGATGTCATACATCCCGGAATCCAGAGCAATGCTGCCTTTTGAATTATTTTTGCTACAGCAGCATTTACAACCGGGCAAACAATAAAATCTGCACCGGCACTGATGAATTGTTCAGCATCTACAACAGATTTAATGGTACCAGCGCCTAAATGCATACCCGGCATTTCATCATTTACAATTTTTCTTAATGCTATGAAATTATCCAAGGCATTAGAACCGCGATTGGTGTACTCCACCGCTTTTATTCCCACTTTGTAGAATGCTTTCAACACTCCTGCACTTATTTCCTCACTGTCATGATAATATAATGGCAATAACTTTTGTTCACAAATGAGTTTTTGTATTTCTTCTTTTTTATTCATGATTTGTTATAAATGTTTTTATCTCTTCTAATGTTTTATCAATGCTATCGCTTTTTATAAATAATTTTTGAAAGGCTGCTTCTGTAGCAAAATCTGTTATCTGCTGTAAAGAATGTTGATTAGAAAGGCCATAAATCAGTGCAGCCATAAAACAATCACCACTGCCTACTTTATCAATTACAGTTTTGGTTTTATATTCTGAGGAAACGTACAATTGATCTTCTGAAAATAGAGTTCCGTAATAATGAATGCCATTATGATCAAAACGAAATGTATTG
The DNA here is from genome assembly GCA_038244655.1 of Chitinophagales bacterium. Lineage (GTDB taxonomy): Bacteria > Bacteroidota > Bacteroidia > Chitinophagales > Chitinophagaceae > Ginsengibacter. The sequence continues at coordinate 2,785 of JBBRTG010000012.1, forward strand.
GCAACAGCCTTGCATTTCGGGAATTGCTTTATAATATTTTGAGAAGTTTCTATAGCCTGTTTCAAATAAATTTCTTTTGTATCAATTTGTTTAATCTGTGGATGCACGGGAATATTAAGTATAATTTCAGCTGCCCATACGTTTCCCATTATTAAATCACAATGTTGAACTAATTGGGGCATCACTTCATTAGGCTGTTTTCCATATTGCCAAAGTTTTGATCTGTAATTTAAATCTACAGAAACATAAATATTTTTTCTCACACAAACCTTTAAAACCTCTTCGCAAACATCAGCTAAAGACTGGCTTATTGCCGGACAAATGGCGCTGAAATGAAACCATGAAACATCAGTTAGAACTTTATCCCAATCAATTGTTCCTTTTTGTAATTGTGAAAAAGAAGAATTAGCCCTGTCGTAAATAACGCCTGTATTTTTTATATCAGTTCCTTGTGGCAAATAATAAATCCCAATTCTGTTGCCATTTAAAAGAACAGAAGAAGCATCAATATTTTTTTGATGAAGAGTTTTCAGTATCTGCTTGCTTAAAATATTATCCGGTAGAACGGTGCAATAGCCTACAGGTATTTTCCATTTAGCCAAAGCCGTTGCTACATTCAATTCTGCACCACCAACAAATACCAGCATGGAATTATCAACAAGCCATTGGCCATCCACATCAGGCGATAGCCGTAATAATAATTCACCAAAGCAAAGTACTTTACCCATTTAACAGAACATATTTTGTTTAATAATAAGCATGAATATTTTCTTTCTAAAAAATTTGTTCAACTAAGTTGCAAAATATTTTACACTTTGTCTATGAATATTATTTTAATACTGATAAATGTTTTTTATAAATATTTAATATAGCAAACCTTTTTATGGCTACATTTATTTATCAAAGAATGACACGAATTTAATCACGGTTACTATCTGGACGAATTGCTAAGCAGAATTCATCTGTCATTTCAAAATAAAAGAAATGCCACCATCAAAAGAACTATTCAACCTTACCAGTAAAGTTATTGTAATAACCGGCGCCACCGGTGTTTTAGGGGAAGCCTTTGTAAAAGCGGTTGCAGAGATGGATGGTAAAGTAGTTTTAATTGGCCGCAATGAAAACATAGGTAATAAAAGAGTAAGTGAAATAAAAAAATCAGGCAAAGAAGCGATTTTTATAAAAGCTGATGTATTGTCAAAAGATGATCTTTTACAAGCCAAAGAAGCGATATTAAAAAAATGGGGACGCATTGATGGCCTGGTAAATGCTGCAGGCGGAAATGTTCCCGAAGCAGTGATTGCACCAGGCGAAGATATTTTTGATATTGATATTGATGGTTTAAAAAAAGCATTTAATCTCAACTTGTTCGGCACTATACTACCGGTATCTGTATTTGGAAAAGCTTTGCAGGAATCTGGCAATGGAAGCATTGTAAATATTTCTTCGATGACGGCGCAATCAGCCGTTACAAGGGTTTTGGGATATTCAATGGCAAAGGCAGCTATTGATAATTATACAAGATGGATGTGTGTTGAAACTGCTAACCGTTATGAGAGTACGATTCGCGTAAACGCAATTGCTCCCGGTTTTTTTATTACACATCAAAATAAAAATTTGCTCACTAAAGCAGATGGAAGTTATACAACTCGTGGAGAAGCAGTAATAAGAAATACGCCGTTTAAACGATTTGGAAATCCTGATGAATTAACAGGAGCATTAATATGGCTGCTTAGTGATGCTTCCAGTTTTGTAAGCGGAGAAGTGATTTGTATAGATGGCGGCTTTCATGTTTTCTCAGGAGTATGATGGTGAATTGTGAATTGTCAATGAGCAATGGTCAATAAGCAATGGGCAATCGGGAAGATTCGTAAGTACATTATCAAATTGGCACATTAGCACATTATCAAATTAACACATTATTAAAATGCAATTAAAACAAACATGGCGGTGGTTCGGACCAAATGATCCTGTAAGCTTGAAAGATGTACGGCAGACAGGCGCAGCAGGTGTTGTAACTGCACTGCACCATATTCCGCATGGCGATGTGTGGCCGGTTGAACAAATAAAAAAAAGAAAAGATATTATTGAAGCAACAGGACTTAGTTGGGATGTTGTAGAAAGTGTAACAGTGCATGAATCTATAAAAACACAAAGCGGAAATTATAAAAATTATATTGATCTGTATAAGCAAACACTTCAAAACCTTGCAGCCTGTAACATTAAAATTGTTACGTACAATTTTATGCCGGTTAATGATTGGACAAGAACTGATCTTGATTATGAAATGCCGGATGGATCAAAGGCTTTATATTTTAATTGGTTTGATTTGGCGGTATTTGATTTATATATTCTTAAAAGAAAAAATGCAGATGCATCTTATAACAATATTATTCTTTCAGAAGCAGAAAAACGTTTCAAAAAATATACGCCTGCACAATTAAATCAACTAACAGCCATTATTATGTTTGGTATTCCCGGAGAAAAAAAACAAACCGTTGAACAAATGCGGAAGAAACTGAAAAGTTATAAAGACATTGATCATGCAAAGCTTCGTGAACATTTAAAATACTTTTTGAAGGAAATTTCAACTGTAGCAGATGAGTTGGGAATTCAATTAGCAATTCATCCTGACGATCCGCCTTTTGATATTTTAGGATTGCCACGGATTGTAAGTAATGCAGATGATATTGATTTCATTCTTTCATCAGTGCCCAATAAAAGTAATGGCATTTGTTTTTGCACGGGTTCGCTGGGAGCCAGTGCAGGTAACGATTTACCGGCTATTGCCAAAAGTATTGACACACGCATGCACTTTGTTCATTTACGAAATACTAAAAGAGATGAGCATGGTAATTTTTTTGAAGCAGATCATTTGGATGGTGATACAGATATGTATGCGTTGCTAAAAGAAATTTTGCAGATACAACAAAAAGTAAATGCACCAATTCCCTTTCGTCCTGATCATGGACATCAAATGATGGATGATATGAACAAAACAACCAACCCTGGCTATTCCTGCATAGGCCGTATGAGAGGGCTTGCCGAATTACGCGGATTGGAAATGGGAATTTATCGGTCAGTGATCAGTGAATAGTAAAAAAGTTATCAGTAAAAGGTTATCAGTAAAGTGTTATCAGTAAACAGGCAATTGTAACCATTAACAACTAACTGCTAATTGCGGATCACTGATCACTTACTGATCACTGACACTGATCACTAACAACTAACATACATGCAGCAACCACTTAGTACAATAAAACCTGCCACCAATTATCGTTGGATGGTTGTTGTACTGCTTTTTTTTGCCACTACTATTAATTATCTCGACAGGCAGGTGTTGGGTTTATTAAAACCTTTTTTGCAAAAAGATTTCAACTGGACAGAAACAGATTATAGCAGGATAGTTATAGCTTTTTCAGCTTCATATGCTTTAGGCCTTTTGTTGTTTGGAAAAATTATTGACAGGATTGGAACTAAATTAGGATACACCATTAGCATTATTATTTGGAGCCTCGCAGCAATGGCACATTCATTGGCAAAAAATACTTTTGGTTTTGGCGTGGCAAGATCAGCATTAGGACTTGGAGAATCAGGTAATTTTCCAGTGGCGATTAAGTCAGTTGCTGAATGGTTTCCTAAAAAAGAACGGGCGTTTGCTACAGGCATCTTCAATTCAGGAACCAACGTGGGCGCCATTATTGCACCTGTTGCAGTATATTGGCTGCAAAGAAATTATGGCTGGCGCAGCGCTTTTATTTGCACAGGTGTTATAGGTTTCATCTGGCTGTTTTTTTGGTTGATCTTTTATACACTTCCTTCCAAACAAAAAAAAATCAGTCAATCAGAATTGAATTATATAAACAGCGATGTTGAAGAAAGTTTGCAGGATGATCAATCAAAAACTCCATGGCTTAGATTTTTTTCATTAAGACAAACATGGATATTTATTACAGGAAAACTTTTTACAGATCCGATATGGTATTTTTTTCTTTTCTGGCTGCCGTCTTATTTTAAAGATAAATTTCATGTAAATATTTCTGATAATTATGGCTTGCCTATCATAATTGTTTACTCGGCTACTACCTTTGGAAGTATTGGTGGTGGTTACTTGTCTTCATGGTTTATTAAAAAAGGATGGCCGGTTTATAAAGCAAGAAAAACAACCATGTTGATCTTTGCAATTTGTGTAATTCCCATTATTATGGCTCGTTTTGCAAATAATATATGGGTGGCTGTAGACCTTATAAGCCTTGCTGCTGCTGCACACCAGGCATGGAGTGCCAATATTTATACAACCGTATCTGATATGTTTCCAAAAAAAGCAATCGGTTCTGTAATTGGAATTGGCGGAATGGCCGGCTCTGTCGGTGGCATCTTCTTTCCTATGCTTATTGGATATTTATTAGATCACTATAAATTGCTCGGCAACATTAATGCAGGGTATAATATTATTTTTCTTATTTGCGGGTTTGCATATTTAACCGCATGGATTATTATACATTTTCTATCTCCTAAAATGAAAGTGGTGGAGGTATTATAAGAGTAGTTATTTTTTTGCAATCCCTCCTGTTTGGGTGGTAAGGGATTTTTCTGTTTTTGATTTTATTGTTGATGATTTTTTTTTGATGAAGCTTTGCGATAAGAAATTGTCAACGCATCTTTCAGCATGCTTTTATTAATTTTTTTTAATTCAAAATATGTTGCTCCTTTTCCACCCCATTTATTTGGAACAGGATAAATAATGGTATTGTCGTATGCGCAGAAAACAGATTGGTCAATTTCAGAAAACATTAAACAAGCAAGATTTTTATTTATGTCAAGTGTTGCAAATATTTTCTTGTTCACCCTGAAAGATGTTTTTTCAAAATGAGGCAACTCTATCGCTTCAGAAAATGAAAGAGCCAATTGCCTGAATGTTTTTATGCTAACCATTTTATTTTCGATCAGTCATTCCCGTTAGCCTTTAATTACCGATGTTATCCACCGGGTATTTCCGAAGGGATCTGCAATGCCTCCGCTGCCCCCATAGGGTTGATCCGAAAGTTTCGTTATAGTTGATGCGCCCGCCACCATTGCTTTTTTGAATGTCTCGTCTGCATTGTCAACATAAATAAATAAGCCTGCCGGCCCCGTTTTATATTTATCTGTTGCATCAGCGAACATGATGATGCACTCACCAATCATCATTTCTCCATGCATTATTGTATCCCCATCACGCATGGCTTTGTGTGTTTCCTTAGCATCAAAAACTTTTTGTGTAAACAAAATAAATCTGGAAGCATTTTGAATTATTAAATAAGGCATTACTGTTTGGTTCTTTGGAATTTCCATTTTATAAACTTTTTGTGAAACAATGCGGCAATATTATTTATAGTTGAGTATAAAATTCAGTTTCTGCTAATATTTTCAAACGTGTTGTCAATAACAAAGATAAGTTTCAATTAATATTTTGTCTTGTTGCAAAGAAGAGCAAATAATTTGTAAAAGCCTTATACCTGGTTCCATTTAAAATAATTAAGAGCATTGTTATAACAAATGTCCTGTATCATTTTTCCTATTGTTTCCAAGTTGTTAGGAAGCTCTCCATTTTCAATATCTTCTCCAAATAAATTGCATAAGATTCTCCGAAAATATTCATGACGTGGAAAGGATAAGAAAGATCGGCTATCAGTTACCATTCCAACAAAGCGGCTCAATAATCCCATATTTGAAAGTGCATTGATTTGTTTTTCAATACCATCTTTCTGATCTAAGAACCACCACGCCGCGCCATATTGCATTTTGCCCGGAACGGTTTCATCCTGAAAATTTCCCATCATCGCAGCAAATACTTCGTTATGTGAGGGATTTAAATTATACACAATAGTTTTAGGCAATTGATTTGTATTGTTTAATTTATTTAAAAATGCAGCCATTGATCTTGCAGTATTAAAATCACCAATACTATCAACCCCCGCATCGGCGCCTAATTCATTTAATAATTTTGTATTGTTGTTTCGCAAAGCGCCTACATGCCATTGCTGCACCCATCTTTTTTCATGATCTAATAAAGCAAGTTCGTAAAGCACAGCCGATTTAAATTGTGCTACTTCGCTTAAAGACAATGATTGACCTTGCAGTAATTTTTCAAAAATAGAATTGACAGAAGTTTTTGTATAATCTTCTGCATACATTGCTTCGCTTCCATGATCACTTATACAACAACCCAACTCAGCAAAATAATCGTGACGATTTTTTAAAGCATCTATTAATCCATCAAAAGTTGTTATTGATTTTTTTGTTACCGAAGAAAGATGTTGAAAATATTGTTGCCAGAGATTTATATTTTCAATACTGGTAATATTATCGGGTCTGAATGCAGGTAATACTTTAATTTCAAATCCTTCCTGTTGCAATTGCTTATGGTATTCCAAAGAGTCGCACGGATCATCAGTAGTGCATAAAATTTCCACTTTCATTTTTCGCAACAGGTTGCGAACTGAATATTCTTTTGTTTGCAATAATGCATTGCAGGTATCATAAATTTCTTTTGCACTTGTTTCATTTAATAAAATATCAATATTAAAATAACGTTGCAATTCAAGATGCGTCCAATCATATAGCGGATTGCGCATGGTATAAGGAACAGTGGAAGCCCATGCTAAAAATTTTTCCTTATCGCTTGCGTTGCCGGTTATTAAATTTTCATTAATGCCATTGGCACGCATGGCCCGCCATTTATAATGATCACCCTTCAGCCATATTTCAATGATGGTAGAAAATTTTTTATCATTAGCTATGTCTGCCGGTGACAAATGATTATGATAATCTATAACAGGCATACCTCCAGCATACTGATGATATAAATGTTGCGCTGTGATTGTGTGCAATAAAAAATCTTTGTCTAAAAATGTTTTCATTCTTAAATTTATTATTTTATTACCCGGATGCTATTATTAAGAAAGATACCAATTTCAAAATAATTATGCTTCCATATTTTAAATAATATAAAGGATCAATTTTTTTATGAATAGACGCAATTAATTTATTTTATGATTTTTTGATAGTAACTTTCAATAAAATTTGTATTTCTAAAAAAATTATAATGTAATTGTTGAAAGATTGTTCTCTGAACTTTATTTTGCAAAGTATAGAATCATGATTTAAAAAATATTTCTCACTAATAAAAAAGTATGAAATTATCAATAGCTTTATTAGTAACAATTATATGTATGGGCGTTATTTCTACTAAGGCACAAAACAGGAAGCCTGTTATCAATCATATTGCTATTTATGTGTACAATCTTGAGCAGAGCACTCATTTTTACAGGGATGTAATTGGCCTTGATACGATACCAGAGCCTTTTCATGATGGCAAACATAGCTGGTTTGATATAGGCGATAATGCTGCCCTGCATGTAATAGAAGGCTCTCATTCAATTACAGCACACGATAAAAATTCACATCTATGTTTTAGTATTGATGAATTAAAATCATTCATGGATAAGTTGAACAAAAATAATATTGAGTTTGAAAGCTGGGCCGCACAAAAACAAACATTTACTATAAGGCCCGATGGTGTAAAACAAATTTATTTTAAAGATCCTGACGGGTATTGGCTTGAAGTAAATGATGCCAGGTAAATTCCATGAATGGTGTTTGTTTTTGATTAACAATTATTATTTTTAAAATAGAAATTTTTGTGAGTGATCGATAACCGTTATGCTGATACTGCATGTTTTGGAAATAATTTCTAAAACTATAATTTTATTTCTTGTTTTCCTTTTAGGTATGATGGCAAATATTAATTTGCAGCATTTTAATAAATGATATTGTCTTACAAATTAACGGTTCTACTTTTACGGGCTATAAACCAAATTCCTTAAATCTTAAAACAAGTGTTTATGAGAAAATCAATTTTTTTAGCATGGATGATTCTTTTATTTTTCATTCCATTTACAGCTTTTTCCCAAACAAGAGCCATAACAGGAAAAGTCACAAATGAAAAAGGAGATGCTGTTCCTTTAGCAACCGTTCAGCAAAAAGGAACTGCCAATGCAGTAACAGCAAATGATAATGGAAATTTTACTATTTCTGTTACTGGCAAAAATCCAACACTGGTTGTATCGTCTGTAAATTATACTACTCACGAAATACAGGTTGGTAACAAATCTTCTTATGATGTGGTATTGCAAAATACAGGTAGTCTTTCTGAAGTGGTGGTAACTGCATTAGGAATTACACGGCAAAAGAAATCTTTGGGATATTCAGCTCAAAGTGTGGATGCAAAAGAATTAACGGAATCGCACCAAAGCAATTTATTAAATGCGTTGCAAGGCAAAGTTGCCGGTGTTACTATAACAAGTGGCGGTGGCGGCCCGGGACAGGGCGCCAGCATACTTATAAGAGGAATTAATTCAATTAGCAGAAGTACTGATCCGTTATTTGTTATAGATGGAATTCCTATTGATAATACAACATCTGATCAGGGTACAGGCGGGGGCCTTCCTGCTTCTATGGGTAACAGGGCAGCAGACTTAAATCCTGATGATATAGAAAGTGTAAATATATTAAGAGGTGGTGCTGCTACTGCTTTGTATGGACTTAGAGGTGCTAATGGCGTTGTAGTTATTACAACTAAATCAGCCAGAAGCGGTTCTTTAAAAGTAGGTTACACCGCTACTTACGGAATTGACCAGGTGGATAAATTTCCTGACGTTCAAAGCAGATTTACTCAAGGCTATAAAGGCCAATATGATTCTGTATCATTTTGGCCTGAATGGGGTCCTAAAATTGCTGATGCACGTACAATTGATCCATCTCATCCCAATCAATTATTTAATCAATACTCACATGCTTATTTAAACGGAAACCAGTTTCGCAATACTTTAAATTTATCAGGCGGAACAGATAAAGCTTCGCTTTCTTCATCCTTATCTTATTTCAAACAAAACGGAACTATTCCATTTACGTGGTACCAGGATATTTCTGCAAGAGTAAACGGTCAGCTTAAATTCAGCGATAAATTCAGCATGGGAACATCATTATATTATATTAATACAGATGGTAATTTTTATGATGCCAACCGTTTCAATGAAAATCTTTCCTACTGGTCGCCACGATGGGATGTAAGGGATTATGTAAAGCCTGACGGAACTCAAAAAACCTACGGAAACAATAACCCCTGGTATTCGGCAGCAACCAATAAATTCAGATCTAATGTCGACAGGCTGATTGGTAATGTTAGCTTTAATTATGCTCCCTTTAAATGGCTGACTGCTACTTATAGGTTAGGAGAAGATTATTATTCGGACGCAAGAACAGCAACAGCGCCAGGTCCAAGAGGAGTTCCAGGTGAAATTACCGGGGCAGATGATAATGCATTAGGTTTTGTAGGGGAATATAGAAGAGGGTATCGCCAGATAAATTCTAACCTGATGTTAACTGCTGATCATGAGTGGAGCAGTAAATTTAAAACCACCCTTCGTGTCGGGCATGATTTATTGGATCGTAATATTAATGAAACTGCTGCAACAGGCAGCGAATTATCTGTTTGGAATTTATTTACTTTAAACAATACAAAAGTACAGGTAGTTGGCCAAAACAAAAGTCAATACCGCATTATAGGTGCTTACGGCGAATTTACTGCAGCTTACAATAATTACCTGTTTCTTTCTTTAACCGGGCGCAATGACTGGACCTCTTCATTAGAAGAAGCTAATCGTTCTTTCTTTTATCCATCAGCAAGCCTGAGCTATGTTTTTTCTGATCAATTTAAAATGCCTTCATGGCTTACTAACGGAAAGTTCAGGGCTTCCTTAGCTCAAATTGGCCACGATGCTGATCCCTATAGCACAAGCATTGTATATATACCAGCAGGTTCTCCTATTAATAATGTAAGCCTTTGGACACGTGATAATGCATCAGGCATTAAAACCTTAAAACCTGAATTAACCACCGCCTTTGAAATAGGAACTGATTTAAATTTTTTGAATAACAGGCTGGGGTTGAACTTTACGTGGTATAATTCAAATAGTAAAGATTTAATTCAAAATGTAGCCACGGCTCCAAGCACCGGCTTCACTGTTATAACTCTTAATAGCGGCAACATTAAAAATAATGGAGTGGAAGTAACCTTGCACGGCGAACCTATAAAAACAAAAGATTTTTCCTGGGATGTATTGGTAAATTTTTCATCAAATCATAATGAGGTAGTTTCCATTTATCCAGGGCTAACTCAATTAACTAAAGGTAGAGAATTTGGATATGGTGGTTCCAGCCCTTCATTTATTCTTGCACCGGGGCAATCTGTAGGTGATATTTATGGTACACATTGGGCACGTTATTATGGAACTAAAACACCTGATCCATTACATATAGATAAGAGCTTGCCGATGATTATAGGCGCTGATGGTTTCCCGGTACGTGCACCTGCATCAGATCAAAAAATTGTTGGTAACTCACAACCCAAATGGATTGGCAGCATTAATAATTCTTTTTCTTACAAAAATTTCGGGCTTTCTTTCCTTATTGATACACGGCAGGGATTAGAGAAATACAATCAGCTTGATAATTTTATGGCTGCTTTTGGCATAGCAAAATATACAGAGAACCGTGATCAAACTATTGTGTTTCCAGGGGTACTTGCAGACGGAACGCCAAATACAAAATCAGTTTATTTAGGACAGGGAATCGGCCCTGACGGCGTTGATTATGGAGATGGATATTATAGAAGAAGATACAGAGGGGTTACAGAAAATTTTGTTCAGGATGCATCATGGGTGAGGCTACGTACTATCAGTCTTTCATATAGCCTGCCATCACGTTTATTAAAAGGAAAGTTTATTTCAGGTGTAACTGTTAGTGTTACCGGTAACAATTTATGGTTATCTACTCCTTACAACGGATTTGATCCCGAAGCAAGCGATGCCATTTCAGGAGACCTGACTGCAAGTTCACAGGCAGGATTTACCTATCCGCAATTACGCAATTATTTATTTACTTTAAATGTAACCTTCTAATAAAATAATTATGAAAAAATATTCAATCATATCATGCTTATTGCTAATAATGGTTATAGGAGGTTGTAAAAAATATCTGAATATTAATAAAAATCCAAATGGTGCTGATGAGCCGCCAATAGCGGGCTTGCTCGCAAATACGACCAGCCTCACGGCAGATAATGTATATAATATCAGCAATTATACATCTTACTATGTACAGTACTTAGCTTCCCCGAGTGAAAGCAGCACCATCGATACTTACCAGGAAATAAATCCAAGCGGAACATGGGGCGGCATTTATAATGTGCTTACAGATTTATATGATATGCGCAGGTTTGCTTCAGGAAAAGGGTTAAATGCTTATATAGGTGTTTCAGATATACTAACAGCCTGTAATCTTAGCATGGCTATAAATATTTGGGGAGATATGCCTTATTCAGAAGCTTTCATCGGAGTAAACAATCTCACTCCAAAATTTGATAATCAAAAATCCCTCTATGATACCTGCATCTCTCTTATTGATAAAGGAATTGCTGCCATGCAACAACCTGATGCTAATAAAGAATTAGATGCGGCAAGTGATTTTATACATGGGGGCAGCAGTGCTGCATGGATTAAAACTGCTTATGCCTTAAAAGCAAGGTTGCTTAACCAGGTTTCTAAAACGGCACAATATAGTGCTACCAATGTTTTGGCAGCAATTGATAAAGCTTATACTTCCAATGCTGATGATGCACAGGTAACTCAATTTACCAACCGGAATCCGTGGGCACAGGCAGCGATTAACAATAAAAACTTGTTATTAGATGTATGGCTTTCTTCTTATTTTGTAAATGCAACCAATGGAGCAACTTATGGTGTATTTGATCCCCGTATTTCACAAATTACAGATACAACTTCAGAACACATTTACAAGGGAACGCCTAATGGGGCAGGGTTTCAGGGAACACGTAATACAGATCATGTACAAAGTTATATAGATGTAGGCAAATGGTATTCAAGCGACAATTCACCTTTGCAAATAATTACTAATCCAGAGATGCGTTTTGTGGAAGCCGAGGCAGCTTTTCGTTCCAATGATTTATCACGGGCTTATACAGCCTATATTGCCGGTATTACAGCGAGCATGCAAAAGCTTGATTTGCCTGCAGATTCTATAACAAAATATCTTGCAAACCCTGCAATATCGGTAGGTTCAGGTTCTCTTACCTTAAGTTTAATTATGAAAGAAAAATATGTGGCTTGCTTTCTTATGCCTGTAACCTGGGACGATATGCGGCGTTTTGATTATGCATATAAAAATTTCGCATTACCTGTAAATGTCACTTTATCTACTTTTATCCGAAGGATGGATTATCCCAGTTCAGAAATTTCCAGCAATGGAGCGAATGTTCCCGCTGTTCAAAGAACGGACCATTTATGGTGGGATCAATAACTTTTTATTAATTCAAAATACAAAAGGCTGTCTCAAAAAAGACAGCCTTATTTTTACAAAAAACTTTTTACGTTAGCAAAAACTTATTTAGTTGTTTTATCTTTTACTTCACCTTCTTTAGTATCTACTTTATGCTTGTGCATTACTCCATTGTGCTTGTGCTTTACTTTATAGCCATTGTGCTTTTTGTGCTTGCTGAAAGTGTTGTGTACTTTTTGCGGTACGGTTGACGTTTTTTTAACCTTGTCTTTGTCATCTTGTGCATGTGTTACAGTAACAATAGTAAAACTGAACAATAGGAGAAATAATAACTTTTTCATTTGTTTAATTTTTTTTGATGAATGATAATGTGAAAATACAAATTGTATTTCTTTTATATGTTGAAAATTTGAATTAAATGGTTGGATGGTTAGATTGTTAAATTGTGATCTTGATGATTTTTAATTGCCCATTTTCAATTACCCATTGCTTATTGCTCATTGAGTCAACAAGCTACATCCCCTAAGGTCGCTCATATCACGGCGGCCCAACACCTCAAAAGATCCATTTTTATACAATCTTCCTACATCGTCTGTCGCTATAAATGAGCAGGAATAAAGATTGGCTAAATCAATAATATTTAACAAACCGCTTATTGGTTTTTGTACTAAAGGAAATTCAGTAATTGCAAAAGGATCGTTCTCTTCTCTTATTAAAACCTTCATCCATGGCGGACAATGAAACAAACCATTGCCTTTTGAATATGCCTGAGAAAGCAGTTCTGTCATACCATATTCTGAATGTATATTTTGAATGCTGAATTTACTGCATAAAATTTTATGAACTTCTTCACGGGTGATTTCCTCTCGCCTTCCCTTCATGCCGCCGGTTTCCATAATAATGGTATTGCCAAGCTGTAAAGAATATTTTTCAGCAAAATCAAGCAGGGCAAAAGCTACGCCTATAAGTAAAGTGGGCTGCTCAATAATTTCGTTGTGCACAATTGCTTTGTAAAGTTTTTCATAATCATGCAAATAAAAGCCGCTGTATGGATTGTTACTTTTTTTAATCAGTTCATCTGTCATGTAAGCAAGCGATGAATTTTGTCTTTCAATATAGCCTGGCAGTAACCCTAAAATGCACCATTGCGACGGGTTTCCATAAAATAGATTAAATCCTTTTAAAAAACTTTCTTTATAAACTGATACATCTTTTACAAAATGACGGCTTGTATTTTCGCCGGTGGTTCCGCTGCTTTCAAAAATTATTTCAGGCTCAAATTGTGTAGTGGTAATTGTATTATTTTTAAATAATTGAATAGGAATAAAAGGAATATTTTTAATTGAATCTACTTTTTCAGGAACTACTCCCAGCCTGTCAACGTATATTTTATAAATTGAATTATGCTCATATTGAATTTGAAAAATATTCAAAGCCAGCTCTTCGAATTTGTAATAAGAGGCTGAGAAGATTTTATTTTCCCATTTAGATATTTCTAAAATGTTATTCAGTTTTAAATAATTAAATTTGATTTTCAAAACACAAAGATGCGATACACTCTTTTATTTTCAATATTCTTATTAATGCTGGGAACATCATGTAATAAAAATAAATATTCTACAACCCCTTCTTTAAAATATAAGTCAGAAAATACCCGGGTAGTTCAATCGGGCCAGGAAATTATATTTACACTTTCTTTTACTGATGCAGAAGGAGATCTTACAGATAACCTGCTTATATTTAAAGTAGTAGGAAATTGTCCTTTAAGCGATTTTGCCGACTCATCTAAATTACCCCCGTTCCCAACAACCAAAAATCAAAAAGGAGATGTAGTAGTTACTTTACTGTACAATGTTGGCGGCCTTAATACAATTGGTTCACCACAATGCCTTAATCAAAACGATACGGCAGTTTTTAAGTTTGTGCTTAAAGATAAAGCCCAGCATTCGAGTGATACAGCAACTTCTCCATCTATTATCATTGTTCATAATTGATCAGGAAGATTACAGCTTTCATTTTATTCAGCAGTATTTTTATTGCTGCCTGTGCTGTAGCGTTATGCATGGAAACAAATCTGCTTCTGCATTTTCCATTGAATACATTTACCTTTTATTGCTTTGTATTTGGCGCAACGCTTGCACAATACAATCTCCACTATCTTGTAAAAGCCACTGCTGTCGATAACTCTCAGCGATTGGCATGGTCCCTTACAAATAAAAACTTGCACAAAATTCTTTTGGCTATCGGTATTATTTTAATTCTATTTAGTTTTTTTAGTTTCCGCTTGCACCATTTTTTTATTTTAGCTGTGCTGGGCGCTATTGCTTTTTTATATTCTTTTCCAGTGATTCCTTTTGGAAGAAAAAAGAGAATAAAAGATTATGGATTTCTTAAAATTATTACTCTGGCTTTATTATGGACATTGGTAACTGTATGGTTTCCTGTAAACAGTCAACCAATAGCAACAGGTATTTTTGTATTCGTTTTTTTTAAAAGATTTGTGTTCATGTTTGTGCTTTGCTTATTGTTTGATATTCGCGATATTGAAATAGACAACGAAGAAAAAATAAATACACTTGCTGTAATCTTAGGAAGAAAAAAATCGTTCCTGCTTTCTTATATTCTTATTATTCTGTTTATCATTCTATCAATTTGCCAATATTTTTACTTGCCTGAAAAAGGAATATTAATAGCCATGTTACTTTCTGCGATAGCAACATTTTTTACAGTGGAGGCTACTAAAAAAATAAATTCAGATTTCGTTTATCTTGCCGGAATAGATGGTATGATGTTGTTGCAGGCTCTCCTCGTTTATCTTCTCGGGTTAAAGCTATAAATTTGCAGCTCATACAAAAAGTATTTTGAATATTATGGCTAAAAGTAAAAAGACACATTCAGTTATTACTGGTAAATCTCTCGAATTCTTAAAGAGTTATATTAATACACCTTCTGCTGTAGGCTTTGAAAGCGGCGGTCAAAAAGTATGGCTCAATTATATAAAAAATTACGTGGACACAACATTTACTGATTCTTATGGAACTGCTGTAGGAGTAATAAATCCTGCTAAAACTTTTAAAGTAGTTATTGAAGCACATGCCGATGAAATAAGCTGGTTTGTAAATTATGTTTCTGCTGAAGGATTCATTTATTTAAAAAGAAACGGTGGTGTTGACCACCAGATTGCTCCTTCACAAAGAGTAATGATGCATGGCAAAAAAGGCCCGGTTAAAGCAGTGTTTGGCTGGCCTGCAATACATACGCGTTCAGGAAATACTGACAATAAAGAGCAACAACCCAAAGTCGAAAATCTTTTTCTCGATTGCGGGGCACGCAATAAAAAAGAAGTGGAAAATTTAGGCATTCATGTTGGGTCTGTAGTTACTTATGCCGAAGGTTTTGATGAAGTATCTTATGGAAATTTTATAGGTCGTGCTTTTGATAATCGAATTGGCGGCTTTATGATTGCAGAAGTTGCGAGACTGCTAAAAGAAAATAAAAAAACACTTCCTTTTGCATTGTATATAGTAAATGCAGTGCAGGAAGAAATTGGCTTGCGTGGTGCAGAAATGATTGCCCGAAAAATTAAACCGGATATTGCTATCATTACAGATGTAACGCACGATTCAACCACACCAATGATTAATAAAATGATTGAAGGTGATTGCGCATGTGGCAAAGGGCCTGCATTGGTGTATGGCCCTGCAGTTCACAATAAGCTATTAGACCTTATTGAAAAAACAGCCGTAAAAAATAAAATTCCTTTGCAATTGAGAGTTGTTAGTCGCAGCACCGGTACCGATACAGATTCGTTTGCTTATGCCAATGACGGATGCCCTTCAGCCTTAATTTCAATTCCTTTGCGTTATATGCACACTACAGTTGAAATGTTGCACAGGGATGATGTTGATAATACGATTAAGCTTATTTATGAAAGCGTGTTGGCGCTTACGCCTAAAACTAATTTGAGTTATTTTTGAGAATAAATTTTTATAATCATGGAATCAATAAGAGAAATTATCGTTCCTGAAAACAATAAAATTGAATTAACTATTCCTGATAATTTTATAGGCAAAACCATTGAAGTAATTGCATTTGAAATTGAGGACTCATTAAATAATATTCAGAAAAAGTCAAAAAGGCCTTACTGTTATTAATGTAAAAGTTGATAATTATAAGTTTAATAGAGAAGAAGCAAATGAAAGATAATAATTTCACTGATAGCAATATTTTAATTTATGCTCATACTATGCAGGATGAAAGAAAAAAGAAAATTGCTCAGGCAATTCTTTCTTCTGACCAGACAATCATCTCGAGTGCTCAAGCTTTAAATGAATCAATTAATGTTTTTATAAAACGTTTTAAAATTCATTTAAACAATATTCAGGATATTGTTGATCAAACTTTCCTTTATATTCCTGTGAAGATTATTAATAACAGAACAATTCTATCAGGACTGGAAATTTGTAACAATACCAATTTTCTTATTACGATTCTTTAATAATTGCATCTGCCTTGCAAAATGAATGCTCAATTTTATATTCTGAAGATTTGCATCATAACCAGAAAATAGAAAATACCTTAACCATTATAAATTCTTTTTATAAATGCAAATAAAAAATACCTGGACAAAAGAAGAGATTTTTGAAATATATAATTCTCCATTGCTTGAACTAATTTATAAAGCGGCTACACTTCACCGTGAGTATCATGCAACGGGCGAAGTACAGGTATGCACCTTGCTTTCAATCAAAACCGGCGGGTGCCCCGAAGATTGCGCTTATTGCCCGCAGGCTGCACGCTATAACACAGGTGTAGATGCGCAGGCTCTTATGAAAAAAGAAGAAGTGCTTGCCTATGCAGAAAAAGCCAAGAATGCAGGCTCCACAAGGTTTTGCATGGGTGCCGCCTGGCGCGAAGTACGGGACAACCGTGACTTTGACCGCGTACTTGAAATGGTGCAAGGTGTAAACGAATTAGGTATGGAAGTATGTTGCACCATGGGTATGCTTACAGAAGAGCAGGCTAAAAGATTATATGATGCAGGGCTATACGCTTACAATCATAATGTTGATACTTCCGAAGAACATTATACAGATATAATCACAACCCGAACTTATAATGATCGTCTTAAAACTTTGGGTAACGTCCGCAAGGCAGGCATAAGTGTTTGCAGCGGGGGTATTATTGGCCTTGGTGAAACGCATGACGACAGGATTGGTATGTTACATACGTTAGCAACATTGCCTTCACATCCCGGCAGCGTTCCTATAAATGCTTTGGTTCGCGTAAAAGGTACTCCACTACAAGACAATCCAAAAGTTGATATTTGGGATATGATACGAATGATTGCTACCGCAAGAATTATTATGCCGGCTGCAATGGTAAGGCTTAGTGCGGGCCGTGCAGAAATGACTATAACTGAACAGGCGCTTTGTTTTATGGCAGGCGCTAATTCTATTTTTTCAGGAGATAAATTGCTTACTACTCCAAATCCTGCTTTTGAGGAAGATAATGCCATGTTTCAATTGCTGGGATTAAAACCAAGAGAAGCTTTTAAAGAAAAAGAAATAATTAGCTAATTGGCTAATTCGATAATTAGCTAATTAAAGGCCAGTTTAATAAATTCGAATATTATCACATTATCGCATTAGCTCATTAGCAAATTATCGCATTAGCTCATTATCACATTGGCTAATTAGCATATTAAAAATATGATTGATAAGGAAATTCTTTTAAATGCGTTTCGTTTAATATGTACCGCCAAATCAATGGCTGAAACGTATGAAGCCAACCGGCAAATATGCAAATATGTTCATTCAACTTCGCGCGGGCATGAAGCTATTCAATTAGCAACTGCATTTCAAATGTTGCCATGCGATTATATAAGTCCTTATTACCGCGATGAAAGCATGTTACTCGGGCTTGGCTTTTCTCCCTACACTTTAATGTTGCAATTGCTTGCAAAGGCAGATGATATTTTTACGGGAGGAAGAGAGTATTATTCGCATCCTAACTATCGTGGAGATGATAAACCTACTATCATACATCAAAGCAGCGCAACCGGAATGCAGACGATTCCTGCAACAGGAATTGCGCAGGGATTACAATATTTACAAAAAATACAATCCTCTCTCTTTCGGAGAGGGGCTGGGGGTGAGGTTCCCATCGTAATTTGTTCATTGGGCGATGCCAGCCTTACAGAAGGAGAAGTGAGTGAAGCTTTCCAGTTCGCAGTGTTAAAAAAACTTCCGATTATTTATTTGGTGCAGGATAATGATTGGGGCATAAGTGTCACATCAGACGAAGCACGTACCATGAATGCTTCTGAATTTGCAAAAGGCTTTAAAGGCCTGCAGCGTATAAGCATAGACGGTAGTGATTTTTTTCAGAGCTACGAAGTAATGAAAAATGTTGTACAGCAAGTGCGGGAAAATCAGAATCCTTTTTTAGTGCATGCAAAAGTTCCGCTGCTTGGACATCATACAAGTGGAGTGCGTAAAGAATTTTATCGCACTGAAGAAGACCTTGCAAAACATGCGGAAGAAGATCCGTTTCCCAAATTAAAAAATCGTTTATTGAATTTGGGCTTTGGTGAAAATGATTTGAATGAAATTGAATCAATCGTTAATGAAGCAGTATTGCAACAATTTGAAAGTGCAAAGTCGGCACCTGAACCTGATCCTTTAAAAGTGGAAGAACATATTTTTGCCCCAACAACAATTATAGAAGAGAGTGGTGAACGTAATCCTGGTGGAAATGAAAAAATAATAATGGTGGATGCTGCATTGTTTGCCATTCGTGAAATTATGGAAGAATATCCTGAAGCTGTTTTATATGGACAAGACGTAGGACGAAGGCTGGGCGGTGTTTTCAGGGAAGCAGCGACTTTGGCCGAACAGTTTGGTGATCATCGCGTGTTTAATACTGCTATACAGGAAGCCTATATTATTGGTTCAACTGTTGGCATGTGTGCAACAGGTGTAAAACCTATTGTTGAAATACAATTTGGCGATTATATTTTTCCGGGTATCAATCAATTGGTAACAGAGGTTGCTAAAAGCTGTTATCTCAGTTGTGGAAAGTTTCCGGTGCAAACAGTAATTCGTGTACCTGTTGGCGCTTATGGTGGCGGTGGCCCTTATCATAGCGCTTGTGTTGAAACATTTCTTCTTTCAATTAAAGGAATAAAAGTTGTGTATCCTTCCAACGCTGCTGATATGAAAGGATTGATGAAAGCCGCGTTTCTTGATCCCAATCCTGTGATTATGCTGGAGCATAAAGGTCTATACTGGAGTAAAGTTCCCGGAACAGAAGATGCAAAATCAATTGAACCATCCCGCAAGTACACATTACCGTTAGGTAAAGGAAATGTTGTATTAAAAGCTGATGAAAATAAAATCAAAAACGGGGAAAGTTGTTGTATTATAACTTATGGAATGGGTGTTTATTGGGCAAAAGCATCAGCAAAAAATTTCGCGGGGCAAATTGAAATCATTGATCTCAGAACATTATTTCCTCTTGATCAAGATTTGATTTTTGCAACTGTAAAAAAACATGGCAAATGCCTTGTACTTACAGAAGATCAGCAAAATAATTCTTTTGCAGAAGCGCTTGGAGGAAGAATTTCAAAAGAATGTTTCCGTTATTTGGATGCACCGGTACAAGTATTGGGTGCATTGAATCTTCCGGCTGTACCTATGAATATTATTCTTGAAAAAGCAATGTTACCGGATGTTGACAAAGTTTCGGAAGTTTTAAAAAATATTCTCACCTCATAAAATATTTTTTTGAACAACTTGGATAAGTTAAATTATTCAGACTGTTATTAATCATACTTATTTGCATTCTATTTATAATTTTTTAATTCAATTCGATTGGCAAAAGGAAAAATAAAAACAGAACAAAAAATAAAAACGGAAATTCAATTTCTCGAAGGCCCCCAAAGCCGTTGGAAAGATTTTAAATATACGGTAAGTGTTTTTTTTGAATTTATTAAAGGATTCAGGGCATTACATTTTGTGGGGCCGTGTGTTACTGTATTTGGCTCTGCACGTTTTAAAGAAGATCATCCTTATTATCAACAGGCAAGAAAATTATCAGGTGAAATTGCAAAGCTTGGTTTTACTATCATGACGGGTGGTGGCCCGGGCATTATGGAAGCTGCCAACCGCGGCGCAAAAGAGGTAGGCGGAAAAAGCGTGGGTTGCAATATTGTATTACCTGTGGAGCAACATCGAAATCCTTACCTTGACAGATGGGTTGATATTAAATATTTCTTTCTGCGAAAAATGCTTTTAATAAAATATTCCTATGCATTTGTTGTGATGCCCGGTGGCTTTGGCACATTGGATGAATTTTATGAAGCGCTTACATTGGTTCAGACAAAAAAAATTCAAATGTTTCCTATTATAATTTTTGACAAGGATTTTTATAAAAAAATTCTTGAGCATAACACTCGCATGTGTAATGAAGGAACTATTTCTTACAATGACCAGCTTCTTTATCTTGTAACAGATTCAGTTGAAGAAACGGTAGAATATATAAAACAGAAAAGCATCATGGCTTTCGGTTTAAAATATATGCAACCCCAAAAACCTTTTTGGGTTTTTTTTGAAAAAGGCCTTAAGAAAATTTCAAACTCAATTGCCGGTAATTTTATTTGAAAATTCAATTAGTCTATTTCTTAACACCAAAATCTTTATTATATTTATACAGTATTCAAATTTTTTGCTACAAAGCAGATTATATTTTTTATGTAACAAATAAAATGCTGAAAACAATTAACTGTTCCAATTAAATTTTGAATGTATAATTTTAAATAGGTTATAAAAAAGGTTATATGCGAAAAGTAATTATTCCTTTTAATGGAGGAAAATATTCAGAAATAGCCGTTTCATTTGCCAACACCCTTAATAAAATTCAGCCAATCTTAATTACCGGTATTTTTTTTACGGAATTTGAATTTTCAAAATTTTTTTTATTAACAGAATCTCTTCCCGAAGCGGGTTATGAGTCAATCATACAATCTGAAAAAGAAGTAATTAAAAAGAATATTGAAAGGTTTATTAATTCCTGTAAAAAAAATGATATACAATATGCTCTTCATGAAATTGAAGATGATTTTACAATTCCTGAATTAACAAAAGAAACCCGCTTTGCTGATTTAATGATTATTGCAAGTAAAGATTTTTATAAAAATTCTGAAACCACAGATTATTTAAAAGATATGTTGCATCATACTGAATGCCCTGTGCTGATAGTTCCTAAAGAATTTTATTTTCCTTCTCAGAATATACTGGCTTACGATGGCTCTGCATCATCAGTTTTTGCAATTAAACAATTTGCTTATTTATTTCCTGATTTATGTAATAATAAAACAATTTTGGTATATGCCGGCGCTGAAGGTAAAGATATTCCGGGGCAAGTACATATTGAAGAATTTACGTCAAGCCATTTCAGTAATCTTGCGATAAGCGTTTTACATAATAATCGTAAAAAAAACTTTCATGATTGGATTTTGGAACATCAAAATCCATTACTTGTTAGCGGTTCATTTGGCCGCTCCGGTTTTTCATCATTATTTACAAAAGATTTTGTATTAAATATTATTGACGAGCACAAGACGTTGATTTTTATTGCACACCAATAGATATTTATTTTTTCATTAAAAATAGTATTTAAATTGGAATGGATATTGTGTGTATGTAAAAAGCAGGAAAAGCGGGTAAGTTTTGTAATCAGAATATTAAATATGTTTTTTATATTCTGTTTTGATAAAACTTCCTTTTATTTTGTAACTTACAAGAACAGATTTATTTATCCATAAAAACCAATTTTATGCAAACTAATTATTCCTACCAAGTTTATCCGCGTTCAGTTTATCCCGGTGAATATATCCCTCTTGTTAACAAAGACGAATTGCGAAAAGAATTAAAAAAACCT
The DNA here is from genome assembly GCA_038244655.1 of Chitinophagales bacterium. Taxonomy (GTDB): domain Bacteria; phylum Bacteroidota; class Bacteroidia; order Chitinophagales; family Chitinophagaceae; genus Ginsengibacter. The sequence continues at coordinate 25,126 of JBBRTG010000012.1, forward strand.
CATGAAGGTATCGTTGTACAACCATTTGTAAATGTAAGCGAGCAGGAAGATTGTTGTAAAATTGAAGTGGCTATTCCCGGGCTGCAAAGAGAAGATTTTTTTATTAATATTGATGATAATATACTTTCCATTGCAGTGCTGCATAAAAAAGAGGATCTTCCAAAAGAAGAAAAATTTCAACTGCATGAATTCAATTATGAATGCTTTAAACGGCATGTAATTTTACCTGAAAATGTTGAAACGGAATTTGTAAGAGCAGAGTATAAGGAAGGCATTCTTGTGATGTACCTGCTTAAAACAAAGCATCCTTCAAAATCTGCTTCGATGCAAGTAATGGTTTATTAGGAAAGAAAAAAGAATTAATAATTTACAATCCTGAGTAATAATCATAGCCTTGCTCATACCAATAATCAGGGGGACGCTCATTGCTAAAAAACATTGTACCAATTCTTTTAAGATGCTTAATACCATACTTAACGGGGATGATTAGACGAAGCGGATAACCTTGATTCATTGGCAGTGGTTTGCCATTCATTTCATAGCACAATAAAGTTTGCGGATGCATAATGCTGGGCATATCAATGCCAACATAATATGCCTTATCAGGAGTTACCAGGCCAACATATTTCATTTGCGTTTGTGCATTAAGGTTATACTTTGCTGCGAAGTCGCTAAATTTAACACCGGCCCAGTGAGTAACCTGGCTCCAGCCTTCAATACATTTAAAATCAAAAACAATATCAGTTTTTGGTAAAGCTTTTATTTCATCCAATGTTATAAATAAAGTATCACCGGGGTTCCTGATTACTTTAAGCTTCCACGTAGAAGGATCAAAATCATCACTCATGCCTACATCGCCATTTACTCTTACATGAGACACTGCTTCTGAAAGCGGGTACGTTTTTGCAAGATGCTTATCGCTTAAAAAGTTTAAAAAAAAATTTTCATCGTAGTTAAGAATAGTCCTTATTGGCCTGGGTGCATCAGCTATTAGTGGCTGGCTATGCAGCCATTTCCATACTAACACAGCTCCAATTAAAAGAACTATAAAAACTGTAAAAGAGAGAATGGTTTTATTTCTCAGTTTCTTTTCTGAAATAAATATTTCTTCTTTATAATTCATGGCCAGCTGCTTTATTGGTTTCACCCCCATCCGGTAATTCTTTATCTATAGGTATAATATCTTTTGTGTCTAAAGAATTATTTTTTTCCGTTGTTTCTGTACCTGATCCTTTTTCCTCTATATTTTTTTCTTCATAAAGTTCATCTTTTGTATTGACTACGTCAACAGGGCCTGGTTCAAAAGTTTTTTGTACAGGTTCATTAAATTGAATTGATTCATTTACAGGATGGGCAATAGCAGGTTGCAAAATTATATTTTTTTCAGCCTTTAAAACGTCAAGGCCTGTTACCATGCTTCGGAAATTATTCCATCCTGCAAGGATTACCTGTACTATGTGCACAACAAAAAAAAAGGTAAAAAGAATCGTTAGTATAAAATGCTCAATACGTGCCCATTCATAACCACCAAGCAGTGAACATAAAGTATGAAACTGTATGGGCTTATAAATGGAAAGTCCTGTGAGCAAGGAACCCAGCCCCATAACGATAACACCGGTATAGGCTATTCGTTGTGCTGCATTATATTTTTTTTGTGGCGGCGAAGTTTTTTTTAAATGAAGATCGTGCAATACAACAAGGAAAGATTCTTTTAGAGATTTTTTATTAGGAACTATAAGTTTCCATTCTTTGGAAAAAATAAGATATAGCACATAAATAAATCCATTGATGGCAAACAGCCACATAAAAACAAAATGAAGATTCATACCTTCTGCAAGCCTGAAAGGTATATGCAATGCTTTGTAAAAAGAATCAGGAAAAAATTTTAAAACTGTTTTATTGCCCCATCCGAGGCGATACACATCATTGGCCCAGTAAATCAACATGCCGCTCCATATCATAATGGCAATCACAGGAAAATTTATCCAGTGAAACCAGCGTATGGCGAGTGGATGTTTTTTGATCACTTTTTTCATTACGCCAAATTATAAATTTCCTGTTGTTTTTCTGTTGCTAACTTTACTATTAATATACGGATAATTATTTTATAGGGTTGGAAAATATTTAAACCTATCCTTAAATCTAAAATTTATTTATGGGAGTTTGGAGACAAATAGCTGAATATCTCTGGATCAATAAGAAAGATCCGAATGCTCCACATACAAAATGGATTGGTTACATGCATGGAATTAACCGCCTTTCTATTTTACTTTTTTTATTGGCATTAATAATTATACTGATACAAATGCTAATGAGAAAATAGGTTTGCTTTTATCTATAATTTCATTTACTCATGATATTGCCGGTACATTGAGTCAATATTAATTAAAACCTCAATACATTAAGCTAATTTTAAAGAAATTGTTTTCTAAATGGCAGATGTACAAAACAAAGAGTTTTCAAAAATTATTAAACGGTTAGAACTAATCAAAACCCTCATTTCTTTGGAGGAAGAAGATGAAATTGATGTGCATATTACTAAATTAGAACAAGCTGACTTAACAGACGAATTAAAAAATGTAAAAGTTTTTCTTAAAGAAAAATCATACAGTAAAGCAGCCGTTGCTATTGAAACATTTATCAATAAGCATAACAGTCTTTCTATTTATAATGACCCCGGAGATTGAAGGATTAAAGTTAGAGGCAAAATCATTGGAAGCGAGATTGAATAAGCTATCGAATGAAAAAGCAGACGTGGGAAAAATTAATTCATGAATTTGGAATAAGGCATAACAGGGAATTGGGAGAATTGATTTTAAAGATTTTAAAATTCAGAAAAGCAAAAGCTAAAGGAACGCCAAAAGAAACCGAGGCTGAAGAGGATTATAAAAATTACAGCGAAGAATTTGAGATAAGCAAAAATGAAAAGATCGCTAAGCTTACAGAAGAAGAACTCATTGAAATAAAAAAGAAATACAGAAAAGCCAGTAAACTTTGCCACCCTGATGTAATGAGTGAAGAACAAAAGGAAATGGCTGATAAATTATTTACCGAATTGAATGCAGCGTATGAAAGAAACGACCTGGAAAAAGTAAAAGAGATTTTAGAAAATTTAGAAAAAGGAAATTTCTTTGTGAGTAAATCGGATGCGATTAATGAAAAGCAATTGATGAAAACTGAAATTGAAAAATTAAAAATTCGGATTAAAGAATTACAGCAGGAATTACAATTGATGAAAGAAAGTGATGCTTATAAAACCATTATTGGGATTGATGACTGGGATAAATATTTTGTAACTATAAAAGAAAAATTATTACTGCAGGTAAAGGAACTTGAAAAATGAGAATTAACTTGTTCTTAGATTTTCAATAAGAACAACAATGAATTGAAAATGGAAGAAAATAAATTAATAAAGTATCAAAATGGCCAATTACAGAGGATAGGCAATAAAATAATTCTTACTAATAAAATATTAAATGAGACATCTATGGATATTCAGAAAAAACTTCACAATTATAAATATTTAGGGAACAATGAGAAAAACATATTTATACTAATAAAAGAGGTAAGCGTTGGGTATGTTCATGATATAACTTTGATTAACGATATTGGATAAGGCCTGCCTTGATACTTTTAGCCTACCCGCAACTTCTGTAACGGTTAATCCGTTGGCCTCTATCAATTCAGCTCTCAATAGCTCGCCGGGATGAATTAAAGGGATATTTCTTTTTAGTGAAGTCATACAATTTTTTTTAATGATAATCAAATCCACCCATAAACAACAGCAGCTAATAACCCACCCGCCAACGGACCCAATACAGGAACCCATGCATACCTCCACTCACTGGAACGCTTATACGAAATTGGTAATAACTGATGCATGATGCGTGGCCCAAGATCACGAACAGGATTAATTGCATACCCCGTTGGCCCGCCGAAACTAAGGCCGATACCCAATACTAAAAGAGCAACAGGAAGCGCATCGAGAGAACCCAAACTATTGGAAGGAGCAACTATAAACAGTATGGCAAAAATAAAAATAAATGTTGCTAAAAATTCTGAAAGAAAATTATGCCCGAAACTTTTTATTGCAGGGCTTGTCGCAAATGTTGCTAAAATTAATTCTGCATTTTCAGTTGCTTTATAATGTTGCAAATAGGAGAACCATACAATTACACTTCCAGCCATTGCTCCAAGTAATTGTCCTGATAAATATTCAGGAACTACACTCCAGCTTATTTTTTTTAAATATGCCAATGCTATGGTTACTGCAGGATTCAGGTGTGCACCACTTGAAGCAGCGGAAACATAAACGCCTACAAATACAGCGATGGCCCATCCAAAAGCAATAACGATCCATCCGCTGTTATGCCCTTTTGTTTTATTCAAAACTACGTTGGCAACGACCCCATTTCCAAACGCAATTAATATTGCTGTTCCTAAAAATTCACTTAAAAAAATTGACATGCTTAATAAGTTATTAATGATCAATTATTATTTTATGAATGTGGGTTATTTATCTGCTGCCCATGCTTTTGCGGCATTGATGGCTTTTTTCCATTGATGAATTTCTTTTTGCCGTTCTTCTTCTTTCATTGCCGGTTCAAATGTTTTTTCGGCTTGCCAATAATTTTCAATTTCATTTGTATCCTTCCAGAATCCGATAGCGAGCCCTGCAAGATATGCAGCGCCTAACGCGGTAGTCTCTGTTATTTTAGGACGAATAACTGTGCAATTCATCACATCGCTTTGATACTGCATTAGCAAATCATTTGCAGTAGCACCTCCATCCACTCTTAATTCTTTAATAGGAAGTGCCGCATCTTCATTCATTGAATGAAGAACATCCATCGTTTGCAGTGCGATACTTTCTATAGAAGCTCTTGCTATATGCGCTGCTGTTGTTCCTCGGGTAATGCCGAGCATTGTTCCTCTGGCGAACTGGTTCCAGTAAGGTGCGCCAAGCCCCGCAAATGCAGGAACAAAATAAACACCACCATTGTTTTTAACAGAAGTTGCCAGTTTTTCAACTTCCGCAGATGTTTTAATAATTCCTAATCCATCACGCAGCCATTGCACAACTGCACCACCAATAAACACACCTCCTTCCAACGCATACGTTGTTGTATTATTTATTTTCCAGGCAATAGTTGTAAGTAAGTTGCTCTTGCTCAGCACAGGTTTATTTCCTGTATTCATCAGCATAAAACAACCTGTGCCATAAGTATTTTTTACCATGCCCGGTTTAATACACATTTGCCCGAACAGTGCAGCCTGCTGGTCTCCGGCTATACCACTAACGGGTACCCTGGACGCAGTTAATATTTCTTCCGTTTCCCCATAAATTTCACTGCTCGATTTTACTTCGGGCAACATAGCAGCAGGAATAGTAAAAAGCTTTAGCATTTCTTCATCCCACTGCAAAGAGTGAATATTAAACAACATAGTTCGTGAAGCATTGGTAACATCTGTCGCATGTACCTTACCGTTAGTAAGCTTAAATAAGAGCCATGAATCAACCGTGCCAAAACATAAATCACCTTTTTCAGCCATTGTCCTTGCTCCGTCAACGTTATCCAATATCCATTTTAATTTAGTTGCAGAAAAATAAGCATCAATAACCAATCCTGTTCTTTCCTGTATGTTTTTTGAATGGCTTTGTTCTTTTAAAGTATTACAGTATTCAGCTGTTCGCCGGTCCTGCCAAACGATAGCATTATAAATGGGTTGATGTGTGTGCCTGTTCCATACTACTGTTGTTTCTCTTTGGTTGGTAATGCCAATGGCCGCAATATCTTTTATGGTTAAACCAGCTTTTAAAATTACTTCGGTTGCCACGCCCAACTGCGTGTACCATATCTCGTTAGCATCATGCTCTACCCAGCCCGGCTGAGGAAATATTTGAGTAAATTCTTTTTGTGCTACAGCTTTTATTGCACCTTTTTTATCAAAAATAATAGCACGCGAACTGGTGGTTCCCTGGTCGAAAGATAAAATATATTTTGACATACGATTTAGTTAAGGTATCAGCAATCAGGTATCAACAATCAAGATAATAATTCTTTGCTACCTCACTGAAATTTTTTATTTCGTCTGCAATCCATGCTGCATCTTTATTCATTTCTTCTGCCATTACTTCTGCAACAAAAGGGGCGATGTGAATACTTTCTTTTGCATCAAGTACCAAACATCTTGTGCGCCTGCTTAAAATATCTTCTACAGTTCTTGCCATCTCTTCTCTCAAGGCCCATAACAATAGTGCTTTATGAATATGTAATTCTTCACTAATCCATTTGCTTTTATCTTCTTCAATTAACTTACTGATGGCTTCTTCATCGCTGCCATAATAATACAACGGGTTATTTTGATTTGCAATTTTTTTGTATCCGTGAATAGGTAATGAAGAAGTTTTACTTGCTGTTTGTTTCCAGTGCAAATCTTTTTCTACTTTATCAATCATATCTTCACCCATCTTCCTGTAAGTAGTCCATTTGCCACCTATTACAGAAAACAGGTTTGATGCAGAAATCAAAATCTTATGACTCCGTGAAATTTCTTTGGTATTATTTTTATTAGCATCGGTTGCAGCTAAGGGGCGAAGGCCTGCAAACACACTCAGCACATCTTTTCGTTTAGGCGCTTCAGTTAGGTATGCTGTTGCAGTTTCAAGAATAAATTGAATTTCTGTTTCAAGCGCTATAGGCTCCAGGGAAATATTTTTTAGAGGAGTATCTGTTGTGCCTGCAAGAAGCCTGTTATGCCACGGTACAATAAATAAAACACGGCCATCGCTTGTTTTCGGAATCATAAGTGCATCATTCCCCGGCATAAATTTTTTATCCAGCACAAGATGAATTCCCTGGCTAACAGCGATATTTTTTTTGGCTTCCGGGCTATCCATTTTTAAAATATCATCAGCAAATACACCTGTGGCATTAATAACAACTTTTGCTTTTATTGTAAAATGTTCTCCTGTTTCTTCATCTGAAACTTTTGCTCCACATACTTTTCCTTCTTCTTTTAATAAGCCAATAACCTTCATATAATTAATTGCAAATCCTCCGTTATCAAAAATGGTTTGTACAAGATTGATCGTTAACCTCGCATCATCAAACTGGCCGTCATGATATAATATGCCCCCCGTTAAATTTTTAGAAATAATGTTGGGAAGTTTCTCAACTACTTTTTTTCTTGAAATAAAAACAGATGAACCAAGACTTAACCGGCCGGCAATCCAATCATACAATTTCAATCCAAATGTATATTTTAAACGGTTCCACCAATTGTAAACAGGAACAATGAATGTTTGATTTTTTACAAGATGTGGTGCATTTTTAAATAACAATCCTCTTTCTATGCTTGCTTCTCTTACAAGGCTTAAATTTCCTTGTGCCAAATATCGTACTCCTCCATGAACGAGCTTTGTGCTTTTAGATGAGGTTGATTTTGCAAAATCTGATTGTTCAACCAATAGGGTAGAATAGCCGCGGGTGCAGGATTCCAATGCAATACCTACTCCAGATGCGCCACCCCCGATTACCAATATATCCCATGATATATTCGTCTTTATTTTATTTATTACATCTTCCCTTTTCATAAATAGAATGTTTGAAGATAGATTTTTAAAGCATATTATTTAATTCCAACCAGGATGCATAACAATACTCATTATTTCATTTATAATTATCATTTTTCATTTCTGATAATTATTTTAAACAAAAAAGTGCCCCAATAAATTTATCGGGGCAAGTAAAATATAATCTATGAATTAAAAAACAAACTGAACTTTTGCAAACAACCTGATGCCGCTATTGCCCATCTGTACAGGATCCCATGGCCCACCGGTTTCACCATCAAATGCTGATAATTTTGCGCCGGGCACATATCCTAAATTCGGATGTATATTAAATAAATTGTCAGCACCTGCAAACAGGGTAGTGCTTTTGCATAATTTATAAGATGCATATACATCGGTCACTAATTTGCCATTGTAATTAAATTGTTCCGGTACTGTTGTATTTGGATCTGCATCTAACGCAACTGTTGGCGGGTACGTTTGTGCGTAACCGTAACCAAGCAAAGTTATTTTTCCGAAGTAGGTAAGATGTGTTCCTAATTTCAAATTTTTACCCAAACCATAATCTACAGTTAATCCTAATTTTTCAGGAGGAGCAGATGCCAAAACAAATTTTTGTTCCCTGTCGCTAAAAAAAGACTGGCGCTCACCATACGATTTATTTAATGCAGCAGGAACATTTATTTTATCAATTTTCATGTCCTGAAAATTACCGGCAAATAATATATTTAAGCTACTCTTGCTCCAGTTTTTTGCATAGCTTAAAATTATATCTACTCCTGTATTAGTTGTGTTCACAGCGTTTGCGAAGAATTGTGCCTGTGCTACATTTAATTGGTCGAGTATTGGTTGCAATGCAGCATTGGTATTATCAAATTGCCCGGAAAGCACAATCCTGTCTTTAATTTTTACAAGATAACCATCAACAGTAATCGTAAATTCTTTGGAAGGTTTTGCAGTAAAACCGAGACTTGCATTTACTGATTTTTCCTGTTTTAGTTTTGGTATGCCGGCAGCTTTTGTAATGGGGCTATAGTTAGGCGCTATTTTTACATCGAAAGAATTGCCCCCCTGCACATTGGTAAAAGTATTGCTGAAATTAATTTGCTGAAGTGATGGCGCTCTATATCCAGTGCTTACGGATCCTCTTATATTTACATTTGGCGAAACCTTATAACGAGTTGCAAATTTATAAGTGCTTAAAAAACCAAAGTCACTGTAATTTTCTAAACGAACAGCACCACTGGTAAGCCATTTACTGGTAACATCCAAATCTGCCTGAACATACACGCCTTCATTATTTCTTGTTGCATTTACTTCGTCTACAGGTTGAAAACCGGGGAAGCCTTGCGAGCCGGATGCTTTTCCTTCCGAAGAATTATAATTAAAATAAGAATCCTTTTCCCCTGAATAAATTTTATATTGTTCATACCTGAACTCACCGCCCAATGAAAGTATTAAGCCACTTCCTACTTTTGGATATTGTGTGCTGAAATCAAGATTGGTTGTGTTTTGTAAAAAACTAAATCCACCATCATCAAAATGATTTTTATTAATTCCATTTGCACCTAAAGAAGCATTATAAGTTTTATCGCCGAAGAAATGAAAATCATTTTTGCCAATAGTATTGCTTATATCCCAATCCCAATCATGTTGTAAAGTGCCGCGTAACCCAACAGCCAAAGAATAATCAGTAATATGTGTTTGAATATGCGGATTGAAAACAGTATCTGGTAAATCGCCGGGAGTAGCAATACTTTTCATAATCTTTGGATCCCAGATTAAATTACCGTTAGCATCTGTAGGAAACCTGCCGGGCCTTGATGAAGAAACGAAATTATATCCATGAAAAGAACGTGTGTATGCAAATGCATCTGATGATTTATAATTGTAACCACCGAAAGAATAGAAAGTTGTTTTAGTGCCGGCAAAAGGCGCTTCCATATTCATCATGCCGCCACCACTTGTTACAGAACCATCCCCATTGGCGCGGCGTACAGCATTTATGGGCAAGCTGTTTTTATGGCTAAGATTTGTATCAAGCACCTGCCTATATGTTTTGCCTTGTGTAAAAAAATTACCGGTTAAATTTATAAAACCTCTTTTAGCTTTACCAATTGCAAAGCCCCGGTTTATATCTGCATTAAATGCTTCGCCATCTAAACCATTGCTATACACAAATTGTTGTTTTAAATCTTTACTAAAATAAGGATTGAATTTTTTATCATAGTAGCCGGAACCGCCAATATTTATTTGCCATTTATCTACATCTTTTTTTAAGATTAAATTTATTACGCCTGCAATAGCATCTGAGCCATATTGTGCAGAAGCGCCATCTCTTAAAATTTCTACACGATCAATAGAAGCTTCAGGTATTGCATTCAAATCTGTGCCGGAATTACCACGGCCTCTTGTACCAAACACGGCAACAAAAGCAGTTTGATGCCTGCGTTTACCATTTACTAAAACCAAGGTTTGATCTGGCCCCAAACCACGCAGGGTAGCGAGGTCTATCTGGTCAGCACCATCACTTCCACTTTGTTTATTATAATTAAAAGAAGGCGCAGCATAGTTAAGCAACGATGTAATATCGGGCTTTGCGCTGGTAAGTTTTGCAGTTCCTAAACTGATAACATCAACAGGAACGGGCGATTCTGTTTTTACTCTTCCACCTCGCCTGCTTCCTAATAAAACTATCTGGTCGAGAGAGGTTATTTGTGATTGCATCACTACAGAAATTATAGAATTGCCTTTAATTTTTACCTCCTGAATTGCATAGCCTGATGCGGTAATAATTATTATATCGCCGGCTTTTGCTGCAACGGAAAAATTACCGGATGCATCGCTTGTTGTTCCCGTGGGGGTGGACTTAACAAGAATGGATGCACTTTCAATTGGGTTGCCATTGCCATCAGTAACCCTGCCTTCAATTTTTTGGGCATACGAAGAAGAAATAAATGCAAAACAAATAAATATTGTTTGCAGAAATATTTTAATCTTTTTCATGGTAACTTTTGTTTTGGTCTGATTTTTAAAATAAGAACTGGAATTGGGCAGCTCACTTCTGTTCCCAAATGTAAAATTTATATTATCAATTTATTAAAATTAATTTTGTAAAAAGAGTAATATCGTTAACCCAAAAAAATATTATCGAACGGCTGCAATAATTTCTTTCAGCATTTTATTTTCATCAATTACATGAAGACCCATACGCACAACAACTAATTTTTTAGAAGGGATAATATAAATATCCTGTCCGCCATATCCATCTGCATAAAACATATCTGCGGGCACATCTGGAAATATATGTTTAGAAGGATTGTTTTTATCAAAGCCATTTAGCCAAAATTGATAACCATATTTTTTCTGTACATCTGCATTGGATGGCTGTATAGATTCTTTCACCCAATTAACCGGTAAAATTTGTTCGCCATTCCAAATGCCTTTATTGTAATACAATAAACCAAAACGTGCAAAATCTCTTGCTGTTGCATAGCTGTATGATGAACCAATGTAGGTACCCGATGCGTCTGGTTCCAGCAACGTTGAATACATATTTATTTTACGAAACAATGACTGGTAAGGAAATGCAGCATAATTTTTTTCGCTAACGGTTTGACGGATAATACGACTCAAAATATTGCTGTTACCGCTTGAATAATTAAATACTGTTCCCGGTTTGTATTTCAACTCACGGTTAGCCGTAAACGCAGCCATATCACCTTTATTAAATAGCATATTAGTTACTTCACTCGGCCCGGTATAACTTTCTTTAAAATCAAGCCCTGAAGTTTGTTGCAGTAAATTTTTGAGCGTTATTCCTTTTTTATTATTATCTCTCCATTCAGGCGCAGGCGCAGGTGCGTTTACATCAAGTTTGCCCTCCTTCACCAATACGCCGGTTAAAGCTCCCATAAAGCTTTTTGAAATTGACCATCCTAACAATACTGTGTGATTATCAAAACCATCCGAATATTTTTCTGCAATTATTTGTCCGTCATAAACCACTAAGATGGCTCTCGTATAAGTTGGTTTGCCGTTTTTTAATTCTTTAAAAGTATTCTCCAATGTATTATTAATTTGCTTTAAATTAATTGAAGAAGGAATGGTATCAATTAATTTATCTCCATAGGGCCATGGAATAGTATCTGTATTTTGCAAGGGTATTGGTGGAATTATAAATTGTTGCGATCTTATTTCTTCTTCACTGAAATCGTTTACAAGTGTGCACCCAAGCCCTTTTCGATAAATAGCTTTTTTTTTTGCCAGTCCCCAAACAGAACCTGTTACTGAAGAATCTTTTTCATTTACAGAATATGTTCCGATAGAGAATGGGAAATCTCCAAGGTCTTCATGAATTACATCTTTAGAATTACGATGTTGTAAATAAAATGCAGAGCATAAATTTTTTGCTCCATAACCACTGATAAGCGGAAATCTCTGCCAGCAATAATATACGCCTAAAATGATAATCAGAATTAATATCCGCCAAAATATTTTCTTCGTAATTTTTTTCATGAACAATATTTCTTATAAAAATATAATGAATGTTATACAACGGCAAGCAGGTTCAATAAATTATTTGAAACAGAATCATACATAAAAAATTCAGGCTGAAAAAAAATAGAGAAAATTATTTTTTCTGATAAACACGAACATAATCAATCAACATGGTTGCGGGAAAAATAGAATCATCAATTCCTTGTTGGCCGCCCCAGTCTCCGCCGACAGCAATATTTAATATTAAATGAAATCTTTTATCAAAAGGCCATTCTTTATAACCGTTACCTGAATTGGTATAGCTAAATACTAAATTATCATCCAATAAAAAATCTATTGTATTTTGATTCCATTCAATTGCATAAATATGAAATGATGTGTAAAGATTATTGATTTTTATTCCTTTGGTTTTTTGAGTGCCGATAACGTGATTGAATGCTTCGGTATGTATGCTGAAGAAAACGGAATCTGGTTTAAAGCCAACATTTTCCATCATATCAATCTCTCCGCTTTTAGGCCAGTCTCCATATTGCCAATCAGTTGGAAGCATCCAGATAGCAGGCCACAAGCCGCGGCCGGCGGGAAGTTTGGCATTTACTTCGATCTTACCGTTAGTCCAGTCGCCTTTATTTTTTGTAACCAATCTTGCAGAAGTATATGAATGATTTCCTTTGTTGGTTTTTAATGCGATGATGTGTAAAAAGCCATCATGAACGATTGCATTGTTAGTATCGGCATTGGTATAATATTGCAGTTCATGATTAAACCATTTATCTCTTACATCATAACTCCATTTCGAGGAATCGGGCAAGCCATTATAATTAAATTCATCTGACCAAACCAATTTCCAATTACTTTTTGTAATTATTTTTTTTTGACAAGAACAAATCCCGGTTATCAAAAAGAAAATTGATGAAAGAAAAAAATATTTCATGGCAGTATTTTATTAATTGAAATAATTATCAATGTATTCTTCAAAATTATTGATGGAAATATTAACGCCCCATTTTTTAAATTCTTCTTTTGAATGCGATGTGCAAATTCCGATTACAGGAATATTTGCTTCCTGCGCTGATTTAACACCACTATGTGAATCTTCAAATACAATAGCATCTTGGGTTTTTATTTTAAAGGTAGATAGAACCAATTCATAAATTTCAGGATGTGGTTTCCCTTGCGTAACATTTTCTTCACCAGCAATACAATCAAAATAAGATCGTATACCGAGCGAGTCAATTATAAAACTTATATTTTCAATATTACTCATTGTTGCCAATGCTATTGCAATTTCTTTTCGTTTCGCAAGTTTCAATAGTTTTTTTAATCCTTTTAACTCTTCTATTAATGACTGGTAAAGTGTTCTGTAGATTTTCTCTTTTTCAGCGGCAAGGCTTTTTATTTTTTCAATTGATAAATCCTTACCAAAAAATCTTGGGATTATTTCATTATTAATTCCATAAATTTTTGAACCTAATTCTTCTTCTTTAATAAATATATTGTTGTTGCTTAAAAACTGAAGCCATGCTTTTGTGTGATATGAAGTATTATTTACAATTGTTCCATCCATGTCAAAAATAAATGCCTTCATTTATTTAATTATAAATGCAAAGAAATGCAAACATTAGTTTTGAAAAATTATTTTCTTTTAAATATTTTCCACCATTCAGAAATTTTTTTTTTCGTATGCTAAAGTTTTTTGGGGTTTGTGCTCTTATAAATTCCTTCAAAAAATTCTTCTTTCAAAAATGTATTTTATAATTTTAAAATGTAACTGACAAATTGCCTGAAGTAATCATCATTTTTTATATCATCAGTTTTCTTTTTAAATTGAGGAAATGAACATTGACAAACATAAGCTTAATATGGCTGCGGGAAGGCTGGAAGCTTTAGGCGATGGGGTTTTCAGTGTTGCCATGACTATTCTCGTAATTGAGCTACGGCTTCCATCTGTAGAAGGAAATTCATTGAATGATTTAATGAATGCGTTGTACGAAATAAAGCAGGAAATATTTTGTTACCTCATTAGTTTTATTATCCTGGGGATAATGTGGTATGGCCACAGAATGGTTTTTGAATACATCTCCAAAACTAACCGCTATTTTATTTTCCTTGGAGTTTTGTTTTATATGGTAGTATGCCTGGTGCCTTTCAGTGCAAGGTTTCTTGCTGCTAATACTTTTAAATGGTATGCCATACTTATGTACGGATTGAACCTCAGCTTATGTAATATTACCTTATATGTGCAATGGATTTATGGTTTACACAGGCCTACATTGCATGCACGGGAAATACCAATTGATGTTAAAGCCGAAGCAAAGAAATTATTTCTTATATCCCCGATACTTTATTCTGTTGCTATAATATTTTCTTTTTATTTTCCGGTGGTAAGTATTTTTATTTATTTTATTACGCCGATACTTTATTTGTTGCCCAATAAGCTGGATAAATATCTTCCGTAGCCTTGCATTTATACCAATAATATTTTTTCAATCTCCTGCCACGAATCAACACGGCGATGTTTATGATCGTTAGTTAATTTATTGTGCGGTTGTGAAAATAAAAAAGTTTTACCGGTAAAATAATCGAGGTTCTTGAAATGGTCGTCAATCATTATATCAGCTTTTATAATTTTTTTAGAACCACAAAAAACCATTTGCTGCCAGGTAATAAAGGGAAAGTGTTCGTTAAGCCATGATTGTTTTTCTGTTAAGCTTTGTGGAAATTCTGTTGCAGAAGAAACTATATAAATTTCATACTTGTCCTTAAGGTTTTTTAATACTTTCTGGCTGCCGGGCATAACAGGAGCGCTTCTAAAAAAATCATCCATTCTTACATAGTTATATCCGTTTGGAAATATTTCAAATTCCGCAAAGCCATCCATGTCTTTTATTAATAAAGTTTTCCCAAATTCTGCTGCATGCATTTTTATAAACTGGCTGTAAGTGTCTGCCAGCACGCCATCCATATCAACTGCTATTGTTTTCATATTTTTCTGTTAATACTTTATTGTTTTCATTTAAAATAAAAATGGCAGAAAAACATCTGCCATAGAATTTATTAAACTATACAAATTATAATGTCAACGCATCATTCATATTTCTTACAGCATCTGCGCTTTTATTGAAAGCTGCTTTTTCTTCATCATTCAGTTTGAAATCAATAATTTTTTCCCAGCCATCTTTTCCTATTACAACAGGTACACCGATGCAAATATCTTTTTGCCCGTACTCACCATCAAGCATTACACAGCAAGGAATTAATTTCTTCTCATCACGAATTATTGATTCAACTAATGTTGCACCTGCGGCGCCGGGAGCGTACCATGCGCTTGTTCCCAACAAACCTGTAAGTGTTGCACCACCAACCATTGTATCAGCAGCAACTTTTTTCAGCGTTGCTTCATCCAAAATATTGGAAACGGGTGTTCCGTTGTATGTTGCTAATCTTGTTAAGGGAATCATTGTTGTATCGCCATGGCCGCCAATTACAACCGCCTGCAAATCCTGCATAGAGCAACCCATTGCAGTTGATAAATAATATTTAAAACGGCTGCTGTCAAGTATGCCGCCCATTCCAATAATCCGGTTTTTAGGAAGCCCGCTTGATTTTAATGCGAGGTAAGTCATTGTATCCATCGGGTTGCTGATTACAATTATAATTGCGTCAGGAGATTGTTCTAATATATTTTGCGTTACACCTTTTACAATGCCGGCGTTAATACCAATCAGTTCTTCTCTTGTCATCCCAGGCTTACGAGGGATCCCAGATGTTATAATTACCACTTTGCTTCCTGCCGTTTTTTTATAATCGTTTGTGCTTCCGGTAATTTTTGTATCACTGCCAAGCAATGCAGCGCTTTGCATAAAATCTATTGCTTTTCCTTCAGAAATTCCTTCTTTAATATCCAGCAAAACTAATTCTTCACAAAGTTCTTTCCTGCTAATATTATCGGCACAAGTAGCGCCCACTGCGCCTGCGCCTACTACAGTTACTTTCATTTTATTGTATTTATTTTTTAAAAATTATTTGTCGCCAAAGGTAGATGAATTGTTGAATTGTTTATTGTTGAATTATTTGGTTGCTTTGTCAATTGTTTATTGTCTATTGTCCATTTTCAGTTTGTGGATTTACACCTTCCTTAACTTTCGCATTTCTTTCTTTTATTTAATTTAAAGGTCATATTCTAAATACTTTCATGAAGAAACTCCCTGTTTTTATTTTTTTATTTTTTCTTTTTATATGTGTGCAAAATAAAGCAGCAGTAATACTTACAGCTATTGCAGAAGCAGGAAATAATTCTATTTCACTAAGATGGAATATGACTAATTATTATGGAACCACCGCTTATGTTTTATTAAAAAGCGCTGATGGTGTTACATGGCAGGTTACTGCCGCCAATCCTGTTTTCAGGAATTATACTTCTTCAACAATCCTTGCTTACCACGACAAATTTTCTAATGAGCGAAAACTTCTATACCGCGTAAGAATTTATGATATTGATGATAAAACGGTAGCGCTTTCCAATACAGCGGTTGTAGCCAATCCAACTTTTTCTTACCCTGTTGAAAAGCCGCAAGCCACAATAAAAATTTATTCAAAACCAGCGCCTGTTGAAGCAAACAGAAATGCATGGCAGCTATATCCCAATCCTGTGCACGATATGCTCAATCTTGTTTACAGGGGAAAGGATATTATAAAAGGAGTTATAAATGTAATAGTGCAGGATGCAACTGGTAAGGCAATTATACAGTTTCGGTCAGCTTCTAAAAATAAGCAACTAAGCATTCCCGTTAGTAACCTTCGCTCAGGATTTTATTTTATAAGAATTAATGTTCTGAATGAAATACAGATGAATGAAAAATTCGTGAAGCAATAATTATAGCACTTCCGCAATCGAATCTATTTTTACACTTCCTTCAAAAGCTTTTTTGAAATCTCCTTTTTTATCATACACAAAAATGGAAGGTAAATTTGTTACTTTAAAAAATACGGGAAAGAAAAATTTGGTATCTCTTGCCATGGTAATTTCAGGATAGTTGGCAATCTTATAATTTTTATAAAATTGTATCATTTCTTCATAAGGCAGGTAAGTCACCATTACTATTTGTGTATTCTTAAACTTATCAATACTGGCAAGCAAAACCTCTGTTTCATGCTGGCAATGCTCACAGTCAGGACTAAAAATCATAAATATAACCGGCTTCTTTTTTTGCAAATCATTTCTTGAAAATGCAGTACTGTCTGGCGCTTTAAACACAGTAAATTGCGGAATGGTTGGAAACCTGAGGTAAACCGGCGCTGTACTATCGGCCTGTGAAAAGCCGGTTGAACAAATAAATAGAAGAGCGGATAAAAAAAATATGTTTTTCAAGAGTAAAAATTTTGATAAAGATAATTAATTAGATAATTAGCCAATTTTCTAATGTGCTAATGAAAGACTAAATCAGGAATTGAATAATTAGACAATTCAACAATGTGACAATTCCATCATTTTTAATACCTTCACCACCTCAAAAAAACTTTTATGGCATCTACTTCAGATATGAGAACCGGGCTTATTTTAAAAATTGACGGAAGTCTTTATACCGTTATTGAATTCGGGCAAAACAAAACTGCCCGTGCTGCTGCAAAAGTATGGGCAAAACTAAAAGGGGTTGACAACAGCCGAACGATTGAACAAACATGGAACAGCGGCGAAACCATTTATCCGGTAAGAGTTGAAAAAAAACCTTTCCAGTTTTTATATAAAGATGATACCGGATACACATTTATGGATACTGTAACGTATGAGCAAATTTCTGTTCCAACTGAAATGGTTGATGCACCCCAGTTTTTAAAAGATGGCCAGGAAGTTTCAGTATTAATAAACGGTGAAACAGACCAACCAATGGGAGTGGAGCTTCCGGATAAAATTGTAGTGCTGGTAACTTACAGCGAGCCCGGAATGAGGGGTGATACTGCTACCCGTACTTTAAAGCCAGCAACTGTTGAAACAGGCGCCACTGTTAATGTTCCTTTATTTGTTAATGAAGGAGAACTTATCCGCATTAACACCAAAACAGGTGAGTATGTGGAACGGGTGAAGGAATAGTTTGAATTAAAAATTATAAATTAAGAATTATAAATTAAAAATTAAGAATGAAATCATCTATAGTTTTCACAATCTCGCAATCAATGAAGACTCATTTTAATTTTTAATTTTTCATTCTTAATTCGATCATTCTGCCCTATCTTAGCTGCCCGTTTTTCATAATATAAATTTAATTTGTCAACATGGATATTAAACAAATACAAGAGTTGGTAAAGCTTGTCAATAAAAGTAATATTGGTGAACTCACAATTGAAAAAAATGATTTTAAAATCACCATTAAGCAAAGGAAAGATCCAGCCCAGTATTTTGCAGCACCTGCTCCGCAGATTCAACAACAGCAAGCTCAATTACCTCCTTCTCCCGTTACTTCTTCCGAAGAAAATAAAAAGCCCGAAATAAATTCTCCCAAACCAGATAATCTTCTTACTATAAAAAGCCCGATGATTGGAACCTTTTACAGGCAAGCGGGGCCGGGCAAACCCATATTTGCAAATGTTGGTGATGAAGTAGCTGTTGGCCAGGTTGTTTGTATTATAGAAGCGATGAAGCTTTTTAATGAAATTGAAAGTGAAGTTTCCGGAACAATTGTAAAAATATTGGTGGAAGATGCTTCACCTGTGGAATTTGACCAGCCTTTGTTTTTAGTGGAACCTGTTTAATTAGCTAATTTGATAATGTACAAATGTGCTAATGACTACTTCTTCCTGCTATTAAACTAATTTGTTATGAAAAAAGAATTGATTGAATCGAATCCCATTTTAAAAATGACATTCGATTTTTCTTTAATTGTAATAGATTATTGTAATGTTTTGGATTCGGAAAGAGAATATACAATAAGCCGGCAATTACTTAAATCAGGAACTTCCATTGGAGCAAATGGTATGGAAGCACAGAATGCAGAAAGCAAAGCTGACTTTATCCACAAGATGAAAATTGTCGCTAAAGAAGCTGATGAAACGCAGTATTGGCTTATGCTCTGTGATTATTCAAAAACATCTCCTGAATGCAATGGGGTGCTTTTGAAACTTGAAGAGATACAAAAAGTGCTTAATAAAATATTGGGCAGCGCCAGGAGAAAAAGTCCAATCAGTTATATGTTTAGTTATTATTTTTTAAAATCAACTTATTAAAAAATCGACTAATTAGCACATTAACTAATCGGCTAATTAGCTAATTAAAAAACATGTTTAAAAAAATACTAATCGCAAACAGGGGAGAGATAGCATTGAGGATTATACGTACGTGTAAAGAAATGGGAATTAAAACGGTTGCCGTTTATTCCACAGCAGATAAAGAAAGCCTTCATGTAAGATTTGCAGATGAAGCAGTATGTATTGGTAAACCTTCGAGTGCCGATAGTTACTTGAATGTACCCTCTATAATGGCAGCGGTAGAGATCACCAATGCAGATGCTATTCATCCCGGTTATGGGTTTCTTGCAGAGAACGCAAAGTTTGCGCAAATATGCACTGACCATGGAATTAAGTTTATAGGCCCTACGCCGGAAATGATAAACAGCATGGGCGATAAAATAACTGCCAAGGAAACAATGATAAAAGCAGGTGTTCCTGTAGTGCCTGGTGCTGAAGGATTGCTAAGAGATGTAGAACATGCAAAACAATCAGCAAATGAAATCGGGTATCCCATTATTTTAAAAGCAACTGCAGGCGGGGGTGGTAAAGGAATGCGTGTTGTATGGGAAGAAAAGGATATTGAAAAATCTTTTGATAATGCTAAAGCCGAAGCGGCAGCATCTTTCAAGAATGATGGCATCTACATGGAAAAATTTGTTGAAGAACCACGCCATATTGAAATACAGATTGCCGGAGATCAATTTGGAAATGTATGCCATCTTAGTGAACGTGATTGTTCTATTCAGCGCCGTCATCAAAAGCTCATAGAAGAATCTCCATCACCTTTTATGACGACAGAGCTAAGAGAGAAAATGGGTGAAGCCGCTATCAAAGCTGCATCTTCAATTAATTATGAAAGCGTTGGCACCGTTGAATTTCTTGTAGATAAGCATCGCAATTTTTATTTCATGGAAATGAATACGAGAATACAGGTGGAACATTGTGTTACCGAAGAAGTAATTAATTATGATCTTATAAAAGAACAAATAAAAATTGCTGCAGGCGAAAAAATTTCAGGAAGAAATTATTTTCCTCAAATGCATGCAATTGAATGCAGGATTAATGCAGAAGATCCATATAATGATTTTCGTCCATCACCGGGACGTATTACTGTACTTCACCAACCGGGCGGACATGGAGTTCGGGTTGATAGCCATGCGTACGCTGGTTATGTAATTCCTTCTTATTACGATAGTATGATTGGTAAATTAATTGCAGTAGCGCAAACCCGGAGTGAAGCCATTAATACAATGAGCAGGGCGCTTAGTGAATATATTATTGAAGGTGTAAAAACCACAATACCTTTTCATCAGCAGCTTATGCAAAATGAAAATTTCCGATCAGGGAATTTTACTACAAAATTTTTGGAAGGTTTTAAAATGAAGTGAAACCTCATCCCTCCATAGGAGTCCTTTGGACAACCCTTCCCCGAAGGGGAAGGACAATATTCTGCGTGCATAAGATTTTGAAATTCTTTTCATTTTTTTAGGGCAGACCTTCAAATTTTATAGACAATCCTTTATTGAAAAGAGGGTTCTGCGTTCCCCCTTCGGTGGTTAGGGGGGCATCTTCAGGGTTGGGCTTTAAATCATTTCCTTCAATTTCTCCACTACTTCTTTCACTTCTTCTTTAGTGTTGTATTTACTAAAAGAAAAACGAACAGTAACTTGATTAGGATTATTGGTAATAGCCCTTATAACATGACTTCCTGCATCGGCACCTGACGTGCAGGCGCTGCCGCCACTTGCGCAAATATTATTAATATCAAGATTGAATAAAAGCATTTCCGATTTTTCTGTTTTCGAAAATGCAACACTTAAAACAGTATATAAACTTTTGCCTGCATGGTCACCATTAAAATATACATTGGGAATATTTTCTAAGAGTTTTTCTTTCATATAATTTTTTAATTCACTTATATATTGACTGTCCTGATCATGATTGTCGGTGGCAATTTCAAGCGCTTTGGCAAAGCCTACAATGCCGTAAATATTTTCGGTGCCAGCACGCATGTTACGTTCCTGGCTACCGCCCTTCATAAATGGATTAATTTTTATATTCTCATTTACATATAATATTCCCACGCCTTTTGGCCCGTGAAATTTATGACCGGCAGCTGTTATAAAATGGACAGCAAGTTTTCTTATATCGAATGAATAATGCCCGATGGTTTGTACTGTGTCGCTATGAAATATAGCTTTATATTTTTTACAAAGTTTTCCTACTTTTTCTATATCAGTAATATTTCCAATTTCATTATTAGCATGCATTAAAGTAACTAAGCATTTTTCTTTACTTTCCTGAAATAATGTTTCCAAATCATTCATATCAATATGGCCATTGGGCAAAACTTTTACATAAGAAATTTCAGCGGATCCAATCTTTTCAAGATGTTCAAGGCAATGTAAAGTTGCATGATGTTCAATGGGTGAACTTATAATTCTCTTACAGCCAAGATCATACACTGCTGCATTGATTGCAGTATTGCTGCTTTCTGTACCCCCACTTGTAAAAAAAATTTCTGCAGGATGAGCATTTAAAATTTTTGCCACAGATTTCCGGGCCATTTCAATTGCCATGCGGGTTTCACGTCCATAAGAGTATATTGAAGATGGATTACCAAATTTCTCCGTTAAATAAGGCATCATCGTTTCAAGCACTACAGGATCAAGTGCAGTTGTGGCAGCATTGTCAAAATAAATTCTATCCATTGATAGTTAATTGGTTAATTAATTTATTAGTTAAATTGTTTAATTGTTATTATTGCTAATTGTTTATTGCCTATTGTCCATTGGCACATTATCACATTAGCAAATTATCATTTTAGGAATTTACATCGCTTCATGAATATCTTTCATAATTTTTCTGGCAATATTTTGAGCGGTAGTTTCAAAATTGCTTTCTGAATAAATTCTTATGATAGGCTCTGTATTGCTGGTTCTGAGATGTACCCAGTCTTTATCAAATTCTATTTTTAATCCATCTTCGGTATTTATGGGATTGTTTTTGTATTTATCTTTTATCTTTTTGAAAACTTCCTTTACATCTACATTAGTTTCCAAAGCAATTTTATTTTTTGAAATAAAATAATCAGGATAAGTGCCCCGCAACTGGTTTATGCTTTTTCCTGAGTGTGCCAGGTGTGTAAGAAATAATCCAATGCCAATGAGAGCATCACGGCCATAATGAAAATCAGGAACGATGATGCCGCCATTACCTTCTCCGCCAATTACCGCATTTACTTCTTTCATTTTATTTACAACATTCACTTCGCCTACTGCGGAAGGAAAATATTCGCCGCCATGCTTTTGTGTAATTTCTTTCAGCGCTTTGGTTGATGACATATTGCTTACTGTATTTCCTTTCCTTTTGCTCAAAATATAATCGGCAACGGCAACTAAAGTATATTCTTCTCCAAACATGCTGCCATCTTCACAAACAAAGCAAAGCCTGTCCACATCAGGATCTACAGCAATACCAAACGCAGCATGGTGTTTTTTTACTTCAATGCTCAGTTCAATCAAATGTTCCGGAAGCGGTTCAGGATTGTGATCAAACTTTCCGGTTACATCGCCATTAATAACAATTGTTTCTTTAACACCTAATGCTTTCAATAAAGCAGGAATATAAATAGAGCCCGAACTATTTATCGCGTCAAGAACAATAGTATATTTTTGCTTTTTTATGGCAGCTACATCTACCAATTCATAATTTACAACTGCATCAATATGTTTTTGTAAGTAAGATGTATCTTTTTTATAAGTGCCAATTTTGTCAACAGTAACAAAAATAAAATTCTCTTTTTCTGCAATTTCTAAAACTTTTTGTCCTTCTTTTGAATTGATAAATTCCCCTTCACTGTTAAGTAATTTTAAAGCGTTCCATTCTTTAGGATTATGGCTTGCAGTTAAAATAATGCCACCTGCTGCCTGCTCATAATTTACAGCAATTTCAACAGTAGGCGTTGTTGTAATTCCAAGATCAATTACATCAAAACCGCATGCAGTCAGCGTATTAGCGCATAGGTTGCTTACCATTTCGCCACTCATTCTTCCGTCTCTGCCAATAATAATTTTTTTATTATCACCTTTTGAATTCAGCCAGGCTGCATAAGCTGATGTAAATTTTACAATGTCTAAGGGTGTAAGGTTTTCGCTGGTCTTTCCTCCGATAGTTCCCCGAATGCCGGATATACTTTTTATCAATGCCACAATTCATGTTTTAAGGAATCAAAGATAATGCTAATTAGTAAATGAATATTTTGTCATTGGTCATTTGTCATTGGTCATTTTGTATTTCTGCATTGACAATTGACTTATTGACAATTGACCATTGACTATTACATTTGTGTAATGACAGAGACTAAGCCCTGGTTTAAGGATTGGTTTAATTCTCCTTATTATCACCAATTATATTTTAAGCGTGATGAAAGTGAAGCCGCTTCATTTATCAATAAATTAATTGATTACCTGAAACCTGCGCCGGGTGCTTTAATGCTTGATATTGCTTGCGGCAGAGGCAGGCACTCAAGAATGCTTGCATCAAAGGGATTTAATGTTACGGGCATTGATCTCTCAGCAGATAGTATTACAGAATCTAAGAAATATGAAACCGAAAACCTGCAGTTTTTTTTGCATGATATGCGCCTTCCTTTTTGGATAAATTATTTTGACTATGCCTTTAATTTTTTTACCAGCTTCGGGTATTTTAATACAAGACGGGAACATGATAATGCCATAAGAACAATTGCCCAGTCTCTAAAACCTAATGGCATTTTTGTAATTGATTACCTCAATACTCATTATGCCGAAGACCACTTGGTTCATACATCTGAAATTGAGATTGACGACGTTACTTATTTTATAACCAAATGGTTTGATGAAACCCATTTTTATAAAAAAATAGTTATTGAAGATGAAGAACTGGAAAAACCAATAGAACACCAGGAAAAAGTAGCTAAATTTTCTTTAGGCGATTTTACTGAAATGCTCGCTTATCAGCAATTGCAAATACAGGAAGTATTTGGTGATTATAACTTCAATGGCTACCATGTAAAAAATTCTCCCCGCATGATTATGATTGCGAAGAAGATAGTTCATTAATCAATTTATCATTTCTTATTATTCACCAGCATCCATTTTGCAGTTTCATAAATGGCAGATGTAAGTTGAGAAAGTTCATGTTTTACAGAATCTTTTTGTGCAGGAGTAAGAGAAAGAATATTTGATTGTACCGGCATAAGCTCTTCTTTATTTATACGCAAATTTTTTACGAAATAATAATCATTGGTAACCACTCCAATGTTTCCTTCATCATGATGAATAATAAACGACACATCTGTTTTATTTTTTGAATGCAACAAATCTCTTCCTAAGGTAGTATTTGTATAAGGCTGGTGCAGCATACCTGCAAGCGTGGGCAAAACATCAATTTGAGAAACCACCTCATGTCTCGCTTGTGGTGTTAATAATTGAGGCGCATAATATAATAATGGCACATGTTCATCGCTCAATCTTCCTGAAGTCCATGCATCCGGATACAAAGCAGAAGCATCGCCTTCAACACCATGATCGCCAACAAAAACAAAAATGGTATTGTTGAACCAGCTTTGTTTTTTTCCTTCTTCTATTAATTTTTTGAAACAATAATCGGTATAGCAAAATGATTGGAATTCCTCCAACGATTCAAAGCCATATTTATGGAGCGTATCTTCGTTTACAATTCTTTTTTCAAAATCAGCATCCTCTGGCGGAATGCTGTATGGACGATGATTATCTGCTGTTTGAATCACAGCAAAGAATGGTTTTTTTTGTTTTGAAAAAACATCTTCAGCTTCAGTAAAAAGGTTTTTATCGCTAATGCCCCAAACATTTAAAGGAAGAGATTTATAAGAGCCTTCCTGGTAAATATGTATGCTGTCAATATTTTTTAAGAGTCCTTCAAAATTGTTGAAATCGCTGCTGCCGCCAATGAAATAAAATTTGTTGTAATCTTCAAAATCATTAATTATTGTATGCTGATGAATAGCTTCCGGATTACGTGAAGAAAATTTTGAAAGCTGAACATCAGGAGTTCCTGTAAGAATTGCAAAAACTCCACGCGCTGTTCCGAATGTTGGTGTAAAGCAGCGGTTAAAAAATAATCCGCTATCACACATTGTTTTAAAATACGGGGTGGTATTAAGAGGGTTACCGCTCATGCTGCTTTTGTACATGCTGAAACTTTCGCAAATAACCAAAACTACATTGGGCCTGCTTTCCAGGGCTTTACTATCCGGTAAAACTTCCCTTGTATAATCTTTATCATTAATATTTTTAGAATCGAGCTGAAGAAAATTGGCGATAACGGGAAAGTATGATTTTGCTTTAGCATCGTTGAACGATGGTTTGCGGAATTGTAATGTGGTAAAAAAATTCTGCAATGGATTTAATGCCACATATGATTTAAAATTATCATTCAATTCAAAAGCATCTTTCCATTTTAATGGCCTGAATGAAAACACACCATAAAGGCACCAGCCCAAAAAAATGATGGCTCCTGCATGCCAGCGTTTTTTATAAATTGTATTTTTTTGGAGATTTCTTTTCAGCGTTTGTACATGTGCCTTTTTAAAAACTTTGGCCATTAAAATAACGGCAACAACCAATGCTGCAACAATCCAAATCATAGGATAGCTCTGCCAAAGCATTTTAAATGATATAATCGGATCTTCTGCAAAATTTAATGCGCTTGCATTAATGCGAGTATGATTGTAACTGAAATTTCCAAAATCAGCGCCAAAGAAAAATAATACAATGATGGTGGCAATTGCCAGGTAGTAAGACCAGAAACGTTTATTTCTTTCAGAAAAAAAAGGTGAAAATTTTGTGTATGTTGAAAGTATGGCAATGGGTAAAAGAATTATTGAGATCCATTTGGCATCGAAGCGAAAGCCAAGCCAGAAGGAAGGTAGCAAAGATAAAAGAGAAAGATTAGGAGGCTTGAATAAAAATACGGTGGATACCCTGCAGAGCGTAAAAATCAAAACATAAATAAACCATAATATTAAAAGCCATTGAATGGTTAAAGGAACGTTTTTAGGTAATGTACTTTTTATAATCATTTTCGTATGACTTGCAAAGATACGGCTTCATGGTATTGCACATTTCTTACTTCTTTACATTTTCCTTTTTATTATTCAGCATCATATAACGTGCAGTTTCATAATATGCTTGTGCTAATGATTGTATTGTTTTTTTATCTGCGTCTATGGTAGTTGTTTTTTGTAATGGAACATTATCACGGCTCGATCTGAAATCTTCAGTGCCGCTTAAAAGGTTGTGAACATAGCAATATTCATCTGTCACAATTCCTATTTGCTTAATATTTGCATCAAATAAAAATGCAAGATTTTTAAAACTAACTGAATCATTTTTTAAAGTATCAAATAAGTTTCTTCCTAATGTTGTATTAACATAAGGTACATGCGCAAGCGCTGATGCAGAAGGCAAAAGATCAATTTGTGAGCAGGTTCTGTCAATTCGTTGCGGAGCTAATAATGCAGGCGAGTAAAAAAGCAATGGAACATGTTGCGTAGTTAATCCATCTATTGACCATGCTTTGGGAAACATATCGCTTGCATCACCTCTTATTCCATGATCGCCAACAAAAACAAAAATGGTATTATTAAAATAAGATTCTTTTTTTGCCGCTTCAATAAAAGTCTGAAAACTAAAATCAGTGTATCTGAATGCATTTAATTCTTCATTGCTTTCAAATCCAAATCTTTTTAATGAATCGGTAGAATATTTTTTTAGTGGGAAAGTCTCTTTGTCTTCATCAGGAATGGTGTAGGGTCTATGGTTATCTGCTGTTTGAATTACTGCAAAAAACGGATGAGTTTGCTGCTTTAGAACATCATTGGCTTCCAGGAAAAGTCTTTTATCGCTGATACCCCATACATCAATTGCTTTGGCTTTATAATCATGCTCTTCATATAAATGCAGTCCCGCAATATTATTAGTAAGCAATCCTCTTATATTGGCCCAGCTTGTACTTCCGCCTAAAAAATACAATTTATCGTAACCTGTATATTCATTAATAATTGTATTTTGATCAACATAAGCAGGATTGCGGCTTGCAGTATTTGGGTACTCAATATCCGGAATGCCGGTAACAACAGCCCATACTCCGCGGGCTGTTCCGTAAGCGGGTGTAAAGCAGCGATCGAAAAAAATTCCGTGCTTACACATTTCATTGAAGTAAGGTGTAGTATTTAATGGATTGCCCCACATGCTGCTTTTATAAGCGCTGAAACTTTCACAGATTACAACAACAACATTTGGCTTGTTAGCTTCCGGTGCAGCTTCATGAGTTCTTTTATAATTTAGTTTTATACTATCTGTATTTTTAATATTGAGATATTGAACCATCAAAGGATAATACTCTTTTACCTTTTTAAGATCGTAAGAAGAATTGCGGAATTCGAGTGTGCTTAAAAAACTTTGAACAGGATTTAAAGAAAGGTTGGCTTTAAAATCATCATCAAATGAAAATGCATCACTCCAGCGTAATGGATATTGATTTAATCTTCCAAAAATGCCTATACCTAATAAAATAGCAAATACAAATCCTAATACAAATTTAGAAATGATATGGCCTCTGTAAACACTGAAATTTAATTTTTTAAACCATAAAATAATTAGCCAATATAATATTGCAGTGAAGATGATAACTAAAAGTAACAGCGTAAAAACAGGATACGTTTCCCAAACCATATTCATAGAAATTTTTGCATCTTGTGTATAATTCAACACACTTGCATTCAATCGTTGATGCAGGTAATCGTAATGCTCAAAATCAACAGCATAAAGCAACACAAGTGAAAGGGTAATTACAAAGAAATAAATTTTGAAAATTTTCCTTGACGCAGCATTTTCAAATGGGTTGCAATTTTTTGTAATAAAAAGCCACACAAGTATTAACGCAAATAAAACACTCATATTGATCAATATTGAAACGGATGCGTGCCCTTTCTTCATAAAAATAATTATCAGCACCATAATTAAAATAGTGATGAACAATTCAATAATACTGCCTGCTGAAATGCTTTGTTTATTATTAAAACGTAAATGAAGATTGCCAATAAGAAATGGAAAAAGCACGATGCCACAAACTATTCTTGCATCAAAATTCAATCCCAATAAAAATGCTTTCATGCTGTTTGCAAATGAATATTGAGCCGGTCTGAAATGAAAAAAAAATGCAAACCTCATGATAGTCATAAAAACCAAAAATGTGATTGCTGTAAAAAACATCCATTTAATAAGACGGGGAAAAGTTGACATTGAAAGAAGAATTGTTGATTACACAAATTAAATCGAATTACACGAATTGCAAGCTACCTTATCAACTCATCAACTAATAACTAATTATCTTATTAATCAATAAATCAATCGACTTATTAATGAATAACTATTTTTGCAACCGATGAACTTATTAGAAATTCAGCCTGACATGTATATTCCGGCAGGGATAAAAAATTTGGATTATTTTTTATTTTCAAAGCTTAACGGCCAATGGCATAATTCTTTTTTTGACGGTGTTATACCATTTATTCGCGAAGCATACTTTTGGATTCCCTTTTATTTTTTTCTTATTTTATTTACCACTATAAATTTTAAAGCCAAAGGATGGTATTGGGTTTTATTTTTTGCAATGAATGCAATGCTTAGTGATTTTGTAAGCAGCGATCTTATAAAAGACAACTTTTTTCGCCTGCGTCCTTGTCACGATCCTTCGCTTGCAGATAAAGTGCGTTTTCTTGTAAGCTATTGTCCGGTGAGCTCAAGCTTTACATCTTCTCATGCGGTTAATCATTTTGCGGCAGCAATGTTTATATTTACTACATTCAAAAAAAAGGTGAGTCCATATTGGGGATACATTTTTTTGTGGGCATTTTTTATTTCTTATGCACAGGTATATGTGGGTGTGCATTTTCCATTGGATGTATTCTGTGGTGCAATAGTTGGTGTAATTCTTGGTTACATCCCCGCTAAAATCTTTAATAACAAGATTGGGCTTAACGCCCAAAGCTGAAAAAAATATTTATGATCCAAATTATCATTTTAACCTGCCTGATACTGCTTAACGGTATGTTAGTAATGAGTGAGCTTGCATTATTATCTGCAAAGAAAACCCGGCTTGAAGGCAGCGCTGCCAAAGGCGATAAAAAATCGAAGGCGGCGCTTGAGCTTAAGGAAAACCCGGATGTTTTTTTATCTACTACGCAAATTTATATTACTCTTATCTCCATATTAACGGGTGTGTATTCAGGTGAAAATTTCAGTGATTCTTTAAAACCGTGGCTGGAAAAAATTAATTTTTTAAAACCTTATGCAGGAACGCTTGCCACTGTATTAATTGTAATACTCGTAACATTTCTTTCTATATTATTTGGTGAATTAATTCCTAAGCGGTTCGCCATTTTAAGGCCTGAAAGAATTTCCAAGAATGTTGCAATGCCTATAAAAATCCTCAGTCGTATTTCTTTTCCTGTTGTATGGTTACTTAGTAAACTTAGCACCGGATTTTTTAAATTGCTTAATATAAAAAAACACAAAGAAAGCCAGGTAACTGAAGAAGAAATAAAAGCGATGATAAACGAAGGAAGTGAAATGGGTGCAATTGAAGAAGAAGAAAAAGATATAATAGAAAGGGTATTTCACCTGGGGGATAGAAACATAACTTCTTTGATGACGCATCGCACAGATATTATTTTTTTTGATATAAATGAAGATAAAGAATCAGTAAAAGAAAAAATAAAAGATCACCAGCATTCTGTTTATCCTATTTGTGAAGGAAGCATTGACGATGTAAAAGGCATTGTGTATGTTAAAGATTTGTATGTGCAGCCTGATGCAACAATTGCGAGCCTTCTTAAAAGCGCATTGTTTATACCTGAAAATAATTCGGCTTACCAGGTGCTTGAAAAAATAAAAAAAACAAAAATTCATTATGCATTTATTGTAGATGAATATGGAAGCTTGCAGGGAATGATTACAGTTAAAGATATTTTAAATGCCATCGTAGGTGAAATGCCCGAAGAGGCAGATGATGAATACGGAATTGTAGAAAGAAAAGATGGAAGTTATCTTATAGATGCACAGATTCAATTCTATGATTTTCTTACATGGTACGATAAAACAATCTGGATAAATGAAGGCGAGAATGAATTTGATACGCTTGCCGGCTTTGTTTTGCATGAGCTAAAACGCATTCCTGAAACCGGCGATACTTTTGAGTGGCGTGGTTTTACTTTTGAAATAGTAGATATGGATGGCCAGCGTATTGATAAAGTGCTTGTAAATATTTCTGATGAAATAAGAGAAGAAATGGATTGATGGCAGAGTTCATAGTTCGGAGTTCGAGTTCTACCAAACTTAAACTAAGAATTTCGAGCTAAAAACTATAACTCAGTTTTTGAATTAATTCCTCTGGAAGCTTTGGTAAATTTCTTCTTTCAATTAAAAAAGTAGAAAGCCCTGAAATATCTTTAAAGATATAATGCTTCGCTAATGCTCCTTCCAAATAGCCACGACCACTGGTGTTGCCGGTTCCCATGCGCATTCCTATCATTCGGCGAACCATATCTAAATGCTTGTGCCGCCAGTTAGACATTTGATGATCTATTTCTACCAGCGCATCCAATATTTGATAAGAAGTTTGAAAAGCAGGAAAATCACGGTAAAGCATAATGAATAAAGCTGCACGCATGGCAGATGGAGAAAGTGTAGGTTTTGCTGGTAATGAATCGTAAGGCAAATTATTTTTATTTTCAAAAAAAACGAAATCAAAATCATTTATTTTGCTGGCTTCTTTTTCATTCAATCCGTTTTTATAAATGTTCCTGTAATCATTCCAGAATGGATGCATGCCATTACTAACAGGAAATTGATTTGTATAATTTTTCCATAAATCTTTTTCAAAAAAAGGTATTCGTTCCAGCCAGTTATTTACAAGCGATAAAAGATTGGTTGCGTTTTCAGTTTCATTTATTTTATCAAAATCTTTTTTATCAAACCCACCTTCATTGGTTCGTTTATAATAATCTTTATTAAAGCGCTTATCCATTTGTAGCCCAAGCGTGGCCTCAATCTCCCTAAACTGCACACTTTGAAAACCGGAAGCAGGAATCAATAAATTTCTGAATTCAAGAAAATCCAACGGAGTCATAGTATCCAGTAAAGTGATTTGTTGTGTAATCAGTTCCAGAATTTTTATAATGCGATTCAGGCGATGGCGTACAAGATTTAAATCTTCTGAATTATCATCAATTTTATCTTTCTTAAAAACATTTATTATAAAATCCATTTCAAATAAAATCTGCTTAAACCATAATTCATAGGCCTGGTGAATAATGATAAACAACATTTCATCATGAGCACGTTCATTTTCTTTTTTAAAACTTTCCGGGTGTTGTGCATCTAAAATTTTATCAAGTTCGAGGTAATCATGATAATACATTGTCGTTTTTTCCATCGATTATATTTTAAGGTCGTAAAGCTAAAATGTAATTGTTTACCTCAAAGAGAAATTATTTAACTTCAATATAAATTATTGGTATGAAATTGAAATATAAGATTGAATTGCTAACAGGTATTTTTCTATTCGTTATAAATATAAATTTTGCTCAGCAGACTTCACATCCTGCGTGGAGCGAACAAAGTAATATTTATGAAGTGAACCTGCGACAATATACGGCTTCATCGTCTATTAAAGATTTCGGGAAAAGCCTTCCACGCCTTAGAAAAATGGGTGTTGAAATACTTTGGTTTATGCCTATAACGCCTATTGGAATTGAAGGAAGAAAAGCAACTGAACAAGAGTTGGGAAGTTATTATGCGGTTCGGGATTATAAGGCTTTAAATCCAGAATTCGGAACTATGCAGGATTGGAAAAATTTAGTGAAACATGCTCATGCGATGGGTTTCAAGGTTATTACTGACTGGGTGCCAAATCATAGTTCTCCTGATAATCACTGGATAAAAGTTCATCCTGATTTTTATAAAAAAGATAGCTTGGGAAATTTTACTTATAGAGATGACTGGAGCGATACACGTACACTCAATTATGCAAATAATGAGCTTCGTGATAGTATGATTGATGCAATGAAGTTTTGGATAAAGCAAAGCAATATTGATGGATTTCGTTGCGATGTAGCAGAAGGGCCGCCGGCAGATTTTTGGAAACAATGCATTGACTCTTTAAAAAAAATTAAAAATGTTTTTATGCTTGCTGAAGGTGAAAAGCCCGAATTGCATACAGCAGGTTTTGATGAAACTTATGCGTGGAGTGTAATGGAAGGCTTTGTTCATTTTTATGCAGGTAAAATTTCATTAGCACAGGTTGATTCTATCATAAATCATGACATTAAAATATTTCCTAAAAATTCATATCGCATGTATTTTACAACTAACCATGACTGGAATAGTTGGGAAGGAACAGAGTTTGAAAGATTTGGAGATGCCGCTAAAGCGCTTGCAGTGTTTACACAAACAATGTATCAAAGTGTTCCTTTAATTTATGACGGGCAAGAAATATCTAATAAAAAACGTTTGAAATTTTTTGTAAAAGATTCTATTCAATGGACTGGCAAATATGCAATGGCTCCTTTTTACAAAACAATGTTACACCTTCGCAAAACAAATGTGGCATTGGCTGCTGATGCATCGTATAAAAAATTAGTTACAGCAAATGATAATGCCATTTTTGCTTATGTAAGAGAAAAAGCAGGACATAAAGTTGCAGTGATTTTAAATTTATCTAACCAGCCGCAAAGCTTCACCATAAAAGATAAAAGTATTTATGGTCAGCCTTTAAATGTTTTTTTATCTCAAAAAGAAAAAGTAAGCTCAACGCATGTATTTAGTATTGAACCATGGGGATTTATTGTGTATGATTATGACAGGTAAGATTTCATTGTTGATTGTTTTATTGTTGTAGTATCTTATATGCTTAGGCTGTGTCTTATAAACCTCCTTTGGAGGGCAGGGAGGCCCTACTTCACCATCCCCTTTATTTCCTGCAATTTTAATAAAGCTTCCACCGGAGTTAAGCGATTAATATCAACTGCTTCAAGAATTTTTCTTATGTCTTCAAAGGCCTGTGAGTGCGCATCAAAGATGCTTAGTTGCAATTGCGGCGCAGAAAGATCTTTCAAATTTTCTTTGATGCTTTTATTTTTTTTAGAAGACTGAGCATTATTTTCTTCTGCAGAAGCATCAACATTTTTGGCCTCAAGTTGTTTTAATATTTCATTGGCCCGGTCAATAAGCGAGGGCGGCATTCCGGCCATTTTTGCCACATGAATACCAAAGCTGTGTGTGCTTCCGCCGGGAGCAAGCTTTCTTAAAAAAATAATTTTATTTCCAGCTTCTTTATGCGTTATGTGGAAATTTTTTACTCTTTCAAATTTATTCTCTAACTCATTCAATTCATGATAATGTGTAGCGAATAACGTCTTGGGCATAGACGAAGATTTTTGGAGATGTTCAACAATGCTCCATGCGATTGAAATGCCATCATAAGTTGATGTGCCTCTCCCAATTTCATCTAATAAAATCAAGCTTCTTGAAGTAATGTTATTAATGATGCTTGCAGTCTCATTCATTTCAACCATAAAAGTACTTTCGCCGCTGCTTAAATTATCATTTGCTCCAACTCTCGTAAAAATTTTATCTGTTAGTGGAATCTTTGCTTCCTCAACAGGAACAAAACTTCCCATGTGAGCCATCAATGTTATTAAAGCTGTCTGCCGCAGAATGGCGCTTTTACCGCTCATGTTTGGCCCGGTTAAAATAATAACCTGCTGTGTTTGTGGATCTAAAAAAATATCATTCGCAATATAGCTTTCACCTTGTGGTAAATTTCTTTCTATTACTGGGTGGCGACTGCTTTTTAAATCAAGCTCATAGCCATTGTGAAGTAAGGGCTTTTTATATTTGTATTGCAATGCATTGTTGGCAAAACAAATAATGCAATCCAGCACTGCAAGCACATGGCCATTCAATTGCATGGGCGCAATGTAATCCTGCAGCTCATTTAATAAATGTTCATAAATCTGTAATTCAAGCTGAAAAATTTTATCTTCTGCACCGGTTATTTTTTCTTCATACTCTTTCAGCTCAGGCGTTATATATCTTTCGGCATTGGTAAGCGTTTGTTTTCTCATCCATACTTCCGGCACTTTATCTTTATGCGTATTGGTTACTTCAAGGTAATATCCAAACACATTATTGAATCCTATTTTTAAAGATGAGATACCTGTTTTTTCAATTTCCTGCTGTTGTAATTTTAGCAGGTGCCCCTTACCGTTAGTAACAATGTTTTTAAGATCATCTAATGCAGCATCTACTCCTGCTGCAATAATATTTCCTTTAGAAGCGGCGACCGGCGGGTTTTCAATAATTTCTTTAAAAATTTTATCGCTGATGTATTTACATGGATTCAATGAATCACCTAATCTTTTTAAATATTGATTGGAAGAAATATCGCAAAGCTCTTTTACCAGGCTTACCAGCTTTAATCCTTTAGCAATTTGTAAAACTTCTCTTGGATTTATTTTCTTTAGAGGAATTTTACTTACAAGCCGTTCAATGTCGCCCGCCTGTTTTATATGCTGGCCAGTTTTATTTCTTTCATCAGGAGATTTAATAAAATATTCTACTAAATCCTGTCGCTCTTCAATTTTGCTGATCTCTGTAAGAGGCATTACCAGCCATCGTTTCAGCAGCCGTGCGCCCATCGGCGATTGTGTATTATCTAAAACTTTCAATAAAGAATTATTGCTTTCAACACCACCAAGCAATTCAAGATTTCTTATAGTGAATCGATCCATCCAGAGGTGATCTGCTTTATCAATTCTTTGTAATGAAGTTATGTGTTGAAGATTGGGATGTTCGGTATCTTTTAAATAATGTAAAATAGCACCAGCGGCAATAATGCCTGTTGATAAATCTTCCACCCCGAAACCTTTCAGGCTTTGAGTTCCGAAATGTTTTAATAAACTTTCTTTTGCATATTGCTCTGTAAAAATCCATTCATCAAGTGTGTAAGTATAAAATTTGCTTCCGAAGAAATGTTTAAATTCTTTCTGTTGATTGCGTTGAAAAATAACTTCGGCAGGATTAAGGCTTTGCAATAATTTATCTGCATATTCTTTATCACCTTCAGCAATAAAAAATTCACCTGTTGAAATATCAAGAAAAGCGACGCCTGTTTTTTCATGATCAAAATGAATACCGCATAAAAAATTATTGTTATTATGCTCAAGCAATTTATCATTGGTTGCAACGCCGGGCGTTATCAATTCTGTAACGCCACGTTTTACTATTCCTTTCACCAGTTTTGGATCTTCCAATTGATCACATATTGCAACCCGATAGCCAGCTTTTACAAGCTTATGCAAATACGTGTCCAGCGCATGATGCGGAAATCCTGCTAACTCTAACGTAGTCGCAGAAGCGCTGTTTCTTTTGGTTAAAGTAATGCCCAGCACCCGCGATGCAGTTATAGCATCCTGACCAAAAGTTTCATAAAAATCGCCCACACGAAAAAGCAAAATTGCATCAGGATATTTCGCCTTGATTGCATTATGCTGTTTCATTAAAGGTGTATCTGCAGAAGCCATTTATTATTTGGGCCTCACCCCAACCCCCCTCCAAAGGAGAGGGACTAAATCTGAAGCCATCATTTATTAAAGTGAAAACAATATTTTATTTCATTATAAAAATTTTATACATTTCTATTGACTTAAAAATGCAACAATAAAACAATTGTAGAATAAATAGCCAATTGATTCAATAAAATTCCAAACTTCTAAACCAATTAACCATTAAGCTACTTTGAGAATTAATGGTAAGCCGTGTGCTTATGCTTCGGAGAAGGGTTGGGATGAGGCTTTTCAACTATTTTTGCAAATTAATAGCCTTTTGATGAGAAAACTTAGTATGAAGGAGCTTAACCGTAAATCAGTTGATGAATTCCGGCGTGCTGAAAAAATTCCCGTGACAGTAATCCTTGAAAACATCCGGAGTGCTTATAATGTTGGAAGCGTGTTTCGTACCGCGGATGCATTTTTAATTGAGGCGGTTTATATAACGGGTTATACAGCAAAGCCACCACATAAAGAAATTTCAAAAACCGCGTTAGGTGCGCAGGATTCAGTTGATTGGAAATATTTTGAAAATGCAAAAATTGCTATTCAACATCTTAAACAACTTCAGTATAAAATTTTTGCAATTGAACAAGTTTCGGATAGTATTTCTCTTGAAAAATTTCCTGAACTTATCATTGATAAAATTGCATTTGTTTTTGGCAATGAAGTTTCAGGTGTTGAACAGGAAACAATTTTGCTTTGTGACGGATGTATAGAAATTCCACAATTTGGCATAAAGCATTCTTTAAATATTTCAGTAGCTGTCGGAATAGTTTTGTGGGAAATTGTCAGAACCAGGATTTTTGGGATTAATAAGATTAACAGGATAGAAGAAATTAATACTAAACTTTTATTAAAGAAATGAATTCAGTTAAAAATTATTTATCCCTGGTAACATTTGCCCACACTGTATTTGCAATGCCTTTTGCTTTTATTGGGTTTTTTATCGGGCTTCGGGCAGTGCATTACCAAACATACAAACCCTGGTGGGAGCTTTTAATATTTGTTTTGTTATGTATGATTTTCGCACGCAGTGCGGCAATGGCTTTCAACCGCTGGCTTGATGCTGAATATGATGCAAAGAATCCGCGAACAGCTGTGAGAGAAATTCCATCTGGTATTATAAGCAAAGGAAACGCAATGACATTTGTGGTGATTAGTTGCATTGCTTTTGTTGCTGCAACTTATTTTATAAATGCTCTTTGCATGGTGCTGGCTCCTGTTGCGCTATTCGTTATTCTCTTTTACAGCTTCACAAAAAGATTTACACCTTTGTGCCATCTTGTGCTAGGCCTTGGTTTGAGCCTTGCGCCTATTGGCGCATACATAGCTGTTACTGGAAAGTTTGCCATTGTACCTGTATTGTTTTCTTTGTCAGTTTTATTTTGGGTAAGTGGCTTTGATATTATTTATGCTTTACAGGATGAAGAATTTGACCGGCTTAATAATTTACATTCGATTCCCTCATGGATTGGAATGAAGAAAGCGCTTTTGGTAAGTGAGGCGCTTCATTTTTTATCGTTCATTTCTATTTTTATTGCGGGAATTTCAGGACATTTTAGCTGGTTATATTGGGTAGGCGTAGGAGTATTCGCATGTTTTCTTTTTTACCAGCATACATTAGTTAAGCCGAAAGATTTGAGTAAAATAAACAGAGCTTTTTTTACTTCGAATGGAATTGCATCTGTAATATTTAGCCTCTTTGTTTTGCTGGATATTTTTTTATTCTAAAATCGTGATTCTAAAATTTAAAATTTCATCATGCCGCGAATTCTCTGCATTGACTATGGATTAAAGCGTACAGGCGTTGCCGTTACAGATCCATTGCAAATTATTGCGACCGGTTTAACAACGGTGGATTCCAAAGACTTACTTTCTTTTTTAAAAAAATATTTTCAACAGGAAGAAGTGGAATTAATTGTAATAGGCGAGCCAAAAAACCTTGATGATTCTGACACACATGCCACACCGTTAGTAAAGGCAGCCATTTTAAAACTTGAGAAAGAATTTCCTAATATTCCAATAAAAAAAGTTGATGAAAGATTTACTTCTAAACTGGCAAAGCAAGCCATGCTTGATATGGGTATGAAAAAAAAAGATCGCCGTAATAAAAGAACGGTTGATAAAATAGCAGCTACTATTATGTTGCAGGAGTATATGGCGAACACGAAGACAATATAAAAAGCAACAGAAAAAAACTTAAATTCGCATCCCGATAAATTAATAATACAAATTCATTATGGTTCTTCCGATTGTAGCGTATGGAAATCCCGTTTTACGAAAAGTAGGAAAGGAGATAACTCCAGATTATCCTGAATTAGATAAACTGGTTGCTGATATGTGGGAAACCATGTACAATAGCAAGGGCGTGGGTTTGGCCGCACCACAGGTTAACAAAGATATTCGCTTGTTTGTAATGGATAGCATTCAAATAATCGAAAATCTTGAAGAGGATGAAAAGGATACTTACCCCGGCGACGTTGGCTATAAAGGGGTTTTCATCAATGCAAAAATCAATGATATTGACGGTGAAGATTGGCCATATAATGAAGGTTGCCTTAGCATTCCAAAAATAAGAGAAGATATCTTACGAAAAGAACAGGTTAATATTACTTTTCTTGATGAAGAATTTAAAAAAAATACTAAGACTTTTATTGGAATTACCGCAAGGGTAATTTTGCATGAGTACGATCACATTGACGGAAAACTTTTTATTGATTATTTAAAACCTTTAAAGAAGAGCCTTTTGAAACGTAAGCTGGATGATATTTCCAAAGGAAAAGTTTCTGTGGATTATAAAATGTCATTTAATAAATAACCTGTTATTACATGCAAAATGTTATTTTATAGCCAATAAAAAATAACGAAATTCATTTTGCATTTCTTCCAACATTTTAAGAATTATTTTTACGGAATGTTACAAAAGTTTTTTACGCTTTTCATTTTATTATTTTACTCTTCTTTACTTTTTGCACAGCAAAAAAAAGATACTACTGTGAAAGTGAAGGATAATTACATTACACTCTCTGAAATCGTAGTCAATAATAAATTAGATGTTCCATCTTTTATTAACCGCGTAAAAAATGATACCACTTTTTATAAAGCATTCCGTAATCTTCGCATCATTGGTTATACTTCTTTAAATGATATTAGAATGCTGGATAAAAATAATAATATCCTCGCTTCTTTGCGCAGCAAAACGAAACAAATACGAATCGGTAATTGCAGGAAGATGGAAGTGCTTGAACATGCTTCCACCGGTGATATGTATGATGAAAATGGGAATTATAATTATTATACAGCGCAGATGTATGCGGGATTATTTTTTACAAAAGATTCTGTTTGCGGAGAAGATAATATTGTAAAAGGACATGAGTTTTCTACCGAAGGATTAAGCGGAATGGAAAAGCATAAAGAACAATTGAAGATGTTATTTTTTAATCCGGGGAAAAAAATAAATGGCCTTCCATTCATTAGTGGCAAAACAGAAATCTTTGATGAATCAATGGCCGATAAATATGACATGAATATTGATTATCGGGATTATAACAATACACCATGCTATGTGTTTACAATAAAAGTAAAAGATGGAAAACAAAATGGTGTAGTGATTAATGAAATGACAACATGGTTCAATGAAAAAACTTTTGAAATTGTTGCCCGTAATTATTCATTAAGCTATGATGCAGGTGTTTATGATTTTAAAGTAGATATGGAAGTTCAAATGACAAAAGTTGGTGACCTGTTAGTTCCATCTTTGTTGCGTTATAATGGAAACTGGAAAGCCATTTTTAAGAAAAGAGAACGGGGAGTTTTTACAGCAACGTTGTTTGATTTTGTAAAATGATTGCCACGAACTACACCGATTTTCACAGATAAAACTTAATACTAATTGATAAGCCATTGCTCTATCTTTT
Organism: Chitinophagales bacterium; assembly: GCA_038244655.1. Taxonomy (GTDB): domain Bacteria; phylum Bacteroidota; class Bacteroidia; order Chitinophagales; family Chitinophagaceae; genus Ginsengibacter. Next base: position 65,039 of record JBBRTG010000012.1, read on the forward strand.
GTTTTAATCAAATTGTTTATTACACAAATTTTCACAAATGAAGCATAATAAAAATTCCTTGTAAATCAGTGAAATCAGTGTCCCATTTTTTTGTTACACATACTATTTATAAATTCCTGTTGACACTATAATTTCTCCATTTCTCAATCACTGCTTTCATATCTTCGGGTAATTCACTTTCAAAATTCATTTCTTTTTTTGTAACCGGATGAATGAAGCCAAGCAGTTGTGCATGCAATGCATGGCGCGAACAAAGTGAAAAACAATTATCTACAAATTGCTTATATTTTGTAAACACAGTTCCTTTTACAATTCTGTCGCCGCCATAAGTTTCATCATTAAAAAGCGGATGGCCAATATATTGCATGTGCACACGAATCTGGTGTGTGCGGCCGGTTTCAAGCCTGCATTCTACAAGCGTTACATAATTAAATTTTTCTAAAACTTTATAGTGAGTAATAGCTTCCTTTCCATATTCACCTTCAGGATAAGCAGTGAATAATTTCCTGAATCTTTGATGGCGGCCAACATGCGCAACAATAGTTCCATCTTCTTCTTCAAAATCACCCCATACCAATGCAACATAACGGCGGTGAACTGTGTGATCAAAAAATTGTTTGGCCAAATGCGTCATTGCCTTTGGTGTTTTTGCCATAACCAAAAGCCCGGAAGTATTTTTATCAATGCGGTGTACAAGCCCAAAACGAGCAAGCTCACTTTCGTCTATATTTGGATTTTCTTGTTTTAAATACCACGCAACTGCATTCACCAAAGTGCCGCCACGATTGCCACTTCCGGGATGCACAACCATTCCCGGATCTTTATTAATCACCATTACATCTTCATCTTCATAAACAATTTTAAAGGGAATATTTTCAGGAACAATTTCTGTTGAATCGGGCAGATAAGTTTCGTAAATAATAATTTTATCATCAGGCCTTACTTTATAATTTGATTTTATAGGGTGTTCATTCACCAAAACTCTTTCAGATTCTATGGCCTGCTGAATCTTATTTCTTGTAGCACCTTCGATACGATTCATTAAAAATTTATCAATGCGTAAAGGTTCCTGACCTTTGGCACAAATAATTGTAAGCCTTTCAAAAAGTTCTTCGTTATCATCATTATGTAATTCTCCTTCAATCATAAAAAAATTCTTAAAGTAAAATTTTAGAATCCTAATCCCTAATCCCTAATCCCATTCGTTCTTATCTTTGCAAATTAAATTTATTTAGTTTGGAAAAACAGCAAGTCATTTTTGAAGACCTCGGAATTATTAATTATAAAGCTGCATGGGATTACCAGGAAGAGTTGGTAAAAAAAAACCTGGATTTAAAAACTGAAGCAAGAAAAGCAGTGAGTAATGAGCAACCAGCAATGAATAAACTATTGCCAACTGTAAACTATTTACTTTTTTGCGAGCATCCGCCGGTATATACTTTGGGGAAAAGCGGGCATATAGAAAATGTATTGTTGAGTGAAAATGAAATGGAAGAAAAGGAGATTGAATTTTTCAGAACTAACAGGGGAGGAGATATTACTTTCCATGGATTGCAGCAAGTAGTGGGTTATCCTATTTTTGATTTGGAAAAATTTTATACTGACATTGGGAAATATTTAAGAAGTCTTGAAGAAGTAATCATTATTACCATTGCAGAATATGGAATTAAAGGCGAGCGGAGCAAAGGCGAAACAGGTGTATGGATTGAGCCGGGCATACCAGGTAAAGAAAGAAAAATTTGTGCTATGGGAATCCGCTGCAGCCGATGGATTACCATGCATGGCTTTGCATTAAATGTAAATACCGATCTTAGTTATTTCAACAATATTATTCCATGCGGAATTGTAAATAAAAAGGTAACCTCTGTTGAAAAAGAAGTTGGGCATTTAATAGACTTTGAAGAAATAAAAGAAAAACTCAGGAAAAGTTTTGAACAGGTTTTTAATGTGAAGATTACCTCACTTCATTCCCGTTTACATCAAGAGCAGGCATAGGTTTTCCATCTTTTGGAATAAAAATTTTGTGTTTTTCTACCAACACTCCTTCGGAATATATTTCAAAATTAAATAGGCCTGCGTGAATAAAATTTACTTTATCGAGAATAAGATAAGGTTCAGCAATTTTTTTCAATTCAAATAATGGTGTACCATCATCTTCAAAAAATTTTATAGAATATTTTTTCTTTTCGGCATCCGGTAAAGAAATGATAACATTATTTTGTTTGCCGGTATAAACAAGTTTTGATGGTATAAACCACGTTTGCACAGGTGGCTGCTCTATTTCCTCTATACCAGGTATAGCTTTCAATGTATCAATACCTGGCCTGTGCGATTGTGTAAATATATAAGTACCGCCTTCAAAGGAAATGAAAAGACGGTAATACTGAGAGGGTATAAATTCTTTAGCATCAACAAAGCCATTGGTTTTTGCTTTTACATTTAATACACTTCCAATAGTGGTAAAATTTTTAAGGCTGTCGTAAGACCTTTGGATATTAATGGTGGTAAGTGAAGTATAAGGATTTGTCCATGAAATTAAAACCTTATTGCTTAGTTGTGTAACAGAAATATTGGGAAGCGTATCCTGCGCAAAAGAAACTTTATGCAGGAAGAAAAATAAAAATAAAATGAATGCTGATTTATACATAGGATCGGGCTTCTATTTATTTTTTACAATCGCAAATATAAATCTTGTAAGATGAATTAAAAATTGAGCGTTCCTTCAGGCAATGATTTGTTTCCCTGCAAGCCTCCTGTATGAATGCACAAGATTTTTGAGCCGGCTGAAAAATAATCTTTTTCGATAAGATCATAAACGCCAAACATCATTTTACCGGTATAAACAAAATCTAATGCAATTTTATTGTTGTCATAAAACAAATTCATGAAAGAAATTAATTCAGGAGTTTTTTTTGCATAGCCTCCAAAATGATAATCTTCAATAAAGGAATATTTGTTTGCTTGGTCAATTTTTAATTTAGCAAGCCTTGCATTAATATCGTATAAAATTTTTAAAGCGCTGAATCCAATTACATCAGTTTTATTTTTAACCGCCATTATTAATCCTGCAAAAGTTGTGGCTGTGCCCACTGCACAACAAACGTGAGTAAATTTTTTTTTATCAAAATAATTACCAACCATTGCAGCTCCATTAGTTCCTTGTTGAGAAAATCCTCCTTCCGGTATCAAAGTATGTTCGCCATACGTATTTGTAAGTTTTTTTAAAAAATCTGCATCATTAATTTTTTTATAGGAAGAACGATCTAAGTATTCAAGGTTCATATTATTTTCAATGCAAAACAATAATGTGTGTGAAAGTTTTAATGGTTTCTCGCCGCGAACAAATCCAATAGATTGTATTCCGGCTTCATTACATGCAAAAGCAGTGGCAGCAAGGTGACTGGAATATGCGCCACCGAATGTTATTACTTTTTTGTGAATAGATTTTTTTGCTTCAGCAAGAAAATAATGAAGCTTGAAAATTTTATTTCCGGAAACTATTGGATGTATCTTATCGAGACGTAACATGGATACTGTTACATTTCTTTTGTTAAACAATAAATTATTTAATGGTTCAATTTTTATAGAAAAATTTTCAAGAGCAGGTAATGAATTCATCAATTGAAATTATGGTATAAAACTTCTTGCTTATTTTCGCAAAATACAAAACCAACGTTCAAAAAGAGAAAAACAGTAACGAATTTATGAAACCAACACTTTTAATTTTAGCAGCAGGAATGGGAAGTCGTTATGGCGGTATTAAGCAAATGGATTCTTTTGGTCCATCTGGCGAAACAATAATTGATTATTCAATTTATGATGCAATAAGAAGTGGTTTTGGAAAAATTGTTTTTATTATTCGTGAAGATTTTGCAGAAGTATTTAAAAATATTTTTGAACCAAAGCTGAAAGGTAAAATTGAAACTGATTATGTAATGCAGGAAATGAATTCTTATATTGATAATTTTAAAGTGCCTGAAGGACGTACAAAGCCCTGGGGAACTGCACATGCAGTATTATGTGCAAAGGATGCAATTAATGAACCCTTTGCTGTTATTAATGCAGATGATTTTTACGGAAGAGATGCGTTTGAGAAAGCCGCAAAATTTTTAACTGCTGAAGTTTCTCCTGATACATGGTGTATCATTGGTTACCAGCTGTCTAAAACGCTTTCAGAAAATGGAACGGTAAGTCGTGGTGTATGCGAAGTAAATGCTGATGGAAATTTAGTAAGCATTGCAGAGCGAATTAAAATATATCGTGTCCGTGAGGAGGACTCCTTTGGAGAAGAAAATAAAATTATTTATGAAGAGAATGAGAAAAAAAATAAGTTACACGAAGACACTCCTGTAAGCATGAATTTCTGGGGTTTTTACCAAAATGTATTTGATTATATTCAAAAATTATTTAAAGATTTTTTGCAGAGCAATGTCGAAAACATAAAAGCAGAATTTTTTATTCCAATCATTGGCGATGCATTTATTCATGATGAAAAAGGAAAAATTAAAGTAATACCTACTTCATCTCAATGGTTTGGTGTTACCTATCGCGAAGATGCGCCAGGCGTTAAAGAAAGTATAAATGCTTTGGTTGAAAAAGGTGAATACCCGGTGAAGTTATGGGAGTAAGTTTCTTATTTATAACCTGAGTCAATGGTCAATAAGTCATTGGTCATTTTATATTCCTGCATTAGTAATTGCCTATTGACTTATTGCCTATTCACCCTTGCTCAATTCCCTTTCACCATATACACAAAATCTTCCAGCTTTTTAATTTGCTGTACACGGTCAAGTCCTTTTAAAGAATTTACAGAAGACAATTTTAGTGACTCAGCTTTTTTATCTTTTTTTATTTCGTCAAGAGCGCTATAAATATTTTTTGATTTTATGGCAAATACTACGCCGTCTGCATTGGTTTCCTTACTGCTTATAATACCTATGATGTCGCCATTTTTATTAACAACAGGGCCACCACTGTTTCCCGGGTTTACTGAAATGCTTATCTGGTAAGAAGTGGTATCTCCAAAGTACCCGGAATTAGCGCTTAAATAACCTTCTCCATAAACAACTTCTTCACGCGGGTAGCCTAAAGTAAAAATATGCTCTCCAAGCTCAGCTGAAGATTTTAGAAATGTATAAGGAAGACCTGAAACTTTCTTGAAAGACGTATCAATAATTTTTAAAATAGCGAGGTCGGTAGTTTTATTTACATAAACTGCTTTTGAAAAAAACTGGTCGCCTTTTTTATTCTCTACAATAATATTACGCGCATTATTAACTACATGTGCATTGGTGATAATGTAACCGTTGCCATCAACTAAAAAACCTGTTGCCCTGAAGTTGGCTTCCAGCTTAGGCTTTACGGGCAGCTTTACTAACGGTGGCGCAGAAGCTTCATTCACTTTATTTTCTATCTGGTTAAGCTTGCGCTCAAACTGATTTAGCTTATGATCAACAAGTGGAGTAATTATAGCAACTTTTTGTTTTTCAGAATACATGGAAACAATAGTTGCAGTAGAAATAGAAACGATACCAGCAATGGACGCCGCCACTGCAATCGTGCGGCGATAGCGGTTCCATAAATAAACAATCTTAGATTTCCCTTTAGCTCCTTTGCCTGAAATAATTCCTTCGTTAGTTAATTTATTTTCTACTTCATTAAGGTTATGCCTGTAGGTTTTTATCTCACTCATTTTTTCCAGCTCTCCCAAAAAGAAATTATGTTCAGCAGCCAGTTGGTCTATATCAGGATTATTTTTTCTTAATTCTTCAAAAAAAATTTTTTCCTGCGGTGACATTTCGCCATTGCGGTATCGCTCAATTGCATCTAAGAGTAAAGAGTCTTCCATATTATTCTCCGTTTTTATATTGTGCAAAAAATATTTTTTTCAATCTTACCAGGCATTTATATTTCTGTGTTTTGGCATTATCAGCATTGGTATATCCAAAGGTCTCAGCAATTTCGGGCATGGATTTTTTTTGAATGTAATAAGCTTCCAATATGCTTTTGCAAGGCTCGCCAATTTTAATTAATGCTTTTTCCATTAAGTTAAAATCAGCATTCATTTTTTCGTGTGCTTCTATTTCATCTTCAACAGGAATGGTTTCTTTCAGTGTTTCTATTGCCGGGTTGTACCGGTTTTGCTGTTGAAGTTTTTTTAACCACAATCTCCTGCAAACTGAATAGAGATAAGTCCTAATCTGGCAGCTCAATACAAAAGAACTCGATTTAGCTTTCTCAAAAAGAACTATCATCGCTTCCTGGAAAATATCTCTTGCATCCTCCGGGTATCCATTGTTTTTAACTACAAAAGCCTGGATAGTGTTATAATTCTCCCTGTAAATGGTTTCAATTGCATTGGTATCGTTAGCTGCAAGGCCTTCTAATAATGCTTTCTCCTGTTCATATATATTCACTCGCCTGTAGTTAATACTTGTAATATGGAAAAGTAACCCAAATAAAAACCGGAAAATTTTTTTTTATCAAGGGTTACTTTTTAAAAATAATGGTATAAACTTAAAATAAATTATAAAAATCTAAATTAATTAAAATGAAAAAAGTATTGCTCGCTCTTTGTGTTTCTGCATTTTTTATAGCATGTAATGATAATGCAAAAACTGATACAACTACAACATCAGATTCTACAATGGTAACTGCACCTGCAACTTCTGACACTTCTATGGTGAAAGATTCAACTCATACTGTAAAGATTACTGATTCTACAACAAAAAAATAATATCGGTACTATTATAATGCCTTAAAATTTTTATTTGGCAAGCAATCTAAGAGCCGTTTCTTTTCAGGAACGGTTTTTTAATTTTTGAGAAATAATTAGCACTGTTTTATTTTATATGGTTGTTCCTAAATTCCTGCCATTTAATTTTTTTTATGTATTCTGAAAAATTTAGGTTGGTAAATTCATTTCACATGCTTACTTTTGAAAAATCAAATTATGAACATTACAAAAGCATATACCGGTTTTTATTTTAGCTACTATTTTAGTAATAGCCCGGGAGACTTTTGTTAAAACTGAAATAAACAGAAAACATAAAAGAATCCCGGCCAACCGCCGGGATTTTTGTTAATGCGATGAATAAAAAAATATCAATACAGGGATTTGAAGGAAGCTTTCACCAGGTAGCTGCGCGGCAATTTTATGGAAACAATGTTGAAATTGTTTGTTGCTCAACTTTCAGGGAAGTAGTAAAAATTGCATCCAATAAAAATGAAAGCGATGGCGGAATAATGGCTATTGAAAATTCTATTGCCGGAAGTATTTTGCCAAATTATAATCTTCTGCAAAAAAGTTCTTTAAAAATTGTTGGAGAAATTTATTTGCAGATAAAGCAAAATCTTTTAATAAATCCTGATGTTACGCTTGAAGATATACGTGAGGTTCATTCGCACCCGATGGCCCTTCTTCAATGTATAGAATACCTGGAAAAATATCATTGGAAATTAATTGAAACAGAAGATACAGCGCTAAGTGCAAAACATGTTCACCAGCACAGAAGCAAACACATTGCTGCCATTGCCAGCAAGCTTGCAGCAGAAATTTACCAGTTAAAAATTATTGCTCCTAACATTCATACATTAAAGAATAACTATACAAGATTTTTAGTATTGGAACTTCCTGAAGCTGCAAAAGAAATTGAAAATGCAGATAAAGCTTCTATTAATTTTAAAACAGATCATTCAAAAGGAAGTCTCGCAAAAGTGCTTACAAAAATTTCTGATGGCGGCATCAACCTGAGCAAGCTTCAGTCAATGCCAATACCAGGGAGTGATTGGAAATATTCATTTCATGCAGATCTTGAATTTACAAATCTTGATCAATTTAACAAAGTGATAAAAAGTATAACGCCAATAACTGAAGAACTGAAAGTATATGGCATTTATAAAAAAGGTAAATAATGATTTTATCAAATAGACTTGATGGTGTTGGTGAATATTATTTTTCTCAAAAGCTGAGAGAGATTGATGAAATGAACAAAGCCGGGAAGCAGGTTATCAATCTTGGAATAGGAAGCCCTGATTTGCCCCCACATCCGGAAGTAATAAAGACTTTACAGGAAGAAGCTGCAAAACCTAACGTACACGGCTACCAGAATTATAAAGGAAGCCCCATTTTGCGTGATGCGATTTCAAAATGGTATAAGAAATGGTACAATGTTGATTTGAGTGCTGATTCAGAAATATTACCTCTTATTGGAAGCAAAGAAGGTATTATGCATATTTGTATGACTTACATAAACGAAGGAGATGCTATATTGATACCCAATCCCGGTTATCCAACTTACAGGAGCGTTGCTAAAATTTCAGGAGCTAACGTTATGGAGTACTCGCTTACAGAAGAAAATAACTGGTTTCCTGATTTTGAAAAACTGGAACTAATTATTACGAACGCCAAAAGCCTCCCCTTTGGGAAGGTTTGGAGGGGCTGCTTAATGTTTGTCAATTATCCGCACATGCCAACAGGGCAATTGCCAACTAAAAAGATGTTTATAGAATTAATTGCATTTGCTAAAAAACACAATATTCTTATTTGCCATGACAATCCTTATAGTTTTATTTTGAATAAGAATCCCATGAGCTTGTTAAGTATAGAAGGAGCAAAGGATGTAGTTATTGAATTAAACTCATTGAGCAAAAGCCACAATATGGCTGGCTGGCGTGTTGGGATGTTGTGCGGTGCAAAAGAAAGAATTGATGAAGTGATTCGTTTTAAAAGTAATATGGACAGTGGAATATTTTTGCCTCTGCAACTTGCTGCAGCAAAGGCTTTGGAGCTTGAGCAGGATTGGCATGATAAGGTGAATGATGTGTATAAAAAAAGGAGAAAAAAAGTTCTCGAATTATTGGAATTATTGGAGTGTACATTTAATAAAGGGCAAGCTGGCCTATTTGTGTGGGCTTCTATTTCTGAAAAGTATAAAGATGGTTATGCTTTAAGTAATGAAGTTTTACATAAGTCAAATGTATTTATAACACCCGGCGGAATTTTTGGAAGTGCAGGTGATAATTATGTAAGAGTTAGCCTATGCACAACAGAAGAAAAAATTGAAGAAGCGATCGGGAGAATTAAAAATTAAAGATGTCCAAAGGATTTCTTGTGGAGAAGAATTAAAAATAAAGATTGAATGTTTAATAACGTTACGATAATAGGAGTTGGTTTAATAAGCGGTTCATTTGCTTTGGCAATGAAGGAAAAAGGTTTTGCAAAAAAAATAATTGGCATAAGCAGAACAGCATCCAGTTTAAATAAAGCAAAAGCACTTGGTATAATAGACGAAGCTATACCACTCGAAAAAGCTGTAAAGCAAAGCGATTTTATTTATGTGGCAATTCCTGTAGATGTTACGATTCCTGTAATGCTCCAGGTTATGGATTTGGTGAATGATAAACAAATTGTAGTTGATGCAGGGTCCACTAAATATGCATTGTGCAAGGCATTGATTGATCATCCGATGAGAAAGCGTTTTGTTGCTTCGCATCCGATGTGGGGAACAGAGTACAGTGGCCCCGAAGCTGCGGTGACAGGTGCTTTTGAAGGAAGATCCTGTGTTATTTGTGAAAAAGAAAAAAGCGAAAAAGATGCTGTAACTATAGTTGAAAATATTTATAAATCATTAGGTATGCACATTACTTATATGGATGCTGAAAACCATGATATACATGCAGCTTATGTAAGTCACATTTCTCATATCACTTCGTTTGCATTAGCCAATACAGTTTTGGAAAAAGAAAAAGAAGAAGATGCCATATTTGAATTGGCCGGTGGTGGTTTTGAAAGTACAGTTCGTTTGGCAAAAAGTAATCCATCAACATGGGCGCCTATTTTTATGCAGAACAGGGAAAATGTTTTAGATGTATTAAATGAGCATATTTCACAACTAAGAAAATTTAAAGCAAGTCTTGAAAAAGAAAACATGGAATACCTGGTTGAGCTAATGCAAAATGCAAATAAAATTAAAAGAATTTTAAAATGAATGGATGCATTTTAAATTGTTGTAGGCGGTTATTAATCGTGGGCGGTGAGAACCCCGCCCACGACAGACTGCCCCGGTTGGTGTCTCCACAAACCTGAGATAATTCGAAACGCACCTCAACAAATTTACAATTATGATATTCAGAGAAGCAAATACGGTTGATATAAAGCAAATTCAAATTGTAAGGAATGCTGTAACGGAAAACCGGTTATCTAACCCTGCTTTGGTCACCGACAGAGATTGCGTTGCTTATTTAACCCTTCGGGGAAAAGGTTGGGTTTGTGAAATTGATAATTTGATTGTTGGTTTTGCTATTGCAGATACAATTGATCATAATATATGGGCATTATTTGTTCATCCGGAATACGAAGGAAAAGGTATTGGCACACGGCTGCATAATATAATGCTCGAATGGTATTTCAACCAGACAAAAGAAAAAGTTTGGTTAAGCACAAGCCCTAATACAAAAGCAGAAAAATTTTACAGAAAACACGGATGGTATGAGACAGGTATTTATGGAAAAGGTGAAATAAAATTTGAATTAAGTTTTGATAACTGGAAAAATGAAAGCGCTTTTGAACAACTCAACGAAGTTGAAAAATCTATACAATGTTGATCTGCCAGGTGATAGTGGGCCGGTGGAGACACAGTCCACGGCGACGCTTCGGTTGGTGTCCTCACCAACCGGCGATAAATTGAAAAATCTGTTCAATATTGATCTTATAAAATTAATTTTACAATGCAAACACAAATGAAATCAATGAAAGAATTAATGCAGGAAAAATGGATAAAGCGTCCCTTAATAATCAGCGGCCCCTGTAGTGCTGAAACAGAAGAGCAGGTGTTGGAAACAGCCACACGTCTTGCTAAAACCGGTAAGGTAGATGTGCTTCGTGCAGGCATCTGGAAGCCTCGTACAAAGCCCGGAATGTTTGAAGGTATTGGAATGAAAGCCTTGCCATGGATGGCACAGGCAAAAAAAATTACCGGTTTGCCTATTACTGTAGAAGTAGCAACAGCAAAGCATGTAGAAGATGCGTTACATTTTGATGTAGATATGCTTTGGATTGGTGCAAGAACAACAGTGAATCCTTTTAGTGTTCAGGAAGTGTGTGATGCATTGCGTAGTGTAGATATTCCTGTGCTGATAAAAAACCCTATCAATCCTGATCTTGAATTGTGGAGCGGTGGTATTGAACGTTTACAAAAAGTTGGAGTAAAACAAGTAGGAATGATTCATCGTGGATTTTCAAATTATGGAAATACTGAATTTAGAAATGCACCCATGTGGCACTTGCCAATTGAAATGAGAAGAAGATTTCCGGAGATGTTACTGATTTGTGATCCTTCACATATTTGCGGTAACAGAACCCTGCTTCAGTCTATTGCACAAAAAAGTATCGATCTTGATTTTAATGGGCTAATGATTGAAAGCCATATTGATCCTGATAATGCCTGGAGCGATGCCAAGCAACAAATAACTCCGGAGCGTTTGAGTGAAATGCTGGATGAATTGATTTGGCGTTCAGAAAATAGTGATGAAAAAGAGTTCCTAACGGCCCTGGCTACACTAAGAGAACAAATCAATCATATAGATGATGAGCTGCTTACGCTTATAGGCCAACGGATGAAGATTGCTGATAAAATTGGCGAGTACAAAAAAGCCAATAACATTACCATTTTGCAAACCAACCGCTGGAATGAAATCCTTGCAAGGGCGTGTAAAAAAGGAGAAGTGCTGGGATTAAGTAAAGAATTTATTGTAAAATATTTTGATGCTGTTCATCTTGAAAGTATTAATCACCAGAATAAAATAATGAATGATTAAAAATGAAGTATTGCCAACGCAGTATCAATTTTCCGGTAAAAAAGTAGAATGCTTTTTTGACGCTGATTTTTCATTGATAGAAGGAAAGCTCCAAAAAATTAATACAATATTTATCACTGATGAAAATATTTTCAGAGCGCATTCTGATAAGTTTAAAGGCTGGCAAACAATTATAATTAAAGCCGGGGAGGCATTTAAAAACCAGCAAGCAGTTGATGCTGTTATTGCTCAATTAATAAATTTACATGCAGACCGGCAAAGATTTATTGTTGGTATTGGTGGTGGTGTTGTTACTGATATTGCAGGTTATGTGGCATCTATTTATATGAGAGGGATAAAGTTTGCATTCGTTCCCACAAGTATTTTAGCAATGGTAGATGCCGGTATCGGGGGCAAGAATGGTATAGATGTAGGTGTTTATAAAAATATCATTGGCACAATAAATCATCCTGAGTTTTTAATATACGATTACTCTTTTCTAAAAACATTACCGAATGCAGAATGGGTGAATGGCTTTGCAGAAATTATAAAACATGCCTGTATAAAAGACAAAGGCATGTTTCATTTTCTTGAAAAAAATTCTTTGCTTAAATTTCAATCATCTGAAAAAGATATTGCAGCGATTATAAAAAAGAATGTGGATATTAAATACAATGTTGTTTCGCAGGATGAAAAAGAAACAGGAGAGCGCAAGCTTTTAAATTTCGGTCATACTATTGGCCATGCAATTGAAAATACAAGTCACCTTGCGCATGGACATGCAGTAAGTATTGGCATAGTTGCAGCTTGCAAAATTTCTGAAGAGATAAATAATTTTAATAAGGCTGAAACAAAAAAAGTTATTGATTTACTTACTCAATATAAATTACCCGTTTCATTTTCATTTGACAAGAAGAAAACCTGGGAAACATTACAACTCGATAAGAAAAAATCAGGCAGCAATATGAGTTTTATTGTATTGAATTCTATTGGTAAAGCGTCAGTAAAATTAATGCCACTCGATGATTTATATAAAATTTTCAATAATAATTTATAGTGACAGTAACGGTTTCACCATCTTCAATTTCAGGAAGTATTACAGCGCCACCTTCTAAAAGCAGTACGCAAAGGGCTTATGGCGCTGCACTCATCACTAATGGAACTACTATTATTGATAATGCAGGTAACAGCAATGATGAGCATGCTGCAAAAAAAATCGTTGAAAAATTAGGAGCCACAGTTGATGCAATCAAGAAGGAGATAATCATTACATCAGCAAAGCATATTTTTTCTACACCCTTTCCTGAAAAACATGTAATAATTTCCTGCGGAGAAAGTGGATTGTCACTTCGCATGTTTGTACCGCTCGCTGCGCTTTTTAATTTTGATATAACATTTACCGGGCAAGGAAGTATTTTAAAAAGGCCAATAGATTTTTTTGATAAAGTGTTACCGCAAACCGGAGTTGAAATAAAAACTAATAACGGCTTGCTGCCTCTTACATTAAAAGGCCCGTTGCATCCTCAAAATATTACAGTTGATGGTTCTCTGAGTTCTCAATTTTTAACCGGCATGCTGATGGCTTATGCAAAAGCGTGTACGGTGCCCGTTAGTATAAAAGTAAAAAATCTCGCAAGCAAGCCTTATATCGATCTCACGCTTGAGATCTTGAATCATTTTGGTTTTATAATTGAAAATGATAATTACGAAAAGTTTACTGTTTTCCCTAATACTTTAAAAAGCGGGCATAGCATCAAATACACTGTTGAAGGCGATTGGAGTAATGCAGCTTTTTTATTGGTTGCCGGCGCAATAGCAGGAGCAGTTACAGTTAAAGAAGCTGATATAAATTCTTCTCAGGGCGATAAAAAAATTATAGAAGCACTTGAATTCTGCGGCGCTTCAATTCATATTAATAAAAAAGAAATAACTGTAAAGAAGAAAAATCTGGATGCATTTGATTTTGATGCAACGCATTCTCCGGATTTGTTTCCTCCTCTTGTTGCGCTGGCAGCATATTGCAAGGGAAACACCACTATAAAAGGAGTAAACAGGTTGCTTCATAAAGAAAGTAACCGTGCAAAAACACTTAAAGCAGAATTTGCAAAAATGAATGTTGATATTGAATTAAATAATGATGTGATGATAGTAAAAGGAGTCAAACAATTGAAGGGAGCAAAGGTAACTTCACATAACGATCACCGTATTGCTATGGCCTGTGCTGTTGCGGCATTGGGGGCCAAAGGAAATACAACTATATATGATGCTGAAGCTGTTGAAAAATCATATCCTTCCTTTTACCAGGATCTTAAAACGTTAAGAGCATCCCTGCAAATTTCATAAACTATACCTTTGCGTTTTTTAGCTCCTCTCCCTTGTCCAGAGGACTCCTTTGGAGGGAGAGGGTGGGATAAGGCAATCCAAATTTAAAATTAATGTCATATACAATAGCTATAACGGGCAGGCCAAATGTGGGTAAGAGCACTTTCTTCAACAGACTGCTTGAGCAACGCAAAGCCATTGTTGATGACCTAAGTGGAGTAACACGAGACCGGCAATATGGAGAGGCGGAATGGATAGGAAAAAATTTCAATATTATTGATACCGGTGGTTTTGTTGCCCATAGCAATGATGTTTTCGAAAGAGAAATTCGTAAGCAGGTACACATTGCAGTTGAGGAAGCCAATGCAATTGTTTTTATGTGCGATGTAACAACGGGGATAACAGATCTTGATCAGCAAATGGCAGAAATGTTGCGCCGTTCGCCAAAGCCTGTTTATCTTGTTGTGAATAAAGTTGACAATCATGCACGGCTTTTAGAAGCATCAGAATTTTATAGTCTTGGATTTAAAAATATATTTTTTGTTTCCTCTGTAAGTGGCACCGGCACTGGTGAATTGCTTGATGAAATATGTGCGGCTATTCCTGCTGAAAAGGAAAATGAAAAAAATGAGCTCCCAAAATTTGCCATAATCGGCCAGCCCAATGTTGGAAAATCTTCTTTGCTTAATGCTTTAACAGGGCAGGAACGTACCATTGTAAGTGAGATAGCGGGCACTACAAGAGATTCGATTCACACGACGTATAATCTTTTTAATAAAGAATTTATTTTAATAGATACCGCAGGCATACGGCGTCAAGCCAAAGTAAATGAAGATCTGGAATTTTATTCTGTAATCCGTGCTGTAAAAGCTGTAGACGAAGCTGATGTGTGTCTTTTACTTCTTGATGCAAAAAACGGGATAACCGCACAAGACCTGCATATTTTTTCACTCGCTGAAAAAAAAGGAAAGGGAATTGTAGTGCTGGTAAATAAATGGGATGCCATGGAAAAGGAAACCAATACGGCACGCGATTATGAAAAACTGTTGAAAAAGAAATTGGCTCCGTTTACGGATGTGCCCATCATTTTTATTTCAGCTACAGAAAAACTTCGCATCATGCAGGCAATGGAAACGGCACTAACGGTATATGATAATCGCAGACAGAAAATAAGTACCTCAAAGTTGAATGATGTAATGCTTAAAGCCGTAGAAGCTTACCACGCACCTGTTGTAAGGGGCAATGCTGTTAAAATAAAATATGTAACGCAATTGCCAACGGTGGTTCCGTCCTTTGCATTTTTTTGTAATTATCCTGATGATATTAAAACGCCTTATAAAAATTACCTGGAAAATCAAATGCGGGAAAATTTTAAATTAACGGGGGTTCCTATCCGTATTTTTTTCAGAAAAAAATAATGCAATTCAATTAAATTGAAAAAAAAAGTTATATCTTAAACTTATTAAATTGTAACATATTTCAAAATCTTAAAAAAATACAAATGAAAAAATTTCTTACAATAGTAGCTATTGCTGCTTTTATGACATCGTGCAACGACAGTAGTTCAACTAAAACTGATACCACATCAGACTCTTCAACGATGAACAATACAATGAGCGCTGATACAACAAATTCAATGTCTTCATCTTCAGCCATGACACCTGTGGCTGCATCTGAAGGAACTATGACAATGAAAGATGGTAAAATGATGGTAATGAAGGATAATAAATGGGTTTTAATGGATCAGAAAATGACTTGTACTGACGGCTGTAAAGTAAATACCAATGGGGAAGTTGTAATGAAAGATGGTAAAAAGATGATGATGACCGAAGGAATGACGATTGATAAAGATGGCCACATGATGGATGCCAGCGGTAAAATGATGGACATGAAGATGGATAAGAAATGATTAAAGATTCCATGAAGAAATAATTTTAATTATCCATTTGGAAATAGTGTCTCCCGTTTTGGCGGGAGATTTTTTTATGCAATAAGAAGTCATTCCATTATATGAATTTTTTAAAAAGATTTTTTTATGTGTACGGTGAAATCAAAACTTTGTAAAATTTGGAAATACTAAAATATCGGTTACCTTTGCCGCCAAATCAAAAAAAATTTTAAAACTCAAACAATGAAAAAATTTCTTGCTATTGTAGCTATTGCAGCTTTCATGACATCTTGTAATGATTCTGCTTCAACAAAAACTGAGAGCACCACTGACTCTTCAACTATGAGCAAAGACGCCATGAGCGACAGCGCTAAAGGCAATAATATGGTAGATACTTCATCAAAAATGGCAAATGATGCTTCTAAAATGGCAGATACTGCAAATAAAATGATGGATAAAGCAGCTGATAAAATGGATAAAGCTGCTGATAAAATGAAAAAAGGTGCTGACAAAATGAAAGATGCCTCTGATAAAAAATAGTTAACAATTTTTTAATTCTTTCTGAATAATTATCCCCTGGAATTTCCGGGGGATTTTTTTGTGCAGACACTTGTTTATTTCATTGAGAAGAGGGTGGCTATGATTTTATTGTTTTACCTGGTATAGGAAGAGGGGCTTTATCACTATCAAGATGTTTTTTTATTATAAGAAAGCTTATTATAATAATCATAAGAATGAGAATAATAGTTAAGTATAAAGGAGGAAGATCTTTTATTTTTCGTTTTAATTTTTTTGATTTCTTTTTTTCCAGTTGCTTTTGAAGATTAGAATTAAGCTGATCCACTAGCGCTGAAACTTCTTTTCTACTTTTAATTTTTTCCAATCCTTCAACTGCATCATTCATCATTTCAGAATCAATCATTGATTTTTCAATTTCATGATTATCATCCTGAGATAATTTACCACTGAGATAATCCATTAATTTTTGGTTATCAATATCTTTATTGCTGCTTGATAATATGTTCAGTAATTCATCGCTCATTCCATTTTTGTTTTTGTGTTTAGAATTTCATCTTTTTAATTTTTTTACAATTCACAATACAGCAATTTATTAATTTATAGGATTAGGTAGAATAAGCACAATCTTTTATTAATGCTAAACATTCGTCTTTGAGAGGAGCCGAGCAAATTTTCTTTATATTAAAATCTTCCGGCGACGAAGCAATCTTATAAAAGGTTTTCACATGAGATTGCCACAAAGTTTCGGCAAAAATCCCCGAAAACTTTTCGCAATGACGTACACTTGTTCGATTCATCATTTCGCTTTCAATTTTGTTTGCGCTCATTCTACCTAATCCTATTAATTTATCAATGCAATATTTTAATAATTAAATAATTTAATAATCAACTCCCTATCATCAGTCTTAAGTTTCTTTTTCCATTTTGAATATGGCTTTTTACTTGCATCAAAGAATATCCTGTTATTTCCGAAACTTCTGTATAAGATTTTTTTTTAAGGTAAAATAAATTAATACATTGTTGCTGATCGAGGTTTAGTTGCTTCAAAGCTTCTGTCATTTTACTTAAAAGTTTATCTTTTTCAATTAATGAAAGTTTATCTTCTGTTTCGTCTTTTGCAATTATAATTTGTTCATTAAGCTCCCCATGAATCTTACCTTTATCCCTCAATTTCATGAGGCAATAATTTTTAGCGATCATGTAAATCCAACTCTTAAAATAGTCAACTTTATACTTATGTAATTCATTAATAACCTTTAAAAATATTTGCTGCACACAATCCTTGGCATCTTCTTCATTTTTTAAATATTTCATGGAAACACCGAGCAGCAATAACGTATAGCGCGGCAGTAAAATTCCCAGCCAATGATTATCATAATCAGTATAAAATTTTTGCAGCAAATCATTATCGCTTATACCGTTATTTTTTTCTGACTTCAAAGCTGCTTTACTATTTTTATATTGAGATGTAAACATAAATAATTTCCATAATTTACATTTGCAATAAACTTTTACTAAAACGATGCATTACACTGTATGCTGTGTACCTGTTAGCCCTGTAAGAGCAAGCCCTTCTCATAAATCTGAAATGGTAACCCAGCATTTGTTTGGAGAAAAATCTATTGTTATAGAAACAGCGGATGACAACTGGGTAAAGATTGCTTTAAAATATGATGGTTACCAGGGTTGGTGCCAATTGAGCCATTTGAATGAAATTGATGAACAGCATTATACCAAGGTAGATAAAGATCTTATGGCTGACTGGATAAATGAAATAGATTACAATGGCCATATTATGTATGTACCAATGGGAGGTTCATTAACTGCTTTTAAAAATGGGATGGCATTCTGGAGAAAAAACCTGGTGCATTTTAAGGGCAAAGTATGGAACCCTGAACAAATAAAAATAACACCAAAAATAATAAAGCAGGTTGCTTATAAATTTCTAAATACATCTTATTTATGGGGCGGTAAATCAGTATTTGGAATTGATTGCAGTGGATTTGTACAAATGACTTACAAATTTTTAAACAAGCAATTACCACGTGATGCATGGCAGCAGGAAGAGAAGGGTGACGTTGTAAATTTTTTGCAGCAGGCGCATTGCGGCGATCTCGCATTCTTTGATAATGATGAAAGTAATATTACACATGTTGGCATATTGCTTAGCGAGCATGAAATTATACATTCATCAGGGAAAGTGCATATTGATAAAATTGATACGCAGGGAATTTTAAATCTTGAAACAAAAGAAAGAACACATAAGCTCAGAATAATAAAAAGATATTTTTAATAGCCTTTCATTAATTTGAAACGTCATCTGGAAAATTATTAGTAGCAGACACTGCATTTACTTCTTTCTCATCAACTTTCTTTTCGAAGAAAAGCATTTTTACTGCAACTAATATCATGAGTATGGCAAATATTTTTTTCACTGTTTCCTGTGAAAGTGCTAATGCTACTTTGCTTCCAAAATAACTGCCGGCCAAAAAACCAAGAGATACCAGCCAGATTGTTCGCATATCAACATA
The DNA here is from genome assembly GCA_038244655.1 of Chitinophagales bacterium. GTDB lineage: Bacteria > Bacteroidota > Bacteroidia > Chitinophagales > Chitinophagaceae > Ginsengibacter. Next base: position 84,095 of record JBBRTG010000012.1, read on the forward strand.
GCCTGCTTTATAATATTGTAATACTCCTAAAATGCCGACGGGTAATAATAAAATACCCAAAGATGTGCCCTGCGCCTGCTTTTGCGAAAACCCAAGGAAATAAATAAGTGCAGGCACAATTATAATTCCTCCGCCAACACCTACCAGCCCGCCAAGTATTCCTGCTGCTATACCTACCAGAATCAAAATAATAATCATTTGCAAAGTCATATAAACAATTTGAAATTATTTAGGAAATGTTTGTTTGTAAAATTCAATGGCTTCATTAATTATTTCAAAAGCTTTTTCCTGGTTCTGGAAATCATTTATCTCTACTTTTTTATTTTCTAAAACTTTATATTGCTCAAAATAATTTTTGAGAACAGTTAAAAAATGTTGCGGAATTTTATCCATGCTTGTAATATAATTTACGCTGGGATCTTTTGCGGCAACGGCAATTATTTTATCATCAATCAATCCTGTATCAATCATTTGCATGTTTCCGATTATATAAGCCTCTACCAGGCAAAGAGGTTGAATAGATTCTGAACACATAACGAGAATGTCAAGCGGGTCGCCATCTTTTCCTAATGTTTGCGGAATGAATCCATAATTTACAGGATAATGAAACGAAGAATAAATAACCCGGTCGAGCTTTAGCAGTCCCGTTTTTTTATCAATTTCATATTTCGATTTTGAACCTTCGGGAATTTCAATAAGGGCATTTACTAATTGAGGCGCTTTTTCTCCATAATGTGCGCCATGCCATGGATGCAGTACATACATAAAAAGTAATTTTTAATTTGTTTATTGATAATTATAATCTGTTGCTGTGTTAACTATATTTTTTTATTACACGAATTATTTCTAACCTGCCTGGCGGCAGACAGGTTACACTAATACATAAAAATCTTGTATTAATTCGTGTAATTAGTTTTTGAAATTCGTGTCATCATTATTATATTATTTCCCTGCCCTGTATCTTATTACTTCTGCTTTTTCAATGGTAATAAGCCCTCCTGATTTTGTTTGTTCAAATAATTGCTCAACCGTTTTTGCAAACTCTTTTATTTTATCTTCTGTATCAACAATTTCGATTACTAACGGAAGGTCAATAGAAATATCAAAAAGTTTTGCTGTATGAATTTTACTGTTAGCCCCAAAGCCCATAATTCCACGGGTAACTGTGGCGCCGGAAAGGCCTTGTTTTTTTGCTTCAAAAACAATGGTTTCATAAAGTGGTTTTTGTCCTGCCTTATCTGATTCTCCAATGAAGATGCGAAGAAGTTTTGCATTCGGATTGTTTTCCATTTTATAAAAATTTAATAAATGAAATACCGATAAATGTTGCCATTAAACCAATGATAACACTCGATGCTATATAGCTAAAAGCAAGCCAGTATTGGCCGTCGCGAAGCAAGCTTACCGTTTCATTTGAGAAGGATGAGAAAGTTGTAAAGCCTCCTAAAATTCCTGTCGCTAAAAAAAGCCGCCACTCCATGTTAATATTTCCTCTTTCACTAAGCCCGAAAACAAGACCGATACAAAAACAGCCAATGATATTTACACCCAAAGTTCCAAAAGGATATGTTGAAAGAAATTTACTTTGTATTAATTGGGTAAGCAGGTATCTTGATATGCCGCCGATACAACTGCCAATACCAATTGCTAAAATTATTTTCATACTGCGATAATTATAAATTGGGGCAAGTCTCAAAAAATATTTTACAAGCTATCTATAAAAGTATATTTAAAATCAACCAGCCATTCATTATTTTTTTTCACCATTTTTAATTTTGATGGCTTGTTTTTATAAGTATTTGAATAAGTAATAATGACTACTGAATCTGATATTTTTTGTGTGGAATCTATAAGGATGTTTGCATCTCTGTATCCTTCTCTTTCCTCATTACTTTTTTTACTGTTGAAATCTTTCAGCCCGTTTAAATATTCAATATTGGTTGTATCCTGCAGCAGATATTTTTTTGCTTCATCATAATCTCCTTTCAGGGAAGCTTCTATAAATCCCCTGCCTGATTCGAGCGGATCATCTTTACTTATTTGAGCAGAATGGTTACACCCAGTAATAGTAATAAGTGTAAGAATGCTTAGTATAATTCTGTTCATTTTGATTTTTAAAAAACTAAGGTAATTATCTTTCTGTTTAAATAAAAAAGCACCCTTATTGAGTGCTTATTTATAAGATATATATCATTTTTCTTTTTCCTTTTGAAGCATTTTGTTTGCACTATCCAACATTTTTTGAGCCTGTTGCATATTCTGCCGTGTCATAGTATCTATACTTTTCATTGAGCCATTATTTATACTATTCAAAGAATCATTCATTCCGTTGTGCATGCCGCCTATTCCATGTTCTTTCATTTTTTTCTGTGCCATTTCCATAAGAGTAGATTTGTCAAATGCTACTTTCCATTCGCCACTTTCTTTCTTCAATGTAAAATCTGTAGTCTCACCCGATCTTTTATCTTTAACAGGAACGATAGCTTTATCACCGGTGATAGCGGCATCACCTACTTCAATATTTTCTTTTTTATACATCATAGTTTGAGATGTATCTTTTATGTTTTGCATGCCCATTTGCACCATGCCCAACATGCTTTCACTGTCTTTAGTAGTATATTTTTTTACCGCATCAAAATCTTTTTTTGCCAATGCATCAAAGAAGCTCATCAAAACCGTTTTAGGATCGCCGCCACCGGATTTACAGCCTGCAAAAATTATTATTGAGACCATTAAAGCTGATAAAATAATTTTCTTCATAAATATATTTTTTAGTTGAACAAATGTAATGTTATTTAAAAAATAAATGGGATTAGGTAGAATAAGCGCAAAACAAAATTGAAGCGAAATGATGAATTGAACAAGTGTACGTCATTGCGAAAAGTTTTCGGGATTTTTGACAGCTATTTGAAAAAGCAAAGCATATTACTTTATAAAAACTACCCGTTTTATTTTCATACAAGCCGGGTTAATAAAGAGATTATCAACAGCAATAAATTGTATATGATTTAAAGTAGTTGTTGATAATATTATTTTATTCTGAGAGGCTTGTTCTACTGCTTTGTAAACAAATTCTGAGCAATACATTCGGTCATTGGATGAGAGATTAAATTGCATGTCGAACATAATGCCTGCAGAATATAGCTTCTGAACTATATAGATTAGATTTTTATTTTCTTTTGAATTTAACGTATATCTGAAAATTCCAAAACCCCTGTTTTCAAAAGGATTGCAAAAAATTTCAAAAGGATCTCTTCTTAATTTTTGATTAGGGTTCCATTCACCGCCAATGGCATGATAAACGAAAACTGAATCATGCTCAATGCTTGCAATACCGCAATGAGAATATGTTTTATCTTTTAAAGAAAGCTTTCTAAAAGTTTCACTGGTAAAATCTTTACCGGTACGAAGTATAAGGTCGCCCGATTTTACAATCTTTTTTTGCAAGTAAATAGAATCAAGTGAGGCATTTATTTTTTTCGCTTCAATAATCGAATCTTTTTTTGAAGAAATAAAATTATCATAATGGCTTTTAGAATGGCAAGCCATTACCAAAAATAAAAGGCAGCACAACGGCCACCTTTTGCATATTATTTTTTTTAAAATGAAATTCATTTACGATCTTCCATTTCTTTTATTTTTTCTTTTTCATAAGCCCTGATGATAGCCTTAACCAGCTTATGCCTTACTACATCTTCTTCATTAAGTTCAACATAACCAATACCCTCAATATTTTTAAGTATCCTTACCGATTTATCAAGGCCGCTTCTCACTTTTGGAGGAAGATCAATTTGGGTAACATCACCGTTAATGATTGCTTTTGCATTGGCGCCAATTCTTGTCAAAAACATTTTAAGCTGCAGGTCGGTAGAGTTTTGCGCTTCATCAAGAATAATGAAAGCATTGTCAAGTGTACGGCCGCGCATATACGCAAGCGGTGCAATTTCAATGGTTCGTGTTGTCATATAATAACCCAATTTATCGGCGGGTATCATATCATCCAACGCATCGTATAAAGGCCTTAAATATGGATCAATTTTTTCTTTAAGATCTCCAGGAAGAAATCCTAAATTTTCACCGGCTTCTACTGCAGGTCTTGTAAGAATAATTTTTTTCACCTGCTTATTTTTAAGCGCCCTTACTGCAAGCGCCACTGCAGTATAAGTTTTCCCTGTACCCGCAGGGCCTATAGCAAACAGGATATCATTTTTATCAATGGAGCTTACCATCAGTTTTTGATTGGCAGTTCTCGCTCTTACCGTTTTTCCATTGGGGCCAAAAACTAAAACATCATTGGGATTTTTTTCGATAAAATTATCAATAGTTTTTTCATCATCCCCCCCAAGAATCTGTTCGAGATAATTTTCAGTCATGTGGCCGTTTCGTTCAAGATATTGCACAGCTAAATTTATTTTATCTCTCGCATCTTCAATTTGCTCTGGTGCGCCGCTAAGCTTGATTTGAGTACCGCGGCTGAGAATTTTAAGACGAGGGAATTTCTTTTTTAAGATGTCAAGCTTTCCATTGTTTACTCCAAAGAATTCAATAGGGTTTACTGTTTCGAGATTAATAATTGTTTCGGTCAATCGGGTTTACGTTTAAATTTTATGAATCAATTAATACTTAAGCAATTCAATTCTATCAAATATAAAATTTAGAAAAGATGCTTTACTAAATTACTTATACACATGTGGTTGAAAAAGTTAAAAATTAAGTTGTTGAGCCAATCAAGTAGCATGATACTATAACGCTTAATTCTATTAAAATAATACAATTTTTTATTTTGTTTAAATTTTTAATATTTTCGGTTATAAATCAATAATAAAATGAAAAAAACTTTAATTCTTGGTTGTATTATAAGTGTTATACTTTTCCAGGCGTTTACAACCACGCATGAACCTCGTTATAAAAATTTACAAATTTTACCAAAAGATATTTCTGAGCACGACCTCGACAGTGTTATGCATCATTTTACCGGAGCGCTGGGAGTAAAATGTAATTTCTGCCATGTAAGAAATGAGGCAGCAAAACAAATGGATTTCGCAAGTGATGATAAACCAGAAAAAAAGATCGCCCGTAAGATGATGTTGATGGCAATTGATCTCAATAAAAATTATTTCAGGAATATAGAACTTCGTGATATGGATCATGACCATGATATGAATAAAGGCGAAGACCATGATCATGATATGAATGACAACGATCATAAAATAGATACTACTAACATGCAGCCTTACCAATACATGTTGCGATCAATTACCTGCTATACATGTCACAGGGGCGATTCTCATCCTGAAACTAAAATTCCGCCACGTGGGGAGGAAGTCCCTAAGCAACCATTGCCGCCAAAGCCTGCTGATAATAAATAAATGTCAGCTTGTAAACATTGTCAATTGACTGGTTAAGTAAATTATTCTCCCGATTTCTATTCAATTTCAAATAAAAGAAATTGCGTTTTTTCAATAAAATCAAAATTGTTATCGGAAACAAACACAAGCGTTTTGTGGCCATTGGAAAGCGTGGGGCCAAAGGTAACTCCTTCAATATTATCAATATAAATTCCTAATGAATTCATATTTAATAAAAGTTTTTTTGAAACAAAATGTATTCCAGTTTTATTTTTTAAAGAAGGTACGTCTTCAATATTTTGAGCAGTCGATAGATCAGCAAGAAAAATTTTAATCGTGCAGGCAAGTCTTCCGAAAGAGAAAGAACGTTCTATCACAAGGAGCTTGTTTTCTCCAATTGATAAAATATCAGAGATGCCATTTATTTTAAAAGAACCGGGCGGATTTGGCGGATAGGCAACCGGATCAATTTTGTAGGCAAACTGCGCTGTAGGTTTTTTAATTGCCATATTAAATTTTATGATTCTTATAATTCCCATAGAATCGTTTAGGCCGGCCCGTGAGCCATCATTATATAAAGGCTCTTCTACACTTACAAAAAGGGTTTTATAATTATCTGTGAAAGTTAATCCTTCGAAAACACTGTTTTGCCTTGGCCCTGATTCATCGGAATGCATGTGCAATTGCGATGGAAGCATAAAAGTATCAATATAATTTCCTTGCTCATTTATTTCCGTTACTGATGGGTCTTCAAGAATTATTTTATTTGGTTTTACTATTCGCTCGCCTTCGCTGCTCCATACAAATGTTTTATTTACAGGATTATGCCGCATTGCTTCAGGATCGGGTGTATGATAAGGGTCCTGCGAAGAATTAGGGTAGGAATTTCCAGCACTGTTTTTTAAAAATTTTACATCAAGAAAAACAACACTGTCAATTTTATTTTCATTAATAATTATTTGAGCCTTGTAAAATCGGGCAGCATTTCTTTCAGACCTGTCATCGCTTATAAGGTAATAAGCATTTTCTTTACTGTCATAATCAATTCCCGAAAGGCCACCTATTGTTGTATGTTGATAATCTTTGTTATAAGCAACATCATATTCACTAAGAAACCTGAGGTGATTTATATTTGCGGGATTTACAGCACGTTTTGAAACTGAACACGAAGCTACCAGCGTAGTTGCAGATACTAAAAAAAGAAATAAAAGACGCTGCATATATTATATAATGATTGAAGAACAAATTTGAGAAATCTTTTGTTATATACCATAGTTGTTTGCAAATGGCTGGATAAAATTTTAATTTTAGGATGCTATTTTATTTTACTTCTCAAAGATTGTTTATTTAATGAGATTTAAATTTTATCAATTATGCAGCAAAATCAGGAAAATAATATTACTGAAAAAACAAGTACCAGCCAACCCCGGTGGCTTACCATTATAAGAATTGCATTGGGATTCATCCTTTTCTGGAAAGGAATAACGTTTATCCGTGACACTTCTGATCTTCAATTAATGCTGCAACGGATGTCTATTGGCGTGGTTGATAAAAATTCTGAATGGATAGCATTTCTTATTACTTACATAAATTTATTGGGCGGATTGTTTATTACTGTTGGCTTGTTTACAAAGACTTCTTCTATTGTTCAGATTCCTATTTTAATTGGTGCTGTCTTTTTTGTAAACAGTAAGCATGGTCTTAACCAGAGCAGTTCCGAATTGATTCTTTCTGTAATTGTTCTCCTCCTTCTTATTCTATTTGCTATAAAAGGAAGTGGTGTTCTTTCTGCAGATGAATATTTTCACAGTTATTATAAAGCAGGTTCAGAAGAAGGAAATACAAAGAAATTTTTTAAGTGAGGATAATAGAAATAAAAAAACAAAAATATTTCAACTTTTAAATTTCCAAATACAGAATATTTTCTCCTGCCGATTATTTTATAAGCCTTATACTAAAAGGGTACTTGTATAATTTTCCTTCACTTGCTTTTATGGTTGCCATGATAACAAAAACAAGTGCAAGAATTCCTACGAGCCATGCCAATAAAATCCCAATGACAGTAATAAAGAGCGCTACGATTATAATGAAAATGGTTATCTGGAAATTGAGCGATTCCTTTGCATGATAGGAAACAAATGTTGATTCATCTTTTTTAATAAGATAAATAATTAATGGCGCAAAAAAGCCAACTGCTAATGTTAATACATGAGAAAGAATAGCCATTGTTTTTTCATCACTGGTTGGCGCAATAACCGGTTCTGCATCTGTACCCAAATAAGATTTTCCTTCCATGATATAAATATTTTTTTTTGTAAAATAAATGATTCTGATTACAATTCATAATGCAGTTCTCTGGTGCTGTCTTTGGCGTTCCCCCCAATGGCTTAATGAGAGAATAAATTAATGATGCTTATTGATTTGTTGGGCAGCGACACCAACAAATAGCTGAGATTTTCAACAAAAAATAAATGCCTATTTTAGCTGTAATCACATCAACTAAATTTAGATATTAAACCATGAAAAACCTTAAAGTCCTCATTATTTTCTTTCTCTTCTTTGTCAATGTTTCTTTTGCCCAGGTAAAGGACTCATTAATTATAAATGCCATTGTTCAGGAAGCAACTAATAACTCACAACTTGAAAACCTTGCCCATGAACTATTTGATAAAATTGGCCCTCGCCTCGTAGGCAGCCCGAAGATGCAACAGGCTCATGATTGGGCAGTTGCTAAATATAACAGTTGGGGCATAGACGCAAAAAATGAGAAATGGGGTGAGTGGCGCGGATGGGAGAGAGGCATCACGCATATTGATATGACCGCGCCATGGGTAAAAACTCTCGAAGGCACCCAGCTTGCATGGTGCCCATCCACGAAAGGTAAAACCATAACAGCCCCGGTAATCATACTGGCAGATGCTGCAGATTCTTTGGCATTTCAAAAATGGCTGCCGTTAGTGAAAGGAAAGTTTGTAATGATATCAATGAACCAGCCTACCGGAAGGCCCGATTATAATTGGGAAGAATTTGGTACAAAAGAATCAGTTCAAAAAATGAAAGCAAGCCGCGATAGCCTTACTAACGGTTTGCGTAAACGCATTTCAAATACAGGGTATACTAATAAAACTTTGCCGTTGGCATTAGAGAAAGCAGGAGCAGCAGGAATTGTTGGTTGTTATTGGTCTTCAGGCTTTGGGGTAGATAAAATTTTTGGCGCTTATACTAAAAAAATCCCTACGATAGATATTGCGTTGGAAGATTATGGATTACTGTACCGTCTTGCAGAATCAGGGTCGGCACCTGTAATAAGTGTACGGGCAGACTCGAAGGAAACCGGCATTGTGCCTACGTTTAACACTGTTGCAGAAATAAAGGGAACAGAAAAACCAAATGAATATGTAATCTTATCAGCGCATTTTGATTCATGGGATGGTGGTACAGGAGCTACTGATAACGGCACCGGAACAATCACCATGATGGAAACTATAAGAATATTAAAAAAAATATATCCGCATACAAAAAGAACCATATTGGTTTGCGATTGGGGAAGCGAGGAAGAAGGTCTTAATGGTTCAAGAGCTTTTGTAGAAGACCATCCTGAAATTGTAAAAAACATCCAGGCTGTATTTAACCAGGACAATGGTACAGGCCGAGTTGTAAACATTGCAGGGCAGGGATTTTTAAATTCTTATGATTATATTGGGCGTTGGCTTTCTGCTGTTCCTGATAGCATCCGCAATCAAATTGCAACAAGCTTTCCCGGTCAGCCTGGTGGTGGTGGCTCAGACTTTGCATCATTTATTGCAGCAGGCGCACCGGCATTTTCATTAAGTTCCAATAGCTGGTTGTATGGCATTTACACATGGCATACCAATCGTGATACTTACGATAAAATTGTTTTTGATGATGTGCGGAATAATGTAATACTCACGGCTATATTAGCCTACATGGCCAGTGAAGATCCGGCTACAACATCACGTGTGAAATCTATTTTACCTATGAATGATAAAACCGGGGAACCTGGAAAATGGCCTGAACAAAAATCTCCTACAAGAAGAGGTGGATTGGATTGATGGAAATTAAAAATGAAGAATAAGAAATCAGGAATTAAAAAGTTCATTTAAATAATGCAATAATCATTTTAATTCTTTGCTATTTTTTTGCTCGTTAAAATAAGGATACACGATAAAGGTTGCATCCATCCCGGGATAGCGTTTTAATAGTTGTTGTTTGATGCTTTTATAAACTCTTAATTCAGGATAAGCCGGCGACTGTATTTCTTTAAATGACCATTCTCTTATATTTATTAATGCAGCATTGCTGTCACTAAGTTTATTTTTAAGCAAACTAAAATAAGGTTGTAATTCTTTACTGGCTTCCTTGTTGTGAATATATACATACATATTCGGCGACTTGTAACTGAACAGACTGGAGGATAAAAAATAATCCCAATACCCAAAAAAATTTAAGAAAGGTAATATGCCAAAGAAAAGAATAATGAGTTTGTTCCAGCCTGGCTTGATGGATTGTATTGATATTAAAACCGGGTGGTTGCTAATAAAAAAAGCATAAAGGCATGGTATCATCGCAATATTCCATGGCCAGATAATTTTATCATAATTTATTCCAAGCGGCCCGAATATAACGATTATGCATAGGTGCATTAATATAAGAAACAGGGCTGTAGCTTTTACAGTACGTTTAAAAAGCAAACCAATGCTTAATAAGATTTCGATAATACCCAAAAAATAACCTGCATGATATAGCAACATGTTATTTATATGCGAATCGCTTGCATGAAAGATTCCCAAGTTTACTATTACATTTCGCAGGTATTGTGAAAATAATGGGTTCATTTTGCCAAGCCCGCTAAAGAAGTAGATTGAAATAAAGATGAAAGCAATGGAAGCAATAGCGGTCTTTTCATTTTTATAATTAATAACCAATGCCAGTATTATAAAAATATATTCATACTCCCACGGTTGCCAGCGATTTTGATCGAGCACACAGGAGAGCACTTCAATAATAATTACGCCAGGTTGTAATTGCCTGTTTGACGGAAAAATTAATAATGCAAAGATTGCTGCAAGAGAAAATATGAAAAGCACTAAATGTATTATGGAAGGAACAAATAAAAAATTTAAAGGCGGAACAATTGGAAAGAGCCTGTCAGCGAGCCATACCTTCCATGAGATAATTTTTGCTATAAGCCAGAAAAAACAAATAAGTCTTGTTACTATTATTTTTTTTGAAGTGATAGATAAGTTGTAAAAAGGCATAAAGGAATAAGTTATTCATTTTCGATTATAGCACCTGCCTGTTTATTTTTTATTCATTCAACTTTTTTAATTTAGGAAAAACATTTTATGTATATCGTTGGTGGAAGAAACACCAACGAAGGCGTAAAAAATTGGAAAATTGTTTTCATAACTATTGCCAAATTTATAAATAATTGTTCATTGTTATTACTGTTCATTGAATTTTAACCCTCATCAAAATGCAATTAAAGAATCAAAAAAGTCGTTCCATATTTATTGTTGACTAAATTGAAGGTTAAAAGAAAAATAATCCCTTAATTTGTATAATATTAAAAAAGCCAGGATCAAAACAACTGCCTTAATGAAAATTAAAATCTCATTTTTTTTATTATTGTGCTTTGTTACCCTTCAATCAAGGGCACAGACCTATTTTTATAATAATGACTATTATGATAACCCAATCACTTTTGAAGCGGGTATTTCAATAGGCCCTATGAACAGTTTAACTGATATTGGCGGAAGAAAAGGAAGAGGTACCCGTGGGCCGAAAGATTTGAATATTAAAAGCACTACACTTTATGGTAGTATTTATGCAGATGCTATTTATAATCATTTTTTAGCATTAAGAGTTGAGGCTACTGCAGGAAGCGTAAAATCACATGATAGCTTATTAGCGCCGGTTAAAAAATCTGCTATTGGAAGATATACCAGGAACCTGAGCTTCAGGAGTCCCATATATGAAATTTCACTTACAGCAGAATTTCATCCGATAGATTTTTTTCACAATTTTAATCCTGAATTGTATCCCCCTGCATTTTCACCCTATATTATTGGAGGCATCGGCTTTTTTCATTTTAATCCCCAGGCCAGATTAAATAATGATTGGATTGACCTTCAACCCCTGCACACCGAAGGAGAAGGTTTTGCAGAATATCCTGGCAGAAAAGAATACAAGCTTAATCAGATTAATATACCATTAGGAGTTGGAATTTCTTATGAATTATCACCAAAGTTTAATATAAGACTCGAGTATATTGACCGGCATTTATTTACTGATTATCTTGATGATGTACATGACAAATACATTAACCCTGCTTTATTCAGTAAGTATTTAAGCGGTACAAGGCTCACTGAGGCTCTTATTTTAAATAACAGGGGAAGAACAGATGCCCTCCCAACTGAAACTACTGCCAGGCCGGGCGGCAGAAGAGGCAACCCTCTTAATAATGATTCCTATTTTACTATAAATTTTAAGGTGGGATTTGTATTTGGAAGAAACAAAACTTCATCATCTTCAGGTAAAGATTCAAAGAGGCAGCTTAAATGCCCAAGACTTTTTTAAAACCATAATAATTTATTTTTATACATCATAAAAAATAATTTGCAATTGCTTAGAGAATTTGAATATTAATATTATCTTGCATCGTTTTCTGTATTATACATAAAGAAAACAGTCTGCAGCTAATCCATCCTCCTTTAAGAAACCTCCTCACTAATCCTTTTTGTTTTCAAAGAATTGCCAATATTAATTGTTGACTTTTTTATATCTTTATATTAATCCATTTCCTTTTAATCTCCTTTTTAATTCCTCTTCCTGTTTATTTCTCTTTATCCTCTGATGAATGGCTTACTATTAACCATCACATTTTAAGAAATTTTTATGAGGAAAATTTACGTATCCCTTTTATCAAAAAAAAGATTATCTATTACGAAAGCTGTTGGTACTTTATGTATGATGGCGTTTTGTTTTTTTGGAATATTGTCTTCAGGTATTGCCCAAACAATTTCCGTTACAAATGTTGCCACAACTCCTGTTTGCGCTGGTTCAAATGTTACGATAACATTTGATGTAACCAATGGAGCCATTGGAAATGAGTACACAAACTCAACTATATACCAGGTTTACCTAAGCAATAGCAGTGGCGCAAGTTTTTTAGTTTCAGGAAGTACATTTAGTGTTTCTGCTTCTTACAGTGCTGTTCCTCTTACATCAACGACTGGTCTTACACATACATTCACAATTCCTGCTGGATCATCCACAGGCGCAGGATATAAAATTTCTATTGGATCCAGTTCTCCTGCCTTTGATGCAAGTACAGGTAGTGGGGCTTCTTCTGCATTTACAATCAATGCACAGTTGGTGCCTTCTGTGAATATAGCTTCTAACACAGGAAACAACATTTGTGCAGGGACCTCAGTAATTTTTACGGCTACGCCAACTAATGGGGGCGCAACACCTTCCTATCAATGGTATATAGGCCCAACTGCTATTGCTGGCGAAACTGGTGTAACCTATACAACTAATGCACTGGTAAATACTAACCAGGTTAAAGTTGTTATGACTTCCAATGCAACCTGTGCAGTTCCAGCTACCGTTACAAGTAATGTTATAACGATGACGGTTAACCCAACTGTTATTCCCTCCATTTCCATTTCATCTTCAGCAACAAATATATGCGCAGGTACTTCAGTGACATTTACCGCAGCGACACCGAATAATGGTGGTATTTCACCCATTTACCAATGGCAAATCAGCACTGATGGGGGAGTTTCCTTTACAGATATTGCTGGCGCCAACAGTTCAACATATTCAACAAGTTCATTGCTGAATGGTAATATTATTAAATTGAAATTAACCTCAAATGCCAATTGTGCAAGTCCTAATCCGGTATTTAGTAATGAAGTTACAATGACTGTAAGTCAACCTCCAACAGTCTCAAATGCGGGCTCAGATCAATCTGTTTGTGCAACTGCGGCTACACTTGCCGGTAACACTGCAACAGCAGGTACAGGCACCTGGACTTTAATTAGCGGATCAGGTACTATAAGTTCTCCAAACAGCCCTACGTCCGGGATTACAGGTTTGGGTGTAGGTGCAAATACTTTTCGGTGGACAATTGCCAATGCACCATGTACTGCAAGTTTTGATGATGTCATAATCACCAGATCAGATATACCAACAGTAGCTGATGCAGGCATTGACCAATCAGTATGTGCA
>JBBRTG010000013.1:0-93438 GCA_038244655.1 Chitinophagales bacterium
GATTCTATACCGGGGGTCTCATTCACATTCTTTTGGTTATTGCAATAATAGCCATATTATTGAAAGTGATAAACAGGGCAACTTAATTAATTACACTTAAAATGTTTTGTTATGGAAAGCTGGAAATTAAAATTAAAAGGTGACTGGAATGAAACAAAAGGAAAAATTAAAAAAGCCTATGCAGATCTCACTGATGATGATTTAAAACATGAAGAAGGCAAAGACGATCAATTGGTCGGCAGGTTGCAAAAAAAGCTAGGCAAAACAAAACAAGACGTTATTAATTGGATTGAGAATCTTTAATTCATTTCCGTCTCTGGAAAATTTACGCCCTCATTCATTAAATTGCATGAGGGTTTTTTATGCTCATTAAAGAAAGTATGATAGTAAATGACCAATCACCATCGTATGTTAAACTGGGGTTTCAATTCCTGGTAATCTTCTTTATTTGTTTTTTTATTAATGAAGCACAAAATATTTTAATTCCTTTTGCATTTGCCTGCCTGCTGTCAGTTTTACTTTTGCCTGTTGTAAATTTTTTGGAGTCAGCAAAAATTGGGAAAGTGTTTTCTATTTCAATCGCTATTATTTTAGCCATTGCATTTATTGCAGGAATAATCTATTTTCTTAGCAGCCAGATCGCAAGCTTTATGCAGGATGTTCCTTCGATTAAAGAACATATAAATGAACATTTTATATCGTTGCAAAATTGGGTAAAAGATAAGCTGCACATCTCTTTTCAACAACAGAATGAATATTTAAATAAACAGGCAGATAAGTTAAAAGAAACAGGCACGGGCTATATAAGCCATACTTTTTTTTCAATAACTGAAGCAGCCATGTTATTGATATTAATGCCTATTTATACTTTCCTGCTTTTATTCTACCGGTTGCATATACGCAGGTTTCTATTTGCTGTATTTAAACAGGAATACGGTGCAGGAGTTCAGAATGTAATTTATGAAACCAAGCTCATGATACGCAGCTATATGGTGGGCCTATTAATTGAAATGGGTATTGTAGCTGCAGGCAATTCAATAGGCCTTATATTGCTGGGAGTTAAATACGCCATCTTTTTTGGAGTGCTGGCTGCCGTGTTGAATCTTATCCCATACATCGGCATGTTTACCGCTACTCTTTTTACAGTATTAGTTAGCTTAACCACCACCGATAATACAAGCGATATTGTATGGATTATTGTAATATTTTACAGCATACATATCGTGGACGTAAATATTTTAATGCCGAAAATAGTTGCCTCACGGTTAAGGATAAACGCACTAATTTCAATATTGGGCGTTATAATCGGGGGAGCACTTACTGGAATCTCGGGGCTCTTTTTATCTGTTCCCGCTGTTGCATTTATAAAAATAATTTGCGACCAGGTTGATGAATTAAAACCATGGGGAATGCTTATGGGCGATGATACCACCTACACAAAAACATCGAAGCTATATAGAGGATTGAAAAAAATTTCTTTAAAAAGAAAGCGGAGCAATGAGCAAATGAGCAATGAGCAAAAAGAAATGAAATAAGCAAAAAGAAATGCAATAAACAATTAACAAAGGAATAAAAATGCAACCAAACTCTGAACTCTGACCCTTGAATTATGCAAAATCAAAAGAGATGGTAAATGAAGTTCCTTTACCGGGTTCACTTTCTGCATGTATGCTTCCGTTATGACTTAAAATAATATTTTGGGTATTGGTAAGCCCAAGGCCGGTGCCTTTTTCTTTTGTTGTAAAATAGGGTTCAAAAAGCCTTACTAGATCTGCTTTGCTCATTCCTTTTCCGGTATCTGTAATTTTAGCGACACAACGATCATTCTTATTATGCGTGCTTATATGGAGTGTACCATAGTCATCCATCGCTTCAATGGCATTGACGATTATATTTAAAAAAGCAATCTTTATTTTTTCTGCATCAACCTTAATTGGGCAAATATCAGCGTCATAATCTTTTACCACTTTTATATTTTTCAATTCTATTCTATCCTGTGCAAATTTAAGACTGCTATCTAACACTTCATTGATAGAAGCATTTACATAACTGAGCTCTGCTGTTCTTGTTGAATTTAAAAGATCATTTATTAATTTATTTATGCGGTCGGAATTGCGCGAAATCATTTCAAATAAAAGCCTGATGTCCTCACTCTCAGGTATTTCACTGCGCAGTTGCTCTGTTGCAAGATTAATATTGGTTAATGGGTTTCTTACTTCGTGCGCTATGGTACGGGATATCCTTCCTGTTACAGCATATTTTTCAATATTCCGTAATTCAATAAGTTCAATATTCAAAGCAGCTAATTCTTCAACTCTCATCTCTAACTGTTCCCTGAAATCTGATGTTTTTTTGTCGGCTTCCTTTTTTGCTTTATTCTCTTTATTAAAAGTAAGTATTGAATAAAATGTTAGCAGGATAGCCAAAAGAAGTGAAACAATATTGATCACTTTTATTGCATCAGAATATTTTGTTATTTCTCCATTTCTGGTTTGCAATAATTGTTTTTCATCGTGCTTGCTTTTCAGTACCTGGTTTTCAATTTCCTTAATCTTTAAAATTTCCAGGTCACTTTTCTGTATAAGCGGGACGGAAATTTTATGCGATGAATCAAAAAGCAGGATAGAATTATCTACCCATAAAAATTTATCTTTCATCAGGCTATTGAGCGTATCTAAATTTTTTTGTTGAAGGGGATTGTATATGGTTAATGATTTCAGCCTTGTTATAATTGAATCAGCGTTATTTTTTGCCTCGTAATAATCGTTAAGCAGTTGCTCATTGTTAGTAATAATAAAGCCCCTGTAAGACGATTCTACCTTGTTGTTAAGTGCTAAAACATCATCCAGATCATGAATTACTTCATTGGTATGATTTATCCATTTTGTCTGGCTTATTAATCTTTGTGTAGAAATAAAAGAAATAATATACGAAATAAGAAGAAGTATAAATGCAGCGAGATAACCCCATCGGATGCGGTTAGCAATTTTATCAGGGATGTTCTTTATCATAAATTTTCCGGGGATCTTAAAGGGAAGGCTTATACATCTTAATCAGAAAAATTATTCTTATGAATTAATGTTTCAGATTAAAATTTTTTTCAAATAAAAATAGAAACCATTGAAAAGATAGGGAATTTTTTCCAACTTATGATGATAGTAATCCTGCAATCAATTGATTGTAAATCAGATTTTGTAGTTACTTATTTTTTCCTGCTTTATTTATAAGCCAGAAAATAATAACGATAATAACTACAACCCCTATTATGCCAAACCATACCCCGGCTTTGAAAATATCTCCAATTGCCTGGCAACTGCTTAATGATATAGCTATTACCAGCATAAAAATCAGTGCTGTTTTTACATTGAATTTGTTCATGATTGTTTTTTTAATTAGTAGACTTTGTTGAGCTTCTTTTATTTTTTTCCTGGGTATTAACCTTTGCTTCATCAAGAGAATGTGTGGTAAATAAGGCATTCTCTTTTTTTGCAAGCATTGACAAATGTGAGTAAAACTTATTAATTACTTCCAGGTCCTCTTCGGTTAATTCTTCAATACTTATAAGGCGGTTGCTTGCATCGTGGTTAGCAGCAATAAGTTCATTAAGCTTAAGCTGCAGGGCAAGTGTATCTTTATTTGATGAATGCTGAATTATAAATACCATTAAAAATGTAATAATGGTAGTACCCGTATTTATAACAAGCTGCCAGGTATCAGAAAATTTAAAAATGGGGCCGGTAATGGCCCATATAATTATAACAATTAATGCAATTATAGTGGCATATACACTGCCAGTAGCTTTGGTGGCTATTGAAGAAAAATGATTAAAAAAACCGGAGAGTCCCTTTTTTTTCTTTTTCATATTTTAAATTTAAATATAATTATACACATACTTTTTAGTTTGCCAAAAAGAATATATCTAAAATAAAGAGAGGCTAATTACCTAAGCCTCTCTTTCTAAAATTTAAACTTACTTACAAATATTAATATCTCCGATTTATGCTTCCTGTGCAGCATCTACGTTAATATGCTTTTCTGCAATTTTAGTAAGCTTTTCATCTGTTTCTTTTTCTTCCTCAAGGGTTTTTTGCAGAAGAGCGGCAACATCCTGAAGGTTTAAAGTTTTTGCAAGTTGGGCAAGGCCGCCATAAGTTGCAATTTCATAATGTTCAACTTTTTGTGATGCAAAAATAATTCCTACATCGCGGGTGATAGATCCTTGTTCTGTTTCACTCACTATATCATCTCCTTCTTTGGTAATACCTTCCATTGCTTCGCATTTCTTGGCCTGGGCTTTATGCCCCATCATATCAAAAACTTCTTCAAGGCGCGATACATGTGTTTTAGTTACTTCGAGGTGATCATGAATGGCATCTTTTAATTCCTGCGTGGTAGCAGCTTTTTCCATTTTGGGAAGAACTTTTACCAGGTGCTTTTCGGCCCAGTAAATATCTTTAAGCTCACTGGTAAAAAACTCTTCTAATAAAGAAGAATCACTTTTTAACCCGGATGACTTTGAGGTTTTTGAAGAAACATTCTTTTTCCCGTTGTTTGAATTTTCCATTTGGCTAATTTTTTATGATTATTAAATTAATTTCGTTGAATTCAGAACCAAAATATTATGCCAGAAAAAAGATGAGCCGGTTAAGACGTTTGAATATAATCTTCTTTATAAATTGTGAGAATATTATTTAAAGATGCTTCCTCAGTGTGGGAAAAAATTTACTCAAAGATTCAAGTACATTAGCATGTAAGTCTTATAGATAATTTTGAGCTGAAATCCTTTGCCAGACTCTATTTTAGGAATTTATATACAGGTTTATTTTTATTGGCAGCATATTTTGTGTAACAATATAAAATATATTCATTTCAAAATTTAAAACTTACAATTATGGGCTCAGGAAAAGTATTAGCAAGTGTTTTGGCAGGTGCCGCAGCCGGTGCTATATTAGGCATTTTATTTGCACCCGATAAGGGAACGGAAACAAGGAGAAAAATAGCTGAAAAAGGTTCTGACCTTGCAGGTTCTGTAAAAGATAAATATAGCCAGTATGCTGACGTTGTATCTGAAAAATATGATGCTGCAAAACAGAAATTATCTAATCTCGTATCAGAAGGAAAAGATATGGGTAAAGACCTTGTTAACCAGGCAAAAGATAAGGCTAACGCTATGAAAGGTGATGTACGTTCAACGAATTCAGATGTAAGAGGTTCAATGAATTCCTAAGTAATTAGTTAATTACATTTTTGAATACATACAGGTTTCGATGATAAATGATAAATATGGAAAGTAAACCTACCAACGTAGAAGAATTATTTCAAAAGTTAAAGGAATATGCTGATACGAGGCTGGCTTTATTTAAGCTGAAAGGTATAAATAAAGTTTCAGGTTTTATGTCAACTGTATTAACAATGTTAGTTTTGGTACTGCTGTTATTTGCAATCTTATTTTGTATAACAATTGGCGCAGCATTGGTTATTGGCGCGTGGGTTGGCAAGACTTATTGCGGATTTTTTATCGTTGCAGGTATTTATCTTATCATCGTACTTGTATTGTATTCTATGCGTGGTAAATTAATTAAGGGCCCTGTTAGTAATAAATTAATTAAAGAGTTAATGAATTAATGACAGCCATAAAAATTCAGCCAAATGAATAATGAAGAAACAGCGCAGGTGAAACTCGAAAAAATAGCAAACTCAACTGAACTTACTACAGCTATTAAAAGGCTGGAAAGAAAAAGTATGTTGATTGAAGAAGATTTAAAAGATGAGTTTCATATTATTTTGGAAAGCCTGAAACCTTCAAATATTTTAAAACATACCATTCACGAATTTCAGGAATCAACAGAATTAAAACATAATCTTTTTAAAGTTGCTTTGGGATTAGGCGCCGGTTATTTTTCAAGAAAACTTGTAATAGGAAAATCTGCAGGACTTGTTAAGAAAGCCCTCGGTACAGCCTTGCAATATGGAATAACAAATTTTATTGCAAAAAAAGATGAGAATGATAACAATGGTCATAACTATCCTAAAAAGAAAAGTCTTCTTAAACGAATTTTCTCCATCTAATATGATTTGACAATTTTTTAAAAGTTGTCAAAATCTTATCCACCCATTTTTTTCAGGCATTTGTTGAAGTCAATTCCCTTCCCTAAAACTCCTTTAAAAATATCCCCCGTTTTTTTTACCCGTTGTTCTATGTTATGTATGGTAAACTGCTGAGGCGTTAATCCCGGCTTAACTTCTTTCCATAATAATGGTGTGGATACTGTTGCACCTTGTTTTGGGCGCAGGCTATAAACGGATGCTATTGTTTGTCCTTTCCGGTTTTGCAGGTAATCCATATAAATATGTTTTTTACCGCGCTTCTGAAGATTCCTTTCCAGCGTGGTAAACTCTTTTAATTCATCGCTGGCCATCATGCATACGATGTAAGCAAAATCTTTTACCTGTTCATAGGAATATTTTTTTGCGGTAGGTACATACACATGCAAACCCGATGCGCCGGAAGTTTTACAAAAAGAGGGTGCGCCTGCTTTATCCAAAATTTTTTTTACTGTAAGTGCTGCTTCTATTACCTGGTTAAAAGTATTTTTATCTGAAGGATCAATATCAATGATCAGGTAATCAGGCTTATCTAAATTTTTTACTGTTGAATGCCATGGATTAATTTCTATGCATCCCAGGTTGTTCATATAAACCAATGTTGCCAGGTTATCGCATACTATGTAATCAATTTCTTTATTGTTAGATTCTGAATGAACCTGTTGGCTAGTAACATACGATGGTGTTTTTTCTGCTGCATCTTTATGAAAAAAACCCTGGCCATGAATACCGTTAGGGTTTCTCAAAAGTGACTCCGGCCTGCCTTTCAGATAAGGCAGGATATAATCAGCCATTGAAATATAATATTCTACAACATCGCCTTTGGTTATACCATCTTCCGGAAAATAAATTTTATTCACATGCGACACCTTTACTTTTTCTTTTCCGAAAGTGTATATTTTATCTTCATTTTTAGAGTTACTTTCATCAGTATTTTTTTTAATACTCTTATTTATTTTTTTAGTTTCATCTCCATTTCTGGCTGATGATTTTTTGGAGGTTAATAATTTTATTTTGGAATTGGAGAGTTTGTCCCTCTTCCTTGGGAGAGGTTGTCCAGAGGACTCCTTTGGAAGGGTGAGGTTTTTTTCCATATTTACTTCATTTATATTTTTATCATTTCTTAAATGTAAATACACCGGGTGTCTCAACATACCATCTGCAGTTACTTCTGCATATTTTACTTCACAAATTAATGCAGGTTTTACCCATGTTACCGGCATATTTGTTTTTATTTTTTCATCAAATGGCGAATCTTCCTGCACAAGAGGTTGCAACATTTCATACATTTCTTTTAATGAATCATTATTAAATCCCGTGCCTGTATGTCCAATGTATTTGAACTTATTTTTTTCTTTTGTTGCAAGAATTAAAGCGCCGAAATATTTTCTTGCTCCTGCAGGCTCAGTATATCCTGTAATGATTGCTTCCTGTGTTTTATGATGTTTTATTTTAAGCCATTCAGAAGTACGTTTACCTGAATAATATTTTGAATCAATTTTTTTTGCCATTATCCCTTCAAGATTTTTTTCTTTTGAAACCTGGAAGAATGATTTTCCATATTCAAAAATATGATCAGAATATTTTATCACTTCATTTTCAGGAATAATTTTCTGAAGCAATTCTTTTCTTTCAATTAAAGAAAGATCTGTTGTTTCATGGCCGTTAAGTTTTAGTAAATCAAAAATATAATATTGAATGGGTTGATCCTGGTTTTCAGAATAATGTTGCAACAATTGAAAATCCGGCTGGCCTTCATCATTTAAAACAACTACTTCCCCATCTAAAACTGCATCCTGTTTTATGTGTTGTAATTGATCAACTATTATTGGATAAGTATATTGAAAATTAATGCCATTGCGGGAATACAACAATATTTCGTTTTCTTTTTTTTCAGTGACAGCACGGTAGCCATCCCATTTTATTTCGAAAAGCCAATTCTTATCATCAAAAGGATTTTCAGTTTCTTTAGCAAGCATGGGTTTAATAAAATGATCAAACTTCTTAGCCTGTCTTATTGATGTTTGGATGAACTTTTTTTTTTCAAAGGCTTTTTATTTTCTTCAAGCCATTTATTTATGGGGGAATCTTTTAGCGTTTGTTCTTCACTGTTATACTCTGTGTCCACAGCATATTCGTCTCTATGTTTTATAAGCAACCAACTATTATCTTCGTTGCCTTTTAATTTTACTAAAACAAATTCGCCATTTAATTTTTTTCCAAATAATTGAAACTTTAAATCGCCTTTTTTTAATGCTGACTTTAATTTTTTTTCTGCAACATCTTTTTCAGAATTATCAATATCAGCATATGTTCCATTATCCCATATTTCTACAATGCCGCCGCCATAATTTCCTTCGGGAATAATGCCTGCAAAATCTTTATAATCGTAAGGATGGTCTTCCACCATCATAGCAAGGCGCTTATCTTTCGGATTTAAAGAAGGGCCTTTAGGCACGGCCCAGCTTTTAAGCACGCCATCCATCTCGAGCCTAAAATCGTAATGCAAGCGGGATGCTTTGTGGCGTTGCACTACAAAAGAAAGCTTTGAGGCAGACTTTTTTATTTTGCCTGAAGGCTCCGATGTTTCTTTGAAATTTCTTTTTTTGTTATAAAGACTTAGTGCCATATTCAGGAAGCTTTTTTACGTTTAACCTCAAGGCTTGCTTTCAATTGTTCCATCAAATCTTTTGTTTTACTATGAACAACTTTCATTTGTGGCATTTTAATTTCCTTGCCACTTGCTTTTGCTTTTATCATTTTAAGAAGCTCTGCATTATAAGTGTCTTTGTATTTTGAAATATCAAACTTTGCCGTGAGCTGATCAATAAGTGTTATAGCCATTTTTAATTCGGCAGGTTTTATTTCTGTATTTTTTGGAAGTGCAAGATCATTTGGATTTCTTATTTCTTCTTCAAATCTTATCCTGTTCAAAACGATTACATCTTTATCAGGACGAAGAATAGCGAGGCTTTCTTTGCTCCTCATTACAAAGCTTGCCACGCCTACTTTCTTTGTTTTTATTAATGCTTCCTTCAATAATTCATAAGGTCTTGTGCCTGTTTTATCAGGCTCAAGATAATAAGGCGTTTCATAATACAGGCTGCTGATTTCTTCTTCTTTTACAAAGTCAGAAATTTCAATTGTTTTTGTTTTTTTTGCGCTTGCTGCTTCAAAATCTTTATCGGTCAGCACTACATATTCATCATCGAGCTTATAGCCTTTTACGATATTTTCCCAGGTAACTTCTTTGCCCGTTTTTTCATTAACACGCTTAAATTTAATATTGGAATGATCATGCTTGTCAAGCATATCCAAGTTAAGATTACTTGATTGTGTTGCGCTATATAATTTCACGGGAATGTTTACAAGCCCGAAACCGATAGCACCTGTCCATATTGGTCGCATAAAATTATTTTTGGTTATAAAAATATGTATAAGAAAGTATTGTGCCTTTTTTAAACACTTAACCAGCTTACATTTGAAGAATTATTGCAAAGATAACGGGAAATAAATTCCACTGATTCCTTTGAGATCATTGCGATTCTATAGTTCTCTTCTTTTTAATAAATATTCTTCTTCATTTTTAAAGAAGCTGATTAATGAGTTGATTAAAAAAGATTTTCGTTGTTCGTTGAGCAAAAAATACTTTCGAAGCCCCGCAGCTAAATGAAATATTTTTTTTTGCACTGGCCTCTTAGGTCTTTGTCAATTTGTTTTTATTCAAATATTCTTTAAACTCCTGAAAAGTCATCTTTTCAGTTTCTATAGCAATCTTTTCTTTAATTTCTCTAAAAACTTTGACTGTGTCAAATGTTTTTTCTTTTTTTATTATCGTCTTCATTGTATACAATTTCTTTTGGTGAACGTATGTCAAGTTGTGAGTAACCACAACGTAAATTTATTGAGTTATAACCACGTATTTTAAAAACATTTACAATATGTTTAAAATTCCAACTAACCAAAATGCAACCTTGTTGATAGTTGCAGTTGCAATATGCCGGCAGTCGTCTGCACTTGTTTGCCCCACCTTTTCCGCTATGTATTTTTCTGGAAGCAATAAGCTTCTTCGGTTACTTCAACAAATTCTGTATTTTCTTTTGGCAATTTCAGAAATAAATCTTTGACGTTTTCCGGTGCATTCTTCAATTCGGTTTCAGAAAGGTCGGAATAAACACATATTATTTGGCCAAGTTTTACTCTTTCAAAAAGTAAAGTTGAAATTTCTTCAAACTCTTCATCATAAACCCCACCAAAAACTGAAGTGTCGAAATATAACCTTGGTTTCATTCTGCAAACTTAATTGAAAATGTTTCAGGCAACAATCAACCAGCTAAATTTTATATTGCTTATGCCATATACAGAGTTGCAGATCAAGTTTTGTATAAAGAAATCCTTTACTCTGTTTTTTAAGAATCATAAAGGATAAAATTCCAAAGAATGCAGAATTACCTATACCTCTTTTTTGCCTGTGGCAATTAATAATACAGGCAATAAAATAAGATTAGTAAGCGTAGCCGTTAGTAACGTAATGGATGTAAGCCATCCCAATGATTGCGTACCGCCAAATCCGCTGAAGCAAAAAATTACAAAGCCTGCAATCAATACAAGAGAAGTATATACAATGCTTAATCCTGTATGATTAATCGTTCCTGAAACAGTTTTTTTAATATCAAAACTATTTGCAGGAAGCTCCTGCTTATAATTTACGAGGAATCTTATTGTTACATCAATGGCAATACCAAGCGCTACGCTAAAGATGAGAACAGTAGAGGGTTTCAATCGCACACCCGTCCAACCCATGATTCCCGCCGTTACAATTAAAGGAATAACATTAGGAATAAGGGAACAAATTAAAATGCGCAGCGATTTAAATAAATACAACATGCATAAAGCAATAAATAAAAATGCCCACAGCAAGCTTTGCTTTAGTCCGTTGATAATAAAAGTGCTTCCTTCTAAAAAAGTTATAGTAGCTCCTGTAAGAGTGATTTTATATTTTGCAGTATCAAAAAGTTCATCTGTTCTCTTGGTGATTCCTTGAAGAATTGAAGGAAGTTTTTTAGTTCCTACATCTGCCATGGTAATGCTCATGCGTGTGCTTTCTCTTGCTGTATCTATAAAGCTTGTCAGCAGCTTTGATAAATTGTTTTTGCCCGAACTATCATTGCCTGGCTTGAGGTATTCACCTACAAAAGCCGCATCAAATGAATTGGGTAATGAATAGTTGGAAGAATCGCCTTCGTAAAATCCCTGCTTTACAAATTTAATTCCTTCAGCAATGGACAGTGGGCGGGCCATTTCTTTTTGGGCTGTAATATAGTCTGAGAGCGAATCCATCTTCGCCAAAACAGGAAGTATGCGGGAGCCAGCAAGCCCGTATCTTTTTTTTGTATCAACTACTATTTCAAGCGGCATCACGCCATTAAAATTTTTTTCAAAAAATTTAAGGTCAGTATAAATTTTATCAGTTTGGGGCAAATCATCAACAATAAAACCTTCTGTTTTTAATTTAAAAATCCCCAAAACCGAAAAAAGAACTGCAACTAACGTAATTGCATAGATGATATTTTTATGATTGAAAACCCATCGTTCAATTCTTAAAAGAAGATTAGTAAAAAATTTTACATCAAGATAACCTAACTGTTTTTTGCCCGGGACTTTCATATAGCTTAAAGCCCCGGGCAATAAAATAAAAGAGATAACAAAAATGAGCATGATGCTTAACCCGGCCACCTGGCCAAATTCCTTAAGAATAGCGCTTTTGGTAAGAGCGAACACTGCAAAACCTATGGCTGCCGTTAAATTGCAAAACAAAGTAACCACACCCATCTTGCTCACCATATCAATTAACGCCTGCTCTTTATTACCTGTTTTTTTATAAGTAGTATGATACTTATTTAAAAAATAAATGCAATTTGGAATGCCTATTACTACTACCAACGGCGGTATCAGCGCAGTTAATAGCGTTATTTGATAACCTAAACATTCAGTTATTCCTATACTCCATATCACACCGATAATAACTACAAGCAATGATAAAAGCGTTGTCTTAATTGACCGGAACATCATTAGTAAAATCAACGCAGAAAGAATAAGCGAGCCGATGATGAACCATTTCATTTCTCTTGCAATCCTGTCTGCTACTTGTGTTCGTATCAAAGGCAGCCCGCTTATATGTGTTTCAATATTTGTTTTGGAAGTATATAAGTTGGTTACATTAGCTATGCTGTCAATAACTTTTGTGCGCCCCTTTGAATTAAGAATTTGTTTATTAATTCTTACTGCAATTAAAAAAGCATTTGTTGCCGGGTTATATAAAAGAGATTTATAAAATGGAAGCGTATAAAATAAATGCTTGCTGCTATCAAGCTGTTCCTGTGAATTAATACTTGCCGGAAAAACAGGGCTTGCGACTAATTTTTGCGAAGCAGTATCTTTTAAAAGGTCAACGGCATTGGCTGTGCTTAATACATCTTCAACATAAGGAATTTTTTTAAGGTTATTATTTAATTGCTGATACACTGCAAAATAATTTTTATCAAAAAAATGATCCGTCTGAATGCCTATTACCAGCAGGTTTCCATCGTCACCGAATTTTTCTTTGAAAGAAAGATAGTCCCTGTACTTTAGATTATCTACAGGGATTGCTCTTGAAAATTCGTAGCTGAGTTTTATTTTGCTTGCAAAAAATGCCATCACAGCAGTGAGGGCAAATAATACAATTAAGAGAAGTAAACGGTTTTGTAAAACAAATTTTGCAAGGCGCTTCCACATATTAAAATAAAATTAAAATGGATGCGCAAAGAAACTAAAAAAATATCTTAACTGGGATTTTTGGGATTGAAGGAATTTTTATAGATTAAAAGCAATTCAAAAATTCATCAATTTATTTTCTCCATCTCATCATTCACGAAGTCCATCAGCTTTTTAATATTTTGCTCAGAGAAATCAAATGTGAGGCCAGCTGCTTTATACAGCTCCGGTAAGGTTTTGGTGCCCCCAAGGCTTAATGCTTTCATATAATTATCAAGCGCTTGTTCAGGATTTTTTTTGTATTGCATCCATAAGCCTATGGCGCCTAATTGTGCAATGCCATATTCAATATAATAGAAAGGAACTTCATACAAATGCAATTGTTTTTGCCAGGCAATTTCTCTAAAATTTTCAAGTCCGCTATAATCAATTACGTTATCAGAAAAATTATTTAGAATGTCAAGCCATTGTTTTGTTCTTTCTTCTAAAGTATGTTGCGGGTGTTCATAAATCCAATGTTGAAATTTATCAATAACAGCTATCCATGGAAAAATAGTGATTACTCTTTCCAACTGATGTTCTTTAGCTCTTTTCAAATCTTCCTTATTGTCAAAAAATACTTCCCAATAATCCATGCTGAAAAGTTCCATAGCCATGCTGGCTACTTCTGCAATTTCCATTGGGTAATCTTTAAAAGAATTTAATTCGAGATTGTGTGTAAGAAATGATTGCACTGCGTGGCCACCTTCATGCACCATAGTAGTAACATCATGCATCTGCCCCGCAGCATTCATAAAAATAAAAGGTGCGCCGCTTTCGGCAAGCGGACAGTTATAACCCCCGGGAGCCTTGCCATTCCTGCTTTCCAGGTCAAGGTGCTTCATGGTATTCATTTGCTTCAGGCAATCGCCAAAAAAAGGTCGAAGCTGTGTAAAGCATTCAATTGATTTATTAAGAAGCTCGCTTCCTGTTTGGAAGGGGGTTAGTGGTTTTGTTCCTTCAGGCTCTGCCTCTAAATCCCAGGGACGAAAATCGGTAAGCTTTAGTTTTTGTTTTTTATTTGCGTAGATTTTATTTACTAACGGTAATACGTGCTGCTTAACTGAATCATGGAACCTAAAACAATCTTCTTTGCTGTAATCAAAACGTCCAAGCTCTTTAAATTTATAATCGCGGTAATTTTTAAAGCCTGCATTAAGAGCAACCTGGTTTCTTTTCTCCACCAACTGAGAAAAAAGCTTATCCAGAATATCTTTATCCTCTAACCGTCTTGCATTTATTTTTCGATACACTTCTTCCCTTAATTTTCTATCGTGAATTTCTAAAAATTTGGCAGCCTGCTGCAGCGTGTATGCCTCACCGTTAACTTCAACCATCATGTTGCCGGTAATCATTCCATACTGTTGTTGCAACACTGCCAGCTCTGCCTGTATAGGAATGTTTTCTTCACGGAAAAGTTCAATGCTTTTTTTTACAGAACGCAGGTAAGTAAAATATTTTTGAGAATGTAATTCATTTATAAAAGGAGAATTGACAAGCTTTTTATTTAGTGCATCTGCATAAGGCTGAATCTTTGGCTGAATTTCCATGCAAAAGAAATTGAATGCATCTTCGAGTTTTTTATCGGTAGTATCACAAGTCATTTTTATCTGGCGCCAGCAGGCATCTTCATTGATAGCTGCTTCAAGCTCACTCATATCAAACAGCCATTTTTCCAATTGTTGCTTCGATGTAATTTCTCTTTGTAAAAGTTCTTTAAAAAAAGATTCAATACTTTCCCAATTGGTAATACTTAAATTTTCAGGAAGAAATTTTCTTTGTAATTTTTTTATATCAGCAGATGCTTCAATCATTAGAAGTATTGTTTATGTAGTTATCGGGTATCAGCTTTTCAGGAATGAGCAATTAAGAGTTTCTAATTCTTAATTTTTAATTCATAATTATTTTACGCCCCTGCTTTCTATTTTGCGGGTAGCTGCCTTTTGAGGTTTTACGTGAGCTGTTTCTTTAATAGTAGGTTTTGAATTTACGTGATTTTCTGTTGAGCTTTCTGCTATTTCTTCCGGTGATTTTATTTTTATTTCAATTTTATTTTTTTCCAAAATCTGATACCATCTTGCCATTTTTTTCATATCGCTGGTATACACTCTTTCAAAATCAAGATCAGGATATACTTTTTCAAAATATGCTTTTAAAGCTTTGTTATCTGCTTTAGCATCGGGCAGGTTTTCCTTACTTTTTTTCATAGCAGTAAATAATTCAGCAAGGTTGGTATTTTCTTTTGTAGTAAATACTTCTATACTTTCGAGGTGTGAGAAATTATGCTGCCGTGTGCTTACAAATTTTGTTGAATTATCATCCAGCGAACGCACAACAGCCCCGTCAGATTTAGAAGACAGCAGTTCAAATAAACCTGTTAAACCGGTAACTGAAACAATCTTATTGTAATCCATATATTATTATTTTTTTGACCTGCAAGATAATTGAAATGATTTTGACGAATGTTAATGAAATAAAAAACCCCGAAATTTTTTTATCGGGGTTTTATTAAATTGTGTAATCTCTTTATTTCCTCGTCAGGTTTATTTCCATTGTTTTTGTTTCTTTACCATTTTGGGTGGCATACATTTCCATCTTCTGATTATTATTATCAATAAGGGTAAATGTTTGCCTTATATTCATGTCTTTGCCTGTCATAGGATCTACGATGGTTCCGGTGAAGTTGATCGTTTTTGTGGCAGCATCCCAGGTACCCTGCAATTCTTCCATTCCTGTTCCCATATTATCAACCCATGTGCTTAGGAAAACTTTTTTTGCATTATCATAGGCCAGCAGATTTCTTCCTTCAAATGGCATACCATTGAACGAACCTGTATGTATAGATTCCTGGTAGCGACCACCCAAAATCATTTTGTTTTCTGCTGTGGAAGTGCTTTTTGTGGGAGGGGCACCGGGTGCCATCCACATGGTAATATCTTCGTTCCAGGTGCCATCGCTGGAAGCAAGCATTTTATGAACATCTCCCGGTGTCATATAATCCTGCCATGCTTTCATTGCATCTTTATTCTGTGCATTCAATTGAGTAAATGCTGAAACAGATAATAGTGTACAAATAAATAATGTAATTTTTTTCATAAAAAATTTTTTTATGTAAGTGAAGAATTTCATTTACTAAAATAATAAACTAAAATGGAAACGCATAACTATAAAACGACCGTTCAAATTTATTTAAAACCGGTTATATTATTTAAATGGATGAAGTTTATTGCGAAGGATTTATTTATTATTAGCGTCAAATGATTTAATAAATGAATTATCATGTACCGAATTTTATTTTGTTTTATTTTGGTTTCTATAGTTTCTTTCAATATAACAGCGCAATCTGTTCATGGAGTTTTGATAGACGCTGCAGAGAAAACACCCTTATCGAACGCTACTGTGAAGCTTATTTCATCTGATTCCTCTTCTTCCCAATATGGCAGTGTAAGTGATAGTAAAGGATCATTTACATTTAACGATGTTCAATCCGGCAGTTATACTTTTACTGTAACATTAATAGGATATGAAACGATTACAAAAATATTTACTGTTGACAACGGCAATACTGATCTCGGAAGTATTACGATTTCTAAAAGCGCTAAAACATTACAAACAGTAATAATAAATGGAGCATCTCCACCTGTAAAACAAAAAGGTGATACGCTCGAATATTCTGCCAGCCAGTATAAAGTAAATCCCGATGCAACAAGCGAAGATCTGATTAAAAAAATGCCCGGAGTAACTGTTGATAAAAGCGGCACTGTAACTGCTCACGGTGAAACTGTAAAAAAGGTTACTGTAGATGGCCGCGATTTTTTTGGAGATGATGCTACAGCTACATTACGAAATCTTCCTGCAGAAGTAATTGATAAAATACAAGTATTTGATAAATTAAGCGACCAGGCGCAGCTTACCGGTTTTGATGATGGCAACACCACCAAATCGATCAACATTGTTACTAAAGCCGATATGCGTACTGGCAATTTCGGGCGTGTGTTTGCAGGCTATGGTACAGATAACCGGTATAGCGCCGGTGGTAATGTAAGTTTTTTTAATAATGCCCGAAGAATTTCTCTTATTGGATTAGTGAATAATGTAAATCAACAAAATTTTTCCTCACAGGATTTGTTGGGAGTTACGAGTACAGGCAATCGTGGCGGTGGTGGCCAGCGTGGGGGTGGAGGCGGTGGCAACTTCAGAGGCGGTGGAAATAATTTTACGGTGGGACAACAAAATGGAATTGCTAAAACCAATGCTTTCGGTGTTAATTATAGTGATGCATGGGGAAAGAAAATTGATGTAACAGGAAGTTATTTTTTTAATAATAGCAATACTTCAAACAACCAGTCAATCGGCCAGCAAAATATAATAACAAGCGATAGCAGCACTTATTATGACGAAAACAGTATTTCCAATAATAAGAATTATAACAACAGGGTTAATTTTAGACTAACCTATAAAATTGATTCCAATAATTCAATTTTGGTAACATCTAATTTAAATTTTCAGAATAATAATTCAGTAAATTTTGTTACCGGTGCAAATTATCTTGATGTAAATAAACAAAATTTATTAAGCCAGATAGATAATGACATCAACAGCAAATACTCGGGAAATAATTTAAGCAATTCAATTATATATCGTCATGCATTTTCAAAAAGAGGCCGCAGCATTTCTTTAGGAATCAATACCAGCTTCAGTGATAAGAATGGCCAGAATTATTTAACCGCAGTAAATACTTATTATAAATCAGTAACTATTACAGATTCGTTACAACAATTATCCGATCAAAAAAGCAATAATAATCAATATAGTTTTAATTTGGCTTATACTGAACCTGTGGGAAAAAAAGCGCAGTTACAATTAAATTATAATCCTTCTTTTTCTAACAATAATGCCGACCAGGAAACTTTTAATTTTGATAATGGCACCGCTAAATATTCTAATTTAGATACAAGCCTGAGCAATAAATTTAATAACACATACAATACTCAAAATTCAGGAATTACCTACCGCATTGGTGATAAAGATAACATGCTTTCAGCAGGGCTTTCTTATCAATACAGTGAATTAAAAAGCGGCCAGGTTTTTCCGCAGGTTAGTCATATTGATAATTCTTACAGTAATATTCTTGCCAATGCATTTGCAAGGTTTAAGCTTTCTTCAAAAAGTAATCTTAGAGTTATTTATCGTTCATCGGTAAGTCCGCCATCTGTTACGCAATTGCAGAATGTTATCAATAATTCCAACCAGTTTTTTTATTCAACCGGGAATCCTGATTTGCAACAGCAATACACCAACAATATAATTACGCGATATACTTATACCAACAGTGCAAAAAGTCAAAGTTTTTTTGCGAACATTTTCTTTCAAACCATAAATGATTATGTAGCGAATGCCACTTATACCGCATCAAAAGATTCAGCGCTTTCCAATACGATTACACTTTTCAAAGGTTCACAAATTTCAAAACCGGTTAACCTTAACGGGTACATCAGTGCAAGATCTTTTTTCACTTTTGGAATGCCACTCAAGTTTATGAAATCCATTTTAAACTGGAATGCCGGAGTCAGTTATACAAAGCTTCCGGGCTTAATTAATAATGCTGATAATATTTCCAATAACTATAACTACAATCTCGGTGCAGTATTGGCAAGCAACATTAGCCAGTATATTGATTTTACACTTTCGTATGCAGCAAATATCAATACAGTTAAAAATACTATTCAGCCATCTTTAAATAATAATTATTTTACCCAATCTGCAGGCATTACTGCCAACCTGCTTACAAGAAAAGGTTTGTTTTTTCAAAATGATTTATCCAATCAATATTATAAAGGATTGGCCGGAGGTTACAATACAAACTATTGGTTATGGAACATAGCCATTGGACAAAAATTTTTAAAGAATCAATCAGGCGAATTAAAATTATCTGTATTTGATCTTTTAAAACAAAATAAAAGTATTACCCGCAATGTAACTGACTCTTATATTCAGGATATAAAAAACCAGGTGTTGCAACAGTATTTTATGCTCACATTTACTTACAAATTAAAGACCTTTGGAAAAGGTAAGATTAGCAATAACAATGAAAGAGAAAGAGAAGTCCGTTCTCCATTTGGCGGACATGGCAGACCTCCATCTTTTTAGCATATAAATTATTTGTTTTGATTGAAACGGAATTGATAGCGCTTCTTAAACAAAAAGACAGGGCGGCCTTTAAAGAAATAGTGGATACCTCGCAGGATATGGTACATAACACTGCATTAGGAATTTTGCAAAATGCGGAAGATGCCGAGGATGTAACGCAGGAAGTGTTTATACAAGTGTTTGAATCTGTTGCCTCATTTAAAGAAGAATCTAAATTTTCAACCTGGTTATATCGTATTACAGTTTCAAAAGCAATGGATCATATCAGGAAGAAAAAAAGAAAAAAACGATTTGCTTTTATACAATCTCTTTATGGAAAAAATGATGAGTCTGTAATTGAGCCGCCCGATTTTTTTCACCCGGGTATAAGCATGGAGAATAAAGAAAATGCTGCAGTTCTTTTCAAAGCAATGAGCAGGTTACCGCCAAATCAAAAAACGGCATTTGCCCTTAATAAAATAGAAGGATTAAGTTATGTAGAAATTGGTGAAGTAATGAATTTGAGTGTTTCAGCGGTGGATGCGCTGTTGCACAGGGCAAAAGGAAATCTTAAAAAAATGCTGAAAGATTATTATACCATTGTTAATAGTAAATAGAACACAGTTTTTATTTTAAATGAACGTCTAAATAATATATAAAATGAAAGACGAGAATATACATAAAAAAATTGATGAGGCAATGCATAGCCTTGATAACATTAAAAAAGCATCACCGCGTCCCTTCCTTTTTACAAGGCTTGAAGCGAGAATGCAAAAAGAAAAAAATATATGGGAAAAGCTTGCCTCTTATGCAGCAAGGCCGGTCATTGCTCTTGCCTGCATTTGCATAATAATAATGATGAATGCTGTAGTAATTTTTTCAACAAATAATTCTAAAAATTCTTTAGTGCAGCAAAATACTGAATTGGCTGCAGCAGATGAATACAGCCAGGTAACCACAACATTATATGATTTTGAAAATATCAAGCCATAATGAACACTACAAAAAATAAATCACTCGTTTCAATTATCATTTTTCTTTTGATTACCAATATTGCTATGCTCATTTTTTTCCTGGTAATCAATAATCCTGTGCAAAGGAATTCACCGGGCCATGATCAAAACGGCATTTCCAATTTACTAAAAAAAGATGTTGGATTTAACGATGCTCAACTTGAAAAATATATGTCATTAAGAAAAGTGCATCTTGAAAAAGTGAAACCGTTGTTTGATGATGTAAGAAAATCAAAAGAAGGTTTATATGATTTATTGTATATGCCACAGGTTTCTGATTCAGCAATAAATAATGCAGCAGATCAAATTGCTGAAAAACAAAAAAATCTTGATATGGAAATGTTTAATCACTTTAAAATGTACCGGAGCATTTGCACTCCTGATCAACTGAAAAAATTTGATACTACCATAAAAAAGGTGATAACAAGAATGATAAGTAAATCAGGGAAGGACGTACACAGACATTAAATTTTTTAAAAATTAAAAAAAAAATACAATATGAAAACAAAAATCTCAATGCTTGTTGCTCTTTTATTTACAGCAACAATAAGCACACAGGCACAGCAAATGCAACACAAAACCATAGAAGAGCGTGTAAAATCTGCTATGGATAAAATTTCGGATCCTCTAAAGCTGGATAAAGATCAGCAGGATAAAACAACATTCATTTTGACCGACTATTATACGTCGCAGGAGAAGATGAGAGAAGAAGCCAAAGCAAGTGGCAACCGCCCAGACAGGAGTGTAATGGAAAAAAGGATGAGTGATCGTGATGAAAGGTTGAAAGCCATTTTTACTGATGATCAGTATAAGAAATTTAAAGATGATATAGAATCAACACTTCGCCCGCAGCGCCAGCAGCAAATGCAGGGTGTTGGTAATAGTTAATAGTTGAGGGTTTAATTTTGATACAAAGGCTTCTTTTCGGACAAGCCTTTTTTTTTATTTTTAATTCATCATATAGTTGTGGCTGATGTAAGAAATGATATATCTTTTACTTTATTTCTTTTTCAATAGAACCTTTGTAAAGAATTAAATAACTTTAACCGGCAAATAGAAATATCAAAAAAAATGCAGGAACCAAAACATGACAAGGAAAGGATGCTTTTCCAACTGGAAAGATTCACTTTTTTTAGCGATGGTGTTTTTGCCATCTCTATTACATTGTTGATTATTGAAATAAAAATTCCTGTTTTAAACAATCCTACTGATCAGCTTTTGTGGCATTATCTTTCTGAAACGGCTCTTAGGTTTTTAGGCTTTGGTATTAGCTTTGGAATTGTAGGGCATTATTGGTCCGTACATCACCGCATATTCGGTTATGCTCTCAAATATTCAACTTCATTATTATGGATTAATCTTGGTTTTCTTTTTACAGTGGTAGTGTTACCTTTTAGTGCGGGGTTATTAGGGGAATATAGTTCTAATACCAATATGCACATACCTTATGCCATCTATGTTTTTAATATGGTTTTAACAGGAGTTATGAACTGTTGGTTATGGATATATGTAAGCAACCCCAAAAGGCACATGCTTACAAGAAAAATATCAGCATCAAGAATAAAGTTGGGCGTATATCGCAGCCTTGTAATTCCCATAATTTTTATTATTTCATTAATCGTATCTTTTGCTTTTCCGATTACTTCATACATTATCCTGCTGCTTATACCAATTATCCTACATTGGGGTATGAGCGGTTTAGAAAAAAGGGCGACAAGAGAAGAAGCTGCTGCATTGAAAATTATTACTGATCCTAAAAAAGTGCATAATGAGGATGTGAAAAAAAATTGAGAATGCAGGTTGTGAATTTATTAATAAAAAAGGTCAGGCTATTATTCGTGTTACGTTAGCAATATCTGCTGTCAATTTATAAATAAACTCAAGCTGGTCTATTAATTGTTTATCTGGTTTTTTTATTTGAACAGATTCCCCGGTTTTATTTATTTCATCTTCTTGCGTTAAATATTTTTCATCAAGCTTAAGCAAGCTTTCTTCAAGATTTTTTTTAGAACGGTTAATAATTTGTATAACCTCTTTCGGGTATGCCTGATCATTACCCTGGATGCTTTCAAAAAGGCCTGCGATGTTAGAAGAGAGCACATGATTGAAGATGACAAATTCATAAATCTGCGTGCCATTGCGTTGCTTGCTTTTTGGTTCAGATAGCATCCTGTGAAAAGCAGCAGAAAGATTAGCAGTGCTTACAAATACTTCCTTACGCACCAGCTTATAATGTGTGAGAGAATTTTTTTTGCCACAAAATAAATCTGCTAATTTTTGAAGATAATTTATGTTGGCCTTCAAAACAATAGCCATATAATTATCTAATTGTTTAGATTCCCAATGAGGAAACAGCAGATAGCTTGAAAAAAATGCAAGCAACGAAGCGATAGCTGTATCAAGTAACCGTTCTTCTGCAATCTTGACAAAACCAATTCCCAGGAAATAAAAAAGTATAAGTATATAAGGCGTAATAAATATTACCATTACAATATAATTAAGCCTTTGAAAAGTATAAGTTCCAATCATAAAAAAAATAATCAGTACAAATAATACCGAACGGTCATGTATAAAGGCAAGTACCAATAATCCAATAAGACCGCCGGCAATAGTTCCCGCAAGCCGTTCAAAATTTCGTTGTTTGGTAAGGCTGAAACCGGGTTTTAAAATAATAATGATGGTTAATAAAATCCAGTAGCTGTGATGGCCATAAGGCAATAATTTCCCGATTAAAAAACCTATGCCGCAGGTTATCATCATGCGAAGCGAATGGCGGAATACTGAAGACTCAAGTGTTATATTGCTCCGGAATACAGTACTGTTTATTGGCTGATGAGAAACAAATTTTGCATAATAATTGCTATCCTGCATCTTTCGTTTATGTGAAACACTATGAGTAAAATAATTGTATATTTCATTTACCCGTTCATTAAGATTTCTAAGATTTACCAACACTTTTTTAAGGACAAGTTTACTATTACCATCATTTAATTCATCAATTTTTATTTTCAATTTTTCTGATGCAATTAATATGTCAAATTGTTTTTTAAAAGAAGTGTTAGATTGAATAGCATGCCCAATATTATCCAGCTCATCTGCAATATTTTTTATGAGTAAGGAAATTTCTTCCAATATACCCGTTGAAGAAAATCTTTTACGCAATGATGCATAATCGTACCATGTAGCCATTATTTGTTCATATAAATCTATTACATCTATAAAAGTGAACACCAGCAATCTTCCTGTACGTGTAGGTTCTTTTACCAGTGCCCTGTTTTTAAATAAAAGTTCGCGTACTGCATCCTGTTTTTCATTAACCACAATTTGCTGATCTACCAGTTTCCGATATTCATCTTCAAGGTTTGTTTCAGGATTATACAAAGCAGATTTGATTCGCAGAAATTTTGCAGTTTCGTGTATGCAATCTCCTATTGATCTCTGTGCAGGCCGATAAGGTGTAAGCCTGTAAAACAATAATGCAAAGAGCATATACCAAATGCCTCCACACAATATCAGGGCGCTATCATTTATTACTTGCAAAAGAGGCATTACCTTAGTCATTCTAAGAATCATTACAAGCAATGCCGCCGTACCTACAGAGGCGGCCCGGCTTCCAAACATTGTGAACATTGAAAAGAAAAATGCAGAAAATAATATCAGCAGTGCAAGTAAAATATTATTATCGTTTGCAATCCCCGTTAGTAAAGCCATTAGAAAAAGAAAGATGTTGCAATACAACATTCCATTGCGTTTTTGTACTACCGGGCCGGGAGCATCGCTTATACTTACACAGAGCGCTCCCAACGAAATGGTTATCCCCAGGTCTATTCTTCCAAAATAAGCACAGATGATAGTGGGTAAAATAATTTCAAGGGTAATACGAATACCGTCAGCAAGATATTGGCTGAATAGAAAATAGCGGATGTGTCTTGTCTTTTCTTTCATTAATATTTTTCAAATCGCTTATACAAAGAAAGAAACTAAATGTTATAAATAATTTTCAGTTAATTGGAACTACTAAAAGCTTCCTCTTGAATAAAAGTATTTTTAACCGCTTTGTTAATTGCTAAAAACAAATGATGAGATTTCACCTTCAAACTTTTAAATTTGTAATTCATAAAGTATCATGGATATTAAAGAAGAAGTTTTACAGGATGTTGTAATAAAATTTGCAGGCGATAGTGGTGATGGAATGCAGCTTACCGGCACACAGTTTACAAATAATACAGCCATGCTGGGTATTGACCTGGCAACATTCCCCGATTTCCCTGCAGAGATAAGAGCGCCGCAAGGCACATTGCCTGGCGTGAGTGGTTTCCAGCTAAGGTTTTCCAGCGATAGAATTTTTACTCCCGGAGACACATGCGATGTGCTGGTAGCGATGAATGCTGCTGCGCTTAAAACCAATTTAAGCGGATTAAAGAAAGAAGGAAAAATTATTGTAAATGTGGATGGATTTGATGCAAAAAATCTTAGGCTCGCAAATTATCCCGATGGTATAAACCCGTTAGAAAACGGAAGCCTTGATGGCTATGAAGTAATTAAAATAGATGTTACAAAAATTACAAGAGAGTCCTTGAAAGAATTTGAAATGGGCACCAAAGAAAAAGACAGGGCAAAAAATATGTTTGTGCTGGGTTTTTTATATTGGATGTATAACAGGAGCATGGATAATACCATTCAGTTTTTAAAAGAAAAATTTTCAAAAAAACCGGATATACTTAACAGTAATATAAAAGTATTACAGGCAGGATATAATTATGGTGATACTACTGAAACTTTTACCACAAGATATTCTGTTGAAAAAGCGAAGATGCCACCCGGTAATTACCGCAGCATTATGGGCAACCAGGCGCTTGCTTATGGCTTGATTGCAGCAGCACAAAAAAGCGGGTTACAATTATTTTTAGGTTCATATCCTATAACTCCGGCAAGTGATATTTTGCATGAATTGAGCAAGCATAAATCTTTTGGTGTAAAAACTTTTCAGGCAGAAGATGAAATTGCAGCAATAACCTCCGCCATTGGTGCAGCATACGGAGGCAGTCTTGGAGTTACTGCTACAAGCGGGCCGGGAATGGCTTTAAAGGCTGAAGCAATGGGGCTTGCAGTAATGCTTGAAATTCCGTTGCTTATTTGCAACATACAAAGAGGAGGCCCTTCCACAGGCTTACCAACCAAGACAGAACAAAGCGATTTGCTACAGGCATATTATGGAAGAAACGGCGAGTGTCCAATACCGTTAGTTGCCGCATCCACACCCAGCGATTGCTTTGAGGCAGTGTATGAAGCAGTTCGCATTTCAATACAGCACATGACGCCTGTTATATTTTTAAGCGATGGCTATATTGCAAACGGTGCAGAGCCTTGGAAATATCCTGAAAGTAAAGACCTGCCTGCCATTGAGGTTAAGTTTAAAACAGAGCTTGGACATCATGAAGAAGTTTTTCAACCATATTTAAGAGATGAAAAATTGGTGAGGCCGTGGGCAATCCCGGGCTTTGCAGGGCTTGAACATAGAGTAGGAGGTCTTGAAAAGCAAAACATTACCGGTGATGTAAGTTATGACCCGGATAATCACCAGATGATGGTAAAACTGCGCCAGGAAAAAATTGATAAAATTGCTGATTATATTCCTGAACAAAAAATTGATAATGGGCCGGAGAAAGGTAAAGTATTGGTACTTGGATGGGGAAGCAGTTATGGTGCAATAAAATCGGCGGTAGCAGATTTGCTAAAAGAAGGCCACCTGGTTTCGCATGTGCATCTCCGTTATGTACGGCCCTTTCCTAAAAATCTTGGTGACATAATAAAAAATTTTGAACATGTTTTAATACCTGAACTCAATAACGGGCAACTAATTAAAATTATTCGTGGTCAGTATTTAACAGATGCGAAAGGCTATAATAAAATCATGGGAATACCTTTTACCAAACATGAGTTATTTGATGAAATAAAGAAACTACTATAAGAAGCTTTTACAAATACTTTTATAATATTTGCAAACAGGTTTCAACCCGCATTCATTGCATTTTGGATTTCTTGCTACACATATATAACGCCCGTGTAATATTAGCCAGTGATGTGCCTTATGAATTAAATGCCCTGGAAAATTTTCGATTAATTGGTTTTCTACCGCAAATGGCGTAGTAGCATTTGTAGTTAATCCTATTCTATTAGATACTCTGAATACATGTGTATCTACTGCCATATTTGCTTGTTTGTCTATTACTGATGTTATTACATTAGCCGTTTTGCGGCCAACACCGGGTAGCTTTATCAATTCCTCTACTGTCATTGGAATCTCACCGTTATAATTTTCTACAACCATTTTTGCCATCCCAATAAGATGCTTGGTTTTATTATTGGGATAAGAAATACTTTTTATTAACGGAAAAAGTTGTTCAATTGAAGTCTTACTCAGGGATTGTACATCAGGAAATTTTTGAAAAATAAATGGTGTTGTTTCATTCACGCGTTTATCAGTGCATTGGGCTGAGAGAATTACTGATACAAGTAATTCGTAAGGATCATCATAAACTAATTCTGTTTCAGCGTTGGGTGCGTGTAATAAAAAATAATCAATTACAAATTGATACCTTTCTTTTTTTGTCATAAAAAAAATCCCGCCTTTGGGGCAGGACGAAAATAGTTTTTTTTAATGATGTTAGTGAGAATGCAATTGCCCTTCTTTTTTTGTAATGTGTTGCAATATCTTATTTACCGTTTCATCCCGCGGAGAAAGATTAATGTCTTCAAGATTTTTTTGAGCAGACGAAAGTTGGCTTAAAGAATAACGCAAATTCCAATCTGTTTCTAAAGCAGCTTCTATGGCTGCTGTCTTATGTTGAGAAGTTTCCTTGTACAGGTACTGTAACAGGTCTTCCTGTGTAAACTTAGTCATAAAAATTTGTTGGCTTTTAATAAAAAAATATCCCTATCCAAAATTAAAACGTTCTTACTACAGAAATATTGTATAAAACTAATTCTATCTTATTGAAGATGAATCAGAAGTAACAATAAAAAGATCTTCATTATCTTTTTTCATTAAATACTTCTCCCTGGCATATTTTTCTAATGTCCCGGGATTGGTTTTCAATAAATTAAGTTCATGTTTGGTATCAGCAATCTGCGTCTCAATAACCTTTTCACTCTTCTGAAGTTTGTTTAGCTCATGCACTCTCTTCAATTGTAGTATTATATCATTTCTGTCAAAGAACAGCATCCATACCGCAAAAGCTATGCCTGTTATTAAATATTTGTTGGTGAATAGGTAACGAAGTCTTTTCATTTTTAAAGATTTGAGCTATCAGATTATTGCTCATAGCTGACAACTCACAGCTTTTTATTTCCCAAATTTAATTTTTCCTTTTGGAAAAACGGCACTTTCACCTAAAATTTCTTCAATACGAAGCAACTGGTTGTATTTTGCAATACGGTCACTACGGCTTGCAGAACCTGTTTTAATTTGCCCGCAATTTAATGCAACAGCAAGATCCGCAATAGTCGTGTCTTCTGTTT
Source organism: Chitinophagales bacterium (assembly GCA_038244655.1). Taxonomy (GTDB): domain Bacteria; phylum Bacteroidota; class Bacteroidia; order Chitinophagales; family Chitinophagaceae; genus Ginsengibacter. The sequence goes on from JBBRTG010000013.1 coordinate 27,564, forward strand.
CACCGCTTCGGTGGCTCATGATGGTATTGTAGCCATTATGCTGTGCCATTGAAACTGCATTTATGGTCTCCGTTAGTGTGCCTATCTGGTTAACTTTTACAAGCAGCGCGTTGGCAATTTTTTCATCAATACCTTTTTGTAATCTTTTTACATTGGTTACAAAAAGATCGTCTCCAACCAGTTGAATTTTTTTACCTAATCTTTCAGTTATTAATTTCCATCCTTCCCAGTCATCTTCTGCCATTCCATCTTCAATTGATATTATGGGATATTGCTTAATCCAGCTTTCCCAAAAATCAACCATGCTTTCAATGCTTAATTTTTTACCATCGCTTTTATGAAAATGATATTCCTTTTTATCTGCGTTATACATTTCACTAACGGCCGGGTCCATTGCAATGCTAACCTGTGAACCTGTTTTAAAGCCTGCTTTGCCTATAGCAGCAAGCACCGTTTCAATTGCTTCTTCATTGCTTTGTATATTGGGCGCAAAGCCACCTTCATCACCAACATTGGTACTGTATCCTTTTTTCTTAAGCACCGATTTTAAAGTATGAAAAATTTCTACACCCCATTGTAAAGCTTCACTAAAAGAAGATGCTCCTATGGGCATTACCATAAATTCCTGGAAATCTATTTTATTATCTGCATGTGCTCCGCCATTTAAAATATTCATCATTGGTATCGGAAGAATTTTTGCATTCGTCCCGCCAACATATCTATAAAGAGGAAGGTTTGCTTCCAATGCTGCAGCCTTTGCAACAGCAAGGCTTACGGCAAGGATGGCATTTGCTCCCAGCTTACTTTTATTTTCGGTTCCATCCAGTTCAATCATTTTATGGTCAATGCCCGTTTGGTCTGCTACGTCCCAACCAATTAATTCATCTGCAATTAAAGTATTTACATTTTTAACAGCATCAAGGACGCCTTTGCCGTCATAAACTTTTTTATCATTATCACGAAGCTCTACAGCTTCATGTATTCCAGTACTTGCTCCTGAAGGAACTGCCGCTCTTCCCAGAAATTCATTTTCTGTAAGGATGTCAACTTCAATTGTTGGGTTGCCACGACTGTCTAATATTTGTCGTGCCTGTATGCTTGCGATGTAACTCATTTGTGTGTTTTTATTAAATGATTTTTATTTATCCAATAATTTTTCTTGCTGTTTCCAATTCATAAATCTTCGCTGCTGTTTAGGTTATTTTTAAATGAACCTATTGCATCATAAATTACTTATATTTTGTGGGGAGTTTATTTTTTAGTGATTCTTTAAATTTCTAAGACGCAGTTTTTTGTTCATGGTAATTAATGGAATGATACAGTGATCCGAAGTTTGCTAATCTATCTTTAATAACATTTATATATTCTTCTTTATTATCAATTAAAACTGCGTTTCTATCATTTTGAAGAGCTGCAATTCCTGTACTTCCACTTCCGGCAAATGGATCTAAGATGTTATCATTTTCCGATGTAAATAATCTTATAAAAAATTCTGGTAATCCATTAGGAAAAACTGCAGGATGGCCCATGTTTTTACCAATAAGAGGAACAGAAACTACATTACCCGGTAAAACAAATTCTTTATCAACCCATTTATTTAAATCTCTTCCAAAGCCACTATTATTTTCACTATTGTGACGATCAAGACTTTTACCTGTTAAGTTTGAAAGCCTTTTTTCAGCCCAGCTACCAATTGGTTTTTTAACTGAACCCTGAAACATTTTAAATTTTTTATTTTTAGTTAAATGAAAACAATATTCCCACTCATCTCTCAATCGGTTGGGCCAATATCCTGGCATAGCATTAGGCTTATTCCATATATAATCATCAATACATATCCAACCTCTTTCATTTAATTTCATTATGGTTTTCCAAACATATCTGTGTCTTTGACCATCTATAACTTTATCTTTTATATTTAATATAAAGGAGCCATCATCAGAAAGTACTCTCCAAAATTCTTCATGAAAAGATAAAAAGAATTCAACAAATTGATCAGGATGAATGCTATCATAATGATTCTTCCTCGCATCAGCATACGGCGGTGACGTCATTATTAAATTAAAATAGCCATCTGGAAATTTTGATAAAACTTCCCGGCTATCGCCAAAAAAAATATCCACATTATATTTCATAATTTTATTTTACCGCAAAACAAATCTACCAATTTATAAGGGTCATTAAAAATTCCATTTTTATCAATAACTCCATATTTTCTGCATTCATTTCCAAAAGAGCTGATTAAATCATCAGGAACTTTAATATTAAGGCTGCTTAAAGTTTTTTCATCAATTAAAATATCTAAAACTGCTTTAATAATTTTTTCATAATTAATATTTGAAAAGAATTGCCAAAAAAAATCACTCAACCAAACTTCAGTATTGAATGAATAAGGCATTCCGGTTTTGGCTTCGCTTCTAATATTCCTTTGGCCTTTTTCCATGGCGATACCGAATACGCATAAGTAAGGGCCGGTTCTGTTTTTATCATTTTGAGCCATATTCTCCATTGCTCTTATCGCTTTTGGCCAATCTTGTCCACCCATAGTATTAGTGCGATTTTTTACAGAAGTATAAATATTAATATGCCTACCTGTATCAATTTCTAAAACAATAGCATTAAAGTCTGCTTCTGATGCACCTAAATCCGAAATGGAATGAAATCGTTTTGATAATATCGCAGTATCTTTTGCAATGAATTGATATCTCCATCCTGAATTCATTCTTTCTTTTTGAATTGTTCTATTTCTAAATTGTTCTTTTGCAATTTTACTGTAATGCTGGTTAATGCAATCAAATGCAGTAGAAGCTGGATCACCACAATATTTAAGAAAGTATCTGAAAAGAGCTTTGCCTTCTTTAATATAAATTTTATTGACTTCTTGTTCTGAAATATTATCCTTAATATTTAAAATTGCTCTTGATGATTTTACATTTGCAGTCTGAACTGCTCTTTTGATAATATTCTTAAGTTCTTTATCAGAAATAATTGATTGATGCGGAGTAATTTTTGATTCATCAAAAAAACCATAAAATTGGTTTTCTTCATTTTCAATTCTCGGATAATTCTGAAGATTGGTTTTTTTAAGTTTTGCCATGCAATATTTTAATTTGTCAATCCCCTAAATACCTCTTCCAAACTTTTATTCTTGCTTTGCAAAGAAAGTATATCAAGATTATTTTGTAAGCTAAATTCTAATAATTGCTTTTTCACTTTTTCTGCATCTAATGTTTGAATATGATATTGGTTAGAAATTTCTTCTACATTTTGCACACCCTCTAATGCCCTTAATAAATTGATGTTGATTTTTTCACCAAACTGCACTACTACTATATGAGAAGTTTTATTAGCTGATTGAAGATTTGCCAAGGTATCATCTGCCACAATATTTCCTTTATTGATAATAATCACACGATCGCAAATGCTTTCTACTTCCTGTAAAATATGTGATGAAAAAAGAACGGTTTTGTTTTTTCCCAACTCTTTTATTAGCTGCCTTATTTCAATGATTTGATTTGGATCCAGCCCGCTTGTAGGCTCATCAAGTATGAGCACTTCAGGATCATGTATGAGTGCAGCAGCAAGCCCAACCCGTTGTTTATATCCTTTGCTGAGCTGCCCGGTTTTCTTATTACTTTCTAACCGCAATCCTGTAAGATCAATTACTTCTTCAATTCTTTTTTTTACACCAGATTTTATTTTATGCAGCCCTGCAATGAAACTGAGATACTCCCGAACATACATTTCATAATACAAAGGATTCCCTTCAGGTAAATAACCAATTTGTTTTTTTGTTTGCAACGGATTTGTATTTACATTGATTCCGTTTATAGTAACGCTTCCTGAATCGGCCTTGAGATAGCCGGTCGCAATTTTCATAGTGGTTGATTTTCCGGCACCGTTAGGTCCTAAAAATCCTACAATGGTATTATTGCCTGCATCAAAAGAAATATTATCAATTGCTTTTTGCGAACCATAAGTTTTTGTGAGATTAGAAATTGTAATTGACATTCGACAAATGTAAGCAGTAAAATAAAAAGCACGGAAATGATAATATTATAAATTTTTAAAAAAATTAGCAGCTAAGGTTTAAGCATGTGTTTCTTATTTATCTTTTCTCCCCTGCGGCCTGTTATTATTATTGGGACGGGATTCATTGCGACGGCTTTGCGGCGGCCTTTGTTGCTGTTGATTTGGATTAGGCGGCCGGTTAGATCTCCGGTCATTACTTTTTCTTTTGCGGGTATTTTTTTCCAATGATTTTAAAGTTATGTGGCCAACAACATCAACAAATTCAGGCTCTGCTTCTTTTTCTTTACCACTTATAATTTCAACTGTTTCCAGCGCTTCAGGTTTAATGCCATCTTTGTTTTGCGCCTGAATTTTTTTCACACTCTCAATCGTCAATGGATAATGCCTGGTGCTATCGGCCATCGAATACCACATCAGGTTTCTGAAAATATCTTTTTTAATTAAGTAGGCTCTTCCTTTTGCAACTTCAATAATTTCTGCATCATCAGGGAAATGCTGCAGTGCATCCATGTATGTATCCAGTTCATAATTGAGACAGCATTTCAACCTGCCACACTGCCCGCTAAGTTTTGTTTGGTTGATGCTTAAATTCTGGTAACGTGCTGCATTTGTATTTACACTTTTAAAATCGGTAAGCCAGGTGCTGCAACATAACTCTCGTCCGCAACTGCCTATGCCGCCTACTTTTCCGGCTTCCTGCCTTGCACCAATTTGCTTCATTTCAACCTTCACTTTAAATTCTGAAGCATATATTTTAATCAATTCACGAAAGTCAACGCGGTCATCAGCAATATAAAAAAATGTTGCTTTCCTGCTGTCTGCCTGAATTTCAACCTCAGCCATTTTAAGATCCACTTTAAGCTGCCGTGCAATAGCCCTGCTTCTTATAAGCACTTCATGCTCGCGTGCTTTTGTTTCTTTCCATTTATTTATATCGCTATCGGTTGCCCTTCTTAAAACTTTTTTAAAATCTGGATTATCTTCTTTTAATCCATGTTTTTTTAATTGAAGCCGCACAATTTCTCCGGTTAAATTTACGGTTCCCACATCAAAGCCGCTTACTCCTTCCAAAGTAATTATATCACCTTTATCAAAAATTTGTAATGAATTATTTCGGTAAAAATCTTTCCTGCTTCCCTGGTTAAAAGAAACTTCTATAATCCTGCAACTACTTTCCGGATCGCTAAAAGGTAAATTGGCCAGCCAGTCGTGTACATTCATACGGTTACAGCCGCCGGTGCTGCAGTTGCCATTACTTTTACATCCACCGGGTTTTCCTGTACTACAACTCGTGCAACTCATATAATAAGATTCAAAAAAGTTATCAATAAATAAAATAAAAATGGAAGGGAATCAAGCAGATGAATCTTACAGCTTTATTAGCATTATAAATTCAAAATATAATTTTACTGTGTAAGAAAAAAACTCTTTTTATTGATACGTAAAACTATAAAAACCTATTGTAGTTAATGATAATCGAAATGCTTTATAACTGAAAAAATGATTCAAAAAAATAATACAACATCTGCAAAATTCATTTTCCTCAATTAACCAAAATTAGCGAATTATCTTTAATAATATGATAGAGCCTGATAGAGAGTGCATGGAATAACATTTTTGCATGTGCATTGCGTTCAATATAAAATACGGCTTTGTCTAATTCTGTAATTATTGCTTCCTGGGCTTCTATATTACACAGCTTGTTAAGCCGTATTGCAAAGTCTTTTTCGTTATCCGGAATTTGAAGTTCCGTATTGAATGAAGCGCTTCCGTAAATATACCTGACTCTTAATGCCTGTTCAAGCAAATGAATAAAATACCTGATAAACTGTTTCTGTTTTTCGCGGCCAAGCTGGCTTATTTCATCAATCCATTTAAGTTGCGTTGCCGTATTATTCTTTAATGTTACATTGAGCCATTCTCTTACAAGTCCCTGCCAGTCTTCCTCAGCATGTTGCAATAATTGCAATGCTTCGCGGTAATTTCCATTGCTTACAGCTGCAACCTGCTCTGCTCTTTCAGGCGCTGCGCCGGCCCTGCTTATTAAAGCATCTTCAATATCAATTGTTTCAAGTAGGGGAATTTTAATTAATTGCGTTCTTGATAAAATGGTTGGAAGAATTGCATTTTCATCTTCGGCTACAAAAATAAAAAGTGTATCTGGCGGCGGTTCTTCAATAAGCTTGAGCAGCTTGTTGCCGGAAGTGCCTAAAAACTTAGGCATCCACATAATTAAAATTTTATAGTCACTTTCAAACGCTTTAAGGCTTAACTTATGATTTATCTGGTTACATTCATCGGCAGTTATATTTCCCTGCTTATTTTCTGCTCCCAAAAACTGTAGCCAGTCATACACATTTCCATAAGGATAGGTAGTAATGAATTCACGCCATTCATTCATATAATTATTACTCACCGGTGGTGTACCAGATTTCTTTGGAATTACAGGAAAAGAAAAATGTATATCGGGATGAATATATTGTTGCGCTTTTAAACAGGAAGGGCAAGCGCCACATGAATCAATTGCTTTTTGTTTATTTACAGATGAAGGGCTTTCTTCTTCAAACAAACCTGGTAAAGCATTTTTATTTTTTGCAGAATTACAAACGATGTATTGAGCAAACGCCAATGCCAATGAAAGAGCTCCGCTTCCTTCTTTGCCTAAAAATAATAAAGCATGGCTGAGCCTGTTATGCTGAACAAGATCTGCCAGATGTTTTTTTATTTCCCGCTGGCCAATAACATTTTGAAATTGCATACTGAAACTATTGCACGAATTATAAAAAACACGAATTACACAAATAAGAATAAATAGAATTTCTTTTTTAATTCGTGTAACTCGTACACCCAACTCGTGTAATAAAAAAAATTATTGTAAATACTTTACAATGTCGTTACTCATGGGGTTCACATTGCTTTCAAATTTTGCAATCAGTACCCCATTTTCATCCAATAAAAACTTGGTGAAGTTCCATTTAATATCTGCATCCATCACCCCATTTTCAGATTTAGTAGTAAGCCATTTATAAATAGGCGCTATATCATTTCCTTTTACTGAAACCTTTGCAGCCATTGGAAAAGTAACACCATAATTTTTTGTACAAAATGCTTTTATTTCATCATTGGAACCTGGCTCCTGGCTGCCAAAATTATTTGCAGGAAAGCCTACTATCACTAGTTTATTATTGTATTTGTCGTACAATTTTTGCAGGTATTCATATTGAGGAGTAAATCCGCATTTGGATGCGGTATTCACTACCAATATTTTTTTTCCTTTAAATTTTGAAAAGTCAATGGTACCGCCGCTAAGTCCGTCAACTTTAAAATCATAAATTGATTTTGGTGCAATTGAAGAAGGAATAATAAAAGAAAATATGAGTAAAGCTGCGAAGGCGAAAAATAATTGCTTCATAATTTTTTTTGTAAAGGTAAGCATTCATTAAAATATCAACTCATAATGAAATCTCATTTTTCCGTAAATAAATTTATCTTTCATAACACCCAATGTCAGGCTTAGCATCTCTTAATTTATCATCTAAATCTTTAGGAAAAGAAGTAATTACGCCAGCATCAATTGCAGGAGAACCTGGATGAGAATTAAAATGAAAATCATAATAATTTTTTGATACATTAATACTGTCAAATAATGGATCCATGTTTTTTATTGATGTATCAAAAGTAGCATCGGAAGGATCGACTTTGGCTTTGTAAAGAACATGATCAAAAATAACAGAGAAAGGATCCATGCCTTTTTTATCTACTGCTATTTCATTATCAACATTTCCATTATCTCCCCAAAAAATACAATTTCGGAAAAGTGCATTAATCGATTTGGTTAATGTAGTTCCTCCTTCTGTTGCAGAATTGGATACCTGTAACACAGGATTTTTATGCTGAATAAAAAGGTTCCCGTAAGAAGTTACAGTGCAATGTATAAAACGATAATCGCCACCAAGTGCTAATTGTATATTACTGCCGCAATTGCTGATAAGACAATTATCCGCATTAATATTAGTATGTATGCCAAGCACACCCGCATCATAAATATTATCAATGATACATTGAGATAATATAACCTTTGGGTTGGGTGTTGTTGAAAGTTCCTGTGCAATAATTCCCTGGTAGGCATTTTTTATTATTGCATGTTTTAAAATATTATTCTTACTGGTTTCTCTAAAAAAAATTCCCGGCCAGCTTGCGGGCAAATCACGGTAATCAACATCAAGCCGATCGCCATTGAATATTACACTGTCTTGTTTTGTGCCATTTACAAGTAAAGTACCATCAACTAAAAAAGGTGCATTTGCGTGAAGATAAATTCTTGTTCCTTTTTCTATAGTAAGCGTCGCATCGGTGTCAACATCAATACCACCAAGTATTATATAAGGCAAAGTATTGTTCCAGGTATTGTTACCTGTGAGCTTTATATTTTTTAAGAAGATTGCATTTTGCCCATAAGCCTGCAATTGCACATATTTTTGATTGCCATTATAATTTATTAAAATACTATCACGAATAATAAATGGAAGATTTCCAGTAGTTGGATTAATATTAGCTTGTACAAAAATATAAATGCTATCATTTGCATTTATTTCTATATCATCAACTTCATTTGCCGCAGTACCATCTACATTTATTTTAAAAGCTGATGAAGAGCCGCCAGATAATTTTACTTTGCTTAAACGTAATTTTTGATTGTTATCGTTAAATATTTTGAATGATTGTGTAATGGAGCCTGTTGAAGTAAAAACTGTATCATAGTATAACGTGTCGGCACTTGTATTAAGTTTTGCCTGGGGGCTTGTTATAAAAGAGTTTTTTTTGCAGGAAAATATTATTGCTGACAAGAGGGAGAAAGAAAATAAAAATTTCAAGGCTGTCATGGGATGAATCGTGAATGATGAATAGTCAATGGATTTAAAATTTTGGAATGTAAAATACATTATTTGAAATTTTAAACCTCTAACCTATAACGAACTCCGGACTTTCTTATTTCGTCGCCATTGCTAAAGTTGCAATGCTTAATTGAACATCGTCAATTTTTAAAATTTCTGCGCCACAGGCTTCTAATGTTGCTCCTGTTGTAATCACATCATCAACTAATAAAATATGTTTTCCTTTTAAACTTTCAGGGTCCAAAACTGAAAAACTTTTTTCAACATTTTCCCATCGTTGAATTCTCCCTTTTTTTGTTTGGGTTTCTGTATGTATGGTTCGTATAACGTTTTTTGTTATCATAGGAATGTTCATAATTTCATTAATGCCTGCACATAATATAGCAGATTGGTTATAACCTCTTGCATATTCTTTTTGGAAGAATAATGGTAATGGAATTAGCACATCAATGTTTTTAAAACGATTGCTGTTCAATAAACTTTTGCCCATCATATTGCCAAGATACATTCCTACTTTTTTGTTGCCTCTGTATTTGAATTCATGAATTAAATTTTGAATAATGGAAGCTTTTGAAAAATAAAATTCACTCATTGCTGCGGTAATAGCAATTCTCCCCCAAAAAATTTTTTCAACCGGGTTATTTGCGTGGAGCGCAAAACCTGTATGTGGCAAATTATTTATGCATTCAATACATAAGAAGTTTTCATTTTCTATTGTATCACTTCCGCAGCCAATACAATTATGCGGATAAAAAAAATGCAAGAGAGGTGATGATATAATGGATGCTAATTTCAAACTTAAAAAAGATATTGATACAGTTCTTCTACTTTGCCAAGAGGAACTACTTCGATGTTAAATTTATTTTTACCCAGCCCCTTTGTATTGTATTTGCTTACGATTATTTTTTCAAAGCCAAGCTTTTGTGCTTCTGCAATGCGTTGTTCAATCCTGTTAACAGCTCTTATTTCACCACTAAGCCCTACTTCTCCTGCAAAGCAAATATGCATTGGCATAGCAATATCTTCGTAAGATGAAAGCAATGCACTTAACACAGCCAAATCAATAGAAGGATCTTCTACTTTTAAACCGCCGGCAATATTTATAAAAACATCTTTTACACCAAAATGAAAACCACCGCGTTTTTCAAGAACGGCGAGCAGGAGCTGAAGTCTCCTCAAATCAAAACCTGTATTGGTTCTTTGCGGCGTGCCGTATACACTTTGGGTTACGAGCGCCTGCACTTCTATAAGCAAAGGGCGTATTCCTTCCATGGTGGCTGCAATAGCAACACCACTTAGCTGATCTTCTTTTTGGGTAATTAATATTTCTGATGGATTGCTTACCTCCCGCATTCCCTCTCCTGTCATTTCATAAATACCCAATTCAGATGATGAACCAAAACGATTTTTTAATGTTCTTAAAATACGGTAAGCATAATTTCGATCACCTTCAAATTGCAAAACAGTGTCCACCATGTGTTCAAGAATTTTAGGCCCGGCAATGCTTCCATCTTTTGTAATATGCCCGATTAAAAAAACAGGTGTGTTGGTTTCTTTTGCAAAGCGCTGAAATTCGGCAGCGCTTTCTCTTATTTGTGACACACTCCCCGGTGCAGACTCTATGTAAGGTGATTGTAATGTTTGTATTGAATCAACAATAACAAGTTCTGGTTTTAATTTTTTTATTTCCTGGAAAATACTTTGCGTATTCGTTTCAGTAAGAAGAAAAAATTTTTCATTTTGAATTGAAATGCGATCAGCACGCATTTTAATTTGCTGCTCACTTTCTTCACCGCTAATGTATAAGGTAACTGTATTTTGTAATTGCAATGCGGCTTGCAGAAAGAGTGTTGATTTTCCGATACCAGGTTCGCCGGCGATTAAAATAAGACTGCCTGTAACAATTCCGCCACCAAGTACACGATTCAGTTCTGCATCTTGTGTAAGAATTCTTTTTTCTTCTCCGCTGGTAACATCTTGTAATGAGATCGTTTTTATGACTCCGCTTAATCCTGAAAAATCTTTCCATTCAGAATTTTTTTTATCTGTGCCTTTTACAATTATTTCTTCAATAAAAGTATTCCACTCTTCACATGAAGGACATTTACCTAACCACTTCGCACTTTCTTGTCCGCAATTGCTGCAAAAAAAAGCTGTTTTAGTTTTACTCATTCATTTAATTAAAAGAATGAAATTAAACAATCATTATCAGCCAAAATAAAATGAAATGGCTGAATAGGAAGTTTTTAAAAAAATTAATTGAGAAGTATAGATAGTTTATTAAAGAAAGTAAAAGGGCTGGTATTGCTACCAGCCCTTTGTACTTACTAACCCATTAAATTCTATTGCTAAATTACAAATTGCAGCCACATAAACAAATTAAATTTGTTGATGTTAATAAATAACCTCAAAGGTTTACCAAGAGAATCAAATGAACAGAAATTTCCCTATTAGCTGATGGTCAATTAACTATAATAATTTTTTGTCTTTAAGCCCTTTCCTTAAAAAAAATTGTTCTAATATATTTGGTTTATAAGATAAACTACTTTATTCTTGTGTAAAATTTAGAAAAATGTACAGATTTTTAATTGTATCCTTTCTTTTTATAAGTACACAAGGAGTGGCGCAGGTAAAAATATCAGGGAAAATAACAGACAATCATAATAATCCATTACCCGGAATTAGTGTAAGCATTCATGATTCTTATGATGGTTCCACATCCGATTCATTAGGGAATTATTCATTTACAACAACCGAAAAAGGAGAACATATTCTTAATGCCACTGCATCGGGTTATAAACCATTTGAGCAAAAAATAAATATAGAAGCTTCATCAATAAATGTAAACATATCACTCAAAGAACAAATAACAGAACTAAAAGCCGTTGTAATAAGTGCCGGTACTTTTGAAGCAAGCGATCAAAAAAGGGCAAGTGCTTTAAACCCGATTGATATTGTTACAACAGCAAGCGCCAATGCTGATATTACCGGTGCAATAAAAACTTTACCGGGCACCCAGCAGGTGGGCGAAAGCGAAGGCTTATTTGTAAGAGGGGGAACCGCAACTGAAACTAAAATTTTTATAGACGGGACTTTAGTAAATAATTTTTTTTACAGCAGTGAGCCAGAACTTGCAACAAGAGGACGGTTTAATCCTTTCTTATTCAAAGGAACAATTTTTAGTTCCGGTGGTTATTCGGCTTTATACGGACAGGCACTTTCATCTGTTCTTTTATTAGAATCAATTGACTTGCCGGAAAGAACTTCTGCAGATTTTGGAATTTCTTATCTCGCGGCAAATGCAGGTATTCAGAAGCTTTCAAAAAATAAAAAATCATCGTGGGGCATTACTTATGCTTATACCAATCTTGCTCTTGTATTTAATTTGATAAAGCAAAAATTTGATTATTTCCGTGTTCCGGTTTTGCATGAAGCTGATGCCAATTTTCGCATTAAAACATCTGCCACAGGGATGCTTAAATATTTTGGTTATTTCAGTACAACCAATGTTGGATTTAGAAACCGGGATGTAGATTCATTAAATATGAAAGATGCCTTCGGGCTTAAAAATTTCAACATGTACCACAATTTATCATGGAGAGAAAAAATTGGGCATGGTTGGAAACTAAACGCAGGCACTTCTTACAGCACCAACCACGATGATATTAATAATGAATTCCAGGATGCAGATAATAAAAAGCAAGAACTTATAAATGAACCTTTGTATGCTTACAAAAATTTCAATCTTGTAAATAAAGGTCAATATGCAAATGCAAAAATTGTATTTGAAAAAAAATTATTTAACCTTAGCTCTGTACGATTTGGCAACGAATATAATTACAGCAATGAAAAATCAACCTACACACAATACAACGGCATTCAACTTCCTGAAACAGTAAAGGAAAATTTATTTGCAGGGTTTGCAGAAACTGATATTTACCTTACTAATGATCTTGCTGCAAAAGTGGGAGGGAGAGCAGAACATTCGCAATTGCTTGATGAATGGAAAGTTGCTCCAAGAATTTCATTGGCTTATAAATTTCGCGACAACAGCCAGTTCTCTTTAGCCTATGGAATTTTCTACCAGGATCCAGAAAGAAAATATTTGCCTTCAATAAATGCTTTACACTTTGCACAGGCAACTCATTACATTGCTCAATATCAAAAAATAACTAATCAGCGTACTTTTCGTACAGAAATATTTTATAAGAAATATAAGGATCTTTTTAAAACCGATGTGAGTAATGGAAGATTCAACGCTATTAACAACAATGGATTTGGAGATGCAAAAGGAATTGAATTTTTTTGGCGTGATAAAAAAACAATTAAGAATGTTGATTACTGGATTTCTTATTCGTATCTCGATACCAAACGCGATTTCCTTAATTACCCTTTTGCAATAGAACCTTCTTTTGTTGCTAAACATACAGCGTCATTAGTAGTGAAAAAGTTTATCACTAATTTAAAAACTCAATTCAACGCTTCATACAATTATGCAACAGGAAGGCCTTATTACAATATTAATTATGACAACAATGCCAGTTCGTATAAAATTTTTGATGAAGGGCGCACGAAAGATTATAATAATTTAAGCCTGAGTGTAAACTATTTGCCATCTATAGGAAATGCAAAAGCAAAAAGCTTTACCGTATTTGTATTATCTGTTACCAATGTTTTAGGAGCAAATAATATATACACTTATAATTATTCTGCCAATGGGCAAAACAAAGTTGCAGTAACCCCACCTTCAAAAAGATTTTTCTATTTAGGATGTTTTATAAGCCTTGGAATAGATAGAACGCAGGATGCAATTGATAATCATTTATAATGCAGCCCCTAATCCCGAGGGGGATAAAAAGAAAAATAAATTTTAAATAAACAATAAAAAACAATCAAAATGAAAAAAACAATTTTAGTCGCAGTAACAATTTTTCTTGCCGGTTTAACGTACGCACAAAGCGATAAGTATGTAAGTGCAATGAAAGCTAATATTGCACAATTAGATTCAATGGTGGTAAAAGGCAATGGTGCAGAAATTGCCAATAATTTCGAGCGCATTGGTGATGCAGAAAAAACACAATGGCTGCCTTATTATTATGCTGCATACTGTACAATTACCCAGGCTTATATGGAGAAAGACAATTCAAAAAAAGATGCTATTGCAGATAAGGCGCAACAATTAATTGATAAAGCTGAATCCATTTTAGGTAAAGAAAATTCTGAGACGGATGTTATCAAAAGCATGATTGCCACAGCACACATGATGGTTGATCCGCAAAGCAGGTATATGACTTATGGACCGGCATCATCTGAACTTATTGAAAAATCAAAAACACTTGATCCTACAAATCCACGCCCGGTTTTATTGGAAGCGCAGAATAAATTTTATACTCCTGAAGCGTATGGCGGGGGTAAAGATGTAGCCAAGCCATTATTTGATGAAGCAATGAAACTTAATGTTGCATTTAAACCAGAGACTGAACTTTCTCCCAACTGGGGCAAAACATCTTTGCAATATTTTTTATCTCAATACAAATAATTTTATGAATCCCGAAGAAATAAATATGACTGAAACTGAGAGTTTGCAATTGATAACTTCAATGATAAATAAAGCAAAAAATCGTATTAGTGAAACAGGGCTCTTATATCTTCTTTGGGGCTGGCTCATCCTTATTTGCTGTGTTGTTCAATTTGTTTCAATCCATTACTTTAATTACCCCAGGGCTTATTATATCTGGTATTCAACATGGCTGCTATTGATTTACCAGTTTTTTTATTTGAGGAAAAGAAAAAGAAACCGAAAAGTAAAAGTATATACCAGTGAAATAATAGGTTTTGTATGGGTTGTTTTTATTATCACCTATGCACTTCTTGTTTTTATTTTAGTTTATATTAAAGCCACTGCCGGTATTAATCCTGCAATATTGGTTACTTACGGGATGCCTACATTTTTATCAGGAATAATTTTAAAGTTTCGGCCTTTAATAATCGGAGGTATTTGTTGTTGGCTCCTGGCCATTGCATCTCCGTTTGCCGGTTATGATTATCAATTTCTTCTTATGGCATTTGCCGTTATTGCCGCATGGATAATTCCGGGGTATCTTTTAAAAGAAAAATTTAAAAAAGAAAACAAAAATTGATACCACAATAAAAGTAAGATGGATTTTAAAGAACTTGATCCTGTATTACATTCGCAACTACGCCTTGCCGTTATATCGCTTCTTATAAGCGTGAAGGAAGCAGAGTTTACTTTTTTAAAAGAAAAAACAAATGCAACAGCAGGAAACCTGAGTGTGCAAATTAATAAACTAAAAGATGCCGGGTATATTGATATTATAAAACAATTCAATAATAATTATCCTCAAACTATTTGCAAAATAAACAGTAAAGGGATTACTGCATTTGAAAATTATGTAAAGGCTTTGCAAAGCTATATAACTTTATAGGGTGAATGGTCAATGGTCAATATTTCAGCAGTTGCATTGATCATTGACCATCCACTATTCACGAAAAAGGCTGCCCGTTCTGAGCAGCCTTTTAAATTACATTCATTAAATTTTATTGCTTCGTAACTTTTTCAGTAAATCTTTCTGCTCCTGAAATAAACTGTATAAAATAATTTCCTGCAGGAAGTTTTGACAGTTCATCAATTGAGATGTAGTTAAGTCCTTTGCTCATTTGAATATTTTTAGAAACTACTTCGTTGCCTTGTATATTAATTACTTTAGCTGTAATTACTTCACTTTTATTCCATTCCATATTTATATTCAAATAGCTGTTAAATGGATTAGGAGAGATGGTTAGCTGCTTGCTGGTTTTTTTAAGTGTTACCGGCAGAATTTTTGAATAAGAGGCTTTACCATCAATATCCAATTGTTTTAACCTGTAATAAACTATTGTACCTGTAGCGGATGATACATCATCTGAAACCGAATAAGAATGTAATATAGAAGTTGTTCCATTACCTGCAACATTAGCTACTTCAGAAAACACATTACCATCAAAGCTTCTCTCAACTTTAAATTTGCTGCAATTGATTTCCATTGAAGTCTTCCAGTCAAGCTTTACTTTATTATTTTGTGAAAGTGACGCAGTAAATGATAGAAGTGTAACAGGCAGAGGCCCATTATCAGGATTGATGATAGCAGTTCCATCATCCACAAAATCTACATTAGCATCAGACGAAGCTTTTATTCTTGCGATGTTCATTATAGAAGGAACATGCTTGCCCGCACCGGGATCATTAACAGTTACTTTAAATTGAACTTCATAAGTTTCATTTGACGCTAAAGTACCGCCAACACTACTTGTTGCACTAGTGCCTATTCTGAATATTACCGTTTTAATTGAGCCATTTACTATATATTCAGCAACATCATCTCCTGCTGCATCGGTTTGAGTTCCCGGTGCAAGACCCGGGGAACTTATTATCTTTAAAGAACCTGGTAAATATGTAACAGTAGGAGGCAAGGTATCAGCTAATACAATTGAATTTGCATTACCTATACCGGTATTTCCTCCTTTAAGTGTGTATGTAAGCACTTCATTTGCTTCTCCGAGATGATTATTATTTGCATCAGCTACAGTTTTATCCAATGTAATAGTTGGGTCTTTCATCTTAATGCTGAACGTAAAAAGTCCGGGAAAATATTGGTCGGCTTCTGTACCAAATTCAAGTGTTACTGAATTGGCATTTGGAGAAATTCCATATCCTGTTCCTACATCAAACTGATCAATATCAATACCCATTTGATTAGTATAATTAGGGTTCTTTGTAGTTACATGCACCCCATTATCTGTAATAGTGCCATTCCATGGATTATCTGATTGATTGGTAGGATTTGAAAATAAATTAGTATTTATTTTTAAATAATCTTTTTTCAAATTGGCATCACCTTCCCATGCCAGCACACCCATTTTAGCATCGCCTGATGCAAGTACTCCCGAAGGCACATTTAATCCTGTTAATGTAACTGTAGTTGTTTGTGCATTACCACCATTATACACCTTTTCAAATCCATCGTATAAGCGAATGCTGTTATAATTAACACTATTGTTTTCATAAACAACTACAATGCACCATCCTCCATTGTTGCCACCACCGGATATTGAGCCAACACTTAAAGGTGCGTTGCCTACTTCATAAGTGCCAGCGCCATTATTTTTTACGAATGCAGTTACATCAGCATAAGCCTGGTATTGCGTATAACCAGTGGCAATTGTTACACTATCAATTCCTAAAGCAGTAACATCTGAATAAGCATTGATATTGCCTTTTCTTATTTTGATGCTTTTATTTGCATTTGTTTTTAAATCAAAGTCAGAATTCTTAACTCGGCCGCCCCAATACAAGCGGGCAAGCTTGATGGTATTGGTACCAGCCGGAAGATTAAGATCTGAAGATGATGAATTCCTGGTAACACTTCCGTTTCCGGTGCTGCCATCAATGTCAACATATTGCATGTTTTCATTGTCGTTTCCATACGTGCTATTCCCATTAGCGCTGTTATCATTCATCTTGGTGAAATTTACATTGCCATTGTCCACAATATTCAAAAGAGTATTTCCAAACATTGTGGTACTGCCCTTAATATTATCAGAATAGACAAGATTGTAATTTCTTACCTGGGCGTGGGAACTCATTGATGTAAATAAAATCGCAAAACCAAGGAGTGTATGTTTTCTTATTTCTTTCTGAAATAAGGCTTTTAAAGTAAAAGGTTTCATACTAGTTTAATCTTTTTCTGTGGTTAAATAATTGATAAGATAAAATGGTAAACCATAAGCCTGGAGAATATAGATATAAAAGATAATAAGGGAAATCTTAGGATTGGCTTTTAATTAGTATCGGTAAGCTTTTTATATCCTTTTGTTATTATACTAACTAAAACTTTTTACAAAAGGCGAAAGTAAATGCTAAATAAGTTTTTTCATCGAGGATAAATTACATTGAAAAATAATAAAAATCCTGCACGGTTTACTAAAGATGATATAATAACTTTTTTGACAATTTGTTTTAAATTATTTTTTTCGCTCAATGCAAATGCAAGGGAGCATAAGCTAAATGACCTATCTATTGCCCGCGTTAAATGATAACCGTCTGTAGTCCATACTAAAACTGATTTGGAACCAAAGAAAGCAGCACGTGAGTCACCTCTATCAAAATTTCTATATTTATTCTTCCATGATGTTTGAGAATCCCAAAATGAATTTCCCATTCCTAAGTCATGATGAACAAGGGCCTGGTTAACCCCATCAGCACTTCCGGCAATGAATTGGCAGGCATAAATTTCAATATCTCTTTTAATTTGAGACTTTTGATAATCGTTAGTTTGCGCCATACAGTGATATGGAATGGCGATCACTAAAAATAGAATAATTTTTATTTTCATAAAAATATATTAAATGCTTTATCAATTGTGGTTTCGACTTTTTACTAACTTACTTTGTTAACTTTTTTGCACCAGTCAGTAACAAATTGTTACTACCGTGGTGATAAAAAAATAAAAATAATTGTAAAGGAAGATTGGGAATGGTGTAGTCAACCATTATAAACGCAACGACTATGTAAGCATTTGAATTTCGAAAGATATTTGGGAAGAAATTGAAGGTATCTTGTGGTGCTAATCGTATGAATTGGAAATGCAAAGTTAGAAATCATTTTGAAAGATCAAAGCATTTCCAAAAATATCTTTTTAATTAAGAGGCTTAAGATTTTAAATTGAATATTTGTTGCGAAGCTTTTTTTGCAGGAAACCATGAAGCGGCAAAGGCAATAATAAGCGCCGTTGCAATAACCATTAAAAAGTCAGTGAGCACTAATCTTACCGGGAAATAATCAATCAAAAAAGAATTGCCCACGAGCTTTATTATTTTAAATTTTAATTGCAAAAAGCATATAATTAATGCAAGAACAATTCCTGTTCCTGAACCGGCAATTGCAAGAAGCAGCCCTTCGCTGAGAAATATTTTTCTGATTAAATTTTTATCTGCTCCCAGTGATTGCAATACACTTATATCTTTTCTTTTTTCTAAAACCAGCATGGTTAAAGCACCAATCATGTTGAAAGCGGCAATGATAAGAATAAGTGTAAGCACTGCATAAATAACCCATTTTTCCAGCCGCATCGAATTGTAGAGACTGATGTTTTGCTGGAATTTTGTAATTACTTTATAACCGTTTCCTAATTTTTTTTGTAACTCTTCAGTAAACTTATTCGACTCGCCAGAATTTATTAAAGAGATCTCCAGCGCACTATATTCATCAACATCATAATTCATTTGCTGCTTTACAAAGTCAATATTGGTAATTACATATTTATTATCAAAATCCTGCTGGATGGCAAAGCTGCCAGAAGTATTTGCATTGCCTTCGCTTAAAGCAGAAAGCGGATTTACTTCCTTTGTTTTTTTAGGAAGAAAAACAGTTATAGGAAAAAGGCTTTTATCAGCTTCTACTCCAATAGCATTTTCAATTCCAGATCCCAAAATAAGTTTTGGATGATCAATTGTTCCCGGATCAAAAACACCATGAAGCATTTTGCGGGGAACTCCTGAAACTTTTGAAAAATTTTCATCAACTCCTTTTAATAAAACTACAGTTTGCTGCTCTCCATTTTGCAACAAAGCTTTTTCTTCTGCTATTAATGAAATTCCTTTTACACCATTAAGATTATTAATAGTGCTTATTTGTTCAGGAGATAAAATAATAGTTTTTCCCTTTACAGGAACTACTTTTACATCAGAATAAAAATTAGAATAGAGCGATTGCACCAATCCTTCGAAACCATTGAAAACACTCAGCACCAGCACCTGGCACATGGTTGAAAATGCAATAACACTGGCAGTTACCCACGAAATAATATTGATGGCATTTGTGCTTTTCTTTGCTTTAAAATATCGCCAGGCAAATCTTAAATACAAATTGAATTGTTTAATTGCTTATGGTTGAATTGCTATATTGTTTAAGCTCATAGTTGATTGCTGATAGCTTATGCCTGATACTTTATTCGGGTTTTTCTTTTTTTATATTATCCAGTAATGTTTCCATTTTAAAAACATAATCAAGCGTATCATCAATATAAAAAGTAAGCTGCGGTATGCTTCTTAGCTGGTGCCGTACCTGGTTACCCAATTCACCTCTTATTTCACTGCTTCTTTCTTTTATTTTTTCTAAAGCAGCTTCATTATTTTTTACCTGGAAAAAACTCAGATATATTCTTGCTTCAAATAAGTCGGGAGTAATTTTTACTGATGCTATAGAAACCATTCCGCCTTCATGCATATTAAGGCCCATTCTTAAAAAAATAGTATTGAGCTCTTTTGAAATTACGCCAGCAACCTGTTTTTGTCTTTTGCCTTCTGTCATTGTTTAAAAATTATTGTCCCGATAACCATCGGGATTGTAAAATTAGTTACTTTGCTTCTATTAGTATTTTTAAGTCATTTCAATAATTTTGATGAAGAGTTTACGAGCTATTTTCCGATATGTATCAAAATATCCTAAATTAATTTTTGCTTACTTCAGCTTTAATGTTCTTTCCAATTTGTTTTCGGTTATTTCATTAGGACTATTAAGCCCTTTTTTATTGCTTATTTTTAAAAAGAAAGATACTCTTGAAGCAGTAACTGTAAATGCAAGTTTTACTGCAAGGCTAAACCCGGTAAATCTTTTAAAGGTATGGCTAAATGAAATGATGCAAAGTCCGCATGGCGAAATAAAAGCGCTTGCCATAATTTGCCTCCTGGTACTTTTTGCCATTATCTTAAAAAACGTTTTTCTATATCTTTCCATTTACTACATAACTCCCATACGCAACGCTATTATTAATGATATGCGTACGAGCATGTTTAAAAAAATTCTTGCTCTTCCCATCGGGTATTTTAATGATCAAAGGAAAGGTGATATTATGAGCAGGCTCACCAATGATTTGGGTGATGTGGAAAGCTCAATCGTAAACGTTTTAGAAACAGTTTTCAGAGAGCCGGTCACCATTCTTTTGTTCTTTGTTTATATGGTTATTTTAAGTCCACAGCTCACACTTTTTTTATTACTTTTTTTACCGTTCTCGGGGTTTATAATTGGCCGTATTGGCCGCTCATTAAAAAAACAAAGTACACAGGTTCAGGAGAAGTTGGGAACTATACTTTCTACCATTGATGAAACCCTTGGAGGCATACGAATCATAAAAGGTTTTAATGCTGAAAAAAAGCAGTACAAAAAATTTACAACTCAAAATGATGAACTGTTTATAATAAAGAACAAAGCAAACCGTCGCAGAGATTCTGCATCGCCTGTAAGTGAAGTATTGGGCGTTACTGCTATTGTATGCGTACTTTGGTTTGGTGGCAGGCTTGTGTTACAAAATTCTTTTCTTGACCCTGGTGATTTTATTGCGTACATCGTGATTTTTTCTCAAATAATTCAGCCATTAAAATCTTTATCTGCTGCATCATATAATATAAGGAAAGGATCTGCAAGTGTTGATCGCATTGAACGCCTGATACATGAGGATGTTTCAATTAAAGAAGTTGCCAATCCAATTACACTTGAAGCATTTAAAAAAAGCATAGAATTTAAAAATGTTTCTTTTTATTATGAAGATAAAATAATACTTGACGATATAAACCTGGTGATTGAAAAGGGAAAAACGGTAGCGCTTGTTGGTTCTTCCGGAGCAGGTAAAAGTACATTGGTTGATTTGGTACCACGTTTTCACGATGTTGGTTCAGGAGAATTATTAATAGATGGAATTAATATAAAAGAATATTCATTAGAATCGTTGCGAAACCAAATGGGCATTGTAACCCAGGAACCTATTTTATTTAATGATACCATTGCCAACAATATAGCATTGAGCATGGATAATGCAACGCAGGAACAAATTGTGAATGCTGCTCAAATAGCCAATGCTCATAGTTTTATTTTGCAAAAAGAAAATGGTTATAAAACCAATATCGGTGAGCGGGGCAATAAATTAAGTGGCGGTGAAAAGCAGAGAGCTACTATTGCAAGGGCTGTTCTAAAAAACCCATCCATTTTAATTCTGGATGAAGCAACATCTTCACTTGATACAGAAAGTGAACGGCTTGTGCAGGATGCTATCAATAACCTTATGAATCAACGTACCAGCATTGTAATTGCACACCGGTTAAGTACTATACGCCATGCAGATGAAATAATAGTTTTGCAAAAAGGAAAAGTTGTTGAAAGAGGTACGCACATGAGCTTAATGGCTCTGGATGGATTTTACAGGAAGCTCGTAATGATGCAGGAACTTAAATGATTTTTTCTTTCAATAAAAAAGGAGAACTGCTTTCACAATTCTCCTTTATAAAATATTTACGACTTAATTATTTTGCGATTCCCATTTTAGCTTCTATTGAAAGAGTAGCATGAGGAACAGCTCTTAACCGGGCTTTATCAATTAATTTACCGGTAACCCTGCAAATGCCATACGTTTTATTTTCAATGCGCATCATGGCTTTTTCAAGATGGTCAATAAATGTAATTTGCCGGCTGGCCATTTGACTTAGTTGTTCTCTTTCCATGCTTAGGCTGCCATCTTCCATAGTCATATAACGATTGTCAGTATCATCACCACCCATTTCATCTTTACGTGTAATAAGTCCTTGTAAATAACCCAGTTCTTTTTTAGCTGTTTCCAGTTTTCTTGAAATCAAATCTCTGAATTCATTAAGTTCATTATCACTATAACGCATTGTTGGGCCATTATTTTCTTCAGGAGCATGGTCAAGAACTGACTTAATAAATTGAGGCTCATATTTGCGTGACTTTTCAGTATTTGTTTTAGGCATTACAAAAGGCTTCTCAGGCTTTTTGCTCTCTTGCTTCTTCACTGAATTAGCCAAAGCTTTTTTAAGTTCTTTTTTATGATCAGAAACTGGTGCAGAATGACTTTTTACAATTACTTTTTCTGTTGGCTTTTGATGAATAGCCTTTGGTTTATTTTCAACTGATGTTTTATTAACTACTTGTATTTTTTTCGATGCTGCCACTGATTTTTTGACAGGAATAGTTGGTTTCTTTACCACTATTTTTTTTGTATTAGGCAATTTTTTAGGCGCTGCTTTTTTTGCACTTGACTTAGCAGGTTTTTTAGCCCGTGCAGATTTTAAAATAGGTTTAGCAGATTTTACTGGCAACTTCTGAGGTGCCTGTTTTTTAGCACTTACATTTTTTTTGCTAACAAGTTTTTTAGTTAGGGTTTTCTTTGGCGCACTCTTAGTAGCACCGGACTTCTTAGAATGAGAATCAGTTTTCTTAGCAATCGGTTTTTTTACAATCGTTTTTTTTGCAACTATGGTTGCTTTTTTTTTCTGAGTAGCCATACTTAATTTCCTTTTTTCGTTACTGTTACTGTTAAAGAGTGATTGTTAACATCAATTGTGATGCCATCGGCAATTTGAGGTACAAATTCAAGCGTATCTGCCAAAATTTCGGCGCAAATATAGGTATTAAATTCATTAATTGGGAGCTTTGCTATTTCATTATATTCAATATTTACCACAATTTTGTCAGTTAGTTCAAAATTATTTTCCTTACGCAATGTTTGAATACGATTTACAAATTCCCTGGCAAAGCCTTCATTTTTTAGTTCTTCGGTAAGAATCAAGTCCAGCGCAACTGTAAGATTGCCTTTTACAGCTACTTCAAAGCCGGGAATCTCATTTGTAGAAACTTCAATATCATCTGCTGAAATAACTACAGCATCTTCATTCTTATCTTTATAATCAGGATTTAATATGTAATCTCCTTTCCTGACTTTATCAATTTCTGCATCTTCAAGGAGTTGAATTCTTTCAGATGCCCATTTCATTTTAGAACCTAATTTTTTTCCTAATGTTTTAAAATTTGCTTTTGCCTTCTTTTTTATAAAATTATTGCTTGCTGGTAAAAGTTCTATTTCTTTAATATTGGTTTCCGACTTTATAATTTCTTCAATCATTTTTACTTTTTCAGCAAAGGAAGAATCAATGGCTGGAATGATTACTTTTTGAAGTGGCTGCCTTACTTTAATATTTACTTTTTTGCGAAGCGATAAAATCAAGGACGAAATGTCCTGCGCTAATTGCATACGGTCTTCAAGTTCAGCATCTATGAGGCTTTCATCTACTTTGGGAAAATCGGTATGATGCGCCGAATCTTCTTTAAATTGATGGGTAATTTTATTAAGATTAGTAAAAAGCCACTCTGCAAAAAAAGGTGCAATTGGCGCAATAAGCCTGCTTAGCACCTGCAGGCATTCATACAAAGTTTGATAGGCGCATATTTTATCCTGTTCATATTCCCCTTTCCAGAACCTGCGACGGCAAAGCCTCACATACCAATTGCTTAGCAATTCGTCAACAAAATTTTCTATAGCTCTGCCTGCATCTGTTGGCTCAAAATCATCAAAACTTGTAGTTACTTTTTTTATTAATGAATTTAATTCTGATATTATCCAGCGATCCATTTCCGGCCTTTCATTTAAAGGAATATATTTTTCTTTAAAAACAAACCCGTCAACATTCGCGTACAAGGCAAAAAACTGGTAAGTATTATAAAGTGTTCCAAAGAATTTGCGCTGAACTTCTTTGATTCCTTCAATGTCGAATTTTAAATTATCCCATGGTGATGCATTTGTTATGAGGTACCAACGTGTAGCATCTGGCCCAAAAATTTCCAGAGTTTCAAAAGGGTCAATTACATTACCGACCCGCTTGCTCATTTTATTTCCATTTTTATCAAGCACTAAACCATTGCTTACAACAGTTTTATAAGATACACTATCAAATAATAAAATGCCTAAAGCATGTAATGTATAAAACCATCCTCTTGTCTGGTCAACGCCCTCAGCAATAAAGTCGGCAGGGAAATTCTTTTTAAATTCTTCTTTATTTTCA
This sequence comes from Chitinophagales bacterium, assembly GCA_038244655.1. Taxonomy (GTDB): domain Bacteria; phylum Bacteroidota; class Bacteroidia; order Chitinophagales; family Chitinophagaceae; genus Ginsengibacter. The sequence continues at coordinate 52,397 of JBBRTG010000013.1, forward strand.
AAAGGGAAATGCCATTGTGCATAAGGCATGGCACCACTGTCAAACCAAACGTCAATAAGGTCTGGAACTCGTTTCATTGGCTTGCCATCATCACTCACCAATACAATATCATCAACATAAGGCTTGTGTAAATCAAGGATACCTTCATGCAGGTAGTGGGTATTGATATCGCCACCCAATACTTTAGCAGCTTTTCTTATTTCGTCATTCAGTTCATCAATAGAGCCAATACATTTTTCTTCCTTTCCATCTTCGGTTTTCCAGATTGGCAATGGAGTTCCCCAAAAGCGGCTCCGGCTCAGGTTCCAGTCAACCATATTTTCGAGCCAGTTGCCAAACCGTCCCGTTCCTGTGGAAGCAGGCTTCCAGTTTATAGTATTATTAAGCTCTATCATTCTATCCTTTACTGCTGTGGTTTTTATAAACCATGCATCCAGCGGATAATAAATTATTGGTTTATCTGTACGCCAGCAATGAGGATAATTGTGTTCATATTTTTCAACTTTAAAGGCCCGGTTTTCTTTTTTCAGTTTTACAGAAATGTCCACATTCACATCTTCATAATGTGGATCATCCTTATAATTTTTTACAAAGCGGCCGCTGAATTCACCAACACCATCAACAAATTTCCCCTCTTTATCTACAAGGGTTAGAATGCCGAGATTATTTTTTTTACCGGCTTTAAAGTCATCTGCACCAAAAGCAGGAGCAGTGTGGACTATACCTGTTCCATCTTCTGTTGTAACAAAATCTCCGGTTATTATTTTGAATGGTTGAGCACCTGGAGTTATTTCCTGAATTTTTTCTAAAGTATTTGCTTCGGATGGAAGTAATTGTTCATATCGAATAAATTCCAATTCCTTGCCTTTAAGTTCTGCAAGTATTTTCCAAGGAATATGCCTGGCGCTTTCATTATAAGCTTCAAAATCAATATTTTCATTTTCTGGTTTAAAATATTTGCTGATGAGCGCTTTGGCAAGAATTACATTTATAAGAAGATGAGTATAAGGATTAAATGTTTTGATTAGAACATAATCAATATTTGTTCCCACAGTTAACCCAAGATTTGAAGGGAGTGTCCAAGGAGTTGTTGTCCATGCTAAAAAGAAAACTTCAACTTTCGTAGAATCAATAATATCTTTTGTTAACCTTAAGACATCAATATTAGAAGCTTTCAAAGCTGATGAAAATATATTTTCTAATATAGTTTTATTTACAAAATCATAAGTTTCTTCAGGTCTATCTACTTTAAACATCGCCACCACACTGGTATCCTTTACATCTTTATAAGTATCTGGCTGATTGAGTTCATGTGAACTCAATCCCGTGCCTGCAGCAGGTGAATATGGCTGTATGCTCACACTTTCGTAGAGATAATCTTTTTTATACAATTCTTTCAGGCACCACCAAAGTGTTTCAATATAATTATTTTCAAACGTGATATAGGGATGTTTTAGATCAACCCAATAACCCATTTTTTGAGTTAATTCATCCCATTGATCTTTAAACTTCAACACTTCACGGCGGCAGGTAGCATTGTATTCTTCAACAGATATTTTTTTTCCAATATCTTCTTTTGTAATTCCCAATAATTTTTCTACACCAAGTTCTACCGGTAAGCCATGCGTATCCCAACCGCCTTTGCGTTTAACCTGGAAGCCCTGCATAGTTTTATATCGGCAAACGAGGTCTTTTAATGTTCTTGAAATTACATGATGGATACCGGGCATTCCATTCGCACTTGGAGGACCTTCGTAAAAAACAAAAGGTGTATTGCCTTCTCGATAGCTGATACTTTTTTCAAATGTTTTTTCTTTTTCCCAAAACGAAAGTATTTCATCTGCAATATGTGTTAAATTTAGCTGCTTGTATTCAGGATATTTCCGCTTCATTTTATAACCTTTCTGTAATTTTAAAAGGATGCAAAGGTAATAATTTACAAGCCATAATTAAAAGCAGTTAGAGTATTGGCTGCACTCAATTTGTGTACTATCATCCACATAAATAAAATATTCTTAGTTTTTTAAAAATCGAAAAAATCTCCCATTATTTGCAACACATTAATTATTAAAGGTTATAATTTTAAAAGAATGTGAATATTATTGATTGCCTTCCTTTGGCATAATATTAGAACAGTGGAATTAATTAAATCATATCCTATGCATGTGATGGCCGTTGCTAACGGAAAATCCTGATAATTCTTCTTGCAGAAAAGAATTCTCACTATTGGTTTATATAAATCATAAAAGATTTGCTGGTTTAGGGTTTTATTAGGGCAAGGGCGCAGGAATACACCTTCGCCCTTTTTATTACTTTTTTAAAATGAAAAGTTTTCAAATGCTGCAAGAGTTTTATTCAAATCTTCTTTGCTTAATGCATTACTTAAGAACCAGCTTTCATAAGCTGAAGGTGGAAGATAAACACCATTATTTAGAAGATGATGAAATAATTTATTGAACAAAGGAATATCTGCTTTTGAAGCTGAATCAAAATCAAATACTTCATGGTTACAAAAATGAAGGCTCATCATACTTCCCATGCGGTTAATACGATGAGGAATTTTTTTATTCTCTAAAATTTCATGTAAACCTTTTTCGAGATAAGAACTTTTATCATCAAGTTCATCATATACGGATGGAGTATTTTTTAATTCATTCAGCATGGTAAACCCGGCAATCATAGCGATAGGATTGCCACTTAATGTGCCAGCCTGGTACACATTTCCCAAGGGAGCAATGTGTTGCATGATTTCTTTTTTTCCTCCAAATGCTCCCACCGGTAAACCGCCACCAATTACTTTTCCATAAGTAATGAGATCTGCGTCTATGCCCAATTTTTCCTGTGCACCGCCCGGGGCTAAACGAAAACCTGTCATCACTTCATCAAATATGAAAACAATTTTTTCTTTATCACATAACTTTCTTAATCCTTCTAAAAATCCAGCCTGTGGAAGAATACAACCCATATTTCCAACAACAGGTTCAATAATAATTGCTGCAATCTCTCCTTTATTTTCTTCTATTAATTTTTCTACCTCTGCCACGTTATTATATGGAGCCGTTAGTGTATCGTTAGTTACACCTGCAGTTACTCCGGGAACGGTTTGGATATTTAAAGTAGCCACACCACTTCCTGCTTTTACTAAAAAACAATCTGCATGGCCATGATAGCATCCTTCAAATTTTATAATTTTATTTTTTCCGGTGTAACCTCTTGCGAGTCTAACGGCACTCATACACGCTTCTGTTCCACTACTTACCATTCTTATTAATTCAACATTTGAAACCATATTTTTTATTAACTCAGCCATTTCAATTTCTAACAAAGTAGGCGCTCCGAAAGAAGTAGAATCCATTGCTTTTTCCTGGATGGCTTTTACAACAGGCTCATAAGCGTGTCCCAATATCATTGGTCCCCATGAATTGATGTAATCAATATATTTATTCTCATCTTCATCAAACAGGTAAGCACCTTTTGCAGACTTTATAAATAAGGGAGTGCCGCCCACGCTTTTAAATGATCTTACAGGGGAGTTTACACCACCGGGAATGGATTGTTGGGCACGTTGAAATAATTTAATGCTTTTGGAAATAGTCATAATTTTAATAATCAATATTCAAGGAATTATTCACGATAACAACTTCACGGCATCTTTTGCAAAATAAGTAGCAATCAAATCAGCACCTGCTCTTTTAATGGAAGTAAGGCTTTCAATAATTGCTTTGTCTTCATTTATCCACCCCATTTTTGCGGCGGCTTTTATCATGGCATATTCACCGCTAACATGATAGGCACTAACGGGCAGGGTTACACTATTTTTTACTTCACGTATTATATCAAGATAAGCCATTGCAGGTTTTACCATAATAATATCCGCACCTTCATCTTCATCTATCTGCGCTTCTTTTACTGCTTCTATCCGGTTAGCATAATCCATTTGATACGTTTTTTTATCACCGAAGCCTGGTGCAGAATCCAGTGCATCTCTGAATGGTCCATAAAAGCAGGAAGCATATTTTGCACTGTAAGCCATGATACCTGTTCGTGTAAAATAGTTTTGTTCCAATGCTTCGCGGATTGCAGCTATTCGTCCATCCATCATATCACTGGGTGCAACAAAATCTGCACCTGCCTGTGCGTGGCTAATGCTCATTTTTACCAAAGCTTCTACAGTAGGGTCATTTACTATTTCTCCATTTTCAACAATACCATCATGCCCATAAGATGAATAAGGATCCAATGCCACATCTGTCATTACTATTATTTCAGGCACTGCATTTTTAATTGCTTTAATACTTCGCTGCAATAAGCCATCCGCATTCCATGCTTCTTTTCCTGTATTATCCTTTAATTCATCAGGAGCTTTTATAAATAATAATATACACTTAATACCCATGCTCCATAATTCCTTAACTTCTTTTATTGTACCATCTATTGAACGCCGGTAATAACCTGGCATGGATGGAATTTCAAAAACTACATTTTCACCTTCATCAATAAATAATGGTGCAATAAAATCACTCGGTGTTATAATCGTTTCTGCGACAAGACTTCTTATGGAAGGAGATTGACGGAGGATGCGGTTTCTTCTTTGTAAATACATAAATATTATTAATTAAAAATGTAGAATTAAAAATGAAAATTTTTTTGCATTTTCATTTTGCATTTACCCATTCTTCCGGATGTAAACAAACCTGCAACAATCTATCTTCTTCACTGCCCGGCAAAGGTTGATAATTATATTCGAACCTTACTGTTGGCGGCAAGCTCATTAAAATACTTTCTGTTCTGCCATATGTTTTTAAGCCGAATAAAGTTCCGCGATCATGCACCAAATTAAACTCAGTATAACGTCCTCCTCTTATTTCCTGCCAATGTTTATGATAAATGCTGAATGGTGTATTTTTTCTTTTCTTAACAATAGGAATGTAAGAAGGAATAAATGCATCGCCACAAGCTTTACCAAAGTTCATCCAAAAATTTATATCCTTATTTTCTGTTGGCCTTTGATAGTCATAAAAAATTCCGCCAATACCCCTGCGTTCATTATTGCGATGCGTGTTTACAAAATAATCATCGCAATTTTTTTTGAAAGAAGAATAAAAATTTGGATCAAATTCATCACAAACATTTTTATATGTTTGATGAAAATGCCTGGCATCTTCTCCAAATAAATAATATGGAGTAAGATCAGTTCCACCACCAAACCAACGATCAATTACTTCATCTTTCTCATTATACAATTCAAACATGCGGTAATTACAATGAACTGTAGGTACAAAAGGATTTACGGGATGCATTACCAAACTTAAACCACACGCAAACCATTTAGATCCTACAATTTTTAATTGGGTTTTCATAGCATCTGTAACCTCTCCAAAAACAACCGAAGTGTTAACCCCGCCTTTTTCAAAAATATTTCCATTGGCAATAACTTTTGTTGTACCGCCCCCGCCTTCCCCAAAGGAGTCCTTCCGTACTTCTCTTTTCCATACATCTTCAATAAATTTTCGTTTCCCGTCCAATGCCTCTAATGCTGTACAGATTCGGTTCTGAAGTTCTTCTATATATAATATCCAATCTTCTTTGATAGTCATTTTAAAAGTTTGGCTGTAATTAAAGTTTCATTATTCCACTCCCCCTGAAGGGGTTAGGGGAGGCCTCGTATTCTTTCACTGCGTCAACAAAAGCCTTTGCATTTTCAACAGGAACATTTAGTGTAATACCGTGACCAAGATTTGCAATGTAGTTCTGCACTCCAAATGCATCTATCATTTCCTTTACCGCTTTTTTAATTTGTGGTATAGGTAATAATAATTTAGCAGGATCAAAATTTCCTTGTAATGTGATTTTATTACCTGTTAATTCTCTTGCTGTTTTTGGTGAAATGCACCAATCTAATCCTAACGCACAAAAGCTGTTTTTACTTAAATCTTTTAATGCATACCAGCTTCCTTTTGGGAATAAAATAACCGGCGCATCATCTTTCAAGGCATCTGCAATTTGAATCAAATATGGCTGAGCAACGATTTTAAAATCCGCCGGACTAAGAGCGCCACTCCAGCTGTCAAATACCTGCAGAACATCTGCTCCTGCTTTTGCCTGTACTTTTAAATAATGAATAGTTGTATCTGTTATTTTTTGTAATAGTTGATGTGCTAATTCCGGCTGTGTAAAACAAAACTGCTTTGCTTTATCCCAGGTTTTACTTCCTTTCCCCTCTACCATATAACATAAAATTGTCCAGGGTGCCCCGGCAAATCCTATTAATGGAACACTTCCATTTAATTCCTGTTTTGTAAGCGACAAAGCTTTTGTTACATAGCTTAATTTTTCTTCAACATTATCTGTAATTAATGCATCAATATCTTTTTGAGTTGTAATCACTTTTGGTAATGAAGGACCTTTACCTTCTTCCATTAAAACTTCCATACCCATTGCCTGCGGGATAACTAAAATGTCAGAAAAAATAATTGCTGCGTCTACCCCTACCTGTTGTACAGGCTGAAGTGTAATTTCTGTTGCCAGTTCAGGTGTTTGTACTCTCGTAAAAAAATCATACTTCTCCCTTAATTTCATATAAGAAGGTAAATATCTTCCGGCCTGCCGCATCATCCATACTGGTGGGCGTTCTACTTTTTCCTGTCCTAAAGCTCTTAATAACAGATCATTCTTTAATTGCATTTAAATAATTTTTGCTTTGCTGAAATGGTCAATAGCCAGTGTTACTAAATTTTCTTTCCCGGGTTTTTCAGCTATTATAACAGGCTGCATTGTAAAGGCTTTTACTGCATCAGCCGTAGTTGAACCGATTGCAAAAACCTGTGTGCAATTGCTTATAGAATTTTTTAAAAGAAAACTTTTAACTGCACTCGGACTGAAAAATAAAATCCCATCGTATTCAATTTTTATATCTTTTGAAGTCGCTGTTGTTTTATAAACTATCAATTCTTTCACGTTTATTTCATTTTTTTTAAGCTTATCTGGCAATTCTTCTCTTCGCTGATCGCCGCAAAAAAAAATTATATCCTTTATTGAAGAATCATTAATAATCTTACCTGCTAATTCAATAGCATTGTCAGCAGTTCCTGAAATATTTTGATCACCAAATATTTTCTTCACCAATTTTTTTGTTGTATTGCCAATACAGAAAATTTTCCAGTTTGTTTTTTGAGTTATAAATTTTTCTACTGCTTCCACTGCATTCATGCTGGTAAAAACTGCTGTAATATTTTGATGTGATAATTCCTGAATTTTTTTTGCAAGTGAGGCATTTATTATTTCTTCGGTGCTGATAAATGACACTGCATCAATGATAATATCATTTTTAGCCGCATCTTTTACCAATACTTCTCCTACCGGTCTTGTACTTAATATGTGAATTTTATTTTTTTGCATTTCTTATTCCATAAATTATTTCTTTTGCTTCATCATTTTCTATTAATTCATCTGCAACAATAATTCCTAATTCATCACTGTGTTGCATAGACGCAGTTTTTTCAATATCAATTTTTTTCTTTCCATCTGGGCTGCAAATATTTCCTTTAAAATTAATTGTATTGTTTTCAACTATGGCCAAAGCGCTTATAGGTGTTGAACATCCACCTAATAATGCTCTTAAAAAATCACGTTCAATTTTCGTACATATCTCTGTATTCGTATTATTTAATTCATTACAAATTTTAAAAGAAAGCATATCATCATTTCTGCAAACAATTGTAATAGCACCTTGTGCAGGTGCCGGTAGCATCCAGTCAAGGTCTATAGAATTTTCAGGGCGAAGATTAATTCTTTCTAATCCGGCCGCAGCAAAGATGGCTCCATTCCAATTTGATTCATTTACTTTTCTCAATCGTGTGTTTACATTTCCCCGAAGGTTTTCAATGGTATGATTTGGATAGCGATTTAACCATTGTGCTCTGCGGCGGATGCTGCTTGTGGCAATCGTGAGTGGTGAATGGTGAATGGTGAAAGGCAAACTGACCGTTGACCATTGACCATTGACCACCAGGATATCTTTATAAGAAGCTCTTTCTAAAACAGCGGCCAGTTGAATGCCATCAGCTAATTTTGTCGGAACATCTTTTAAAGAATGAACTGCAATATCAATTTGGTTATTCAACAACGCGGCATCAAGCGCTTTTGTAAAAATTCCCTGAACGCCCAATTCATATAAAGGTGTAATGGTATTTACATCGCCATGGCTTTTTATAAAAACCAATTCTGATTCAATCCCATTTTTTTTCAAAAGATTTTGCACATGCGTAGCCTGCCAAACAGCCAATTGGCTTTCACGTGTTCCTATCTTTAAAGCTTTTTTCAATTCATGTGAAGGTAAGCGCTTAATGCATTAATGCATTGGCAACCTTTGTTATTTTGATTGTGCAATTGTATTGCAAGCGAAGATACTGCTTTGTGAATTTTTTCTTCGTTGAATTGACTGGCAAGATGAATTTCACTCAATTCATAGAGTTGCGTTTTTACCTGGCGCAGTAAAGGATTGTTGGTTTGCCTGCGATACCAAATCATCATTTCATTTATGGTAGCATCTATAATTGATAATGCTTTTGGAATCTCAGCTTGCCTTAGAGAAATTGTTTTATCAAGTATAACAGATATCTCATCAACATTTAAAAGTGTAATTCCTTTTATATTTTCTACAGCAGGATTTACATTTTGAGGAACCGAAAGATCCAAAATCAATCGCGACTTTTTTGTTGTAAAAAAATAAGGATGAACTGTATAGGTTTCTGCTGCCGAACTTACGATTACAACGTCTGCATTATTGGCTTCGATAGCCAATTTGTTATATGGAACGAACGTTGCATCGCATTCGAGTGATAGTTCCTGTGCTTTTTTATCTGTACGGTTTGTAAATAAAAGTTTTGAATCAGGTAAATAAGTTTTTAAATTTTTTCCGATATAATTTCCAATTTTTCCGGTACCAATTAAAAGAATTTTTTTATTATGTAAATCTGAAATTCTTTCTTTAATTATTTCAATAGCTGCATAAGAAACAGAAACCGTTCCTGAACTTAATTTCGTACTTGTTTTTATTTCTTTTGAAGATTTTAATGCAAAATTTATTACACGCTCCATGAAATTATTTATGCAGCCCATTTCCTTTGCAAGCTTTGCAGCTTGTTTTAACTGAGATAAAATTTCATAGTCGCCAATTATTTGCGAATCGAGGCCTGCAGCCACTTTAAATAAATGTTCCACTGCAGAAAGACCGCGATAATTATATCCATGCCCGATAAATTCTTTCATGTTGCCATGCGTGTGAATGCAAAGCATTTCTATAAGTTCATGCGGATGATCGCATATTCCATAAATTTCAGTTCTGTTGCATGTTGAAAGAACCATGCAACCCGGAAATTTTTTTGAAACGGCCTGTTGTAATAATAAAATGGAATGTTCAGGCAATAAAGAAAATCTGCCTCTTATACTAATGTCACTCTTGCGATAATTGATACCAGCTATGCAGAAATTATTTAAAAAGCTTTGATTGCGTTCTTGTATAAACATTGGTTTGCAAAATTATTTTTATGTAGCTCCTGAAAAGTCATAAGAAAGTCATAAAAGCATTTTATGATCTTAATCATTTTATTAAAACGGAATGTTACCCGATTAAGTTGCTTTATTTTTAAGCGACTTACATTTGCAAATATTTATAAAAAATGGCAGCTAAAAAAATAGGAATTTTATTGATGAATCTCGGCTCTCCAGATTCAACTGATGTAGCAGACGTAAAAAAATATCTTGATCAATTTTTAATGGATGAAAGAGTTATTGATAAACCGTGGATTTTAAGGGCTTTATTGGTAAAAGGAATTATTGTTCCATTTCGTGCGCCAAAATCTGCCAAAGCATATAAAACAATCTGGACTAAAGATGGCTCACCATTAATAGTAAACACAATGCAATTGCAAAAAGCTTTACAAAATGAAATTGTCCAAAGGACTCCTGCCGGAGAAGAACCTGTAGAAATTGCCATGCGTTATGGAAACCCTTCACCGGAAGCGGCTTTCAATGCATTATTAAAAAGAGATTCTTCAATTGAAGAAGTGATTGCCTTACCTTTGTATCCGCACTATGCGATGTCGAGTTATGAATCGGCTGTTGAATATGCAAAAAAAATTCATCGGCAAAAAAAATATTCTTTTAAGCTAACTTTTATAGAACCGTTTTATAATGAGCCGGATTATTTACATTCACTCGCAGAAAATATAAGACCTTTTTTAAACGAACCCTATGATCAGCTTTTGTTTAGCTATCATGGCATTCCTGAACGACACATCCGCAAAAGTGATATTACCGGTTGCCATTGTTTGCGAACAGAAAATTGTTGTGAAGTTGATTCACCGGCACATGCACATTGTTACCGGCACCAGGTGCGTACAACAACAAAACTTGTTACCGAAAAATTGCAAATTCCCGAAAACAAATACAGCATTTCTTTTCAATCACGTTTAGGAAAAGGATGGCTCACACCTTTTACAGATATAAGATTAAAGGAATTACCAGATGAAGGAATAAAAAAAATATTAATAATATGTCCTGCATTTGTAAGTGATTGTTTGGAAACATTGGAGGAGATTGCAATAAGAGGAAAAGAAATATTTATGGAGGCAGGTGGAGAAACTTTTAAAATGATCCCATGCCTGAATGTAAATCCATTGTGGGTTAAAGCAATTGCAAAGTATGTTACTGAAAATAATTGAGTAAGTTGTTAAGTCAATAGGTCATTGACCAATGACTAACTTAACTCATTCTATTTTTAAAATTTAATAAAAATGTATTTCTACATCAAAGCCCTTCACATAATTTTTGTTGTTACATGGTTCAGCGGGCTTTTTTATATCGTAAGGCTTTTTGTATATAACGCCGAAGCCTGTACGAAAACTGAGCCTGAAAGAAGTATTCTCATGAAACAATTTGGCATTATGCAAAAGCGCCTGTGGTATGGTATTACATGGCCCTCTGCTATTCTTACTTTAATCTTTGGAGTGTGGATAGGAATATTATATGGGAGCTTGCCAACGTGGCTTTTAATAAAACTTTTTTTTGTGCTGGCGCTTTTTATATATCATTTTACATTGCATTCAATTTTTCTCCAGCAGCAAAAAGAAAACTTTAAATGGCCGTCGCAACAACTAAGAATATGGAATGAAGTGGCAACTATATTTTTAATTGCCATTGTGATGCTTGCTGTAGTAAAACAATTGCTAAGTGTACTATGGGGCGTGGGTATATTAATTGCACTTGCAATTTTATTAATAATTGCAATTAAGATTTATAAGAAGTATAGGAAAAATTAAAAGCATTAATGAAATAACAATTCACATGGCTTTAACCCCGTATGCTTTTTAAATGCTGTAGAAAAATGTGAGATGGAAGAATAACCCAGCAATGCAGAAACATCTGTAACACTTAATCCTTTTTCGTATAAAAGATATTTTGCATGTTCCATACGCTGGCTTTGAAAAAAATCAAAAATCGTAGTGCCATACATTTCTTTAAACCCTTTCTTTAAATAGCATTCATTAATTGCAGCTTTGCGGCTAAGTTCCTTTATGGTCAATGGTTCACTGATATGCTCCAATAATATTTCACGTGCCAGTGTTATCTTTTCACGGTCTGCTTCGTTAGCTAAAAATTTACATGTAAAAGAATCTTCACCATCTCCGGCCATACATTCCATGCTGTATAAAAGAAGCATCTGCGTTTGAGCATTTATAAAAATATTTTCAAGGCTTTCTGAATAGGAATGATTTAATAAAGCATCCAAAACATTTCTTGTTTTTCCGCAAAGTGGCAACGTTTTTGAAAACGAAGAAGTATGCCTGAAGTTTAAAATATCTTCAGAAAATGAAGTGGATTTTATTCCTTTTACAAATTGTGAAAGATGATCAGCATTGAAGCGAAAGCTTGCCACGTCAACTGTTTCAACTACTTCCTGGCAATTATGAGATTGTGAATGTTTACAAAAATTACATTCCGTACCTTTTTGTTTACAGTAACGGTTTCCGGTAATGCAAAACACCAATTCAAGATTGCCTTCTTTATGGCCGCCATCTCTGTAATTATAAACCATCATGCCGGTATCTTCAAAATTTACATGAGGTAACTTACGATACCTGTTAATAACATATTGAACGGTGCCAGGAATTCTTTGGGACTTATGCTGCACAAGTTCCATTTCTTCCTGCATTACAGGATGATTTAGAGCTACTGATAAAATGTTTTGAGCAGATTCCATATAAAAATGATTGCAAAGATAAACAATGCTGCTTGATTTTTGCCACTTCATACTTGATACTATTTTCTTATATTTGGTACGCTATGGAAGCTTTAGAAAAAAATAAAATTTATACGGTTCAGCAATATTTTTTATTAGAAGAATCAGGAGAGATTCGACATGAATTTATTAATGGAAACCTAATTGAAATGTCTGGAGCATCAAGAGAACATCATAAAATATGCAAGAAGCTCTTAAGGCTTCTGGAAAATTTATTGACCGATAGAGGTTATGAAGTTTTTATTGAAAACATGAAAGTGAAAATTCAAAATGAAAACCAATATTATTATCCTGATATTTTTATCACTAAAGAAATTGAAACAGACGAAAACAAGTATGTACAATTTGAACCTGAATTAATTGTTGAAGTGCTCAGTGAAAATACAAGGACAAAAGATATAGTGGATAAATTTATTCAATACCGCAAAATAAAAACGCTGGACTATTATCTTATTGTTGAGCCTGAAAAATGCCTGGTGCTATGCCATAGTAAAGATGATAAAGGCGAATGGGATATGATTTCTTATACTAAAATTGATGAAATAATCCCTCTTCCCAATCTTAATGTTTCTCTTCCTTTGGCTGATATTTATAAGAAGTAAACTGGTATTTAGTTTCTATTATTTTTCACTTATTTTCTATTTAAAAATTCTTCCTTATAAACGCTTATTTTTTAGGTATTCACCCTTATTTTAAGTAAGTTTGCAGCATTGTAATCTTTACAATTCAAACCGTGTTTATCTATTAATATGACATCAGAAACAGCAGAAGTTACTCTCCCCAAAACAGATGGTTATGGTGCAGACAGCATCCAGGTTCTCGAAGGGCTTGAAGCCGTTAGAAAACGCCCAGCAATGTATATTGGCGATGTAGGCAATAAAGGCCTTCATCATCTGGTATATGAAGTAGTTGATAACTCTATTGATGAAGCGCTTGCCGGTTATTGCAAGAACATTACCGTTACTATTAATGAAGATAATTCCATTACAGTAGTTGATGATGGCCGTGGTATTCCTACAGGAATAATGAAGAAAGAAAACCGCAGCGCGCTTGAAGTAGTAATGACTGTGTTACATGCAGGGGGAAAGTTTGATAAAAATACTTATAAAGTAAGTGGCGGTTTACATGGTGTGGGTGTAAGTTGCGTAAATGCGTTGAGTACAAAGCTTCATGCAACAGTAAGGCGCAATGGAAAAGTTTACGAGCAGGAATATGCAAAAGGAATTCCGCAATACAAAGTGAGAGAAATTGGCGAAAGTGATTTAACAGGCACTACCATTCAGTTCTGGCCTGATACATCCATTTTTATTGTATCAGTTTATAATAGGGAAATACTCGAAGGCAGATTAAGAGAGTTATCTTTTTTGAATAAAAAAATTAAGATAACGCTTAATGATTTGCGTGAAAAAGATGATAACGGTGATACCTACACGAAAACTTTTTACAGTGAAGGAGGCATAGTCGAGTTTGTTGAACTTATTGATAAAAATGGCAGCCGCCAATCTTTATTACCAACTGTAATTTATTGCGATGGACATGATCAGGCAAGTAACGTTGCTGTTGAAGTTGCTATGATTTATAACACCGGATACCAGGAACATTTATTTAGTTATGTAAATAATATCAATACAATTGAAGGTGGTACACATGTTTCAGGGTTCAGGCGTTCCATAACAAGAGTGTTTAAAAGTTATGGTGAAAAAGAAGGAATGTTTGAAAAAGCAAAAGTAGAGATTGAAGGCGATGACTTTCGGGAAGGGCTAACCGCAGTTATTTCTATTAAAGTTCCGGAGCCACAATTTGAAGGACAAACCAAAACAAAGCTTGGTAACAATGAAGTGATGGGTGTGGTAGATTCAACGCTCAGCCGGGTTCTTGTTGCTTATCTTGAAGAAAACCCAAGAGATGCAAAAACAATTATTCAAAAAGTAATATTAGCAGCACAGGCAAGAGCCGCAGCTAAAAAGGCCCGTGAAATGGTACAGCGAAAAAGCGTACTAACGGGAGGAGGATTGCCGGGTAAGTTGGCTGATTGCAGTGATAAAGATCCATTCAGGTGCGAATTGTTTTTAGTAGAAGGAGATTCAGCAGGTGGTACTGCCAAACAGGGGCGCGACAGAAGCTATCAGGCAATATTACCATTGCGGGGTAAAATATTGAATGTAGAAAAAGCAATGGAACATCGTATATATGATAATGAGGAAATAAGAAATATGTTTACGGCATTGGGTGTAAAAATCGGAACGCCTGATGATCCAAAAGCATTAGATATAAGCAAGCTTCGTTACCACAAGCTTATTATTATGACGGATGCTGATGTGGATGGAAGCCACATTGCTACACTCATTCTTACTTTCGTTTACAGGTATATGAAAGAGTTGGTTGAGCAGGGATTTGTTTACATTGCCCAGCCGCCATTATATCTTTTGAAAAAAGGTAAAGAACAATTTTATGCTTTTGATGATGAAGAACGCAAATCATGGATACAACAGGTTGCTGCCGGAAAAGAAGATACAGTTCATATACAACGTTATAAAGGTTTGGGAGAAATGAACAGCGAACAACTTTGGGAAACTACCATGAACCCTGCCACACGTACATTAAAACAAGTTACCATTGATAGTGCAGCAGAAGCCGATCGCGTTTTCAGCATGTTGATGGGCGATGAAGTGCCACCCAGGAGAGAGTTTATAGAAACTCATGCAAAATATGCAAGGTTAGATGTGTAATATTGCATCCTGAAAAATTCGCTTACATAATTTTATTTATGAAATCCACTTCTGGGAGATTGCTGATTCTTTTATTTATTTTAATTTCTTTTTCCACTAAAGCTCAAATTGATTACCCGGTTTATAAAAGCAAAACAATCATTAATCCTGCCGATAGTGAACAACTTTCATTCACTTTATATAATTTGAATTATATAAATAATACAGAATGGTTTGGAAATATTCCATTGAGCGGAACATTATTTGGTTACCAACTAATTCCTGAAATTCAATACCAGATTTCACCAAAGCTTATAATAAAAGGCGGCATCTATCTTCAAAAAGAATTTGGACGGCCTCATTACACATCTGTAGATCCAACCTTTTCAATAAAGTATAAAGCAAAACATTCTTCTTTTATCCTTGGTACATTGGAAGGAAATACTAATCATGGATACATAGAACCTATTTATGATTATAAATTAATTATTAATGAAAGGCTGGAAAACGGTTTTCAGTTCCAGGTAGATACAAAGCCATATTCACACGATTTTTTTATAAACTGGCGAAGAGCCATTCATCCGGGCGATAATTTTAAAGAAGAATTTGATATTGGTTATGTTTCAAAATTAAATATCATCAACAAAGAAAAAATTAATGTTGCCATTCCTTTTCAATTATTGTATTCGCATAAAGGCGGACAGGTGGACAGTTTGCATACACCTCTGCAATCGCTCGTTAATTTTGCAACAGGCGCTTCAGTAACTTATAATTTCAATAACAGCCTGCTTAAGAAAATTGTTTTTGAAAATTATTATGTGAATTATAAAGATATTTCTGGGGAGAAGAAGCAGGCATTTAATGAAGGAAATGGATTTTTATCGCATCTTTTATTTCAGTTTAAAAATGTAGGAATTGATTTGCGTTACTGGAATGCAAATGGATATATTGGCCCAAGAGGAATGGCGCTGTTTCAATCAGTATCAGAAAAATATCCGGGCCTTGTTGAAAAGCACCGGGAACTTTTAATTGCAAGTTTTATTTATGATAAAGAAATATTTAAGAATGTAAATTTCGATTTCAGGATTATACCTTATAAAGATTTTTTAGAAAAAATTTCCAGCGGAACCGGCCTTGAATATTCGTATGAAATGTATGTGAAATATGTTTTGAAGCTAAATCTTAAAAAAATTAAAAATTCTTTACAAAATTAAAAGTGGATTATGTGGGAAATATTCTACGTTGAAATACGTATAAATTACTACATTTGAAAATCCACTGTCAACAGACTTTGGGCTTAACCAACTTTTTTAAACAATAAACCCAATCAAGATGTCAAAAATGTTAACAGCCTATTGCATGAAAACCAAAGAGAAAAATGTACCTATGAAAGATGCGGTAATAACCAAAACTTCCCGTGGCGGATATATGGCGCAAGGTAATGATGGTAAAGGAAATAAAATGACTACAATGCTTAGTGAGGCCAATGCCCTGCAGGCAGTAAAGGATGGTGTTGCCAAAAAGAGCTGGTAATACCAGATATTAAAATGTATAAGCGGTATAGGATTCTGTATCGCTTTTTTTGTGTGTAGGGCAAAAATAAATTGAACTGATCAATCTGAAGAAACAGGGTGCCGTAAAGTCACACCATTATGCATTTGCTTTAAAAAATCATACATCTCATTCATACTATGAATATCTTTCACAATCAAAATTCCATTTCTTCCTACCTGTTTTAGTTTTGCTTTATTTGTTTTGGTTTGAATAAAATCAAGAATTCTTTCAAAAGTTTTACTGGTGAAATATGGCGATTCAGGGTTGGCTACAAAAAAACATTTTAAATTATCATCTTTCAAAATCATCTTTTCAAACCCAAGATCCACGGCAATTTTTCTGCATCTAACGGTTGTAAACAAATCTTCCACCTGTGTCGGAATGGTGCCAAACCTGTCAATCATTTCTGAATGAAAATTGGCGAGGTCTTTTTCATTTTCGCAATTATCAAGTCTTGAATACAAACTCAATCTTTCTGTAATGCTTTCTACATATTCATCAGGAATTAAAATTTCCAAATCAGTATCAATCGTGCAATCAGAAACATAATCATCCTGCTTTTGAATTTCTTCCTTAAATAATTCTTTAAACTCTTTGCGCTTCAATTCGCGAATGGCTTCATCCAATATTTTCTGGTACATTTCAAAACCAATTTCTGCGATGAACCCACTTTGCTCACCTCCAAGTAAATTTCCCGCACCGCGTATATCAAGGTCACGCATTGCAATCTGGAAGCCACTTCCAAGGTCGCTGTATTGCTCAAGTGTTGTTAAACGCTTGCGGCTGTCGGCAGGTAAGGTGCTCATTGGCGGAGCCAATAAATAACAAAATGCTTTTTTATTACTTCTACCAACCCTGCCTCGTAATTGATGCAAATCGCTTAACCCAAATTGATGAGCATTGTTTACAATAATGGTATTTACATTCGGAATATCAACACCACTTTCAATAATGTTGGTACACAAAAGGACATCATATTTTCGATCCATAAAATCAAGAATAGTTTCTTCCAACTTATCGCCTTCTAATTGCCCATGTGCATACGCAATACTGAGGTCAGGGCATAATCCTTGAATCAATGCACGCATTTCTGCAAGGCCGTGAACCCGGTTGTGAATAAAGAAAACCTGACCGCCTCTTTCTGTTTCATAATAAATGGCATCGCGTATAAAATCCTGGTTAAATACATGCACTTCTGTTTGAATAGGTTGCCTGTTTGGCGGGGGCGTGTTGATAATGCTAAGGTCTCTTGCACCCATAAGGCTGAACTGTAAAGTTCTTGGAATAGGCGTTGCCGTTAGTGTGAGTGAATCAACTGTTGTGCGTATTTGTTTTAATTTTTCTTTTGCAGATACACCAAACTTTTGCTCTTCATCAATTACCATTAAACCGAGGTCTTTAAATTTTACATCTTTGCCAAGCAAAGCATGTGTGCCAATGATAATATCAATTTTACCTACCTGCAATTTTTGCAGCGTTTCTTTTTTTTCTTTTGAAGATTTAAAACGGTTGATATAATCAATAGTTACAGGAAAATCTTTTAAGCGATCACTAAAAGTTTTATAATGCTGGTAAGCAAGAATGGTTGTAGGAACCAGTACTGCAGCCTGTTTCCCGTCGAGATTAGTTTTGAAAGCCGCTCTTATGGCTACTTCTGTTTTACCAAAACCCACATCACCGCATACGAGCCTATCCATAGGCGAAGGTTTTTCCATATCATTTTTTACATCTGCAACAGCTTTGTTTTGGTCAGGGGTATCTTCATAAACAAACGAAGCTTCCAGTTCTGTTTGCATATAATTATCCGGTGAGTGTGCAAAACCTTTGAGGCTTTTTCGCTGGGCATATAATTTTATAAGATCGGTGGCAATATCTTTTACCTGCTTTTTAGTTTTATCTTTTAGCTTGTTCCAAACATCGCTGCCGAGCTTATTCATTTTTGGAACTGTTCCTTCCTTACCACTGTACTTGCTGATTTTGTGCAGTGATGAAATATTTACATACAAAAGATCCTTGTCTTTATAAACAATACGAACTGCTTCCTGCAATCTGCCATTGGCCTCTATCTTTTGAAGGCCACTGTAAACGCCAACTCCATGATCAATATGTGTTACATAATCGCCGGGCTGCAGTTCACGCAACGTTTTTAAAGTAAGGGCTTTGCTTTTGCTGAAAGCCTGCCGCACCCTGTATTTATGGTAGCGTTGAAAAATTTCATGATCAGTATAACAAACAATTTTTAAATCATTATCAATAAAACCTTCATGAATAGAAGTGGGAATTGGAATAAAATTTATTTCTACATTAAGATCGGTGAAAATTGCATGTAGTCTTTCTAATTGTTTAGGATTATCAGCAAAAATAAAAAGGCTGTATTTTTTGGATTCAAAATTTTCAAGATTGTCAATTAATAATTTAAACTGCCGATTAAATGTAGGTTGTGGCGTTGTAGAAAAATCTACAGTTGGTGATTCGGAACCGGCATTATTAATTTCTTTTGAAAAAAATGTCTTATTTCCAAATTCTACAATATGGCGTTGCTTAATTTGTTCTTCTAAAACCGAAGCGCTCACAAAATCATTTTCAGAAACTTCTTTTTTTTGATTCAATTCATCTTCATCATTCTGAAAATTATTATTGCCTATTGCCCATTGCCCATTGCCGATTGCCAACTGAACATCCTCTTCCTCTCGTTCAATTATTTCTTTAATAAACTCCCAATCTTCTGTCCATACAATTGTGTTTTCCGGAAGGAAATTTAGCAATGAAACTTTTTCACCACTGGTAAATTGTGTTTCAACATTTGGAATAATATTTACCTGCAAAAGTTTGCGCTCACTTAACTGTGTTTCAGGATCAAAAATCCGGATAGTGTCTATATCGTTACCAAATAATTCAATACGGTAGGGCTTTTCATTGCCATAAGAATAAATATCGAGTATGCCTCCCCGTATGGCAAACTGCCCCGGCTCATACACAAAATCACTGCGGCTAAAACCATGTTCAACAAAGCGTGAAAGCAATGCATCCACATTGATGGTTTCTCCCTGCTTGAAGGAAATAATATTTTCTTTAAGCGTTTTTGATAAAACAACTTTTTCAAAAATGGCTTCAGGATAAGTAACAATAATTTTACGGTTGCCTCCTGTGCTAAGTTTTGTTAGCGCCTCTGTTCTCAACATTACATGACTGCTGTGAAGCAGCATATAATTTTTTTTATTTTTAAATGAAGAAGGAAAATAAAAAACATCAAGAGCGTTCGTAATATTTTCAATCGTATTATGAAAATATGCTGCTTCTTCAGCATCTCTTAAAATTACAAGATGATTTAGTTGAGAAGTGATAGAATGATTAAAAACGGATGAAACAACGAATTGAGAGGAGCTTCCATTGAGACCTGAAATGTGGATATGCTGGGGCTTGGACAATACAATCTTATCCGCAATTGTAAAAATGCGGGGGTCTTTTACGTACATATTCATCAACACATCAAGATTCATTCGCTCAAATATTCTTTATCTTTTTTGGCGCAAAGATAAGTTTGTAGAACTTCAATGCAAAAACAATACAATTGCAATATTTGCATCAGGAAATCGTTGATCAGGTGGTTATTGAATACCTTGCAATTTGGTTGCTGCATCATTCCAGGTTTATCTTTCAAATTTTTCTATGAAATTTTTTTTCAAAACAATATTTTTTTGTTTTTTCTTTTTTCCAATTTGCGTCACAGCTCAAAATACTTCTAAGGCTTTAAAATTTCATAACGGTAATTTTTATCCTGTAAATAATATTAGTAAAGGCATTTTCTCAAAAGTTGAAATTCAATCTTCACTATTTGATGAGAAATATTTCGTAATTGTAAGCTTTGATAATTTACCCGGTGAAGAAGCAAAAAAGCAATTACGAGTTCAAGGCATTCAATTGTTACAATATATTCCTTCTAATGCTTATATGGCTATAATAGATGAGAAGTATGATTTTTCTTCTATGAAAGATTTTAAAGTCAATGGAATTAATATTCTGACGGCAAAGTATAAGATTGATAAATCAATTACTGAAGAAACAAATTTTAAATCAGATCAATCATCGCTTATTGCAGTTTCTTATTATAATAATGTTGATAGAAAAATTGTAGAAGAAAATTTAATAAAGCTTGGCGCAATTATAAGTCCTGCAAAATTTGATAAGCAAGGATTAATATTCATAAAAGCATCTTCATTAAATGCTGGATTAATTGCCAAACTCCCTTTTGTAATTTATATAAGCAGGCTAACTATTAAAGAATCTCCTCTTAACTATAATAGTAATGCAGCTCATGGAAATGATGCCTTAAGCTATAGTGGTGTTGGCGGTAAAAGATTAACAGGAAAAGGAGTTACACTTGGTGTGGGAGATAATGCAAATATTTCTTCTAATATAGATTTTACCGGAAGACTTATAAACCGAACACCTGCTAACTATGATTATCATGGAACACATACTACCGGTACAGCTGCGGGTGCCGGTCTTATAAATCCAAAGTATAAAGGAATGGCGCCCGAAGCAACAATAGTCAGCCAATATTTCAGTGATATAATTGTGAATGCGCCCACTTATTTTAATGATAACAATTTAACTTTTACAAGTAACTCTTACTATGCTTCTGCAGATGGCTGTACAGGTAATAGCGCTTATGACATTCTTAGTAATTATGCTGATGCACAATCAAGAGATAACGACAGGATTTTACATGTAATCGCTGCAGGTAATGATGGTGCTTTGACGTGCAGCACTTATCCTTCTTCATTTGCAACAATTAAATCCGGATGGCAATGTGCAAAAGATGTTTTAACTGTAGGAGCAATAGACAATGCAACAAATATTATAGCTTCTCTATCAAGCCGCGGGCCTGTTGAGGATGGAAGATTAAAACCCGAAATTGTTGCAGGGGGTGCAAATGTAATTTCAACATTTCCTTTTAATGGCTATGGAGCCAGCAGTGGCACAAGCATGGCTGCTCCTGCAGTTACGGGGTCATTGGCTTTATTAACGCAGCGATACAAACAACTAAATGGTAATGCAAATCCACCGGCTCTTTTGCTGAAAGCATTGTTATGTAATTCTGCAATTGATAAGGGAAATCCGGGCCCCGACTTTACTTATGGATTCGGAAACATGAATACAAGAAAAGCAGTTGAAGATTTGGAAGCAAATCGGTTTTTTATAAATACTATTTCTAATGGATCTTTGAATCAGAAAAATATTAATGTACCTGCAGGAGCAAAGCAATTAAAAGTTTTATTGTATTGGCCCGATAAAGAAGCTACTCTCAACGCAGCCGTAACTTTAGTTAATGATCTTGATCTTTCAGTAACGGCCCCGGGTTCCATTGTTCATTTGCCATTGATATTAAACAGTACACCGGCTGGAGTTAATAACAATGCGGTTGAAGGTGCAGATCATTTAAATAATATTGAGCAGGTTGTTATTAATAATCCTCCTTCGGGAAATTACACAATTAATATTAGCGGCTATTCCATACCGTTAGGACCACAACCTTACGTTGTCACTTATGAAATTATTGATCCATCTGTTATGCTTGAATATCCTTTTGGTGGAGAAAAATGGGTTCCGGGTGAAACTGAAATTATAAGATGGAATGCGTTTGATGCTGACACCAATCCTTTTACAATTGAATATTCTAATGATAACGGTGTTGCCTGGACAGTCATTGACAATAACGTTTCTGCAATCCGGCGATTGTATTCATGGACTGTTTCTTCAATGCCAACAAATAACGCATTGATAAGAGTGAGCAGAAATAATACAACCTATGCAGCACAGAGTAATTTTAATTTTTCAATTTTAGGACAACCTGCTATTACTGCAACAAATCCTTGCGAAGGTTATATACAGCTTGACTGGCCGGCTGTTCCGTCTGCTACTGCTTATGATATGTATATGCTTATAAAAGACAGTATGAGGGTAATTGGAACAACAAATACAAATACATATCTTATTAAAGGATTAGATGCAACTAAAACAATATGGCTATCTGTTGCTGCAAAAAACGGAAGTATAAATGGAAGACGATCAATAGCCGTTAGTGTTATACATAACGGTGGCGCTTGTACGCTTTCTGCTTTTGATAATGATTTAAAGGCAGTGTCAATTTTAGAACCGGTTACAGGTCGTGAATTCACTTCTACTTCATTAAGTGCAACAAAGTCTATAAAAGTGCAGATAAAAAACCTTGATAACATTGCTTCAACAGGATCTTTTGATATTTCATACAGCATTAATACCTCGCCACCTGTTACAGAAAATGTAAATACAACAATTGCTGCAGGCGCTGTTTATACACATACATTTGCCCAGCAAACTATATTACCAAGCCCTTTTACAGATAGTATAAAAGTATGGGTTACAAAAATCGGCGATACACAAAATGATAACGACACTGCTTATAAAATTGTAAAGCTACTTGCCAATCCTGCATCATTATTGCCATTTAATGAAGGCTTCGAAACAGGCACCGATTCAGAATATGTATTGAATACGGTTGGCTTGAATGGGCTTGATAATTTTGACTTTACTACAAATTCTTCAAGAGCAAGAGCAAGAACTTTTGTGAATACCGGGTTTTCACACTCTGGTATCAAAGCCTTAACGTTAGATCAAACGCCGGCAAATCCTGCATCTGCTTCAGATAGTTTAATACTTACCAATAATTTATCTGCATATTCTGTTGAGACTAACCAGTTACGTCTCGATTTTTTTTATAAGAATAGCGGGCAGGATAATTTGCCTGCAAATAAAGTTTGGATAAGAGGAAGCGATGCGTATGCATGGTTGCCTGCTTATGACTTGTATGCAAACCAGGCAGACATCGGCCAATACAAAGCAGCAAAGGCAATTAATATCAATGATATTTTTTCAGCAGCAGTACCTCAACAAAATGTAACGAGCAGCTTCCAGGTAAAATTTGGTGAGCAAGGTTATACTTCTTCAAATTCCCCTAATCCTGTAACAGATATTGATGATGGTTATACATTTGATGATATAAAAATTTCTGAAGCTTTAAATGATATTGGAGTTACCCAAATTGTTGCACCATTAAACTCAGGATGCGGATTAAATGCTAATGCATCCGTTAGTATCAGCATAAAAAATTATAATAATGCAATACTAAATAATATACAGGTAGGTTATAGAATAAACAATGGCGCACCGGTAATTGAAATCATTCCAACATTAAATCCGAATGAGTTGCTTGATTTTACTTTTGCAACCACAGCAGATATGTCCGCATTTATAGATTACAATGTAGATGTTTGGGTGAACCATCCGGCAGATAATTATTCTAATAACGATAGCATACTTGGTTACTCATTGCATAATAGTCCGCTGATTTCAGCTTTCCCTTATCTTGAAGGATTTGAAACATCTAACGGTAACTGGTACACGAAGGGATCGAATTCCAGCTGGGAATGGGGAAGTCCTGCTAAAACTATTATTAATAAAGCTGCAAATGGAAGCAAAGCCTGGGTGACCAATCTTACCGGCAATTACAACAACAATGAATTGTCTTATTTATATTCTCCCTGTTTTGATGTAAGCAGTCTCACACAACCTGTTCTTTCATTCAGCCATATTCACCAGTTAGAAGATGATTGTGATTGCGATTATCATTGGGTTGAATATTCAAATGATGGTGGATTAACGTGGCAAAAATTAGGTGCAAAAGGAAGCGGGACTAACTGGTATGATAATGCAACTTACCAAAGATGGCAGGTATCAAAAACAAAGTGGGAAGTGTCGAGCATTGATATACCTTCAAATTCTTCTGCAGTTCGTTTCAGGTTTGTACTCAACAGTGATCCGGGTCTAAATTATGAAGGCGTGGGTATAGATGACATTCACATTTTTGATAAAGCCCTTATTTATACCGGCTCCGATGCAACTGTTCCTTCACAAAATGTAAGCGGAAATAATTGGATTGATTTTAATATAGGTGGCAACAGGGTGGTGTCTATTAATCCTAACGGGCAGGATCTTGGTTCTACTTCAGTAAAAGTTTATTTTAATACAGGTCCCGTTAGAACCAGCAACAATCAATATTATTTGGATAGGAATATAGTGATACAACCATCAATACAACCAACAGGAAATGTAAGTGTAAGATATTTTTTTACAGATGCTGAAGCGAATCTTCTTATAAATGCAACAGGTTGCCCGTCATGTTCAACAATTAATGATGCTTATGATGCAGGCATTACAAAATTTAGCGGAAGTATTGCAGAAGAAAACGGGACACTTGCAGATAACGTTACAGGCTTTTATAATTTTATTGCACCTGCAAATGTTGATATTATTCCTTACGACAATGGATATTACAGTGAATACAATGTAAACAGCTTTAGCGAATTTTGGATTGACAGCGGAGGCACAAGAGGCCTGTCGCCACTGCCTATAACACTCTCTGACTTTGAAGCAAAGAAAAATAATGAACAGGCAAAACTAAACTGGAATACTGTACAGGAGTTTAACAGTAATAAATTTTTAATAGAAAGATCGGGCAATGGTATTGATTTTATAACCATTGGAGAAGTAAAGGCAAAAGGGAACAGCAATGTTGAAAGCGCTTATCAATTTACAGATGTACTTACGCTTGCCGGAACAAATTATTATCGTTTAAAATTATTAGATAATACTGGCAATTTTAATTATTCAATCATTCGCCAATTAAATTTTGATAAAAATAATTTGCAAGTAAAAGTTTTTCCAAATCCTGTTATAACGGGAAAGGTAACGGTAAATACTTCTGAAGAATGTAAGCAAATTGAATTGCTCAATATATCTGGGCAGCGTTTAAAAATATTTATAACATCGGCATCTTCCAATAATATTGATATTGGAAAATTACCTGCAGGAATATATCAATTAAAAATATTTACAACTTCTAATACACGAACTGTCAAAATAAATGTTGAGTAAAAGAATTTTTCATTTAAAATTACATTTGTATTTTACTCTAAAATTG
This sequence comes from Chitinophagales bacterium, assembly GCA_038244655.1. Classification (GTDB taxonomy): domain Bacteria; phylum Bacteroidota; class Bacteroidia; order Chitinophagales; family Chitinophagaceae; genus Ginsengibacter. Next base: position 77,982 of record JBBRTG010000013.1, read on the forward strand.
AAATTGCATGGCATTAGAACCCTGGCGTACTGGAACGGTTATACGCATTGAAGATATAACCTATAACACCAAGCGTTTTTTTATTAAAGTAAATGAATTAAATTCTTTCGACTTTAAAGCGGGACAGTTTGTAACGCTCGATCTTCCTATACATGAACAGAAAAATAAAAGATGGCGCAGCTACTCTATTGCAAGCTGGCCCGATGGTACAAATGTTTATGAATTGCTTGTAGTATTACTTGAAGGAGGCGCCGGCACCACTTATTTATTTAATGAAATAAAAGTTGGCAGCGAACTAACTTTTCGAGGAGCACAAGGTGTGTTTACATTGCCTGAAAATATTGAGAAAGATTTATTTTTCATTTGCACCGGCACAGGTATTGCGCCATTCAGAAGCATGCTCAATTATATGGATTTGCATAATGTATCGCATAAAAATATATACCTCATTTTTGGCTGCCGTGCGCAAAAAGATCTTTTGTATCATGAAGAAATGAAGGCGCTCGAAAGCAGGATAAAAGATTTTACATACATGCCTACGCTTAGCCGTGAAGGTTGGGATGGCCATACAGGTTATGTGCATGGCCTTTATGAAGAAATATGTAAAAAAAATAATGAAGCTTGCGAAGATTTACAGGATCTAAAACCAGCTTCTTTTTATTTATGCGGATGGAAAGCAATGATTGACGATGCACGTCAAAAAATTACTGCTTTAGGCTATGATAGAAAAGCTGTTCATTTGGAATTGTACGGATAAATATAAAAATATGAATTCGAGTTCTCAGTTAAAAGCAATGGTTATTTCTTTTATAATAATTGTTGCTTCATTTTTAAATTTTATTAGAGTAGCGGGCAGTGCATATATAAGTGGTAGTCAGGTTGTAACGCTTTTAGTTTGCGGTATTGCCATCGGTATATTTATAACTAATCTTTTCTCACTGCTTCGTAATTGGAAACCATAAATTATCCAGTCTGCTAAATAATTTTTTCCAGGATTATTTTTTTTACATCAGCTAATAGAATTCTTTCCTGTAGCATCGTATCTCTGTAGCGAATAGTAACTGTATTGTCTTCTTTTGTTTGGTGATCAATTGTAACACAAAACGGTGTGCCTATTGCATCCATTCTCCTGTAACGCTTGCCAATGCTGTCTTTTTCTTCATAAAAAGTATGAAAGTTTTGCTTGCATTCTTCCATTAATTTTTTGGATATTTCCGGTAAGCCATCTTTTTTTACAAGCGGAAGTATTGATAATTTATAAGGAGCAATCTTTGCAGGAATTCTTAAAACAACGCGGCTGTCTTCAGTGCCATCTTCTCTTGTCCACTTCTCATTAGCATAAGCAACGCTTATAACGGTTAGGAATAAACGATCTAAGCCAACGGAAGTTTCCACAACATAAGGAATATAATTTCCGATTGGTTTTCCATCTTCTTTTAAATCGTTATCAAAATATTGTAATTTCTTTTTACTTAACTCCTGGTGCTGCTTTAAATCAAAATCAGTTCTTGAATGAATGCCTTCCAGTTCTTTAAACCCGAAGGGAAATTCAAATTCAATATCAACAGCGGCATTTGCATAATGCGCCAGCTTTACATGATCATGAAACCGTAATTTTTCTGCAGGGATTCCAAGGCTTTCATGCCATTTCAATCTTTCCGCTTTCCAGAAATTGTACCATTCCATTTCAGTGCCGGGCTTTACAAAGAATTGCATTTCCATTTGCTCAAATTCACGCATGCGAAAGATAAATTGGCGTGCAACAATTTCATTGCGAAATGCTTTACCTGTTTGTGCAATGCCAAATGGAATTTTCATCCTGCCGGTTTTTTGCACATTCAAAAAATTTACAAAAATTCCCTGCGCAGTTTCAGGGCGCAAATAAATGGTATTGGCTTCTTCTGCAACACTTCCTAATTCTGTTGAGAACATTAAATTGAATTGACGAACGTCGGTCCAGTTGCTGGTTCCGCTGACCAAGCACGCAATTTTATTTTCTTCAATCAAATTTTTTAATCCTGTAAAATCATCTTTCGATAATAATTCATCCATTTTTTTTAGCAGGGCAAATTCTTCTTCTTTCTTTCCCTCAAAGGCAAGTTTTTCAGCATGGGTTTCAATTAAATGATCAACACGATAACGCTTATTGCTATCCTTATTATCAATCATTGGATCACTGAAATTATCAACATGCCCGCTGGCTTTCCATGTAAGGGGATGCATAAATATTGCTGCGTCTATGCCTACAATATTTTCATGAAGCTGCGTCATGCTTTTCCACCAGTAATCGCGGATATTTTTTTTTAATTGTGCGCCGTTTTGCCCATAATCATACACGGCGCTTAATCCATCATAAATTTCACTGGAAGGGAAAATATAACCATACTCTTTACAATGTGCAATTATTTCACTAAAATTATTTGATTCATTTGCCATAAGTCGGCAAAGATAGTAAGAGTATATTTTGTTATATTTATTGTCTTCAATTTATATTATGGATAGTGAGTTACAAAAGCTGAATAGTTTGATTGAGGCTTTTAAAGTCGAGAGAAAGCCAACAGACAATAATACAGGTATCAAAGAAAAATTACCGTCTTTAATTGAATGGTTAAAAATTGAAAAGATAAAATTTCTCAATAAAAATCTGCCGTACCTTAAAAAGGATATAAATAAGAATTTTAAAAAATTAAGAATTTCTGCATTAAGTTTAATGGAATACGATTTTCATGAAAATAGCCATAGTAATATATTAGCTTACCTCTTTGATTATAATTCATTTGACGGTGGCTGTGAAATTTTATCAGAAATTGTAAAAAATACATCCTTTGCACAAAAAAATGAACTGTCAGAAAAGATAAAAAAGCAGTCATATTCTGTTTATCGGGAATTCAGCATTAAAACTAAAAATTCTTACGGTAGAATAGATTTGTTTGTAGAAGATAAATGTGAAAAATTCATTATTGTTATTGAGAATAAAATTTTAGCGGGAATTGGCGAAACAATTGGTGAAGAAGAAAATTCAATTCCTGTTACTCAGTTAGAAAAATATGAGAAATGGTGTAATGAGAATTATGCTGATTACTTTCAATTATATATATTACTTAACTTTTCAAACAATGATGATAACACCTCTTTATTTGAGAAAATCTCTTACAGGCACTTATATGATAATTTGAATAATTCAAAATTTACTGATAATATTTTCGAAGACTATTTGCTTTTGCTGAAATCTTTATTAAATCCTGTAACGCAGGATTTATTTAAAATAAAAAAACTTGCAAATAAAATCATTGAAGATGAAAGCCCTGAAATATCATTAACTGATTACTATACTTTAAAAACTATTTTTTATGCTAAATAAATCTTCTTTAGAATTATCAGATATACAAATTAAGGTTATTGAAGAATTAGATGTATTAACAGATGCGTTTGTATCAACTTTTAATCGGATAGGAAAAACAATGAAGTCATTTTCTGAAGAAATTTCTATTATAGTAGATAAATTTATTAAAGAAAAAACTAACTGGAGGCCATATGATACCCAATGCTTTGATTTATCGTTTATCCCTTTTAGAAGTGAATATAGCGTTGATAAAAAATTTTCTATAAATCTATTACATCAATATTTTGCAGTCGCAGGTCAGAAAGTTTTGGTAAAGGAAATAAAGATTGATAATAAGAAAAAGCAAGTAGATGTATTAACTATAAGCTGGGGCTTTAAATACGATATAGAAGATGTTCCTATTAAATTTTTCTATGTTGAAATAGAAAAAGATAAAAGCTCGGAAGGAGCAATTTTTTCAAAAAGTGAGTATGAGAAATTATCAAATGAAATCAAAACATCAGTTAGTATGGATGAAAACGATTATTACGACTTGGAACATCCGGATGATGGAGATTCAGAAAGTTTTTATGTATGGCTTGATTTTAGATATCGGAATAAACTTTCTGATTTTTTTCAAATATGCAAAGATGAATTGATAGAAAAATTTATATCAAAAATTAAAGACTAATGTTTCGTTTAATTGGGATAGGCATTATTATTTTGCTATGTATTTTTTGTTTTCCTATTGTAGTTTTATTGATAGCCCTAAAATTATGTAGTCGAATATTTGGTCTTTTGTTTAAATAACCCCATCTTAATTTTTTTGCTTTTAATAGCATGAAACATTTTGTAACTTCGGAATAAATAAAATTCATTGTTATTATGAAATATGGGCCAATAAATATTGATCCTGAAACTATGGGCGATACGCCGGTTTTCACTGGAACCCGTGTTCCCATCCAGGCTTTGTTTGACTATATCGAAACAGGAGAAACGCTTAATGAATTTTTAGAAAACTTTCCCTCTGTAAATAAAAAATTCGCTATCCAGGTTTTGCAAATGGCAGAGAAATCAATTACAACTGAAAAAATTCTGAATGAGAATTTTGCCTAACAAATTTTTAATCTATTTCAGCTTCTCATTCTTCTTATGCCTTTCCTCATCTCTCAAATTTTTCTTTTCAAAATTTTTTTCTAAAGCATCTGTAAGATCAATACCTGTTTGGTTGGCAAGGCAAATTAAAACCCAGAGCACATCAGCCATTTCATCACTAAGCTTTTTATTTTTATCGGTTTCTTTAAAAGATTGCTCACCATAAATTCGTACCATCAATCTTGAAAGCTCACCTACTTCTTCCATTAAAATTCCAAGATTAGTTAGCTCACTGAAATATTTTACACCAATGGTTTTTATCCATTGGTCAACTTTTGTTTGGGCTTCTCTTATTGTCATAATTACTTTATTAAAACACGAATTTTTATCACGAATTACACGAATGAAGATCCACATTAGACACGAATTTTTTAAAGCAAATTACACGAATTAAGAACCACATAAAACACGAATTTTTTAAAAACGAATTACACGAATTAAGAATACATTAGACATACATTGTGAACACGAATTAGAATACTACTCTCTTTGAAACAAAAGACGGTTGTCCAAAATTTGCAATGATGCCCAGTTGAAGATTTGCAGCTTTAAGATAATTGATAGTTTGTTTTACGAAACCATTTACAATCATTGAATTTGCTTTTACTTCAAGCACAATCAAATCATATACTATAAAATCTGCTGAATATGAATGTGGCAATATGTGTCCTTTATATGCTATATCAAATCTTCTTTCCCTACGGTAAGGGATTCCATTTTGTTTGAATTCATATTCAAGCGCATCTTTATAAACGATTTCTTTAAATCCCATTCCCAGTTCTGCATGTACCTCCATACATAATTTTATTATTCTATAAGATTCTTCTTTTAAAATTATATTAGCCATAATTGATTTTTAATTCGTGTAATTCGTGATAAAAATTCGTGTTTTAAAAGATAAAAATTCGTGTTATTAAAATTAAAATTTGTGTAATAAACTATTCCTTATTTTTACTATCAATAATAATGGTAACCGGCCCATCATTAATTAATTCTACTTTCATATCTGCACCAAACACGCCTGTTTCAATTTTTTTTCCAAGATCATTTTGTAATTGCGCAATTAATTTTTCATAAAGCGGAATAGCTGTTTCCGGTTTACTGGCTTTAATGTAAGAAGGCCTGTTCCCTTTTTTTACAGAAGCATGTAAGGTGAATTGGCTTACCAGTAAAATATCGCCATCAATATCTTTTACAGATATATTCGGAATTTTATTTTCATCATCAAAAATGCGAAGGTTCACTATTTTATTGCTAAGCCATTGTATATCTTCATCTGTATCTGCATCTTCAATACCAGCCAATACCAGCAAGCCTTTTGTTATTGACGCTGCTATGGAAAAATCAATCGTTACTGATGCTTCTGATACTCTTTGAATTATTACTCTCATACAAAAAATTGAAGTGTAATTTTATTTAGAAAAAATCTTTTTATGCCAAAAATATTTAATTATACTGTGCAAAAATTATTAAAAGCAACGTGCGCAAGGCTTAGCAAATTACGTACACTTCTTTTCCACAGACTGTGCAAAATTTAGAATATGTTTTATGAATGAGAAAAAATATTTTCGTTCTCCCGCATCACCAAAAGTAATTATTAACCTAAAAATAATATTAGCCTAATGTCAAGTAATAATGTGTCTTCCGCCGGTCTTCGTTTTCCTCGTCATTTCACCAAAGAAGGTGTTTCTCCCTTCGATATGTTTGAATATGATTACCGCACATCGGTAATAAAAAACACAACCGGTGAAACAGTTTTTCAAATGGATAATGTTGAAGTGCCAAAACAATGGAGCCAGATTGCGACAGACATTTTAGCCCAAAAATATTTTCGCAAAGCGGGTGTTCCTCAACATGATAACACAACAGGAAGAGAAACTTCTATAAAACAGGTTGCACATCGCATGGCACATTGCTGGCGTATATGGGGTGAGCGCAATAATTATTTTGCAACAGCAGAAGACGCACAAATTTTTTATGAAGAACTTATTTATGGAATTTTAAATCAATCATGCGTACCCAATTCACCACAATGGTTTAATACAGGGTTGCATGAAGTGTACGGTATTACAGGAAAGCCACAAGGACATTATTTTGTAGATGCGATTGATGGTGTATTAAAAAAATCAACATCAGCTTACGAGCGTCCGCAACCACATGCCTGTTTCATTTTAAGTGTTAATGATGATTTGGTAAATGAAGGCGGCATTATGGATTTATGGGTGCGTGAAGCAAGAATTTTTAAATACGGAAGCGGGGTGGGAACTAATTTCAGCAGCATAAGGGGCGAAGGTGAAAAACTGAGTGGTGGCGGCACTTCCAGCGGGTTAATGAGTTTTATAAAAATTGGCGATAGGGCAGCAGGAGCAATCAAAAGTGGTGGCACCACAAGACGTGCAGCAAAAATGGTTTGTCTCGATCTGGATCACCCGGAAATTGAAACTTTTGTAAACTGGAAAGTAGAAGAAGAAAAAAAAGTTGCTGTATTAATTGATGCAGGTTATGCAAGTGATTATGAAGGAGAAGCATATAAAACAGTTAGCGGCCAAAACAGCAATAATTCTGTAAGAATACCAAATGAATTTTTTCATGCACTTGAAGCAGATGGTGATTGGGAATTGAAAGCAAGAAGCGATGGGCGAACTATGAAAAAAGTGAAAGCAAAAAAATTATGGGATAATATTAATTATGCTGCATGGCGCTGTGCAGATCCCGGTACTCAATATAATACCACTATTAATGAATGGCACACTTGTCCTGAAGGTGGATCAATAAGAGCGTCTAACCCTTGCAGTGAGTATATGTTTTTAGACAATACTGCATGCAACCTTGCATCAGTAAATCTTCGCAGATTTTTTAATGAAGATGATAATTCATTTGATGTAAATGGTTTTGAATATACAGTTAGGTTATGGACAACGGTTCTTGAAATTTCGGTGTTGATGGCACAATTTCCAAGTAAAGAAGTTGCACAATTAAGTTATGATTACAGAACGCTTGGATTAGGCTTTGCAAATCTTGGCAGCATGTTGATGGTAAGTGGCATTGCTTACGATAGTGAGCAGGCACGAGGCATTGCAGGCGCTATTAGCGCAATCATGACCGGCATTTCTTATAAAACATCCGCAGAGCTTGCAGCACATTTAGGCGCTTTTAGTAAGTACGAAGAAAATAAAAATCACATGTTGCGTGTAATGCGCAATCACCGTGCTGCCGCTTATGATGCGATGGATGCGTACGAAGGAATAGAAATAAAACCACAGGGAATTAATGCAAAATATTGCCCTGATTATTTATTAAAGGCTGCAACCAAAGCATGGGACGATGCGGTGATGATGGGTGAAAAATATGGTTACAGAAATGCACAAACCACTGTTATTGCACCAACAGGAACAATTGGTTTAGTAATGGATTGCGATACTACCGGTGTGGAACCTGATTTTGCTTTAGTGAAATTTAAAAAACTAAGCGGTGGTGGTTATTTTAAAATTATTAACCAGAGTGTACCACAGGCGTTAAGAAATTTAAAGTATTCAGAAAAGGAAATTGAAGAAATTGTAAATTATGCAAAAGGGCATGCTACATTAAATGGAGCACCTCATATCAACCCGGCAAGTCTTGCCAATAAAGGATTTACAGGAATTGATATTCAAAAGCTCGAAGCGGCTATGGCCACAGCGTTTGAAATTGGGTTTGTTTTTAATGTTTTTAATCTGGGAGAAGAATGCCTTAAGCGTTTAGGTTTTACATCTGATCACTATAATAATTTTGAATGGAATTTGCTGGAAGCATTGGGATATAATGAAGATCAAATTGAAGAAGCAAATATTTATATCTGCGGCACAATGACTGTGGAAGGCGCTCCTTATTTAAAAGATGAACATTTATCAGTATTTGATTGCGCCAATAAATGCGGGCACATCGGTAAAAGATATATTCATCACACCGGGCACATTCGTATGATGGCAGCGGTGCAACCTTTTATAAGCGGCGCTATTTCAAAAACCATTAATCTTCCAAACGAAGGAACGCTTGAAGAAATTGCAGAAGCCTATAAGCTAAGCTGGCAGCTAGGATTAAAAGCGTGTGCGCTTTACCGTGATGGTTCAAAATTGTCGCAGCCATTGAGCAATAAAAGTGATAAGAAGAAAAAAGCAATAGACAATGGGCAAGAAGCAATCAACAACAATGAACAGGAAACAAAGCTTGTTGATATGAGCCAGTTAACTGTTGAAGACCTGTTGGAAGAAATGAATAAGCGCGTGCAAAACAGCGCTGATACTGCATTGAAGCGTCGGTTGGCAATGATTGTTGAACGCAGAACTTTACCCGCGAAACGAAGAGGATTTAATCAAAAAGCAAAGATAAATGGTCAAACATTATTCCTGAGAACGGGCGAATACAGCGATGGTACTTTAGGAGAAATTTTTATTGACATGGCAAAGGAAGGCGCCACCATGCGCAGCATGCTTAATTGTTTTGCCATATCTATTTCTATCGGATTGCAATATGGTGTTCCATTGGAAGAGTTTGTAGAAAAATTTGTTTTCACGAGATTTGAACCATCAGGAATGGTTGATCATCCGAATATAAAAACCACAACGTCTATTATTGATTTCATGTTCCGTTCATTGGCTTATGAATATTTGGGAAGAAATGATTTGGTGCATGTGCTGGATAAGCCGGAAGTAGAAAATACAGGTAACGAAGTATGGGATGAAAATTCACCAACCATCGGAAACAGGGTTCCTGAGTTAAGCGAAGTAAGGGTTATCGGTGCATCTAACGCCAAGGCACAAACACTAAAGCCTCACCATCGTGCCGAGCATGCAAAAAAAACAAACAACGGCCTTGATGCAGTGAATGCTGCTGCTATAAACATGCAAAGCGATGCGCCGCCTTGTAATACCTGCGGGCATATTACTATTCGCAGCGGCACTTGTTATAAATGCCTGAATTGCGGCAACAGCATGGGCTGCAGTTGAACAATAATTTGATCACAACCATACAAAAGCCCATCCTATAATGGATGGTTTTTTATTTGCTGAAATCTAATGTCAAAATAAATTCTTTTTTTCTGCGTTAATATCACCACTTCCCTAAAGTTTTATATAACTACCTTACCTAATAAATTTTTAGTTTTATATTGTTTAGAAAAAAATATTTTACCGATGAAACATATATTCTTTCTCTTTTTATTATCTTTTATTTTTCCGGAAACATACTCTCAAACAACACCTGCATTAAATCTTCCAAAAGATGCAAAGATTGATGGAAGCATTGTAGATATGAGAACAAGGCAGCCAAAAAATAACGAGCTCATTATTTTCAGGAGCCAGAAAAATAATAATGAATACCAGGTAATAAGTGATGAAGGTGGAAAGTTTGGAACACGGCTTCCTGCAGGTGATAAGTACGATATTTATATTATGGGGTTTAAAGATTCAGTCAGCCAGAATGTATTAGAGATTCCTGCGCTTGGCCCTAATTCTTATTATAAAAATCCTTTTACTGTAAACCTTGAATTTGATCCGCCGAAAACATTTGTGCTGGATAATGTTGAATTTGATTTTGGTAAATTTACACTTCGACCTTCATCATATTCTGCACTTGATGATTTGGTAGATTATTTGAATCGAAAACAAAATGAGCGAATAGAAATTGGCGGCCATACGGATAATGTTGGCAGCGATGCAAAAAATCTTGTTCTTTCGTTGGAAAGGGCAAAATCAATTGTTGCATATCTTATTTCAAAAGGGATTACCAATGACAGACTGATTGCAAAAGGTTATGGCGCAGAAGAGCCAATAGAAGATAATAGGACAGAAGAAGGCCGACAGAAAAACCGCCGTACAGAAGTAAAGATTTTAGACCAGGCTAGTCAATAAACAATAGGCAAAGAGTAATTGGCAATGAGCAATAAGTAATGAAGTTTTTGAGCAACTTCAAACAATTTACTTTTATTTTAGCATAAAACATATTTCAAAAAAATACCGGAGCTTTAATAGTAAATCATACATTTGTTTTGTATGACATCTTCCTACTTCACCTATAATAAGGCTAAAGTTTTACAGGCATTGCGGTATCATTTTATTACCAGGAAGGAAATAAAAGCTATGATTATAGTGGTGAATATTTTTGCTATAGTTGCTGCACTCCTTTATTTTTTCAAAAAAGTTTCTGCTTATGCATTTTTAGGAAGCTCATTCCTTTGGTTTAGCTTGATGATATCTTTTTGGTATATTTTGCCTAATATTATTTATCGCAAAGCAGCAACATTTAAAGATCGTTTTAAAGTAAGTTTTGAAGACCAGCATATGTTTATTGAAAACGAACGTGGCAGCAGAAGCTGGCCCTGGACTGCTTTTAGCAGCCTGATTGAAAGCCCTCATTTTTTTCATTTATATTTCGATAGCCGGTCTTTTTTTCTTATTCCGAAAGAAGCTTTTGGTGTAGAGCAATTGAGTGAAGCGAGAAAAATACTGAAGGATAAGATAAAAAAATAAAGGCATTTTTGTATTTTAATTATTTGCAGGATTTTATACAAACTCCGCCACGTACAGCTATGGAAGTTTTTAAAATGCTTCCTGAAGGTACTTTGTGTGAAGTAATAAACGGACAATTATTTATGTCTCCATCCCCGCTTACAAATCATCAAATAATAATAACTGAATTACTTTCATCTATTCATAATTATTTAAAATCGAATAAATCAGGATATGTATTTACAGCACCTTTCGATGTTTATCTTGATGAAGAGAATAACGCAGTTCAGCCTGATATAATCGTAATATTAAAAGACAATGAGAATATTATTAAAGATCACATTCACGGAGTGCCCGATATATTAATCGAAATTTTATCAGAAGGAAATAGAAATCATGACCTTATAAAAAAGAAAGAATTGTATGAAAAGTTTAGGGTGAAAGAATATTTTATTGTGGAACCCGACACTAAACTCGTAAGAACATTCAGAATATAAAATGGAAAATATATTTCAGAAGCTGAACAAATAAATAAACTTACTTCTGCATTATTGAATAAAAAATTTGATTTCTAAGCAAGCTTTTTTTCCATAACATAATGTGGAATGGAAACTTCGCTAAATTCATCGCCCTTAACTTTATAGCCTAATTTTTCATAAAAGCCAACTGCAGAAAGCCGGGCATGCATTGTAATTTTTTTATAACCTGAATCCCTTGCAACAGTTTCAGCAAAATTCATCATTGCCCTGCCAATACCTTTTCCTTGTAAATTATTTTGCACTGCCATTTGACGAAGTCGTACACAATGTTTATCAACTCTTGTAAGCAGGCAGCAACCAAGCATTTTTTCTTCATCAAAAGCGCCTATAAGAATATCATTTTCTTCTTTATCAAGCTCATCAGCTTCAAACGTAAGATTGAGCGGCTTACGTAATAAATCATTCCGCAAATCTATCATTTGCTGGTACTCTTTTGTTCCATGATCTATTTGCTTAATTGGCATACATAAGAGTTGAATTGTCTTTAAACCGCATAATAAATATACAATTTTTTGTTTTTTTAAACTATCATTTGAGAGTAAAATAAATTATTAAGATATTAAACAAACGTTTCAATTCATGGAATATTTAAGCGAATGCAAGTTTAATTTCAAATGCAAATACAATCAGCAATCACAGAATAGTTCAGTGAAAATCAAGTTTAAAAATTAATGTATATTTCTAAATATTTTTAAATATTTATCCTACTAAATTGCTTTAACCAGTTATTATTTTTTTTTATCACAAAAAGTATATTTTTGTAGCCGTATTAACCAAATTTTACAATCATGCAAGACATTTCAACAAGAGTTAAAAAAATCATTGTTGACAAATTAGGCGTTGACGAAGCCGAAGTAACACCCGAAGCTTCTTTTACCAACGACTTAGGTGCCGATAGTTTGGACACCGTTGAGTTAATCATGGAATTTGAAAAAGAATTTAATATTTCTATTCCTGATGAGCAGGCCGAAACCATTACCACGGTTGGCCAGGCTGTAGCATACCTTGAAGAGCATGCTAAGTAATCATCTTATTTAACATCGCAGGCAAGCTTATGGAATTAAAAAGAGTAGTTGTAACAGGATTGGGAGCCATAACGCCATTAGGTAACAATGTTCCGGAGTACTGGAATGGTTTAATTAATGGGGTTTCCGGCGCTGATAATATTCAGCAATTTGATGTTGCTAAATTTAAGACCAGGTTTGCCTGTGAGGTTAAAAATTTCGAATCCGCCAATTATTTTGAAAGAAAGGAAGCCCGCAAACTTGACAGGTTTACTCAATTTGCATTGATTGCAAGTGATGAAGCAGTAAAAGATGCAGGCATCGGCAAAGACAATGTAAATCCTGATAGGGTAGGCGTTATTTTTGCCAGCGGTATTGGCGGCATCACTACTTTCCAGGATGATGTAATGGAATTTGCCCGCGGTGATGGTACTCCACGTTTCAATCCTTTCTTTATTCCAAAAATGATTTTGGATATTGCCGCCGGACAAATATCAATAAGGTATGGATTTCGCGGCCCTAACTTTGCCGTAGTAAGCGCCTGCGCAAGCAGTACCAATGCTATTATTGATGCTTTTGATAACATCCGGTTGGGCAGAGCAGATATCATTATTACCGGTGGAAGCGAAGCAGTTATTTGCGAAGCAGGAGTTGGAGGCTTTAATGCAATGAAAGCATTGAGTGAAAGAAATGATGATCCTAAAACTGCATCACGCCCTTTTGATAAAGACCGCGATGGTTTTGTGATGGGAGAAGCAGCCGGTGTATTAGTGCTTGAAGAGCTTGAACATGCCATTGCAAGAGGCGCAAAAATTTATTGTGAAATTGCGGGCGGCGGCGCCTCGGCGGATGCACATCATATTACGGCCCCGCACCCGGAGGGATTGGGTGCAAGAAATGTAATGCATGTTGCCCTGGAAGATGCGGGCATGAAGCCTGAAGATATCAATTATATTAATGTACATGGAACCTCAACACCTTTGGGAGATATTGCTGAAACCAAAGCAATTCTGAATGTGTTTGGCGATAAGGCGTATGATTTGAATATCAGTTCAACCAAATCAATGACGGGCCATTGTCTCGGTGCAGCAGGTGTTGTAGAAGCGCTGGCTTGCATATTGGCAGTAACCAAAGATATTGTGCCTCCAACCATAAATCATTTTACTGATGATCCTGAGTTGGATCCAAAACTTAATTTCACTTTCAACAAAGCGCAGGAAAAAGAAGTGAATGCCACTCTCAGCAATACTTTCGGGTTTGGCGGCCATAATGCTTCTGTTATTATAAAGAAGTACAAGCCATAGATTATTGCAAGGGAATGGTGAATCGAATATCTGCCTGCTAACCGGTAAAGTTTTACTTAGCCACTACTTAAATTTTTTTATAATGGAAACGCCAGAAAATATTTCTAATTCTGAAATTAAAAACTTTCTTACACGCCGCCTTGGTGAAAAAGAAGCAGATGAAATAATGATTTATATCAATACAGAAATTGATAAGGAAGTTGCTGAAAAAGTGGACGCTTCTAAAAAAGAAATTGCTCTCTGGCGTGATGATATGAAAAATGTTTTCGCGTCAAAAGAAGATGCTGCAAAATTGGAAAAGAAATTAGTGAAGCGCGTATCTGCCGCCGAAGGAACTTTAATTTTATGGTCTTTTGTTTTCTGGCTCACACTTATCATTGCATTTTTTGTTATTATTAAATTTATGAAGTAGATTTTCTTAAAGATATTCCCCCGCCTATTTATTTTATAAATTTTCAATTGCATTTTTTTTATACAATGTGCCGGTTCTTACTTCTTTTAAACAATCCATCTTTCAAACATTCCTTTCAAACTACTTGAAATTTATTTTCTTTAATTTACGTTATAATTAATTAAATTTCATCTGTGCTTTTTTTTAAAAATATTTTTTCTTCAAAACAAGACAAAGATTTGCGGAGGCAACTCCGCAATGTGCTTGGCTTGGCTCCCCGAAAATTGAATTTATATAAAACAGCACTCAGCCATCGTTCAATAAGAGAAGGAACCGATGAAAATAATGAAAGGCTTGAGTTTTTAGGCGATGCAGTTCTTAGTTCCATTGTAGCTCATTTTCTTTTCATGCGTTATCCTTACAAAGACGAAGGTTTTTTAACAGAGATGAGAAGTAAAATGGTTAACAGGAACCAGTTAAATGAAATTGCTTTAAAGATTGGTTTAAAAAAAATTACCTTCTACAACCGTTTCGACAACTCCTTAAAAATATCACAGATTTTTGGTAATACGCTGGAAGCCGTTGTTGGTGCGGTTTACCTCGATAAGGGTTATAAAAAAACACAACAATGGGTATCACAGCATATCATTTATCCACATCTTTTTATGCAGGATCTTGAGATCCTCGACATCAATCAAAAAAATAAATTGTATGGATGGGCAAATAAAAACGGGAAGAACCTTGAGTTTGAAACGCTCGAAGAAAAAGTAGAAAACGGAAGAAGGTTGTTTACCATAGGCGCTAAAATTGATGGAATTTTAATTGCCGAGGCAAAGGCCTATAATAAAAAAGATGCCAGCCAGGTAGCTGCGCAAATTGCTGTTGAAAAATTAGGACTATTATGAAATTTGGAATTATTGGAAGTGGTAGCTGGGGCACTGCATTGGCAAAAATTTTAACTGATAATAATAATACTATTAATTGGTGGATAAGGAATGAAGTTTCCGTTAGCCAATTTAAAAAAAGACATCACAATCCACAGTACCTCAGCACCGCTTATTTTGATACAAACCTGCTACATCTTACAACTGATGTTGCAGAAGTAATAAAAAATTCTGATTGTATTATTATAGTTGTTCCATCGGCTTATGCAGCAGATGTGCTTAAAGGATTGCCAAAAGATATTTTTCAAAATAAAAAAATTGTTTCTGCTATAAAAGGAATTTTGCCCGAACAAAATGTGTTGCTGAATGATTA
>JBBRTG010000014.1:0-89846 GCA_038244655.1 Chitinophagales bacterium
CGTTATGCATCTTGCAATATGATTGGATGCATTATCTATGGTATCATAATAGCTGCTGATGAGTTCTGTTTTTAAAATACCATTTACTCTTTCTGCAATGGCATTTTCATAAGGGTCACCATTTTCAGTCATGCTGATATGTGCATGATGCTCGTGTAATAATTGTACATAAGCAATACTGCAATACTGTATGGCCCGGTCACTGTGATGGATTACAATGGTTTCCGGCGGCTTTTGTGCCAGCGCTTTTTTTAATGCAACAACAGCAGAAGATACTTTCATATCATCGCTTACATAATGGCCTACTATTTTTCGGCTATACGCGTCCGTTATAAGGAACAGGTAAGCAAACCTGTTTTTAAGTGGAATAAAAGTAATATCAGCTACCCACAGCTCATGTGCTTTAAGCGGCGCAAAACTCTTTACCATATTGGGATATTGCCAAGCATCTATGTAAAAGCGGTAATTTGAGAGTTTCATTTTTCACAACTGCAGTCTGCATTTTTAAGAGTAGCTGCCAAATTATTTGTTATGATATCAACTCAAACTACCGCCTCACCAAAGTTATTCATTGGTATGGACGTACACAAAAAAAGCTGGACCGTTCATTTTAAAACAGACCTCTTTGATAACAAAACCATAACGATGCCTCCCGATACTGATGCATTAGTCAGTTACGTTCAAAAACATTTTGAAGACCATCAAATAAGTTGCTTCTATGAAGCCGGATGCTGTGGTTATTGGATAGCCAAGACTTTGTTCAAACAGGGATGGGAAGTGAAAGTGGTGAACCCGGCGGATGTACCCCGCAACAATAAACAGGACTGGCAAAAAAAAGACAAGATTGACAGCCGTAATCTTTGCAAGTATCTTTCGGACGATAATCTCAAAGGCATCTTTATACCCGGTGAAGAACAGGAACAACTGCGAAGTTTATTCAGGCGGCGTATTCACCTTGCACGTAATTTAAGAACCATCAAAAATCATATCAAAAGCCAGTTGCTATATTTTGAAATTAAATTACCCGAACAATTTGATAATCCTAACTGGAGCCGTGATATGAAAATCTGGATAGGCAGCCTGAAATGGAAGTTCAGCAGCGGAGCAGAATGTATTAAAAGCCGTTTGAAGCAACTGGAGTTTATGTGGTATGAAGAATTGCGCATCTCTAATGAACTGAGAACTTATTGCAGAAAGCATTACCGCAAAGATTATTATTTGTATAAAAGCATACCGGGTATTGGTGGTATAACGGCAGCGGGTATCCTAAGTGAGCTGGGAGATATCAGGCGCTTTAACCGTTTGGATGAACTGGCCGCCATTGTAGGATTGGTACCGGGCATTTACCAAAGCAGTGACAACAAAATCAATCTTGGCTTAACTAAACGAAGCAATCATCAACTAAGAAGCTTGCTGGTAGAAGCCAGTTGGGTCGCTGTGCGTACAGATATGGCATTGAAACAATATTACCGAAAGCATGCACATAAAGAACCCAATAAAGCCATTATTAAAGTAGCGCATAAATTACTCAGCCGAATGCGGGCAGAAATCAATAGCGGAATACTTTATCAATTGGGAATTTTAAAATAATTTAATTACCTAATCAAGCTCACTATGAAGCATAAACGAAAACAGACTGCAAAACATCGGGAGTGGCACCCGCCTTTGGCGGAAGGACCACAGCGCCAAGCAGGCAGCTGTTTTTATTAAACTAAAACTGATGCAGGTAGCTGTCTGTGCCAAGGGCATGCCTTTGGAAAAATATGGCGGACTACAAATAGGATGCGGAGCTGATTATTAAAAACTCTTTTAAAAAATTAAAAAGTTTTTAGTTTTTTAGGGAAACGGATTAATAGTAATTATGTAATAACTTTATAAATATATCGACCCTTCTTAGAACCGCTTTACATAGGAACCGCCTGTTGTACGTTTGTTTTGGGTTTTAGCTTCTGTCTTTACGTTGGAGAAATTATCTTCCAGGTTAAAGTTTTTTCAACCGCAGCTCTGAGTATTCGATGCGCTATAATCTTCCGGTGTATATAATTCAGTGAAACAGTTAAATACTAAAACTCAAAACTCCAGTTTCCAAACCTGGTTCGATAAAACGCCATTCACAATTGCCGCTACTACATAAATAGTATTGTTTACACCAATACTTGAATAAACATAATCTATACCTGCAGGCAAAACTCCGATTGACCACATACCTGTGGTTAAATTGTAGATGTCAAATGTATTTCCACCCCCGAAGAATACTATTTTGCCATCCTTTAAAAAAGCCTGAAAAGCCCCTGGATTGGACAAATAAGCTATAGAACTGCCTGCGTTTACATCTTTTATTTCCACAACACAGGAGAGATGGCCAGTTTGGTCATTTCCATTTCCTGTTATCCCCCCCGCCCAAAATATTTTATCCCCAGCCGAAATGGCTGCACATTCCATTTTTCCTTCATATAAAGTAGATGTGGACCAGGAGCTGGTAGTAATGTCATATATATCTATTTTGTCTGAAGCAAACCAATTAAAATAATCACCCAAGAATACATAACCTCCGGCGAAATACACTTTATCATTTACCGCAACTGCCGAGATGAGCTTATATCTCGGTTCACTCAAATGGGCCACTGACCAGGTGCTGGTATTTAGATCATAAATGTCCACAGTTTCAGCACGATTTTCACGGGAACTGGCAGCAAAACCCCCTTCGCCGCCGGCAAAAAAAACTTTATTACCTGCTGCTGCCGTTGCCATGTCCTTACCAGGTTCGCTTAATGCAGCAACAGACCAGGTATTGGTGGAAGCATCGTAAATGTCAACAGTCTTTGTTGGAAAGGTTCCATCTGAAATCTCACCCCCGCCAAAAAATATCTTATTGCCTGATGCAACAGCTGAGATGTGAGTACGAGCCTCACTTAATTCAGCAGTTGACCATGATTGAGTAGTAATATCATAAATATCCACTCTTGATGACTTCCCAAGATTAGTACTACCACCCGCAAACAAAATCGTGTTTCCCGCTGATGCCACAGCCATTGCCCCTCTTGCCTGCGAAAGTGTACCAACCGGTATCAACTGTGCATTAACATGTGGCCTGTTCGTGTCGCCGCATGAAGTTATTGGAGGATCAATAACTGATGCCTGCATGGTGTCTTTTGAAAACAATCCATCTGAATCTGTTACTTTTAATTCAAACAGGTAAGTTCCCTTTTCAAGATTTGTCACTTGTGTTTGTGCTGAATTTCCATCAGTAATGTTGAATAAGGATGGCCCTGATATTTTTGCCCAGCTATAACTCATTATATTATTATCCGGATCGGTAGAACCTCTTCCATCAAGGTTAAAAGCACTGGTGGGTAAAATGATGGTTGTATCTTTTCCTGCATTGGCAACCGGCGGTCGGTTGGGTTGCAATGGATCAGTCCTGCAATCTTCGCAGGATAATTCTTTTTGGCAGGAGAGTTGAAATAATATTCCCGTCAATAAAAAAAATGCATACAATTTTATATTTGACTTCATGATCACAAATCCTTAATGATGGATAATTTGAAATATACATCTCAATTAACGGCTCTGTAATAATCGGCAGGATGGAATTTTCAGTAGATATTAAACTTTTTAATTGCTCTGTATTCTTTCATTGATGATATATAATATCCGTCTTCAGTATTATGCAAATCATAGAATAAATGAATAAGGCTTTAAGATGAAAAAGTGAAGTATCACTTTAAAAGACAATTCACCATTAGGCCTGTTACTATTTTGTATTCTTCGATAAAACTTCAATACAGGATGTAAGGTATTTCGTTTTTTCAACAGTGTCAAGTAAACCTTTTATTTTATTGATTTCGCCTGCCATTGGTCGGATGCTATCGAGTGCTGCAATCTGAAATAATAAATAGATTTAAATTAGTAATATCAACATTCGTACAAATTGGCACATTAAAAATTCTGACTAACGTTTTTTTACGTTCTGAAAATGAATGGTTTCTATTTTCCAAATAGAACCTTTCATTCGCATTCCGTTAGCCAAAGAATTTAATTCTGGTTGCCGGAATAGGAGGAATGACGTACAACGGTTGTATTTATGCAACTCTAAAATAAACTATTGCGTAAAGCCAGCCAAATAGGCTTGCTTTACGAAACAGTTTTAATTTTTTTCTCCCTTATATCCTTCATCAATTAAAAGATGATTTCCATCTGCAGCTTCTGTAGCAAGCATGTCGCAACGATTATTATAAATATTTTCTGCATGTCCTTTCACCCATTTAAAAATTATGTTATGATTTTTTGAAAGGGAGGAATACCTTTCCCATAAATCGCGGTTTTTTATGTTGCCTTTAAAATTTGTACGTATCCATTTATCGAGCCATTTTTCCATAACAGCTTTTACAACATAATTACTGTCAGAATAAATAACGAGCTTAAGATTATTTTTTTTTAATGCTTCCAAAGCTGCAATTACGGCCATTAATTCCATGCGGTTGTTGGTGGTAAGCCTGTAGCCCTGCGATAATTCTTTTTTTATTTTGCCCCATAATAATACAACACCATAGCCGCCCCTGCCAGGGTTTCCACGGGATGCGCCATCCGTATAAATTTTTATTTCTGAAATTGAACCAGTCATGCTTAGGGTGTTTTTTTTAAATTAAATTTCATAATAAGCCTGCAATGTAAATTATCATATAAATTATCAATAGCAATTATTTTGCGATTGGTAATTGTGGCACTGTCTATATTAAATTTTTGAAAAAAAACAGAAACCAAATGATGCATATTAGCAGGTATATAAGATTGTGCAATATCAATGCGGCCGTTAGTTACTTTTTTTAAAGATTTATAGATCATCTCGGAGCAATAAAGCCTATCATCCGTTTTTAAATCATAGATTTTATCGAAATGTACTTTTTGATTATGATAATTATTGAGCTGTGTTTCTAATTGTATTTTTTCATTATCTGAGAGGTCATAACGGTAAAGGGCACACGCTAAAGTATTTTTTGCATTAAGAAAAGAATCAATTATTTCATACCGTATGGTGTCGGCACTGTTAGCAAAATCTCCGGGAGAAATACTGCAAACCATTTTTTTATTGTTATGCGTTACAATTATACCGGCGTGAGAATAAGAATGATCTTTTTCAGAAAGAAACCGTATTTGGTCGCTGATTAAATCATCGCCAAGTCTTACCACTAAATCTGCTGGTTCACAATTTTTTTTAAGACTATCTATATGAAGCTGAAGGGTATCTTTTGCAGGTTTGTGCGCAAGATTAATGGCAGGCATACTTCCATTTTGATTGCATGAAAATAAAAGAAATGAAAATACGATTGAAATAAAATGAGTGTGTTTCATAATTTTATTTATGCAAAATAATATGAAAAAAGGGGCAGAAGCCCCCTTATAAAAAAATTGTAATTTCTTGAAATTTGTAAAGTTTATAGGATTAGGTAGAATAAGCACAATCTTTTATAATGCTAAACGCCCGTCCTTGTAAGGAGCCGAACAAATTTTCTTTATATTAAATCTTCGGGCGACGAAGCAATCTCATAAAAGGTTTCCACATGAGATTGCCACAAAGTTTCGGCAAAAAATCCCCGAAAACTTTTCGCAATGACGTACACTTATTCGATTCATCATTTCGCTTTCAATTTTGTTTTGCGCTCATTCTACCTAATCCTAAAAGTTTAATTATTATTAGTTATGCGTAAAGCGTACATCATCTATCCCAATTAAGGAAGAAGACCCACCATTTATTCCACCCATGGTAGCTACATACCGAAATGCAAACCTTCCTTTATTTACCGGCGCTTGCAAACCACTAATGGTAATTGTAAATCTTGTCCATGTTTCTGGATAGCCTTTCTTATTATTCGGATTTAATAATGGATTAATGTCCTTAAGTATTGTTGTAAATTTTCCAACTGAAGCAGGTGTATTTCCACAATCTGCCGAGCTGTCTGAAAAATTAGCAAGTACCTGCATTCTATCAGATGAGGCAAAAGCAAAGCCTGCATCATTCATAGCCCTTGTAACAAAAGTAATTATGTCGCCATTTTTTATGGGCAATGGAGGAGAAATTAACCATGCACTGATAGGGCCTGCCAGGCTAACTGCGGCCGCATCAACTGAAATATAATCTCTTGGTGAAGTACTGGCGCTATATGCATTAAACCCAACTGTATCAATTCCGAATTTTAAACCACTTTCATATCTTCCCTGCCGCCACCCGCTTGGGCCGGCGGGATCACTGTTATTTTTAAATACCCATCCTTTTGACACTAAGCCTGAAACATCATTAAACTCTTCGAAGAATGAATAACTCGTATCAACAGGAGGAGTAACCGGGGTATTAATTTTTAATTTATCTTTTGTGCAGGAAATAAAAAAAACAATAGATAATAAAAAAAGAAAACTTATAAAAATTAAAATTTTATTATTTTTCATTGATAAATTTTATAAATTTTCATCTGCGAATTATTATTAATGCCCTGCACTTTTATAAGCTACTGAATCAATACCAATTCCCGTTCCATTGCCATTTGAGCCTCCCTGTGTAACAAAATATCTGAAAGCAAATCTTCCTTTTACAGGGCCGTTCAATCCAACAACAGTTGCTTCAAATCGTGTCCATTGAGTGGGATATGCTCCCGGCATTTGTATAAGAATACTGCTGTACACCAGGTTAGGATTTATATCAAGAAGACTCTTAGTAAAATTACCAAAACCAAGTCCCTTGCCTACATTAGTGCTGTCATCCAATGTATTAATTCTAACCTGAAGGCTGTTACCAAAATCTGTTGTATCACCATTATAAAAAAGTTGATAAGCTCTTGTATAAAAAATAATCTTATCTCCGTTTTGCATAATAACAGGTGGAGAAATAAGCCAGTTGCTTATGGTTCCCTGTGCTGCAGATGTAGATGTATAATCTGCGCCAATAAACCCTGCTAAGCTGCCATAATTGGAGTATGCATTGAACCAGGGATATAAATTTCCACCATCTTGCCAAACGCCTCCGCCCTTTGGCTCACTTGTATTAATAAATTTCCAGCCACGTGAAAGTGCAGCAGATGCTGTATCAAATTCTTCAACAAACGATTGGTCTGCAACTGGGGGAATCCTGGTGAGATAGCTATCGTCTTTACATGAGTAAAATATAAATACAGCCACACAACTTACTATAAGAAGCTTTGATAAAATTGTTTTTCTCATAGATTTTTTTCGAAATATTTCAGCATTTGAGATTGAGTGAAATTAGTATTTTTTTGCAAATGGAAGACAGATAGTTTTATGGATTACAAATCGCATTGATGATAGTTACACCTGGAAAACTCCTGTTTTAAATTCACTTATTTCGGCGTTATTATTTGCTGCTGATAAATTTTCTGAAATAAAAGATCTTGTATCCAGGGGATCAATAATTGCGTCTACCCATAAACGTGAGGCAGCATAAAAAGGTGTTGTTTGCTGCGTATATTTGTCAGTCATTTCAAATAAAAGTTTTGCTTCATTCTCAGGAGTAATTTCTTTTCCTTTCGATTTAAGAGAGGCCACTTCAATTTGTAATAAAGTTTTAGCTGCCTGCTCACCGCCCATTACAGCAATTTTTGCGGAAGGCCATGCATAAATAAACCTGGGATCATACGCTTTGCCGCACATAGCGTAGTTGCCCGCTCCATAAGAGTTTCCCAATATAATAGTTATTTTGGGCACAACAGAATTGGCAACTGCATTTACCATTTTTGCCCCGTCTTTTATTATACCGTTATGTTCACTTCTGCTGCCGACCATAAAGCCGGTAACATCCTGTAAAAAAATTAATGGAATTTTTTTCTGATTACAGTTCATAATAAACCGTGCAGCTTTATCAGCGCTGTCATTATAAATAACGCCACCTATTTGTAACTCACCTTTTTTATTTTTAATATTTAAACGTTGATTGGCAACAATACCAACTGCCCAGCCATCAATGCGGGCATACCCGCATAAAATAGTTTTTCCATACTCTTCTTTAAACTGATCAAATGAACTTTTGTCCTGTTTATCCGAAGCATCCACAGTTCTTTCAATGATTTCCACCATGTCATAAGGCTTATTATTCCCTTCAGGGAAAATGCCATAAATTTCTGCAGGATCTTTTGCAGGCTGTAAAGAAGCGATGCGATTAAAACCTGCCTTGGGATTATCTCCCAGCTTGCTCATAATTTTTTTTACCTGGTCAAGGCATTCTTCTTCTGTTGCAAATTTATAATCTGCAATACCGCTAATTTCTGTGTGAGTTGCTGCTCCACCCAATGTTTCATTATCAGTGATTTCTCCTATGGCTGCTTTTACAAGATAAGGCCCGGCTAAAAAAATAGAACCATTGCCTTCCACCATTAATGTTTCATCACTCATTATGGGAAGGTAAGCCCCGCCTGCAACACAAGGCCCCATAACGGCTGCAATTTGAGAAATACCCATTGCACTCATCTTTGCATTGTTCCTGAAAATTCTTCCAAAATGTTCTTTATCCGGAAAAATTTCATCCTGCATAGGAAGAAAAACACCGGCACTATCTACCAGATAAATTACAGGTAAATGATTTTCCATAGCAATCTCCTGCATGCGCAGATTTTTTTTTTCCTGTGATGGGAAACCATGCGCCTGCCTTCACTGTTTGATCGTTAGCAATAATTACACATTGCTTTCCGCTTACATAACTTATACCTGCAACAGTACCACCGGCGGGGCATCCGCCATATTCTTCATACATGCCATAACCTGCAAATGCGCCAATTTCAATAAAAGGAGTATCCTTATCACGCAGGTATTGTATCCGTTCTCTTGCAGTTAATTTGTTTCTTTCTTTTTGTTTTTGAATAGCTTTTTTTCCACCGCCTTCTTCTATTGTATGCAACAATTTCTTTATGTTGCTCAAAGCCGTTTTCATTACATCTTCATTCCTGTTAAAATCTATATTCATAAAAATTCAATGAGTGTCAAAACTAAAACTTTAAATTTGAGTTATACAAATAAGGCTTTCTTCATACAAAACCTATTATGCACTTAAAGAATCTATTAAGTTCAATTTCAAGAAAAGCAATATTAATAATATCAGGGATACTGGTTTCCGCAGGCATACTTTTTTTTATATGGGAAAATAATAAATACAAGATAGTAAATGATAAAATTGCAAGTGCAATCGCCAGCAAAACAGATAGCTTATATTCTATAAAATATGATTCTATTTATTTTGACGAAGTAACCGGAAATGCAACTCTTCAAAATATTAGAATAGTACCAGATACAGAATGGATAAAAAGCCTTAGAGCAGAAGATATGCCTTTTATATTATTGGATATAAAAATAAAAACAATAACAGTAAGGGGCGTAAAAACAGCAAAAGCTTTAAACGGCAGAAAGATGGTAGGAGATTCAGTGATAATTGATCATCCGGAAATAATCATGTATTCTTTAAGGCCTTTGGAAAAGAGAACCAAGATTGAATCTGAAGTATCTAAAGTTTATAAAGAAATATTGGGTAAGCTTGATATTATAAAAGTAGGTTTCGTTTTTGTAAATAATGTAAATGTAAAATCAATTGATTTTTTTTCAAAAGAAAAAAATTTTGATTTTATAAATGGTAAATTTTTATTGGAAGATGTATTGATTGACAGCGCACATAATCTGGATACAAACCGGATTTTATTTTGTAAACAGGCAGCTTTTACAATTGATTCATTTATTTCCTACAACAATAGCCGGAGAGAATTAAGTGTAAGAGATATTAATTTTTTAGGAAAGCAACAGTTGCTTTTATTTAATGAAATATCTCTTAACAGGTTTCCTGATGATAGCAGTAATGGGATCAGGCTTTTAGATGCTAAGGTTTTAAAGCTTAGCGGCGTTAATACCAATGAAATAATAAAAAACAAGAATATTGTTGTTGATACTATTTCATGTAAAAAAATTACGTTGTATGAACTGCCGGTAGAAAATTTAAAATCAAGAAAACCGGATAAGCCTAAGCATAATGACAGCACAGGTTTCAGGCATTCTTATGGCGTTTATATGAAGCATCTCAATTTTCCACAAGTTACTTTTGTACCATTTTCCAAAAGCAGTTATACGTTAGGAAATATTGCTATAAAGGTTAATGATGTAAAGGCGGATGAAATAATAAAATTGCAATTGCACCCGATAGATTATAGTAAGGAAGCAGAGATAAGCTGTACAAAAATTTCCATGAAATCTGATGATAAATTTTATAATTATACTTTTCAAAATGTTGCACTTAATTCTTTGCAGAAGCAATTAAAAATTGGGGCAATAAATATAAAATCATTTTTTAGCGAAAAAGAATTTGCTAACAAAGCGCATTTTCAAAAAGACAGGTATGATGTGAGTTTAAACGGCATTGCTTTAAAGGGAATTAATATGAAAAACCTTTTGGATAAAAAAATATTTGCTTCTGATCTTGTTATAAATAATACATCAGTAAAAATTTACCGCGATCTTCAAAAACCACTTGATGGCAAAAGTAAAGTGGGAAATTACCCACCGCAAATGCTGAAGAAATTAGAGCTACCTATAAATATATCGCACGTTGTTTTACAAAATGCTTTTATTCAATACAAGGAAAGAGAGGCGTTAAGTGATAGTACCGGTGAAATTAATTTTGCAAATTCAAAAATTACTATTTCAAACATCACCAATATTCCAGCCGCTATAGTAAAAAATAATGCAACGATTATTTCATTCGACTCGAAAGCATTAAATGAAATACCCGTTAAAGGAGAATTCAAATTTTTCCTCGGTGGCAATGGCGGCAATTTTGCTGTAAAAGGCCATGTATCAGCTTTTGATGCATTGATACTAAATAAGATTTCAGTTTCTATGGCTTTAATTCGTTTACATACAGGAACTATAAATTCAATGGACTTTAATTTTACAGGTGATGATTATGGCGCCAAAGGGAATTTTATTATGAAGTATGATCATCTAAAAGTTGATGTTCTGAAACGTGATAAAGATTCAAAAGAAATTAAAAAAAAGGGACTTGTAAGTCTCATTGCTAACATCATTGTAAAAAATGAGAACCCGCGTAACGGAGAACTCAGGAAAGAAACACCTGAATTTAAACGAGATATACACAAATCTTTTTTCAACCTTGTATGGAAAACTATTTTCACAGGTATGAAAAAAACGCTTGGAATGCCGTGATAGTAAAGTAGCATTATCAATTTTTACCAAAATAGATTAAACCATTTTTCATCACCAGTTTTATATTTCTTATGTCTTGAATATTTTTGGAAGGGTCTCCTGTTACAACAAGTATGTCAGCATATAAACCAGGCTTTATTCTACCAACCTTATCATTGATTTTAAAAACATCAGCATTAACTGATGTTGCTGATTTAAGCACATCTAAAGGTTTCATTCCATACTCAACCATCAATTCCATTTCACGTGCATTATCACCATGCGGAAAAACTCCCACATCTCCTCCCATGCATATCGTTACACCTGCTTTCAATGCATCGTTAAAACTTTTACGTTTTTGTTGTATTCGCAAAGGCTCAGGATCAGTTCGTTTATGCCAACCGTTATATTGAGCTATTGCATCGCCTGCGGCAAGGGTTGGGCAAAGGGCAATATTTTTTTGTTTCATTAAATTAAAAATTTCTGGTGTGCCATTATCTCCATGTTCAATTGTAGTAACGCCAGCCATTATTGCTCTGCGCATTCCTTCTGCTGTAGTTGCATGTACTGCTACTATTCTGCCACTGCTTGCTGCAACTTCCACTACTTTTTTTAATTCGTCAATTGTAAAAGTAGGCATGGCTTCTTTATTTAATCCCCAGCGGTAATCCGCATAAACTTTTATTACATCAGCGCCTTTACCTATTTGTGTTCTTACTTCTTTTATCAATGCATCTATGCCATCTGCTTCTGCTGCACCTTTAGGGGCGTCTATATCATAGCTTAATTCTTTGGGGCCATAACTTCCTGTAGCTACGATGGCCCTGGTGGCTATCAACATTCTCGGGCCGGGAATAATTCCTTTTTCAATTGCTTGTTTCAGGCCTGCATCATCATAACCGGCGCCTTCAGTTCCAAGGTCACGAACGGTTGTAAAGCCAGCAAATAAAGTTTTGCGGGCATGAACAGTAGCTCTTGCAACTCTTTCTGCCCTTGATTCTTTCAATACCTGATCGTTCCATGATGTTTCATTATAAGGATGTAAAAAAAGATGGCTGTGGCCTTCAATTAAGCCGGGTAATAAAGTACAATTTGTAAGTATAATTACTTTTGCATTTTGAATAGGTTCGTTTAAAAGACCTGCAAATGCAATGCTATCATCTCTTACAACTACCTGCCAGCCCTCATGCATTTGTTCGCCATCAAAAACCCTTGTCGGTTGTATTACATAGATTGAATCAGCACTGAATTGTGCCATTGAAAATAATGGGATAAAAATAAAAAATGTAAAAAATTTTTTTTTAAAGCAAATCATTTTTATGATTGAAATATTTTTTAAAATAGAATACCATTTTCAATTTTTCAAAGAAGATTTCTTCCAAAAATAAAAAAGCTTACGTTTTACTGCAAATTTTTAAAATTATTGCGGCTATAAACACCAGGCGCCGCATGATCGCCTTCAACAAAATCAAAATTTACATAATGAATTCCTTTTAATTCAGTTAAAGAAAATGTAGCTGA
Organism: Chitinophagales bacterium; assembly: GCA_038244655.1. Taxonomy (GTDB): domain Bacteria; phylum Bacteroidota; class Bacteroidia; order Chitinophagales; family Chitinophagaceae; genus Ginsengibacter. Next base: position 12,706 of record JBBRTG010000014.1, read on the forward strand.
AGCCATAAAGCTTTCTGCGCCGGTGCTTCCCCTTCTTTCTGTAAGCATTTCACTACGAGGAATTCGAATGTAAATTGTATCGTGAGATGTTTTTATATAATCAAGATGAATGGAGTCAAAATTATTATTGATCAATTGTATCACGTTTATTGCAGGCATGTTATCTATTCCTTCAACTTCGGGCTTCTTTAATTTGAAACCTTTTGTATCATCAACATGCCATAACAGGGATTGATTTTTTACATAAAGGTTTGTATCACGGGCAGGGGTACTCGCAGATTCAAAAAAAGTATCTTCTGTTATAATTTCCGTTGCATCATCTCTTGTATTGCTTTCTGAATGGCAACTTATTAAAACCAAGGTTATAGCAAATGCAATAAAAATTTTACTTGTCATAATTTTAAATTTAGTGTTTCATTAGAGATAAAGATATTAAGACAATAACACGAATTTTATGCACGAATTACACGAATTATGTACAGTCATTATTCAATTAGTGTAATTTGTAATAATTCGTATAATAAAATACTACACAAAACAAGATTAACACAGACGTGGAATAAAATTATTTAAAAAGGATAACCTATTGCTAAATTCAACACAAGGTTTTTTCTTCTCCATTCACGGCTGCTAAAATCTATTTGATTAAGAACCCATCTTTGTCCCGGTGGCAGCCATGGCTCTCTCAGGGGCATTCCAATATCAATTCGTAATAATAATATGGTGAGGTTAATTCGTAATCCAACTCCTGTTCCTACAGCAAGTTCATTTAAAAAATCTTTTGAAAACTGCACACCTGGTCTTAATAGCACACCTGGCATTCCTGTAACAGTGGTAGTATCTTTATTGTACAACCAGATATTTCCGGCATCTACAAAGAAAGCGCCTTCGAGAATATTATTAATTTTCAAACGCAATTCTGTATTTATTTCAAGCTTTATATCACCTGATTGATCAGGGAAAAAAATAAGGCTGTCAACCTTTGTATCTCTGTAAATTCCCGGCCCAATGGATCGGCTTCGGAATGCGCGTATGCTGTTATTTCCCCCAATAAAAAATTGTTTTATATATGGTAATTGATCTGAATTTCCATAAGGATAACCAAGGCCGATAATTAACCTGTTAGCAAGCCTGGTGGATTTAGTAAAAGCATAATAGTATCTCAGATCAGTTTGTAATTTTACATATTGAGAAACCGGCGCACCAAAAATTGTTTTCTTTTTCGTTACGGGATCGGCCTTTAAAAATAAGCCCGCAACATTCCCTGAAAGATCGGCTATTCCATTAAAATAAAATCCTGATCCGTTTGGATCATTTACAAAGGGATCAATAGTATATGAATAATTGGAGCCAACAATGAACTGTGTATCTATTGCATGTTTTAAAATGGGATCTTTTATAATGCTATCAGTATAAATTTTTGTTACATTCAGCGCTCTTACATAATTTATGGAGAATGGATTAAACTCCTGTTGAACTTTTATATTTGGTTTCCATACATAACCTAACTCTGCTTTAAGAGAGTTTAAAGTATACAATTTTCTGCGGTTAAGAAGATCATAACTGAGACTTATTTTTGATTTTGGTACAAAAGCATTAGTAGTATTAAATTTGAAAAAGGGAACTACAAATTTGGGAATGGTAAATTCAATTCCGCCACCAAGCTTGTAGGTGTTAAACCCACTCTGGTAACCACTGTACTGCACTTCACTTCCTACATTTCCATAAATGCTAAAATGTTCTGCTCCGCGAAAAGTATTGCGGTTCCTGAACGTAAGCGTAATCAATGAACCTACATAATTATTCGATTTTGTATTTCCTGAAATTTCTCCCTGTAATGATTTTTTTGGAAGAGGAGTGAGGTAATAATAAGTGTTGAGCCTTCCTGTATCTCCTTCACTGTTTGCAGAAAGATCAAACCTGTTTTTTACAAATTTAAAAACATCAAGATTGATTAACCTGCTTAAAGTAAGATTATGATCGGTGCGGTTATAAACATCGGCGGAATCAAAACGCAGGATTCGTGGAAACAATTGCGGCTTAAATTTTTTACGGGGATCTACAATATAATACCCGCCGTAAAGCGATTTCATCTGCCGGTTGGTATCAGCACGGTTGGCGTTAAGACGGTAATTAGGAAATATAAAAACACTATCTACGATGTAAGGTTTTTTTGCAACAGCTGGAGTATTTTCTTTTACTTTAAGATACATATTTACCTTGTGGTTTCCGATGGTGCTGTCAGCATCTAAGATCAATAAATCAGGGCTGAAAAAATAATAACCCTCTTCTTTTAAAATTGCGTCTATGCGTAACCGTTCCCCCTTTACAACTTCCAGATTAAATGGATCACCGGGATGAAGAATTGTTTTGGATTTGGTAGCTCTAATTGCTTTACCAACTGATGAACTATCTGTTTCAAAATTAACTTCCTTAATTGTGTAAACCGGGCCTGGCGTTAAGGTATAAATTGCATGTCCCTTTCTTCTTTTTACAACAGTATCTCCTATGGTTTCTGCATGAAAATAACCGATGTTCTCGAGATAGTTCTGCAGCACTTTTGCATTATAGTCAACACGTACACTGCTTAGCAAAACCGGTGGCTGGCCTATCTTTCTTAAAAATTTCCTGATGAAATTATGCTTGGAAGTATCGCCTGCGAGATCGTATAAAAATAATTTAAAAGGTATTCCTAAAAATTTGCTGTTAGGCAGCGGCCGGGGAAGATGTTCTGTTTGATCAACGATTTTGTTTTTTTCTTTTTTTGAAAATGTGCTGTCTTTAACTTTTACTGCGGCGCCTGTGTATAACGCATCACCTTTTGGAACCAATTTGGTGGTGCTGCATGATGCAAAAAACAGTATGATAATAAAAAGAAAAAATATCGTTGTTGCTGCAAGTGGTTTGTGAGGACACAAACCATGGGACATGTGTCCCCACCGACCGGAATTGAAGGAAGAAAATATCGTTGTTCTATTTCCCATTCTCAATTGCTTTTGACGGCGGAGTAATCGTTTGCTCATCTGCTTTTTTTTGCATTGTCCGCTTTTGTTATCTGCTTGTTTTGTTTATTTATTTCCCTTTTCTTCCTGCGTTGTTCTTTCGTGGTGAATAATTCTTTAAACTTATTATAATCAACGGAGATGATAAAACCAATGCCTGTTTCAATTACATAACCTTCTATCTCACCGGTATAATCGTTTTTGCGATAAGCTCTCAGCATGTATTTTCCATCTTTGCTAAGCTTATAATTGATAGCAATATTGCCGGCCAGGTTATTGCTTTGCCGGCTGCTTTGCATTGGCCCTTGCAGTTCAAAATTACTACCAACGGTCACGGTTAAACGATCACTCAACAAGCTTTTAGTAATACCCACATTTAAATCTGTACGATTTTGAGCATTGCCTGTGGTATAATCCTGCGTGGTAGCTAAATCAAAATTAATATCAACACCTTGAATCAGGTTTTGTGTAAGTTGATTAAGCTGCTCCCCTAAAAGCCTGCTTACACTTTGCATGGCGAAAGTGCCGGCATTTAATGAGCCGCCGGCGCTATTAGCAAAAGGATTTTCACCTACAAAACGATTTAATAACAATAGGGCAAAAACCTCTTTATTCATTTCACCCGGCTCCTGCCGCATTTGATTTAATTTGGTTTGAACCGTACTGATTATATCTGTTGAAACGTTATAATTTTTATCTCCAGGAAGCACAATGTCAAAAGTTATTATTGGTTTTAAAAGCTCGCCCTGTAATAAAAGATGAACTTCAAAAGGTAATTTTTGCTTATAAATATTTTGATTGGTTTCTACTATTTGCCCCTGCACCAAATCGAGCGGTGCAGTGTTGGCAATATAAATAGCAGTTACATCTATCTGTGCTGTTGTTGGCTCTCCGGTCCACACGATGCGGCTTCCTTTTTGAATATTAAATTTTCGCTTAATAAAATTGAAAGAAAGATCATAAGAGCCTTCATTAATTTCATAAGAACCCACTAATGTTATTTTTCCGCTTGCATCAATTCCTGCTGTTACCTGGCCTGTACCTTTCAGTCTTAAAAAATCTCCATTTGCAGCATCAACAATCATATTGAAAATTGCATCTTTATTAATGTTGATATTTACAGAAACATCATACCCGACCAAAGGAGATGTTTTGAGAGAATCATAAGGCGCCATAAATAATGAATCTTCTGCCGTAGCGCTCATGTCCACAAAACGCACGATGCCTTCACGCTTTGCAACACCAGGCTCAGTTTGCGGAAGCACTACCGTAAAATCTGTTTTATCATTTACGGTTAAATCACCATCAACAACCGGATGGGAAGGAGTGCCTTTTACAGTAAGGTTAGTTGAAAAAACCATTTTGCCATAAAAGAGTTTATTGTCTTTATTGGTTGAATTAATTGCCTGGAAATTATCTGCATTTATTTTTAAATCAAAACTATAATTAAAGAAATCAGGTGTATTGATGGCGCCATCAATTACAATAGCATTGTTGGCAGTATCACGAATGGTAAATGTGTTTAATTCAATTCCTTTATTATTAATTATGGCAATAGCTTCTTTGTCAATTTTAAAAAGATTGTTAAGCATAGTTACATTAAAAGCAGTTTTGTTAAATTGAATTTTACCATCAATGTTTGGTTTTTGCAGGCTTCCGTTTAAAGCAATTTTTCCATAGAGGTTTCCGCGTGCATCTTTTATTCCGCCTTTTGTAAAAGCTTCCAGCGATTTCATTTGAAGTGTTACAACATCAACTGTAAAGTCGTAGCTGCTGTTGTTTTGCGGCTTTACAAAATAATTTCCTGCGAGATTCACTTCATTTCCGTGGCCGGTAAGGCTTACGTTTGCATTAAATTGGTTGGCTATATTGTTATTTACTTTAGCAGTAAGGTTACCAATTGTATCTTTATAAATACTAAGATCGTTAACCGTAAGATCAGTTGTAAATGTGGGTTGTGTTTGTAAATTTTTTACAACTGCATTTCCATTCAACAAGCCGTTTACTATTAAAGAATCGTTTTGTACAAAACCTGAAAGCGTAGCTATGCTGAAATTTTTGAAATCAATTTGCAATGGCTGGTTGGTTCCCGAACCGGCGCTGTTAATGCTTAATTGTTGGGTTCCCTGGCTTAAGATAAAATTGTGCGCATTGATATCTTTATTAAAATATTGAATTTTATTATCAGCATTTATGCTCCATTTATTATAATTCAGCAAGAGGCTGTCGGGTTTTAAACTAAAGCTGTAATTATTTAATGAAGGCTGGTTTAATAAACCACTTACCCTATACTTGTTAACAGATTTTTTATCCTTAATATTTAGAGTAAAATCAAGATTATTGTTTTGTAAGGCACCATCTAACGTAGTAGCATAAACGTCAAGGCTGCTTCCGCTTTTAAACTCTTTAAGAGATGTGTTGAAATTAAGAGCACCATTTTTTGTTGCAGCGTTAAATGTAAGATCGTCAATTATAAAAGCCCCATATACTACTGATGGCGCTGTGAGAGAAGCATTCCAGCCGCTATCACTTGCAAAATGCGCTATGAGGTTTACAGGTTTTAGTTTTTTTATCTCAGGAAAAAATGCCCGCAATGCTGCATTATCAATAGCGCCTGCTGTTATGGAAAAATTATATGGATTTACTTTTGCAACATTTTGTTTTGCTCTTAAAGAAAAATAAGGATCAATGGCTTGTTGAAATACATCGGCTAATTGAGTTAATGTATATTGTCCTTTTATAGTGGCTGTAAGAAAATCACTTTGCAAAGAAAGACTGCGTGTGCCATTAGAATTATCTGCAATTAAAGCGAGTGAATCAATAGTAATTCTTTGGCCGTTATTTACCAAAACGGAGTGTGTTACTAATAAATTTCCTGCAAGATTATCAGGATCAGTATTTGTAAAGTCTCCATCAATTTGTCCGTGATATGTTACGGGCTGCGGTGTAAGATGAAGTGGCAAAGTTTTAATACTGTCTATGGTTGCAATGATATGCACGCCGGGAAATTTTCCTGCGAACTCCCCATTAGCAGCGATTACAGCATCAATGTTAGGATCATGAATGCTTGCATTTATTTTATACATTTTGTTTGCAATGCTTCCATTTGCTTTAATATTTGTGTAGTTATAATTATTAAGTGTAACGGTTGAAATAACTCCGCTGAAAATTGCATTGGCAGTTTGAGGATTAAAGCCATTGCCTTTTATTTTTATATCTCCTGTAAATAATCCCAATTTTGGATTTTGCATTAACATCCCTAATTGCAAGCTTCTTGCGTTAACAGCAAGATCATAACGGGCTTTATTTTTATCAGTAATATTTATTAATGTGCCGGTAATTTTTGCACCACCTAAGCTGGTATTTATGGCAACATCAGTATAAAGATTATTCATGCCACCCTTTATACGGCCGCTTGCAGAAAGGGTTTCAGGCAAAGTTATATTAGATGGTAAACTATTGGGTGGTAAAAAAGAAAGTATATCTTTTTTAGAAGATTGAAACTTATTTATATTTAAATCTGCATATAAATTTTTTGGATTGGGCAAACCTTTTATTATACCGCTTGCATTTATATCTGTTGCGCCTAAGCCTCTTAAAATTAATTTTTGAAAATTAATTTTATTTACTTTTCCTGTTATTCTTGCATCAACATATAAAGTTGAATTGGGAGATAAAGCAGATGTTTGAGTATTTAATAAAGGCACAAAAGTTTGCAGATCTTTCACGGTTACTTTGCTGTTTTGCAAATCAATATCAAGACCAAGAACACCTGGATCTTTTTGCAATGCTGCCAAGGAAGGATAAGTAATTACAGCAGATTTTTTTATCTCTGAGCCAGGTGTTTCAAGAAATAAATTTTGCAAAGAAACACTGGTGGGGTTCATTGCAAAATTTGCTCTAAGATTATTTAAAACAAAACCACTTTGTTCTGTAAGGCTTGCAGATTGCACACTTACGAGAGTTGTATCAATGCTATATTCAAGGTTAGTTGCTTTTAATGAAAGATTTTTTAAATACAAATGCGAATAATCCATTCCTTTCGCAAGATGAGGCAACGATTTATCATCGTATTTTAAACTGCTGTTGTTAATAGTAATATCACCCGATATAATTTTGAAAGAAGGTGTGGGAGTTGTAATCACAGTATCCTTTGGTTTTTTTGCAGCAGCTAAAGATGCAGTTTCAATTGTAATGTTTGAATTATCAAGCGTTGCATCATTCAATGTGATAATACTGTTTTTGAGATCAATTGTTTTGGGATGTAGTTTTGCATCTCCAATAATAAATGAAGAATTAATATTAGATGGATCGCTTTTGTACACAACATTTATATCGCTTAAAAGCATTTCTTTATTTAAAAATTGTAAATAATTTTCAGGCTGTGCTGCAGCTATAGCCACTGTTTTTTCTATTGATTTTTGTAAAGGTTCTGCCTGGTAAAAATATCCTTTAAGCCCCTGGATTGTAATGGTGGGCATATTAAACAACAAATGTGAAGGATCGAATGTGGTAATTCTTGTATCAAGATGCCCGATGGCAAGATTCATATCATTTCCTGTAAAAGCATCTTTATAAATTATCCTTGTATTATTTGCAAGAATCCGGTCAATATTCATTTTTAAAGTTGTTGTGTCCTGGATCCCGGATGGCTTTTTTTGTTCACCCATAAATGCATTTACTATAAACTGGAAATTAAAAACAGAATCAGGTGGAAGCCTTTTAACTTTTGCGACAATATTATTAAGAGCAATTTCCTGTATCTCAATGTCATTCTTTAAAAGCCGAAGCATACTTATATCCACTTTTATTTCTCCGCCATAAAGCAAAGTATCTTTTGATTGATCTTCGAAGAAAACATTTTGTAATGAAAGTGCAGTAGGAAACCTTATTGTAAGTTTGCCTATTTCAACCTTGGTTTTTAGTTTATGCTCAAGGTAACTGACAACTTTTTTTCTTGCAAAATTTTGCACAAAAGAAGTTTGAATAAGAAGTAAAACAAGAACAATTAAAAATATCAGTGATGCTAAAATCCAGGCAAAAACTTTCGCAAGCTTAAACAGAAATGCTCTCTTTTTTTTTGTTTCACCTTGATTTGATTCCATAATTATTTCCCGTAAATTCTGTTTATCTCAAATTGTACACCAATTATAAAAGATTAGAAAAAAAAAGTAGAAAATTAATGATAGATTACAATCATTAATAATTACAATAATCAAATTATATTTTTAGAGAAAATAACTCGATTTCATGTTCTTTTCCTTTTAAGTCTATCATTCCTAAACTTTCGGTTTGCCAGCCTCTGAGCGTGCTGGCTTCAACAAATTCTTTTGAAACAATAAAATGATGGTTGAGTTCATTACATGCGCTTCTTATGCGTGCAGTGGTATTCATTGTATCGCCGCTCATAGCAAGGTCTTTCTTGATTACGCCAATTTCTCCAACCGTTACTTCGCCTACATTAATGCCAACCCTGAACTCTGGAACAATGCCATATTTTTTTTTGAAATAATTGCCTTTTCTTTGAATATTTTTCTTTGATAAAATAACTGCATCGAGGCACCGGCGGGTATTTTTTTCAGAATTTATCCATGAGCAAACTACTTCATCGCCTACATATTGATAGATGGTTCCTTCAAATTCTATGATGGCTATTGATATGCGGTAAATAAATTCCCGTATAAATTCAAAGTAAAGACTGTGTCCCAATTTTTCCGCAATAGGAGTGGAGTCTTTTAAATCGATAAACATTACAATGCGATTTTCAATTTTAGGGTGCACATATCTTCCCACTAAAATATCTATAAAAACTCCGGGCGAATATTTTTCATTTATAATTAAAATTAATTGTGTTATAAAAAAAATAATCATCCAGTAAATAATCTTTTCTAAAAGCCAGTTTTTGTGTAATACATAAGACTGTATCTCGTGATAAGCTTCCAATGCATCCAATCTCTGAATAAAAAAAGAATTGAAGAATTGAATAATAAATGTGATGAGCAAAGCTGAACCGATAAGTATAATGCTCTTGGCTAAAAAGTTTAACCATAACGGATAATTCCTGAGCATTTTTCTGAGCCGGTAAACAAAAATATACCCCATGATAAGACTTACTGAAAAAATAAGCCCTTCCCTGAACCAAATACTTTTAGTATGCACCTGCTCATCCTGGCGCAAAAGAACAATTACAAAATCAATTGCTGTCCAGAAGAATGCTATGGTAATAACAGTTTTTAACCTAAACTTATTTACATTGGAAATATGAAAAAGCCTGGCGAAGGAACTCATGATTTGGTTTCTAAGAAGTGGTAAATAGATTGTTGCGCATTAATTTTAGTTGCATTGTCATCGTATAATCTTTTCTGTTCAAAACCTGGTAAGAGCATAACAGCTTTATCGTTATCGAGCCATTGTATGGCAAAATAGTCAATGAGCTCTTGTTTACAATTTTCATTTTTAATAAGCACATATACTTCAATGCGATGGTAAAGGTTTCGTGTCATCAGGTCTGCAGAGCCTATAATTACTTCTGCATTATCATTTGTTCCAAATATTAAAATTCTTGAATGTTCAAGGTAACGGTCAACGATGCGTTTTATAATTATATTGTCGTTCTCACCGGGAATTAAACAACAGATGCTGCGAACAATTAAATTAATTTTTACACCTGCATTTCCGGCTTTGTACAAAAGATTAATAAAACCAGGCTCTTCAAGATTATTTACTTTTATTCTAATCAATGCATCTTCGCCACGCTGAGCTTTGGAAATTTCATTTTCAATAAGCCTCTTCAGTTCTTCATTCATATTAAATTGTGAAACAAGAATTGATTTGAATTTTAATTTTTTATTCTCACCTGAAACTTCTTTTAATTCTAAAAATTTAAATAACTCGAGCAGCTCTTTTATAATTTCTTTATCAGTTGTCATTAGCACATGATCGGTATAAAACTGCGCTGTTATTTCATTAAAATTTCCTGTGCTCAAAATGGCGAATGATAGTTTGCCTGCATCTTTTCTTTTTCTAACCAATGCAATTTTTGAATGTACTTTTATATTTGGAAGACTGTAAATTATTTTTACCCCGGAATCTTTCATTATCCGGCTCCACCTAATATTATTGGCTTCATCAAACCTTGCTTTTAGCTCAATAAAAGCAATTACATTTTTGCCATTTTTTGCTGCGCTGATGAGTGCATTAATAATATGAGATTCTTCAGCAACTCGGTAGAGGGTAATATAAATGTCAGTTACATCAACATCTACAGCTGCCTGGTTAAAAAATGAAAGCACAGGATTGTATGACTGGTAGGGAATGTGAAGCAGAATATCTTCGTTAATTAATATATTAAAAATATCACCGCTGTTCATCACGTTTGATGATGATAGTGGTTTTATTTTTTTATAATGCTCCAGTTTATTAAAGTGCGGAAAAGTGGAGAGATCACTTAAGTTATGATACCGGCCCCCCGGAAATAGATCGTCAGAGGTAACATTAAAAGTGGCCGCCAAAAACATTTGGAGATTGCGCGGCATTCCTTGTTCGTAAAGGAAACGGGAAGGTGGGCCAAAGTCTCTTTTGTCAAGCTGGTTCTCAATTTTTTGTAAAAGATTACCACTATACTCATCAGCAAGATAAAGCTCTGCATCGCGGTTAACTTTAATGCTGTATACTCCTAAAATTTCGAGGCCGGGAAAAAGATACACAAGATTTTCGCGAACGATGTCATCTAAAAAAATTACGTATTCAAACCCGTCAAGAGGTGTAAGGCAAAAAAATCTATTTATTTTTTCTGAAGGAATATTTACAATGGCTTGTTTTAAAATGCCCTCATTATTTTCCTGTAAGGTTATTACAAAATAAAGGTGATTATTTTCTGGACTAAATTTTTTTTCGCCTTTGCCATCTAAATAAATCGGTTGTATAAATGAAAGGACATGTGAAAGAAAAATTTCTCTTATTTCAGAAAGATGTTCGGTGCGTATTGGTTCATTATAATAAAAAGAAATTCCATTTTGTTTTAAAAGAGGCAAAATTTCTGTATGTAAAATAGAACCAAAAAAATCAAGCTGGCGATTTATTTCATCCTGAACTTTTTCAACAATATTTCCTTCGAAGCCTCCTATAGCTTTTATTGTTTTTTTATTCAGAATTGAAAGAGCTACTATCTCCGGATAACGCACCCTAAAAAACTCATCGAGGTTTGAAGAAAAAATGGAAAGAAATTGTAATCGTTCATACAAAGGCACCTGCGGGTCTGCAGCTTCCTGCAATACCCTTAAGTTGAAACCCAACCAGCTAAGGTCCCTGTTATAAATCATGATGCCGCATTTTTTTAAAGTGGTGAGCCTGTTCCATTAATTAACGTTCCCGATTGGGCACTATCGTTAAAAAAAGCTGCAATGGCAAATGCAAGAACCGAAATTATTATACCTATCATAAAAATATTGTAGGCAAGCCGTAACAATTTATATTTTCTACCCAGCACTACACCTAAGTAATAAATATCTTTTATAAGCGATCCATATAAGTAATCAGTGTCAAGCATCATCTGGTGCATGGCGACATTGTATTGCTCGTAAGTTGCTTTATAAAAATTTCCAAAAAATAAGAGGTTCGTTTTTTTCTCCTTAATTTCTTCTGGTGTAAAAGTTCCTTGTGTTATCTTTGGCCTTGTTGCCAAAATAGAAATAACAATAGTTGAAACCGCTACTAATAAAAAAATAATGGTAGGAATTACCAGGTAAGTTTCTTCCTGAATTTTGCGAAGCAGCACACTTAATATAACTGAAATGATAATTGAATTTACTGTAATGAGAATATTGGCTTTGTGATCGGCCATGTCGCTAAGCTTTAAATGATTTTCTGATGTGAGGCGCAACATGGTTTGAATGCCTTTGCTCATAAGACCACTTTTATCTTTTTCCAGGCCTGATAATGTACCCACCTGGGATTGCTCATCTTCTTCGTTTATCATAATTTTCTTTTGCAGTTTCTCTAAGTTTTTCTCTTTTCTATCGTCAAGCAATTCTTTACAATAACTTGTGTAAAACTGATGCTGCTCCAGCATCCATATTGTTCCTTCATTAAATTTTATAGGGTCTTTTTCTCCGTTCCTTAATTTTGCTTCTTCCAAAGCCTGCTTATTGGTCTTTTTAAAATCTTTTGTTCCAAGGTGATAAGTATCTGCATCGCAAATTATTTCCTGCAATAAATTTTTGGGGTTTCTTGGCGCCTTGGTTGCCATGATGCATTCTTCAATTTGCGTAATTACTTTTTCATCATCTTCATAATCTTTCATGAACTTTTTCATAATATCAACACTCATGGCTTCATGTTTTTCAGCGTCTGTAAAAAGATGGCCTGTATCATGAAACCATGCTGCAGCAAAAAGAACAAGCATTTCGTTTTCTGAAACTTTATAATGCCCTGAAATTTCCTGGGTTCTTTTTACTACATTTTGTGTATGCTCAAGATTGTGAAAAACCAGGGAAGGAGCGTGCATTTGCTCAAAAAGCCCTGTAACGTACTCTTCAATTTTTTTATATAATTTATTATTGTCCATGTTAAAAAGTTATATTAAATTTTGTACCAATTGAAAAATTATAAAGACTTCCTTCATTAGAGAATGCAATTGTAGCAGAAACAATGGCAAAGTTGTAAGGAGAATAATAAAAACCTCCTCCAAAAGAATCGTGCCATTTATGTGATGTTTCCGTTTTTGTCCAAACCCTTCCTATATCATTAAAGCCTATTAAACCAACTGCACCGGGTACAATATAAGATTTTGAATCAAATAGTTTCAAACGAATTTCAGTAGATTGATATAAACGTGATTTTCCGGCAAACCTGTCTTTTCTAAATCCTCTTAAATAATTATCAGAGCCCAATGTAAGCGCTTCGAAGTATTCATAATTTTCACTGAATATATGGCCATATCCAAAACGAACCACAGCAACAATGCTTGTGGGATCTTTAAGGCTCGAATACAAAGTCATATCTGTAGTGAGTTTTGTAATCTGACTGCCGTTTTTGCTTATACCAAATAAAGATGAGAATTGGGTATTCCAAAAAATACCGCGTGTAGGAAATAAATCGTTGTTGAGGTTATTAATAACTATGGATGCTTTTCCACCGAGGTAAGTTTTTTTAGAATAAATACTTGCAGAGTCAAAACCTCCAAAACCGGGTTGTGCCAGAATTTTTCCTTTATTATCATAGTAATGGTTCCAATAATGATAATAAGCAGGGCCAATATTAAATTGTATTAAATTATGAATTCGTTTACGTAGCAGCATTTCAGCCGAAAAATAATTATACCGCACATTATAAAACGAAAAATTTTTATTCTTATCTTTTTTTGTTTCATTCCCCAGTCCGTAGAAATTATTTAAAACTGTATTGTACAATTCCCCATTTGCTACTAAATCAAATTTGCCCAAAAGCTGGTTAAACTCTCCATTGTATTTTACCTGGTAGGCAGATGTTTTAAAACTATATTGCGAGGTGATCTTTTGATAAGTTGAATAAGGATCTTTTCTGAAGCTATACGTTTTTAAAGAGTACCCAAGACCAAGAAGAAATTTATCTTCTTCGTTAAATGCAATATTTAATAAGGGAATTCTATAAGTGTTGTAATTAAAACCTGTAATATCATAATTGTTCACCGTTGGGTCGCTTGATATGTTGTTAGTGGTTTTATGAGCATTCTCAATATAATTGTTTTCAGGCGTGAAATCATAAATTCTATTGCGGACATTTCCTTTAATATTAAAAGTGTCTCTTTCCTTGCCTCCAATAATTCTTAGCTTGATTTTAGAATCTGCAGTTGAATCTACTTCAAAAATATCATTACCATTAAGTCCGTAAAGGTTTATGAATTTAGTGCGTTTGGAATCAAAGACGCGGTCAAACATTACACTTGATGAATCGGTTCCCAGCTTACGTTTATACACTTTTACTTCAAGGTTGTTTGCTGAATTAAATACTTTAAAATATTCATTTTTATTGCTGCCAACAATATTTACTTCTTTAGCCAGGTAACGATAATATTTTAAACCAACTCTTGAAAGAAGATCCCTGCGGCTTTTTAATTTAGCAGCTATAGTTTTTTTATCAAGAGCATAAATTTCAGGTGGGAAATTTTCTACAGCTTCATTGATAATTGTATCAGTTTCATGCGCCTGGAAGCTTGCTATAATTCGCTTCCATGCACTCTCATCAAGGTTATTCATAAATATCCTGTCGAAGTCTCTCTCTACCCAATTAAACCATTTTATGTTAGAAAAATGTTTTTTAAAACCCTGCAAATAAGGTAATGTAGCCACGCTTAAGCCTCCTACAAAAAGACCGTCAGAATTAAAGAAAGCTTCATCCCTGTCTTTAGGAATAGGATAATATAATTTGCCGATCCCGGTATCATTTAGTCCGAATTTCCATTGATCAAAATGGCGGTCCCAATCTCCAATCATCATATCGAGCAGGCGTGCCCGTAAGACAGCTTCCTGGTCTATATGATTTTTGCTGTCCTTAATAATATTGTCAATAGTCTTGGCGCTGCTTTTTATATCATTTTGATCTACAGTGGGGTTTTGCATTTCGAGCAAGCAAATCTTTTTTCGGAAGATGCTATCGTAAATTCCTAATGCAGGATCCTCTGGTACAAAATAATATTTAGGAACTGCATGTACGATGTTTGCTGCATCAGCAAGAGCCGGAACCACAAGCGCAGCATAAGGATGTTCCGCTGATATCATGTCCTGGATAATTTTTATGGGAACAGTAGATTTTAGCTGTTCGGTTATTACACCTTCGGGGTCTTTATCTACTGTACGAAGCGCCCATTCATTTCCATTTTTATCAATAAGCTTTAATGATTTTGTTTGCTTTCCCCCCCCAAGGCTTTTAATAGTATAGCCGCCATTTTCTTTATCAATCCTAAAAACTTTTAAATGTACAGGGGTTCCCCATTCTTTACGATAATTTTTTCCTCCAAAAAATTTATGTAAGGATGAAACCTCCTGGTAATGGGTATTGATTGCAACCGTAACACTGTCTTCAAAGTGCACTATTGGAATGGCTTCAGGTATTTTAGTGGCGCTATCAGCAGATTCTTTTTTTAAGGTAGAAAAATTAAAAAGGTTATGAGAGTAGGTGTGCCTTACCGAATCCTGATTGACGGTGTAAAAATCAACATGCACATTTTTATTTTCAGAAATTTCAAGAGCAGCAAAACCTAATGAAGATTCGGCATACAATACTTTTTTGGGATGCGAAACCCGGGTGTGCTTCGAGCCAGCACCACTTACAATATAATAATAGCTGCTGTCTTTTATAAGCTGTAGCGTATGCTCATGGCCTCCCACAAAAATTACATTGGGATGTTTTTTTGCAATTTCTTCTACACGATTAATCATATTGGCATAAGCAGGATAACGTAAATCTTCAGGTGTTCCAAAAACGCCTCTTGCAATAGGATAAATAAAACCAAAAGGAATTGGAATCCATAATTTTGGGTTCATATCTGTAAGAGGGAAAAAATATTGTTTGATTTGAAAATTTCCGCCGTGTATTCCATAGCTCTTCAATGTATGATGGCCTGCGAGAATAACCAATTTCCCGGAATTTCTGTTGAGAATATCATCTAATTCATTATAAAATTGATCTTCTGTTTTATATGGGCAATCAGATTCAACACCGGGTTTTGTTCCTGGCTTTCGTATAAACCATTGACTATCGTACATCACCAGCTCTATATCATCATTAATTTTATATTCAACGGGCCCCGGGCAACCATCAGAAGGGTAAAAATGTACACTTGAATCTCCGTGAGCAGTTACATAAGCTGCCTGGCGTTTAATAATGGCAAGCCCATCTGCAGCTTCATTTGACCAATCATGATTACCAGGTATAAAAATTACATTGGCTTTAGTTCCTTTTGCAATATTTATTTGTGAATCCAATATAGATTTCAGTGTTACATAATTCGGCATCACATCATCTGGCAGGCCATAATTATAAAGATTATCACCAAGGTATAACACTGTAGTTTTTTCATCGAGAGGAATTGAGTCACGGGCTGCATCTATAACAGGTTCTCTGTTATAATTTAATTCTCCCGCATCCCCAATTAATATGATACGTGCCTGTATAGAATCTTTTTGTGCAAAACAAAAAACGCTTATAAATAAAAATAAAATAACAGCGCAACATCTTTTCATCAATCTCTTTTTTTGGGTTTAAAAAATAATAAAGTCGCAGTGCCGTATTTATCGCCTGCCTCATTAGAAATGAGCAAATCACCCCATGGCGTAAATGTAATTCCTTCGGCCTGTGTAAAAATTATCGGGTTTAAAGTATATACTTCTTTAGTGTTACCTTTTCTATCGGTTACAACAATCAATTGATTAATTGCAGAAAGAATCCATACATCATTGGTAACAGGATTAATGGCAGCGGCAGAAGGTTTAAACTTTAGCTTTTCTACTCCTGTTTTTTTTGCAATAGGATCTACATCAATTGAAAAAACAGAGGAAATGTAAGTACCAGATTCGGGATCAAAACCCCATGCAGTTACCGATCCTTTTTTATCATCTTCACAATCTTTGCATATTATAATAAATTTCTTTAATTGATCATCATAATATAAGGATTCAAATTCATTCTTATTTTTATCACTCTTGGGAAAAATATTTTTACGTTTAAATATGGTATCTCCTTTTTGAGAAAAAGTCAAACCTTGAATATTGCCATTGCTTTCCAAAATATAAAACGAATTGTCGTGCTGAAATACATCTTCAAAATCCTGCTTTTTATCAAACTTCCATTCTTCAGTAAGAAAATTTTTATTAATATGGATTTTGTACAGGTAGCCGGTTTCATCGGATATTGCAAATACACTGCTATCTTTTGCATAAAAACTTATTCCGGAAATTTCGGTAAGAGCATCTCCCAATCTTAATTTGGAAGGATTATTGAGATCATATTCTTTGCAAGGCAGTGTAATCTTATTTGCATTAGAGCTGCATCCTTCATAAGAATGAAGTTTTGCAAAAAAAAATAATAAAAAGATTAAATTCCGGTTCAGCATAAATCAAAAAGTTTCAATAAGATGCGGTTATTTTATAGTTTATAAAATTACAATACATTGGCATTAAATGAGAATTAAGTGTTTTTTTATTATTTTACAATGATCCTCACACAATTTAAATATGTCTTATGAAGTATAAAGAAGTTCAAAATTTTATTGATGGCAAATCTACAAACTCATCTTCACAAAAATTTCTTGAGGTAGTTTCCCCGCTTGATGGCAGTTTACTTTCAAAAGTATGTCTCTCATCTCCCCATGATCTTAATGAAGCAGTAAAGGCTGCAAAAAAAGCTTTTCAATCATGGAGCAAAACACCTATTAAAGAAAGGGTACAGGTTTTTTTTCGTTATAGAACTTTATTGGAACAAAATCTGCAATCCATGGCTGAATTGTGTTCTGAAGAAAATGGAAAAACACTCAATGAATCAATTGCTGAAATTGAAAAAAGCATTGAACTTACTGAGTTTGCATGTTCCCTGCCTCAATTAATAACAGGAGAATTATTAGAAGTGAGCCGAGGTGTTGAATGCCGCACAGAGCATGTTTCGCTTGGAGTTGTTGCCTCAATTGTTCCATTTAATTTTCCGAGCATGGTTCCTAACTGGACAATACCAAATGCAATTGTTTTAGGGAATTGTATGATTTTAAAGCCTTCTGAAAAAGTTCCTTTGAGTTCAGGAAAATTAGCCGCATTATTGAAAGAAGCCGGATTGCCCGATGGTGTTTTTAATATTGTAAATGGTGATGTTGACATTGTGGAAGCAATTTGTGATCATCCGGGAATAGAAGCAGTTTCATTTGTTGGCTCAACAAAAGTTGCTAAAATAGTTTATCAAAGAGCAACGCATAATTTTAAAAGATGCCTCGCATTGGGTGGCGCTAAAAATCATCTCATGGTTTTGCCGGATGCTATTCCTGATATGACTGCACAGAATGTTGCTGCGAGCATGAGTGGTTGTGCAGGTCAGCGTTGTATGGCTGCGAGTGCAATGATTGGCGTAGGCGATGTTGATAATATTATTGATAAAATTTGTGATGAAGCAAGGAAAATTATTCCAGGCAAAAATTTAGGTGCAGTTATAAATAAGGCATCACAGCAAAAAATTGAAAAATATATAACCGAAGCTGAAGAGCAGGGAGCAAAAATTTTAGTCGACGGAAGAAACGTAAAAGTAGCAGGAAAAGAAAACGGCACTTATGTTGGCCCAACTATAATTGATTTTGTAACACCTGGTATGTCTGTTGCAACAGAAGAAATCTTTGGACCAGTAATCAGTATAATGAGAACAAATACTGTTGATGAAGCATTGGCGATTGAAAATGCAAATCCTTATGGTAACGCAGCAAGTGTGTTTACTCAAAATGGCGGTATGGCAAGATATATTATTGAGAAGGCCAGCGCCGGAATGATTGGCGTAAATGTAGGCGTGCCTGTACCAAGAGAACCATTTTCATTTGGTGGCTGGAATGAAAGTAAATTTGGAGTAGGAGATATTACAGGAAAAAGTTCTATTGAATTCTGGACAAAGTTAAAAAAATCAACATTGAAATGGAATGCAGAAGCGGGAGTGAACTGGATGAGTTGATAAAAGCCCCTACCCCCCAAGAGGGGAACATAGTTTATAAAATATATTAATGAGGGAAAGCATTAGACATAAAACGAGTGAAATTTTCATTCAGTTTCCAACTTTAAATTGAATTATCTAAAATCATACAAATGGATCAGGTAAAAACAAAAGCCACAAATGAAATGATAAAACCTTCCGAAATCCTCCCTTTGGGGGGTGGAGGGGCTATTATTCAAAACAATCTTGACTATACTTTATTTTCCTGGAGCAAGCAAAAAGGCACTAATCCTATTGCTGTAAAATATGGTGAAGGAGTTTATTTATATGATTACGATGGCAAAAGATATTTAGATTTTTCCTCGGGGTTGATGAACGTGAATATTGGTCATGGTAATCAGCGTATAACCGAAGCCGTTATGAAGCAAATGCAAGAGGTGAGTTATATTACACCCAGTTGTGTTACTAAAGTAAGAGGCGAACTTGGCAAAAAATTAGCAGAGATATGTCCGGGCGATCTCAATAAAGCGTTCTTTACTTTATGCGGTGCAAGTTCTATTGAAAATGCAATTAAGTTGGCAAGGCTTTATACAGGTCGGCATAAAATTCTAAGCCGTTATCAATCATATCACGGTTCTACTAACGGTGCTATGACAGCCAGTGGCGATCCCCGTAAACTGCCTGTGGATGTGCAACAAGCTCCCAATTTTGTACATTTTGATCTTCCATATTTATACCGTTGGGAATATGGCGAAGAAAATTTATTAAAAGAATCCGTTTCAAATTTAGCAAGAATTATTGCTTATGAAGGCCCAAATAATATTGCTGCAATTTTACTTGAAGGCGAATCTGGTTCGTCTGGTTGTTTAAAATATCCTGTAGGTTATTTACAAAAAGTGAGAGAGCTCTGCAACAAAAATGGTATTCTCTTAATTATGGATGAAGTGATGAGTGGCTTTGGCCGTACAGGCAAATGGTTTGGTTTTCAAAATCATAATATTGTTCCTGATATGATTGCAATGGCAAAGGGTTTAACCTGTGGTTATTTGCCTTTCGGATGTTTGATGGTGTCTGATAAAATCGCATCAAAGTTTGATGATGTGGTACTTCCAATAGGGCTTACTTATTCTGCTCATCCTGTTTGTTGTGCAGCAGCTTTGGAAGTTTTAAAAATTTATGAAGATGATAAGCTGATTGAAAATTCAGCTGTAATGGGGAAATATATAGATGCAAAAATAGAAGAGATGAAAACAAAACATTCCAGCATTGGTGATTTTAGAAACACAGGTCTGCTTGGCTGTATTGAATTAGTAAAAAATCGTGAAACAAAAGAACCAATGGCGCCCTTTAATGCAAAGCCTGATGAAATGATTGTTATGAATAAGGTTGCTGCAAAAATTAAAGAGTTAGGCATGTACACTTTTGTAAGATGGAATTATATTTTTATTGCACCACCGTTATGCATAAACGAAAAGCAAATTGATGAAGGCCTTGCCATAATTTCAGAAGCGATTTCAATAGCAGATTCAGAGATAGTTTGATCTTTAAATACTCTTTTCTTAAACAGGTTCATGAGCAAAAAAGAAAGAATAATTATTTATGTATGTATTGTAATAACTGCAATAACAGGATACCTGCATTACACAGGCGCCAATGCTATAATTTCTTTTATAGTAACAGCGGCTGCTCTGGCAATGCTCGCAATGATCGTTGGTGATGCAACCGAACGATTAGGACGCCGTATGGGGCCAGGAGTTACAGGCATTTTGCAATCTGCACTCGGTAATCTTCCCGAGCTTTTTGTTTGCATTTTTGCTTTACGTGCTGGTTTAGATAATATAGTGAAGGCCGCTTTGGTGGGTTCTATATTGGGAAATTCTGTCTTGGTTTTAGGGCTGGCATTACTTATTGGCGGAATAAAAAATGGCACGCAAAAATTTAATTCCGGGCCACCCAAAATGATTGCAACTCTGATGATTTTAGCATTTGCTGCATTGGCCATCCCAACGCTTATTAACTTACTCCATACACCTGCCGAAGGGCATCTTAAAAACCTTGATATTACTGTTGCGATCGTATTAATGATCGTGCTGGTTGCAAGTTTATATTTTTCAATAACCGGAGATAAGGCTATAACTCCTGAACATAATAAAGATGAAGAAAATAATAAAGAAAAATGGTCATTAACTCTAACTCTTATAGTGCTTACAGGCGCTGGCATTGGAGCGGCATTTGTTTCAGATTGGTTTGTAGATGCGTTGCAACCTGCAATGAAATCATTAGGCATAAATGAAACATTCGCAGGCCTTGTAATTGTAGCTATTGCGGGAAATGCGATAGAGAATCTTATTGGCATCCAATTAGCTTATCGAAACCAGGCAGATTATTCTGTAAGTGTAATTTTGAATAGCTCTTTCCAGGTCGCATTAGGCTTGTTTCCTATTCTTGTTTTACTTTCATTTTTTTTAGGTGGAGCTATATTATCTTTTGTATTGAGTCCCTTACTTTTGGCATCACTTGCATTAGCAGTAATTGCAAGTGCATTTATTGTTTTTGATGGAGAATCAATTTGGATGGAAGGCCTTGCACTAATCGGTCTTTATTGTATAATCGCCGTAGCCTTTTGGTGGGGCTGATTTTATTTCTTTTTATAATCTTAATATGAATGAAATAGAACAATTATCTGATTCATTAATTAACAAAGACCTTGCACCTGTTCCAATAGAAAAACGAACATGGAACACCTGGAACTATGCTGCGCTTTGGATAAGCATGAGTTTATGCATACCAACTTATATGCTTGCAAGCTCTTTAATAAGTGGTGGAATGAATTGGTGGCAGGCGATTCTTACAATTTTTTCAGGAAATGCGATTGTATTAATTCCAATGATTTTAAATGGACATGCAGGTGCCAAATATGGAATCCCATTTCCGATTTTTGCAAGAGCAAGTTTTGGTGTAAAAGGCGCCAATATTGCCGCAATGCTTCGCGCAATTGTTGCCTGTGGCTGGTTTGGCATTCAAACCTGGATTGGTGGCTTTGCACTATACCAGATGTTACGGTTATGGCTACCCGAAATTGAAAACCTGCCGCAAATTTTTCCAACATCTTTCGGATTGCAAACAGGGCCTGCAATTACATTTTTTATTTTCTGGCTTATCAATATGTATGTAGTTTATCTTGGTGTGGAAAGCATAAAAAAATTATTAATATTCAAAGCTTTCTTTTTACCAATTGCTGCATTGGCCTTATTAGCATGGGCCATTTATGCAGTGCATGCACTTGGACCTATTCTGAAAGAACCATCAAAATTTAAAACCAATACAGAATTTTGGAATTTCTTTTTTCCTGCACTAACCGGCATGGTTGGTTACTGGGCAACACTTTCATTGAATATACCTGATTTTACCCGTTATGCAAAAAGTCAACAAGCACAAATAAAAGGGCAGGCAATCGGACTTCCTGCATCAATGACGTTGTTTTCGTTTATTGGTGTTGTTGTTACATCTGCTACAGTTATTTTGTATGGACAAACCATTTGGGATCCTTTAATATTAGCAGCAAAATTCAGCAGTAAATTTATTATCAGCATTGCAATGATTGCCGTAGCTATTTCAACATTGGCAACTAATATTGCTGCAAATATTGTAAGTCCTGCGAATGATTTTGCAAACTTAGCTCCATCAAAAATTAATTTCAGAACAGGAGGATTTATTACCGGTATCATTGGCATTCTAATTTTTCCATGGAAACTAATTGCTGACCCTTCAGGATATATTTTTACGTGGCTTGTTGGTTATTCAAGTTTGCTTGGCCCTGTTGGCGGCATTATGATTTCTGATTATTATTTTATAAGAAAGCAACAACTCAACATAACAGATCTTTATTTGCAAAAAGGAAGATATACTTTTTCAAATGGATTTAATATTTCAGCTATCGTTGCATTGTTGGCCGGAATAATTCCAAACATTCCCGGATTTTTAGTTACGATAAAGATTTTGCCAGGAGATGCAGTACCACAATGGATTTCTCATCTTTACAATTATGCATGGTTTGTAGGATTTTTTGTTTCAGGTATTATTTATTTTTTAATGATGAAAAAAGAAAAAGTTTTTTATGTCGAAAATGAAAATGTTCTTTTAACTGTTAAAGGATAAAATAATTTTGCTTTGTATATATGAATTCAATTTTTTAAAAAACTTTCTTAAAATTCTTAATTCAAAATTCTTAATTTATATAAATGTCAGTCTTAATAAAAAACGGGAGAATCATTACAGCAGCAGATGATTATGTTGCTGATATTTTTATTGAAGAAGAAATTGTTTCTGCTATTGGTAAAAACCTGTCTGCCGGACAGGCAGGTTTAAATGTAAAAGCTGACGAAGAAATTGACGCATCAGGCATGTTGATTTTTCCTGGTGGCATTGATCCGCATGTGCATTTGGAGATGCCATTTATGGGAACGTTTTCAAGCGATACACATGCAACAGGAACGAAGGCTGCACTGTTTGGCGGAACGACAACTGTTATAGATTTTGTTTTACAAAAACAAGGACATTCATTGCATGAAGCTTTGCATGAATGGAACGGAAGAGCCAATGGAACTACGTTTGGTGATTATAGTTTTCATATGGCTGTTACTGATTTTAATGAGAATACAAAAAAAGAAATAAAACAATTTATACAAGAAGAAGGCATCACATCTTTTAAAACTTTCATGGCATACAAAGGTGCTTTAATGATTGATGACCGGCAAATGATTGGCCTTATGGAAGAAGTAAAAAAACAAGGCGGAATGGTTACGGTTCATGCGACTAACGGCGACATGATAGATTATCTTATTCAAAAAAATCGTGAAGAAGGAAATCTATCTCCATTGTATCATTATTTATCACAGCCTGAAGTTACTGAAGCGGAAGCCTCTGAACGTTTTGTCGATATGCTGAATTATACAGGTTGCCCAGGTTACATTGTTCATCTTACTTGTGAAGGAGCACTAAATGCAGTTCGCAACGCAACAAGAAGAAATCAAAAATTATTTGTTGAAACATGCATTCAATATTTATTATTAGATGCATCGCTTTATGAGAAAAATTTTGAAGGCGCTAAATGGGTGATGAGTCCGCCATTGCGTGAAAGGAAAGACCAGCAAACGCTTTGGGCTGGCATAAACCAGGGGCTTGTAAATGTAGTGGCAACCGATCATTGCCCTTTTACGTGGGAGCAAAAAATGATAGGTGAAAAAGATTTTTCAAAGATACCTAACGGTCATCCCGCAATCGAAAACAGGATGGAATTATTATACAGCGAAGGGGTTGCAAAAAATAAAATCACACTGAATAAATATGTAGAAGTTGCCTGCACCAATCCTGCAAAAATATTTGGGATGTTTCCACGCAAAGGAACAATCAGTATTGGAAGCGATGCAGACATTGTAATTTTTGATCCAAATAAAAAACATAGGCTCTCTGCAAAAACACATCACATGAATGTTGATTATTCAGCTTATGAAGGATGGGAAGTTACCGGAAAAGTAAAAACAGTTTTATTAAGAGGAAAAATTGCTATTGATGATAATGAATGTAAAGTGCCAAAAGGATTTGGTAAATTTATAAAGAGAAAAAAAGTTGAAGACAAAATATGATTCACGCAAAGAAGCAAAGAAAAATAAGACGCAATTGCAAAATTTTTTGCGTCTTTGCTCCTTATGTTACTTTGCGTGAAAGAAGAGGTTGCCCAAAGAACCAATTGTACAAGTGAGTGTCCATAGGACTCCTTTGGAAACACAACTGGGATGCCAAAGAACTATCGCGGTAACAAAAAAATAAAATAAAATTCATTATGCCACGAATTATAAAATCAGGTTTAATTCAAATGTCTTTGCCAAAAACTGAAAGCGAAGGAACAATTGAAGAAATTAAAGAAGCAATGTTACAAAAACATCTTCCTTTTATTGATGATGCAGGTAAGCAAGGGGTGCAAATACTTTGTTTGCAGGAAATTTTTAATACACCTTATTTCTGTCCGGGGCAAGATAAGAAATGGTATGAATCTGCCGAAAGTGTTCCCGGCCCTACAACAGATAGGATGTGTGAGTATGCGAAGAAATATAATATGGTAATGATTGTTCCGGTGTATGAAAAAGAACAAGCAGGTGTTTTGTATAATACAGCAGCAGTGATTGATGCCGATGGAACTTATCTTGGAAAGTACAGAAAAAATCATATTCCTCATACCTCAGGTTTTTGGGAAAAGTTTTTCTTTAAGCCCGGAAACCTTGGCTATCCGGTGTTTCAAACAAAGTATGCAAAAGTTGGTGTGTACATTTGTTACGATCGCCATTTCCCTGATGGTGCAAGATGTCTTGGTTTAAATGGCGCAGAAATTGTTTACAATCCTTCTGCAACTGTTGCAGGGCTTTCACAATATTTATGGAAGCTGGAACAACCTGCACATGCTGCGGCTAATGGATATTTTATGGGTTGCATCAATCGTGTTGGAGAAGAGAAACCCTGGAACCTCGGAAAGTTTTATGGCTCATCATATTTTGTTGATCCACGCGGACAAATATTTGCACAGGCATCAGAAGATAAAGATGAGTTGCTTGTTGCAGAATTTGATTTGGATATGATTGAAGAAGTAAGAAACACCTGGCAATTTTTCAGAGACAGAAGGCCGGAAACTTATGGAAAACTTGTAGAACTATAAGAACCTCATCCCTGCAAAGGAGTCCTATGGACAACCCTTCTCCGAAGGAGAAGGATAATGATTATAAAACAAATTTAGTTTAGGTAATTAGGAATCTATATAAAGAAATAATTCGTGTAAATCCGTGTAATTCGTGGCAAAAAAAAATGATTTATGTCAATCAAAAATAACAGACTAACGGAAGCTGACTATGCTAAAAATTTCAGCGACATTCATCCGCCGTTTGAAAATAAAGAAGCTGCGCTGATGGAAGCAGACCGTTGTTTATTCTGTTATGATGCGCCTTGCATTAAAGGCTGCCCTACCAGCATTGATATTCCAAAATTTATAAAACAAATTACTACCGATAATATCAAAGGTTCTGCAAATACTATTTTTATTTCTAACATTTTTGGTGGCGGCTGCTCAAGAGTATGTCCCGTTGAAAAATTATGCGAAGGCAATTGTGTGTATAATTTATTAGATGAAAAGCCAATAGAAATTGCAAGGCTTCAAAGATGGTCTACCGAAAAAGCTATAAAAGATAAATGGAAGTTATTTGATAGAAAAGATTCCACCAATAAAAAGGTTGCCATTGTAGGTGCTGGTCCGGCGGGAATTTCCTGCGCTCACGTACTTTCACGGGAAGGCATAGATGTAACTGTTTTTGAAAAAGAAAGTAAAGGCGGCGGACTCATGACTTATGGTATTGCAGCTTATAAAGTAACCCCTGCTTTTTGTGAAGAGGAAGTTGCTTTTATTGTATCACTCGGTGGAATTGATATAAAATATGATCATGCTTTGGGAAAAGACCTGCCTGCCGGCAGGCAAGGTGTAACGCTTCAGCAATTACAACAGGATTATGATGCTGTTTATTTGGGAATAGGAGTAGGACTTGCTAATCGTTTAAATATTCCTGGTGAAGATTTAGAAGGAGTAGCAGATGCAATCAGTTTTATTTATGATATAAGAACAAAAGGATTTCCAAACATTCCTGTAGGCAATAAAGTTGCAGTAATTGGAATGGGAATGACGGCAATTGATGCTGCCACACAGGCAAAACGTCTCGGTGCAAACGAGGTAACGATGGTGTATAGACGCAGTGAAGCAGAAAAAAATTGTACACAGGTTGAACTGGATATTGCATTACTTGATGGCTGCAACATTATTTGGCTTTCTGCACCAAAAGAAATTATAGGTAGCAAGGGAAAAGTTACTTCATTAGTTTGTGACATTATGAAATTAGGCGCTCCAGACTATTCAGGAAAACCAGCGCCAGAGCCAACCGGAGAAACTATTACTATAGAATGTGACATGATAATAAAGGCAACCGGCCAAAGTCCTTTCATTGATTTAATAAATGAAAATGGAATTGAAAATAATCGCGGTAAAATTATTTTGAAAGAAAATTCCTCAACAAATGTTACCGGTATTTTCGCTGGCGGTGATTGTGTAAATGGCGGAAAAGAAGTGGTAGATGCTGTGCAGGCGGGTAAGGAGGGAGCAGCGGCAATACTGAAATATATTGCTACAAATAGCACCATAGATTGCCACAAATAGCGCTAATTGCCACGAATGAATAACAAGTTTTTCAATCAACATTTGTAAAACATTCGTGCATTCTTGGCAAAAAAATAAAAATAATATTATGAGTGAGATAATTTATAAAGAAGAATCTTATAATATTATAGGTAAGTGTATGGAAGTACATAATGAACTGGGGCATGGGTTTTCAGAAATGGTTTATAAAGATGCGCTTGCAATGGAATTTAATGATAGTGATATTTTTTTTGAAAGAGAAAAAGAATATCCTGTTTATTATAAAGGGAGACTTCTTGAACATAAATTCTATGCAGATTTTATAATATTTGACAAGATAATATTAGAAGTAAATGCGTAAAAGCAATAACTGATGAACATGTTGCCCAGGCAATTAATTATTTAAAAGTATCTGACAATAAACTCGCTTTAGTTGTAAATTTTGCAAGAGGAAAGTTGGAATATCAAAAATTAGTTTATTAAGTATTGGTGCTTATTCGTGAATTCGTGGCATAAAAAAAATATTATGGCAAACATATCAGCAAACTTTCTAAGCATAAAATCTCCCAACCCTTACTGGCTGGCGAGTGCACCGCCTACTGATAAAAAAATAAATGTGCTTCGTGCGCTGGAAGCAGGGTGGGGTGGTGTAGTTTGGAAAACATTAGGTTCACAGGTAAAAAATGTTTCTTCAAGATACTCAGCAGTAAATTTTAATGGTGCAAGAGTGATGGGCTTCAATAATATTGAGCTTATTTCTGACAGGCCACTTGATTTAAATTTAAAAGAAATCAAAGAAGTGTTGAAAGAATTTCCTGATCGTGCAATGGTAGTTTCTTTGATGGCAGATAATGATAAATTAAGCTGGCATGAGTTGCTAAAAAAAGTAGAAGACACGGGAGCACATGGACTTGAATTAAATTTTGGATGCCCGCATGGAATGACGGAAAGAGGCATGGGTGCTACCGTTGGGCAGGATCCTGAAATTGCAAAAATGGTAGTAGAGTGGGTAATGGAAGCTGCACATATTCCTGTTATCACTAAGCTCACTCCTAATGTTCATTCAGTTGTTCCAACAGGAAAAGCATGTGTGGAAGCAGGTACAAATGCATTGTCTCTTATCAATACCATTCAATCTGTTACCGGAATTGATTTAGATACTTTGGTTCCCAATCCGTATGTGGGAGGTAAAAGTGTTTTTGGTGGTTATTGTGGCCCGGCTGTAAAACCAATTGCATTAAAATTTTTAGCAACCATCAGTCAAAATGAAATAACCAATAAAGTTCCCGTTTCGGGTATAGGCGGCGTTAGTACGTGGAAAGATGCTGCAGAGTTTATGTTGCTTGGCGCCAGCAATGTGCAGGTATGCACCGCCGTTATGACGCATGGTTTTAGAATTATTGAAGACCTTTGCGAAGGCCTTAGCAACTGGATGGATGAAAAAGGCTATGCAACCATTTATGATTTCATAGGCAAATCTGTTCCTGCGCTTACAAATTGGGAAGACCTCGATATCAACTACCATCATGTTGCCAGCATTAACCAGGATAAATGTATTCATTGCGGGCTTTGCTATATTGCGTGTGAAGATGCAGCGCATCAATCCATCAGCATTACACATGGCAATCCTTACAATACTTATGCAATTAAAGAAGAAGAATGTGTGGGCTGCAATCTTTGCCAGCTTATATGCCCTGTGGAAGATTGCATTACAATGGTTGAGCAAAGAGTTGCTCCTGAATATTTGAACTGGAAAGAGTTTCAGAAGAGAGGCTTGCCGTTGAATGATCATTGATTTATCAAAATTTAAAGTTGAAAGATTTGGCTACCAGCATTTGTTTTTCATAGGATCATAGTTATGTCAATGCCTTGTACTTGTATATCTTTATTGAACTTTTATCGAAACGACTGATGTTGGTGAAAGCATAACTTGCGAATAACATTCTAATAATGACTTCATTAATAATTATTGTATTTGTAATAATCTTGGTTGTTGGATTTTTTTCTCTTAGACAAATCTATGATTCCGAAATAAATAATCAAATCTACTCATTAAAATATCGTAAAAATTTCTTAGAGGTCAGTAATGTATATTTTGGAGTTTCTTCATCAGGTGCCAATGAAGAATTTAATGTAAAGTATGTTTGGCTTATTAAGAATTCTGAAAAAATGCAAGAATTACTGGGCAATTCAGGTATCGTTGATTTTGTTGCACCATACAATAAAGAATATAAAAGATTTGGAGGCTGTATATGTTGTTATGGCTTTGAAGCTTTACGAGATGAAACAGGTAATTTAGTACAACAATAATATTTCTCCCGTGTTATCTTTAGTTTTTAAATAATAAAAGTGCTGTCCGGAGTTTGTAACCCTAGCTATCCTTAGTATTTTAAAATAATAAAAGTATTGCTGTCCTGAGTTTGTAACTCAGGACATTCCTAAAAAAATAGGTCTTTGCGAGGCGCATTTATAAATTCACATTACAATTGTTTTCTGTGCGCCGAAGCAATCTGCTGTTAAACATTACTATTGTAAAATGGTTAATAATTAATATTTAAATAATAGTGCAACATTGAAAGCATTCTGTTCCGCCATTTCAAGTATATCTTTTTTATTGGCCTCAAAGCCGGGCCCCCTTGCCAGTAGTCCACTTTCTATACTTCTGGTGGAGTGATATTTAGATGCTGTAACAGTTTTTTCATTTATAGTATTTCCCTGCAGAATTATCCAGTCTGTATCAAAAAATACTGAATACGTTGCGATTTTGGAAGTTGACTTTCCATCAAAACTGACTACCTTTTTAACATCGTCTCGCCTGAAACCGCTATAGCAATCTTTTAATATCAGCACAATTGCTGAACTATACTTCTTGCTAAGGTTGGCAATAGCAACTGAATCTTTTTTCAGCAGCTTATTCTTCTCATCTTCTGTAAGTGTTGTATCAGTAAGGTTGTTTAAGTGGAGTTGTTTTTGTAAAACAGTGGATAGCATTACGAGATATTGATTCTTTACTTCTTTAACAACTCCTTTCCGCGTTTTTTTAATTGCTATTCCGGAAGTAGATGTAATTCCGCCATCAATTAATACAAATGATTTAGTACCGGGTTCAATATTAAACCCCGATGGTACTATGCGGTTATGAAAAGATATTTTACAACCATAAAACATCAATACTAATGAGGGAATGAAATAAAGAAATTTTATTTTCATTACAGTTTTGGTTATTAAAGAAAGAATTGATAAAAACTCTTATCTAAATATAATTACATTCTTTTAAAAAATTCCTCGCTATCCTTAGTATTTTAAAATAATAAAAGTATTGCTGTGCCTTTTAAAGAGTTTATGAATTTTCAACTGCTTAATCTCAAAAATTTAAACAGGCGCAAGAACCTAACACACAAATCCTAGCCTTGATTTCCTACCAAATTTTTCATAAAAAACCATGAACATTTCAGCTCATGGTAAACATTTAGAGTGCAGGTATATTATTTGGTAACTGAGGTTTTACCAATAAGCCCACATACCCAGCCTACTACAGCCCCGGTAATTCCAGACATTATTGTGAAAGTGCAAACATCACCGAGTAGCCCGGTAGTGGTCATAAGATTACTTACACCATACATAATAAAACCATGTGCCGCAGCTGTAAGCAGCCCAATAGCTGCACCTGTTGCCAGCCCTGAACTTGCAGAACTAACATTTGATTTTACAAAAACATAAGACAAAAGACAACCGGATAAAACGTTTCCTAAAATCAGTGACCACCATTCAAATTGATCCATAGCCCTGTCAACTCCGGTGGCAGTACCTGCATTCTTTTGGAAAAAATCTGAAAGAAGTTTACCATAAAACAAGTATCCAAGAAAAAAATAAACAATGCCACCTACTAATCCTCCGATAAGAAATTTTTTTGTGTTCATAAACATTTTTTTTGGTAAATAATAAAATAAGGATTGCCAAGATAATTATTTGTTCATCCATTTGCAATAGAGAGCGGGAATGAATGTTCGAGATTAAATAGTTTTGTTTATTCATTATTCTTTAGAGCGGAAGACGGGACTCGAACCCGCTACCTACAGCTTGGGAAGCTGTCGCTCTGCCAGGTGAGCTACTTCCGCTTATATTACAAATACGGAATGAAAGTTAAAAATTTATTTTCAGTTTATAAACTAGCGACTTAAAATTAAAATCAATAGCTGCATGGCTTTTTTTAATCTTCGCATTTTTTAATCAACATGGCAGAGTTTATAATATCTTATTAATTGTTTATTTTCAGTTTTTGTTCCAATCTAAAAGGCTGCATGAACCATCTTCACTTATTTGATTATATTGTATTCTTCATCTATTTTATTGTAGTGGCCGGCTATGGATATTGGGTGTATCACCAAAAGAAATTTAAGGAAATGAATTCCAAAGATTTCTTTCTTGCAGAAGGATCACTTACATGGTGGGCTATTGGCGCATCGCTTATTGCATCAAATATTTCAGCAGAACATTTTATTGGCATGTCAGGTTCAGGCTTCGCATTGGGGCTTGCCATATCTTCTTATGAATGGATGGCTGCGGCTACACTTATCATTGTTGCCATATTCTTTATACCTATTTATTTGAAGAATAAAATTTTTACGATGCCGCAATTTTTATCGCAGCGGTACAATGATACGGTAGCAACTTTAATGGCAATTTTTTGGTTGCTGGTTTATGTGTTTGTAAATCTTACTTCTATAATTTATCTCGGCGCACTGGCAATTAATTCCATTTCAGGAATAAGTTTTGAATGGTGCATGACTGGTCTTGGCATTTTTTCTATCATCGTAACATTAGGTGGTATGAAGGTGATAGGATATACTGATGTAATTCAGGTGCTGGTGCTCATCATGGGTGGTTTGGTAACTTGTTATCTTGCTCTCACTCTTGTATCAGAACACTTTGGTTATGGCGATAATATTCTTAAAGGCTTAAGCATCATCAGGCAAAAAGCGCCTTCCCATTTTCACATGATTTTTGATAAATCAAATCCTTATTATAAAGATCTGCCGGGCTTATCTGTGCTTATAGGAGGCATGTGGATTAACAACCTGAATTACTGGGGTTGCAATCAATACATTACACAAAGGGCACTGGGAGCGAGTTTGCCTACTGCAAGAAAAGGAATTCTTTTTGCGGCATTTTTAAAACTATTGATTCCATTGATAGTGGTAATTCCTGGGATAACCATGTACGTTATGTACCAGAATGGAATGTTTCAAACTGAAATGCTGGATGCAAATGGTATTTTAAAACCGGATCATTCATATCCAACTCTTATGAATTTATTGCCTGATGGTTTGAAAGGTCTTGCATTTGCTGCATTAACTGCGGCTATTGTAGCTTCTCTTGCTGGTAAGGCAAATAGCATCTCCACTATTTTTTCACTTGATATTTACAAAAAATTTTTTGACAAAAATGCTTCTGAAAAAAAACTGGTAAAGACAGGACGCATAACGGTTATTGTTGCAATGATTCTTGCGAGTCTTGTAGCGCCGGCTTTAAAAAATCTTGATCAGGCTTATCAATTTATCCAGGAATATGTTGGGTTTATTTCACCCGGGGTTCTTTCAATTTTTCTTTTAGGATTTTTTTGGAAAAGAACTACTTCCACTGCAGCGCTTACTTCTGCAATACTTACTATTCCGCTTTCGACGGTTCTTAAATTTCTTCCATCATGGACAAATGGAGCGTTTCCTGATTTTCCTTTTATGGATCGAATGACATTGGTATTCATTATACTCATGTTGCTGATGATTGTGATGAGCCTTGCCGATAAAAAAAGTAAAGACAATCCCAAAGCGCTTGTTATAGATGCAAAAATGTTTCGCACATTACCAGTATTTCTTGTTGGCTCAACCCTCATCATTGGGATACTTGCTGCGTTATATATTGTGTTTTGGTAAGAGGAGAAAATTATCAGCATAAATGCGATGAAAAATTTTAATAAATAGTTTTTTTTGTGTCCCAGCCGAGTCTCCCGCAGGGGACTCGGCGTGCATAATGGTCATACTTTATTTATTTGTATCTTAATTTCATGTCAACAAAGCAACAGATAACCGAAACAGATGGGATTTATTTTATAACCATAACATGTTATAACTGCTTAATCTTTTTGAAATTACTAACTCGTATGATGTGGTATATAAATGGTTCAATTATTTACAAGACAACGGCCATTATGTTAATGGCTATGTAA
The DNA here is from genome assembly GCA_038244655.1 of Chitinophagales bacterium. Taxonomy (GTDB): domain Bacteria; phylum Bacteroidota; class Bacteroidia; order Chitinophagales; family Chitinophagaceae; genus Ginsengibacter. Next base: position 45,815 of record JBBRTG010000014.1, read on the forward strand.
TCATGCCTAATCATTTACATGCCTTGATTTGCTTTTCGAATTCAGGTAAAAATATCAATCGCATTATTGGCAACGGCAAGTGTTTTATGGCATACGATTTAATTGACAGATTAAAAGAAACAAAGAATGAAACTATTTTAAATCAATTATCAAATGCCGTCAATGCTTCAGATAAAAAAAGAGGAAAGCTGCATGAAGTTTTTGAATCTTCCTTTGATATTAAAGAATGTTTTACTAAAAAATTTATTACACAAAAATTAAATTATATTCATTTCAATCCCTGCACAGGAAAATGGAATCTTGCAGATTGCCCTGAAAATTATATTCATAGTTCTGCAGGATTTTATTATAAAGGTGCACAGGGAATTTTTCAGATAGATAATATTATGCAATTGATGGATATTGATTTAAGTAAAAAGATTTGATTGTAATAATCACATATACACGCCGAGTCCTCTGCGAGAGACTCGGCTGAGACTAAATCCCAAAGCGCTTGTTATAGATGCAAAAATGTTTCGCACATTACCAGTATTTCTTGTTGGCTCAACCATCATCATTGGGATACTTGCTGCGTTATATATTGTGTTTTGGTAAGAGGAGAAAATTATCAGCATAAATGCGATGAAAAATTTTAATAAATAGTTTTTTAAAAGTATATTTAGGTAACAAAAATTGCCTGATATGTCAACAACAAATACTCTATCTACTGAAGAAATTAATCCCCTGCAAAGTATTGAACTATGGGAAGATGATGTGCTGACCCGTTATCCTGTTGCAGGTGAAAAAGCAAAAGCCAAAGAAGAATTCCGCAACTATTTAAGCTCTGAAAAAGATGCAACTGTTCGTGAGTTTTACCGCCTTAATCATAAGTACCAGACTTATGAATTTGTAAGAGGAAAGCAAAGGGAATTTCTGAAATTCAATCGTAAAGAAATGAAGCCTTGGGATGCAATGGAATTTTTAAATACACTTGTTGACGATAGCGACCCAGATACTAATCTTGATCAGCTTCAGCACCTGCTTCAAACAGGTGAGGCCATTAAAGCCGACGGGCATCCTGATTGGTTTATATTAACTGGTTTTATACACGACATGGGTAAAGTTCTTTGCCTTTTTGGCGAACCACAATGGGCTGTTGTGGGAGATACTTTTCCTGTAGGTTGCCGCTTCTCAGATAAAATTGTATATCCTGAATATTTTGATGCCAACCCTGATATAAGAGACAATCGTTATAATACAAAGTATGGTATTTATAAACCCAACTGCGGATTGCGCAATGTTCACATGTCGTGGGGGCATGATGAATATTTGTATCAAATAGTAAAAAATTATTTACCCGAGCCAGCATTATATATGATACGCTATCATTCTTTTTACTCTCAGCATCGTGAGCATGCGTATGAGCATTTAATGGACGATCATGATCTTGAAATGTTTTCATGGGTAGATAAATTTAATCCTTACGATCTCTATTCAAAAAGTCCTAAGCCTCCGGTTGTGTCAGAATTAAAACCTTACTATGAAAAACTATTGGCGAAATTTCTTCCCGAAAAAATAAGGTTATAGGCCACATACTATTTCACTTTTCATGAAACATCTTGTTGATCTTACTGACCCTCTTTATAAGCCTAAAGAAAGGTATAATCGCTACGATAAGTTTTGGTTAAAAATAATGAATGATAAGAGGGACCTTCCTTTTATATATTTACTCAGCAGCATACATGTTATAGTTATCATTCCTGGTATTTTGCTTTATACGTCTTTATGGAAAGATTGGGTCTGGTGGGTAATGGCTATTCCTTTATTTCTATATTTCGCAATTTTATTATAAAGGAAGGTTCGGATTAATGTTTCATTGCATTTGCCACCGTAAATTATTTAAACAAAAATATCAATGGATACATACCTATATTACATGGTTTGTTTGCCCGTTTTTCGGGCATAGCCCCGAAGGTTATTTTAGCCATCACATGGGCATGCATCATATAGAGAATAATATGCCTGATGATAGCAGCAGCACGATGGGGTATCAAAGGGATAGTTTAAAAAGTTTTCTGCTTTATTTTTTCAAATTTTTAACGCTGGGCGTCAGAAATACTTTTTTATACCTGTATCACCGTAAAAGAAAAAAGTTGTATGTGCGCTTCACTTTTGGAGAATTATTCTTTTACTTTTTTTGTATTGCCATGTGTTTTATAAACCTGAAAGCTACCCTACTTATTTTCATCATTCCTCTATTTTTTTGCAGGCTGGTTAGCATGTTGGGAAATTGGGTGCAGCACGCATTTATTGATGGCAATGACCCCTCAAATGCGTTTACGAATTCTGTTAATTGCATTAATACTTCTTATAATCAAATGTGCTGGAACGATGGCTATCATGTAATACATCATCTCAGGCCGGGAATGCATTACACAGAAATGCCACTCGAATTTTTGAAACAAAAGGATGCCTTTGCTAAAAATAAAGCCATAGTTTTTGACAGCCTGAATTATCTGCATATTTTTATATTTCTGCTTACCGGGCGATACGATAAATTATCAGACAACCTGGTTAATATCAATGATACTTTTGGCAGCAGGGAGGAAGCTATTAAATTGATGAAAGAACGAACAAAAAAAATAAGCTTATAGCCTTTCCGGTTTTTCGTTATAGTACAAACAAAAATTCATTCACTGAAATATTGCTGCATAAATTATTCAAGGTTAATAGATATATTTATTAAAAATTATTAATGACCTTCCTGATCATTTTTCTATGTATCGCCGGCCTTGTTTTAATGATTACATGGGGAAAAATTAATCCCTTTCTTACCTTTTTGATTGTTTCAATATTTGCGGGGCTTTTATTAGGAATTCCTTTTGATAAAGTCATCGGTTCTGTTCAAAAAGGAATAGGAGATACATTAGGTTCATTGGTTATTATAATTGCATTAGGCGCAATGCTTGGCAAACTGGTCGCTGATAGTGGCGCTGCACAAAAAATTGCTACTGTTATGATGCATGCTTTTGGTGAAAAATATATTCAGTGGGCGCTTGTTGTAACAGGATTTATAATTGGCATCCCATTATTTTATGGTGTTGGTTTTGTGTTGGTGGTTCCCCTCATTTTTTCTGTTTCGTATCAATTTAAGTTGCCTGCCGTATATATCGGCCTGCCAATGCTTGCGTCATTGTCTGTTACATTTGGCTTTCTGCCGCCGCATCCTTCACCAACTGCATTGGTAGTACAGTTTCATGCTAACATGGGTTTGACATTATTCTATGGCCTCATAATTGCCGTGCCAGCTATTATTATTGCAGGCCCATTGTTTGCAAAAACTTTAAAAAATATTCATTCGGTTCCTTTAGAAACATTTCACGGAAAATTTTTACCTACCGAGCGTTTACCCCATGCAGTTAGTAGTTTTTCTTCAGCACTTTTACCAGTGTTTCTTCTTATGGCAACTACTTTAATTACTTATCTTATCACGCCCGGAACTTTAGCTGCCGGCATTATTTCTTTTTTTGCAGAGCCGGCTGTTGTAATGATTATAGCCTTGGCTATTGCCACCTATACTCTTGGCATTAAACAAAGAAAAACTATAAAAGAAATCATGTTAATTTATGTAGAAGCAGTAAAAGATATTGCAATAATATTGCTGATCATTGGGAGTGCAGGTGCATTGAAGCAGGTATTAACTGATAGTGGTGCGAGTGAACAAATTGCATCGCAGTTAAATGGAGTGAATGTACAACCACTAATTCTTGCGTGGCTGATTGCCGCTATTATCAGAATCTGTATAGGGTCAGCAACGGTAGCAGGTCTTACAACGGCTGGCATTCTTGCACCGATAATTATGCAGAGCCATGTAAATCCTAATTTAATGGTATTGTCTATTGGAGCCGGTAGTCTTGCCTGTTCACATGTTAATGATTCTGGTTTCTGGTTGTTTAAAGAATATTTTAACCTTAGCATAAAAGATACCCTTCGCTCATGGACTATGATGGAAACAATCGTTGCATTCGTAGGACTTGGAGGTGTATTAATTTTAAATCTTTTTGTATAAATATTAAACCTTCATTTATGGAAAATAATAGTGCCTCACAAAATTTTAAACAAATAGGATTAACACTTCCGCCTGCTCCAAAACCTATGGGTGTCTATAAACCATTTCTAATTGATGGTAATCATCTCTATGTTTCAGGGCATGGACCATGGCAAGATGATGGAACATTTATCATTGGATGTATAGGTGATACTATGAATATGGAAGAAGGGAAAGCTGCTGCACAGCAAGTGGGCTTAAGTATTCTTTCAACAATTATTGCTGGTCTCGGCAGTCTTGATAAAATAAAACGTGTTATAAAAGTTTTAGGCATGGTGAATTGTACAGCTGATTTTGAAAAGCACCCTTATATAATTAATGGTTGTAGTGAATTGTTTAAAAAAATCTGGGGTGAAGAAAATGGTGTAGGCGTAAGAAGTGCTGTTGGTATGGGATCTTTGCCCGATAATATTCCTGTTGAAATTGAAGCTATGTTTGAATTGTATTAATTGGGTAAGATGAAAATAAAAAATGAATTGAAAGACGAATGGTATCATATTAAAGATATTAATACGATCGATTCACCGGCATTGGTTGTATATCGTGAAAGGGTACTCGAAAATATTGCTACAATAATTTCAATGATTGATGATACAAAAAGATTGCGGCCACATGTAAAAACGCATAAGACAAAAGAAGCAACGGAATTATTGATGGATGCAGGAATAAATAAATTTAAATGTGCCACAATAGCAGAAGCTGAAATGCTTGGGATAGCGGGCGTCTCTGATGTATTACTTGCGTATCAGCCAATCGGGCCTAAGCTAAAACGTTTTATAGAATTAATTAAAAAATATCCTGCAACAAAATTTTCCTGTTTAATTGATCATATTCTTTCTGCAAAAAAAATTGCCGGGGATGCTTCTAAAAACAATTTGACAATAACTGTTTATATTGATTTGAATGTAGGAATGAATCGGACAGGAATTGTACCTGGAGACAAGGCAATTGAATTGTATGAAGAGTGTAATAATTTAATTGGAATAAAAATAATAGGATTGCATGCTTATGATGGACACATTCGATCTACAGATATTGTGCAACGTACAATTGAGTGTGACAAAGCTTTTAAGCCGGTTTTGAAAATGCAAAAAACTTTAAGTCAAAAAGGTTTTCCTGAACCAATAATCATTGCAGGCGGTTCGCCTACTTTTCCTGTTCATGCAAAAAGAAAAAATATTGAATGCAGTCCCGGTACATTTATTTATTGGGATAAAGGTTATCAGCAATCATTAAAAGAACAAAATTTTTTTCCTTCAGCTTTGGTTATTACGCGAATTATTTCTACGCCGGGGGAAGGAATATTGTGTCTCGATCTTGGGCATAAATCTATAGCGGCAGAGAATGAATTAGATAAGCGTGTTTATTTTTTGAATGCGCCCGAATTAAAATTTTTAAGCCAGAGTGAAGAACATTTGGTAGTTGAAGCAACCAAAAATAATTCTTATAAAGTTGGCGATGTTTTATATGGAATACCGTTTCACGTTTGCCCCACCTGTGCGTTGTACGAAAGAGCGTTAGTAATTGAAAATAATGAATTGAAAGCCGAATGGAAAACAATTGCAAGAGATAGAAAAATTAATATTTGAAAAAAATAATTTACAAGGATGTTTACAATTGATGCTCATCTTGATCTAAGCATGAATGCGATGGAATGGAATCGTGACCTTAGAAAATCCATTCTTGAAATTAATGAGAGAGAGAAAGGATTAACCGATAAACCTGATAGAGGAAATGCTACAGTTTCATTGCAGGAATTAAGAAAAGGAAATATAGGGTTGGTAGTTGCTACACAAATTGCACGTTATGTTGCACCCGGAAATTCTTTAGCGGGATGGAATTCACCGGAACAGGCGTGGGCGCAAACACAAGCCCAGCTTAAATGGTATAATGCAATGGAAGAAGCGGGAGAAATGATACAGGTTAATGATTTGGCTTCTCTCGAAAAACATATTGCTTTATGGAACAGTGATGATGATAATTTGGAAAAACTTATTGGCTATATTTTAAGCCTTGAAGGTGCAGATTCTTTAATAAGTATTCAACATCTGGAAAGAGCGTGGCAATATGGTTTACGTGCAGTTGGCCCTGCGCATTATGGCTATGGGCGTTATGCTAATGGAACTGATGCAGCAGGATTAATGGACGCAAAAGGAATAGCGTTACTCAAAGAAATGGAACGCCTTAATATTATTCTGGATGCAACACATTTATGTGATGATGCTTTTTGGCAGGCACTTGATAATTTTAATGGACATGTATGGGCAAGTCATAATAATGTGAGGGCAATTGTAAATCATAATCGCCAGTTTAGTGATGAACAAATAAAAGCTTTGATTGAACGGGATGCAGTTATAGGCGGAGCATTAGATGCATGGATGATGGTGCCAAACTGGATAAGAGGAAAATCTGCACCAAAAGAAATGAATTGCAATCTCGAAGTAATCATTGATCATTTTGATAACATTTGCCAGGTTGCAGGGAATGCTTTACATATCGGTATCGGTTCTGATCTTGATGGCGCTTTTGGCCGTGAGCAATGTCCTTACGATTTGGAAACAATAGCCGATTTGCAAAAGCTTCCATCTTTATTTTATAAACGAGGATACAGACGGGAAGATGTTAAAAATATTATGCATGGTAATTGGTTACGTTTTTTAAGAAATGCATGGAAGTAAAAGGGAATGAATAATAAGATTGTAATTTTTATATCCTTTCTATTAATTAGTTGCTGTCTTTGCATAACCTAATTTACAAATTATGTAGCATATAAACTATAGTGATAATAGTTATTACGGCAAGAAAAATCAATACTATATCAGGGTATTCTTCTATTTTTTTTCTCAAGGACAAAATTGGATTATTAAGAATCTAAAATATATAATCTAACCTTAAAAAGCAAGTGAAATTCTTAATATGGATTAATTAAATCATAATACAGTGGTATTTTAGCACGGAAGTTGAAATTATACATCTAAGTATGCAAGATAATGTACATGTTGATGCGTGTTTGATGTTCGAAAAGACTATACTCATATTATTGTTCAACATTCAGAAGGCAATTATTTATCTTCGCTCTTTTGATGTATCAATATTTAATTATGGTAAGAATGGGTGAATACAATTTGCTGAAAGTTATTAAAGAAAAGTCAATGGGCTTTTTTGTTGATGATGGGGATGCTGGAATATTGTTGCCAAAACGTTTTGTTCCCGCAAGTACAAAAATTGGTGATGAAATAAAAGTATTCTTATACCATGATGGCGAGGACAGGCCTATTGCTACTACACAAGAGCCTTATGGTGTGTTGGGCGATATTGTAAAATTAAAAGCAGTAAACGTAACACACCAGGGCGCTTTTCTTGATTGGGGATTAATGAAAGATCTTTTTATTCCAAAGTCTGCAATGCTAAGTTTTATGCGGACTAACGGTGAGTATCTTGTAAAAGTTGTGATGGATGAACAAACGGGAAGATTAGCCGCTACAGAAAAGTTAGATTTTTTTTTATCTAACGAAAATCTTACGGTAAAGGAAAAAGATGAAGTGGATTTAATTGTATATCGTAGCACCGATATTGGCTATGAAGTAATCATCAACAATATTTATAAAGGAATACTTCATCATAATGAAGTGTACAGAAATATTTCAATTGGTGATCGGTTTAAAGGATTTATCAAAAAAGTATTACCGGAAAATAAATCCGATGGCTATCGGATAGATGTTGCGGCGGGAAAGTCCGGCTATAAAAGGGTAGAAGATGAGACTGAAAAAGTATTGCGCTTGCTAAAAGAAAATGATGGCTATCTTCCGTATCATGATAAATCTTCGCCGGAAGATATTTATAAATTTTTTGGAATGAGCAAAAAAACATTTAAAATGACTACAGGTAATTTGTATAAAAAACATAAAATACAATTTACAAAAACCGGCATTCAATTAATTGAAGAATAAAAAAATTTCTATTATACGAATTTTAATTTACGATTGAGGAGAAAGAAGTAAATAACACGAATTTTATACAAGAATTACACAAATGAAAACAAGCTTGGGTTATACTAAAAAAAGTTTATTCTAAAATATGCTGTATTCAGGGCATTACAATATGTACATAACAAAAAGTTAGAAATAAAAAAGAATTCGTGTTAATTCGTGTAGGTAAATTCGTGAAATAGAATATCACTAATAACCAGGATGATATCTTTTTCCCAAAACAATAATTTTTGCCTGCCCTTTAAGAATACTTCCAGTAGTACGATACCTGAATTCTATTTTAGTTATAGTTCTTCCATCTTTTGCAAGTTCTATAAGCTTGCTTTCCCTGCCTGCAGAAATAATTTCGTCCACAGCAGGTTGCAATTTATCCCCGCTATCAAAAGTTATTTTGAGATCGCTTAATTTAATGTCACGTTTTTCTACTTTAAAACGAATGTCGGTAAACTGGCTCTTGCTGTTTACATTTATAACATCAGTCTCCCTCACAAAATTAGCTTTGCTTTCTCCTAACAATTCCCATCCTTCTTCTACAGCTATAGTGCGGGTTGATGAGCCGCAGGAAGCTATTATCATCATCAAAGAAAAAATAAAGATGTAGTGAAGATTCCTTCGTAGTATAGATCGGTTCATGATAATTGTTTTTATTTTTCAAAAATAATCAAAAGAAAATAGAAAAAATTTTTAACACCATAAAAAAGAAAAAATTAGTGCTTGAATGTATTTTGCAAATATCATTTAAACTAAGAAGGCAGTAATAAGATGAATAAACTAATTCTTAACCATATTGAGCATGGATAAAGTTTCTGCAATCATTTTTCCATTGTATTCTAAAGCAAGATCTTTATGATTTATAGCATCTACTATCGTTCCTATAAGGCATAAGCCGCCCGTAAAAAAATATAAAATACCCATCCCAACCTGCCCGATCACAAAACGGTGAATCCCTGAAACACATACCAATCCTAAAAGACACAACAATAAAATTGTTTGCGGATCTTTTCTTTTGGATCGGTAAATCATGCAGAAATGTGTAAGCTCGTCCTCAGTAAAACCTTTCGTACGACTATTAATTGTTATCAATTCTTCAGGAGTAACATCATAGAGGTATTTTAAAAACACAGGGTTAATGGCATTACTGTTGTCGTTGTATTGCATAATTGTTTTTTATTGGTTTAGAAAATACATGCAGGAAAAATAATTTATATATTCTTAAAAGGATAACAATCACCGCAAAGATTCCAAGCGGATGAGCTGAAAAAGATGCACTGATATTACCATGAAATAAATAACTGATGGAATGACCAAGGCCACAACCCGGGCAAAAACTGAAACCAAGAAATTTAAAAATGCAAAATGAATAATGCTGATCAGCAGATGGTTGCATAATTGCCAACGATGTTAAGGCAATGATCCAAAATGATAATTCAAAATATTTCCGAAAAAGTATTTTCAAATTTTATTTATTTTTTTACAAGATACAAAACCTTACAGGTTTTTAAACCTGTAAGGTTTAAATCCGAATATTTTCCTGACATATAGTATCATTATAAATTAAAGAAATTAAAACTGTTCTTCATTTGAATAGGTATATTTCTTTTACTCACTTTGAAAGTATGGGTTATTTAAATTAATTTTAAAATACTTATTTTATATGTTTAAAAACAGAGGAATATGAAAACGTATCCCTATAGTTTTCAAATTGCTTTAGATGGTAACGGTATCAATGGCCTTGAAGGCATGGCTGGTGTTTGTAATTTTTTATTTGATCCTGCTGATAATTCCTATGCATTCAAAATAAAATATTTTAACGGTATGGCTGGCGGCCATGCTGTAAGCATAAGCCCAGATGGTAAATATGGATATATGGGTACAGCCGGCCAGCACCTTGGTTTATATGATCCGCATAGCCTTGATGAACTCGATCGTGTGTCAACGTTAGGCTTTGAAATTAATGATACAAGCATAAGAGGTTGTACGCATGTAGCCTGGATTAATAACGAAGAATTTATTACAGCTATAGGCGATTATTTTTACCAGTTCAATGTAAATAATCTTCGTAAGGGTACTAAGCTTGGCCCTCATAAATTAATGCTTCCGCATAGTATGAAATTTACCGCAAGCGGAAAATATTTATGTTATGGCAGCATGGATAATCCTGCGCTTGGTGAAAAAGGTGAAGCAAAAATGGTAGGCATCTGGGATATGGAAAAAGGCGAAGCAACCCGTATTGATTTACCCGCAACCTGCTGGCACCTGATACCACATTTTGAAAAAGATATTTTTTATGCCGTTAGCTTTAGAGTGCTTCCGCAAGATCATAAAGATTATCATGAATGGGCAATGGCATTTTTTAAAGAATATGCTTTTGAAATTGATGCGAAAGAAAAAAGAATATTGCGTCATTGGTGTTGCAGCCGTGAAATTCCTTCTCACATAAATTCTGATGTAACCATTTCAGATAAAGAACTAATTTTTTGTAACGGGGGCAGCCACACAGTGGTGCTCATCAATCTTAAAAATTTTTCTGACTTTAGAATTATTGATGAAAAACCATCATTAACTGAATTGCTTTCTCATAAAAGAACTATCGGCACTACCATTTATGATGTACTGGTGCGTGGTGGTTTTTTTACCAGCAACAAACATATATTAGGTGCATTGCGAATAAGCCGTTTTACTTTTATGGATTCTATTCATGCCTGCCAGTTATCTGCCGATCAAAGTTTATTATTTACGGCCAATCGCGGCATGAATCATATCACTATATATAATTACCCTGATCTTAGTCAACGATTGCGTATAGCCATGCCCGATATACAGGGGTATGTATCCTTAGTAGGTAAAAACGCCGATCCCAGGCTGGGCTTTCATCACAGCTATTTGATAAGTCCTAAACAAAATTATTCAGTTAAATAAAAAAACATGAGCACACAAACAAATACAGAAAATCTTTTTCAAAATCTTTTTCAATTTTATTTTGATGAAGCTGAAAAAATGACTCCTGTATTAAAACAGGGAATTGATGATTGGTTTGCTGTTTATAATAAAATATTTACAGAAACCATGCGTTTGCAAAGTGGATTTATAAAAAAATTGACAGGTAATAATGAAAGCGCTGCCTTTGCAGATCAGGCAAAAAATTTAGGAGAAGAACTAATAAAAACACAAAAAGATGTGAGTACAGGTTTAGTTGATGTAGGCATGAAAGGAATCAAATCACTGAAGGATATTGTAAAAAAGACCAAGCCATAAAATGAGTGAAGCTGGAGTAAATATTTGTTCAAATACAACATCAGATATTAATAGTTTGCTGGAACAAACACTGCAACAAGCCCAAATATTTAATGCTATTGAAGCAAAAAGAAAAACAACAAAACTTTCTAAGAAAAATTTCTCCATACTCATAAAGCCGGATCTTGAATTTTATGAGCTTAACGGAACCACCGGCGTTTCCCCGTCACTGTTAGAACACTTTATTTCATTTCTTGCAAAGAATGGGTATACGAATATTACTGTTGCAGATGGTGAACAGGCCTCAGGCGTATGGCTTGAAAACAGGGATGTGCTTGTGCTTACCGATCTTGCGGGTTATAAATATGAAACAGTTGATGGCGTTGCATACGACATAGAAAGTTTAAGTGAAGACCTTGTTGATGGCGGCTTTGATAATATCAGTGTTTTGAGAGATGCAAAACTCTCGTCGTATTGGTTGAACGCAAATTTTAGAATTGTTTTTTGCAAGAATAAAACAGATGAAGAGTTTTATTATTCTCTATGTTTAAAAAGCCTTGTTGATATTCTTCCTCAAAAAGCAAAAGACTATCATTATTATTTTCGTCTTCGCCCTGAAGAAGTTGCAGCCGCATTACTTCAACGTGATGAAGTTGATTTTTGCATAATTGATGCTTATGAAAGTAATCATGGTATGCAGGGAATTCGTCAAAGTAAAAAATTACTTACTAAAACATTTATTGCAGGCAATAATGTTTTGCTTGTTGATTGGGTTGGCGCTTTAAAAATGGAACTTGATCCTTACTGTTCTTCAATCAATAGTTATTCTTTAAAAAAAATCGGACTTCCTTTGGTTTATAAAATCGATGGAGATTTATCAATTTATAAGGACTGGCAAAATGTTCCTAAGCTTTTGGCAGAGTCAACACAGGCAAGAAATAAAAATCCTGTAATACGACGGCTTTCCAAGGCATGGCTGCAACAGGTAGATACGGATATTTTTCCTTTTAAAAATGTTGCCGATGCCCAAATAAATAAATTTATTTCTCCAATAATAAAAAATATTGATACGCATCCATTGGCATATTCAGCTTTGGTTGCTTTGAACTATTCTCTTGGCGGTATTCATCAATTTATTGAAGGATGGCAAACTCTTTATGATAAAGAAAAAATTTATCGCCAGCATACGGAATTAGGTTTTGATGTAAATGAATTTTCACCACCGGATTTTGATGCTATCGAAAATTATATTTTGCCACTTGCTCAATTAGTTGCTAATGCACCACCTGATGCTAATGGAATTAAATGGCGATATATTGATGGCTCTGTATTGTTCGAATATGCCAGAACGCTACCTTATGATTTTAATTCGTTCATAAGCAAAGTTGATATTGCACAGGCTGTTCAATATATGTTTGATAATATTGGCGGAGCAAGAGTTGCCATAAAATCAAATCAAAAGAAGCAAATTATATACCAGGCCGAACGGGACATTTATTTACCACAACCCAACTGGATGGTGATGTTTGGAGGAAAACCAATTGATGTATGCAAAATTGAAATTCTTAGATATACTACAAATAGCCAAACCATTTTATGGAGAACTGTTAAAAGCCTTAACCAGTCAGCAGAATTTGATGATGGATTGGTAAGTTTCTCTGCAAAGCAAAAAGGAATTACAGAAATAAAAATTGTAGCAAGGCAAAAATTTACATTGCCTTTATTCTGGCAGGTTTTCAATATGGATTATTTGCCTGCAATGAAAGATGCATTGGTTTCGGATTCATACTTAAGATTTTTTTCAAGAACCATGTCAAACTTTGAAGCGGTTTATGAAGGAAGAAATCCGCGCTTGGGAAAAAATGCCAATCCATCATGGGGAGAAAAAAATGAAAACAATCATCCGCTCGAAGCGGAGCAATTTAAAAACCTGTTTGCAGTGTTTAGTGGTATAGCAGAAAAATTTATGAACGGGAAAAATGTTTTTGCAAAAGACAAATCACTGTATGAAGATGAAGAAGGTTACAGGCATTTCAGCGGTAATAATAATGAAGAAAATATTGCCGGGAACGCTTTGAAGAACTTTGTAAAAGATGTATCTGAAGCTGTACAAAAAGATGTTAAGTATATAACCGGAATAAAATAACATGCGTGCATTTGTAACAGGAGCCACAGGCTTAATCGGGAGTAATTTGATAAAAGCATTATTGCAGCAAGGCCATAGTGTAAAGGCATTTATACGCACTACCGGTAATGTACAAACGCTGCCCGTTAAAAAAATTGAATTGTGTTACGGAGATATTCTTAATATTGAAAGCCAGAAAAAAGCAATGAAAGGATGTGATATTATTTTCCATGCGGCCGGTACTTTTGCTTATTGGGGTTACAATAACCAGCAGTTTATTGATGAAGCAAAAAGAGGAATGGAAAATATAATAGTAGCGGCAGCATTTAATAAAGTGAAACGAATTGTTTTTACTTCTTCTTCAGTTACCATTGGCGCTAAAGAAAAACAACAAGTGTTAACTGAATCGTCGCCTGGAAATTTTGTTGACGCCCCGGCTTATGTTATCGCTAAAATTCAGCAGGAGCAAATAGCATTTGCAACTGGAAATAAATTTGGTTTGGAAGTAATAGCTATTTGCCCGACACTTACTGTTGGTGGGCCAGATACACATTTAACGGAAAGCAATCGCATGATGGTAAATTATATTAAAGATCCGTATAAGTCAACGTGGATAGGAGGTTGCAATATTGTAACCGTAGAAGATGTTGCACAGGCAATGGTTATTTTGGCTGAAAAGGGAAAAGCAGGTGAACGCTATATTGCAGGAAGTGATAATCTTGAATGGAAAGAGGTTCATGCAAAAATTTCTGAATTGTGCGGCTTACCTGGACCCTATCTAACGGCCATGCGTACCAGCTCTTATTTACTTTCTGCCATACATGAGGCATGGTATTATATTTCAAGAGAAAGGCCTTCTTCTACAAGAGAACAGGCAAAGATGGTTGGCAAATATTATTGGTACAGTTCACAAAAATTAATGGAGCTTGGCTATATGGCAAAACCTTCAGAAGCTGCTATGCTACAGGCTTTATCATGGCTCGTTACTTCAAATCATATTTCTCCATCATTAAGAGCAACGATACATCTTCATGATAAAATTTATGAATATCGTATGTGTGATCAAACTGTATAAAATTGCAAAAATGAATTTTAAAACCATCAGCATAATTAAATTTCCGGTTGGTATTGCATGGAATACAATGCTGCATCACCTTCCCGATATTGCTAAAGATGTGGATGATTTGGAAAGCATAACTGAAATAGAAAGAATAAATATTTCAGAAGAAATTATTAAAGTAGTAAATATATGGGAAGCAAAACCAAAACTACCAGCAATAATTATGAAACATATTCAGCCTGACATGCTGCAATGGACAGATACAGCAACGTGGAAAGAAAAAGAAAAAATTATAGAATGGCAAATACATTCGCATCATTTTCATGAAGAAATGCAATGTAAAGGAACAACGGTTTTTGAAAATGCGATGGGTGGAAAAGGATGCCGGTTAACATTTTCGGGATCAATAGAATGGAAAGGAAAGGTTTTATCTTTCAGCATGGGAATGCTTGACAGAACTATATCTAAAGGGATTGAAGGTGTATTGACTCAAATGATTCCATCCAACTTTAGAAAGATTACAGAGATGATGAGTAAGTATATTGACAAGAAAATAGAAAGCTAAGCGTAATTTATTTTTTTCTTTTTACAGCAGCTTTTTTCAATGTAACTTTTTTTGGAGTAGCACTTTTTACATTTCGTTTGGGTTTTGATATTTGCTTAATGGATGTTTTATTTTCCAATACTTCAGCAACTATATCAAATTCCTGGTTGTCCATTCCATCGAGCCTTACAGTAATTTTATAAGTACCCGGAATAATATCTTTTGATGCACTTATATTAACATCAACCTTTACACTTTTAGCTGGTTCAAGTATAAATTCTTTTGGTGAAATTGATAAAGACAGATCAGCCTTTTGCCCGGTCATTATATTTATAAAATTATCGTAGTAAAACTTTCCTGTTTGTGAAAAAGCATTGTGGCTGTTTAAATAAAATGAAGTGGAAATATTTTCTCCCTGCTTAACTGATAAATTAATCTGGCCTCTTGTATTATGGGTTTGGGTTACAGGTTGCTGGCCGGTATTAATGTCTGTCTTATTATTTTTATCAATAAATGAAAAAATACTTTTAGATAAATTTACTCCAAAGTTCACCAGGTTTTCAGTGTTACTAATATTTAATTTAATAAAATTACCAGCTGCGGCATTTAAAACATCGTTATTAATTTTAAAAAGATCTTTGGCATCAAATTTTTTAGAAAGAATGTCTGTAAATATTTTGCTGGATTCTTTTAAAAATTCTGTATTTGCTTTTACAGATTGTTCAATCAGGTTTTGCCACGCACTTATTATTTCATTTTGATTGTTGTTGCTTGCTGACATTATAAAAGTTTTATGGGTTTACCAACATTAGGATTAACAGGGTTTACACGGGTAATGGTAGGGCGTGTATCGCAATAAAAATGGCTCTTCCAATCCTGGAAATGCGTAAAATAACTTTGTTCATTTAGCGGAAGAGCTTCAGGGACAAAATTGTTTGCAGTAACATTTAATGTGAAGCAAATATTCTGGTTAACATCTTTTTCTCTTATTACAATTTCTGTTGAATAAGTATTTCCGGCAACATACCCATTGGTAAGATCTATTTTCATTTCTACCAAAATACTTTGCCCGGGTTGTAGATTAAGTTGTGTTTTATTTATCGTAGGTTGATTAGGCAAAATGTTTCCATCATTATCATAAAAAGGACGCACGCCTACACGATATGTTTTAGCCGTTTGCAAAGTGTTTTTTATTTTAAAGGAAACTACAATTACTTCGCCGATGTTAGCATCTCTTGTAATGTTAAGCATACATTGCGGCGGGCACTCGCATTCAGGTGGGCACGCATCGCAATCATTTTTTTTCCCAATGCTTATCCCGGTTCCTAATACATTTTGAAGTTCAGTAAACCATTGAATATTATTATTAAAATTATTTTGAAACATACGGTTAGTTGCCTCAGAAATACGTTTTACATTTTGTGTTATGCTGTCAAGATTAATTGTTTTGCCAGATATGATTTGCATATAAGTTCATTTATGGTGAATTGATTTTTTTTTATTTGATTTCTTCAAAAAGATAACGGCTGAACTTTTATTAATAGCCGTATAATGGATTTCTTTATCGAACATCCTGATATCGCCGGTATAGTGATAATTTTTATTTATTTCTTTAGGTAATGTTATAGTAAGATGCAATAAAATTGTTTGCCCCGGTTCAATTGCCTGCCCCGTTTCTTTAATGGAAACGTTTACCCATTCCGTTAGATCATGTTTAACGCCTTTAGTAAATGCATCCAAAGTTTTTTCAATACCCTCATCACCATTTGTTCTTACCGCCTGTGAAAGATTACGGCAAATAAGATCCATATCAGTAATGGTATTATGTTTTATAGTTGGAATAGTGACAGCGATATTTCCATTGTTAGAAAATAATATTTCTTTTGAATGTACAAGCCCGGGTTCAATACCTTCCAAAACAATTTCCTGCGGTGAAAGCTGAATATCAAGCTCCTCATGAACAATCATTTTTACATTTTTATTAGCATTACCAATTTGTATATTCATTTCATAAGTGCCAGGCGGGGTTTGTGGTTCCATAGAATAATATACAAGCTTCGATTTTATTTCATGGGGTTTTAATATTGTATGCAAAGGAAAAACAGCAGGAGTATTTTTTGCATTCTTTACAGGCAATTCACGTACGAATATTTTTTCATCAGTTTTATTTTGTAAAGTAACTTGTCCTCTTAAAGAAGAAGGAGCGCCCGAAAGAATAATTTCATCATCACCGAAATTTATATGGTTATGATGTTCTGTTTTTGTTACCCGTTTCATTTGTTTCATTTTTTGTTTACTCTATGGGCTGGATCCTTGTTTTGTTCCGGAAATGGACATACATTAGGCTCACAGCAAACGTCTTCACATCTTTCATGTGCATTGGGAACATAAGGTTCTGTTATTACCTGTCCTTCCCCTGCCAGGCAAAGTGAAAATATTTCCATACCGAATAATTTGAAACAAAGCTGATTGTAGTTGGGCAATCGCATTCGAATTTTTGGTGCCTGTAAATCTTTAACATCAGCTAAGGTGAAGCGTGGAAAATTCAATAATTCAATTGCAGAAGAAATGGGCTTATCATTATTTCCCTGCAGGGTTGTTGTTATAGAAACAGGTTTATTTGCATCACCGGTTATTAAGGTTGCAACAGGGTTGGCTGCATCACCGGAGATACGGGTTGCAATAGGTTGATTTACATCGCCGGTTAGTTTTGAAGAAGTTTCAATGAGTGTAGTATCAATTGTAATGCTGCCACCGAGGTCAAGATGCATTTTATCCAAAGGAATATTCACGGAAGTTGACATAAGAGCTATTTAAATTATAGATTAAATTTAAAATTTATTTATGCCAAAACATAGAAATTTTAAATATTTTTTTATCAATAAGATTCTAATTCAAATTCCTTTTTGTAAACTAAATTAGAAAAAAATTTCTAATCGTGTGAATAACTTTGTTAAAAACGGGTGCAAAAGATCAATAGAAAAAATTTGGAATTCACTGCTGCGGGATTGTATCTTTATAGTTCAAATTGAGAAGGGAAAATCCCTAAAAAGATCGGAACTTTTCAATCAAAAGCATCAAGCGAGTTGGCTTACATATCTTAAGCAATTGAGTTAAGTAAGAAAACAAAACCTGGTGCTTTTTTAATTTCTATAAATTGAAGGAATTTTTGAAAGTGAATCCTTTTCGCAATTATACTTCAGTATTCCCTTTTGTTAGGTCTGCTTTAGCTAATAGCTAATAGTACCTTCTAAAGAATCTGTTCCTGTTGTAGTGAAAATGCTTGCATGAGCGATAGTAGTCCAGCCACCCGCTGCACCCGCAAATCTTCCGATACCCCGGTAATTATAACATTCAAAGTTGCATGAATATAATTGTTGGCATCTGGACCATTTACAGACCCTGTATTATTCATAAATATTTTATCACCATTTGCAGCAGTGATAGTTTCGTTGAACGGGTGATAGCCGTAACAAAAGAGAAATTAATTTCCTATAAATCTATTTAAAATTTATTTCTAATTTTTTTTTTTATTGTCTCTTTAAAAAATGTATATAAAGAAATGACGAATGTTTTTTAGTGTAACACTTTACGATTTTCTGAGAAGATCAACTACTACTTAACCTGCTCAATTGACCTCAATAAAATCAGGCTTTTTTACTAATCGTGTATTCGACTTAAAGGTTATGTTGGTACTAATATCAAAACGATAACTTTCATGATAAATATTTTTTTTCAAAAAATAATATCCTTTAAATTCAAGTGTTCCAAAAATAAGGCTTTCATTTCTTGTTCTTAATCCTCCGCCGATGGTTGTGTAAATTTTGCTATTGGGAATAGTAATATTGTATGGAGAAAAAAGACTTGTGTTTCCAAAAATAAATGGCGCAAACCGGAACGATGCAAGAGACAACGGACTAAAAAAAACAGATTCTACTTTTACGCTTGCCCTTAAACTTCCGCCGGTGTCACCATTTCTGAATTCAGGCAATCCGAATTTACTATCAAGATATAAAGGTTCGTTAAGTACAGTATTTATTTGCTTGGCAATTCCTAATGTAATAAAAGAACGCTGCTTCCATTTTGTGCCTATGAATTTTAAATGGTCAAAATAATCTATTTCTGCAAGCAGGTTTATATCTTCTATATTTTTATTATGCAGGTATCCTTCGGCACGCAAAATATAGCTATAATAATTTTTTTTGTAATTGAAAGTTGAACGCTGATAATTGAAGCCTATAAAGGTTCGGGGAACATTTTGTTTTTGTGTATAGCCTGCTGTTACTGTAAAGTTCAATCCTTCAGCAATATCTTCATTTCTTCCAAACCCGTAAATGTATTTCGATTTATAAAAATTTTGACGGTAAAAAGATAATGAGCCAAGAATACCACTCAGGTTTGCATACCGCCAATTGTATATATCAGCATATTTAGATGGCAGATCCTCGAACTGTTGTTTAATTATTCTAAAGGCTACTAATTTTCTTAATTTTCTATCTTCTGCCTGGGTCGTAAAACCTTTTGAGTTAATGTTATAGCCGGCCCAGGCGTCGAAATTATAAAAGCGATACCTGATATCAGAATTATAGATAGAATCAGGAGTGTACATATTTCTTGTAGAATGGTAAGATGCGTCAAATTCATACGTCCATCGTATATATCGATTTACCAAAGGTTTTATAAGCCTGAGATAATAATTATTTTCTTCTTTCAGGCCAGTAATATTGCGATAATAACTTTGATAACCTAAATCGGCATCAATAAAGCTGCCGCCTATATTTCTTTGAATGTATTCCGCGCCGGCACCAAATTTTTTTTTGCGGCTTTCATCATAAAGCCCATGCAAAGCAAGAGCATTGCCCGATCCCGTAAGGTTATCTTCTCGTATTTCAATATCTGTATTTTTTAAATCAAGTGACTTAATAGAACCTCCAAGCGAAAACAAATCTTTTACAATAACCAGTATATTTACTGAATTACTGTCTATGGGAAGCACCAAAAAACTGGCATCCTGCAAATAAGGAAGTTGCCGTAAAAAGGTTTCATTATCAGCCATAAGATAAGGTTTCAGTAATTCATCTTCCTTAAAAAATAAATTGCTTTTTATTACTGATCTTCTTGTTCTGTGATGAACGCCATTTGCAAGCTTTGTAAGTGTTGTTACAATTTTTTTTGTTGTATCAGCAATGGGGATTCCAAAAGGTAATTCTTTAATTACAATATTCTTTATTATACGCCCTTCGTATTTTTTATAAGGTAAATCATTTCTGGTTAAACCATTTGCTTTTTGAATCTCTGTAGTATCTTTTCTAAAACCTTTTACCACTTTGCCAAACAATCCTTTTCTGGTTTTGAGATATTCGTCAAATGATTTTTTAGGAATAGTATCTGATTGTGCATGCAATGATAGTTGCAACAAATAAAAGATGCAGGTTAGCAACAAACACCATAAATTTTTCTTGCGATATATCATCAGGTATTAAAAATATAGTGTAATAAAATTAATCAATTAAGACTCATGAAAATGATGTTCTATAATTTATTAATGATTAATTAAGCCATGCAAAAGTTCAAATATTTTTATAGAAAAAGGGATTATTGGGACTGAAAAAAATTTTTTAAAAAAATTAATTTGCGGGGTCAACTGCAAAGCTGGTTCGTATTTTATCAGTAAGACCTTCTTCATGCATTTTCTTTGCAATGAGTATCATATTCTCAAAGGCTTTTGCATGAGATATGCCATGCCCGATTATTACAGGTTTATTTACACCCAGTACAGGGACTCCACCATAAATTTCAAAATTAAAACGGTTAAAATATTCATCGTCAATATTTCTTCTTTGTACTATATCATAAATGGATTCTGCCAGCTTTAAAATAACATTTCCTGTAAATCCATCACATACATAAATATCACACTGGTCGGCTAAAAGATCACGGCCTTCTACATTTCCAATAAAATTTATTCGCTTATTTTCTTTTAAAGCGGGGTAGGCTGCCTGGGTAAGTAAATTTCCTTTTCCTTCTTCGGCTCCAAGATTTATAAGGCCTACACGCGGATTAGAAATATTTAAAATATACTTTGCAAATAAAGAACCCAATAATGCAAACTGGCATAAATTTTCCGGCTTGCAATCTGCATTAAGCCCAACATCTACCAATAGTGAAAGGTCGCCGTTTTCTTTTGGAAGATATGCTCCAATAGCAGGGCGAAAAACACCTTCGATTGCTTTAATGCTATACAAGGCCCCTACCATCATTGCACCTGTGTTACCCGCACTTATAAATGCATCTGCTTTGCCGGAAGCAAGTAAATGAAAGCCTATCGAAATGGAAGATTGTTGCTTTTCTTTTAAAGCTTTGGTTGGATGCTCATGCATTTCAATAACCTGTGCTGCATGAACAGTTGAAATATTGTCATTATTAATTGAATGCTCTGAAAGCAGTGATTTTATTTTCTCTTCATCTCCTATAAGAATAAGTTTTACATCTTCGCTACGATTTAATAAAAAAAGTTTAATACCTTTTACTGCTTCGAGCGGTGCATAATCTCCACCCATCATGTCAAGTGCAATGTTCATAGTTGATTAACTTATAATGATTTTAGAAAGATGAAATGATAAGAAAAATTTCGTTCAAATTATAGTACGGCCGAGTTGTTCGTGGGCGGTGGACACCGCCCGCGAAACTCAGCCACGGTTGGTGTCCCCACCAACCGATGTGACAGAAAAGTTTCTAAATTTCCTTCATCTTATCAAAAAAAAAATCCAAAAATAAAATTGAAGTTACTCAAACTTTATTTTTGGAAATCATAAAATATATAATGCCTATCAGGCTTTCAAAGGCGCTTTCTCAGCTACAACTTTTCCTTTGTAATAAAGCTTTCCTTCGTTTACATGGGCACGGTGGCGCACATGAGTTTCACCTGTAGTGCCATCAACGCTCAATGTAGGAGCGACGGCTTTATAATGTGTTCTTCTTTTTGCACTTCTTTGCTGACTATGTCGTCGTTTTGGATTTGGCATAACCGTAAATTAAAATATAAATTAATTGTTTTTTTTCTTAAATTTTTCAAGCCCTTTTTGTAAAGGATGATTATTTTCAATTACTCCCGAGCCCATTTTTTTGAGCATGGCAAGTATTTCTTTATTGCAAAGCGGGCCACCTATTTCCTGTTCATCGCACATGCGTTGCATGGGGATGCTTAATGAAACGAATTCATAAATCCAGTCAGCCACATGAATATGGCTTTCGTTTCTGGAAATGTAAAAAATA
Source organism: Chitinophagales bacterium (assembly GCA_038244655.1). Taxonomy (GTDB): domain Bacteria; phylum Bacteroidota; class Bacteroidia; order Chitinophagales; family Chitinophagaceae; genus Ginsengibacter. Next base: position 68,129 of record JBBRTG010000014.1, read on the forward strand.
TCTGGATCTTCCTCATTGTCATTCATCTCATCAGGATTTTCCACTTGTTTCACTACCATATTAAATTCATCCCATAGATCCATTGGTAGTGTATTTCCACACCTATCGCAAACCACATTTACACTGCCGCCCACTTCAAATTTCAACATCATGAATGATGTGTTTTTTTCAAGCTTTAATTTTATGTTGGCCTGGCAATGGCTAAAATCTGTTTGCTGATAATTTGCAAAGAACTTTTCATCTACCTCGTAATTATATTCATGAATTCCAGGCTTTAATCCTACAAAGGCAATCTCAAACTCCCGCCTGTTTCCCATGATATCAAATTAAAGGGGGGCAAAGGTAAGGGAAAACGATTAATTTTTTGATTAAAACTGTATTAAAATTAGCTTAAATCGAAATATTCAATTTTTAAAATAACCTATAACTGTAAATACCAGGAAATTTCATGCAACCCTGTTTTATACTAACTTTAATTTTTGTTTCAAGATATATTTAAATCAATGACGGATTATAAATTAGACAGAAGAGCTTTTAAAATGTACAATTGCAAAGATGCTTCTAATAATTATAGTTATTGGAAAAACCAATCAATAGAAGAAAGATTGAAAGCTGCGAATTATTTGAATAGTGTTGCTTATAATTTTCCGGTAAATGATCCGCCTAAGCTTGACAGAACCTATTTTAAAATGGGAAGTATTTATAATGATGATTCTGAAGTAAATGAGGGGAAATAATTTCTATGAGAATTTTACATCGACAAAAAGTTTTATGGATTTCAACTTTTCTTCTTATCGTTTATATTAAATTATTTTCTTTAAATCGTCAAAGAGTAGAAGAACTTTACACTTCAAAATTTTATTTTTTCTTTTCCAAAATACTGCGTTTTCTTTTTGGATGGATTCCATTCAGCATTGGAGATATTTTATATTTACTTGCAGGTTGCTGGCTCTTGTGGAAAATAATAAAGAATGTGAAATACCTTTTTCTGCCAAAGGCATCCACATGGAAAAAAAAATTGAATAGAAAAATTATCTTTCAAAAGTGCCTTCGATTTATTTTATTGTTATTTTTTATTTATATCATTTTCAATATTTTTTGGGGATTGAATTATAACCGAAAAGGAATTGCCTGGCAATTACAATTACCTTCTATAATGTATGATACATCTAATCTTACACTTATGCAAAATTTGTTGTTGCAAAAAGTAAATGAAACAAAACAAGTTCTTATTAAACAAAAAATTTCTTATCCCAATAACAGGAATTTATTTGCAAGTGCAAAAACATGTTATGTTGATGCGCAAAAAAAATATCCATTCATTGAATATAAAATCACTTCAGTAAAATCTTCATTATATGGCCGTCTCGGAAATTATTTAGGGTTCACAGGTTATTACAACCCTTTCACAGGAGAAGCGCAGGTAAACACTGCAGTTCCAAAGTTTTTGCAGCCTTACATTGCAACGCATGAAATGGCGCACCAGCTTGGTTATGCAAAAGAAGATGAAGCCAATTTTGTTGGTTATCTCGCGGCAGTAAATTCAACTGATACGCTTTTTCAATACTCTGCTTACCTGGATCTTTTTCTTTATGCAAATCGTGAAGTGTATTATTTTGATTCTGTTTCTTCAAGACACTCTTTTGATTTATTGCTGCCGCATGTAAAAAAAGATATAGAAGAATGGCGGCGATTTAATATTGCTCACCAAAGTTTTATAGAACCGGCTATAACATGGTTGTATGGTAAATACTTAAAATTAAACCAGCAACCTAAGGGAATGAGAAGTTATAATGAAGTAATTGCCATGTTGATTTCTTATTATAAAAAATTTGGAAAGATTTAGCCCCCTGTCCCCCGAAGGGGTAACTTAGATCTGTGATTTTTTTAGGTATTGATCTTCTTTTGAGAAAAAGGCTTCAAATATTATTATTAAATAAAATAATCTCTCTATAAGGTAAGCCAAAATTTCCCACCCTTCCCTTTGGGAAAGGCTTCAGCAGAACTTCAATTATAATAAGGGTTAATAGGGATGGGCTATTCTTTTTCTAAAGCTTTCATCCGAAAGAATTTTTAATTCAAAATCATTCATCCATTTTTGTAATCGCGAATTTTCTTCGCCGCTAAGGTTATTAAAAAAATAAGCCAATTCTATTTTAGTTTCATCTTTTAGTGTTGCATACAATGCTTTTGTAAGAACAAAAATTGTTGAACCACCTTTCATACCTGCATGAGAAAGCCAGGAACTATTAGCAGGATTTTCCATTACAGTTTCAAGTATGTTGGCAAGAATGTTATAAGTATCTGTTTCAAAAAATTTGCGGTTATTAAGAATGCTGCATAGTTGTACATATTCTTTTGTTGTTGACGCAGGCAAACGGTCGCTCCATTCTTTTTGCATTGGCAATGTAAGATCTTGTGGCCGGAATTTTTGCTTATATGTTGAATCGTGTTTTAATTGTTCATGAATAATAAAAGCAGCTTTTGCATATTGGTCATAATTAAAATTGTCAATTTGCTTAATAATTTTTTCTTCTTTTAAATGCTTTGGATTTTGATAAAGAAATAATGATGATACCAAGGGATAAATCGGCGTATGTTTTTTAAGTCCTAAAAGCTGCAGATTATTATTTACATTATCTGCGCCAAGTAAACCCAGCAGGTACTCACTGTTTGCATTGCTGCTAAACATAATCATTCCTTTTGCAACATCAATAAGCTTTACACTGTCATTAATAATATTTCCGTTTTTTCTTTCGTAATCTATCCAGTTGGGATGGGCATTTCCGTCTGTATTGGGCAAATAAAATTTATCTAATTCGCTTAAAGAGATTTTTTCATTTTTATTGAAAATATTATGAGCTGCCTGCTTGGCAAATTCTATCGCTATAATAATTTTTACTGTGCTGGCAAGCGGCATTAATTTATCTTCATTAAGCACTGCAATTACTGTATCATTTTTTCTAAGAAAAAGTGAAGAGTTTGTTTTGTTTTGTTGTATAAAATTTAATAATGAATCAGCACCGGTTTGAGAATAAATAAACGAAGAATGAAATAAGAATAAGAAAACAACAACTACAGCAATATTTTTTTTCATCAGAAATTTATTAAGAACAATTTTTATTTTGAATTAGTTGAGATAAAGTTATTGGGCTATTCTCAAAAAAAGCATTTAATTTTTTTAAATGCTTTTATCGGTTGGTGGAGACACCAAGCTGGGAGGTTCCGCCGCAGACGGTGTCCTCACCACCCGCTTCTTTTAGTAATTATCTTCTTTCTCTTACCGGAATTCTTTTTCTGCCTTCATGAGCAGGTCTTCTGTTTCCGCCGCCGCCATCTGCTTCATTCATTCTTATTTGTCTTCCATTATATTTTTTACCATCTATGCTTTTAATCATTTTGGTGGCAACAGATTTATCTATTTCAATCCATGAATTCATATCACGTAAATCAACCTTACCTAAAACTTCTTTTTTAAGATTGCTTTCATCCAAAATAAATTGTAAAAAACTTGCTTTGTAAAATCCATCTTTTGTACCAAGGTTTATAAAAAGTCTTATGTAACCGTTATCTCTTTGGTAAGTTGGCCTTTCTCTTTTTTCGTTTATGTGCCTTCCGTTAGTATTTTCAAATCTTCTTTCCCTGTTATCTGTTCTTGCATTAAGGTCATCCGCATTTTCATAATATTGTAAGAAATGGTCAAACTCAAGCGCAGCTACTCTTTTCAGCACTTCTTCTTTACTTATGTCAGCAAATTTTTTCTGCAGATCGGGCATATAAGTTTCATAATCGCCATGTGATGTATCTGCTTCAATAAGCTTATCCATAAAATGAAAAAATTGTTTCCGGCATACATCTTTACCACTGGGAATATCAAGGCGGTGAAACTGCGCATTGGTCATTCTTTCCAACTGTTTTATTTTAAATGCTTCCCTGCTGTGGCAAATAGAAATGCAAATGCCGCTTTTGCCGGCGCGTGCTGTGCGGCCACTTCTATGCGTATATACTTCAATATCGTCTGGCAATTCAAAATTGATCACATGTGTGATGCCCTCTACATCAATTCCTCTTGCAGCAACGTCAGTAGCAATTAATATTTGTATACTCTTCTGCCGAAAACGTTGCATTACTTTATCTCTTTGTTGTTGAGTAAGGTCACCGTGCAACGCTTCTATATCATACCCTTCTTTTGCAAGCCGTTCGGTAATTTCCTGGGCATCTGCTTTTGTGCGTGTGAAAATAATTCCATACATGCCGGGGTTAAAATCAATTAATCTTTTTAGAGTTTCAAATCTTGATTGTGCAGGTGTAATAAAATATTGGTGATCTATATTTACATTGGCTGTATTTTTTTTACCAACTGTTACTTCCTGCGGATTCTTCATAAAGTTTTTAGAAATGGCTTTTACTTCTGCAGGCATGGTAGCGCTGAAGAGCCAGGTACTTTCACGGTTGATAGTATTTTTTAAAACAAAATCTATATCATCCCTGAATCCCATGTTCAACATTTCATCTGCTTCATCAAGCACAACATATTTTACTTTTTGCAGGTCGATCGCTTTTCGCTCGATCATATCTATAAGCCTGCCCGGTGTTGCTACCACTATGTGTACTCCTTTTTTTAATGCACGTATTTGCATAACAATCGAAGCGCCGCCATATACAGGTTCTGCTATAATATTTTTTGAATATTTTTTATACTCCTGTAGGTCATTGCAAATTTGTAAACACAATTCACGTGTAGGGCAAACGATTAATGCCTGTGGATATTTATTTAATGGATCAACTAATTGTAATAAGGGTAAGCCAAAAGCTGCAGTTTTACCGGTTCCTGTTTGGGCAAGGCCAACAAAATCAGTAGTGCCTGAAAGCAAGATAGGAATTGCTTTTACTTGTATCGGAGTAGGTATTTCAAAACCAAGATCTATAGCAGCCTTTACAAGGCTTTCGTTTAACCCAAGGCCTTCAAATGCATTCATTTAATTATTCTATTTTAGGCGCAAAGGTAAGTTATTAGGCGGGAAGTAAGTCAGATGGAAGGTTAAAGAATATGTACTGAAATATTATTGTTATTGAATGAAGAAAAATAACTTTATAATTAATAACTCATGAGTATTTTTCTTCTGAAAGTCGTTTCATCTCTTCAAGAATTTCTGAAATAACTTCTTTATTTTGTATCTCTTTCTTATCACCTATTTTATTGGAATAGATATAAAATACTTTTCCTCCAAACATTTCCGTGAACTTGATGTGTGTCTTTGCCTGTATTGCCTGCTCTTTAAAAATTTCAGATAATTGTAATCCTGAATTAATTGGTTTTATTTGTAATCCAATATAGTTTTCATTAATCTTAATAAAAAAATCAACATTAAAAAGCCTATCCCATTCATCGGGCGCCGGTTCTATTTTAACACCAAGAGCTTTTTCAAGTTGGCCATAGACCGTCTTAATTTCCGTCATGTAACCATCAAAAGTCCGATCAATTACAAGTTGTAACATATATTCAATGCAATCTTGTTCAGTTATATTTTCAGCTTCTGCCTGTATTACTTCAGTAATTTTTATATAAAGTTTTTTTCCTAATTCTATTATGTGATCTTCTGACTTCACATTTTTGAAATAATAATCACGCCATTCATTCACATTTTTTGGTAAACATTTTCTAATTGATTCTGATGTTGGGCCAACATTTCTTTTAAAATTTAGTTGAAACCTGTTCATTGCACTATTTAAGATCCACTCTTTAGCCATTCTTTTGAGGTAAAAGATTTAAGAATTTTTCTTTGTATTTAAAATCAAATTTATTATCAATTTGTACTAATCCGCTTTTAATTAGATGTGCATTAATAAAAGTTTTATTTTCAAGATAGAGATAGCAAAGTAAATTATTTTCGGTATCGTATTTTATATTATCATATTTTAAGAAAACTCGCTTTCCTTTGGTTTTGTCAATTAAAAAATCAGTTGCTTTACCATTAATTGAAGGATCTTCTTTTATTCCCATAAGCTTAATGGTCAATCCATTACTCAGTCTTATTTTTTCAGGGTTTATAACTTCTTTAACTGTAAATAATTCTTCTCTTTTAGATGAACTGTTCTTGTCTATTTTAGATCCAAACTGAAGTTTTTTTATGTCTATTTTTTTATCAAGTTTATGGGGATCGCTAAATATATATGGTTGTTGAAGAATTTCATTTTTAAAATCTGTAGTTAATACCTTGCCTTTCAAAAATTGATATGTTGTTCCATTAATATTTTGTTGATTTGCTCCTAATTTTTCTTTAATTATTGAAATAAATTCCGGGTTTATTTCATAGATGGCAGAATTACGATCTAGATTTTTTGCAGCAAGTGATGTTGTTCCGCTTCCTCCAAAAGGATCAAGTATATTTTCTCCGATAAACGAAAACATCTTTATTAAACGTTTTGGCAATTCTTCAGGAAACATTGCAATATGATTATTTTGTCTGGTACCCGTAAAATTCCAGTGCCCTGCAAAAAAAGTATTCCATTCTTCCGCAGTCATTATAGATCTTTCTTTTTGTTCTTTTGCAGGTTTAGGTGCTTCTCCTAATTTTTTAAAAATGAGAATGAATTCATAGTCAAGTTTTAAAATGCCATTTCTTGGATAAGGATAAGAACCCATTTGAATGCCGCCCCCTGTTGTATTTGAAGTAGTTATTTTTTGCCAAATAATTGCTCCCATATAATCGAAACCAATGTTTTCACAAAATTTGATTATCTCTTCACGAATAGGAATTACTTTATAGCGGCCATAATAAACTGAACGTGCAAACTGGTCACCAATATTTACACAAAGCCTGCAACCATTATGTAATACACGATAACATTCCTTCCATACAAGATTCAGATTATTAATATAATTTTCATAACTATCGTTAAATCCAATTTGATTATCATTGCCATAATCTTTCAATTGCCAATAAGGGGGTGAAGTAATTGCAAGATGCATTGAATTGTCTTTTAATTCAGACATTCCCCTGCTATCTCCATTTATTATTTTATGAAAGGTTCCCAATTAAAATAATTTAGACAAATTTACTCAAAATAAATTTGGACAATTGAACCTATACGCTGAGTTTTAATAAGCAGTAAATTCGCAATTGAGATTATTTTATTAATACTACTTAAACTCGCTTCTATTTTTGAAGTCCATGAATATTAAATTTCAAGGTTCCCGGATCAACAACAAAAGAAATTTTATTAACTAACTCAATATGCAAAAAATTATAGCTCTTTCATTTTTTACATTTTTATTTTTTTCAAAAACATTTGCCCAAAAAGATTCAACCGATAAATACATCATGGATTCACTATTGCAAAATGATGAGTTGCTTAAATTGATTAACGATATTGATAAACCTACGAGTTATGTAAGAATTAATATTGGCATTGGTAATAATCTTTACAGCGAAAAAAATAAAGCAATAGAATCTTTACAAAATAATAAACAACTTATTTTCAGTCCTTCTGTCGGCTATTATCATAAAAGCGGTTTTGGAATTTCTTTTACTGGCTATCTTCTTAGTGAAAATAATAAAACTAATTTTTATCAATATACCTTATCGCCTTCTTTTAATTATACAAAGGGGAAGGTTGTAGATGCATCCCTGTCCTACACACATTATTTTGTAAAAGATATTTACAGCTCCAATACTTCCCCTGTTCAAAATGATTTTTATGGCAGCTTACTTTACAAAAAGCCATGGCTGAAGCCCGGAATTTCTTTAGGATACTCCACAGGGAAATCTTATGAAATTATTAAAATTGATACAACCGTTACTATCCAAAATCGACCCGTGCATATAAAATATACTGACACTGCAAAAATTCAACTGACTTCATTTTCAGCTGCAGCAAGTGTAGAACATGAATTTGATTTTTATAAATTGTTTTCTTCAAAAGATGGACTTAGCTTCACTCCACAGCTTTCTTTAATTTCAGGAATTAATAAATATGATGTAAACCATAAAAGCACGCTGACCAATTTCAACACCTTTACAAAAAACAAATTGAAAAGAATAAGGCATTTTCAAACATCGGGTAAAAATAAATACGAGCTTCAGTCAATAGGTTTGGACCTTGATTTGAATTATTCTATCGGAATCTTTTACATGGAGCCCGAGCTTTACATTGATTATTATTTGCCCAAAACAAACGACAACCGGTTTATACAAATTTTCAACTTTAATATTGGTATAACTTTTTAATGCATAATAAATTCATATTATTGGCATGTAAATTGAAAACAATATTCACAAAAAAATTATCACTTTATGAAAACAAAAATTCTGTCACTCGCCCTGTTACTATTTATTGGCTCATCTGCATTTTCCCAATCTTTTAAATTAGGAATTAAAGGAGGCGCCAACCTTGGTAAAATATCCGGTAAATCCTTTAAAGATCAGTACAAGCTGGGATACCATATTGGTGCTTTTGCAACAATTGGCCTGGGGGGTAAATTCGCCATTCAGCCAGAAGTGGTATTCAACCAGGTGAACACTGACACATCAAATAGTTTTAGTGATATCACAGAATTTAACCACATTAATAATATACAACTTCATTATTTAAGCATTCCTATTTTGTTGAACTATAATATTAATAAATTTATTACACTCCAGGCAGGGCCACAGTTTGGGGTGTTACTTGATCAAAATAAAAACCTGTTGCAGAATGGAGGAGATGCTTTTAAATCTGGTAATTTTTCTTTAGTGGGGGGCCTGCAGTTGAACTTGCTTAAGTTTCGGGTTTATGGAAGATTTGTTGGTGGTGCAACTAACATAAATAACCTCACAAGTAATAGCGATACATGGAAAACATCAGCTATTCAATTGGGTGTGGGTATTGCTTTATAATGATTACCTGAGTTGAATAATTTCTCCGGAACTGTTTAATCTTATAATTGCGGATGGCTTATAAATTCCGATTTCATTTTGACGGTGTTGAACAATATAATCAACACCGTTTTTTATTACATCGCTAATCTCATTAAATTTTTTTGGATGGGCTTTTCCTGAAATATTTGCTGATGTTGAAACCAATGGTTTTTTTAATTGCTGTATAAGCATTTTGCAAAATTCATCTTTCACAATTCTTATGGCTATGCTTCCATCGCTATTAATAATTTCTTTAGGTAAATTAATAGCAACTTCAAAAATTGCTGTTGTAGGTTTATATTGCTGAGAAATAAAATCAATAATTTTTTTTGAAGGATGTAAAACATATTTATTGATGTCATTTTCATGAGCCAGTAATATAATCATTGATTTTTTTTCTTCTCTTTTTTTTAAGTGGTAAATTTTTTTTATTGCAGAAGAGTTTGTTGCATCACATCCAATTCCCCAAATTGTATCAGTAGGATATAAAATTAAATTTCCGGCATTTAATATTTGCAAACATTTTTCAATATCTTTTTCAAAATTTACCATAAACCTTTATAAACATTCATAACCGATGTTGCACATTTTTGTGCGGTGAAGTTTTGTACATAAAGCCAGCCTTTATGCTTCATATTTTCGCAAAGTTGATGGTCAAAATATATTGTTTTCATTCCTTTGGCAATTTCCTCAGCATTCGTTGGGTCAACATAAAATGCTGCATCTCCCCCAGCTTCTGGCAAGCTTGAAAAAATAGAAGTAATGACAGGAAGCTTGCTGAACAATGCTTCCAGCACTGGTATGCCAAAACCTTCAAAAGTTGAAGGATAAATCATTGCAATGGCCGATTGATAAATTGAAGGAAAATCTTTTGCCGATTTATATCCTTCATCACCGGCATGTTTATGCTCTGATAAAAAGATCACTTTGTTTATGAGATCATTTTTATAAATAAAGCTTTTCACTTCAGCTTTGTATTTCCCTCCATTGCCAATTACGACTAACGGGATATTTAATGTATCTTTTAAAAGAAGTTGTGCCTTGCAAATAGCGAGTAAATTTTTTCTTTCAATGATGGAACCAACGTATAAAAAATATTCTTTCGGCAGGTCATAATTTTTTTTAATATTTTGTTTATCATCTTCACTAACTTTTTTTGAAAAAATGGGATTACAACTTTGGTAGCATACATTAATTTTTTCATCAGAGATTTTGTAAAAGTTTATTATGTCTTGTTTAGTCTGGTTGCTGATGGCAATTATTTTATCTGCATATTCACAGGCGTAGCGAAATTTTTTGTTGTAGATTTTTATATCAAATGCACTGTACTGCCCGGGGTATCGTTCATGAATAAGATCATGAATAGTTACAACAGATTTTATTTTGGTATTTTGAATTCCTAACGGTATCTCATGACTAAGTCCATGATAAAGATCGATATTATTTTTTTTCAGATCTTTTTTTATCCCATTGCTTCGCCACATTGAAGGGAATAAGTTAGATAGGTAGCCGGAAGGCCTTATTTCATGGATATTTGCTTTTGGCGGCATTTCAAATTTTGAAGAGAATTTCGGATTGAATAAATAATATTCGTGTTCAGGAAAATATTCTGCCAGGGAATTTATTAATGTACGGCTGTAATTGCCAAGTCCTGTACTGTTGTGATAAGCCCGTTTTGCATCAAAACCTATGTTCATGAGGTTTGCAAATTACCAAATTTAGTATTATTAATTAGTGTATGTACAAAAGTAAGAGGCAATGAAATCGATAAATGGAGGTTTCCGGTAATAACTTTTCTCTTATTACCTTTGCAAAAATTTTTTTATGAAAGAACTTATTTTAAAAGCCTGGAACAATCGCGAGCTTTTAAAAGATGAAACATATACAGATGTTGTGCGCAATGTTATAGATAAAGTTAATGATGGCGAACTGCGTGTGGCTATGCCCGTTAGTAATTCACTTTATAATAATAACTCAGGACAGGTGTGGCAGGTAAACGAATGGATAAAGCAGGCTATACTTTTATATTTTGCAATACAAAAAATGGAAACTTATATATTGCCGCCATTTGAGTTTTATGATAAGATGAAATTGAAAAGCAATTATAAAGAATTAGGAGTAAGGGCCGTACCACATGCAGTTGCCCGCTATGGCGCTTTCCTGGGAAGAAATGTTGTTTTAATGCCAAGCTATATAAACATTGGCGCTTATGTAGATGAAGGCACAATGGTAGATACGTGGGCCACTGTGGGCAGTTGTGCACAGATAGGAAAGAACGTACACCTGAGTGGGGGCGTGGGTATTGGCGGTGTGCTTGAACCTTTGCAAGCCAGACCTGTGATAATTGAAGATGGTTGTTTTATTGGTAGCCGCAGCATAGTTGTTGAAGGAGTGCGGGTAGAAAAAGAAGCAGTGCTGGGCGCTAATGTGGTACTTACTCAATCAACAAAAATTATTGATGTAAGCGGTAATGAACCTGTGGAATATAAAGGCAATGTTCCTCCTCGCAGCGTGGTTATTCCTGGCAGTTATATAAAAAAATTTCCTGCAGGAGAATACAATGTAAGCTGTGCCCTGATCATAGGAAAAAGAAAAGAAAGCACTGATAAGAAAACAAGTTTGAATGATGCTTTAAGAGAGTTTAATGTAGCAGTCTGAACCATGATTTTTGGGATTAAAGGATTTATGGGATTTATAAAATATTTTTAAACGCTGTTTTTATATTTGTTTGTCATTAGATCATTGGTCAATGGGTGATTGGGTATTATGTTTTTAACCATTGACTTAATGACCAATGACTTTTAAGATAGCCCGGGTGGCGAAATTGGTAGACGCACTGTGTTCAGGTCGCAGCGTTCGCAAGGATGTGCTGGTTCGAATCCAGTCCCGGGCACTGAATTTTTTGTGAAGGATAATTCAATTTCAAAGCGGAGTATGCCAGGTATAAATACTTTAAAAACCCACGCAACAATTCAATAATTCATCGCTTCACCTTCTCTTCCATCTCCATTATTTTTTCAAATAATTTTTCATACTCTTCATTAGCTTTCTTCAGTTGCTCTGTTTTTTGCTGGTATTTGTTTTCAGCATCAATAAATTTATTTTTATCAGAATAAATTTCCGGCAAAGCAAGATTTGCTTCGAGTGATAATTTTTCTTTATTCAGTGTTGATAATTTTTCTTCTAATTGCTGAAAAAGCTTTTGTGTTTTTTGTAATTCTTTCTGTTGATCTTTAAGAGCAGAATTATTGTCCACAAGACTTCTCCGAAGGAGTCCTTTGTGACCTTTGGAGAATGATTTCTTTTCAAAAGGTTCAATTACTTTTTTTTCTCCATTAGGAGTCCCTTGGACAACAACCACTTCTTTCTTTTTTGCTGATTCATTCTCTGCAACTTTTCTTTCACGTTTCCATCTTTCCCATTCATCGTAAGTGCCTACAAATTCTTTTATTTTATAATCTTCTATTTCCCAAATTTTATTTGCAGTCTGGTTTACAAAATACCTATCGTGACTTACTAAAATATAGCTTCCCTCATATTTATTTAAAGCCTCAATAAGCAAATCAACAGAGTGCATATCAAGGTGATTGGTAGGCTCATCAAGCAACAAAAAATTTGCTTTGCTTACAATTGTTTTTGCAAGTGCAACCCGTGCTTTTTCTCCACCGCTTAATACTTTTATTTTTTTCTCTACATCGTCACCGCTAAATAAAAAACAGCCTAACAAAGTTCTTAATTCTAATTCTGTTTTCCCGCTTCCGCTATAATTCATTTCTTCAAGTACAGTATGATTTATATCAAGTGCTTCCAATTGATGTTGTGCATAAAATGCATCTTTTACATTATGGCCTTCTATTCTTTCACCTTCAAAAGTTTCAGTGCCTGCAACAATTCGCAGCAATGTTGACTTACCTTTCCCGTTTGCTCCTATCAATCCAATTTTATCGCCGCGATTTATTTCTGCTTTTGCATGGGCAACAATTTTTACTTTGCCAAAACTTTTCGATACATCTTTTAAAGTAGAAAGTATTCTGCCCGGAGTTTTATCAATAGTAAAATTTATCCGCATGTTTGGTCTTTCAAGATCGGTATTTTCAATTCTTTCAATTTTGTCAAGTCGCTTTATGATACTCTGTGCCTGCGCAGCTTTGGAGGCTTTGGCTTTAAAACGCTCAACAAATTTTTCCTGCTGGCGAATATAGTCTTGCTGATTGTCGTAAGCTCTTTTCTGCAATTCTATTCGCTGCATTTTTTCCTGCAAATAATAAGAATAATTGCCCGTATAAAAATGTAATTCCTGTTGATATAGTTCAACAATTTTTGTAACCATTCTATCCAAAAAATATCTATCGTGAGAAACGATTACTACAGAACCTTTGTAATGCTGTAAATATTTTTCAAGCCATTCGATAGATGGAAGATCAAGATGGTTAGTAGGTTCATCAAGCAATAAAACATCGGGTTGCATCAATATCATTTTTGCAAGAAGAACCCTCATGCGCCAACCACCACTAAACTCTTTATAAGGCCTTTGCAAATCTGCATTAGGAAAACCAAGCCCCTGTAATATTTCTTCCGTTTTATGATGAATATTATAACCGCCTAAAATTTCAAGCTCATGCAATTTATCCGAATACAAATGTGTCAGGGCTTCATCAGAATTTTTTTCAAGCTCATGGCCAATTTTTTCAATTTCTTTTTCTAATAGAAGCACTTGCTCAAATGCGCCTAAAGCAACCTGCAAAATTGAATCTTCAGTATCGAAGCTTAACAGATCCTGGTGAAGAAAACCTATAGTTGTTTCTTTACCTTTTTCAACTGTACCTGCGGAAGGAAGAAATTGTGATGTAAATACTTTGAGCAATGTTGATTTTCCTGTGCCGTTGTAACCGATCAAGCCAATTCTTTCATTGGGTTGTATATGCCAGGTGGCATCTTTCACAATTACCCTTGCACCAAACTCGAACGTAACATTTTGTAAACCTAATAACATAATTATTTTTATAGCGTGCAAAATTAAGTTCTATTTAGCGTAATTGATCTTGTATATTCCTCTTATGATGGTTTATGCCTTAACTTCGCACAAAATTTTAACAGGAATGAAAAGTTTATTGGCAGTTATTTTTTTAGCCGCAGTTTTATTCGGGGCATATTGGATTTTTTTTAAAAAAGATACGCATGTATTACAACCTAAACAGCAAGCTATAAAATTGCAAAAGCATTCAGATGAATTTAACAGGAGCATAGCTAATACCGTAAACAATTATCTTGATATCAAAAACGCTTTTGTAGAAGCAGATACTACCACTATAAAAGCTCAGGGACAAAAATTTATTAGCACGGTTGACAGCTTGCAACTTAATGATCTTAAAAAAGATGATTCCACCATTTTACTTACTGGCCAACAAATGGTAAGTGATATAAAAGTTAATGCAGAAGCCATGTTGCAAGAAAAAGATATTACAGAAATGCGCCATGATTTTAGCATGGTATCAGAAAATTTATACCCATTTTTAAAAGCCATCGGCTATGAAGGCGAGAAGCTTTACTGGCAGAACTGCCCGATGGCATTTGGTGAAAATAAAGAAGCAAACTGGCTTAGCAATACAACAGAAATTATTAACCCTTATCTTGGTAAGCACCATCCCGAGTTTAAAGCGTCTATGGTAGGATGCGGCGAAACAAAAGATAGCCTGAAATAAAACACATAATTAATCTACCTTCTGAAAGTGAAAAAAATAATTTCGCTAATACCTTTTTTACTTCCCTTTATAATTTTTTGTCAAAATAAATTTACCATAAGTGGTTATGTGAAAGATTCTCTTTCAGGAGAAACTTTAATTGGTTCTACTGTTTCTGTTTTTGAGAAATCAAAAGGCATTACTTCTAATCAATATGGTTTTTATTCGATCACACTTACTGAAGGAAGCTATGAATTTATTTGTTCTTATGTTGGCTATATAACACAAATAAAAAAAATTGATTTGCATAAAGATGTTCAATTTAATTTTGAGATAGCGCCAAAAATAACTACCGAACAATCAGTAATTATTTCTTCCAAAAAAAGAGATGCCAATGTTAAGAATGCCCAAATGGGTAAGATTGATTTATCTGTAAACCAAATAAAATCTATTCCTGCATTTTTGGGCGAAGTAGATATTTTAAAAACCATTCAGCTTTTACCTGGAATACAAAGTGCCGGTGAAGGCAGCTCTGGCCTGTATGTGCGAGGTGGCGGCCCAGATCAAAATTTAATTTTATTGGATGATGCAGTTGTTTATAATACCGGTCACTTATTCGGATTTTTTTCCATATTTAATAGCGATGCTATAAAAAGCACATCCTTAATAAAAGGCGGAATGCCGGCACAATATGGAGGAAGGCTATCAAGCGTTTTGGATATATCAATGAAAGAAGGTAATGATAAAAATTTTGTTGTAGAAGGCGGTATCGGTTTAATAGCATCACGTTTATCAATACAAGGCCCTGTGAAAAAACCAGCCCGACTGAGTCATTCAGGCGGGAATAAGGCATCTTTTATAATTTCTGCAAGACGAACTTATATTGATGCGCTTGTAAAACCCTTTATAAAAAAATCAAGTTCCTTTTATGGTTCGGGTTATTATTTTTATGATTTGAATGCCAAGATTAATTATAAATTTTCTGAAAAAGATCGCATCTATTTGAGCGGATATTTTGGTAAGGATAAGTTTGATTTTGTAAATGGAGAACAATCTCTTAAAGTAAGCATTCCCTGGGGGAACTCAACAGGAACCTTTAGATGGAACCATGTTTTCAACAATCGTTTATTTTCTAATACAACTTTAGTTTACAACGATTACAAATTTAATTTTGGGGCAAATCAAAATAATTTTCAAATCAATCTTCTTTCCGGAATTAAAGATTGGAATGTGAAAGAAGATTTTGATTTGTATCCTTTCACGAATCATAAAATAAAATTCGGTGCACTATATACTTACCATACATTTACTCCGAATGTTGTAAGCGGAAGGCAGGACACTGTTGAATTCAAGCCAAATAATGCCCAGCGAAAATATGCAAATGAAGCAGCAATTTATGTACAGGATGATTGGGACATAAGTGATAAAATAAAAATCAATGCAGGTATTCGTGAAAGTGCTTTTCAACAAACAGGAAGTTATAAAATTTACACAACCGACATAAATGGAAACCGGCTCGACAGCACTGTTTATAAAAAAGGCGAACCTGTAATTACTTACTTTGGATTTGAACCAAGATTTACTATCCGTTATGCCATAGACGATGAGACGTCTTTAAAGGGTGCACTAACAAGAAACCTGCAATACATACATCTTGTTAGCAATGCAGGCACTACGCTTCCTACAGATTTATGGGTACCGAGCACTTTTAAAGTAAAGCCGCAGGAAAGCTGGTTATATGCGCTCGGGTTGTTTAAAAATTTTAATGATAACACTTATGAAACATCTTTGGAAGTTTATTATAAGCAAATGAAAAACCAGATTGAATACGAAGAAGGATATACACCTGCAACACTGGAAGACACTGAAAATTTTTTCACTTTCGGAAAGGCATGGAGTTATGGAGCTGAACTTTTTATTAATAAAACCAAAGGAAGATTAACAGGTTGGATTGGCTATACATTGAGCTGGACTTTCAGAAAATTTCCCTTATTAAATTCCGGAGAAAAATATCCCGCAAAATACGACAGGCGCCACGATCTTTCAGTAGTGGGCATTTACGAGCTTTCAAAAAGATGGAAACTCTCCTCAACATTTGTCTTTGGAAGCGGTAATGCGGTAACTTTACCTCAGCGTTTTTATATTTTTGATGGGGTACTAACGCAGGAGTATAGCCGCATTAATGAATACAGGTTGCCATCATATCACCGGCTTGATGTTGCTGCTACTTTCAGCCCGAAAAAACACCCGAAAAGAAAATTGAAAAGCGAATGGGTTTTCAGTGTGTATAATTTATACAGCCGCCAAAACCCATATTTTATTTATTTTGACCAGAAAGGAAATCCATACAACGGAACATTGAAGGTGCAGGCAAAGCAAGTTTCTTTGTTTCCAATTATTCCATCTGTGACCTGGAATTTTAAATTTTAAAAAGAATACACATTGGGTAAAAAAATCAACCTCGCTATATTTTGTTTATTTTATTTTGGTGCAGGTATCAATCATTTTTGGCATCCGGCTAATTATGTAAAAATGATTCCGCCATATCTTCCATACAAAGAAGTAATCAATTATGTAAGCGGCATTACAGAAATATGTTGCGCTTTATTAATGTCGTTTCCTTCAACAAGAAAAGCAGCAATGTATCTCATAATTTCTTTACTGATTGTTTTTATACCGGCACATATTTATTTAATACGATTGAAAGGATGTGTATCTACAGGTTTTTGTTTTCCTGAATGGGTAGCATGGATTCGTTTATTTCCGTTCCAGTTTATATTAATGTGGTGGGCTTATAGAACCTGGAAGTTATGCAGAACGTAAATACCGGCCCTCCTTTTGGAGAGAGGTTGTTCAAAGGACTCCTCTGTCCATAGGACTCCTTTTGGAGGAGGAGTGATGTCTTATTTTTCTCCATGTACAAAGATCACGCTTCCACTTTTTTGAGTGTCCGATTCTATTCTTACTTCGTATCTTTTATCACCATCTGTAACAATCATCAATGCTGTATTTGGTGGAATGCTTCCTAAATTATCAGCATACATCGTTATTATATTATTGGTTACATCTTCGTCTAAGGAAAGCGTTAGTGTGATTGCTTTATCGGATAACATTTTATGCGGCAGCACAATTTTTCCATTATAAAAAACAGTAATTGAATCGCCGTCTATTTCGCCATTATCATAAAAATCAACCCTGAAAGTTTCATTGTAAATAGGAATGGTTTTTAAAATATCTTTACTTCTGGGTTCAAATCTTGTTGCAGGTTTAGTAACAGGTTCGGTTTTTTTTAATTCAGGAATTTTTGCAACGGTATCTTTAATTGCAGGTGCTTTTTTTACAACGGGAGGCTTAATAGTTACATAAGGTTTGGCCACAGTCGCCTTATTTGTTTTTGGTAAATTATTTTTTGATTTTACAATGGTTTCTTTTTTAGGAGGATTTGATTTTGTTGTACTTTTCTCCACAGGAGTTATTCCCAGAGGCATTCTTTTTACAATCCTTCTTGATAATAACGTAGTACCGTAGCCGCAGTTTCCGGTTTGGTTTGGAGCCGGAACCCATGTTCCGCGGAGTGTTTCAATATCTGCACTATCTTGCTCATAATGCAGCTTATGAGTTTGAAAACAATTTTGGAAATCAGGCGGCGTGTTAAATTTTGTTCTTTCAACTTCTGTAACAACTATATCTTTTGTTGACCTGTTTACTGTTCCAATTAAACGGCAGATTGTGTAATATCTTTTGGGACCTTCATTAAAATAAGTATAGGAATAGCCGGAAACTTTTGAGCCTTCTGTTTCTAATTCTAAAACGTAATCAATATTATTGCCATCCATGCCGGAAAAGCCATAACTCGCTTCATTGAAGCCGCCTTTCCACTGGCCGTTAAAATTCTGTGCGGCAAGTGATGAAGAAACCAGTAAAAAAATGAATAAGTAAAATATTTTCATTTGTCTAATAATATTTTTTCTCAAATAATCCCGTGCAATCACAAAGTATTAAAGATTATTTTATATCCTCAGCAAAATTATAGGTAATTAAAAGTTTATCATCTAAATGAATCGCTTCTTTGTCTAATACTTCGTTAAATTTGCTATTTTTAAATTCTATAAATAAATTTTTTTGAGGTGAATGAAATTATGAATATTACTTTTCCTGATGGCGTTGTAAGGCAATACGATAAAGGATATTCGGCCTTAGACATTGCAAAAAAAATAAGTGAGGGACTCGCAAGAAAAATTCTTTCAGCCGAAATTAATGGTGAAGTATGGGATCTTTCACGCCCGATAAACAATGACGCTTCTGTAAAATTTCTTACATGGGATGATGAAAAAGCAAAGTCAACATTCTGGCATTCTTCGGCGCATCTTATGGCAGAAGCTGTAGAAGATATTTTTCCCGGAGTAAAATTTTGGGTAGGCCCACCTGTGGAGAAAGGATTTTATTATGACATTGATTTGGGTGAAAATGTAATTACAGAAACTGATCTTGTAAAGCTTGAAAAGAAAATGGCTGAGCTTTCAAAACAAAATAATGCTTTTATAAGAAAAGAAATTTCAAAAGCAGATGCCATAAAATATTTTGAAGAAAAAGGTGATGAATATAAATTGGATTTGCTTTCAAATCTTGAAGATGGAAACATAACTTTTTACACACAGGGAGCATTTACCGATTTATGCCGCGGTCCGCACATTCCTTCAACAGGCGCTATAAAAGGAATTAAGCTTACTGGTATTGCAGGCGCTTATTGGAAAGGTGATGAAAAAAATAAAATGCTTACCCGTATTTACGGCGTTACTTTTCCTACGCAAAAAGAATTAGATGAATACCTTATTTTTTTAGAAGAAGCCAAAAAAAGAGATCATAGAAAATTAGGTAAGGACCTTGGTATTTTTACAATGGATGATGATGTTGGTCCAGGATTGGTTTTATGGTTACCTAAGGGAACTATTATTATTGAAGAACTGGAAAAGCTTGCGAAGGAAACCGAATTAGCTGCAGGATACAAAAGAGTTGTTACGCCTCACATAGCTAAAGAAAGTCTTTACCTTACCAGCGGGCATTTACCTTATTACCAAGACAGCATGTATCCGCCAATGGAACTGGAGGGAATAAAGTATTATTTAAAAGCAATGAACTGTCCGCATCATCATAAAATATTTGCGGCAGAGCAACATAGCTACAGAGATCTTCCATTGCGTTTGGCAGAGTATGGCACCTGCTATCGTTATGAACAAAGCGGTGAATTGTTTGGATTAATGAGGGTTCGTTGTTTGCACATGAATGATGCACATATCTATTGCACAAAAGAACAATTTGCACAAGAGTTTCGTGCGGTAAATAATATGTACATAAAATATTTTAAAATTTTTGGTATTGAGAAATATGTAATGCGTTTATCACTTCATGACCCAAAAAAATTGGGACAGAAATATGTTGATGAGCCTAAATTGTGGATTGAAACCGAAACAATGGTGAGGCAGGTAATGACGGAGGCAAATATTCCATTTGTTGAGGTAGCTGACGAAGCCGCTTTTTATGGTCCTAAAATAGACGTACAAATATGGAGCACTATTGGCAAGGAGTTTACGCTTGCTACCAACCAGGTAGATTTTGCCCAGGGCCGCCGTTTTAAACTGGAATTTACAAACCAGAATAATGAAGCAGAAACACCGCTAATCATTCACAGGGCTCCGTTAGGCACTCATGAGCGGTTCATCGGCTTTTTATTAGAACATTTTGCAGGCAAGTTTCCTTTATGGCTTTCACCGGTGCAGGTAAAGGTTTTGCCCATAAGTGATAAATTTTTATCTTATGCAGAAAATATTTTATCTCAATTAAAAAATAATGATATTCGTGCAGAAATTGATGACAGGAGCGAGAAGATTGGGAAGAAAATAAGGGATGCAGAACTGGCAAAAATTCCTTTAATGCTAATCATTGGTGAGAAAGAAGTAAATGAAGAAAAGGTTTCAGTAAGAAGACAAGGAAAAGGAGATGAAGGCACAAAAGCGTTGGATGAATTTATTGAAATTATTAAAGAAGAAGTGAAGAATAAAACTCAGATAAATTAATTATGGAGACAGTTTCAGATTTAATAGTAGTAAATACAAAGAAAGAAATTGAACTCTTAAAGGAAGATCTAATAAAGTTTAGAGCAAGAACTTTAAAGCGTTTTGATAATTTTATCTATTGGATTGTAGGAACAGGTATTGGATCTGTAGCTCTGTTTTTTTACTCATCAAATTATTTATAACAAATAGAATTTATTTTTAAACTAAAATCAATTAATGGCATTTCCACCCCGGCCCCCAAGAGGCGCATTTAATCCACGTTTCAGAAAAGAACAACAACAGGAACATAAAACCAACCACATGATAAAAGTACCACAGGTACGGCTGGTTGGCGAAAATATAGAAGTAGGTGTTTATCCTATTGCAGAAGCATTACGAATTGCAAACGACCAGGGACTTGATCTCGTTGAAATTTCTCCACAGGCAGATCCGCCGGTTTGTAAAGTGATAGATTATAACAAATTTCTTTACGAAAAGAAAAAGAAAGAAAAAGAGATGAAGGCCAAAAGCAAAGTTTCTGAAGTTAAAGAAATTCGCTTTACACCTAATACTGATGATCATGATTTTGATTTCAAATCAAAACATGCTGAAAACTTTTTAAAAGATGGCAATAAAGTTAAAGCATACGTGCAGTTTAAAGGAAGAGCTATCATGTTTAAAGAAAGAGGCGAACTGTTACTGCTAAAGTTTGCTGAAAGGCTTGTAGAAGTAGGAACACTGGAAAGTATGCCTAAGCTGGAAGGTAAAAGAATGTTTGCCATTTTTGCTCCTAAAAGCCAAAAGAAAAAATAAATATCAAAAAGAATAATCATTTCAAAAGCACTGCCTTGCAGTGTTTTTTCATTTTAAAATAATAGGATTAGGTAGAATAAGCACAATCTTTTATTAATGCTAAAAGCTCGTCCTTGCGAGGAGCCGAACAAATTTTCTTTATATTAAAATCTTCCGGCGACGAAGCAATCTCATAAAAGGTTTCCACATGAGATTGCCACAAAGTTTCGGCAAAAATCCCCGAAAACTTTTCGCAATGACGTACACTTGTTCGATTCATCATTTCGCTTTC